>NZ_PDUD01000001.1 GCF_002646595.1 Flavilitoribacter nigricans DSM 23189 = NBRC 102662
CATCCCGAACGGCTTTTTGAAGCAGGTGACTCATCGGCCTTATCTCGCTCTTCCTACTCTTATTCTAATATTCTTTCACTATTTTGGGTTCAATCGCAATGTACGATGACTCATGTTTAAGTTGCTGTGTCACGTACCATGGCCTCCTAATTTCAATATTATGGGACAGCAACTTAAAGAAAAATCCGACGGATCATCCGACACTATCGCTCCAGCGATTGCCTTTTTAGAAGAGCACCACCAAATCCTCACCGGTGCTATTGATCACCTTTTGTACCGTATACTGTTTAATCCGGATCTGATGCGATCGGTCCGAACCATCGTAGGTATTTCTGTTTCATTTCCGCCGGGAACGGTAGTTTGGTAATAGAAAAAGGGAAAACACCAGATCCGGGTGGAGTACTTTGAGGCGTCCGATTCCGAACTTCTGAGTGCGGGTACAGTGGATACGGCGATGGGCAAAATGCCGTTCGGACCGATGAAACTAAGCCATTGAGGGATAGCACTTTAGACTTTCTAAGTTTTCGAAACTTAGAAAGTCTGTTGTTCACCACCACCAAAACAAAAAGCCTTTGTAATCGATTGACTACAAAGGCTTTTGATCTTAAGCTAGTCGGGGTGAGAGGATTCGAACCTCCGGCCTCGTCGTCCCGAACGACGCGCGCTAACCGGGCTGCGCTACACCCCGTTTTTAGTGTTCAATGCAAAAACCAAAATTCGACTTTAAAAGTTCCACCGTCGTGGGTTTTGGCTTAAGCGGATGCAAATATATTTTTTCCGGATAGGAATAACAAGTCTTTTGCAAAAAAAAGGCCGATCGGATAAGATCGGCCGGCAAAATGGTTGTTTGGAGTTACACAGACATTTAATATTTCGACAGAGGTGAATGGATGGACCATTCTCTCTTTTTTCTTAGAGTTATATCAGGTTTCTGGTGCGGGAGATCTTGTCTTTTACGACCGGTTTCATCTGTTCGGCGGCCGTCAGGATCAAATCCTCGTCCGTAGGAAAAGGCAAGGGCTGGTTCCCGATCCGACGCCGGGTTTCTTTACTCAGGGCCCGCTCATCTCCTCTGAAGGTAGAAGCGTAGTTTTCGAAAACGGCATCCACTCCGATGGCCTGACTATCGATTAGTTCCCGGCTTCTGAGGTCAACCAGATCTACGCGACCACTGAGGGTGGCTACTTTACTCTGATAGACTTCCAGCACTTTAGCCCGTATCAGCACTTTGCGCGGTATTTTGATGTCATTGCCCAGCGTATCCTTGGTCACGTTTCCGTTCGCATCCAGTACATAATCAAACCCATCTTCGATTTCGCGTACATCCTCGTACTGACGTTCTTTAACAACCTCGGGGCTCAACTGAATATTGGTAAGGCGCATGATCGCCTCGTAATCGTATTCGATATTCGGATCCTGGCGATTGTGGTACACACTCCATTTGCTATCCAGGTCACGAACGCCGAAACGGGTTACTTCGGCTTCAAATCCGGCGGGCAATACAACGGGTGCACGGTTTTCGACACTGACGAGGATATAGGTGGTCCCCAGATCCTGAGCGACCTGCATCAATTCTTCCCGGTCCCGGTAAGTGCGGTAGTATTTGCTGATCTTTTCCAGTTGGGAATAGGCCAGGCGTGCCGCCTGACGGTCACCGTTGCGACCCCGATCCAGCAATTCCTGCGCCTCATCGTAAAGGAAAGCGGCTGCTTTTTCCCGACTATCTTTTTCCAGGCCCTCTACCCGAACAAACTGAAAATCAGCTTTGATACCTTCTTTATCGATCAGGGGCAACAAGGGGCGAATGGCTTCCTGCCGGCGGCTGATCCGACGGTAGATGTCATTGATTTTTTCCCAGTTGGCGTTCTTGCCATCGGCTTTCAGGTGTTCGGCCGTGCGCATATCCCGATCGGTAACCTGGGCAAAAGCTTCTTCCAGGGCCTGAACGTATTTTACCTTTTTATTCTTCTTGCCGGCGAGTTTCCGGATTGCCAGTTCGATGGCCTGATCGTAATTTCCGGTTTCCACCAGTTTCTCGGCCGAAGCACAGGAGCTCAGCAAAAATATGGCTGAGCAGCAAGCGATGATGAATGTTTTTACAGTGGGAGCAGTCATAACCTTTTCGTTTTAAATCCTTGTATTAGGTGTATAACTGCTAAATTATAGGGTATAGCAATGGCCGGCCACTAAGGAGACGTTAATCCGTTTTGCAGCTTGGTTAAAGAATCCTGAAATATGTTAAGGGAGTTCGTTTATGTTAACATTTGGGACCTAATCCCCCATTTTTAAAGGCTCCAAACTGGTAAATGCACCTTCCGGAACGCTTTCATAAACGGCAATATTGCTGAGTTTCCGATTGCCGCGATCTCCGGATAACAGGATCGAACCGTATTCCTTATAATCGGCCCAGGGCGTCGAGAAACGCGGAGCTTCGTCGCCGGCATTGGTAAAGAAATCCCATTGAGTTACCAGATGGCTGTCCGGATCTACGTACACCAGGTATTTGTTGTTGGGTGTATTACCGACTGCTTCGAAGGTGAGTTGGAGAACATCGGCCATTTTCCCGGCCTGCGTGGTGTCCTGGCCAACGTATTTGAGCGTTACACCGGAATCCTTCAATTTATAGGGCATGACGAGCCAGTAAGAGTCATTGATCCACATGCCTTCTCCGCGTTTGGTGTACATGGCGATGGAATCAGGCGCGGTCTGTTCTTCACCGTTTCTTTTGACCATTCCGCCGCCATTTTTTAGATCTACAATGTAAATGGAACTGTCCCGGTGCGATTCTACGCGGGCCTTTTGCTCCAGCTTATCCCAAAGCAAGGTGCGGGCGCCGAAAAAATTCCAGTGGATGTACCGGGTGTTATCCCAGTTTTGCCGGCCTCCCATTGCCGCCATGACGGAATCGGCGATAGCGATGGCTTTTTCATCCGAGCCTTCCAGGTTAAAACCCTCGGCCGGTGGATTGCCGGTCATTTCGGAAGCTTCGTTTCCACAGGAGAATAAAATTAAGGACAGACAAAACAAGAGTAAATTTCTGATCATCATAGTTAATAGCGATTAAGGTAGTGAGCGATTGGTGGTTGATAAGGACGTAGTGAGCAATTACCGGCCTGTTCCCAGGCACGGTTTACCGTATAAAGGTAGAAAGCCCGGACATTGTTTTCAGATATTCAGTTGATTTTTCATTACAGAAAAAAAAATAGCCCGCCACGATCAGAACTGACCGAAGCGGGCACGATGTTTAAATATCTTCTATTTAAGACGGATCTTTTCCTCCGCTTAAGAAGTCCTGATATTCTTTCAGTTCATCCCAGTTGCCACTGGCGGCCAGCTCAGCCTGCTTGGGCCAACTGGTCGGATCCGCCAGGCGGTAACGCTCTCCAGCCTCAGCCAGGATCTCCCGCAGACGATCTACACTCGTAGCGGCGAGGTCCGACCAGGTCTGTATGCCGGCCCCGTGCAACAGGCCTTCGATCTTGGGTCCGATGCCTTCCACGATCTTAAGATCGTTTGGATTAGTAGAATAGCCCATTTTTTTGGCGATCAGTTTTTCCAGTTTGGAATCACTTTCAAAATCACCGGTATTCTCCCGTCCGGCATCCAGGAATTTCTGATATTGGATCAATTCGTCCCATTTGCCTTCCGCCGCCAAACGGGCCTGCTCCGGCCAGGACTTGGGATCGTGGATCCGGTATCTCGGTCCGGCATCCTCCAGCACCTTTTTCAGATCATCGTACTCAGCAGCAGCCAGGGCACCCCAACTCGTGTAGCCGGAATTCTTCAGCAGCTGTTCGATCTTGGGACCTATACCTTCAATGATCTGCAGATTGTCCAGTCCGATCAGAGCGATATAGTCAGCACCACCGCCGCCGGAGCCGGTATCCGCAAAGGCCAGAGCACCGGGATCAACGCTTCGACTGCGGCTCTCCGTGGTGAGTATTTTGGCGTTGAGTGCGGCTTTATCGGCTTCACACTGGTTGAGCGAGGCTCGCAGGGCCGTATTGTCTTTATCGAGTTCATCCCGACGGTACTGTAGCTCCCGGTATTTTGCTTCCCAATCGGTAATGCCTGCATGCAGTCTCCGGGCTTCTTCCTCCACCTCTTCTACTTTGTCACAACAAGGTTTATACTGCGCCCAGCCGATCAAATACCCCAGCAGTCCGGAAAGCAGGGAAGCTAACAACCAAAGCAACCAGCAGGGCAATCCCAAAAAAGTATCCAGAAAAATTATATCGAATTGCATTTTTTGAATATTTATAATTTAACAAAGGGTGCAGACGCGGTACCGGCGTGCGATACCATGTCAACTTCCATTTTATTCATCGGCTTTGTTCAGGAAGATCTCCACCCGACGATTATCGTAGCGACCGGCCTCGGTCTCATTGCTCGCTACCGGTTGGGATTCTCCTTTTGCCTCGGTAGTGATCTGATCCGCAGCAACTCCTTTATTCCTCAGGATATCCCGAATGACTTTTGCCCGCCGATCCGAAAGCACCATGTTGGCCTCATCACCACCGACATTATCCGTATGACCTACCAAACGCACGGTCTCTCCCGTCTCCTTCAGGCGTTCGGCCAGTTTGTCCAGGTATTCATCCACACTGGGATCGTATTCTTTTTCGGTAGAATTAAAAGGAAAGCGAATAATGCGGCGATCGGGTAGTTCTTCAACGGTTGCCGCTATTTTTTCTTCCGCTTCGAGCCAGCGGAATTCTACGGCGTCAAAGAATCCGTCCCGTACACCGGCTCTTTCGTCTACGAGGCGAGAGCGCAAATTCACCCGTTCATCGGGCAGATCGGAAGCGATCAGATCGCGCGTCAGAGAAGCCCGGGCAAGGCCCATATTCTCGTACCCGTCCGGGGCAGTTTCTTCCTCAAAATAGAGGCCGACGATCTCGAGAATATTGTCGTCCGTCCGGCTGTCCAGTACATCCCGGCTGTACTGATCGTATCCTTCGTTCGTGTTAGGTCTGGCGACACTCCATGCAAAATCAATGGGTTCGCGGGCAGTTGGTGTATCAGTAACCGCCTCTTCTTCTTCCGGACCCTCTTCTTCCACCATACCGATCGTATCCTCAACTGCCCCATCTTCCGAGCAACAGTTTTTCAGACAGGTCGGATAGGCCAGGATGGTCCAAAGCAACCATAACACCAACCATAATATTGGGTTGCGTGTTGCAGACATATATCCGTTTTGTTTGTTATGATGAAAAGTGAATATTCTATATCAGTGCCTTGTCAAGACACTTCGAAAGTCTGATAATTGCTGAATCAGGTCGGGTAGTTCATTTTTTCAGTTGCGCGAGAGGATATGTTCTTAGGAATTAACCAAAATGAAGGGCTCTGAAATCACAAAATTCCTAAGGAAACAACTTAAAAATCAACAAGAAAGTAGAATTTGTGGAAACTCAGCTTGGTCTTGAGCAAACAAAGTAGCATTTCCGCCATTTATATCTATATTTGCGACTGTATCAAACTGCTGCGGAGTGGCAGCAATATAGAAAAAAATTTTGATTTTCCATGTTTGAAAGTTTAAGTGATCGTTTGGAAGGAGCCTTTAAAACACTTAAAGGCGAAAGCAAGCTTACTGAGATCAATATCGCTCAATCTGTTAAAGAGATCCGAAGAGCACTCGTAGCCGCCGATGTTAACTATAAAATCGCCAAAGAGTTCACCGACAAGGTGAAAGACAAAGCCCTCGGGCAGGAAAACGTGCTGAAAGCAGTTAGGCCGGGGGAACTGATGGTAAAGATCGTCATGGACGAACTGGTGGAGTTGATGGGTGGTCAGGCCGCCGGTATCAACCTGAACGGCAGTCCCACGGTCATTCTGATCGCCGGTCTGCAGGGTTCCGGTAAAACGACTTTCTCCGGAAAACTCTCCCTTTTCCTGAAAGAAAAACGCAAGAAAAAACCATTGTTGGTAGCCTGTGACGTCTACCGTCCGGCGGCTATCAATCAGATCAATGTGCTCGGTGAGCAGGTTGGGGTTCCCGTATATACCGAACCGGAGAATAAAAATCCGGTAGAGATCGCACTCAAAGCCATTGCCCACGCTCAGGAAACCAACCGCGACGTAGTGATCGTCGATACAGCGGGACGGCTTTCCATCGACGAGGCGATGATGAAAGAGATCGCCAATATAAAGGAGGCGATCCAACCCAACGAAACGCTTTTTGTAGTGGATTCCATGACCGGTCAGGATGCGGTAAATACCGCCAAGGCCTTCAACGATGTGATCAACTACGACGGTGTGGTTTTGACCAAACTGGACGGTGATACCCGCGGTGGTGCGGCCCTGTCGGTAAAATATACGGTCGGTAAGCCGATCAAATTTGTCAGTACCGGTGAGCAAATGGATACGCTCGACGTGTTCTATCCGGACCGGATGGCCCAGCGGATCCTGGGTATGGGGGACATCGTTTCCTTCGTAGAAAAAGCACAGGAGCAGTTCGATGAGGAGGAGGCTAAACGGCTGGAGAAGAAGATCAAACGCAACAAGCTGGATTTCAATGACTTCTTAAGTCAGATCTACCAGATCCGTAAAATGGGTGACCTGAAGAGTTTGATGAAAATGATCCCGGGTATGAATAAGATGACCCGTGATCTGGACATCGACGATAAGGCGCTCAACCGGGTGGAAGCGATCATCCAGTCCATGACTCCCCAGGAAAGAGAAAATCCGGAGGTACTCAACATGAGCCGGAAAAAGCGGATCGCCATGGGCTGTGGTCAGACGATGGACGATATCAACCGCTTCATCAAGCAGTTTGATCAGATGCGTAAGTTCATGCATAAAATGTCTAAAACGCCGGGAATGGGAGGAATGCCGGGTGCAGGAATGCCCAAGAAAGGCTTTAGACGGAAGTAATAAAGAAGTGCAGTTTGGTATTCGGTACGGATCCGGTAAGCCGGTATTTTCAGGTACCGAATACCAAATTATTATAGAAGAAGATCAGTTCTTAAACCAGATTGATCGGCTTTTTATCAAATGGATTCAAAGCCACTCCCTTCACGGAAGCTTCCGCTTCGATCCGAAACTCGGATTTGGCGCCGCGCATCATGCGGGCCGCCCGGGCAATACCACCAAATAGAAAATTTTTAGCGCCGAATTCGTCCACATCGGATTGGACCAGTTCAAAGGGCAGGGTGAAATCAACCTCTAGGATCTCTTCCGGTGGCACGTTGAATTCAATCTCCATTTCCCGTTTTCCCAGTTCGTACTCGTCGACCAGTTTTTCCTTTCCCCGTCCGCGGGTGTAGCGTTCGATCAGCGCCACTTTAATGCTGCTGACCGTTTGTTCGTTCAGTGATTGAAATCGGAGTTTACCCTCAATAATTCCATCCTTGGAGTTGACCTCCTCGGGCAGCACCAGTTCCAGCTTAACCCCTTCGATCCCCAACCACTTTTTTACTTTACCTATCATAATGTATTGAATTAAGGGTTCTAATATAGGACCTCTTCGGTCGAAAAGCCTAATTATCTGACTAATGGGAGCAAATAGGAGATAGACACGGCCGACGGAGCTATTTAGACCATCCGGCGATGCCAGCTATTCTTCAGCGGTTTCATCCAGTTCTCTTCCAGGTCCTTCTTGTTGTTCACGAGGGTATCGAAAACGAGCGTCTCATCATCAATCTTGCCCTCTGCGTACCAACGGGCGAACGCATCGCGATCCAAACTGATCACTTCGTCGCCCTTTTTGAAGCTGAATACCATGCGATCAAAAAGATCTACACCGTATTCGGCCTGCAGGCGTTTGAGGAAATGGACGGAAGAATCGATGGAACAACCACTGGCTCCCGCCTGACTTTCATCGACCATCAGTACAACGAAACGATTGTGTAAGAGGTCCCCGTGGGATCTGAGGGCGCGATTGTGGCTCACCCAGTTACGGACAAAGGATTGTATTTTATCCCGTACTTCGGGTACTTTTTCTTCGGCAATCGGCTGGTTGGTCTGGTAGATCCAGACGCGGGTAGAATCAGGTAGTACTTCCGGCAAGGTCATGCGCTTCTTGGTATTTTTATTTAAAGTACACTTTTAGCGCGAATATTGTTGAGCAGATTAAATGCAATTTTTAATTCTACTGCAGGATCTCGATCTGGTTTCTGAAATTATCGGTGGTGATTTCAACCTGATCTACAAAATCCAGGATCTCCCGTTCTTCGATCAGACCTTTGTGGCGGTTGATCAGGGTTTCCAGACTGTCAAATTCAGCCCGGAGCAGGGATTCAAAACGAGCGTTCAGGGCACGATCACGGGCCGGGATCAGAGAAACGATCGCTTTGCGCTGTTCCTCAGAAACTTCTCTCTTGGCCGGGATATCACGATCGATGATGAGGCGGCAAAGCTCCCGGTTCTGCTGCTGAAAATTATCGGCGATCTTCAGGGCCAGCTGGGAATGGATGTGATTGTCCAACCGCTCGGCGGCAGTAGCCGACAGATCAACCAGATACTGGAATTCGTCGGTCAGGCGGTCCAACAGGTCTGCGGAAGCGGGCATTGGGTTTTCTTCGGTTTGATTATCGGACACAGCAAATGCCGTTACACCTAAAAAGACTAAGAGGAGTACGATTATGGCAGGAAAGTTTTTCATGGCTTTAGCTAGATAATTTAGGGTCAATGATGTGGTTTAAGGGGGCGATCTTGTTGTTTGTGATCTCATACTTGAAACCCGAAAATTATCGGCTGTGTTCGTTTCAGGATTTTAATAGCTGCTCCATTTTTCCTTATCTTAAAGCCCGAAAGTGATTTGAACTTATTGACTGCCGGAGTGCTCAGGACATTGATCTTGCCGCTGTACGGACCAGCCTTTCAATCCTCAGGAAATTGCGGGACAAAAGAAGGCTGACGTCTGAACTTGTCAGGATCCCGGATCGCTGTCGGAGTCATGGATTCAGATCATTTCCCAGATTAAAAACGATAAACAACCAACTTTAATGGAAGAAAAAAAGCAACTACGCAGCCAGGAATGGTTTGGCCGGGGCGGAAAGATGGGTTTCATTTACCGGTCCTGGTTGCGCAACCAGGGTTACCCCAATGACTATTTTGATGGACGCCCGGTGATCGGCATTTGTAACACCTGGTCCGAACTCACGCCCTGCAACGGTCATTTCCGCGATTTTGCCGAGCAGGTAAAAAAAGGTGTGCTCGAAGCGGGCGGATTCCCCGTCGAGTTTCCGGTAATGTCTCTGGGCGAGATCCTCATCCGGCCGACGGCCATGATCTACCGGAACCTGGCCAGTATGGACACCGAAGAAACCATCCGCGCCAACCCGATAGACGGCGTGGTGCTACTCACCGGCTGTGATAAGACCACCCCGTCTACCGTTATGGGAGCCGCCAGTGTGGACCTCCCCACCATTGTCGTACCAGGCGGACCGATGCTCAACGGTCGCTTCCGGGATGAGACCATCGGCTCCGGGACTTTCGTCTGGCGGATCAAGGAAAACGTACACCATAAGGTGTATTCCGACCTCGACCTGCAGGAAGCGGAGATCTGCTCTTCGCGCAGTGCCGGCCACTGTATGACCATGGGTACGGCTTCCACTATGGCCTGTATGGTGGAATCGCTGGGGCTCACGCTGCCCGGAGCTGCGGCCATCCCCGCCGTGGACTCCCGCAAGCGTACACTCGCCCAGCTTTCCGGTCGCCGGATCGTCGAAATGGTCAAAGAAGACCTGCGGATGTCCAAGATCCTGACCCGCGAAGCTTTTGAAAATTCGATCGTGGTCAATGCGGGTATCGGTGGTTCTACCAACTTCATACTGCACCTGCTCGCCATTGCCGGCCGCATGGGTGTACCTCTGGAACTGGAAGACTTCGACCGTATCGGAAGTCGCATCCCACTACTGCTGAACCTGATGCCTTCCGGCAAATATCTGATGGAGGATTTCTTTTACTCCGGCGGTTTGCCCGTAATTATCAATGAACTGAAGGAATACCTGCACCTCGATCGCATCACTGCCAACGGAAAATCCATTGGAGAAAATACCGCCAAAGCGGTATGTCACGACCGCAAGGTGATCTACTCCGTCGATCAGCCGCTGAAACCGGAAGCCGGTATCGCTATCCTGCGGGGCAACCTCTGCGAACAGGGAGCGGTGATCAAACCTTCCGCCGCCACCGAAGACCTGCTGGTACACCGCGGCAGAGCCGTAGTTTTTACCAGCGTGGAAGACTACCACGAGCGCATTGACGATCCGGATCTGGAAATAGATGCCAATTCCGTAATGGTGCTTCAGGGTGGCGGACCGAAAGGATATCCCGGTATGCCGGAGGTAGGCAACCTGGAACTGCCCCGCAAGCTGATCGAAGAAGGGGTCACGGATATGGTCCGGATCTCAGACGGTCGGATGAGTGGTACGGCTTTCGGTACCGTTGTACTGCACGTCGCGCCGGAATCGGCCGTAGGTGGCACCCTGGCCCTCGTGCAAAACGGGGATTACATCGAACTGGATGTAGCCAACCGTAAATTGCATCTCGACGTATCAGACGAAGAACTTGCTCAACGCCGGGCTGCCTGGACGCCGCCCGAAAAGCCGACCGAGCGGGGCTACGTAAGTCTGTACATCAATCACGTACAGCAGGCCGACCGGGGAGCCGATCTCGATTTTCTCGTCGGTGGTTCGGGCGATTACGTTCCGAAGGACAATCACTAATGCAGGAGCATAACACAATGCTGTAAGATCCATTCAAAAGAAAAACTGATAAATGAAAATATACCATACCAGATCGGGCTTACTCCTGGAGGAGCAGGGTCAGTATTATTTGCACGAAGCAGAATGGGATGAGTTTATCAATGACGATGAACTGGGCCAGAAATGCGCCCGATTGTGCCAGGAGCTCAAACCTGTTGAGAACGGAGAAGATCTATTGGGGGAACAACTACTGGCTCCCATCGGCCACCAGGAAGTCTGGGCTTCCGGAGTAACCTACTACCAAAGCAAGATCGGCCGCGAGGAAGAAGCCAAGGCCGCCGGTGGTAGTGATTTTTACGCGCGGGTCTACCTCGCCGACCGGCCGGAATTATTTTTCAAAGCAACCGCTGCCCGGGTTTCCGGTCCCGGTGATCCGATCCGCATCCGGAAAGATTCCACCTGGGATGTTCCCGAACCGGAACTTACCCTGGTGGTGACTTCCAACGCCAAGATCGTTGGCTACACCATCGGGAACGATATGAGCTCGCGGAGTATTGAAGGAGAAAATCCTTTGTATCTGCCGCAGGCCAAAACCTACGATGCCAGTGCTGCCCTGGGGCCCTGTATCCTGGTCAGTGAGGCTCCCCTCCCCGACTCTACCGGGATCCATCTGGAGATCAAGCGTCAGCGGGAACTGGTCTTTACGGGGCAAACAGACCTTTCCCAGTTGAAAAGAAAACCGGATGACCTCGTCGAATACCTTTGTCGGGAAACCAGCTTTCCCTACGGTGTATTCCTGATGACCGGAACGGGCATTGTGCCCGGTAGCGATTTCACCCTGCAGCCCGGAGATGAAGTCACTATCGCCATTGACGGTATCGGAAGTCTGACCAATACCGTTGAAAAGCGTTAGGCAGCTTCGCCGTGCGCTATTCCAGGTACCTTTGGGTTTGGGTCAAGACCAAGTCCGAAGGTACCCATCGCCATATTTTCCTCTTTTATGCAGCCGGAAAAAATGTTTTTGCCGTAAGTTTGCGGCAAAACTGGAAAGCAGATTATCCCACTGAGTTATGCAGAAAAAAGTGTTGGTCATTGGCGGAGGAGCCGCCGGCTTTTTTGCGGCCATTCGTTGCGCTGAATTGTATCCGGAATGTGAGGTCATTATTTTGGAACGTGGAAAAGAAGCCCTCGGCAAAGTCCGCATTTCCGGAGGCGGGCGATGTAACCTCACCCACGCCTGCTGGACACCCCGGGAACTCATCAAACACTATCCCCGGGGCAGTCGGGAATTGTTGGGCCCCTTTACCCGCTTTGCCTGTGGAGATACCGTCGACTGGTTTGAGCAGAGAGGAGTGGAAAGTAAAATTGAGGAGGACGGACGTATGTTCCCCGTGACGGATGACTCACAGACGATAGTCGATTGCCTGCTGGGCAGTGCCCGCCGGGCGGGTGTACAGGTGCATTATCAGACCCGGGTCGATCAGCTTATCCCACCGGGAGCAGACCAAACCTCCTGGCAGGTAGAGACCAGTAAAGGCACCTATACTGCCGACCGGATCATGCTGACTACCGGCAGTAATCCCCGTATTTGGGATGCACTGGCCGCGATGGGCCACCAGATCGTGCCTCCGGTCCCCTCCCTGTTCACCTTCAACATCAAGGATCCGCGTCTCAAGGACCTGCCGGGACTTTCGGTACCCATGGCTGAGCTACGGATCCCGGAATATAAACTTCAGGCCTCCGGTCCATTGCTGATCACCCACTGGGGGCTAAGCGGTCCGGGAGTGCTTCGGCTATCCGCCTGGGGTGCCCGCGAGCTGGCCGAAGCCAATCACCGCTTTGAATTGAAGGTCAATTGGGTGAACAGATCCTACGATGAGCTGCGGGAGATGCTGCAGGGATTCCGTGAAGACCTGGCCCAAAAAAGTATAGCCACCCGTTCTCCCCGGGAATTCGATATGCCCAACCGTCTCTGGCAGCGCCTTGTGGAAGCTGCGGGAATTGGTCCGGCAGTGCGCTGGGCAGATCTAAGCAAAAAGCAAGTGCACCGGCTAAGCGAGCAGCTTACCCAGGGCTCGTACACCGTATGTGGGAAAAGCACTTTTAAAGATGAGTTTGTCACCGCCGGCGGAGTCGATCTACGGGAAGTAGATTTCAAACGTTTTGAAAGCAAACATTTCCCCGGTTTATTTATGGCCGGAGAAGTGCTCAATATCGATGCCATTACCGGAGGTTTCAATTTCCAGGCCGCCTGGACGGGCGGATGGATCGCCGGTGAAAGTATGGGCGAATGAACCAGACTTCATACTACAAAAGATGAAATACGTAAACAACCGACCGAAACATCCCAGACACCTCGTCCCTGAAACCTGCCACCTCTCCCCCTCACCACTCACTCACTCCAACTCCACCCGCAGCAAATACATATCCGCGGTCATATAAAGCGTTTTTTCATCAGTATCAAAAGCACAATTCGCGGTGGCCTCCCCGGTGCGGATCAGGCCCAACTTTTCCCCTTCCGGAGAGAAGATATAGACCCCGCCCGGGCCGGTAGCAAAGATATGGCCGTTGCTATGAACTTTCAGCCCATCCGGCAGACCAGGAGCCTGACCAACCTGATCGGTAACATCGTAAAAGATCCGGCCATTCTCAAAATCACCGGCATCATTCACATCAAAAGCCATCCAGATCGCTTTGTCGGGATCCGAGCTGGCCACGTACGCCGTTTTACCGTCCGGAGAGAAGCCGATCCCGTTCGGGCGGGTGATCTCATCGGTGAGGAGGTGTAACTTACCGGAAGGATCAATGCGATAGACGCCCTGAAAATCAATTTCTTTACCCGGATCGTCCATTCTCTTTTCCAATCCGTAGGGAGGATCCGTAAAATACAATGAGCCATTGGCGTGGTAGGCGGCATCGTTCGGACTGTTCAGTTTCTTGCCCTGCCAGTTGTCCGCCAGGGTGGTGAATTCCGATTTGGGCGCATCCAGCAGCGCGTCCATCCGGGCAATACGGCGGTCACCGTGCTGACAAAGAACGAGTTTCCCTTCCGGATCGAGCAGTAAGCCATTACACCCAAGCTCTCCCCCGCGTCCAGTTTCGCCGGTATAGCCCGAAGGTTCCAGATAGACGGCTGCCTGCTGATCTCCCGGTTTCCAGGAATTGATGCGGTTATTGGGTATGTCCGAAAAGATCACCATTTGTTGGTCCTCCAGCCAGAGCGGCCCCTCACTCCACTCAAAACCTTCGGCCAGGATCTCGATCCTGGCATCCGTTGGGAGGATTGCATCCAGTTTCGGGCTCAGTCGTTCAATGGAGCCGGTAGTAGCGTAGGTTGCGGTAGTATCCATTGTTTCGGTATCCGCCGGATCCCCGCTTTGTCCGTTATCGGTATTTTGACACGCCGCCAGTAAACCGATCAGCAGCAGGGGGAAAAGTTGTTGGGTTCTCATATTGTTTTGTTTTAGGTGTACCGTTTTACCTGGTTGCTATCCCAGCGCTCCGACCACGTGTTTGTAGATGCGGTCTTCGATATCCCCGGTTTTAGCTTTCTCGAAAGCCTGCCCGGTGATGCGTTCGTACAGTTCGATATAACGCTGGGTCACCTTGTTCACCATTTCATCCGGCATCTCCGGCATTTGCTGTCCTTCTTTTCCCTGAAAGCCATTGGCCATCAGCCATTCCCGCACAAATTCTTTGGACAACTGCTTTTGCCGCTCTCCCCTCTCCTGTCTTTCCTCGTAACCATCCGCGTAAAAATACCGGGAACTATCCGGCGTATGAATTTCGTCTATGACGTAGATCTTGCCGTCTTTTTTACCGAATTCGTATTTGGTATCCACCAGGATCAGTCCCTGTTTGGCCGCCATTTCCGTTCCGCGCTTAAATAAGGCCCGGGTATATTTTTCCAGGATCAGATAATCTTCCTCGCTAACGATCCCCTGCCGAAGTATTTCCTCGCGGGAAATATCTTCATCGTGCCCTTCTTCGGCCTTGGTTGCGGGCGTAATAATGGGTTCGGGAAAGGGATCGTTTTCCCGCAGCCCATCCGGCATGCTCACTCCGCAAAGTGTCCGTTTGCCGGCGGCGTATTCCCGCCAGGCGTGCCCCACCAGATAGGCGCGGATCACCATTTCCACCCGGTAGGGTTTGCAGGCCATACCGATGGCAACATTAGGATCCGGGGTACTTTCCAGCCAATTGGGAGCGATGTCTTTGGTCGCATTTAAAAAATAAGTAGCCACCTGATTGAGTACCTGCCCTTTGTAGGGTATCGGCCGCGGCAGGATGTGGTCGAAGGCGGAGATGCGATCCGATGCCACCATCACCAGCCGGTCGCCAATAGTATATACGTCTCTAACTTTTCCCCGGTAAAAAGCAGTTTGTCCGGGAAATTCAAACTTGGTTTCGTGAATTGCTTTCATGGTCGTGTATCTTTTCCCCGGCTTTTACAGCAAAGGATCTAAATTGATGTGTTTACGGATGAGTTCGTTTGCCTGGGCAACTTTCCAGGGCGTCCGGGTGTTAATCTTCACTTCAATACCGCTGATCTTGACGGCCGAGCCGTAGGTATCCAGCGCCGTGGTGATCACGGGGATTCGGTGCTCGTTGACGTAATCCGTACAGTTGATCGCATCGTAGCTTTGATTGCTCATTTTACCGTCACCGGTAATGATGATCCCCGCCAACGGGCATTCGTCCGAACGATTTACCTTCACCATACTTTCCCGGATGGCGTCGATGGCCTCGCAAACCCGGCGCCCGCTGGACACCAGCAGGAGGTCTTTTTCCGTACGGAAATCATGGGTTTCTACCAACGAACCGGCAATGATGCCTTCGATGCGGTTGTCGAGGTATTCGCCATTGTGCAGCACCTGACCGTTAACCGTCTCTATGATCGTTTCCATGATCGGATTGGAGAGACTCTTCTGGTAAGGCAATACCCCCAGCAGGGGCAGATTTCTTTTCTCCAGCCAACGCCCGACGTATTTTCTGACCTTCGACATCTTATCGGGCAGCACCTTGTTGATGATCACTCCGATAATGGGAACCTGAGCTTTGTGGAATAGGGCCACCGAGAGGTTCAGCCGGTCGATCGTACTGCCGATACCGCCTTCCACTACCATCACCACCGATGCATTCAGCATTTTGGCCACTTTTGCGTTGGATAGGTTGACAACACTACCGACCCCGGGGTGGCCCGTCCCTTCGTAGATCACCAGATCGTGATCCCGTTCCAGCACAGCAGCCGCTTCGTAGATCCGGCTCGGATAATCAAACTGTTCGGGTGCATCGAGAAAATCGGTAGTCGCTCCCTTGCCCAGGATCACCGGACTGTGAATAGCCGGTACCAGGTCGAAATTCATGGTCTTGGCAAAAAGCAGGGCGTCCTTGTCCACCCTCAGATCTCCCAGATCCACAAACTGCTGTCCTACCGGTTTGCAGTAACCGACGTTGATGCCTTTTTGTTGCAGTACGGCTACCAGGCCCAGCGTAGAGGTCGTTTTACCGACGTGCTGACTGGTGGCGGCAACGTAGATATTCTTTGCCATATGGAATTATAAGTTGTAAGCATTTCCCAATACCGGAATACCGGGAAGATCTCGATCACATTAAATGACGGTGCCGGCCCTAATTATAAATACCGCTGAACCCGTTGCCAGGGGCCGCCGTTATACGCCTCAATCCCTTCCTCCTGCATGCGCCTGGCCGCAATACCACTGCGCCGACCCGAAGCACAACAGGTCACTACCGGGACCTTTTTACTGGTCAGTTCTTTGAGCTTCTTATCCACTTCGTTCAAGGGGATGTTGATGGCGCCGTCCGGATGGCCGCGACGGTATTCTTCCGGCGTACGGACATCTACCACCAAAGCATCGCGGGAGATCACCTCGGCGAGATCAACGCCTCCACCGAATAGTTTTTTGAAAAAGTTTATCATTTACCCTACTTTTAAAATCGTCCGGTTGAGCCCAGCATTCCCACTTCCCGGGAAAGAGTGCCGTGCAATTCCTGCAGTTTAAGTTTCAATTTGATCTGTACAATGATCTTCGGGTCATTCATATCCTGCTCCTGCAAACTCCGGATCTTCTGATCGACCTTACTGATCATGCGTTGTATTTTCCGCAATCGAAACCGCTTTAGTTTTTCGATGGTGTCCTTCGTAAAGTTCTCTTCGGGCATCGGCTGGGTCGTCAGCGTAATATCGTGCATTTTCTCCCAGTTTGGACTGTATTCATGGGGTGAAATTGCAAAATCCAGGGCCATTTTCCGAATATTATCGTCTTCGTGTTGAGCGTAGTACTTGGGAGTGATCGGATGATGGTCCAGTAAGCGCTGGATCCCTTCGGAAAAAATGGTTTTGTAGAGCGGATTGTCGATCACCGCCAACAGATCTTCCAAACTACTCAGGATATATTCCGCAACGGTCAGATTCTCTTCCTTATCAAAGATCTGATCACAAAATAGCATTAAGTTTCGAACGATCTCCTTTTCCTGAAATTCATCGCCGACCGCTTTGGCCGTTTTTTCCTGTTTGGCCAGCGGTTTTTCCAGATGCCTGGCCAGTTGATCGCCTTCCTCTTTCCAGACGCCCTGCTGTTTTGCCTCTTCGTTCCGCTGTTTGGTCACCTGTTTGGCGAGAATGCGGTTGGACTCATTGACCAACAGCTGTTCTTCCACATTTACCAGACGGGCACACTCCTTGATGTAGATCGAACGTTTAATCGGATCCGGGATCAGACCAATACTGTTGACGATGTCCTTGATGACATGGGTCTTTTTCACCGGATCGTTGCCGATCTCTTTCAGTAGCAGATTGGTTTTGAACAGGATAAAGTCCTTGGCTTCTTCGTCGATGTATTTCTTAAAGGCCGACGCGCCAACCGACTGCAGGTAAGAATCCGGATCTTCTCCTTCCGGCAGGGTAACCACTTTGACGTTGAGGTCCTGCTCCAGCAACAGATCCAATCCCCTGAGTGCCGCTTTCACCCCGGCGATATCGCCGTCGTAAATGATCTTCACATTGGGCGTATACCGCTTGATCAGGCGGATCTGTTCTTTGGTCAAGGAAGTTCCCGACGAGGCTACCACATTTTCGATACCGGCCTGATGCAGGGAGATCACATCCGTATACCCTTCCACCAGGATGCATTCATCCTCTTTCCGTATGCTCTGTTTGGCAAAATAAATGCCGTAGAGCACCTTGCTCTTATTGTAGATCTCCGTTTCCGGCGTATTGATGTACTTCGGAGCTTTAATGTCTTTCTGCAGGATCCTTCCCCCGAATCCGATCACCTTCCCGGAGACGTTGTGAATGGAGAACATCACCCGGTTCCGAAAGAAATCCTGATCGAATTTGCTGGTCAGTCCCGCATCCCGCAGAGTATCTATCTTGTGTCCTTCGGAGATCGCTTTCGCCGTCAGGGCATCTTTTTTGGCCGGTGCAAATCCCAGGCCGAATTTTCGGATAGTAGCTTCCCGAAATCCCCGATTCTTGAAATAACTGAGTCCAACTCCCTTGCCGATGTCGGTATTGAAAAGCTGATCTTCGTAGTATTTCTTGGCGTAATCATTGACGATGTACAGACTGTCCGCTACCTGCTGCTGGGCCAGGGCTTCCGGCGTGGGAGCCGTTTCCTCGATATCGATATTGTATTTGCGAGCGATATGGCGCAGGGCTTCGGGAAAGGTGAGCTGTTCGTGCTCCATTAAAAACTTAACGGCATCGCCGGCCTGCCCGCAGCCAAAACACTTAAAGATATTCTTAGCCGGGGAAACCGTGAAGGATGGCGTTTTTTCGCTGTGGAAGGGGCACAAGCCGATCATGTTTACTCCTCTCCTCTTCAGGCTGACGTAATCCTGAATGATGTCTTCCACTTTGACGGTCTCCAGTATTTCCTGAACACTTTTTTGAGTAATCACAATCCTTTATTTAGGGCCGACGGCCAGTCTTAAAATTTTTAACACCCCAATTTAGGCTCAATCTAAAACACTGACTTACAGCAAAATAGTTTAATTTAAAACAAAAACGTTAAAAACTATAACAGGCACTACTATAACTTTTAGAAAAATTCGGCGTCTTTACTATTGAACGCAGGCGCGATAGTCCTGCAAAGAAATAATGGGTGTTCTCATAGTGTGTGTGTAGTTACCCCGTCATCGGAGATGTTCGGGGTAATTTTTTTACTGGGGCTTGTCCGTTTTATTTTCCTCCGGTTTTAGAATGAAAAATTCCACAGACTTTCTCGACAACACCACGTTCTTCACCGCTTTGGGTTGGGCGGTAATCTCCACCGGTACGGTGTTTTTCCCTTTTTCCAGTGAAGTGGCCTTCAGGTCCGCCATCAGTTGAAAATCCGTATAATGCACGGAATCGTATTGACTCAGTCCAACCGCAAAACTCACCTTGATCTTATCGGGAAATACCTTGAGACTATCCGAAGGCGGATTTTTTAAAGTTACCGGCACAAAAAACGACTTTTCCGTGTAGGACTCCACCGGTATCGTCAGCTCCGTTTCCCGGGCGCTCAACTGGATCTCTGGTGGCGGCTTTTGCACCGGGATGGCCAGCGTAACCGTATTGGTCAGATCGAGAAATTCGAGGGTATCTGTCGGCCAGCTGGTAAAATTGTTAAGTACCGAGTAGGCCCCCGTCAGCGTAACGCTGTCCGGATCGATGCGTAAAGGCGCCGACAAGTGGTGTTCGGGCGCAAACTCCAGGCGCAGACGAAAGCGAAGGGGAACGCGCTTGGTCGACTTTTCCTCCGCCCGGAGATTAATCTCATCGTAATTGATCTCCGTAATGTCCAGTTCCTTGGAGGCCAGAGCGGCCAGTAACTCCGCCCGGAGTTGGGCGCGGTTTAGATTGAACTCTCCAACTTCCCCGATATTGAAATGCACAGGGATGGTCGAATTGGCAAGGTATTCAAACATCAGGTTCCAGCCGGTCCCTTTCAGGGTGGCGTAAACATCATCAGGTGGGATGTTGGTCAGAGCCAGATCCTCGGGTGCCAGGTAAGTAAAAGACACCTGTTTTTGGCTCGTATATTCCTGCGATAACTTAACGAGTATCCAGAAAACCAGAGCTATTCCAATGCAACTCAATAGAATAGCCCGGTCTTCCTGCAATTTGAACTGCCGGATATTATCAAGTTGTTTTTTTATCTTCTCCGTAAATTGCATCCGTCATTTCTTTGGAAATAGCATTCTTCGTCACTCGAATATACGACTTGCTGGCCACTTCCAAAGTTACAATATCATCTTCGATCTTGCTGATGCGTCCCAGTATGCCGCTGGCGGTTACCACCTGATCATTTTGGCCCAAACTCTCCATAAAGGTTTTCTGTTCGCGCTGCTTTTTAGCCTGCGGACGGATCAGGAACAACCAGAAGATCAGGATCATTGCTCCCAAAAAAAGTAAATTCATAGAACCGGCTCCTCCGGCCTGTAAAAACAAAATTTCCATATTCATTTAACGTTGGTTTATATTATCGTAGCGCCGATCTTTGATCAGCGATGGTTATCCGACCGGGGTGCTGCCGATCGGGAATTTATCCGATCGGAGGTCGGATTTACTAATTTGTTTCTTCTTCCGGATGCACAAATCCTTCCAGATGCACGGTGGTGCGGGCCGGATAGGTATTGGCCGTAACGATGATCGGCTTTTTCTGTTCCCGGTGCTTGTTCGTGGTATTGAACTCGACCGAGATCTCTCCGCCGGCGCCCGGTTCGATCGGCTCCTTCGGCCAGGTCGGTACCGTACAGCCGCAGGTAGAACTCGCATTGGAAATGATCAAAGGCACATTACCGGTATTGGTAAACTTGTAGGTGTGTCTAACGATGTCGCCTTCCTTAACCTCTCCAAAATTAAAGGTCTCTTCCGTAAAGGCCATTTTGGCAACGTTGACGGTATCCATCGGACCGTCGGCGCTTACCGGGTTTCGGATAATATCCGCGTTGGAGATCGGACCTTCGGCCTTGATCTCTTCCACACTTTTTTCGGAACCGGAAAAGCGATTTTGCTGACAAGCCCCGAGGCTGATCACCAAAACAATAAACAGGACATTCTTCATGCTCATAATTCTGCCTTTTTCAGTAACCGCAAAAGTACTAAAATTGTCCATATCCGGCAGCAGTAAAAATCTTTGCCGCAATCTAAAACCAAAGATTCAAAAACTTACTCCAAACCGGGAATGAAAAGGTGGGTAAAACTACCGCTTTTATCCTTACTTTTCTATTTTCGCCTTCAAGTGCTTTGCCAAATTAAGTAATCGACCAATTTTGTCCGGGCACCCATTGTACGCATCCCCCACTACCTTTTCAACCAAACAAGTAGGTTTAGCTGGCTAACTTATTAACGATAGGTCCGGTCCGGCACCGGCTTTTTTAAACAATCTATTTTATGCAAAAACACAAGTACAATTACGGCATTATTGGTAATTGCGCTTACATCGCACTGGTGGACACCAACGCCAATATCGGTTTTATGTGCTGGCCCCGCTTCGACAGCAGTTTCATTTTTGGTGGATTACTGGATGAGGAAAAAGGGGGACGATTCTCGATCAGTCCCGCTACAGCGAATTACAGCAGTACCCAGCAGTATCTCCCCAATACCAATATCCTGGAAACTACCTTTCACTGCGAAGACGGGACCTTCAAGGTAGTGGATTTTGCGCCTCGTTTTTTCCAATACGAAAGGGCCTATAAACCCCTGATGCTGTTGAGAAAAGTTGTGCCGATCGAGGGCCGGCCGCGGATCAGGGTCTGCTGTCGTCCGGTCGGCGCCTACGGATCGAGGCAACCCAATCCGGTAATGGGCAGCAGTCACATTCGCTACGAAGGTCTCGATGCCCAGGTACGTCTGACCACCAATGTATCGCTCAACCATATCCTCGAAGAGGAACCCTTTGCCCTCAGCCAGACCCAGCACTTTATCCTTACCTGGGGCGTCCCACTGGAAGCTGCCCTGGAAACTACCGCCGAAAGCTTTCTGGTCAAGACCCGGAAATACTGGCATCTCTGGGTACAGAATACGTCTACAGAGCGTTTCCGACAGGAGTCGGTTATCCGCTCGGCGCTTACGCTCAAACTCCATCAGTATCAGGACACCGGAGCCATTATCGCCGCAACGACCACCAGCCTGCCCGAATCTCCCGGTAGTACCCGGAACTGGGATTACCGTTTCTGCTGGTTCCGGGACGCACACTATACGCTGAAGGCCCTGAATGATCTCAGTCACTTCAATATTCTGAAAGACTACGCCCGTTTCATCGAAAACGTGGTACTGAGTGAAGACCGGCGTTACCATCCACTGGTGCCCATCGCCTCGCATACCATTCCGGAGGAGCAGATCCTGGACCTGGACGGGTATCTCGGAGAAAAACCCGTTCGCATCGGCAACCAGGCCCACGAGCATATCCAGAATGATGTTTACGGGCAGGTGATGGTTACCCTGCTGCCCTTTTTCACGGATCAGCGACTACTGGGCAAAACCGGTAAAGACCTCGAAGAGATCGCCTGGCACAGTCTGGAAATGATCGAAAACACGATGGAAGAACCGGATAATGGTCTCTGGGAATTCCGGGGCACTTCTCAATTGCACAGCTATACCTTCCTGTTCCACTGGGCGGGCAGCCTGGCCGGGAAAAAGATCGCTTCGGTGATCGGTGATAAAAAAATGGGGCGCTACGCCAGCAAACTCGTGAAGGAGTCGGCAGCCATGATCGAACGCTGCTACGACGCTGAGCGCGGGGTGTACACCCAGGCCGTCGGGAATCCCAATCTGGATGCCAGCCTGCTGCAACTCATCAATATGGGATATCTGAATCCCCGTTCGGCGAAAGCCAAAAGACATATGAAGGTGCTGGAAGACGAACTCAAAACCCCTTCCGGTCTGTTCTACCGCTACAAACACGCCGACGATTTCGGCGTCCCGGAATCCACCTTCCTGATCTGTGCGTTCTGGTACGTGGAAGCGCTCGCGCGGATGAACCGATTGGACGAGGCCGTCAAAACGTTCGACATGCTGGTCACCCACGGCAATCACCTGGGCTTATTCAGCGAAGATGTCCACGAGGAATCGGGCAGCCAGTGGGGCAACTTCCCCCAGACGTACAGCCATGTCGGACTGATCAACGCGGCCTTCGCCATTAGCCGGAAGCAGGATTATCCGATCTATTTTTAAAATAACGGCGTGGCCGGAAGCGTGTCAGTCTCTTCCGGCCCTGCCTCATGCCTACATTATGCGCATCTATCTCATCGGTTTTATGGGAAGCGGTAAAACCCACACGGGTAAAGCACTGGCCCGGCAGCTGGGATATATTTTCACGGACCTGGACGACCTGATCGAAAAGGAAGCCGGAATGGACATCCCCGCGATCTTCCGGAAAATGGGAGAAGAAGAATTCCGGAGGATCGAGCAAAAGGTATTACACGATACCAGTACGATCGAGCGCGTGGTGATCAGCACCGGCGGTGGGGTCCCCTGTTTCTTTGATAATATCGACTGGATGAATGCTCACGGCTTGACCGTTTTCCTGGATACCCCTCCGGAGATCCTGGCCCAGCGGCTGATGCCCGAGCGGGCCCACCGGCCGCTGCTGCAGGCGTATAATGAAGATACATTACTGGGTTTCATCCGGGCTAAATTGTCAGAAAGAATGTACTTTTACCGGCAAGCCGAAATTATTTATCAACAACAGGAACTCGCCGGAGACGTAGCCAGTGATCTATTAAAAGTTATTGATGGGAAAAGAAAAACGTGATCTGAGAATTGTATTTATGGGAACGCCGGAATTTGCGGTCCCCGCTTTGGATATTTTAGTGAGTAATGGTTACCAGGTAGTGGGGGTAATTACCGCCACCGATAAGTACGGCGGCCGGGGCAACAAGCAACTGCTGGAATCTGCGGTGAAAAAATACGCCGTGAAGGCGGGAATCCCCGTATTACAGCCGGAAAAACTGCGCAACCCGGAATTCATCGAACAACTCCGTACCCTTAAAGCCAATCTGCAGGTCGTAGTCGCCTTCCGGATGCTGCCGGAAATCGTATGGGATATGCCGGAATACGGTACTTTTAATCTCCACGGTTCTCTCCTGCCTAAATACCGAGGAGCAGCCCCCATCAACTGGGCGGTCATTCAGGGCGAAAAAGAGACCGGCGTCACTACCTTTTTTATACAACATAAGATCGACACCGGAGACGTCATGTTTCAGGAAACGCTCCCGATCGGACCGGATGAGACGGCCGGCGAAGTGCACGACCGCATGATGGAACTCGGTGCCCAGACCGTGCTCAAAACGGTACAGGCTATCGAACGGAATGATTACGAACTAAAACCGCAGGACGATAGCCTGGCAACCAAGGCACCGAAAATCTTCCACGAAACCTGTGAGATCGACTTCCGGCAAAACACCGGCACGGTGCATGATTTCATTCGGGGACTAAGCCCCTACCCTGCCGCCTGGACCATGCTGGAGGATAAGAAGCTGAAGATACTGCGCAGTGAAAAGGAAATGTCTCCCCCTAAGCAGGCCCCCGGGACTTTCGTTTCGGATAACAAGACTTTTGTAAAGGTCGCCACCAATGATGGCTATATCCAATTGTTAGAGCTGCAACTGCAGGGTCGAAAACGCATGGAAGTCAAAGATTTTTTAAACGGATATAGTTTTTAGCTCAATCGGATGGCATATTCCGAACCGGATAAACCATTCCAATACCTTCTACCCGTTACCAAATAAAAGATTATGGAAACTTACGCCAGTCTGAGAAACCTGAAATTTTTACTGCACGAGGTCCTGAACTTCAGTCAGCTGCAGCAGTACGAACGCTTTGCTGATTACGATGACGAAGCGGCCGACATGGCCCTCGATGCGGCCCGGCAGATTGCCGATACTTATCTCTACCCCTTCTACCGGGAGATGGATAAAGACAAGGCTTACTACGCCGAAGGGACCGTACACACGCATCCGGCTCTCAAGGAAGGGATCAAGGCGCTGGCGGACGGAGGCTGGATCGCGGCCATCGATGATTACGATGCGGGCGGTCAGCAAATGCCGGCCACACTGCTGCACGCCGGTCT
Source organism: Flavilitoribacter nigricans DSM 23189 = NBRC 102662 (assembly GCF_002646595.1). GTDB lineage: Bacteria > Bacteroidota > Bacteroidia > Chitinophagales > Saprospiraceae > Flavilitoribacter > Flavilitoribacter nigricans. Next base: position 24,728 of record NZ_PDUD01000001.1, read on the forward strand.
TTTCCAGTTTTATGCAGCTAATGCAAATCTGGCGGCTTATGCATTTCTCACCCAGGCGGCAGCTAATCTGATCCGCACCTTCGGGGATGAAAAACTGCACGAGGCTTTTGTTCCCGATATGTACAGCGGTGCCTGGCAGGGAACGATGGCGCTCACCGAGCCCCAGGCCGGCAGTTCTCTTTCCGATATCACAACCAGCGCCGAACTCACCGACGAAGGCCATTATCTGATCCGGGGTCAGAAGATCTATATCTCCGGTGGCGACCACACGGCAGTAGACAATGTCGTGCATTTGCTGCTGGCCCGGATCAAAGGCGCGCCGGCCGGTACGCGGGGGATCTCTTTATTCGTCGTTCCTAAATTCCGCCTTGAAGATGGCGAACTGGTAGACAACGATGTCACTACCGCCGGTATCTTCGGCAAAATGGGACAAAAGGGCTACGTTGCCGCCCACCTGATGCTGGGCGAACAGCGCGAAGACTGTCACGGCTACCTGGTCGGCTCACCACATCAGGGACTGAAATTCATGTTCCAGATGATGAACGAAGCCCGTATCGGTACCGGTCTGGTCGCAGCGGGCACCGCATCGGCAGCCTACTACGCTGCCCTGAAATACGCGAAAGAACGCCCCCAGGGAAGACATCCTTCCAACAAAGATGTGAATCAGGAACAGGTGCTCATTATTGAGCACGCCGATGTAAAGCGCATGTTGCTGTTCCAGAAAGCGGTAGTGGAAGGAAGTCTGGCGCTGTTGCTCCAATGCTCCAAACTCTCGGATATTGCCCACGTCGCTGAGGGGGAAGAAAAAGAAAACGCTCATTTGCTTCTCGAACTGCTGACCCCAATCGCCAAATCCTACCCTTCGGAAATGGGCACCTTGGCGGTCAGTACGGGTATGCAGTGCCTCGGAGGTGCCGGTTATACCGATGATTTCCCGCTGGAACAATACTACCGGGACATCCGGGTGAACGCGATCTACGAAGGCACCACCGGCATCCACGGTATGGACCTGCTCGGCCGGAAAGTGACCATGGCCAAGGGGAAAGCGGTGAAACTGCTCATGCAGGAGATCCAGGCCACGATTGAAATGGCGGCCAAACATTCCCAGCTGGCGGATATGGCGACTCAGCTCGGCCAGGTAACCCGGCAATTGCACAAGGTAACGCTCAGCCTTCTGGAATTGGCCAGTAAAGAAAAACCGGAGGTATTCCTGGCCGACGCCACACTTTATCTGGAATACTTCGGCACCGTGACCATTGCCTGGCAGTGGTTAAAGCAGGCAGCGATCTCCAACGCAGCGCTGGAAAAGGATCTGTCAACGGACGAATACGAGTTTTACCAGGGTAAGGTATTCACCTGTCGCTACTTTTTTGAATACGAACTTCCCAAAACCAGCGGTTTGGCCTATCGCCTGTCCAGTGAAGACCGGCTGACCCTGGAGATCGAAGAAAGTTTCATCAATTAGATTAAAAACCTACATACAGGCCGGGTATTAATCCGCCCGGATGGTATCGGAAATGGTCTGATCAGGCCTGATTCACCAAAGGTTTCACCTTAGTGCCGATCAGTTCGATCGAGCGTTTTAACTGCTCGTGGGACAGATCCGCATTGTCCATCTGGAAAGTAAGGCGGTCGATACCTCCGAGCGCTTCACTGTGGCGCAAGATCTTTTCGGCTACTTCTTCCGGGTCGCCGATCAACATAAATCCGAGCGGGCTACGGCTCTGATTAAACCGATCCATAGTCATCGGTGGCCAGCCTCTTTCCCGGCCGATCCGGTTCATATTGCGGGCGTGACCGGGATAATAGTCAGCCACTGCCTGATCCATTGATTCCGCCAGGTAACCGAACGAATGCAATCCGACCTGCATCTGATCTTCCGGGTGACCACTTTTCAGCCAGGCTTCCCGGTAAAGGTCAACCAGCGGCCGAAACCGGTGCGTTTCGCCACCGATCACCGCGATCATCAGAGGGAGCCCCAGCATACCGGCGCGGGCAAAAGAATTAGGCGTACCACCCACACCGAGCCAGATCGGGATCTTCGGTTGGACCGGCCGGGGATAGATCGGCAGGTTTTGGATGGCCGGCCGGAATTTCCCGGACCAACTCACCACCTCGTTTTCCCGGATGTGCAGTAATAGTCCCAACTTTTCGGCAAATAGTGCATCGTAATCGTTTAGTTCAAAACCGAATAACGGAAAGGCTTCGATAGATGAGCCGCGTCCGACGACCATTTCCGCCCGTCCCTGGGAGATCAGGTCCAGCGCCGCGAAACTTTGAAAAACACGGACCGGATCGGCGGCACTCAACACGGTAACGGCACTGGTCAGTTTGATATTCCGGGTTCGGGCCGCCGCCGCCGCCAGGATCGTCACCGGAGCGGCGTCCAGGTATTCTTCCCGGTGGTGTTCTCCGATCCCGAATACATCCAGCCCACAGGCATCCGCGTGTTCCATGCGCTCCAGCAGTTCGGCCATGGCCTGCATGGGGTCCATCCGTGTACCGGTCTCATTGGACCGGGTATAAGCAAAACTATCAATTCCGATTTCCATATTACGATTGGTATGAATAGCAGATAAAATGAAGCCCCGGCCGACCGATCTTTGAACCAGCCGCCGGACCTATTCGTTTGAAAACATTCTGGTCCGGCTAAAGTTTTACAGGCTACTCAATCCAATACGACCAGGCGCTGTTGCGCTCTACCCTGATCCGTGAATAGTTGTACCTGATACATACCGGAGGGCAATCCCTGCAGATCAATCGGCCGACGATAAGTACCGGCTTCCTGCCAAACATCATTTGCCGCTACTACCAACCGGCGACCGGTAAGGTCGGTGATCACGATCCGAACCCGGGAATTTTCCTGCAGCTTATATTCTACATAGATCGCTCCCCGGCCCGGGTTGGGGTATACCTTCAGCTTTAGCTCAGGGCTACTTTTAAGGGCGGAAACCGATTTGGGGAGCTCCTGAGTACTTTCGGCTACGGCCTGGCAATCATCAATGTAGGCCAAAAATTCTGACTCCGCTTGGGCGTGAAAGCCCGGTAAAAGCCGGACGGACTCCCCGGCCACAAAAGTTACCGCAGTAAAAGCCGCAATACTGCCCGCAGATTCCACAGTACTAAAGGCCCGATAAGTATCTGCCGGTACGGGATCCTGATCGAGGGTAAGCATATCGTCATCGCAATCGGGCAGGATCACCTCTTCCACCTGCAGGGTGATCACCCGGCTCATCAGGCTGAGGTCCGGCAGATTCGGGTTGGTGATCAGGCAGACATAATCACCCGAATCCCCTAATTGCAGCGTATTGAATGAAAGCTCATTGCTTCCCGTCACTTCCTGGTAGAACTCGCCTGCTTTATACCATTGATAGACATTACTGGAAACCGTATCATCCACCATGAGGTCAATAACCAGCGAGGTCCCGGCGTCAGCTTCAATGAGAGTATCGGCAAATATTTTCTGTTGTGGAGCGTAGGTGTAAACAGCAAGATCCAGGTCCGAAAAATGAGGGAGCAGGTCCTCAAAGGTAAATTGATTTCCCTGCAGGTACAGATCCGTAAATTGGGGTTTGCCTCCGAAAGCCGGCACGGTACAACTCAAATTATTCCCCTGAACGAGGATCCTGCGAATAAGCGGAGAATTGCTGAGTGGAGGCAGGCAGCCCGTTAGATCATTATTGGCCAGGTACATTCGCTCCAATGCCGGTAAATTGGTAAAATCAGGGATCGTCCCGATCAGCCGATTATCACTGAATTCTATCCATTTCAGGGTGGCACTCTGGCTAAAATCAGGGATCGTTCCTTCCAGGTAATTATGGTCCAGGTAGATCTCTTCGATCATATCCATGCCGGTGAAATCCGGAATGATCCCACTCAGGGCATTAAAGTCTAACCATAACTTGGTCAATTTCGGCAAACTAAAATCCGGCACCTGCCCGCTTAGGTAATTGCCGGAAAAACGCAGGATCAGGACTTCCTGCAAATTGGAAAGATCGGGCAGGGGGCCCGTTAGCTGATTACCGCCGAGCTCCAGATAATCCAGCTTAGGCGTATAGCTAAAGGGAGGCAGCGGACTCATGATGTCATTCACATTCAGCCCCAGCTTAATTAAATTGGGCAGGTTGAGGTCGGGCAATATTCCCTTCAGTTTATTGCTTCTCAAATACAGCCATTTTACACATTCATTGTCGTCCAGCGTCACGCCGTACCAGGTGTGGATCGGCTGGGTCAGATCCCAGCTATTCACCCAGTTGGGGCCATCCGTCGCCTGGTATAGCGAAACGAGAGCCAGGGAATCGAGCATCCGGCAGGATTCGCTACCGTCTCCGACAAACAAATTAATGTCATTGGTATATAAGATGAGGTTGGGAACCAGGTCATTGGTGATCTCGCAGGAGTAGGTTCCGGCGTCGGCACCCGTCAGACCGGAGATGGTCAGTTCATTGGCACCATCGATCTCCTCCAAAAGCATGCCGTCCTTGTACCACACGTAATGATTGGAACTCACCGTATCATCTTCGATCAGATCGATGGTAATCGATCCGCCCAGAGTACCCGCCAGCATCGCCGGAACGCTGATCGGTTGCTGGGGAAAATACTTGAAATGACCTCCCGAGTTATACACGCGATTTATAGAATTCAGATTCGGCAGCAATTCTTCGAACGTAAAGCGATTGTGTTCGATCTCCAGAAATAATAAAGACGGCAGGTTCAGATATTCCGGCACCGTACACTGTAGCTGGTTGTTCTTTACAAAAATAACCTGCAGCGCCGGAGTATGGGAAAATGCCGGAAGGCAACCAACCAATTGATTGTTGGAAAGTACCAGGGATCTTAGGACCGGCAGGCCCGAGAAGTTGGGAATGATCCCCGACAGCTGATTATCCGAAAGGATCAGGTCCAGCAAGACGGGTAAATTAGAAAGATCCGGAATAGTGCCGGTAAGCATATTGTCATGCAAATTCAGATACGTCAGCATCGGGCAGGCAGAAAAATCGGGGACTTCTCCGGTCAGTTGGTTTTCGGCCAGAAAAAGCTCTTCCAATACCGGTAGGCCCGAAAAGTCCGGCACCGATTGCTCCAGTTGATTTCCCCCCAGATCCAGCACCTGTAGTTGAGGCATACCCAGAAAATCGGGAATCGGGCCGGTCAGCTGGTTGTTGGATAATAGCAATTGGGTGAGATCCGGCAGATTGAGATCCGTAAGGTCACCCGAAAGGTTGTTACCGGAACTATTGCGATCGGAAACACAATTATCCTGGCCGTCGAGGTCCAGACAAATTACCCGGCCATTTCCGTCCAAATGAACGCCGTACCAGGTGGACATCGGTTCACTCAGATCCCAGGTGACGGTCCAGTTCGATCCGTCGGTGGCCAGGTAGAAAGCAGCCAGGGCCAGTGAGTCCTCCGTTGTATTCTCATAATAGATGGATCTCAGGCCCGAATGAATAGTCGTACTGGTAGGCTTTGGATGACTGGGTACTGATCTTTCGGGAACAGTTGCTGCAATTGTCGTGGAATACATAAGCGCGAATGCGCTTAGCAGGTAGTAAAGAGAGCGGTTCATACAATCTGATTTGTTATTCTGCGCGTAGAGAGCACGCATTAAAAATATTCGCCCTTAAATTTAATTTTTTTGGTCGTCAACGCCCGGTCGATTGGAAGAAAACTATAAAAATAGATAGGCGGCCGGAAAGGTATGCACCCCAAGGGGTAAAACAGAAGCGCCCACACGATACCGTATGGGCGCTTCCTCTACCGGTTTTAGCTACCGGTTGAGTCATTTTTATGAATGGCTTATTGCACGCGGTCCAGAGTCATTTCCATTCTTTCATTCTTTAGCATCAGCTTGTTTTCCTCCAGCACTACACCATTGTAGGAAATATTGAAATTTCGGAAAGTGACTTCGAAGGAGAATTGTCCACCCTCTACTTTGCCGTTTTTGATGTCCTGTTTACCCATTCTGGTTTCAATGGTACCGGTAAGTTGTTCGCCGTCGATAGAGAACACGAAGGTTTGCTCCATTTCTCCCATCGGTCCCTGCGCTACCCCTTTCCAGGTTCCGCTGAAATCCAGGGCTTTTCCTTCCGGCATGGGCGTACTGGTTCCGGAAGTCGCCGGCTTGGCCGCCTGGTTGTTTCTTCTGGCAGCCCGGTTATTTCTAGCGGGTGCAGCGCTCTCGTTACCACCCTGCATACCGCCACCCTGCATGTCGCCGCCACCGTCACCCATCAGGTCATCGTTTCTAACCGAACGGGTTTTCCGGGTATTGCGGAAATCCATCTGACCGAACTTATAGGTAAAGTTGATCTTCACACTGCGGTTGAGCAGGTACATGTTGCTGACCTGACTAAAAGCTACAGCATCCAGTTCGGATCTGACATTCCAGCCTCTGGAAGCGAAGTTCTCCAGCGCTATGCCGTAGCTACCTCTATCGTTCTTGAAATCTTTGTTCACGCCCAGCGCGTACATACCGAATCCACCGCGATTCCCCTGCAACTCTACTCTTCTTCCCCGCATGAAGGTAAACGCCTGCATACTCCAGCCGCCGTCCAGTTTGAGCTGTGACATCAGCCGGCCGCCGTAGTTGAACCCGGAGTTTTCGGCGGTGATGGAGGTACCGTCCAGGCCGGTTACCTGTCCGTTCAGTCTGGCGTAATCGATATCTACACCGCCATTGACCGACCACTTATCCGAAATGTTGATGTTGGCGAAGAGGTTCATCCCAATAGCCTGTTCCCGGCCGATGTTCTCGTAGGTGCTCAGGATAGCGCCGGGGATCGAATCGATCGGAAAGCGGATCTGGTTGATCGCATTGTCCGTAAGGCGGCCGAATACGGAGATATTGAGGTAGGTCTTTTTGACCATTGTGCTCAGGGCCAGTTCGATATTATCGGTCAGCTCAGGTCGCAGGTTCGGATTACCGACCTCGATGTTCTGGCTGTTCTGAATGTTGACGTTGGGGTTAAGCTGTCTCAGCCAGGGTCTCTGGATGCGGCGGTTGTAGCCCAGTTTCAGGGTCGTCAGACCGCCCAGTTTTTTCGATGCGTTGATACTCGGTACGAGATTGCTGTAATCCGGGATCTGGATATTTTCGTTATCCTGGGTAGCTTCGATGGCTGTGCGTTCCCAGCGAAGGCCGGCTTTGAAAGTATATTTGCTCGGCGTTGAATAGGTATAGGACGTATACGCAGCCGCTACGTTCTGGCTGTAGTCCAAAGTACCGGCGGGCCGGTTAAAATCCTGGGTAAAGGAATTGGGCGTTTCGGCAAACAGGTAGGAATAATCACTGTTGACCATCCGCAGGATCCCCTTGGCGCCTACTTCAAAGATCTGATTATCTCCAAAGGGTGTGATGAAATCCGCCTGCAGGGTAATTTCCTCGTTGAGGTTATCATCCAGGTTTTTCAGGCTGTTCAGGAAAGATTGATTGGCATCGAGGTTATCGGAAACAAAATTGCTGTTTTCGTTTGTACGGCTATACAGGGTGGAAATACTCAGTTCCTGCTGCGGTTTGAAACTTTTCAGGTAATCCAGGTTCAGGTCGATCGTACCGGAATACCGAAGACTATTGATATCCCGCAGATTGGTCGAGAACAGCTCATCGTTGCGGTAGATCTCGGTCGTCTGCAACTGATCGCGCGAAAAACGCCGGACGCCGTAACGGATCCCTCCGGAAAGGAACTGCGTTTTATCCAGATCGTAGTCAAAACCGAGGTTGTAGCGCCCAAAAATACCGTTATCCGAAGCATCGGAAAACTGCTTGGTGAGGTTAACCATGTCGTTTAAGGTGGTCGCCTGGGTGATATCGGTTTCCGCCTTATTGTAGAAAGCGCGTCCGAAACCGCCGAGGGTCAGGCCAAACCGGCCGCGGCGGTAGCTACCGTTCAGTCCCAGGTTCGAACCCCGCAGGCCGACGCCGGTATTGAGGTTCAGATAATAACCTTCCAGGTCATTTTTCTTGGTAATGATATTGATGATCCCTCCGGAACCTTCCGCATCGTATTTGGCAGAAGGCGAAGTGATCACCTCCACCGATTTGATCATGTCCGCCGGCAGCATCTTGAGCGCATCTGCGATGCTGGCCGCAACGATGGTAGAGGGTTTGTTATTGATCAGCACCCGGATATTGGAGCTTCCCCGGATGGATACGTTCCCCTCCAGGTCTACCTGCAGTAAGGGCACTTTCCGCAGCACATCTGCGGCATCTCCTCCTTTGGCCAGGTTGTCTTTCTCTGCATTGTACACCATCCGATCCACCTTTTCTTCGATCAGGGAGCGGTCACTGGTTACCGTTACTTCGTCCAGAACATTGGCACCCTGGGAGAGCGCAACGGCTTCCAGGTCAACGTTTCGCTCTTTTTCGATGACGATGTTTTCCAGTACTTTTTTCTCGAAACCCAGATAGGAAATTTCGATGTAGTAATTGCCGTCGATCAGATCGTTAAGGGAAAATTTGCCCTTATCATCGGTGATCGTTCCGTCGATCAGTTCGTTCTTATCGGTGAGGAAAAGGGAAATGGTTGCAAATTCGACGCCGCTACCGCCCTCCGAATCGAGTACCGTGCCGGCGATACGGGCAATGCCCTTGGTGCGCAGAGACGTACCGGAAGATTGACCGGGGAACTGTGCGTAACTAAATACCAGGGTAAACAGGAGTGATAAAGAGAGGAGAAGTTTTTTCATTTCAATCTATTTGACCATTGCCTCCGGGAGGTGCTGGTTTGCAGGTGATTCAAAATAATGCGATTAACGACGCTAAGGTCTATCTTTTACCTGGTATGATTTTGATGCATATACCATTGCCGGAAATAAGTCGGCACTTTGCCCAAATGAATCGATCTAATGGAATTGCCGAAAATTTCACCCCAGGTATCGATCGAAAAGGCCGGATGGTCGAAGATTACTCCAAAACCAATATTAGAAAGGATATTTGCAGAGAATTTTTGCCGGCAAACCCGGCTTCGGACGGCGATATCCATTGTGAGAAAACCGGCCGCGAATTACGAAACCGGGTAAAAAGGCAGGCAATCGGGCGGACATTATTATTTTGTGCGCATCACCGGGAGTACCATCGCAAAAAATGGAATCATTTGCACAAAAACATAAAAAGGTCCTGTTCCATATCGCATTCTGGTGCGTTTATGCCTCCTTTTTCTTTTACCAGATCACATTTACCCGCGCGGGAGAAGAACTGAACTGGTCGCGGATCTTCAAAGACTTCACCTTTCACATGGCCGCGATGATGGCCATCAGTTATCTAAACTATTTTTACTTCCTGCCAAGGTTGTTGAAACACAAGAACTTCGGACGCTATGCCCTGGAGTTTATCCCCGTTTTCCTGGTGCTGGCCTATCTGGTAGTGCTGATCAAACAATCCATTTTGAGTCAGCATTTTTTTTCCAAACACATCTATTCCACCCGCTTTACCGTCAATGTAATGATCAGTGCGCTGTTTCTGGTCGTTTTTGTCGGACTGCTGAAATTTGTAGAAGACTGGTTTGAACTGGAAGCGCGAAAAAAGGAACTGGAAAACGAAAGCCTGACTTCAGAACTGCGCTTTCTCAAAGCGCAGATCAATCCCCACTTTCTCTTCAATACCCTCAACAACCTGTATTATCTGGCCTATACCAAATCCCAGAATACGACCGAAGTGATCTCCAAGCTGTCGCAAATGATGCGCTATATGCTTTACGACAGCAATCACCCGGAAGTGCCGCTGAGTAAGGAGATCGAATACATGCAGAATTACATCAGCCTGGAACAACTGCGCCTGGGGAATCACGTGCCTATTGAATTTGCAATTCAAGGTGATGTATCCGGCGTAAAAATTGCGCCGCTGGTACTGATCACCTTCCTGGAAAATGCCTTTAAACACGGCGTGAGTAATTCCGATGCCGATTCCTGGATCAATATTACCATTCAGGTCAGGGACCGCCAGTGTTATTACCGGGTGGAGAATAGCAAGATCCCGGAATCGGGCAAGACCGTCAAGGAAAAATCGGGCATCGGATTGTCGAATGTAAAACGTCGACTGCAGCTGAGCTATCCGGATAACTACCGGCTGGAAATTCAGGATCTGGAGGATCGCTATGCCGTTGAACTAAAAATTGATCTGGCATGAACTTAACGTGTATCATCATCGAGGACGAACCCCTGGCGCGCAATCTGCTCACTGAATACATCGCCATGATCAGCACGCTGGAACTGCTCGAATCTTTCTCCAACCCGGTAAAAGCCCTTGACTTTCTCCGCACCCGGGAACCCGATATTCTTTTCCTGGATGTGCAGATGCCGGAGATCACCGGTATTTCGCTGCTCAAGATCCTTAAAACCAAACCGATCGTCATTTTAACCACCGCTTATTCGGAATACGCGATCGAAGGCTACGAACTCGACGTAACGGATTACCTGCTCAAGCCCATCACTTTTGAACGATTCCTGAAGGCAGTGGAGAAAGCCACAGATCGCCTGGCGGATCCGGGAAACAGCTCCGCAAAGGGAACCACCATCCGGGAAGAGGCGCCGGCTACTCTCCAGCCGATTGACTACCTTTTCGTTAAGGACGGCACCCGCCACGTCAAACTACGCCTAAACGAGATTAGATTTATCAAGGGCCTCAAAGATTATATCGCCATTCATACCCCAAAAGGAAAGATCACTACACTGCAACGTTTGAAAACTCTTGAGGAGCAATTACCGGCTTCGCATTTTGTACGGGTCCACCATTCCTACATCGTTGCCCTCGAATGGATCGACATTATCGACCGCGACAGTGTACAGATCGGAGAAACGGTCATTCCGGTCAGCGATACCTACCGCAAGGCTTTTAAAGCCATTATTGACCAAAAGCATCTGGATAATCTGGGGCACTGACATTTCCGGTTGCGCCTTAGCTATTCCATGCTGAAACATTTATCCTTTCCGGCCTGCAATTTTCGCCATATTGGCAATGATATTTCTCATTTCGGATAAATTTATCCGAAATAGGATTTAATGCTATCTTTAGGCCTCACCAAAACCAACATTACCCGTTGTGAGCAGGAACTATCTCCTTGTATGCCTTTCCCTTTTCGCGCTGATCCTCTCCAGTTGTAACACGGAGGAACAGGAGCGGGAGCGCATGCTGAAAGCAAGAGCCCGCCGGAAAGTCGCATTGCAAAAACTGAGCCGGGTGAGCGCACTCCCCCTGAACGTACAGGCTCCGGGCAACAATCCGACAACGCCCGGCAAAGTAGCTCTGGGGAAACTGTTGTTCTACGATCCGGTCCTGTCCGGCGATCAGGATGTTGCCTGCGCCACCTGTCATCATCCCGATAACGGTTACGCTGAGTTTCGAGACATTTCCATCGGTGTAAACGGGCGGGGATTTGGCAGTCGTCGCAGTTTCCGGCAACCAAATGATATCCCCTTTGTAAAACGCAACGCCCATACGATTCTCAACACCGCTTTCAATGGCATCAACCACCAAAATCGGTATCAGCCCGAACGCGCGCCGATGTTCTGGGACGGCCGGGTCGAAAGCCTGGAAGCACAGGCACTGGAACCCATTAAGACCCTGGAAGAGATGCGGGGCCGCCATTACCCGGAGGCAGATATACTCGATGAGGTGATCCGGCGTCTGAAGGCAATTCCGGAGTACGTGCAGCTGTTCCAAAAAGTATTTCCGGATCCCGATCCCGTCACCGCAGAAAATCTCGGCAGAGCCATCGCCGCGTTTGAACGGAGCCTGGTGACCAATAACTCCCGTTTTGATCAGTACATGCGGGGAGATAAAAATGCTATTTCTCTGGATGAAAAAGACGGCTTTGAATTATTCAAAAAAGTAGGCTGCGCCAATTGCCACAACGGCCCGATGTTCTCCGATTACAAGATGCATGTATTGGGCGTACCGGAAAATGATAAACTGGATCAGGTCGATCGGGGTTTCGAAGAGCGGTTTGCCTTCCGCACCCCCAGCCTGCGCAATCTGCGCTTTACGGCACCCTATATGCACAACGGGGAGCTGAAAAGTCTGAAGAGCGTGCTGGAGTTCTACCAGGACATTTCTCAGGGTAAAAACCGCAACCGGAGTGTGCCCAATGAACAACTGGATACGCTGATCCGGGAACTCCAGATCACCGTACGGGACATGGCTCCCATTATTTCGTTTTTCAATACGCTGAACGATGATCAATTTGACCGGGAAGTACCGGCGGAAGTGCCCAGCGGGCTACAGGTGGGAGGCAACATTCGTTAAATAGAGGGTAACAGGTTTTATTCCGGATAAATTAGTCCGAAATACCAATAAGATGTACATTGTCAGAGTAATAAACCGCAGATATGTTTTCCAAAGCGTGTGAATACGGCATTAAAGCAACTTTATACATTGCCACTCAATCCCTACAGGATCAACGGGTTAACCTGCGGGATATAGCCGGTGAGATCAACTCTCCCGAAGCATTTACCGCCAAGATCCTGCAGCAACTGGCCCGTAGCCGGATCGTCGATTCTGTAAAGGGACCGTACGGGGGGTTTCAGATCAGCAGGGAGCGGATCGGTGCGATCAAACTCAGCGAGATCGTTTCCGCGATCGATGGAGACAATATCTATCGGGGCTGCGCCCTCGGACTGGAGCAATGCAATGCCCAAAAGCCCTGCCCCCTGCACGATAAATTTGTGGGGATCCGGAATGACCTTCGGAAGATGCTGGAAAGCACCAGTCTTTACGAACTGGCTACCGGTCTGGAGGTTGGTCTGACTTTTCTGGTGCGTGATTGAGCGTACCGTTAACGGATAGGAACAGCGATTGAAAGAAGATACGGGTATTAAAGTATCAGATACAAACTCAGATAAAGAAAATAGGTAGCCTGGCTCTGGGTTCAGAGCATTAAAATAGTCGAACGAAAATCGATGAAACGAGAAATTCAGGAACTGAAAGATATTCAGCAATTGGTAGATACCTTCTACGAAAAGGTAAGAACGGATGACCTGCTGGGACCCATTTTTAACGGTGTGATCCGGGACCGGTGGCCGATGCACCTCCAGAAGATGTACAATTTCTGGCAAACCGTACTGCTGAAGGAACATACCTATAACGGCCGGCCATTTCCTCCCCATTACCAGCTGCCGGTGGATGCCCGTCATTTCGAACACTGGCTCCACCTGTTCTCCGAAACCGTAGACGAACTTTTCACCGGCGAAAAAGCTACGGAAGCCAAATGGCGGGCGCAAAAGATGGCGGAAATGTTTCAGTACAAGATCGCCTACTTCCGGGGGAACAGTTCGGGCCCTCTGGTTTGAACCGGAGCGGGACAATAGCAAACCGTCAGTTTTTCGAAAATACCGATGATGAATTCTAGACATGAAACTGGGCAGGCCCTGATGTTACACGATCTGTTCCCCGGAGTACCGGCGACCAGATTATTGGCGGGAGACCTGCAACCAGCAGAGATGCAGCTTCCGATAGCGGCTAAACTGGCGCACCATCTCGGATTGGGTTTTACGCCGCCTGCTGTTGATAGGCCACCCAACCTCTGCCTGGCCAATGAAGAAGAGGTCCAGACGATATACCGCAGCTCACTCACCGCCACGGAGATCTTTTACTACGTGCTGGACTGCATCGAATTTCCGGAGTCCACCTCGGACCGCGTCCCCTACCCTTCCACGGCAACCCGATTCTGGGCCCGGGCAAAACGGGGCCGTCACCGGTTTAAACCAGGAGATAGCGGATGCTGAATCAAATTACAATTGCTTCAGGGAGTTGATAAAGGACAACTTGTAGGTTTTTCCGATCGGCACCTCCTGGCCGCCGATCCGTATACGATTCCCTTCAATACTTTGGATATACCTACGGGCAACCGCAAAAGACTTATGTACCTGCACCAGATCCGGATGGTCCAATCTGGCGAGCAGGTCGGAGAAGGTTTCCCGAATAGTGATCGTTTCATCGCCGGTTGTGATCTTGGTGTAGTTGCCGGCCGCTTCAATAAATCGGATGGCCTCCAGATCAATTTGCAGCCAGGATTTATTCTGTCGCAGGAAGACAAGCTGACGATCATTGGGCGCCGGCTGCGCCGGTTTAGAAATTTCCGATGTAGCTGGTAGCGCCTTGTTAACCGCTTTGAGAAAACGTTCAAAATTAAAGGGTTTCAGCAAGTAATCGGCAATATTGAGTTCGTAGCCTTCCAGCGCGTATTCGCGGTAGGCTGTGGTGACAATGACCTGCGGCGGATCCTGCAGCGTGCGCAAAAATTCAAAACCCTTGAGCTTGGGCATATTCAGGTCCAGAAAGATCAGGTCTACCGGATGTTCCCGCAGATATTCCAGGGCCTCAATGGCATCGTAACAATGCCGGGCCAGGTGAAAGCCGGAAAGCAGATCGCAGTATCCCTTGATGATATCGTGCGCCATATGTTCATCGTCGACGATTAGATAGGAGATCATACGGACTGTAGTTTTAAGGAGGCTTTGTAAATACCGTCGGATCGATGGAGCGATAATTCGTGCCGTTTGGGGTAGGCCAGATTCAGGCGTCGCCGGAGATTTTTGAGGCCTACTCCGGAGGGTGCAGCCGCCGCTTCCGGATCAAAGTTGTTGGTCACCTCAAATTCGATTGATCTGCTGGTCGCCTGCAGGCGAATATGGATGAATGCGCCGGAGCGTAGCTGCTCTACCCCGTGTTTGAAAGCGTTTTCGGTCAGAATGATGAACAAGAGCGGCCGGACTTTCCATTCTTCATCCGGGATATCCACGGCAAATTGCACATCGATAGTCTTGTGGTAACGCATCTGATGCAGGGCAACGTAATTCTTTAGATAGTCCACTTCTTCGGCCAGCGTAACGTATTCCCGCTGGCCTTCGTGAATGCTGTACCGCATCATATCGGAAAGCTTGATGATCAGATCCTGGGCCCTCCGGGTGTCCTTCTCAACCATACCGTAGAGATTGTTGAGGATATTGAAGAAGAAATGGGGATTGACCTGCCCCTGCAGGTGCCTCAATTCCATCTTCACCGTTTCGTTTTTCAATCGGAAGATGCTGATGATCTGTTGGATCAACCAGACCAGTCCCAGCGCAATGATCAGGATGTAATAAGACAGGATCAGCACCGCAAACACCGGATTCGAATTTTCGAAGAACCTAACGGATTCCTGTCCGGTAGTGATCAACACCGTAGCTACGATCAAGATCGGTATACTCAGCGATACGAGGGCGATCAGCCCGAATATCTTCCACTTGTTCCGGTAGATTTTTAATAACATGCGGCAAAATTAGGTGTAGCGTATCAATCCGCAAAAATAATTTGATGTACGTGACGGTGGCCGGGGCAAACGGCAGTCTGGCCGTTACGAAAGCAATTGATAGCGTCCTAACGGTTTTCTGCAACCGCCAGACCGGAGTAGGTCCCTTTCTTTTGTTTCCTCTTCCATTCTCCTGTTTCTTGCCCTTCAAAAAAGAATAATGAAAAAAAGAATTCTGCGCTACCTTAAACACATCAGTCTTACTTTTCTAGTACTAATTGCGGTGGGTTTTACAATTTTGGTCCGGGAAGGCGGATCGGTCCACTACGGGGATGATCCGCGGAGACTGGTTCTAGACGGAGAAGGTCCCTACGTTTTCTTCAAAGGTGATAGTATCCTGAACGTCCGGTATCTACGCGGTAATAAGGAGGACGGCTTTTACACGGATGTGAAAGAGTACCCCACTAAGGAGCCGGTAAAGGCCAGTTGTTATTTCCCATTAGATTCCTCCAACTTTAGCTTCGAGATCCATCCGGATATCATCCCACCGCCGGCAAACTATCAGGATGACCAGCCAATTCTGGCAATTTCCGACATCGAAAGCGGCTATAAAACCTTCCGCGATTTTTTAATCCGGAGTCAGGTCATTGACCGGGATCTTAACTGGACCTTCGGTCGGGGACACCTGGTGCTGGTCGGGGATTTTGTAGACCGGGGATTTTCTACCACCCAGGTGCTTTGGTTCATCTACAAACTGGAACAGGCCGCTCAACGAGAAGGCGGAAAAGTACACTACATTCTCGGTAACCACGAGCTCAAAAATTTACAGGGAAAATACGAATCGGCTTCGCCTAAATACTACGGCGTAGCTGCCATTTTGGGCAAACAACCGCAGGAGCTTTACGGTCCGGATGCCTTCATCGGCAGATGGATGTCCAGCAAAAATACGCTGGAGCGGATCAATGGCGTCCTTTTTGTGCACGGAGGGATCCATCCCGAGGTCGCAGCGCTTCCGCATGACCTCGGGGCGATCAACCAACTGGTCCGGGAGCAGTACTATCGGGCATATTTCCCCAAAGCCCAAAGTTCCGGGGAAGAGTTACTGACCTCTACCCGCACCGGCCTGGCCTGGTATCGCGGCTACTTTCGGGCGGATCCCGAGCAGGAGCAGATTGATGCCATCCTGAATAAATTCGAAGCCCGGGCCATTGTGGTGGGACATACCCTGCAATCCCGGGTCAATGCCTCCTTTGCGGGAAAAGTGATCGGCATAGACGTCAAACATCCGAAAGATTACCAGAGCAATCTACCGGCCGGCAGATCAGAAGCCCTGCTGATCGAAGGCGGACAGTTCTATCGCGTACTGCATACCGGCGAACGGGTTGCTCTGTAGCACACCATCCGGGGCGGGCGGACAGGCGCCCGCCCCGGATGGATGCTTGTTTAGTAACTCCCGTCAGGTCAAATGATCTCCTGTTGTAAAAATGCCAACAGATCGGCCAGGTCCTGCTCACTCATGCCGGCTTCCAGTCCTTCCGGCATCAGGGACTGCCCCAGTGAGGCAAAAGTTTCGACCTCCTGCTTGGGGATCTGCACGGCCTGCCCACCCAGCATTTTCAGGGTGATCTCCGCGTCCGTTTCCTGTTCTACGATGCCGACGTAGATATCGCCGTTTTTAGTCTGGACGCGATGGCTCAGATATTTGGTATCCACCGCAGCGTTCGGATCGAGGATATCGTGGAGCAGAGAAGCTTTGCTTTTGCGCTGAATCTCGGTGAGCACGGGTCCGACGTCCTGCCCCGTGGCCCCGTATCGGTGACAGGTACCGCATAAGGTGCCGAAGACCTCCTTACCCGCTGCGACGTTCCCTTTCAGGTCCAGCGCCGGCCGCATCTTATCCATCGCCACCTTGCGGGTGACCACTCCGGCATCGCTAAACAATGCTTCGGCGCGGGTACGGATCGCTGCATCTTCGGAAAAAAGCAGCTCCCTCCTCCTTTCCAGATCGAAATTCAGCTCGCCCAGGGAGATCTTCCCGTTTTCCAGAGCCGACAGCAGCCGGTCGTGATTGTATGCTTTGTACAACAGGATATTTCCGGCACCCTTTCTGGACTCCGGCCCGAAGCTGGCCCAGCGAGCCAGTAGTTCATCACCGATGCTTTCGTCATTTTCCGCCCGGAGTTGCCGCAGAGCTTCCTGCTGCAGTACGAGCGGCTGGCGGTTATCCAGCAATTGGTACAACATTTCAGCGCGCCGCTCAAAATTATCCAGCCCGGTTAATTTCAGGAGTTCCAGGCGTTCTTCCGGACTCAGGTCATTGTCAAAAAGGTCCGTTTTAGCCTGGGCCAGACTGCTTTTTATTTTCTCAGAAACGGGCAAACCCATTACTTCCCGTAAGTGCCCGGCAGCTCGGATCAGTGCAGTGTTGCCGTTACGCTCCAGGCTTTCCAGCGCCGGAACGAGCGCCGGACCGGCTTTCCCTTTTCCCGACCAGCCCGCGGCCAATCCATCTACCCAACGGGCCCGTTCGGCATCGTCAATCACTTCCGAAGCTGCGATCTTCCCCAACAGCCCGGCCACTGCCGCCGGTGCCTGGGTTTTACCGATCATTTTATTGAGCAGACGGGCCACTTCCAGTTGCTGATCGTTCAGTTTATCGTTACCGGCTAACAGGCCTTCCGTAAATGGCAGAGCCGCTTTTTTCAGCGCAGTAGCCGTGGCCAGGATCAACCACTGGTCACCCGCATGTTCTTCCTGGAGTAAAGACTGGAAAGTGTCGATCAGGGCTTCGGACGTAGCCTGGAATTGCTCGTCCGTAATGGTGCTCAAGGCCAGTGCAGCCTGCATCCGGACGCGGGCGTTCTCATCCTTGGTCATTTCTAACAGGGAGCGGATCCAATCGGACGATCCCGGTAGCCGCTTCTCAGCGATCCGGATCGCATTTTCTCTTACTCCTGCTTCCGCATCACCCAATGCCTGCCGGAGGATCTCATCGTTGAGTGCGCTAAGGCCTTCCAGGGTCCACATGGCGTGGAGGCGTGCCAGCGGCGATTCCGAGCTACGGAGCAGTGTTTCCAATGGTGCCGCCGATCCGGCGGCTGCTTTCTCTACCAATAGCCGCTGGGCCGTCATTCGCGTCCATTGATTGGGATTGGCCAGTTGCTTGACCAGTTCTTCCGGTTCCATTCCGGCCAGCGCGGATGGCGATTGCAGCGTACTGGCTCGCGGGCTGATCCGATAGATACGCCCCTGATCCTTGCCCGCGTTCAGGTCCAGCGTGGCTTCGATCTCATCGGGGATCCATTCCGGATGCTCGATCACGTCCCGGTGAATATCCAGTACATAAAGGGCACCATCGGGACCGGTAGTGAGGTTGACCGGCCGGAAAGCCCGGTCGGTAGAGGCCAGAAATTCAACTTTTTCCCGTTTCCGCGAAGTTTTAAAGGCAGCCCCATCGGGCGAAAGCACATCCAGGTGTATCAGGTTCAGCACCACATCCGCCACAAAAATATGATCGTTGAAGCCATCCGGGAAAGCCCCGCCTCCGTAAAAGGTGATCCCACATGACCCCGAGAAGTAACCCGATTGTTCCGGGTGGTTCACCCGGGATTCCTGTTCTCCGATCGGATAGATGCGGGAAAGCCCATTTTCGTCGTGATCCGATATCAGGGTCAGGGCGTGACGCCGGTTAGCCGGTACCCCTTCCAGATACCGGTTCTCGAATACCAGATGGGAGACATGTTCCAGGTTGTGGGTTTCGTACATATGGCCCCACTGATCAAAAGCCAGGCCATATCCACCCGACGATTCACCAACCCGCTCCACGCGATCCGGCATCAGTTGAAAACGAAAATCATCTCCGCGCATATCCAGCCGGAGTTCTGGATCCACAGCGAAATAAGGTTCGCCGGAATTCCCGCCGTTGGCGGCATATAACCAGTTATCCAGGCCGTAGGTCAGGCCGTTGAAGTTATGTTGCAGGTTGCCCGTACTGAAACCGCTCATGATCACCTGGTAATCGTCGGCTACCCGGTCGTCATCGGTATCCCGGATATAGAGCAGATCCGGAGGAGCAGCTACCAGGAATCCTTCGCGGTAGGGCATAAACGAAGAGGCGAGCTGTAGCTTGTCGGCAAATACCTGGCGCCGGTCGTACTGCCCATCCTGGTCGGTATCTTCCAGGAGAATGAGACGGCTTTCGGCATCACGTAGCGGATAACCCGGCATTTCGAGGACAAACGCCCGGCCGTAGGCGTCGAACTGGAGATCGACCGGATCCATTACCAATGGTTCGGCGGCCATTACTTCCAGCCGGAAATCGGGATGGATCACAAAGCCGGGTAGTTCTTCTTCGGGAGTTTGTCCGCAGGAAGAAAAGAGGAACAGTGCCAGAAAAACTGCAAAGCAGCATTCCGGATACGAAATTGATTTAGGAGGCATAATAGAGGCTAATAGGTGTCAAAAAAATAAGGCGCACTGATATGATCAGGACGCGGCCACGACGCACCGCCCTGACTTTCGGTAAATTACAAAATGTAGCAAAAATAAAAGAGGTGCAAACCGGTAAAACCGCTGCACCTCTTTATTTGTAGGTTGTTTGTTGTATTAATTTAACTACTGCCTGTTCCTACCCACTGATCATGTGTACGTCGGTAGGACTCGGACTTCCGCCGGCGGGTTCCAGCGAAACGGCAAAAACGGAGACGTCCGCCAGGTAGGGAACGGGAATGAAATTGATCCCATCTCCCTGCGGGATATTAAATACATCCATACTCTGCGGCACGCCGCTCGCTCCGATGCCCCACAGCTGATACTGCTGGCCGGCCGGTGGCGGTGGCAGTTCCCGAATATCCAGGAAAGCCTGCTGGGCCTGCGTGTTGTAGTACACATTGGCAACGGCTCCCGGATTCTTATCGGGAAGTCCGCGCATGATGAAAGTCTGATTACCTTCGCTCCGTAGGACGGCCAGACTCAGCACGATCTGTTCGAGGGAATCCTGGATCTGATCACAATTTACCTGTAGTTGTTGTAATTCCGTTTGAGTGGTGTTCAGGTTTTCCTGTAATTCATCGGTCTGGAACCAAAAGTAAATAGCTCCCGCAAGTGCGGTAATCAGTAAAAAGCCAAGAATGGGTAGTATCGGGCCACTACCGGAATCTGTTTGGGGCGGAGTCGTCGAGCCGGGCGGAACGTCCTTATCCAGGGTTTCCAGCCGACGGATGATCCGACCGGGCAGGTCCGCAGGCATAGGAATGCCCTTGGCGACTGCATACTGGGTCAGTGCATCCTCCATGGCATTGAGCTCAGACTTTATTTCCGGATACGCAGCAACTACCTGTTCCACTTCCCGCGCTTCACTCTCGGAGAGTAGTCCGAGCAAATATTGCTCTAATTTTCCCGATGATTTGTACGCTTCAATATTCACGATGTCAAAAATCTTCGTTAATCAATAAAAATGGTTTAGTGCCTGCTCATCCACAGGAGAGCAGCAACAATAAAGAGGACTGGCCATAACCATTCTTTGGATCCTAATAGGGTGCGTAATTGGGCAATTGCGGTCTTAGACCTCGTTTTCACGGTGCCCAGGGGAATGTTAAGTGCTTCAGCCGCCTCCTTTTGGGTAAAGCCCTGTAAGTAGAGCAGATCGATCAGGCGACTGTATTTTTCTTCCAGGCTGTTGACCACTTTGAGGAGGCCGACATCCCGAATTTCCATTTCTTCTGAGAGGCGATCATTTTCATATACGGTCCTGTCCAGGGAAATGGTTTTCCGGTTCTCCTTAAATTTTACCGTCCTGATCTTGTCAATTGCCGTGTAACGGGCAATATTTACCAACCAGGTAAAAAGCCTTCCCTTGTCTGCGTTGTAGCTATCTGCATTTTTCCAAACCTTTACAAAGGTGTCTTGCATGACGTCTTCCGCTACTTCTTGTGCGTGTACTATACTCAGCACTACCCCAAACAGCGCGTCGCCGTATTTATCCAGCATGGGCTGAATGGCGCGCCGCCTGTTGGTATGCAAAAGAGTGATCAACTCCTCGTCCGACATTGTTCTTTTTTCTTTTATGGACATCGATATGTGGGTTCTTGTCTTTACACAGAATTAAAGTCAACACAACATGACGCTTGGACAATAGTTCAGAACTGTAAAAACGAAACTTTGTTTCGATGATGTACCTGAATAGTTGGATTATCCTGGCTACCGTCTGCAAGCCAAATTACAGATCAGAAAACCCGGTAATAAACACTGATGGTGAATTGGATTACTTGTTGAAAATGGCTCAGTGTCAGAAAGATTTTATGGAGCTCAACTCAAAAGTAGTTTTTTTTTGAAAAACAAGCCCCATAGAAATCCAATCAAATTTAAATTCCCGTAAATATTTGGAAAGGCGACCGGTAAAAGGCCGAAACAAGCTCCGGAAAGCACCAGGGAATGGGATTCGCCATCCTTCCGTAAAGTGAGTGCATAGTCATCGCCAGCAAATACCCCGAATTTTCTAACTCAATTCGTACTGCCCGGTTGTACACCACCGGGAGTCCGGGGATCCATTGTTTACAATCTAACCAAGCGGGATCCGGGAGGCTTTCCCCCAGATCTTACATTGGTACATCCATCATTATTCCAAGGGACCTCATTTACTTAGCTATTAAACTTTGGATCCTTTACGCCCGTTCGTCTGTTTCAGATGAATGGGCTTTTTTATTGCGCTGTACTACCGGACTCTTCCCCGTAAAATTTCGGTTGCCCCTACAAGCGATTCCACCGCCGAACCGTTTGTCACTGTAATTTCAAAAATCTCCAGCTGCACAACATTACTTTTCTACCTTTGTTACCTTCTGACAAAATTTAATCTATGAGTTACCGGAGTTTGAGTGACTGCGTAAAAGACCTGGAACGGAACGGACATCTGATCCGCATTAGATCGGAGGTGGATCCGGACCTGGAGGTGGCAGAAATTCACCGAAGAGTGTATGACAAAGGCGGGCCGGCCATCCTGTTCGAAAAGATCAAGGGGAGCCCATTTCCCGGCCTGTCCAATCTTTACGGCACCTTTGAACGGACGGATTTCATCTTCCGGAAAACTTTTGATAAGGTGCAGAAGGTGATCGAACTCAAAGCCGATCCTACCAACTTTCTGCGTAATCCCCTGCGGTACCTGAGTGCGCCTTTTACGGCCCTGACCGCCCTGCCGGCAAAAAGCTGGGGCAAAGCACCGGTCACGTACGGGCGCACCACGATCGATCAGCTCCCGCAGATAAAAAGCTGGCCGATGGACGGCGGAGCCTTTGTCACCCTGCCGCAGGTCTTTACGCTGCCTCCGGGCAGCCGGAAGATCATGGAGAGCAATCTCGGTATGTACCGGATCCAGCTTTCCGGCAATGAGTATATTCCCAATGAAGAGATCGGCCTGCACTACCAGATCCACCGCGGCATCGGCATTCACCACACGCAGTACAATCAAAGTGATGAACCCTTTCGCTGCTCCATTTTTGTGGGTGGGCCACCGGCCCACGCCTTCTGTGCGATCATGCCCTTACCGGAGGGCCTAAGTGAATTGACCTTTGCCGGCATGTTGGCCGGACGGAGGTTCCGCTACAAAGAGGAGAACGGACATTATCTGTCCAGCGACGCGGATTTCGTGATCACCGGGACCATCCGGAAACACGCTAAAAAACCGGAAGGCCCGTTTGGTGATCATCTAGGATATTACAGTCTGGAACACGATTTCCCGGTGATGGAGGTCGAAAACGTATA
This sequence comes from Flavilitoribacter nigricans DSM 23189 = NBRC 102662, assembly GCF_002646595.1. Lineage (GTDB taxonomy): Bacteria > Bacteroidota > Bacteroidia > Chitinophagales > Saprospiraceae > Flavilitoribacter > Flavilitoribacter nigricans. The sequence goes on from NZ_PDUD01000001.1 coordinate 47,707, forward strand.
TTACCGCAAGGACGCGATCTGGCACTTTACCGTCGTGGGTCGGCCGCCGCAGGAAGATTCCAGTTTTGGTTATATGATCCACAAACTGGTCAAGCAACTGACGCCCCAAGAATTTCCCGGCATCCGGTCCATCAATGCCGTCGATGCTGCGGGCGTGCACCCCTTACTACTGGCCATTGGCAGCGAACGCTATATGCCGTTCCGGGAAAAACAGCCGGAGGAGATCCTGACCCAGGCGAACCGGATACTGGGTTCCGGGCAGACTTCACTCGCCAAGTTCCTGATCATTGCAGCCGATGAGGATGATCCCCAACTTACTACCCACCGGATCGACGACTTCTTCCGTCATGTCCTGGAACGGGTCGACTGGACGCGCGATCTGCACTTCTACACGAAAACGACCATCGATACGCTGGATTATTCCGGATCGGGCTGGAATGCCGGTTCCAAGGTGGTCATCGCCTGCCGGGGAGAAGCGCGGCGGAAGCTGCGGCACGAATTGCCGACCAATTTCAGTCTGCCCGATCGTTTTGCCGAACCCCGTTTTGCGCAGCCCGGCATTCTGGCCATCCGCAGCCCTAAATTTACCGGAGCGGATTCCTATGCCGACGGCAGGGAACTTGCACACCACCTTGAGCGTTATGACCTAGAAGATATCCCACTGATATTGATGGTTGACGATGCTGAGTTTGTAAGTGCAAACCTGAACAACTTTCTTTGGGTTACCTTTACCCGGGCGAACCCTTCCCATGATCTGCACGGAGTTCGCGCTTTTACGGAGTTTAAACACTGGGGCTGCCGCGGACCACTGATCATTGATGCCCGCATCAAGCCGCACCACGCTCCGCCTTTGGTCTCCGATCCGGCGGTTGTAAAAAAAGTAGACAAATTGTTTAGCAAAGGCGGAGAATTAGCTCATATTTAGTGCTTAAATTTTAATTTTGCTTTTATCTCGACATCCCTAAAATACTCTTTTCCGAATGATTCCCATGTTTGCCGATAAGCATTATCCATCCGAAAACCTGGCCCCGGAAGCACTTGATGCTTACCTGGCCAAGGGATGGTATCGTATGGGGCAAACGATCTTTACCACGCATTTCCTCTGTTTCCAGCAACATTTCTATTCCGCGATCTGGGTACGGCTGGATCTGGAAGAATATAACTTTCGCAAAAGTATCCGGAAGATCATGCGCCGGAACAACCGCGAGTTCCGGCACGTGTTTCGCTCCGGTAAGATCGATCGGGAAAAAGAACGACTGTACCAGCGCTACCGCCGGTCCTTTTCGGGCATGCTGGCTCCCAGTCTGAAGGATTCACTCCTCGATGGCGAAGAGAAGAATATCTACCATTCTATCGAAGTCAGCATCTACGATGGAGACCGCCTCATCGCATTCAGCTTTTTCGATCTGGGCAAGAACAGTTCGGCCAGCATTCTGGGCGTTTACGATCCCGAATACGATCGCTACAGCCTCGGTTTCTACACCATGCTGCTGGAACTCCAGTACTGTATGGACCTGGGTCTGAAATATTACTATCCCGGCTATGTGGTGCCGGGTTATCCGCGCTTCGATTATAAGTTGCGGATCGGCGAGGTGGATTATTACGATCTGTACAGCAATACCTGGCTGCCTTTCACCGAATTACAGCCCGAAGACATTCCCATCACCCGGATGGAACAGGAACTCAGCAATCTCAAAAGGATGCTGAATAAATACAATATTCCCAGCCAGTTAAAGTACTATCCCTTATTCGAATCCAACCTGTTCGGATTCTGGCAGGCGCCCTATTTCGATTATCCGATCTTGTTACACTGCTTCCCTCAGAAAGTGGCCAACCGTTTCATCATGGGCGTTTACGACGTGCGCAACCAGTGTTTTCACCTGCTGCAATGCAGCCTGCTGGAAGATTTTCAGTTCTTCTTCAATGAATCCTATATTCAATCTTTTGATCCCCGGCGCTTCTTCACCGAATTACTGGTGATCAATCGCTACATCAAGACTGCGGATTCTGCCAAGGAGATCGTGGAATTCATCCTGGAGAACGTACGGGTTCGCAATGCGGAAGACTAAAGAAGGGGACCGACCTCGTTCAGTCCGACAAAAATTCCGGGCCCGTTAAACATCCTTACGTACGTATTGTTGTTTAGAGTGCAAGATGCCCAAACGCTTAAGGCGACCGGAATGCCTGGCTGACCAACTTATCTACCCACCTATACCCTCTTTGTTTTATCTGGATCCGTACAAGTTTTGTTATTCCAATTCACACTAAACATGAAAAAGTACCTCATTTTCGCTTTCCTGGTCCTATTGATCGCGTGCAATACCTATAAGTCTCCTGATTACTCTTACGATAAGGATATCCCCTGGAAGGTCAAACAGATCGAAGCCGGCCCCCAGCAAACCGACGGAGATGCGCAGGCCGGACTGGATTACCTGATCTACGGCGACTATCTGGGTTCCGGTGTCCCCTACGAACTGTACGAAAAAAGAGCCAGTAACAAACCGGACACGGTATTCCGCCGCGAAGGAGATAATGCCCGGGTCAATTATGCCTTCACCGCATTCACCGCTCAGAACGGAGCCCGCGTGGTCAACGGCAATTGCTTTACCTGCCACGCCGGAGAGATCGACGGTGAATTGATCGTAGGGCTGGGTAACAGCTTTTCCGATTACCGGCGAAATATGACTACCGCGGCAAAAATGGTCAACTTCGGCATGAAGCTGAAGTATAAGAAGGATGACGAAGAAATGGTCGCTTTTGGGGATTTCGGCAAATATTTCCGCGCCATGGCGCCCCGCGTCCAGACCAATCAGCCCGGTGTCAATCCGGCAGCCCGTCTAGCGGAAGCCTGTATGATGCACCGCGATCCGAAAGACCTCACCTATCGGGATGAACCGCAGTACGAGGTGGGCGAGTACAACATTGCGTCGGACGTTCCACCACTCTGGAACGTTGCCAAAAAGAACGCCCTCTACTACAATGCCGTCGGTAGAGGGGATTTCACCAAATTGCTTTTCCAGGCTTCGGTACTGGGTATCCCGGACAGTGCTGCGGCCCGATCCGCCGTTTCCAATTTCAAAGACGTCTACGCCTGGCTCTGCTCATTGGAACCGCCGGCCTATCCCCGCTCCGTTAATCAGGATTTGGCCGCCAAGGGGAAACTGCTCTTTGAAGATAGGTGTAGTAAGTGCCACGGTACCTACGGTGAGAATGAGACCTATCCCAATAAAGTGATCGCCCTGGATATTATCGATACCGATCCGCTGTACGCCGCCTACGGGTACGAATCGGGTATTATCGACTGGTATAACGACAGTTGGTTTTCCAATTCCTACCCCCGTTCCTATTTTGAACCGGAAATGGGATACATCGCTCCTCCGCTGGATGGCATCTGGGCTACGGCCCCCTATTTGCACAACGGATCCGTACCGACCCTGGATGACCTGCTCAATAGCAAACAACGCCCGGCCTACTGGGCGAAACAGCGAAAATATGATTACGAAAAGGTGGGTTGGAGCTATGCCGTTGCCGAGGATGGGAAGGGAGACTGGACTTATGATACAACTTTGCCGGCCTACAGCAATAAAGGCCACGATTTCGGCGATAAATTAGATAATGACGAGCGAAAGGCCGTCGTTGAATATTTAAAAACGCTGTAGTTTTGCTACATTGCGTATCGAAAAATCTAACCGTCTTTATTATGAAGCGATTCTGGATGTTCTCTCCCGTTTTACTCCTAACCTTATTATTTCTGGGGCAAAATGATCTGCCCACTGTTAGCTCCCCGGCTTCTGAATCCGGGACCGTCCGGTTGGATACCATCCAGTATCCGGCTAAGGTGAAAGCCGTCATTGATGCCAAATGCTACGACTGTCACAGTGAAAAAGGCGACGACGAAGATGCCAAAGAAGAACTCCTCTGGGATAATCTCAACAAGTTGAGTAAAATGGATCAGTTGTTCTCCATGGATGCGATCATCGAATCCATCGAGGATGGAGAAATGCCGCCCGAAGATCACATCAAGAAACATCCGGAGGCAGCGCTGAGTAAAGAAGAAGCCAAACTCCTGACCGAGTGGGCCGATGCAATCGCATCAAAACTTATGGAATAATGAAAGTACTGAAGATTGTTGGCGGGCTGTTACTGGCCGCCCTGATCATTGCCCAGTTCGTAGCCCCCAAACCTCCCGCAAATCAGGAGGAGAATCCGGGTGACCTGATCGAAAATGGCCTGGCCGAAGGGCAGGTAGCCCAATTATTGAAAAACTCCTGTTACGACTGTCATTCCAATCAGGTAAATTATCCCTGGTATTCCTACGTGGCGCCGGTTTCCATTCTGGTTCGCCACGATGTACTGGAAGGTAAAGAAGAACTGAATTTCTCCGAGTGGCAGGATTACGATAAACGGCGAAAGCTGAGAAAATTAAAAGAGGTAGGAGAAGTACTGGAAGAAGATGAAATGCCGCTGGGCATTTACACCCTGATCCACCAGGGAGCCAAACTTTCCGACGCCGACAAGGAGTCGCTGATCGAATGGTCCGAAGACCTGATGAAGCGAACCATGGCGGAATAACTTCCGGGCTGAATCGCCTTATCCGACGGCATCAGGCGTCGGATAAGGCGCAGTTTTTAGCTTATTTCAGATTATACACTTCCATTGTTTTCAGCTCCGGACTTCCGCCCCGGTTACCGCAACCGGAAGCAACGATCAATTGTCCTTTGTACACAATAGCGCCGGTACCGTGCCGCCCCTGGATCATCGGCGACCAGCTTTCCCAACTTCCTTTCTTCGTATTGAGCACTTCCATTTCCGAGTGTGCCAGTTGCTGATCTCCCGTCTCGCCGCCGAGTACAACGATCTTATTTTTTGGAACAGTGGCCAGGAATAATCCCGCCCGTTTGGTCGGTAGTTCTTCACTAATGGTAGACCAGGTCCCCTTTTTCAGATCGTAAACGTCGACTTTTCCTTCCAGATCGTTGAATACATTATCCGGTGCTGCCGACCGCCGGCCACCGACCAGGTATAATTTATGTTTCACCACTACCGCCTGGAAATGATCCCGGGCTCTCGGTGCATCGGGCAATTGCTCCCAGGTATTGGTTTGCGGATCGTACACATCCAGCCAGGTTTTGTGGTCACCGCGATGTCCGTCCTTGATCCCGCAGGCGATGTAGATCTTGTCTTTGTAGACGCTCAATCCGGCCGACCCTCGCCGCCGGTTTTCGGGTATGGTTGCGCCCTCTGACCATTCATCCGTTGCCGGATCGTAGATGATCACCTTCGGCAACGGGGTTTCGCCCGGATACTGACCGGTAAGGGCGCCGATGATATAGACCTTATCATTGTAAACTACCGGCTGGAAATGGTGGATCTCTACGGGAGGTTTTTGCCCCAGGGTCCAGGTCTGGCTTTGCGGATCGTAGATACTAACCGGCCGGATCCCCCGGCCTCCCAGCAGATAAAACTTTTCTCCAATACGGACGAATGCCGCTTCGTGTCTTTGCACCGGCTCACTGCCGTCCGCAGCGCTCAGACTTTCCCACTGACTGCCGGACTGGGCCGAACCTGTGTTTAAGCTCCAGCATAAACCAAATACCAGGAGGTATATCGGTAAGCAAATATTTTTCATGTTCTGTGATTTTTCGTGTAAAACTTAACTATACTCGACGCAAATTGGTTTGGATTCCCCAACTGCTTAGGTCAGTATATAGGTTGATTCTAATTTTTTTCAAAAACCTCCATGGTGGGCACTTCGGGAGCACCGCCTTTCTTCCCACAACCGGAAGCAACAAAGATCTTGTTCCGGTATACAACGGCCCCGGTACCGTGCCGCCCCTGGACCATGGAAGCCCAGCGGCTCCACTCGTGGTTCTCCACATCCAGTACTTCGGTTTCGGAATGTGCCGCTTCCTGATCTCCGGTCTCACCGCCCAGTACGACTATTTGTTTTTTTCCGTACAGGGCCAGGTAATTTCCGGCCCGCGGTGTGGGCAGCGGTTCCTCCAGCGTGGACCAGCTTCCGGTGCGCAGATCAAACACATCCACGGCCGGTTCCAGATTGGCAAAAATGTCTTTTTCGGATTCCGAACGGCGACCACCGATCAGGTAGATCCGACCTTTGGCGGCAATGGCCTGGAAGTGATCCCGGGCGTGCGGGGCGTCCGGCAGCTCCAGCCATTCTCCGGTACGAGGGTCAAAAACGTCCAGCCAGTTCTTATGATCTCCCCGGTGTCCGTCTTTGATACCGGCGGCGATATAGATCCGGTTGCGATACACCGTTACTCCGGTCGATCCCCGTAATCGGTGTGTTGGGATATCCGGACCTTTCGACCAGGCATCCAGCACTGGATCGTATATGAGGATATACGGCACCGGGGTTTCTCCCGGGTAGCCTCCGGTCAGCGCACCGATCACATAGATCTTGTTCCGATAATTGACCGGCTGAAAATGGTGGATCTCGATGGGAGGCGCGGCTCCTTCGGTCCAGGTATTTTTCCGGGCATCGTAGATACTGATGGGTTTGATACCCCGGCTGCCCATCAGGTAAAATCTGGACTTTACCCGCACGAAGGCCGCTTCGGTACGTTTGATTAGCGTACTTCCGTCGGACGAACCGGCAATTTCCCAGTTTCCGGTTTGTGACCATCCGGCCGGGCTGAATAGAAAAAATACGGGGAGGAAAAGGCAAAGCAAGCGAATGCCTACTCTATTATTTGACATGTAAGTTGGATATTTCGTTTTAAAATTCAAGATACAGAAACTTATCGTATTTTAGCCCACATTCAAAAATTGAACCGTTGAGTAAAAGATGCATAAGTATTACGGGGACAACGACAAATTATGGTTAGCAGTCGATTGTATTGTTTTTGGTTTTGACGAAGAAGGACTCAAGGTATTGTTGATACGCCGGGATTTTGAACCGGAATTGGGGCAATTATCGCTGATGGGAGGTTTCGTTCAGGCTTCCGAAGATATTGATACCGCCGCCCACCGCGTGGTCGAAAAGCTGACCGGAATCTCGGACATCTACCTGGAGCAGCTACAGTCTTTCGGTCAGACGGATCGGGATCCCGCCGGACGGGTTGTGTCGATCGCCTATTTTGCACTGATCAATATTCAGGACTACAATACCGATCTCGGCAAAACCCATAATGCCACCTGGTATCCCGCGCAGAATGTACCCAGACTCATCTTTGACCACAATCAGATGGTCGAAATGGCCAAAAAGCGGCTGCGTTACAAGGCCTCCACTAAACCTATCGGTTTCGCTTTGCTGCCCAACAAGTTTACGATTCCACAGTTGCAGAAATTATATACCGCTATTTTCGAAACGCAACTCGACAGCGGCAACTTCAGCCGGCGGATCCATTCCCTCGGTATTCTCAAGCGGTTGAACGAAAAACAACGCGGTCATTCCAAAAAAGGGGCTTTTTATTATATCTTCGATGAAGATAAATACCGGAAACTCGAAGACAGTGGGTATAGCTTTGTGATCAAATAACAAAGCTCGAACTAAACAATTCACTATCAGCACCTTGCAGGCCACCGATTGAACGTTATCATGCATCCACCGATGAGGACCTGGGCACCCGGCTAAATTTCACGAGCCCCCTACTCCATCTGCCCGACCTGCAGCATCTTATCTTCCACTTCCTGGACCAGATCAATGAAGCGCTGATCGCGTTTGGTCTCCTTATTCCGGTTGAAAGGAAGGTCCACATGGATGTGGTGGACGAAGCGGGAAGGTGGCGCTTTCAGAATGTAAATATCATCTCCCAGATAGACCGCTTCCGAAATATCGTGCGTCACGAACACCACGGTTGGATGAAATTCGTGCCAGATGCTGGCCAACAGGTCCTGCATCTGCAGCCGGGTATTGATATCCAGCGCTCCGAAGGGTTCATCCATGAGCAAGATCTCCGGGTTGGCCATCAGGCTGCGGGCGATAGCCACCCGCTGGAGTTGCCCGCCGGAAAGCGTCGGGTACTGGGCAAATTTGTGCTCGTGTCCGGCCAGTCCGACCCGTTCGATGATCTCCATGGCCTTCTCCCGGCGTTCTTTTTCCGGGATCCCCTGGTAACGCATTGCCAAAGCGACATTATCGAGCACCGTCATCCAGGGCAGGGAAGAGTACTGCTGGAAGACCATGCCCACTCTTTTGGCATCCGTGATCGGCTTGTCGTGGATCAGTACCTGACCGTCCGTCGGTTCCTGTAGTCCGGCAATGTAACGCAGGATGGTGGATTTACCGGAACCGGACGGGCCGAGGATCACCACGAACTGGCCCTGTGCGGGTTTATCTTCTACCAGAAAATCAAGGTTCTCCAGCACGTAGGTTTCGCCGCCGTCGTAACTTTGATTGATGTTTTTTAATCCGATGATATTAGCCTGTGCGGTATCGTTGAAAAGACTCATATTCTGTTTTTAGTCGACCAGTGATTTTTGTAAACGAAATTCTCCAAACGCCATAAGGATTACCGCAGCTACGGCTACTAATCCGGCCAGATTGCCGATCATCCCGCCCAGTGCCGGAATGATGATGGGTACCAGGATGGCCAGCGCAGCGGCCAGGATCAGGGCCATCAGTCCGTACTCTACTTCTTTGATGCCGGTAGGATTAGTCTTGTAATATTTGTGCGCAAAAAACCGTCGGTCCATGTAGTCGAAAAGGCGATCCTGCAGAAAGCCCACCAGAATGATGACCATCAGCAAAGCGAATACCCGGTCCAGCTGCCCCTGCCGCTGCTTGAGGTAAATGAGCGCTCCGATACCGCCGCCCTGCCGGTTCAGCAATTCGGCAATAATAATGTACGTCCAGGAAATAGCCGTGAGCACCCGAATATCATCCATCAGCTTGGACATGACGGCTGGCCAGTACACCGTTTTAATGGTCTGCCAGTCGGTTGCCCCGAGCGTGAAGGTGGTTTTGAGAAAGACGTCGTCCACTTCGTTAATTCGCTGGACGACCACCGGTAAGAGGTACACCAGAATACCAAAAGCCAGAAAGGCGATCTTCATCTGGTCTTCCAGACCGAACCAGGTAATGAACACGACCGTCACCGCCGTCAGCGGAAGATAACGTAGGGTATCGACCTGCCGGCTGAACAAACCGCGAAAGACCGGTAGCAGTCCGATCAGAAAACCCAATGGAATAGCCAATATAACTGCCCAGAAATACCCCTGCAGGTTCAGCCAGATGGAGCGGAAGGTATTGTAAAACAAACGGTCTTCCTGTACCAGCGGTTTAAAGGCCGCAATGGTCTGATCGGGCCGGGGAAGTAAAGGGTATACCTTTTCGAATTCCGTTGCGTTAGCCAGAGCAATGGAGTCCGCCCGGAGGATAGAGTCGCGTTTCGCCTGGGCCAGTGAATCCTGGCCAAGAGAAGACGGCAAGCGGGAATTGAGATCAACCAGCGGCCGGTCTACAGCCAATATTTCAGCCATGAGCCACCAGAATAATACAAAAATGATTATTCCGACAATGCCTAATACCAGCTTTTGAGATTTGGTTAAATTACCACGAAGTTTGAATAGGTTCATAGGTTAAAGGTGGTGGAAAATGGACAATTATAAAACTAATTTTGGAAAATCTTTTAAAGGCGAAGTGGTTTATTTTTCGGTATTGTTCTATCTTCCCGTCCCACCAATTTGGGTCTGTGCATGAAATTGTTCTTATTTTTCACCAAATACTTTTTTCGGTTCTTTAAATTCTACTGGCGGGCCCAAACCTGTTACGATGTACATTCTCCTTTTGTTTCAGCGCTCGTAGCCAATACGATCGAAGACCACCGATGGTATTACATTTTTGATGATGTAACGGCCCTCCGGGAAACCCTGGCCCTCAATGATGACCCGGTCGGGGTAGTGGATCACGGAGCCGGATCCCAACTTGGCCATAAAAAAACAACCTCCGTCTGTAAGATCGCCAGGTATTCGGCGATTGACCCCGCTGCGGGCCGCCTGCTTTTTCGGATCTGTAAATTTCTGCATCCGGCTTCCTTCCTGGAATTGGGTACCTCACTCGGCGTTTCCGCCTTTTACCAGATGGCCGCCAACCGCAATGCCAGATTTATCACCGTAGAAGGTAACCCGGAGATTGCCGCCATTGCCCGTCAAAACTTTCAAAAAGCGGAGCTCGATCAAATCCGGGTATTCGAGGGGCCATTTCGGGAAGTTCTTCCCGGTGTGATCCGGGATAACGACAGGATCGATTTCTTCCACTTCGACGGGGATCACCGTTTCCAGCCAACTGTCGATTATTTTGAGCAGTGCCTGCAGCTCGCTCACAACGACAGTGTTTTCTGTATTGGCGATATCTACTGGTCCGAAGAAATGGAACGCGCCTGGCAGCAGCTCAGAAAACATCCACGGGTGCGGCTCAGCGTAGATCTTTTCCATTTCGGATTGCTGTTCCTGCGCTCCGAACAGATAGAAAAAGAGCATTTTACCCTGGTGCCCAGCCGCTGGAAACCCTGGAGAATGGGCTTTTTTTCCTGATCATTTGATAATGCGATATTACGATGGTGTATTTCCGACACCGCAATATCACATCATCAAATTATCTCATCACCAAATTATCATTTCACTTCCAGTACCAGATCGTCCTGTTCTACCAAAGTCTTTTCGGTAAGGAAGATCTTGGTAACCGTGCCTTCGATCGGCGAAGTGATCGTACTTTCCATCTTCATTGCTTCAATGATGAAAAGCGGCGTATTCATGGTCACCTCGTCCCCTTCCTCCACCAGGATCTTGGACAGGTTACCCTGCAGAGGTGCACCGATCTCATTCTGACCGGATGCTTTCCGGTGCATTACCACCTCGGAACGGGCGTTTTTATCGCGTACCGGCACGGAGCGGGTCTGGCCGTTCAGCTGGAAGATCACCAGGCGGTTGCCCAGTTCATCCGGCTCGGTCATATTCAGGTATTTGATCAATACGTTTTTCCCCGGACTCAGGGTAACGATGATCTCTTCGTTCGGTTTCAGACCGTAGAAGAAGGCCTTCGTGGGCAGGTTAGCTACCGTACCGTACATTTCCTGGAATTCGAAATATTCCTGGTATACTTTGGGATACAGGCGGTAAGCCAGGAAATCCCGGATCCCCAGGTCTTCGTCAAACCGGGAGCGGAAATCCGCCAGTTCGGCGTCAAAATCGATCTGATCGAGGTGGGCATTCGGCCGGTCCGTATAGGGCTTTTCATCCTTGAGGATGAGGTGTTGGATATCTGCCGGAAAACCTCCGTCAATCTGCCCCAGATCTCCCCGCATCAGCGCTTTCACACTATCCGGGAAAGAGAGTTTGGACCCTTTCTTGATCACATCTTCCTTACTCAATCCATTGGCGGTCATAAACATCGCCATGTCGCCGACCACTTTGGAAGAGGGTGTAACCTTGATCAGGTCGCCAAAGAGCTCATTGGCCGCTTTATAATTCGCCTTGATCGTTTCGAATTGCTCTTCCAGTCCCAAAGCCCGGGCCTGGGGCCGCAGGTTGGAATACTGGCCGCCGGGGATCTCGTGCTCGTATACCTCAGCCGTACCCGCGCGCAATTCCGTCTCAAAGGGATAGTAATAGCGTCTCACCGCTTCCCAGTAGTTGGAAAACTGGTTGAGGGCATGGAAATTGATCTCACGCTCTTTCGGATAACCCTTCATCATTGCCACCAGGGAATTGAAGTTGGGCTGCGAGGTCAATCCGGACATTGAACTGATGGCTACATCCACTACGTCGACCCCCACTTCAATCGCTTTCATATAAGTAGCGGCCTGAATGGAACTGGTATCGTGGGTATGCAGGTGAATGGGCAGATCCACGGTTTCCTTCAGGGCGGTGATCAGTTGCTCTGCGGCCAGTGGTTTCAGCAGACCGGCCATATCTTTGATTGCCAGAATGTGGGCGCCTTCATCTTCTAACCTTTTTGCCAGATCCAGGTAGTAGTCCAGCGTAAACTTCGTCCGCGCGGGATCGGTAATGTCTCCGGTGTAGCAAATACAGGCTTCGGCGATCGAGTTCGTCCGCTCGCGGACGGTACGAATGCTGACCTGCATCGCCTCTACCCAGTTGAGCGAATCAAAGATTCGGAATATGTCAATCCCGGCCTCAGCCGCTTCCTCGACGAATTTGATCACCAGGTTATCCGGATAGGCGGTATAGCCGACAGCATTACTTCCCCGCAGGAGCATCTGGAACAGCACGTTGGGAATAGCCTGCCGCAGTTTCGTCAGTCGCCGCCAGGGGTCTTCCTTCAAGAAGCGCATGGAAACATCAAAAGTAGCGCCGCCCCACATTTCCATGGAGAATACCTGATCGCCCATGTGGTGGGCGTAGCTTTCGGCCACCTGCATCATATCGTAAGTCCGCATCCGGGTGGCCAGTAGCGACTGGTGGGCATCCCGGAAAGTGGTGTCGGTATAATGTATGCTGGGATCCGACTTCAGCCACTTGGCAAATGCCTCGGGGCCCAGTTCGGTCAGTTTATCTTTCGTACCTTTTGGCAAGGTAGCATACCGGTCAAAAGCCGGCACTTCCGGTTTGATGAACACCACACTTTCGTCGATGCTTTTCACATCCGGATTATCGTTCACGATCACATCCGCCAGATACAACAACATTTTGGTAGACCGGTCTCTCCAGTTGGGCGGTTCGAGCAGATCGGGATTTTCCTTAATGAAATTCACCGTAGCCTCACCGCTCTGGAATGTTTCGTTGCGCAACAGGTTCAGCAAGAAGCCGATGTTTGTCTTCACTCCCCGGATCCGGAATTCCCGAAGCGCGCGGTGCAGACGCTGGGCGGCGCCCGGCAAATTGCGCCCCCAACTGGTCACTTTCACCAGCATACTATCGAAATAGGGCGATATTTTGGCCCCGGGGAATGCACTGCCGGCATCGAGCCGGATACCCATACCCGCCGCGGAGCGGTAGGCGATCAGGGTACCGTAGTCCGGTTTGAAATCTAGGGTCGGATCTTCCGTGGTTACCCGGCACTGAATGGCACAACCACTGAGTTTGACATCCTCCTGACTTTGGATATCAATCTCCGGATTGGACAGGGCATATCCCATACCGATCAGGATCTGGGAGCGCACGATATCCACGCCGGTCACCTGTTCGGTAATGGTGTGTTCCACCTGCACCCGGGGATTCACCTCAATGAAATAGATGTTTTCATCCTGATCGACCAGGAACTCTACCGTACCGGCAAAGCTGTATCCAACTTCGCGGGTTAATCGCAGAGCGTAGTCATAAAGTTTATCCTTGGTATCTTGGGAAAGCGTCACGCAGGGTGCGATCTCGACCACCTTCTGGAAACGACGCTGTACCGAGCAATCCCGCTCAAAAAGGTGAACGATATTGCCGTGCTTATCCCCGAGGATCTGTACTTCGATGTGTTTGGGGTTCTCAATGAATTTCTCCAGGAAAACGGTCCCATCGCCAAAAGCGGTCATCGCTTCGCCGCTGGCTTCCTGGTATTCGACCTTCAGGTTCTTTTCATCCCGAACGACCCGCATACCACGACCACCACCACCGGCTGCCGCTTTGATAATGACCGGAAAACCGATCCGGCGGGCCTCCTCCAGCGCAATATCTGCACTGGTGAGATCCTGGCGGCTATCTTCGATCAGCGGCACCTCAACTCTTCTGGCCAGCTTTTTGGCCGCCACTTTATCTCCCAGTTGTTCCATCACTTCCGCGGGAGGGCCGATGAACTCGATGCCGGCTTCTTCACATTTGCGGGCGAAGTGTACATTCTCACTCAGAAAACCGTAACCCGGATGGATGGCATCCACATTTTTATCCTTAGCCAGACGAATGATCTCATCGATGTCCAGATAGGGTTTTAAGGGTTCGTCCTCAGAACCGATCTGATAGGCTTCATCCGCCTTGTAGCGGTGTAAAGAATATCGGTCTTCGTAAGTATAAATAGCAATCGTTCTCAAATTCAATTCCGCAGCAGCGCGCAATACCCGAATGGCGATCTCGCCCCGGTTGGCCACCAATATCCGTTTGAATTTCTTGACGTTGTAGGTCATAGGCATCTTCACTTAATTCGTTCAGAAAGGTACATTGATTCAGGTTGCACCAGCCGGAATGAAGTAGGCAGGAAAGAATAGAGAAGAACAACAGGAAAGAAAGTGGTGTGAACGTATTCATCCAGCGACTGGTAGTCTCTCAATTCGATCTCAATCCTTTTCACCAAGCTGCATAGCAACCCAGATTAAATAAATAAGCGTGGGCATGGTTTTGGGAGGAAAGGAGATCATTGCTCCCGGTTCCTCGCTCCACGCCGGAACATAGTTCTACAGGTAGGGCTAAAATGGCCCGGTAAATTAGGGATATTCTACCAATATCCCTCAACTATCAGTTGTTTGCTAATAATTTTTAACGGAGAATGGGAAAAATAGAAAAAAAATCCAGAATCTTTGGATAAATCTACAGTCGTCTAATTTATTTTTCTACAGCTTCAAAGACTGCTTTCAGCCCCATTCCCATCCAATATCGCTGTCGAAAGTCCTGGTAATAAAAAAGATCGGTACCGAATACTCGATACCGATCTCCACCGTCCGAAGCTTAGGACAGTCTCTGCTGCCGCGCCGGTCGGTTTACAGAACGTTGGCTTTATACGCTAAAGAAGGCAGAAGCGCTCCAGTCCGTAGTCGTACCACATACGGCTCTTACCTGGAATTCGTAATCGCCGTTTCTCATACCGTTCAGCGTGGTGGAATTGGTGCTGGAAGAGACGGTCGTCCAGGCGCCGCCAAGTTCGCGGTAGCGTACTTCGAAGGTAGTACCGGACTGGTTATCCCAGCTCAGATTCACTTTCTTCTTGTTTACGCTTGAGCTCAGACCGGTAGGCACTACACAGTCGCCGGTTGGCGGAGGTGTACCACCATCATCGATCACATTCGGTGCATTATTCACCAGTACGGCCAGACTGGAAGCAACGTAATTTTCCATGCGGGTTGCCTGTCCGGCACTGAACATGTACATACAGGCATCGTAAACGTAATCCATGTAGTTCATGTGCATATCCGTGCTACCGCAGGAGGCTACTCCTAATTCAGGACAGAAGGTCGTTTCACCGCTATAGTACGGACCGGAAGAATCCGGGGTATCACCTACACCATCATCAGATCCGCAGCCGCCGCCCCAGATGTGATCCAGCAGGAGGTAGTGGCCCAGTTCATGGGTAAGGGTGCGACCCAGGTCGTACGGATAACCAGGAGTAACATCACCACAACCGGATCCGGAACCGAAGGCCTCGTCATCGATCACTACGCCGTCACCATCGCCGTCACCTCCTAGCGGAGAGTAACCGAGATACTGAATGTTGCGCACAAAAATATTCAGATAACCGGCCCAGTTGCGATCGGAGTCGCCTCTGGTTGCATTGATGGTAACTGCGGGATCACCGTCCACCAGACCGTAACCGGAAGGGTGGTTAATGTTGGCTAACTCAAAGGTGATCGCAGCCTGGCCATTGCTTACCCCGGGGAAAAAGGAGGAAGCATTATTGTTCCATTCGCTAATGTCAGAGTTCGTGCCACCGTAATCGGCATTGAGGATGTCGATCTGGTTTTGCGCCTGGTCCCGCAGGCACTGTACGTCGATCGATCCCCGCAAACGCTGGTAGTGTACCGCTACCGGGATCACTACATTAGCCCGGCCGTTAAAGTTTGCCGTTTCGAGTTTGACGAATTTTCTCTGATGAAATTCGGCATAATCCGGATTCAACATCAGCTCTTCCATATGTTCCTCCATACCACAGGCACGGTGCGGAACATCTGCTGATTGAACAATGGCATCTTCGGGATTACGAACATCCAATTGGTTGAGTGGGTCTTTTTGACATGCTACTGCGAACAATAACACACCGACTGCTAGTGCGAGTCTTTTGATTTTTAGCATTGCATACTAGTCTTTGGTAATCAAATTTGGTTGAATAGCAAATATAGTAAAAAAACGCAATTGTAGAAATCTATAAAAACGCCGTACAAAGTTTTGCACCAAAGTATAATGACAACGGCCAAATTGGGATTTCAAAATAATCATGAAATTTCCTGTAAACACCGGTACCCTCCTGTAACCCAGGCCAAGCCAAACCGCCAGATCACTGCCCTTTTTACCGACAAGCCTCAATAAAATGATCGCAACAGGTCGTCAGGTTCGGCTGGTCAAAGTCCATTATCCGCTGATGATACCTTTGAATTAATTAATCCGATAGCTTTTCCATCTCGGACCTTCTTCCTTGCAGGTAAAAAACATGGATTACCGTTCTATCCCGCTAATTGGACTTTTACTTTCCCTGATCATTAGCTGTAAGCCGCAAAAGGATAACCCTCCGGGTGAGGTGCATACTCCGCAGCAGGTTGTGGAAAGTGAACAGCATCGCTTTATCATTGACACCCTGGCCCGTGATCTTCAGGTTCCCTGGTCCATCGACTGGCTACCGGACGGGCGGATGCTGATCTCGGAACGGAATACCGGCCAAATCCACCTGTTTGAACCCGAAACCGGGTTTCAAAAAGCACTGCCTGCCTTACCGGACGTTTACCGAAAAGGGGATGGCGGTCTACTCGACCTTAAAGTTCATCCCGATTTCATCCAGAACGAATGGATCTATCTGGCCTACAGTACATCCCGGCCGGATAGCAGCAGTACCACGGTGGTGGAGCGGATCAGGCTTTCCGGGGATACGCTCGGAGAACGGGAACGTCTGTTCACCGCCTTTCCTTACTACCGCTCCGAAAGTCACTATGGCTGCCGCTTGCTGCTCACCGACGGATTTTTGTTTATAACGATCGGTGATCGCTATCGCCGGGATTCGGCCCAGTATCTTTCCACCCACAACGGGAAAGTCCTGCGCCTGTACGAGGATGGAAGCATTCCGGCGGACAATCCCTTTCTATCGGAGCCCGGAGCCCAGCCAGAGATCTGGAGCTACGGCCACCGGAATCCCCAGGGTATGGCGCAACATCCGATTAGCCAGGAGATCTGGATCCATGAACACGGGCCCAAAGGCGGGGATGAAATCAATATCGTGCGGCCCGGGCGCAATTACGGATGGCCGCTCATCACCTACGGCGAAGAATACGAGGGAGGTCCGGTGGGAAAGGGGCTGCAATCCCAAGCAGGTATGGAGCAACCACTTTATTACTACAAACCATCCATTGCCCCGAGCGATATGCTTTTTTATTCCGGTAAGGCTTTTCCAGAATGGCGGGGCGATCTTTTCATCGGAGCTATGGCACTCCGGCACCTGAACCGCCTGGAGACGCAGGGAAATGAGATCGTCCACGAAGAACGCCTCCTGGACGGCCTGGATCGTATCCGGTCCGTCAGTGAAGGCCCGGAGGGTTTTCTCTATCTCGGTACGGACTCCGGATTTTTGTTGTGCATCAAACCCGCCCGTTTTTTTTGGTGAGTGGGAGATGGGGTGACTGGGTGATGGGGTGCACCCACTCTCCCACTCTCCCACTCTCCAAATCTCCTTGTCTCAAAAACTAGCGGTTGATGATCACCTTACCACTACTTTCCAGATTGCCTTCATGGTCCGTTATTTTGATGAGGTAAAGACCGGAAGACAGATCACGAGTATGCATTTCCAGGGTGGTCTCTCCGGCGGGAACCTGCAGCTTTTGCACTATTCTGCCGTAGGCGTCCATCATCCAGACTACGTATTCACTTTCCGTGCTTACCTCATCGCTCAGGCTTAGTACCGGTAGCGAAGAGGAAAGGCTATTGATCCGGATCGTAAACAGATCCCGGGCCGGATTCGGGTAAATCCTGAGGGGCGTAGCATTCAGTTGGGTCGTTCTTCCACCGGGTACGGCGGTGAAGCTGGTACAGCTCGCTTCACTACTTTCCCCACTGCAATTGGTCACCACACACCACTCGTAATTGGCATTTTTACTTAATCCGGAAGCGACGGCGGAAGTGCCATCGATATCGGCGGATAGCTCATCGCCGTTGCTGAGATTAACCAAAGTTACGGTATAGTTCACCGCTCCGGATACTGCATTCCAGGAAAGCAATGCTTCTTTACCACCTTTGCGTACCTCGGTAGTCAGACCGCCCGGAGCCGCACAGGTTCCGGTGGGCTGGCAATTAGGTGCAGAACCGCAATCCGGATCATCACAGTCGATCAGTCCGTCTCCGTCGTTGTCGATCCCGTCGTCGCATATTTCCGGTTCAACGGGCTGGCAGAAAGGATCCGTATCACAGTCCGGATCATCACAATCCACGAGGCCGTCTCCGTCATTGTCGAGACCGTCGTTGCAAAGTTCTACCGGATCGCCGTTACCACATCCGGAAGAAGACAACAGGCTTTCCCGGGCACCGCCCGTATCAAACAGGGCCCGCATCCGATCGGTCTGCCCCAGAGTGAAGAGGTTCATACAAACGTCATCGGAATAGTCCATGTAATTCTGGAACATATCCGGCAGGTCGTTTTTTCCAGCCTGCCCGCGGGGGCGGCAGGAGTTAGGGCCGGGGTACGTGCAGGGCGTACCCGAATAATTAGGGCCGCTGGCTTCCGGCGTATCCGCTACAAAATCATCAAAGGAACAGGGACCGTCTCCCCAGATGTGACGCAGGTTGAGCCAGTGGCCAACTTCATGCGTCGTTGTCCGGCCCAGTGCAAAATTGGTGAACAGACTATATTGTGCTCCCCGACCGAAGGCCGGATAATTACAGACCACTCCATCCGTAGCCGCGCTGCCTCCCGGGAATTGGGCGTAGCCGAGCAGACTGTTACCCAGGTCACACACCCAGATATTGAGATAATTGGCGGCCGGCCAGGCATCTTTTCCTCCATTGGCATCGAATTTCATATCGTTGTTAGAGCTGAATGAAGTCCGGGTGGTGAAGGTACGGGTGATGCCGTTCGTACTGTTGCCCAGTGGGTCTACCGAAGCCAGACAAAACTCGATCTCGGTATCCGCCGCTACGCCGGTGAAATCCGAAGGCGTATTAGACGCATCCGCATTGAGGCGCCGGAAGTCTTCGTTCAGCACGTCGATCTGGGACTGGATCTGGGCGTCACTGATATTTTCCGCGGCATTGTTGTACACAACGTGCACCACCACGGGAATCGTAACTACCCCGCTGACCGCTTTTTCCTTGGCACCGGAGCGGATGTATTCCTGGGTCATTTTCTCGATCCGTTCCATGTTTTTCAGCATGCCGGGATCCTGCTGGAGTTGTTGTTCGAGCTGTTCCATGGTCGCGCAATTGCGCTGTGCCGACAGGGAAAAACCGATCAGCAGAAAAGCCAGAAAGATAGTAATCGTAAAAATCTTTTTCATACTGGAATTTTTGGGGAATGCTGGATCAATGGCAAGCCCAACCGACGGGGAGGAAGCGGTTTCAGATGCATGGATCAACACCCATAAATGAATGAAAATGGTAATTTTTTTGTGTCGTTCGTGCTAAAAGCGGTCATGCCAGATCGGATAAAGGCCGGAAGAGGTAAATGCCCAACTTGAACCAGATCTACCTTGCTTACCAATGACAAGCATCCGCTACGGATACCGGAAACACTTTACCTTTGGAAGTCGGATACCAGAGCCGACGGGACCGGAAAGGACCGAATTGAAGATAGTTGCTGATCTCGTCGAAGGGGGATGAATGGAGGGTAAACCCTTCGGGGATGCTGTTTTAGAAGTTGCATTAAAATAGTAAAAAAAACTGAATTTCGGGCGCGAAAGGACAGGGAATCTGCCGATACGGGAAATAATGATCAGCAATTAGTGATCTGTTACGAAAAGCGATCTAAGTAGGGAAAGTTGCGGGTAGATAATTGCTGGAAAGTATAAGTGTTAACGTCAGAGGAGCCTATCTTAGTATTTATACATGCATTTTTTTTCTATTTAATTCTCCGTATTGCCGATCCGCGAGTACGGAATGACGGTCATATTTTGGCTTAGGGATCGGATTATAGACAAAATTTACCTGCGGGTCCGATCGCAAATATTTCTTTTTATCGTTACTTTCACCGCCCAAATCCTGACCAAGCTGCGAATAGCCAATGAGTAGCCTACCAAATTTTCATGGATTAATTACTTTTGAACTAAAGCTAAACGAAAAATTTTAGATCATGGCAAAATTGAATTTTGGCGGTGTTGAAGAAAATGTGGTTACTCGGGAAGAGTTCCCATTAGAAAAGGCACGTGAAGTACTCAAAGACGAGACGATCGCCATCATCGGCTACGGTGTACAAGGACCTGGCCAGTCATTGAACCTGCGTGATAACGGCTTCAATGTTATCGTCGGTCAACGCCAAAACTCCAAAACCTGGGACAAAGCCGTTGCGGACGGATGGGTACCCGGTGAGACCTTATTCCCTATTGAAGAAGCAGCAGAAAAAGCTACGATCATTCAATACCTGCTTTCGGATGCCGCTCAGATCGCCGTATGGCCCAAACTGAAGCCCCATCTGACCAGCGGAAAAGCACTTTATTTCTCCCACGGTTTCGGTATAACGTACCACGAACGTACGGGTATTGTACCTCCGGCGGATGTAGACGTTATTCTGGTAGCACCTAAAGGTTCCGGTACCAGTCTGCGCCGTCTGTTCCTGGAAGGACGCGGTCTGAACTCCAGCTACGCGATCTACCAGGATGCTACCGGCCGTGCGAAAGAACGCGTTGTCGCTCTGGGTATCGGAGTGGGTTCCGGTTATCTGTTTGAGACTACCTTCCAGAAAGAAGTGTACTCTGACCTTACCGGTGAGCGCGGTACGCTGATGGGAGCCATCCAGGGCATTTTCGAAGCACAGTACACCGTACTGCGCGAAAATGGTCACAGCCCGAGTGAAGCCTTCAACGAAACCGTAGAAGAACTGACTCAGAGCCTGATGCCGCTGGTAGCGGAGAACGGTATGGATTGGATGTACGCCAACTGTTCTACTACCGCTCAGCGCGGTGCACTGGACTGGAAAAACAAATTCCGCGATGCGGTTAAGCCCGTATTTAAGGACCTGTATTCCAGCGTAGCTGCCGGCGAAGAAGCTCAGCGCAGTATCGACACCAACAGCCAGCCGGACTACCGGGAGAAACTGGATGCCGAATTGAAAGAACTGCACGATAGCGAAATGTGGCAGGCAGGTCGCACCGTTCGCGGTCTGCGTCCCGAGTCCGAAGGCGTCGAGATCGACTAACATCATCTAGAGCCTGTTACACGACCCGGCTGCCGGCGAAAAACCCGGATTTTGTCACCAATCAAAAGCTATTTTATTCCCTGGCAGAGCTACGGGGGTAAAATAGATGCGGAGCGGAGGGAAAGATCCATTTTGCAGCCCAGCGAGCGGGTTGGTAACAGGCTCTTATAATAAATTCCTACGGGGAATTGGTGCGTGTTGAACGAGTGTTGGATACGAAGATGCAGTAAATACGCTGTCGACGGAGCAGGATATTCGGGATAAATTATGGGGTTTTTACCCTAAATTTGCAATCTCCAGTTTCGCTAGATCATCACTCTTTATATTACCACACACCATTCACTATATATCGTTTTGGTTACCGTAGAAAATATTTACAAGGCTAAAATGTTGCTGAAAGGAGTTGCCGACACAACTCCTTTAATGTTTAATGCCAACCTCTCCGATCACTATTCCTGTCAGCTCTGGCTGAAACGGGAAGACCTGCAGGTAGTCCGATCCTATAAGATCCGCGGTGCCTATAACAAAATGGCCGGCCTGACCGAAGACCAGCGCAGCAAAGGCGTGGTGTGCGCCAGTGCCGGTAATCACGCGCAGGGCGTTGCCTTCGCCTGCCGTAAGATGAAGGTGCACGGAGTAATCTTCATGCCCAGCGTCACCCCCTCCCAAAAAGTGAAAAAGGTCAAGCTCTTCGGTAAGGAGTACGTGGATGTCCGCCTGGTGGGTGACACCTTCGACGAAGCCAATACCGAAGCCCGCAGAATGTGCGAAGAGCAGGGAATGACCTTCGTCCACCCTTTCGACGACGAACGGGTCATTGAAGGCCAGGGCACCGTTGGTCTTGAGATCCTCGAAAGTTGTAAAGAACCGATCGATTACGTATTTGTGGCGGTCGGCGGCGGCGGATTGCTCTCCGGTCTGGGAAGCTATTTCAACCAGATCAGCCCGCAAACCAAAGTTATCGGTGTAGAACCGAGCGGTGCGGCCGCGCTCCACGCTGCCCTGCAGGCCGGAGAAGTCGTCACCCTGGAAAAGATCGATAATTTTGTCGACGGTGCGGCGGTCCAACGGGTCGGACAGATCACCTTTCCGATCGCCCAGAAGGTCATGGACGATCTGGTACTGGTACCGGAAGGAAAAGTCTGTACCACCATCTTACAACTGTATAACGAAGAGGGGATCGTCGTGGAACCGGCGGGTGCGCTCACCATTGCGGCACTCGACCAGTACGCCGAACAGATCAAAGGTAAAAATGTCGTTTGTGTGCTGAGTGGCAGTAACAACGACATTACCCGGACCGAAGAGATCAAGGAGCGCTCGCTTCTATTCGAAGGCCTCAAACACTACTTCATCATCCGTTTCCCCCAGCGGGCGGGTGCATTGCGGGATTTCCTCAACAAGGTGTTGGGGCCCAATGATGACATTACCCATTTTGAGTATACCAAAAAGCACAACCGGGAATCCGGTCCGGCACTGGTAGGTATTCAGATGGAAAAGAAGGAAGATTACGATGCCCTCCTGCAACGCATGGAGGACAATCACATAAATTATCAGCCGCTGAACAACAGCCGGATGCTATTCGACCTGCTGATCTAGATCCGGGTCAAAACCCTTCCGTTCCCGGAATAGCATCCGTATTCAGATCAATCACATCCATTTTTTCTTCGAGGGCTCGCTTGTTCCCGTTCCGGGCTATTTCATCCGCCAGGAAGGGGCCGAGTAAACCGGCGATCAGTTCACTTTCGATCAGGAAGCCATCGTGTCCGTAAAAGCTGTCGATGATCTCCAGTTGGGAGCCTTTGATGCCACGGGCTACAGTGGCCTGCTCTCCGATTGGAAAGAGGACATCGGAGTGAATACCGATCACCAGAGATCGGGCGGTGATCCGCGATAGGGCTTTTTCCAAACCGCCACGTCCGCGGCCGACATGGTGGGAGTCCATTGCTTTACTCAGGTACCAGTAGGACAACACATCGAAGCGGTTAAAGAGCTTCATGCCCTGATAGCGCTGGTAAGAACTGGCGCGGTAATCATCCAGGAGTTCCCCGTTTTTATCCGTTTGGGTCAGTTCGTAGGTCTGGTAATTGCGATAGGATAACATGGCGATGGCCCGGGCCGATTCGAGGCCGGCTTTACCCGCACCTGGTGTGCGATCCTGCCAGCTGGGGTCCGATTCGATCGCCATGCGCTGGGCCTCATTGAAAGCGATGCCCCAGGCCGAGTGCCGGGCATTGGTAGCCAGTACACAGATCCTCTTGGCAAAATCGGGCGCCATGATGGCCCATTCCAGGACCTGCTGGCCTCCCATGGAACCGCCGATCAGCAGTTCTACCTGCCTGATGCCGAGCTTTTTGGCCAGTATCTGGTGGCAGCGTACCATATCCCGCACGGTAACCACCGGAAAGTCTTTGCCGTAGGTGGTACGGGTGCGGGGATCGATGCTCGCCGGACCGGTCGTGCCGTAACAACTGCCCAGGATATTCGCACAAACGATAAAATACGATTGCGGATCGAAGAATTTACCCGGACCTACCAGACCGGGCCACCAGTCGAGGGCGTCGGCATTTGCGGTCAGTGCATGGCAGATCCAGACTACGTTATCCGCCTGTTCATTGAGCTTTCCGTAGGTACAATAGGAGATCTCCAGCTCAGGTAAGCTCTCCCCTACTTCCAATAAAAATGGTTCTTTTACGATCAGTGTATTCACAAACAAAGTTATTTGGAAACTCCCGGTGAGATTCCAGAAGATGAGCTGCAAAAACAGGTTTTAGCCTATTCTTACCAGCTCACCTTCTTTCGTCTTGCTTTTAGGACTTAGCCCTTGATCAGGCCAGTGCTGCTTCTCCGGAGAAAACTTTGGCAAAAGCCTGTTCAAAGTCTCCTTTAATGTCATCAATATGTTCGAGCCCTACGGACACCCTCAGCTGTGTGGGCGAAACCCCGGCAGCAAGCTGCTCGCTTTCGCTCAGTTGCTGGTGCGTGGTGGCGGAAGGCTGAATAATCAGTGTTTTGGCGTCACCTACGTTGGCGAGGTGACTGACCAGTTCGAGGTTATTGACCAGTTTGGTGGCATTTTCTTTTTCTCCTTTCAAAACGAAGGACAAAACGCCGCCAAATCCTCTTTTCAGGTATTTTTTAGCCCGCTTGTGGTTGGGGCTGCTCTCGAGTCCGGGGTAATTGACGGATTCTACCTGCGGGTGTTTTTCCAGCCACTTGGCCAGCGTGAGGGCGTTGTCTACGGTGCGGTCCAGACGCAGGCTAAGGGTTTCCAGTCCCTGCAGCAGCAGGAAGGAATTGAAGGGCGACAGTGCCGGTCCGAAATCCCGCAAGCCTTCAACCCGGGCCCGAATGATAAAGGCGATATTGCCGAAAGGCCCGTCCGTACCGAAGATATCCCAGAACACCATGCCGTGGTAACCTTCCGAAGGCTCCGTGAATTGAGGATATTTTCCATTGCCCCAGTTGTAGTTACCACCGTCGACGATCACCCCGCCGATCGAGGTACCGTGCCCTCCGATCCATTTGGTAGCGGACTGCACCACGATATTGGCACCGTGATCCAACGGACGGAACAGATAACCGCAACCGCCGAATGTATTGTCAACCACCAGGGGTAAATCGTGCTTTTTGGCAATTGCTGCAATGGCTTCGAAATCGGGTACACTGAAAGACGGATTACCAATGGTTTCGGCGTAGATCGCCTTGGTATTTTCGTCGATCTTGGATTCGATAGAGTCCGGATCATCGCCCGATGCGAAACGCGCTTCTATGCCAAGCCGTTTGAAGGCCACCTTAAACTGGTTGTAAGTTCCACCGTACAGATTGGAAGAAGATACGAAATTATCTCCCGCCTGCAGAATGTTGTTCAGTGCGATAAACTGCGCCGCCTGACCGGATCCGGTCGCCAGTGCAGCCGCACCTCCCTCGAGGGCAGCAACCCGTTTTTCGAAAACATCCGAAGTAGGGTTCATGATCCGGGTGTAGATATTGCCAAACTCCTTCAGTGCGAATAAATTGGCTCCGTGCTCGGAATCCTTGAAGGTGTAAGAGGTGGTCTGGTAAATAGGGACGGCTCTCGAGCGGGTGGTGGATTCTACTTCTTCCTGACCGGCGTGTAGCTGTAAGGTTTCGAATTTTAATTCTGACATGGGTTTTGTTTAAGAATTTGTAAAATAGGTTATTATGCTTCTAATAAGACGCAGGAGATGGGGATGTCCCCGTCCTCGACCTATTACGAAGGGTTAAAAAATTACTGACAACAATAGTGGAAAAAGCATCGAATGCCATTGTGGAATGGCCGCCCTGGTAACAGGGGAGCATAATGCGGTACAGGAGAATCCTGCTGAAGAAGTAAATACATTTTGATATCCGATTTTATATTTCCACTCCGACAGTATTATCTGAGCGGCGGGATTTGGCACCTTTTATCGGAAGTGATAAGGTTGCCAGGGTTTCGTAGAGCCCGATCTCTCCACCCTTCGGTATAAAATCAATTCTTGCTAAGAAGTGATTGTGCTGCAAATGTATCTAC
Source organism: Flavilitoribacter nigricans DSM 23189 = NBRC 102662 (assembly GCF_002646595.1). Lineage (GTDB taxonomy): Bacteria > Bacteroidota > Bacteroidia > Chitinophagales > Saprospiraceae > Flavilitoribacter > Flavilitoribacter nigricans. The sequence continues at coordinate 73,395 of NZ_PDUD01000001.1, forward strand.
CACTCGGCAAAAAATCAAGTATACCGGAAAATAACTCGAATTTTGTTAAAAAAATTATCTACTTGCAACCCTATATTTGCGCTCCCCATTATTCAATGAGTAATTCCAGGGATTCAATGAGCAGATGCTCATTTCTCCCGTGCAGGCTTGCTCTTCGGAACAAGCGATAAAATTCTTTTTAATATGAAAATCAAGTTAGAACGGATTGACGATGCCTTCCACATGCGGTCCACGAACGAGGACGGATTGAGTGTCGAAGCAGATGGTGCTCCCAAGATCGGCGGAGGAAATAAAGCCGTTCGCCCCATGCAGATGCTGCTGGCATCGATGGCCAGTTGCAGTACGATCGATATTATTCTGCTGCTTAAAAAACAGCGCCAGGATCTGAAACACATCGAAGTGGAAGTTGAAGGCCAGCGGGCCGAAGGCGTAGTTCCTTCCGTATTTACGGACATTCATCTCCACTATAAACTCTACGGGGACCTCAATCCGAAAAAGACAGAAAGAGCCTGCCGTCTTTCCATCGAGGAACTTTGTTCGGTGTCCAAGATGTTGGAAAAATCCGTAAACATCACCTGGGAATATTCCATCCTGGAGCAGAAGTAAACCGGACTTCGGCCCCGTTAAGGTCGGCCGAAATGAGCATTTGGGTTGCTTGCGGAGCGGCCATCATACCAAAAATAATAGCTATGAGTCATAAAGATCACGAATTTGAGACCGGTGCGATCCGGGGACAAATGGATAAAACGGGGTTTCGGGAGCACAGTACGCCGATGTTCCTGACCTCCAGCTTCACCTTTCCTTCCGCCGAAGTGATGCGCGATACTTTTTCCGGCGACGCCGAAGGCATCATCTATTCGCGGTACAACAATCCCAACACCGACGAACTGATCGCCAAAATGTGCGCCATGGAAGGCGCTGAGGCCGGATTCGCTACGGCCTCCGGAATGGCCGCCGTTTTCGCCAGTATGATGGCTTTCCTGAAAAGCGGCGACCACGTGATCGCTTCGCGGGCCGTTTTCGGTTCTACCCACCAGATCCTGACCCAACTACTGCCGCGCTGGGGTATTACCCACAGCTACGTGGAACCGACGCAACCCGAAACCTGGAGCGAGGCCGTACAGTCTAATACCAAGATGTTCGTGCTGGAAACCCCGTCCAACCCGGGACTCACGCTGGTAGACCTGCAGGCTGCCGGAGATTTCGCGCGGGTGCACGACCTTATTCTCAACGTCGACAACTGCTTTGCCACGCCTTATTTACAGCAGCCACTGCAATACGGTGCCCACCTGGCGGTTCATTCCACAACCAAATGGACCGACGGCCAGGGACGTGTGCTGGGCGGCATGGTTCTGGGATCCCAGGAACTGATCGACGAAGTGATCTTTTTCTGCCGGCATACCGGCCCGGCCCTATCGCCGTTCAATGCGTGGCTGATGTCCAAAAGCCTGGAAACCCTGGGCGTCCGCATGGATCGCCATTGTGCCAACGCCTTACAAATGGCCGAGGAACTCCAGCAGCATCCGGAGATCATCCAGGTAAGTTATCCGTTCCTGCCCAGCCATCCGCAGTACAAGCTGGCCAAACGGCAAATGAAAATGGGCGGCGGCATCGTGACGATCGAAGTCGAAGGTGGTGTGGAACGGGCAATGCGTTTTCTCAACGCCGTCCAGGTTTGTTCCCTATCCTCCAATCTCGGTGATACGAGGACCATCGTCACGCACCCGGCATCCACCACCCATTCCAAGCTAAAAGCGGAGGAAAGACTGGCGGTCGGCATTCGGCCGGGATTGATCCGAATTTCCGTAGGATTGGAAAATATTAAAGATATATTAGCGGATGTAAACCAAGCATTGGAAAAAAGTCGTTAACATAGATGATGAGGGAAATCAGGTCCGCGAAAACGTCTTTTTTCCCTCATCACCCCCCTGCCCCACTATAAAGTACGCAGGTCACAGTTAAAATTTAGGTAATGACGAACATTTACTATTGAGAATAACTTATTAAAATAACCAAAAACTGTACCTGATGAAATCTATTATGCTCACCCTACTTATGGGTTTAGGCCATTTTGTTATGGCTCAACAGGTCTTTTCCGGCGTGTTTCACCAGACCGAAGCCCAAATGGTTTACGCCGATAAACTTACCGAAGATGCACTAGAAGGGAAAGTCCAGGAATGGAACAACCAGGGTTTCCGCACCATTGACATTGAATCCAAACTGATCGACGGCAAACGTTATTACTGGCTGATCGGCAGCAAAAGTGATCTGAAATCCAAACTGGAGATCATCACCGGCTGGAGCGATTTCGTAAAAATGAAACGCGCCATGGTCAAGGAGGATTACGTACTGACCGATGTAGAGGCCAATGCCCTCAACGAGATCGACCATCACTTTGTGGGGATCTGGCACCAGGGAGACACCAAACACAAGATCTGGAAACTGGATTCCGTAGAAGGTGTAGAAAAGAAAACGGAAGAGATGGGAGAACAGAATTACTATCCCGTGAATATTGAGGTATTCCAGACGCCGGCTAAAACGCCCGTTTATCTGGTTTCCTATTACTACGGTCCCGTAACTTCCCAAACGCACATCTTCACGACCACCGATACCAAAGAGTTCAATACGGATCTGTTACAGCGCACCAAAAGCGGGTACCGGATGATCAAATACGAGCACTTCGAACTGAATGATGTACCGCATTATATCAGCATCTATCGCCGCGGGGATTACGAATCAAAATTCGTACGCGCGCTGGATCGCACCGAGTTTGACGGTCTCTGGGAACGGCAGGAAAAAGAAGGCCTGCACCTCGTGAACGTAGATATCCAATAGCAGTAAATTCAGTACAGTTTAAGTCATAAGTCGTAGCCTATTTAAAACTACGACTTATGACCATGTACTACCCATTAATTGCCGGGATACCAGTTTCTAAGTCTTACCTCCACTCCGGCATTGCCCGCATCTACCAGTTCTTTAAACTGGTCTACATTGGCCAAACCTTCGCTTCCCCGGTAATGGAACGGATACACCACTTCCGGTTTAAATTCCAGCACCGCATCGGCCGCCTGCTCCACCGTCATGGTATACGGCAGATTCATACACACAAAAGCTACATCAATATTTTCCAGCTGACGCATTTCCGTGATATCTTCCGTATCTCCGGAGATATACAGCCGTTTTTTTCCCATGGTCAGCACATAGCCGTTGCCCCTGCCTTTTGGGTGGCGGGAATCCTCCGTTTCCGGCAGATTATACATCGGTACACCTTCAATGGCAATACCCTTCCATTTGGTCATACCGCCGTTGGCCAGTGACTTCACCTTTTTGAAGGAAATCTCTCCCAACTGGTCGATCACCGCCTGCGGCGCTACCAGGGTAGTTTTGCTGAGATCGAGTCCACCGAGGGTTTCCTTATTCAAATGATCCCCGTGGATGTCGGTGATCAGGACCAGATCGGGCGCGCCAAAAGCAGTAAACTTCTCGGCTCCGCCGTATGGATCTACAAAAATGGTTTTGTTCTTAAACTCCAGCACCATGGTACTGTGCACCACGGGAGTCAGTTTGATGTCTCCCTTTTTGGTGGAGATCATTTCGGATTGAGCCGAAAGGGATACGCTAAGTCCCAGGATAAAAAGCAGAATTAACTTTCTCATACTAAGATGGTTTATTCGTTCTTTAATTTTTTATTTTGAACTTGTCGGAAATTCTTTATCGATAGCCGAAAACTTCGGACAACTTCTTTTTCAAAAACATTATAAAAATGCCATTTAACTACCGAATGTTTGTTTTTCTGGCGGCTTTTTGTTGCCCGCTTCTGGTAAACGCCCAACTCACGCCGGATCAGGAGGCCCGCATCGATGCCGTGTTCCGGAAATGGGACCAACAGGACATGCCGGGAGCCGCCCTGGCCGTTATCCAGAATGGAACAATCGTATACCAAAAAGGTTACGGGATGGCTAATATTGAGCACCAGATCCCGATCGGTCCGGAAACAGTCTTCTACATCGGGTCCGTATCCAAACAGTTCGTAGCGATGTGCATGTTGCTGCTGGAAGAACAGGGCAAGCTCGATCTGGATGCCGATATCCGTACTTATCTGCCGGAATTCCCGGATTACGGCTACCCGATCACTACCCGCAATCTGATCCACCATACCAGCGGCATCCGGGACAATCTCACACTCTGGGAACTGATCGGTCGCTCCCACCTCGATGAAATTCCCGAATCCGAGATCTACGAACTGATCATGCGCCAGGAGCAACTGAACTTTGAACCCGGTACGGAATACCGCTACAGCAATTCCTGCTACTTCATGATGAGCCTGATCGTAGAGCGCATCACCGACCAGTCGCTCCGCGAATACGCCGACGAGCATATTTTCAGCAAATTAGGGATGGAACATACTTTTTTTGGTGATGATAATCGGCGGATCATCCCCAAACGGGCGTCCGGATATCACGAAAACGGGGAGGGTGAGATCGAGAATATGATCATGCGCTTCGACCTCGTTGGATCCGGTGGCCTGTACAGCACGGTGCAGGACCTGTTTCTCTGGGATCAGAATTTTTACGATAACCAATTAGGAGAGCGCGGCCAGGACCTGATCAAGGATATGCTCACCAACGGCCGCTACAAGGACGGTAGCGAAGTCGATTACGCATTTGCACTCCAGAATGATCTTTACCGGGGATTGCGCACCGTTTCCCACAGTGGTGCTCTCGGCGGATACCGGGCGCATTACTTACAGTTTCCCGACCAACTGTTCTCGGTGGTTATCCTCAGTAATGTGACCACCTTCGCCCCCGGCGACAAAGCCTACGCTGTTGCCGACATCTGTCTGACCGACGAACTGGAACCAAAACCCAATAAAGGTTTTGCCGTTGCCTCCACGACCGTTCGGGTCAGTGGACCGACACCGGAGATCGATGTTTCGGATTACAGCGGTCGTTATTATTCTCCGGAACTGGATTATACCTACGATCTGGAAGTGGAAGAAGAGAAACTGGTGCTAAAGATCGGCGAAGTGTACCGGTTCGATCTGATTCCAACTACCACTACCCTATTCAAAATGGATAATGGCTGGAGTGTGGAATTTCAGAAAGAGGCAGATGAGGCTGCTTCGGGTTTTCTACTGAATGCCGGTCGGGTGAGCGGCCTACGATTTGTCAGGAGTAAGGAATAGGGATGATCCGCCAATTAGGAATCAAGAGTCCTGTAAGGACGAAAATATAGGCAGCCTGTACAATCACCCTGAAGGTTCAGCTTGCTGTAGGTTTTTCATGGCATACCTCCGACATGCTAAATTGGGAATTTCTTTCAGATTTAAGTCAAGATACGCGTGATCCATTGAAAAAAAGGCAGCCCCGCCGGGCGGAGCCACCTTCATCTGTCAATAATTTAGTCAGGAGTCCATTTGCAGCGGATACGATTATCCGGGCCGCCGTAGCCGGACTTAGTATTTATGGGGTAACTACCAGTCGTTTGGTACGGAAACCAAAATCTGTTTCCACCAGCAGATTGTACACACCGGGCGCCAGGTCCGCGACGGAGAAACGCAGATTGTGTTCTCCGGCGAAAGCATTTTTGTCCTGGTGTAGTACTTCCAGTTGACTACCCTTAACATCCATCAGGCGCAGGGCCAGGCTGGACTTTTCCTCCAGTTTTACGGTAAGTTGTACTTCAGCGTTGGCGGGATTTGGGCTGGGTTGTCCTACCGAGAATTTGGTAGAGACCGAACCGAAATCCACTACCGGAGTGGTAGCCGTTTCCAGGGTGATAATGGAACTGAAGATCTCAATATTACCATCGTTGCCCCGTCCGTCGGCCCAGAAAGGAATCGCGTACTCTCCGGTGGTAACGATCTGCGTGTATTCACCGATACCGAAGCCCATGTTCCGGCTGCCGATCTGGGAGAAATCACTCGGAAGGGAGGTAACGGCAAAATCCGGCACAAAAGAAGCGCCACCGTCATCGGAATAGGTCAGATAATAATGGGTTTCCAGGTTATTTGGATCGTCTCGACGATCGTACCATCCCGCAACGACTACTCCGTTCTCATTGACGGCCAGACTGGGATGAAACTGATCGGTAACCGGATCGGCATCCTGGTTCAGTACGATCGGCGTATCCCAGGTATTACCGGCATCGGTAGAACGGGAATAGTAAATATCCAGGCCCGTCGTAACATTTTCATCCAGACCGGCAGCCATCCAGACGACGTACAGGTTGCCGTCATTAGTGCCACCGGAGCGGTCTACCCGCAGGTGCGGACTCGGATATATACGTGCCTGATCGATCCCGGTGATGCAGGTTTGGGTACTGTCCTGGATCAGGAAACACGGCAGATTAAAATCGGAGATTGCCGTGGGTTGGGAGAAACTCATCCCTCCATCCGCAGAAGACGTATAGTATAAGGTCGGCAGATCCGTTTCCGATTCCAACTGGGTGAACATCAGGTGAACCGTACCCCGGTCATCTACATCAATACTGGTAAATTGGACCAGAACGGAATCGGGCGTATTTATAGCGACCGCCTCTTCCGCGAAGTTGTTGGACTCCGGCAATTTGCGCTTTACCAGGATCCGGTACCCCACCGTGGTATCGGTTACGGCGCTCAGTTCGGCGTAGGCAATGTAGATGTTGCCACGGTTGGAGGAGATCTCGCTGTAATCTACCGCCATCCATTCCTTGTCTACGAACTTACCGGATTCCAGGCCGATGTCTCCATCCACTCCGGAACCGGAAAAGACGATCTCTCCACCGTCTACCGGGCGGGAGGCCATTTCCCAGGTAGCGCCACCGTCTTCGGAAGTAGCCAGATAAAGATTGGCTTCGGTCTTGAGGCCGTTCAGCACATCCATGGTCAGCAGCAGCCAGGTGATATGAGCCGTACCGTCTTCTTCAAACACGATAATGGGATCACCGCCGCCGGCTACAATTACCAGGGGATCGAGGAAATCGACCCCGTCAAACTCACTTTTCTGCCAGGTCTCACCGAAATCGGTGGTGTAATAGGTAGGAAAGGAAAGTTCCACCCCCAGCAGTGGGGATTCTTTCTGCAGCATACCGGAAACGATGATGTTGTTCTCATCGGCCGGGTTGATAGCCGCGTGGATCTCCGACTCAGCTTCTTCGGATTCGGTCAGATTGCCTTCGGGAGCAGTCCGGCCTTTGCCGTAAGGCACTTCTTCTCCGGCCGGGATCTGCCGGATCTTGTCTACATATTCTTCGGGGTGCAACATTACCGAAGAATTCACCCGGATCTTATTCCGGAAGGATTGCTGCGCGATCTTACTTAGTTGCGCAGGAGAAAACTTTTGGGCCGGCAGCGTGGCACACCAGGCGACCAGCACGGCTGAAAAAAGGATCTTTGGAAGTAGTGATTTCAACATAATCTACTGTAATTAAAGAATTAAGGATGACCAAAAAAAAATGCGACGCAACTAAGGACAGCGGCTTATACCCGGATCGGATCCGGATATAAACTTTTCCTTAATTGCGTCGCATTAACTCATAGTACTCCGAAGAGCACGGCCCAAATATAATGTTTTTGTAGAAAACTATCGCGTTCAACGCAGAAAATGTACTTTTACGGCAAAGTGAAAAATCCTATTGATGTCAGAAACTTCTGGACAACGACCAGTCGGAGTGATCGGGGCGGGAAGCTTCGGAACGGCCATCGCCAACTTGCTGGCCTATAATGCCGATGTACTGCTATACAGCCGGAATATCGAGCTGGTGGATACCATCAATTCCACCCGGGAACACTTAGGCATTCATCTGTCCGCCAGTGTACAGGCTACCAATGACCTGCAACAACTGGCCCGGGAATGCAATCTGCTTTTTCCGATCGTACCTTCCACCAACTTTCGCAAGATGATGCATAACCTGGGGCCACATCTGCGCCCCTACCACATGCTCATCCACGGTACCAAAGGGTTTGATATTCGCGGCATTTCCGACTCCAATCCCGGTGGCGGGAAGCTGAAGCGCGAGAACGTCAGCACCATGAGTGAAGTGATCCGGCAGGAAAGCGTGGTGGTCCGTGTCGGCTGTTTGTCCGGTCCCAACCTGGCCAGTGAGATCATGGAGGGCCAACCGACCGCTACCCTGATCGCCAGTCCGTTCGATGAGGTGATCCACGCGGGAAAAATGGTGCTGGACAGTAAACATTTCCACGTTTTCGGTTCCCATGAGATCCTGGGCGCGGAACTGGCCGGTGCATTGAAAAATGTCATCGCGCTCGGTTCAGGGATCCTCAAAGGTAAAGGGCTGGGTAAAAACCTCCAGGCCATGCTGATCACCCGCGGCCTGACCGAAATGGTCCACTTCGGCAAGGCAATGGGCGCATCCGGAAGTGCGTTCTTTGGTACGGCGGGCATCGGTGACCTGGTTGCCACCGCCACCAGTAAACGCAGCCGGAATTTCACTTTTGGCTTCCGACTGGGTCAGGGAGAGTCTATGGAAGATATTTCCGATAGCATGCCCGAGCTGGCCGAGGGGGTCCGTACCTTGCAGATCACCCGCCAACTGGCCGATTATTACAATTTGCGGGTTCCAATCACCGAGATGTTGCACCGGGTGGTTTTCGAAGGTTTCGATATCGACCGGGCCCTGGAATATCTCATGACCTATCCCTACGACGTGGATGTGGACTTTTTATAATGTGGTATAAAAGACCACTTACTCTGATTGCAAATACTCAACAACCATTAGTATATGTTCAAAAAATTGCTTCCCTATATTTCTGCAGTTGTGCTCTTTCTGGCAATTAGCATCAGTTACTTCTTTCCGCAATTCAACGGACAGGTGATGCCTAAGGGCGACCTTACCCAGTGGAGGGGCATGGTACAGGAGATCAAGAGTTACAAAGCTGAGACCGGAAAAGACGCACTCTGGACCAATTCGATGTTCGGCGGCATGCCGACCTACCAGATCGACAGTGTCCGTAAAGGCAATGAGCTGACCATTCTGGAAAAGATCGCCCGCCTGGGTATACCGTCTCCGGCCGGCCATTTCTTTCTGGCGATGTTGAGCTTCTTCATCATGCTGGTGGTGTTGCGGGTCAATCCCTGGCTGGCGATCGTCGGGGCGGTGAGTTTCGGACTCACCACCAATAGCCTGACGATCTATGAGGCCGGGCACATTTCCAAATTTATGGCCCTGTTCTATCTACCTTTGGTAATTGCCGGTATGATCCTTGCCTTTCGCAAGCAATACCTGCTGGGCGGCGCTATTTTCGCTCTGGGTACGGGGCTCAACCTCTGGGCCAGTCACCCGCAGATGTCCTATTACTTCGTACTGACCACGGTATTTTTCGGAGTTGCCCAGTTGATCAAATCGATTAAGGAGCAGGAAGTTCCGGATTTCTTAAAGGCCGCCGGTACCCTGGTTGTTGGCGGATTACTGGCACTGGGAAGTACAGCATCCAATATTCTCCCCACTCTGGAGTACGCCGAAGACACCATGCGGGGTAAACCCATTCTGGAAGCGCAGGGCGCCGTAGATCCGAATAACAGTAGTCAGACCGAAGGCCTGGCCTGGAACTACGCCATGGCCTGGAGTAACGGCACCATCGACCTTTTCTCTTCCTTCATTCCCGGCGTAGCCGGGGGAGGTAGCGGAGAACCGATCAGCCGGGATTCCGAGATCGGCCGGGACCTCACCAGCCGCGGGGCACAACTGCCGGCAACTTTCGGCGCGCCCTTGTATTGGGGAGATCTGCCCTTTACCAGCGGCCCGATCTATTTTGGGGCCGTGATCTTTTTGTTATTTCTGATGGGGATTTCCCTTGTGAAAGGCCCGGTCAAATGGTGGCTGGCTCTGGGTACGCTGTTTACGTTTATGTTGTCGATGGGCAGCAATCTCGAATGGTTTAACCGGCCGATCTTTGATCTGGTGCCGCTTTATAATAAATTCCGGACGCCCAACTCCGTGCTCGGAGTGACCTCCGTACTGGTACCGGCCCTCGGCCTGATGGCGATCAACCGCATCGTTAAGGGTGACGTGACTAAACAGGAAGTGATGCGGAGCCTGATGATCTCCGGAGGCATCCTGGGTGGTCTTTGTCTGTTCTTTCTGTTGCTGGGCCCCTCCATGTTTGATTTCACCCACATGCGGGACGCGCAAAATGCGCAGACCTTCCGCCCCGAACTGTTGGTCTCCATGCGCCAGTCGCTGATGCAGTCGGACGCCTTCCGCAGTCTGGCGTTGATCGCCCTGAGCGCTGCGGGGATCTGGGCCTTCATCAATAATAAGATCGACCAAAAATGGTTGATCCTGGGATTGGGTGCACTGACCCTTTTCGATCTGTGGGGCGTCGGTCGCCGGTATATCAATGCCGAAAGCTTTGTGCCGGAATCTCAATACCAGGCCTCCTTTACGCCCCGGCCGGTGGACACGCAGATCCTGCAGGACCCCGATCCGCACTACCGCGTGCTGGACCTGACAGAAGCGACCTTTGAAGCGACCAAAACTTCCTACTATCACAAATCTATCGGTGGTTATCACGCCGCCAAACTGCAGCGTTACCAGGATATCATTGACCGGCACATCCTCCAGGGCAATCAGGGTGTACTCGATATGCTGAATACCAAATATATTATTCAGCCCGGCCAGAACGGCCAGCCCGCAGCCCAGCAAAACCCCGACGCTTTGGGCAATGCCTGGTTCGTAAATACGATTGAAATGGTAGCGGATGCCAATGCGGAGATCGCAGCCCTGGGCAACCTTGATCCCAGCAACGTAGCCGTCGTAAACCAGGAATTCCAGGATTACGTTTCCGGTATGAACCTGAGTCCGAACGGTTCCATCAATCTGACCGAATACGCTCCGGATAAGCTCACTTACCAGAGCAATACTTCCTCCGAGCAGCTTGCGGTTTTCTCCGAGGTCTGGTACGGACCGGACAAGGGATGGAATGCCTACATCGACGGAGAGCCCGTGGATCACATCCGCGTGAATTATCTGCTTCGTGCCCTGCGGGTGCCCGCCGGTCAGCATACCATTACTTTCGAATTTGAACCCGGGGTTTATAAAGCCGGTGTCGCTATTTCGCTGATCTCTTCCCTGATCATCATTTTGGGTGTATTGGGCATTGCGGGCTACTACGGCTACCAATTCTGGCAGCGGATGCAGAATCAACCGGCAGAACCGGCTCCGGCTCCGACCAAAGCGAAAAAGACGGTAGCGCGAACCAAGGCCAAACGCAAGCCCCGCAAAAAATAGGCTGATAAATGCCTTTGGCACCGCTTTTATAAAATTCGGGGTGTGATTCATGCGAATCAGGAGTTAAAAGTCCCGGAGGGACGAGATATAGGTAGCCCGTCCAATAATTTGGGAGGTTCAGCGTGCCGTAGGTACGCAATATGGTTTTACATGGCGTACCTACGGCACGCTAAGCCGGGAAATGGTCATTTTGCTACCTACACTTTGTGCCTAAAGGCACATTGATTCCAAGTTTAACCCCTGATTCGCATGATTCATGATTCGGCCTAAAACCTTTCCGTATTTGTTCCCAAACCAAATCCCGGCCTTATGTGTAAACTACCTGTCTTTCGTTTATTATTAGCGATTATATGCCTGTTTGCAGTGGGCAGCACAAGGGCCCAAAGTGATATCCGGGTCCATGATCCGGTGGCGATCCGGCAGGGCGATACCTACTACCTGTTCTGTACCGGCCGGGGTATTTCCGTCTGGTCCTCTCCGGACCTGGAAAACTGGACTAAACAGGCAGCCGTATTTGAACATGCACCGGACTGGACACAAAGCATAGTACCGGGATTCCGCAATCACATCTGGGCTCCGGATATTTCCTATCACGACGGTCAATACTACCTGTATTATTCGATATCTGCATTTGGTAAAAATACGTCGGCGATCGGTGTGGCTACTAACGCTACCCTGGATCCTGAATCTCCGGATTTCAAATGGCAGGATCACGGTATGGTCATTCAGTCCATTCCCAACCGGGACCTCTGGAATGCGATCGATCCCAATCTGGCGGTGGATGAGGAAGGCGCTGCCTGGCTGTCCTTCGGTTCGTTTTGGGGTGGTCTCAAACTATTTAAGCTCGCCGATAACCGGCTGCAACCGGCACAGCCGCAGGAATGGCATACCATCGCCAAGAGGGAACGCGATCCGCTGGAAGAAGACGACCGGGCCGGACAGGCGGCCCTGGAAGCGCCTTTCATTTTTCAAAAGAATGGCTACTACTATTTGTTTGCCTCCTATGACTATTGTTGCCGGGGTGCCGAAAGTACCTACAAAGTCAAAGTGGGCCGGTCAAAAGATATTCGGGGGCCGTATCTGGATAAGGACGGAAACCGGATGGATCAGGGCGGCGGATCGATCGTACTGGAAGGTAACGAACAATGGCCAGGACTGGGACACAACAGTATTTATACCTTCGACGGTCAGGATTATTTTATTTTCCATGCTTACGACATGCAGGATAACGGTCGACCGAAGTTGAAGATCAGTACGGTGGGTTGGGATGAGGATGGGTGGCCGGTTGTGGACCAGAGGGGTTTGGTGACGAGGTGACTTGGTGATGGGTAGAGGGGGTGATTGCGGTGCTTAAATGATATTTACTTCGGTTTCCAGTCGGATACCGTATTTTTCCTCTACTGAATCAACGATACGGTTGGCCAGTTCGACGACTTCTGTTCCTTTGGCGTCGCCGTAATTGACCAGTACCAGCGCCTGTTTGTCGTAACAGCCGACCGCGCCGAAACGTTGGCCTTTCCAACCCGACTGATCGATCAGCCAGCCGGCGGGTATCTTGTAGCGACCGTCGGGGAGCGGGTAATATACCAGATTCGGGAAGCGATCCTGCAATTCCTGGAACTGTGCGGCTTCTATTTCCGGGTTTTTGAAAAAGCTGCCGGCATTTCCCACGACTTTCGGATCGGGTAATTTGGATTGACGGATGGCGATCACGGCCCGACTTACATCCTGAATGCCCGGATGGTCGATCTTCCACTCCGCCAGGGTATCCCGGATAGCTCCGTAATCGGTATTGATCTGATGATCCTTTCGGCTGAGGCGGAAAAGTACACGGGTGATCATCACCTTGCCTTTCAAAGTGGTTTTGAAGACACTGCTGCGATAGCCAAATGCACATTCCTCCGCAGTGAAGTGCAGGGTTTCTCCCGATTGCAGGTCGATTGCTTCCAGTCCGTGGAAAACATCTTTCAACTCTACACCATAAGCACCAATATTTTGGATGGGAGAAGCGCCCACCGTGCCGGGTATTAGGGACAGGTTTTCCAGCCCTCCCCAATTGTTTTCCAGCGTCCAGAGGACGAACTGGTGCCAGGGCTCTCCGCCACCGATCCGCACAATGACATCCTCTTCGCTTTGTTGCACCACTTCCCTACCCCGGATCCGGTTGTGCAGAATGAGGGCTGCGGGATCTTCCGTAAAGAGAATATTACTACCCCCTCCCAGTACCAGCAAAGGCGGCTCCAGTTTCGGCAATATTTCCTTTAATTGCTCTTCCGACGTAATGGCCAGGTACCGGGCGGCCTCTACGGCGATCCCAAAACTATTATACTCCGCTAAAGATTGACTCTTGTACATGTAAATTCAGCTTCCGGCTTTTAAACTCTAGATCACGTCCAGGCCGCCGTTCGGAGAGCGCACGGATTTCACCCACTCCATACCGAAGAGACCTTTGCGGACATTCAGTCCGATCAGGTCTCCCCGATCGACATCGCCAAGGTCAAGTTTTTTGTTGAAAACGATGCGGGTAAGCTCGGAATTTCTGTAAAAATAAAGGTGAGAGGCATTGGGTTCGGGGATCTCATCGGTATCGGGCAGACCGTACCGGCTGCTGTAACGTTCTTCGATCTCCACAAACTCCACGTTTTCTAGCTGGGTTCCCCAGGGGTCTAGATGCCGGTTCAGCAAACTGAATACCAATGGACCAAATAATAGTCCGGCAACGACCAGTCCCACGCTCAGGCGCATGCGATCGTAGGGATCGGCTATCTTTGCGCCCAGTTTCCAGGCCGCCAGTCCACCGACCAGCAGACCGAAGACCAGACTGAAGCCCAGGAATTTAACAAAGGAAAAATAACGATTAAAATAAGGGATCTCGGCGGCGTAGAGCATTATTATACAGAAAAAGCCCAGCACCGCCAGGGCAATTTTGATCCGTTGGTCCATGCGGGTTTAATTATTTTCTTTTACGGGGCGTTTCCGGGTTTCCTGATGAATGACCTTTCCCTCTTTCAGGCGTTGTTCCTTTTCAGCCTTCCGCACTTCCTGGAAACCCTCTACCAGCTCTTTTACGCCCAGAGGTTTACCGTTCAGCTCGCGGTGATAAGTGATGATAATGAAACGCGCCATATCATCGGGGTCGAAGATACCGACGTCATTAAGGTATTTGCTCAGGCGGGAACCTCCGTAGAATCCCCAGTTGTGAATAATCCATCGCCCCAGACTGAAATGCAGTTTGTGCCGCGCGTCTTCTTCGCTCATTGCGGTGAACTTTTTGCGGGAATCGGCATCCGTTCTTTTATTGAGCTCACTAAAAGATTCCGCCAGGTCTTTGGGGATGTAAACGCCGTAGAGTACCTCCTGCCGGACCCGGGTTTCGTAGTCCTGCTCCAGCGCACTTTTTTCCGCTTCCGCTTCCGCCTTCAGTTTTGCGCCTACCGTTCCCGGAGGTTGGGCGTAGCTCAATTGAAAACAAATGATCAGGCAAATACTCAGCAAAGTCTCTTTCCACATCATAATGGGATTTGTTGGGTTACTTTCCTAATAACTTTACGGTAGGCTTGAATATTGTGTTCATTGGATTACGGCACCCAGTCCCTAAGCTTTCCGGCATTATCCCCGACTGTCCCACTGGCGTTTTGCCTCGGCCAGGCTAATCCCCAGCAATTCTTCCAGGGCGATCCGCGTCTTATCGATATTCGCCTGCGCTTCCAGTCGGGCTTCAATCGATCCCTGGTAAGTTTTATAGGCATCATTATAGTCTTTGAACTCCGCCTCATTACTGCGGAACAGGCGATCCAGCAGACGGTAATGGGCATCGGCGTCCTCCTCCATCTTGGATCGCACCTGTAACAGATCGACCGCCAGTTGGTAATCCCGGTAGCGGGTCAGCACTTCCTTACGGATGGCGCTTTTTTCCAGATCGATGGAGAACATATGTGCCTCGTAAGTGGCTTCCGCCGCCCGTATTTTGGGTTTGGTACTGAAGATCGGATACAAACTTACACTCGCTCCGATACTGACGCGGGGAAAGAGAAAATTTTCGTTGGGTGTTCCCTGATCCGGATCGGTCAAATTGGACGAGCGGTTGAAGCCCAGGTTGAAACCCGGTGCACGCAACCATTCCTTATGAGCGAGTTTGATCTCTTCCTTCACGACCTTGGCTTCACTGTCCATGGCCTGCAAGCCGGGATAATTATCGTAAACAAGCTGAACGAGCCATTCCGCAAACGGATCAATGCCTTCCTGCTGGCCGGCGGCCGTTAGGGGTACGATCAGGCAGATCAGACCGATAATGATCGTTCGTTGAAAAATATCTAGCATAATTAAATCCTATTCGGTTTTTGTGATGCTACGGATACCACCGGCTCCTCCGGATCGGTATCAAAGTCTTTCAGCCGGACCACAATAGCTAAAAGTACGTAGTAAATGATACTGTTGGGTAAAAGGGTCACTACTTCCTGCGGATAACTGGCCATACCTAAAATGAAGGTGATCATCGCCAGCCCGAGGTACATGATCTTGATCTGGGGATTACGAACCCGAAAATAATAAAACACCGACACCTGAAAGGCAATAAAGAATATAGCCATATAGATGACCAGTCCCAGCCAGCCGGTCTCAACGGCCATCCTCACGTAGGCGCTGTCGTGGGGAAACCCGGCCAGCCAGAAATCGGGACTGAACCTTTCGCCCCAGACGCCGGTAGTGCCCAGGCCGGCACCAAAAGGATGGCTCTGAATATAGGGTTGTACGATCTCCTGGTTTTCCAGACGCACCTGGACCGAGGCATCCGTGGTGGGCTCAAAGGCCGACTGGATGCGATAAATAACCGGATTGCTGGTGGATTTCATGATCATTCCGGCTCCGAGTACGGTCAGTACGCCCACCACGATGATCACCTGCTTGCTTAGATTGAGCAAAGCGTACAGCCCCAGAGCCGCCGGTATCAGAATAAAGGGCGTTCTGGATCCGGCGTAGGCCATCGACAGCATCATTGCCAGTCCACCCAGCACCAGTACCACCCTCGAAATTTTCCGGAATGGCCCCGTGGCCAGGATAAAGCAAAAAGTCCCACCGTAGGCCATCACTGTTCCGAAGGTTGTGGGATCGGAGAACAGGGAAAATACCCGATAGCGGCTCCACTGCACGATCAGTTGGTAGCGCCGGGGATTTTCGTAGAGCCAGGCCCATTCGCGGGAATTGTAACCGAAGTATTCCTGTTTGAGCCCGTAAACCGCCGCAATGATCGCCAGAATGATGAATACCTTCAGGAATTGTTTGATGTCCTGCAGGGATCGAAAAGCATAGTGGGCTACAAAGTAGATGAGTTGCAGAATAGCCAAACTACGCACAGTATACAACCAGGCCGCGCGGGAAGGCGCTTCCGGATTCAGGACCTGCAGCAAATTATAGCCGATCCAGACCAGAATAATGGTTGTGACCGGTCCTTTCGGCATTTTCCAGTCGCGGTATTGGGCCACCCGCACCATCATGCCAAAAAACATCAGAAAAAACAGGGCATCGAGGCCCGTCCCGACCGGGAACGAGGTATACTTACTGATGAAGTTGACAAAGAAGGCCAGCACCAGGATCACCGCCAGACCGAACCGAAGGTCCACCAGAGCGAGGATCATAACCGGTACTCCAATGAACAAACCGATTAGCGCCACACCGATCTTCAGGCCAAGTACGACCATCAGAACACTGAGGAAGGCAGCGCCTCCCACCAGCAAAATGGCACCCTGAACGTTGTTCAGTTTTTCCTCCAGGAAGGAGCGGTGCAACCAGGATCGGATATGTGCGATAGCGGCCTGCATACGCTAAAATATAACGACCTTGCCGAAGGCCGCCAGTAACACCATTCCAAACAGGAAAAGGGCAGCGATCTCCAGCATTTTTTCTTTTTCGCCTATTTCGGTTTTCATATAATCGGTATTTCGGATTTACAGATGATCGTTGGAAACAGTTTCCTTTACTTTCGGGCGATCCCAGTGCTTCTCTATGATCTCCCAAAAGGTCTCTACGCGGGAGGACCAGGTATTTTTCCGGGCCCGGGCCAGTCGCTCCGCTTTTTGGACGGTGCTGTTGTCGGTGATCGCCGCCGGTATGGCTTCGATAAATTCGGCCCGGTTCTCTACCAGACGGATCTGATCCGCAAACTGTCGGATGTCCCGGCTGAAATTGGTCGAGATCACACTTTTGCCGGCAGCCAGGTATTCATTGATCTTCAGCGGATAGATACTCGCCGTCAGTTCGTTACACAGAAATGGAATGATCACACAATCCATGTACTGCAGGTAGGCCGGCAATTCCCGGATATTTTTCCCTCCGGTATGTACTACGTTCGGTAGCTCGTGCAATCCCTGTTCTTCAAACTGGCCGCTGTTTACCGGGCCCACGAGTAAGAGAGTTTTATCGGTATGGGCAAGCGCGATCTCCCGCAGTAATGGATAATCGATGCGATAGTCATCCAGATTGCCCGTATAGCCGATGATCGGACCGCTGAGGTTTCTAATTTCCGCCGGCCGGTCCTGTTTTTTATTCTGGGCCTGGTAAAAGAGTTCGACATCCGCCGCATTATTGAGCACATAGAGATTCGGGTTCAGTGGAGATTTCAGCTCATACAGACGCGATGAGGTCACCAGCCCGATATCCGCCCGGCGGATCGCCTCTTCCTCCAATCGTACGCCGTGCCGGACGGTGTAGTCGTCCTGACTGATATCATCGATACACTGGTAAACGTTCAGTCGAACGCCGGTGTCCCGTGGGAGCACCGGACAGTAATACGGATCATAACAATTGATATAGATGAAATCTTTCAGGTCGTAATCGGCGATCACCTTGCGAATGGTCTCCAATACTTTATCGTTATTCCATTCGAAACCCCGCTCGTAGATCTTCCCTTCGGGCAGCCAGTTGATCGGCAAGGTCAGTGGCGGGTGCACCCCGATTACCTTATCCGGTAGATTGGGAATACTCTCGTACCTCATTTTCCCTTTGAGCAGGTCTCCCATCCGGTCCTGCACCGATTCCTCTTTGAATCCGGTGACAAAATCTTTCAGCGTATGCGGATGATTAATGTAAAAAACACGGTTGGTCTGGGCAAATTCCCGGGCCATGCACAGCGATACGGAAGAGTATGGGTGATCCCAGGGAAAAAGGGAAAAATAAATGATATCGATGGAGTCTGTATTCATTGGTACCTATTCAAATTTAAGGATTAACCCTCTATAGAGAAGGCCGGAATCTCTGCCACAACTGGCGATAAACAAAGGGGATACGGGCCAGTACCTGGGACAGTTTTACGTTGAAGCGGCGGTTCAGTTCCATTTGCATGGCCACGAACATAACGAAAAAGGTCATTAAGGTACCGTAGGCCGCACCGGTTATACCGAAATAACTGATAAACAAATAATTGAACATCACATTCAGTAAAGCACCCAGTGCGGTATAAACAAAGTTGACCCGCGGATGGCCGGTACTATCCAGGATGGTACCGAACTGCACGGCAAAGGGCACAAAGAGGCCATACAACATCGTCAGTTGCAACAGCGGCACGGCCTCCAGATATTTGTCGCCGGCTACGATCTCAATAATGAGCGTAGGGAACAGCAGGATCACAATGATACTCGGTATTAGAAATGCCAGAATGCCGGCAACGGATTTTTCGTAGAGCTCGCCTACCTGGGAGGGCGGCGTTTCGGTATCGGCGTGCCGTTTGGCGCTTTGCGGGAAAACGATCGCCGCCATGGAGAAGGTCGGCACCTCCGCCAGGTTGGTGATCCGGATCGCGACTTCGTAAACCGCCGCGGCCGCCGGAGAGATCAGCGCGGCGAGCATCAATTTGTCGATGCTCTTGAAAAGCATGGTCCCCAGATTGGTACCGCATACATATTTTCCAAAGTGGAACAGTTCGGCCACCCATTTCCAGTCGATACCCCGGTAAAAACGCAAATACGGTCGGGCCAGGATGGCCGAGACGATCGCTCCCAGCGCCGTGGTCAGCACCTGTATCCAGGCCAGATCGAGCGGTTCCACCTCCATGAAGCCGAAAAACGCAAATGCGATGAACAGGAAAAAGATGCCACGATTGGTAAAATTCCCCCAGAATATACCCCGAAAATCCAGATTCGCCTGCTGGCTGAAATTAGCCTGGTGCATCGGGATAAAAAAGATCGTCGTCAGTCCATAGATTGGCAGCATCTTGATCAGGATCTCGGCCTCCAGGATGAGACTCAGGGGAAAAGCCAGCAGGATAACCAGCAGGGCAGCGCCTATTCCCAGTAGGATATTGAGCATCAATGCCGCGGAATTGATCCGACGGTAATCGGATTCGTCCTGCGCCGTACTCAGGAATTTCACCAGTGCATTTTGCAACAAACCCACCCGGGCGATCTCCACGAGCGTAGTGATCGACAAAAAAAGCACCCAATAACCAAATTCGCGTACCGACCACATCCGCAACAGCATCCACAGGCTACCAAAGCCGAATAGAAGCTGTGCAAAGCGTTCGCCGAAGGACAATAAACCGGCACGGAACCAATATGAACGAGGATTCCCCATGAAATTGACAAGCTGCTTTTTTTAGTTTTCCAGGTGCCTGGAATTCACCTTATTAAGAATGGCTCCCATATACTGTTGATCCAGGCTTTCGAGATAGCGCAGGGATTCCTCGTCCGGACGATTCATATCGGCCGAAGCTTCGAATACAACGATCACCCTATCTACATAATCGACCAGTTCCCGCGTATCCGAATAATTATTGAGTGCCGGACCTTCCATCAATACATAATGGTACTGCTGTTCCAGGTCTTCGAGCCAGTTCGTGAACCCTTTTCCGGCCAGGATCTCCGACGGAGAATCCAGGCTAGGGCGGTTGCCAATGATATCGACCCGTCCTTTGCTGGAAGGTATTTCCTGGGAAGTGATCAGGTCCCCCGCGTCATTATTGGCCGGCAATAAAGGATTGAACTCCGGATCCATGTTGGCGTAATCACTCAGATCATTATCCTTAAAATTGGTATCCAACAGGAGGACGTTCTTATCTTTTTTCGCCAGGGTGTAGGCCAGCGATAAAAGCACACTGGTTTTACCCACATTCGGCCGGGTACTGGTCACCAGGAAGCGACGGGCTCCCGAAACTTCGATCTCGTGCCTTATTTTTCGCAGCGACTCCCTGAAAATAAGCAGGTCCGGTTCTTCACTTTCCGAAAAGATGGTATTCAGGTCTCGTTTTTTGCCTGGCAGCAGGTTCAATGCGCCCAGTAGTGGCGTTCCGGTTAGCCGCTCGAATTGAGCCGGAGAATGAAAACTTTTATCCAGCAGCGTCAGGAAAAACAAAATGAAAACCCCAAAGCCGGCGGTAGCGACTCCGGAAAAGGCGGAATACACCAGGCGTTTGGACGGCTCGGGTTCTTCCGGTATCTGGGCGTGTTCAAAAATAGCAAGCGGATTGAGTGCGCTCTGAGCTACCACCTTGGCCTCGTTCAATTTACCGAGTACATACAGGTATTCTTCCACTGCGATCTCCTTCTGGCTTTCCAGAAAGTCGATCCGTTCTTCGGCGGAAACCAGGGAATCTGTCTGAGCGCGCAGTTCCTTGATCTTTTCGTCAATAACTTCAATGGACTCTTCTTTTATCGTAAGCAGGATCTGCTCATCTACCCGCTTTTCCAGTAGATTCTGGATAGTAGCCGCATCCTCCTCACTGGGAGAAGTGATCAGCACATTGGCCAGTTCATCGATAAGGGTATCCCGGTAGGATCGCTTGAATTCCAGTTGATTGACGTAGATCGGGGCCAGTCCGGCACTACCCGCCGGTTGTTCGGATCGCAGGTCCTTGATCTGCCCCTGGATCTCGCTAAAGCGGTTTTTAACGATGCTGGAAGCCCGCTCCCGCTGACTTTCGTTTTCGATCAGTTGGTCCAGATCACCACTCAGTCGCGCTATATTTTTCTGGTGGGCCGGGATCCCCTGTTTGGCCAGTCCACGTTCGTATTCCAGGTCTTTCAGCAGGGCCACCACACTGCGGGACTGCTCGTCCATATTGACGATGTTGTTGTCCCGCCGGAAATTGCTGAGATCACTACTGACCAGTTTAACCCGATTTTCTTTTTCCAGGGCAAGGTTCTCGTAAAAACGGACGGCTTCGTATTCATCGCGACTCACGGATTGCAGGTGGTAATCCATAAATTCCTCCGTAAAGGAATTCACCGCAAACACACACAACTCCGGATTTTCCGATTCAAATTCTATGGTAACGTAATCCGTTTCGCCCAGTCGGTTGATGTGCAAATGCTCATCCAGGCTTTCGAAGTCGTATTCATAGGCTTTGGTCAGCTCTTTAAAGGTAGCTTCGTCCTCGGGATCCAGCGGCATATCCACAATAAGGGTGTCCGTACGCAACTGGATCTGCTGCATCAATCGCAGGATCCCCGCATTATCGCTGGTGATCTCCGCATCCGAGGGAATTTCCCGAAAGGGAGTTCCTCCAATCTTCGACTCGTAAAGATCATGCTGTAACAACCGATAGGCCAACAGTCGCAGGGAAGTACGCGACTTCATATTCGCGATCAAATTGCTAAATGCCGATTCGATCTCGTATTTCTGTACAAAAACATCCTGTTTACTGAGTTCGATCCGTTTGCCACCGGTAATGCCGGTAGATAAGACTGCATTGGATTTAAATACCGGTGGTTGCAGTCCGATTAGGAAAAAGGTAAGGACAACCGCAATGGCCGCAGTTCCGATAAGTAACCACTTTCTTCTCCAGATTATGTCCCAGAAGTATAATATATCCATAAGGTATAATTCAAATCGCCAACAAAATGCTCCTCTGTTCCTACGGTATACGTAGAAATAACCGGGAGGATACATTAATAATCAGCCGTAGTTTAGTGTGCTAAAATTGGGAATCTCCTTAGGGTTTTGCGATGTAACCGACAATTACACCGAAAGGTTCTCTTGCCGAAGAAGGGAATTTTCGCAAGTTCTTTTCCAAAAATGAGACGATTGTGGAGGGTATGTTTAGGGTAATGAACCTGCATCAGATGAAGCCCTGAGGTCTTCCGCTGTAGGACAGGTGCTTACAAAACTACAAAATTTCTTTTGTGGATGAAAGTCCTCTTACCCCCTTAACAGAAAAGGCCGGTAAATTACCGGCCTTTTCTATCAAACAAATAATTATTTGGTACGGGGTATGGCCCCGCTCTTGATCCGATCCATATAGTTGTCGAATGCTTCCCGGACTTTCGGGATCAAAAAGTAGAGTCCGAAAACATTTGGGAAACACATCGCAAAGATCATGGCGTCACCAAAGGCAAACACTGCTCCCAGACTCATCGCCGAACCGATGATCACGAAAGCACAGAAGATCACTTTGTAAGTTACCTCCGCCGCCTTGGTCTCGCCAAACAGATAGGTCCACGCCTTCAGTCCGTAGTAAGACCAGGAGATCATGGTAGAAAGGGCAAAGAGGATCACCGCTATCGACAGGATGAATGGGAACCAGGAGATCACGGATTCGAACGCGGAGGAAGTAAGCGTAATTCCACCCAGGGCTTCACCGTTCTCAAATGCGAACTCCGCACCGTAGCCGCCGTAGTTGGTAATGATGATCACCAGTGCGGTCATCGTACAAATTACAACCGTATCGATGAAAGGCTCCAGTAAGGCCACCACACCTTCCGAAATGGGTTCGTCCGTTTTCACCGCGGAGTGAGCAATAGAAGCGGAACCGATACCGGCCTCATTGGAGAAAGCCGCCCGGCGGAAACCTTGGATCAGTACCCCGACCAGGCCACCGTACATGGCTTCGGCATTGAAAGCACCGGAGAAGATCAATCCGAAAGCTTCGGGAATGTCCCCGATATGATAACCCAGTACGATCAGGGCAGCCAGGATATAGATACCTACCATAAAAGGCACCACTTTATCGGTCACTTTAGCGATGGATTTGATACCACCGATAATGATCACCGCCACGATACCGGCCATGATCACGCCGAAGATCCAGCCTTTACCGTCGAAGAAACTCGCTTCCCCGCCGGTAACGTCGATGAATTGTTGGGTAGCCTGGTTGATCTGTACCATATTACCGCCGCCGAAGGAGCCGCCGATACAGGCAATGGCGAACAGTACCGCCAATACTTTACCGACCGTACCCCAGGATTCGCCTTTTTCTTTAAATCCTTTTTCCAGATAATACATCGGACCACCCGAAACGGAGCCGTCCTCGTTGACGTTCCGGTACATTACCCCCAGTGAACATTCCACGAATTTGGAAGACATACCGAAGATACCGGCCAGGATCATCCAGAAGGTCGCACCCGGACCGCCCAGCGACATGGCGATGGCCACGCCCGCGATGTTACCGACCCCTACCGTACCGGAAAGGGCCGCTGTAAGGGCCTGAAAGTGAGAAACCTCACCCTCGTCGTCCGGATCGTCGTATTTACCACGAACTACGTCCAGAGCGTGCTTAAAAGCCGTGAAGTTGACAAAACGCATATATATGGTGAAGAAGATCGCTCCGACGATCAGCCAGATCAACACAAAAGGGATCGTAAACTCTCCGATCGTCACCGGGACGAAGACGACGGTTTCGATGGCCGTGGTGATGGGCTGAAAAACACTGTTGATCGCTTCATCCAGGGTCCGGCCGGCCTCCTCTGCTTCCGCTTCCTGGGCAAAAACCAACAATGGGAATAGCAATCCTGAAAGAAACAGGTATAACTTTTTATTCATACTAGCTTAATAATTAGTTTAAAGGTATGGACATTCAAGATTCGTGAAGGTATTTGATTATCTCCATTTTTTCAAATTCCTACTTTACAAATTATTTGGAATAGTTTTACAGGAATTCCCCCAAATGCACGAGCAGTAAGGCCTAAATTTCGTTTATTTGTTGCTACAACAGAGAAAATACAGTCCTTGTCCACTGAACATTCCCATAATGATGATTCGCTTCAGGAGCTCTTCCGTACCCGGCCGGAACAAGCTATCGAGCTACTTTTCAGGGAATATTACGCGGATGTATGCCGGGCGGTCATGCGGATCATCCCCGACCCCGGTATTGCCGAAGATATCGCTCAGGATGTATTTTATGAACTGTGGCGAAAACGGGACGTACTGAATGTCAATTCGTCCTTCGGCGCCTATTTACGGCGTGCGGCCCGGAATAAGTCGCTCAATTATATACGCGACCGCAAGATCAAACCGGAAAGCGAAGACAAGATCCCCCATCGCAGCGAAGGACAAACTGACGCCAATCGAAAACTAGAAGTACAGGACCTGCAGAACTCTATTGACCGCGCAGTCGGTGATCTGCCCGATCGTTGCCGGGAGGTGTTCAGCCTTAGCCGCTTTGAGGATATGTCCTACCAGGAAATAGCCGACAAACTGGGTATTTCCATTAAGACCGTTGAAAATCAGATTTCAAAAGCATTGCGATTACTACGAGAAGCACTGGGTCCACATCTATCGTGGTTTGTCGGCTTCATTACGTTTATTTTCCCCCTCTGAGCATGGGGGATACCCAAAAAAGTAGTGTCCTTTGTATTGAATTGCATTGCCAATGATAGATGAACGCTACATATTAATGATCCACAAGCACTTGCGTAACGAGCTAAGTGAAGCGGATCAATTAGTCTTACAGAACTGGCTGGATCAGGATCCTGAACACCGTCGGGCACTTGAGGATATCGAGCGCACCTGGGATCTGGGTGCCCGTTATCTGGCTACCTATTCTCCCGATGTTGAAGGAGGACTGACCAAACTGCAAGCCCGTATCCGGCAGGATAAACAGTCCCGTCTGACCGTAGTTTCGTCTAAAAAGCGATTCAACTTTTCCTTTACCACGGCCATCGCAGCGGCCCTGTTATTCCTGGTAGCGGCGCTGGTCGTCTGGAATTTCTGGTTCACGCCCGCTGAAATGCTGATCGTTACAACCGGCCCCGGAGAACAAAAGACCATCCCGTTGGCCGACGGTTCCACAGTGATCCTGAATGAAAACAGTCAGCTCAACTATCCCAGCTTCTTCCGGAGCGACCGCGCGGTGGAGCTTTCGGGCGAAGCGTACTTTGAGATCAACCGGGACGAAGATCATACCTTTACCATCCAGACCTCCCGCACCAAGACCGAGGTTTTAGGTACCAGCTTTAATCTGAGAGCCTACCACAATGAGAACTTCACCGAAGTAGAAGTGGTGAAGGGTTTGGTCCGTCTGGCCGATACTGCCGGCAAAAGTCCGATGGAACTGAACCAGGGAAGTCGCGGCACCTACCAGCACGATCTGGGCACGATCCTTTCCGATAAACCGAAAACGCTGAATGCCAGCTACTGGCGGGAACGCAGGCTGCGTTTCAAAGGGCACCAGCTTGACGAAGCGATCAAAGAGATCAACAGCCGGCTCGGAATGAATATCCAGATCCAGAATCAGCAGATCTCCCAGTGTTCGCTTACCCTTAATGTAGCCCTTGATCATCCCGATACGATCGTTGCCGTGATTGCCGATATCTTCAGCGCAACCTGGGCAAAATCAACTGACGGGAACTACCAGATCAGTGGAGGAGATTGTATATCCGGCTAACGGCTGCTAAAGCTCCATCCTTGGGGAAGCTATTGCAGCTGGATAACAAGTGACAGTCCGATCGAAAATTCCAAAAGCATAGAGGCTATACGTTTCCGGGCACCCTGCCTTTCCACATCTCAACCTTCTTTCCTGATGCTTTTCAATTTGACTACCGTTGTATGAACTACCATTGAGCTCATGCAAGCAGTTTCGTATACCCACTTATCTTCGAGACCTTAAAAGGTCGGACAACCGATATTCCGTCCGGAACCACGGCCGCCGTAGCCACCTCCGATATCAAAAGACAGGGTAACGCCGCCGATGTAGTACCAGTCGTCAAAAGGTCCTCCCCGGTTATAGGTCGGATTGGGTTCGCCGTCATTACCGGCGATCGGGTTGCTGATCATCGCGGCCAGTTCACCGTTGCCTTCGTAAACGTCCTGATAGCTGACGGATGCATTACTGATATCATCAAGGTGATCGGTAAACAGTTTTCTGCCGCCGAACTCAAATGACATGGCCCAATTGCCCATATCCAGCTTGAGGCCCAATCCGACAGGGATCGCGATCTGGGTCAGTTGGTAGGGTTGTTCGTAGCCCGGCAGCCCCTGGCCTTCCGTGCCCAGTGGTTGCATTTCTATCCAGTTGCCGTCAAACAAGGTCTCGGGCCGGAAATTGAACACCGCGCCGCCACCAAAAATGAAGGGAATAGCCTGGAAATTGGTCGTTCGACCGATGCGGAATAGGTTGATCTCAGCCGTAAGAGCGAATTCCGTAATATTGGAACGGAAATTACGCATGTATTCGTCGCTGCCGCGCAGGTCGCTTTCTTCCTGCACCTGACCGTGACTTACGCCCAAACGTATCGCCAGGGTATTGCTAAGATTAAAGCGTCCAAAAATACCAAAGGCTGGTTTTAGATTTTCAAAATAGAGGCCGAACTCATCTTCGGAAAGGTCGCCGCTATAAAGGGATACGCCGCCCAGGATACCCAACTCCGTGGATTGGGCCCGGGCCAGATTCCCGAGGGCAAATACCATACTTAGGATTAAAATAATTTGCTTCATAGAGAAGGTCATTTAGGGAGATTATGATAATTCGAATTATTCATGAGTATGTAAAAATAACATCACGAATATCTTTTTAGTGCATTGTAATAGGGTTATTCTATTTAGTTTTACGTTTTATTTCCCAATATGGATGTTAAAATATGAGTAGAAGAAGAGAAAAAGATGATGCCCCAAAGGTAAAACTGACCCGGGAAAGACTAAAAAAGGCTACACAGATCTTCACTTACGTACTCCCCTACAAGTGGTATATGGTAGCCGGTTTTTTCTTTCTGATCAGTGGTAGTCTGCTGTTTCTGGGTATCATGAAGTTGCCGGGGGAGATCCTGAACGTGGCTACCGGAAAATCTAATTGGGGAATGAGTCTCAACCAGGTTTTCCTGCTGTTGATCGGCCTGCTGGTCCTGCAGAGTGTATTTTCCTACTTCCGCGTCCAGGTGTTTGCCATCATCAGTGAGAAGAGTATTGCACTGCTCCGGAAGGATCTGTTCTCCAAACTGATCACCTTGCCCATTTCCTACCTCGAAGAAAGACGGGTGGGCGAGCTCACCAGCCGCATCACCAGTGACGTGGCCAAGATCCAGCAGGTCGTTTCCGTCACCTTTGCCGAATTCCTGCGACAGATCATTTTACTCTTGGGCGGGGTGGCGATCATCCTGTTCACCATGTCCAAACTGGCCCTGGTCATGCTGGCCACTTTCCCGTTTGCCGTGCTGGTGGCCGTTTATATGGGTCGCAAGCTGCGAAAGCTGATGAAGACCCGGCAGGATCAACTCGCACAGACTAATGTGGTGGTGGAAGAGACCATGCAGACCATACAGACTGTAAAAGCCTATACGAACGAGGGTTTTGAACTTCGTCGCTACATCAAATATCTGGACGAAGTCGTACGGGTTTCTCTGAAAGCCGCAAATATCCGGGGGATCTTTGCCTCTTTTATTATTCTGGTCATGTTGGGCACCCTGTTCCTGATCATGTGGCGGGCCGCCGTGCTGGTCCAGCAGGGTGAGATGGTGGAAGGTAACCTGATTGACTTTATCGCCTACGCCGGTATCATCGGAGGTGCCATCGCCAGTATTGGTAATTTTTATACGGAGATCGTCTCCGCGATCGGTTCCACCGAGCGGGTATTCGACATCATGCAGGAAAATTCCGAGGTAGATCTGGATGCAGCCGACCGGGCGCTGAATAGCAAATCCGGCGGTCATATCCGGTACGATCATGTCCATTTCAGTTATCCTACGCGTGCGGACGTACCGGTTCTACAGGGAATTGACCTGGAAGTGCGGCCCGGCCAAAAAGTAGCGCTCGTGGGCGCCAGTGGAGCCGGTAAATCGACCATCATTCAATTGTTGCTGCGCTATTACCAGCCGCAGGAAGGAGAAATCCTGCTAGACGGTCAGCCCATTCAGTCCTATGACCTTTCGGCTTACCGGAAAAACCTGGCCATCGTCCCGCAGGAAGTGATCCTGTTCGGCGGTACGATCCGCGAAAATATACTGTACGGAAAACCCGGCGCTACGGACGAGGAGGTCCGCCTGGCGGCCCGTCAGGCCAATGCCCTGGACTTCATCACGGCATTTCCCGATGGTTTTGAAACGACGGTTGGGGAAAGAGGAGTAAAATTATCGGGAGGTCAGCGACAGCGGATCGCGATCGCCCGGGCCATACTGAAAGACCCGGCCGTACTGTTGCTGGACGAGGCGACATCCTCCCTGGATGCCGAATCGGAAAAAGCCGTTCAGGATGCGTTGAACACCTTGATGCAGGGTCGAACCTCCATCATTATCGCCCACCGGCTGGCAACGATCCGGGATGTAGACCGGATCTATGTCATTGAACAGGGTCAGATAGTCGAAAGCGGTACGCACCTGGAACTTTCGGAAAAGCAGGATGGAGCGTACAGCAATCTCGCAAAATTGCAATTCGACCTGGCCGAATAGAATAGATCATCAGATCCAAAAAGAACCTGGTTCCTTAGGAAGCGCCCACTCTTTCCTGGGCTAAAGAATCTTCGTATTTCCTAATGATCTTAGCTTGCCGGTCGGCAATCTTGTTGAGTAATTTGAGCTCCTGGTTGAGCTCTTCCTCTTTGTGCGCAAGGTCTTCAAAAGCTTGTAGCTTTTTCCTCCTGCGATTGATATCGAGGATCTTTCCAATGGTGGTGTTCAAAGCGACTTTTGCTCTCACGAGCTTTCGTTTGATCGATCTCTTCATCGATGCAAATTGTTTGATGTCAGGCAATTGGTTAATAGATAGTTGGGCATAAAGTGGAAAATAAATTTCCAAAATATGAATATAGGCTGAAACAAAATTAAAAAATATTTTCACCCAGCCAAATTAAATTTCAAGTAACATAAGAATTACATTTGGCGAAGTACTTATATATTTTTCATCAACATAACAATTCGGGTTGGGGTTTGGGTTGAGTATTTTCCAAATAAAAACTGTTAAAGTCGCTTATTGTGTGTTCTGGATTTTTTTTCGCCTGCCAGTTACCTTTTTATGCCTAAGACCCCCAAAAGGCCGCGGGTCAGTTCCCGGGCAATGGTGCGCCCGATCTGACGGGTTGTCGTGCTGTTGATCACTTTTTCAAAAGTGCTTTTCTCCGCCCGCCGGCTGTAGGTTTTCCGGGCTTTATCCTGCTGGTCCCGCAGCTTGGCCTGTTGCTCGGCTTCCTGTGCTTTTGCGATCTTTTCGGTCAGGATCTCGTACGCACTTTCCCGATCGACTACCTCGTTGTACTTTTTCAACAGATAGGAACGGCCGAGGATCTTTTTGATCTCGCTATCGGTCAGGATATCCATTCTGGATTCGGGAGCCCGCAACATGGTATGCGCCAGCGGTGTGGGGATCCCCTTTTCATTCAAAGCCGTTACCAGCGCCTCGCCGGTACCAAGTTCGGTGAGCAACTGGTCCACTTCGTAGTAATCCGTCAGCGGGTAGTTCTGGGCAGCCAGACGGATCGCTTTCCGATCCTTGGCGGTGAAGGCGCGCAGTGCGTGCTGGATCTTCAGACCGAGCTGCCCCAGTACGCTTTCGGGAACGTCTGCCGGGTTCTGGGTGACAAAGTAAATGCCCACCCCCTTAGAACGGATCAGCTTGATGATCGCCTCGATCTGATCCATCAGTGCATCGGATGCTTCATCAAACACCAGATGCGCTTCATCGATGAAAAGTACCAGTTTGGGTTGGTCCATATCGCCTTCCTCGGGGAAAGTACTGTAGATCTCGGCGAGGATCTGTAACATGAAGGTGGAGAACAATTTCGGACGATCCTGAATATCCGTCAGGCGGATAATGGAGACAATACCGCGTCCGTTCTCGTCTACCCGACAAAGATCATCGACTTCGAATGAACGTTCGCCAAAGAACACCTCTGCTCCCTGCTGCTCGAGTTCTACCACTTTACGCATGATCGCTCCGACCGAACTACTGGAAAAGCTACCGTATTCGGCCTTGATCTCATCTTTGCCTTCATTCGAGATGTACTGCAACGTCTTTTTAAAATCTTTCAGATCCAGCAGCGGCATTTGATGATCGTCGCAGTATTTGAACAATACTGCGACGATGCCCGCCTGGGTCTCGGACAGATCCAGCATTTTTGAGAACAGCACCGGACCAAACTCGGAAACGGTGGCCCGCAGGCGCGCACCGGGTTCGTCGGACAGGGTCAGGAACTCAACGGGAGTGCCGCTGGCTTTGAATTCGAAACCGATCTTCGCGTGTCTTTCATCGATCTTAGGGTGGCCGTCACTGGGAACGGCGATACCACTCAGGTCCCCCTTTACATCCATCAGCAGAGACGGGACTCCCTTCGCGGAGAGTTGTTCCGCCAGGATTTGCAGGGTTTTGGTCTTACCCGAACCGGTAGCCCCGGCGATCAGCCCGTGACGGTTCATACTGCGCAGCGGCAGTTTGATCAGCGTACCGGTCATCACTTCTTTGTCCAGCATAGCTCCTCCGAGGACGATAGAGTCCCCTTTAAAGGTATATCCGTTCTCGATGGTTTCGATGAAATGCTCTTTATTGGCCATGGTAATTGAATTCCTGTTTTATCTTGAATGGTTCATTTATTGTTATCGATCCGGATTTCGGTGACCGATCCCGGACCGGGGCGACCGCTTTACGCAGCGTTATTCTTTATTCCACTGCTCGATCCGCTTATCGTACTTTTGCTTACTGAACTGCCAGAGGTCGAGGTTGTAGTTACCTTCCAGTTGCTGCTCCAGTTCTTTGGGCATCAGATCGGGATAAAAGTCGATACCAGTTAGTTCTTCCACCTGATCGATGCTCGCCACAAAATCGTACAAAGGTTCAAAACTCACCTGATTAGGAATGATGAAGCCGATGCCTTTTTGCTCGGGTTCGGCCAGATCCAGCAGCACCTTAAAATAGGCGGTGGGTACGCTGACCTCGTTCTCTCCGATGTACCCTTTGGGTTCCTGACTCAAGACCGGCCCCGTCACTACGTAAAGTTCATCAAATTTTTTCGCCCAGTCGCGGGTCAGCTCTTCCAGTTCCCGCCAAATGCCTTTATTGAAGTTACGGGATTGGGGGCTGATGTTACTCATCAGGAAGGTCTCTTCCATCGCTGCGGCATCGTAGGCCATATCCGCCGCGGGTACGAGGTGTCCGCGGTCGTAGCCCGAGCCGCGGTAGTCGTTGGGCGTAGCCGAACCGGTCTTGACCCTGCTGTCCGGCATGAAGTTATCACTGCGTTTATTCCAGGGCTTTTCGAGATTTTCGCGGGTGAGAATATAGGCCACCCACTCGGCCTGTTCGTGATCTTCGTTGTAGGAGATCACGTAGTCCCGGTACTCGATGACCTGGCCGGTACTGCTGGGCAAGTAATACGATTCGGCGTGGTAAGTTTCTCCGGTATCCGGCGGAGTAAGATCGGCGCCGGTAAAATAGTTGAAAACGAAATAGAGTCCTCCGATAATCGCTCCGAATAACCCCACCTTCACGATCATGCCCGAACTGCCTTTTGCCTGCCGTGCATGATTGGTCCTTAATTTGGCCATACAGTATGTTTTGGATGGTGGTAAAAATAGCTAATTTGTAGGAAGCAACAAACAATTGGAGCATTTCACCCGGATATTGGATACGGTGAAAAACAGGGAAGGAAAATACGGGCTAAATTCTTCCGCAGCCGAAGCGTTGCCGGGCCGCGATCCGGGTCCGCTAAACGCTTCGGTGCAAAAGACTTACCGGGCTAATCGATGACGATTAACCTAAAAACATTCGCTAGATCCAGGGGCATTCGGGCGGAGGTTGGCGCCAATCCGCAAAAGAAAAATTAATAGGGAAGAGGACAAAGGTGAATATGGAAAAGAAAGGCTTTAGGTGTTCCCACTGTGTGTGGCAACTGTGTAATAGGACCCACAAAGTAAGAAATTATCTTATAAAAAAAACATATCCCACACATTTTTTTACCTTACCGGAAAATGAAAGAAAATTAGCATATGCTGAGAATTGGGATCACCGGAGGAATAGGTAGTGGCAAGACCACGGTATGCCGGATCTTCGCCAGCCTGGGCATTCCTGTTTACAATGCAGATCAACGGGCCAAGTGGTTGATGAGCAACGATAAAGAACTGATCGAAGCTATAAAATCCCTTTTCGGACCGGAAGCCTATTACGAGAACGGCCAGCTGAATCGCCAGCATTTAAGTGATATTATTTTTTCCGAACCGAAAAAACGGGAACAGCTCAATGCGATCGTACATCCTGCGGTCTGGCAAGACGGAGACCGCTGGAACGCCGAGCACCCGGATGCGCCCTATACCCTCAAAGAAGCGGCCTTAATATTTGAGTCGGGAGGTCATAAGCACTTAAATAAGGTTATTGTTATAACGGCCCCCGAAGATTTACGCATCACCCGGGTGGTACGCCGGGACGGCGTGGAGCGTGCGGCAGTCAAGGCCAGAATAGCCGCCCAAATGCCCGAATCCGAAAAAGTCAGCCGTGCGGACTTTGTGATCTTCAACGACGGTCACCAGATGTTGATCCCGCAGGTGCTGCAGATCCACCGGCAATTGATCGCGATGAGCGGTGGAGAGGCCGGTTGAGGCATTCGGAAATTTTCAGGTAGTTATCGATAAAATAACTTATCCCCTATCCAGGGCCGCCTTGTAGGTGGCCAGGCAACGCTCCCGGGCCATTTTGTGATCCACGATCGGTGCGGGATAGTCCTTGGTGCCGTATTCGGGTACCCATTCCTTCACATAACGGAGCTCCTTATCAAATTTTTTCAACTGACTCTCCGGGTTAAAGATCCGGAAATACGGAGCGGCGTCGGTACCGCTGCCGGCCGCCCATTGCCAGCCGCCGTTATTACTCGCCAGTTCGTAATCCAGTAATTTTTCGGCAAAATAGGCTTCGCCCCATCGCCAGTCGATCAGCAAATGTTTAGTCAGGAAACTGGCCGTTACCATCCGCACCCGGTTGTGCATGTAGCCGGTCGTATTGAGCTCTCGCATACCGGCGTCCACGATCGGGTAACCGGTTTCGCCGGCACACCAGGCCCGGAACTCCTGTTCGTTATTCCGCCATTCGATCTGGTCGTATTTTTCCCGGAAAGAGCGCTCTACCACGTGCGGAAAATTGTCCATGATCATTGCGTAGAAGTCCCTCCAGATGAGTTCGTTGAGGAAGGTACCGTTCAATTTCGCCGCGCGTCGGGCTTTTTCCCGAATGCTGATGGTACCGAACCGAAAATGCAGCCCTAACCTCGAAGTTCCTTCGATGGCCGGGTAATCACGGGTTCTATCGTAATTGCGGATCAGTTCACGGCTGACTTCCCGATCCGGAAAGGGAATGCCCGCCGGCTCGAACCCCATATCCGCCAGACTCGGGATCTCCGTCGATCCTGTTTGGTGGAAATGGTCAAAATAACGCTCGTTCGGATAAGGTTTAAGATAAAAAGACAGTTTGTCCGACTGGCCATTTTTAGCATCGGGATCCTCCTCTACTTCTACCAGCTTTTCTTCCAGCTTAGCCTTCCAGGCCCGGCTGTAGGGCGTAAATACCACGTAGGGGTCGCCGTCTGCTTTGGTCACTTCCAGCTTTTCAAAAATCACCTGATCCTTATAGGTACGAAACTCCGTGTCGTTTTCCGAGAGCAATTCCGCGACGGCAGCATCGCGGTCCTTGGCCGACGGTTCGTAATCGTGATTGGTATACACCGCCTGCACATCCCATTCCCGCAGCAGTTCTTTCCAGACCTCCAGTGGATTTCCGTGACGCACCAGCAGCGTGCTGCCGAGCGCTTCCAGCTCTCCGTGCAGCCGTTCGATCTCCTGGTGAATAAACTCCACCCGGGCATCGGCACGGGAGGGCAACTTGTCCAGTATAGTCGTATCAAAAATAAACAACGGCAAAACGGGCCGTCCCGTTTTGAGCGCGCGATACAGGCCGGCGTTATCTTCCAGTCTCAGGTCCCGGCGGAACCAAAATATGGTAACTTGTTCCATCTCACATTTTTGGTCAAATTCTGTATGCACAACAAGGCTGGTACGTTATTGTTCCCGGACGAAAGTCTATTATAAAAATTTGGGATAGATTCACTCCCGAGTTGATCCGGATTATCAATTCACCTGATTAATGCCTATTTTTGGCAATCTCAAATTGACGGGCTGCCCCGACAAGCAACTGGAACCGGATCCCGGGGTTTTGGGATCCCGGAAAAATAACCGACCATCCTGCCAGATAGCTTCCGGGAACGGGCCTAAAAAGAGCCAAACCTTTATGAAGACAATCAGCTATCTATTTTGTGCTTGTATTTGGGTGGTAGGTCTTTCAGCCTGCCAGGGCGAGCAGCAGCACGCCCAAAGCGAGATCAGCCGGCAGGAAGCCGTGGTAGAAAACGGCGGAGATCCCGAAACGGTCAATACCCTCGTCCAGCAATACCTGGCCTACACCACCAATTATCCGGAAGATAGCGAAGCCAACCCGAGGTACCTCTACCGGGCGGCGGCTTTGCAGTACCGGCTCAACAATTACGATGCCGCCCGCAACAACCTGGAAAAAGCAATTCGGGAGTATTACGACAATGAAAATACCCCAAATTCGGTTTTATTACTGGAAGATATCTATCAGGATAAGCTGAAAGACCGAATGGCGAGTAGTATCATTATGCAGGCGGCCGCGGAAAGTTTTCCGGAACTGGCCAATCACCAGGAAAAGGTCGCATCGATCCAAAATTCCGGTCTGGCACCGGTAGCCCAGCGGCTAGATGCCGTAGCCCGGGCCATGTACCCGGATACGACCGGCAGGATCGATCTGCGCCGGGCCAACGATTTTATCACCGGCGCGAGTGTGTACGCTCTGATCAGTCCGGATGGAGATCAGGTCCCGGAATTACTCTATAAAGCCGCCGAAACCGCCCGTACCGTTCAGGCCTTTACCAAGACCATCGAGTTGTACGACTGGCTGATCGATCACTATCCGGATTTCGAAAAGGTACCGCAGGCCATGTTCCTGAAAGGATTTACGCTGGATAACGACCTGAGGAGGCTGGAGGAAGCCCGTGCGATCTACGAAGACTTTTTAGCCACCTATCCTCAGGATGATTTTGCCGATGATGCTCGGTTCCTGCTGGATAACCTGGGCAAAACCGACGAAGAGATCATCCAATCGTTTGATGGTACTCAAGCGGAGCAATAATTGAGATGTCGAAGCGAAGCAACGTATTTAAAAAACTGGGTGAATTGGTCGACCGCATCCGCGAATGGATTGTAACCAATCCTTTGCTGGTGGCCTTGCTGGACTGGGCTAAAACCCATTCGTTGCCCGGTTTTTTCAAAGTTCCCCTCTACGATGTAGTCGTCTTCGTTCTCCGGGAAGCACAGCGTTTTTCGCTTTCTATCCGCGCCAACTCTATAGCCTTCAGTTTTTTCATTTCCCTTTTCCCCGCCATTCTGGCCCTGTTCACCCTGGTGCCTTATTTCAGCAGTATCATCTATTCATTCCTACCCGGAGAGGAAGATTACGTTACGCTGCTGGTGGACGAACTGGATCAGATCATTCCCGGGGTGGATGTGAATATTACGGACCAGGAGGAACTGGAGGGGACCATTGAAGATAACATCTTTACCCAGACCCTGAGAGACATTATCGACAGGCCACGCTACGGACTGTTATCGCTCGGTTTTTTTCTGGCCCTTTACTTCGCTTCCAACGGGATGATCGCCATGATGCAGGGCTTTGAAAAATCCTACGACCGTACCTTTAAGAAACGAAGCAATTTCCGCAAACGAGGGATAGCCATTGGTCTGACCTTTTTGCTGGGTTTTCTGCTTTTCGCTTCCGTGCTGTTGATCATTATGGGTAACAGCATTATCAACTGGCTCGATGCCTATATTAATTTCGACTCTTTTGTCCATACATCCATCACTTTGCTGCGATGGACGGTATTCATTCTGCTGTTCTACACCGGTATTTCCATGATCTACCGTTACGGAGCCCCTACCAAAAGGCGTTTCAGCTTTTTCTCACCGGGAACTACCCTGGCGGCCAGTTTATCTATTTTGTCCTCATTGCTATTTTCTTTTTATGTAGAGAATTTCAGTCAGTACAACCGCCTATACGGTTCTATCGGTACCATCATTATACTTTTGCTCTGGTTGCAGATCAACGCATTTACCCTACTCATCGGCTTTGAGCTCAATGCCAGTATTGCGGTCAAC
Organism: Flavilitoribacter nigricans DSM 23189 = NBRC 102662; assembly: GCF_002646595.1. Lineage (GTDB taxonomy): Bacteria > Bacteroidota > Bacteroidia > Chitinophagales > Saprospiraceae > Flavilitoribacter > Flavilitoribacter nigricans. The sequence continues at coordinate 109,952 of NZ_PDUD01000001.1, forward strand.
CGGGACCTGAAGGAGATAAAGGATGAAGAAGACTAAAAGCGCCCGGAATTGTAATGCAACCGTCGTTTGGGCCAAACATCCGACCGGCTTACACTTAAGCGGCCCGTTTGACGTTCTAAATTCAACACAGAAAATTACGGATCAGTATATGCTATCAGGTTCTACACTAAAACGTTGGCTACTCTTGCTGCCTTGCTCTCTTTTGCTGGTTTTGGGCACTGCCCAGAAATACAGTAACGAATTTCTCTCCATCGGTGTCGGAGCCAAAGCCCAGGCCCTGGGCGGCGCGGTCGTCGCCGGCATTGATGACGTCACGGCGGGAGCCTGGAACCCGGCCGGTCTGGCTGCCCTGCGGGCCGATCAGGGCCTGCAGCTGGGAGCCATGCACGCTGAATGGTTTGCCGGGGTCGGCAAATTTGATTTCATTGGTATGAGTCTGCCCATGGGCAATGGAGATCGCCGTTTCGGACTTTCCTTCATCCGCTTCGGGATCGACGGCATTCCCAATACCCTGAGCCTCTACGAAGAGGACGGCACCGTAAACTTTGATAATGTCACGGAATTTTCCTCGGCCGATTATGCCTTCATCGGCACCTACGCCCGGCGGATAGAAAAGGGCAACGGCCAACTGCTTTACGGCGGCAACGTCAAGGTCGTTCACCGCAAGATCGGCCCCTTTGCCAATTCGTGGGGTTTCGGTGCGGACCTGGGGCTTCAGTATCATGTCGGCAACTGGCAGTTCGGCGCCTTAGCCAAGGATATTACCACCACCTTCAACGCCTGGTCTTTTTCCTTTACGGAAGATCAGAAAGAAGTGCTGGCGCTGACGAATAACGACATTCCCATCAACAGTATCGAGATCACCAAGCCCCAGCTGATCCTGGGCGCCGGCTACCGGATGGACCTGGGTAATGCCGGATTGCGCCCGGAACTGGATTTCATCATCACCACCGATGGCAGACGAAATACCCTGGTCTCTTCTGACCCCTTCAGCATTGATCCGGCTCTGGGGCTGGAATTCGACTATCGGGACTTTCTTTTCATCCGCGGTGGGGTCAGTCAGTTTCAGCGAGAAACTGACTTTATGAACGAAGAACAGCTTACTACCCGTCCCAGTCTGGGTATTGGACTGAAGATCTCCAAACTCTACGTAGATTACGCCTTTTCGGACATTGGTGACCAGGAAAGCCGCTTTTCCCATATTATTTCGCTCAAGCTGGATATCGTCCCGAAACAGCCCTGATCACCGCATCGGCCGGCCGGCATCCAACCGTATTTGCCTGGGATGGCCTTCCCCGATCGGTTGTGGGGAAGCAGTTAAATTAGTGCTCCTAAAATTTGCCGGGCAGGCACAACAATAAAATAAATAAACGGCACGTTCATAGACAAACCCAACAACATTTGCCTTGACATCTCCCAATAAAAATTATAATTTAGGCTAAATTTCTCGCAAAAACGCCCTTCTTAAGAATATTGCGAATACATACGCTCTTGGGTCTATACTTTCTATCGCTATCATAAAATAACCATTTACCTAATTATTATTGATTTGACCGGTATGTCCGGTTGAGACAATAGGTCCGTTATCTCCCGTTCGGGATTTAAGCGGTCCATCCTAGCTATATTTCTGGCACTCCATACTGAGTACGGATTGCCGGCTATACCAATATTTCACATCGTCCCTATTGATCGTATTATGAAAACCGACACCTTAAAACCACAACTGGCTCACCTGGTCGGCCATTTAAAAGCACCGGGTAAACAAAAGATTGACAAACTCCATCAGGCCCTGGCGGATCAGCTGGTCCATCAGGAACTCTCCGACATGCTGGCCCGTCCGCTGTCTTTCGAGACGGCTGACGCCTTTTCCCATCCGGCCGTTCCCAGGAGGCTCAAAGACCGCCTGGAAAAGGTCCTCAAGAAAACCGAGAAGAAATCCAAGTCGAAAGATCCCGAACCCGAATACCGGGTATTTCGCCGGGAAACGCCACTGGTTACCGATCTCGGGCGCGGCGGTAGTCCGGCCTGGGCCCGGGGTGCCGTTCCGCATCATTCACTAGGGCCCTACCTGGGTACCGACGGCCGGCAATTCTGGTTTGATTTTTACCCCGTGGTCAAGATCATCAGCATTTATGCGCCGAACAACCCGGATCCTATTTTACTGTTCCCGGTAAAAGAGGATAAACTCAGTAGTACCCTCAGTAACCCTTCCCGGGGCAGACAACTCTTCGATCTCGAATCCGGCAGCTTTTATATTCTGGGACGACTCTTCAACCCCAATGTACCGGCGGCACAGTACGCCGGTCTCCAGATCAAGGGCGGTAAAGTGGCCCTGAAGGGGAAACTCACCAACAACCACGGCAAGCTGATCCTGCAGAACGGAGCCAGCCTCGAATTTCAACTGCAACTGGACGACAAGGGACGAACCAAGAGTAAAACCAAGAAAAAAACCGGAAGCGATTTCCTAAATGCCGATCTCAGTCTGCCGGATAACTTCGTATTTACGGTCACTCCGCAGTCACTCACGATCAACAAACTGGGCAATGCCCGTTGGAAATTATACGGTGAGGAAAACAAATTCAGCTGGGATAAATCTCAATCACCATCTTACCATACTACACTTTCACAGGTGCTGATCCCCATGCAGACGGCAAAAGGTGAATTCAACGTAAAAGAGTCCCTTTCACCTTTCTGCCAACTGCAGGGTTCCGGCCCGATCAGTCAGGTTGCCTGGGCTTTGCCCGTTTCCGCTATCGACACCCAAAAACCGACCGCGGCCACCGGAAACGGTGGTATTTTGTTGCAGGCCAAATCCGGACTGCAGGCAAATTGGCGGAATTTACAGGCGGGTCCGGTAGCCTTGGCTGCTCCTTCCGTTTTTCTGAACCATCAACAACTGGCGATCAATGACCTCGCGGCCGGTAACATTTACGCCCACCAGTTGTACCAGCTCTGGCCGGAAGAAGATGGACAGGAATACAGCACGCTGCATTTGCAGTATACGGATGCCTTTGCCTGGTGGTACGTGGCCAATGCCGAGCAGGAATTGATGGGCGTCGCCGCCGATGCAGAACTGCGGGGAGATCGTCCGGTTGAAGTAGACGGGCAACCACTGGCCGTCCGAACCAAAGCCTCGCTGGTCTTATTCGGCTACAATGATGAAGAGCAGACGATCGCGGTGTACGACGATAATATCTTATTTGACAATTATCTACCGAACGATCCGAGCACCTTACCGGAACCCATGGGCATTGCCATCCGGAATGCGTTGTTCACCACCACACCAGTCAATGGATTCTTCCTTTTTGGGAAGATCGATCCGGACGAAGCTATCATCACGGAAGGCAACAGCCTGCTGAGTATGGGACTGTACCACTACCTCCCTACTCTGCCCCACCCGTACGCGGCCAACCTGGGAGTCATTGAACGACAGCTTCCACCCATCGACGACCGGGCTTATCTGGCCGGTACGAATAATTATCGGACGCAGGTGACCCAGTTGCTCATCGCTCAGGTGAAATGGGCGCCGGACGACACCCAGGAAAGCGGCAGTTCGGTAGAAACGAATTTTCTGTTGGCTCCCCTACCCTCCGGCGGTTTCAAACTGCCGGATCCCGATTCCGTCACCCGGCCGGTATCCGATAATGTAGTGAGCCCGGCCCGCAACACCTATACCTCTTTCGCGAACAATTTTTCCGGAGAAACGGGAGGCCCGGCCACCCACGCCGCTGCCGCTCCCAGAGAATCGAACGAAGGCCAGTGGGATGACTACTTTGACGTACTGACTAATGAGACTTTTGCCCTGTTGGATGTTTCCACTCAGGCCGATCTCATGGGAGTCAGTTTCAACTATATTGGTGAGGAAACCCATCTCTTCATGACCACCTACGATGTGGCGGAAGATGGAGAAAACGCAGCGATCCTGCAGATCAAAGGACTCGACCTGAGCACCCAGGCGCGCTTCGCCCGGGCCTTTACCGTACCTCAGATCTCCTGGGAGCCCCTGATCAATCTTACGCAACCGGCGATTGCCGGCGACCCCGTCGGCGGCTGGAACCTCTATCCGAATGACGGCGGACCGACCCGCTTCGGGACCACCGGCTCCGAAATGGTACCATTGGAACCCGTTCCGGTGGTGGAGCATCTGGTCCATTCCTTCCACGATGAGAACAAACCCAATAGCGCTACCTGGGCCCTCTTTGCGCTACCCTTCGGCATGAAGGCGTTTGCTATGCTGCAAAGAAGCAACGGGCAGATCAAAAAAGATACCGACCTCCAGCTTTTACAGCCCTTATTCCCGAATGACCTGCGCGGAGGCCTGCAGTTACAGGCTTTATCCGGACAACCGCCGAACGAAGGAGAAGATAACGTTTTCCGGGGGGCTACCTTCCAGCTGAATAACGTTTTGACAGCAGCCGGTCAGGAAACCTTCGCCTATACGCTCGGTGCCCTGGTCTCCGAAATATTCAACCGGGAATTCATGCTCGATCCCTTCCCGGGTATCCGGGACCGGGGTGTCCCTCTGAAGCGGATCGACTTTTCCGGTTACGGGGCCAGTACGATGAGCGACTGGCGGAATAGCAATGCGATGATCGCCCAGACGAGTCAGGCCCGCTTCAATGTCTTTAAAGGGCGGACCGCGCACGAAGTCATCCAGGTCCGAAGCCTGATCTATCCCTGGGGTATCCGGGTGGTCCGCACCATTACGATCTTCCGGGTGAGCACCGGCTTTGTTTATCGCTTTGACAGCGGCTGGCAGGCCGAAAGCGACGGCCTTTTTGATTTTTCCTACCGGGTACCGATCGAGGACGGGAATCCGAACGTACAAAATGTGGTAGAAGCCCGGGAAAGTCCGTACGAGATCCATCCCGGTGTTGTCCGGGGGCTATACAAAGTGCGGGAGATCATCGATACGGATGACATCCTCCCCTACGAACCGATCTGGAATAAAAGCCAGAACGGTGCCCATCCGCTCGACCGGACTTTCATCAATGAAGACAAAGCCGAAGAGGCCGTTACTTCCCCGATGTCCGTCGAGGTCAAGTTGGCTCCGGTTTATTTTGACGCCGATGTCGAGATCGACGGCCTGGTCCAGGGCGGCACCAACGGGCGGGTACCATCTAAAAAGATCCTCGGTTTCGTCCAGGTGGCACCGGCCGCACAACCGCTATCTCCGGCACTATTCCAGGGCCTGCTCAACTATCAGTTGGGAGCGATCGGCGGGAATCTGGACTGCACCATTGCCATGGCGGAAACCCAGCAGCTTATGCGGATCAACCGCTTTGAAATGAGCCCATCCGTAAAGGCCGGCAACAATCCGGCCGATCCGATATTTGCGGCGCTTGCCCGGGGCTCAGTGATCCTCCCGAAAGACGGTTCCTGGAGTATGGTCCAGCAGGCAGAGAGCAACGGTGAGGTCAGTCCGCTACCGGACGCTTCCAGTCTGCCGGTAATCCGGATCGGAAAAATGGTGAAGACCCAGAAGCAGGATTCCGAGGGCAATACTTATTTCGAAATGGCCCTGCCGCCGGCCAACACCAACGAAAAATGGAGACTGGCCAACGCTATTGATCTGCTCCGACCGCCGCAAACCGATACGGTTAATTTCGGTTTCCTGCAAAACACGGGCACCCAGAAAGCCCTGTTCCGGGTTCCGGCCTTCCAGCGTGGGGTATCCAGCCTGATCAGTGAAGTGCCCGATTTTGCCGACGGTTACCGACTGATCAATTCTACCGGCATATTCCCCAATATTCAGGATGCCATTCCGATGCCTCTCAACGGATCGGTAGTGGACATACTGGAGGAAGGCTTTCAGATGATCCAGGGGAATATTCCCAAGGAGATCGAGATCCCGCTACCGGCCGAACCGCTGGTACTGGTTGACGAGCAGCCCTACCTAAAGATTTATATTGAATACAAGGACGACAGCTCCAACGGTAAGCTCAATTTCGGCCTGGATGCCCTCAGCCAGGACACCGGCAAAAAGTGGCTGTCCAAAATGGATAATATTCGTATGGTGGTCGATCTCGGTCCCATTGAACGGATGTTGATCGTAAGTGGGAAGTTTGATTCGGAGAAAGGAGCCGAACCCGGTTTCATCAATCCGGTGATCAAGTTCAACGAAACCTACTTGCAACCCATCATCGATCTACTCACCATTCTGTCGACCCTGAGTAAAAACCCCGCCGATCCGGCCAGTTACGGGGACCTCCTGCAGAAAGGTCTGGAGATCGCCATGAGCAACACTGCCGATAGCTGGGAATACCGCATGCACGCGGTGAAGGAGATCCCGGTGATCAAATTCCCGCCGCCGGCAGTCGCCTCGGCCGCCGATCCGCTGAAGATCGAAGCCGGTCTGCGCGTGGGATGTTATTTCAACCAACCGTTCAGGCTGACCACCGATATCGAGCAGCTGCTTCCGAGCGCAGGAGCGTTCCTCGAATTCTACGGTCGCCTTTCGGTAATGTGCGCCAGTGTAGGCGCCGCCACGATCTACGCGACCGGTTCTGTCAATCTGGCGCTGGCGGCCGATATCAAGCTCGGCCCCACGCTCTCCATGAGTTACGGCTTCGGAGCGGAGATCATCGTCGGCCTACCCGTAGCCGGCAACGTCTCCCTGCTCTTTATGGTTGGGGTAGACATCTACATGGACCAACAGGTGCTCGTCGTCGGAGCCTTTCTGCTCTTTAAAGGAAGGGCGGAGATCCTGGGCGGCATTGTCACGATCCAGATCATGATCGAGGCCAAGGGCTCCATTACCAAAAACATTAGTGGTCCGGATCGTACGGAGATGTTGGCACAGGTAACTTTCGCCATCGACATCAGTATTGCCTGGGTGATCAACATCAGTTTCTCAGAATCCTGGCAGGAAACCCGCCAGGTAGCCTAACGCCTGACACCCGGCACCTGACACCTGAAAACTGACACCTGACACCTGACACCTCCAGACTCCTAAATCAAAAAAAATGAACAAATTAAATATACTGACCTTTCCCCAAAAGCTTGAGAACGGCAACATCAGCCTCAATGTATTGATCGTACCCGTCGATCAGGGCTTCGACCCTTTACAACCTTTAGCCCCATCGGCTATCCCCTTTGCGGAAGCTGATATACAACTGGAAGCCAGAATTATCGACGGGCTACAATTCTTTCCGCACGAGGCTGCCGCAGCCGGTGAACGGCCCATACTGGACTATACCGCCAGTACGGTAGATAAACCCTCTATTTACCAGGAACTGGGCAGTCAATTCAACGTTAGTCCGGCCTTTCACAAACCGCCTCAGGTACGCCCCAATTTTTTTGTAAGAAAATACCTGCCGGAAACCTACCGGAACGCCTTCAATTTTCACCGGCCGATCACGGAAAATGCTCTGATCGACGATACTTACCATTGTGCCATCAAAGACAAAAAAGGACCGAATCCGCTATTTGTCGAAGACACCAATGCAGTAAGCTGGGGTAAGGTGATCGCCTACTGTATGCGCCATCCATTGCTGTCGAGGAGTATGGGTCTGGTGTACGAAACCAGTCTGACGCTGCAAAATGACTGGTTCGACCAGGGCGGTTACCTCTACGTCAGCCTCGGCCCGGATAGTTCCTACCGGCAGGAACTGGATAATGATCCCACTTTCGTAAAGCACTACGCTGCCCGCATTCCCATCCTGGAAAACGTTAGCGAGCGGACCTTATTCGCCCCCAATCTTTTCCCGGTCTTGTTGACCAATCCTCCGGTACCGGACGGCAATTACGATACCATCTTCCAGGAGACCAGTCAGTTCGACGACGGTTTCACAAAGATCGTACACGCCAACCAGCCGATCAGTGCCGATCCGCTGGTAGAAGGCGATCGGGACCTGGAAAATCCGCCGGTATACGAGCAGGGTGTACTTTTCGCTTGGGATGACGAAAATGCCGTGATCCGCATGAACCGTCTGATGCAGGAGAATCCGGATCAGCCCGGTAGCGGCCGGCCGCTGGACGCGCCGACGGGTATCCATGCCTACCGGGTCGATGTACGCCTGGAGGGCGACACCAACTGGACCTCTCTGGTGCGGGTGCATAGCAAGACGGATCTGGCCGTCGGCGATCAAAACCTAGGTAGTTTCAGCGGAGAGCTCGGGGTGGAGGTCCATCCCAACCAACTGGACGGATACACCAACGAAAGCCATTTCTGGCTGCCTCATTACTTCGCCGGCTGGAACGGCCAGTCGATGGTCTTACCCGATGAGGAAGCCGCGGAGATCTACCAGCTACCGCAGAGTACACTCGGAAAAGGCAGCAGCAATCTAGGAAAACTCTACCTGCCCGAAGGGCTGGACAATATCACTTTGAAATACGGCAATCACTATGAATTTCGGGTCCGGATGACCGATCCAACCGGTGGCGGACCAACCATTACTGACGAGCCGGTGTACGAAGCTCCTTCCCCTGTTGCCCCTTGCCACTTCCGGCGATTCGTCGTTCCGGAAGCCCTGAGGATCGAAGCTTTACCGGCCGTCAGTGATGTACCTTTCCAGCCGGCAGGAAATGTGCTGCAGGTCAACAGGCCGTTGCTGGGATACCCGTCGGTTGTGTATACCGACAAATACCAAAATGTTTATCAGGCCCTGAAGGATGCAGCGACGGCCGAATTGGCCAAAGCGGAAGCAGACGAAAAAACCGATTCCTTTGGATTGCCCGATCCGGATGTCGTAGCGGTAGAAGTGATCGTAGAGATCCAGACCCTGAAAATGGATACGGTGGATTCTGTGAGCGGACGGGAAAACTTTGTCCATTACTATACGACCCAACGAAATTTCCCGGCGGATTTTGCCGATACGCTGGATATCCCGCTTACCTATCTCGATGCCTTTACGCTGGATTTTTCCAATCCCTTAAATCCGGGAAAAGACATCATGGGAACCAGTCTGGAAGATCTGCACGAGCAAAATGACCTGTTGCTGCCTACCGGCAGGAATATACGCCTGACCCTGCGAGCAGTGGGAGAACAGAATCTGGAGTACTACGGACACGAAGCAGCGCATATCGGCAAACCGCTCCAGTTTTTGCTCCGGGAAGCTTCCACTAACGAAGAAGATCTTTACGTAGACGATGCGCTCAGCGCCCAGATCCAGGGGATCTATTTGCAGCCCGATCCTAAAGCCGATTACGACGGCCGGTTCACCAGAGTGTTATTCGGTCGGCGCAGTCAGGATAAACCCTCGGATATGATCCAGCGGTTCAGCGACCAGTTGAATGTAGACCGGAAAGGACTGACCCTGCTGGGCACTCCCGGCCAACGGCTCCGCTTCGGCTGTTCCCGGGCTATCCGCCACACGCTCTCGCCGGAACATTCCAGCATTACCTTCGCCAGTAAGAATGAATTATTGAACCACTGGCTGGTGGTGATCAAGATCGACCTGGATCGAGACTGGACCTGGGATGCCCTTTCCGAAAGAGGATTCGAAGTCAAAAGAACAACTAAATTCCAGGGACAGGACAGCCCTCACGAAACCGATAAAGTCGTTGGGGACATCGTGCCGATGAAAACAGCCAGCCGGGTGGAACTGACCCATCCGGATCGCGACCACACCACCCTTATCTTCATCGATGCCGTAGAACCTAAACCCGCGAATGACGGATTTCCCGATGTACTGGAACTTTCCTACGAACTGGTACCGCATTTCCGGGATGAAAATATACCAAAAAGCGACAATTGGTCGGCAGATCTCAGTCTTCCCGTCACTACACCACCGTCCCAGGTACCGAAAATTGTTTCGGCCGGGGTGGCCCTTTCCCCTTATCAATACGATGATGGGTACGCCAATACGACACCACGACGGAAATACCTTTGGCTGGAATTTGCCGAACCAATTGCCAATCCGCAGGATGCCCTCTTCGCCCGGGTACTGGCCAATTCACCCGATCCGTTGCTCGCTCAGGGCAATCGCGGTGAATTGTACATCGCTCCCGAAGAACCCGCGCTGCCCATTGATCCCGAATTAATGCGGGTGATCAGTCCGGGCCAGAGCGACGATCTGGCGGGTATGGGTGCCATGCAGCGAATGGAAAAATCATCCGATTCCGATCTGCACTACATTCTGCCCCTGCCGCCGGGTATGGACCCGGAAAACAAGGAACTGTTCGGTTTCTTCACTTACGAATTCCGGGTGGGGCACGCCGATGTCTGGTCAACCGCACAGGGGCGTTACGGACGGCCATTCCGCACGACGGGTGTTCAGCATCCCGTTCCGAACTTATTCTGCAATGTGAACCGGGATGATGAAAAGATGTATGTCAATGCGCCCTACGCTTCGGCGGTTTTCCGGGGCAAAAACGTAACGGCCGATCCACCGCGTACGGAGATCTGGTGTCTGCTCTACGCCCAGGTGCACCAGGCCGACGGTCAGGAACACCGAAACATTCTGCTCCACGAGCGACCACTCCAATTGATCGACCGGGATCGGGTATTCGGCGATCCCAAAACGGAAGTGCCCGTTAAGGCCGTCCGGAATAAAGACCGGGTTCTGGTCGGCATCACCGGCTGGACCAACGAACAGATCCGGTTCCTGCTGCGACGGCTGGGCTTACCGGCAGATTCGCCGCTCAGTGTACTCTGTGTGGAAATGATGCCGCGACTGTCCTCTTTCGTGCGGGAAGGCCGTACACCGGGGCCGGTGGGCGTAGCGCATTCTACCGGAAGTGATTTCAACATTGCCGGTATGAGCGACCACGCAGCAAGTGCAGCGGTGGTACAGGATAATGTGCGGCCACTCAGTGCCCAGCTGGGGCATTACCGCATTCTGCGTACTTCGCCGCTGACTGCGGTACCGGCAGTCTGTTGCTGTTAAGTGGAACATCAAAAAAGTGGTAAGCCGTTTCGTTACAGCTTTCCACTTTTTTATTGGCCCGTCTCAACTTCTTAGCGCTATTGGAAAAAGAAAGAATAAGGCCGGAATAACTTGCGGAAAACCACCTCCTGCACTACCATGAAATCGCCGCCTTTGGTGAGCACGCTGAATCGTTCCACCACATCTCCGGTCGGTTCGGGGATGCCCGTGTCGGGATTCAGTATGGCCTTCGGATAACGCGGAAAAAAATGTGCTTCCTGCAGGTCCCCATTCCGTTTTTTCAAATGGATGGAACAGAAGGGTAACTGATTGCTGAGCGAATCCCGCTGGGGATTGCTATTCTGGAAAGTTTCGGCGAAAATAGATTCGAATTCCGTAATGTAGGTTTCCACCGCTCCCTCCTGCTCGGGGCGGTTGATCACGGGAGTGATATCGTAGAAAGGAACTACCTTCCAGTCGCGACCGTCGCGCTGGATCCGAAACGACTGGCTCTTTTGCTGGGGATATTCGACGGCCACTTCTTCAATTTCATCCATCTCCGCCCGGAAAACGGCCTTATCCCGCCACTGATCGCCCGTCAGGTCAAAACGTGCCCGCAGATTACCCGACCAGCCGGGAATGTGAGCGATATAGGGCTGATCAAATCCCTCCCGGATGATAAAAGTGCCCCGCTCATCCTGGGTCGTTCCACCCAGGTAATAAGCCATGACTTTCTTTTCGCTCCGGTTATAGATCTCCACTTTCAGGCCCTGCGTCGACAGACTTTTCACCATATTGGGTACCGCAGCGGCCGGTGGTTTGTAATTCATTTCCACCCGGCTTACGGCATCCAGAAGGTTATCCACTGCATTATCGTAGGCCCGGTATTGTCCGTTGACCACCCAGTAGCCGTTGGTACTGCGTTCCAGCGTGGTATTGGTACCGTAGCGATCCGCCAGAAAAATCTTACCGATCTCTTCCGGTTCGACCTTAAAAGTGCGTTCTTCCCGCAGCAGCGACGATTTATCCGGCGTTCCCTGGTAGAAATACCATCCGGTCAGACCGGCAAGCAACAGAAAAACGATGAGTAAAATATAAGTACGGTTCATTATCTTCAGACATTTAGCAGCCTACAGCTCCGATTCAGGAAACTGCGAAACTCCACGTTCCTATTTCCCGGCATACTTTCTCCGACGCCACCAGTTGTAGCCAAAACCGAAGAGCACCAGAAAAAAGATGGGGAATACAACATTGACCATTTGCCAGATGGTTTTCTGCTGCTCGGCCTTCATTTTATCCAGCAGGCGAAGTTTCACCTCCTTACCGCGAGCTTCGAACACCCCGTGGGGGCTAACCAGGTACTCCACGCAGTTGATCAAAAAATCCTTATTTCCCCGGAATAGATATCCCCGGCCATTCGCTTCGTAGATATTGTAGCCCAGGGCATTGGGCGTCCCGTCGCGGTTGATCTCATTGCGGGCGATATCGCCGTCCGCCACTACGATCATGGAAGTGGGCAGGGATTGATCCCGGATCTCGATATTCAGTTGTTCCATACCTTCTTTCATCTCCGCGCTCATCCGGTTGGCGAAGAAAGATGGGAATTCACCTTCGATCAACATCGCCAGTGGTTGCGGCGGTTTTTGAAAGGCCTCCTGTTTCAGTGGATAACGCAGGAAATCGAAATCCATACCCACGGGCAACTTTTGGTACATGGAATTTACCGAAGAACTGAACAGCACCGTACGGTTCAAACCCGGAGGGAGTTGCACTTCGGTGTCCAGTCCACTGGGATACCGGAGATTGATCAGACCCAGGCCTTTGGTGATCGGGTGGTCCACTTCGGGAACGATCACCGGATGGTAGGGATAGCGGAAAAATTTCGGCGGGGTACCCTGCGGCCCCATGATCAGCGGAATATTGCTGCAGCGGTAATCCAGCACGAAATTGTCCTGGAAACGGATGCCGTATTTGAACAAAATATCCGCCAAACCCAGCTCGTAGGGTGCCGGATAATAAGGCAGGGGTTTGACCATCAGGGTATCCAGGCCCATCGCGACGTGATCGATCAGCCAAAGCACTTTACCACCGGTCATCACGTACTGATCGATCTTGAATTTATCCCGCTCGGAAAAACTCTCCGTGGGTTTGGCCACCACCAGCAACTTCACCTGTTGATCGATGGTGATAATGCTGTCCAGATCCACCGAAGCGGTAGCGTAGAAGGCGTCCAGACTGGTTCGGAAATCGTACAGCTGCATCGAATCCAGTTCACCGTGTCCTTCGGTAAAGAGAATGTATTCGCGGTTATTCGGTGATACCTGTACCTTTTGAATGGCATTAGCCAGCTTGTACTCCAGCTGGCTGATCGAGAGATTGATGATCTCGTCCGGGATCACGCCCGGTACATCTTCCTCGAAAATATCTACCGGAAATACCCGGTCGCCGTAGCGAACGAACGCAAAGGGATAGACGATCTGGGATTCATCCCGGGTACCGAAGTTGGTCGGTTGCAAACCCCAGGCCCGCAGTTGTTCCCGCAGCTGGTTCACTTCCTCGGAAGTTCCCGCGGAAGGATCTTCAAAATCAAATTCTACGTAGGGAGAAACGGAGCGAAAGTCCTCCAGCACTTCCAGCGTGGCCCGTTGCAGGCGTTTCAGTTCCGCCGGAAAGTTACCCTCCAGGAGTACTTTGACGAAGACGACGTCGTCCAGATCCCGCAACATGGATTCCGTAGCCGGACTGAGCGTAAAACGCTTTTCTTCCGTAAGATCGATATTGGCGTACAGGCCCCGGCCGCCAATGCGTACATTGACGAGAATATTTAGCAGGATCACAATACCGGCAAACAGGGCCAGTTGGATCAGGGATTGTGTTTTTTTGCTTTTCGGGCTATCAGACACGGATGTTAATTTTTCTATTCAACAGCGATTTTGACTAAAGCTTCAGGATGTACGGGTCACCATTTTCTTCTGCCGATCGATACCACCGTCATGGCGATAAAGAGCGCCGTTACCGAAACGAAGTAGACCAGGTCCCGGGTATCCACCAGGCCGCGACTGATAGACTCGTAATGGTAATCGATCCCCATCATCTGCACGATATCATCGGTGCGACCGAAAAATACCGGCAACTGGCTGAAGTAATAAAAGCCGTAATGCAGGATAAAGCACAGGAAAGTGGCCAGTACGAACGAAACGATTTGGTTGCTGGTCAGACTGGATGCAAAGATCCCGATCGAAACGAAGATAGCCGCCAGAAAGATCAGACCGAAGTAAGATCCGGCAATGGCTCCCGAATCGAGATTACCGGTGGGAGCTCCGAGCCGGTAGACGGTCAGGTAGTACAGCAGCGTGGGCAAAAGGGCAAAGACCACCAGGATCAGGCAGGCCAGGAATTTTCCCAGCACGATGGACAGATCACTCAGTGGCCGTGTGGTGAGCAGTTCAATGGTACCGTTCTGCTGCTCTTCCGCAAAAGAGCGCATCGTGACGGCCGGTATCAGAAACATGAACACCAGCGGAGCCATCAGAAACAACTGGTCCAGGCTGGCGTAATTGTACTCCAACAAACTGGTATCGGGAAAAATAAATAGTACCAGTCCCATGATGATCAAAAACACTCCGATCACGATATATCCGATCAGGGAGCTAAAAAAGGTATTGATCTCTTTCCAGAAAATACTTGTCATAGGTATTGCTAATCCTTGCGAGTAATAAAGACCGGGTGGCGGTCATCGTAAATGAGCATACTCCGGTACAGTTTTTCCGAAATATCCTCTCCTTCCAGTGCAGTTACCGCTTCGGTCAGTTGCGGATCGTCCTGCACCCAGGCCAGTAAGTTTTCACGGGTTAGAGGAGCTACCTCTCCTGTATCGAAACGCAGTATCCTTTTATTGTTCACCGTTTCCATATTCTTGACCCGGCCGCGGCGAAAGGGCTTTCCGTTGAGCGGATTGTATGCTTTCACTTCAATATATCGCTCCACTTCCGAATCGAAAGTGAAATAGCAGATCGCTCCCCGCACCCGTACTTTGGCGAAAGTGGCAAACTGCCGGTCGCCGGTATTTTCCGATATCCGGATGTAGGGATGGCCATCCAGAGCGATGCCCCATACGTTCTGCAGGTCGATCTCCTGGGCACCGGTATCCGATTTCATAGCCAGATAATCCGATTTGGTCAGCCCGGTATCGTCGTTGGTGACTAATCGGCCTTCGAGATCATTGATGGAAATATCGGGCGAATCGGCCTGGAAGGAAGCCAGCGAAAGATAAAGACCATCCTGGAACTCGTAGTTGCGATCCAGAAAAGCGGCTTCCGCCTGACCCAAAGCCAGCGTACAGAGACCCAGAAAAGCGAATAGTAAAGTGGTCTTCACGTTATTGTTTTTAATCGGGGTGACGAACGGCCCTTATGGCGTGCCCGGATGAATGGTGGACTGCAGGCCGTTGATCACCGAAATCAATTTGCGGTCAGACGACGGAAAACATCTTCCACGCTAACCTCTTCTTTATGGAGTTCCAGCAGGCTCAATTGGTTGGCTACGGCAAAGGCAAAAACCGCTTCGCGTATATCGCGGTCCTTATCTGAGGTCAGTTGCCAGCGTTTGCCCAGTTGTTTGACCGCTTTTACCCCATCGATACCGAGTAAACGCTTTTGATCTACTTTTTGCTTAAACTCTACCGTGACCAGCACTTCGCCTTCCAGTCGGCTCTGCAGGCGGTCGATCGGATCGTTGGCCACCAGTTGGCCCCGGTTGATGATCAGTACCCGGTCGCAGATCGCCTGTACTTCCTGCATGATGTGCGTGCTGAAGATCACCGTCTTTTCCTCGCCGATACGTTTAATGAGCGCCCGGATATCTACCAGTTGATTGGGATCCAGTCCCGAGGTGGGTTCGTCCAGGATTAGTACTTCGGGATCGTGCAGCATGGCCTGGGCCAACCCTACTCTTTGCCGGTAGCCTTTGGAAAGCGTACCAATGAGTTTGTTCTGCTCGCGCCCGAGTCCGGTCATTTCGATCATTTCTTCAATGCGTTGGCTCGGGTTGGCAATCTTATGGACGCCGGCAATGAAATGCAGATATTCCCGTACGTACATTTCTTTGTACAGCGGATTGTGTTCCGGCAGGTAACCGATATTCCGGCGGACCTCCATGGGCTCTGCCGTCACGTCGTGTCCACATACACTTACCGTACCGCTGGTTTGCGGAATGTAGCTGGTAATGATCTTCATTGTCGTGGTCTTCCCCGCCCCGTTGGGGCCCAGGAATCCCAGGATCTCTCCTCTTTTGGCCTCAAAACTCAGGTCATTTACCGCCAATTGGCTACCGTATTGTTTGGTAAGGTTTGTTACCGTTACTGACATCTATTCGTATTGCTGTTTGGTACCATTGTAGAACGTGCCGCAAAGCTACTAAATTTTAGAAGGATTCGCTGATCTTGGGCGAAGGTAGTGTGTATGCCAAATTGCACGGGTAGGTGCAGCGCACCGTACTGTTTTCGAGCAGAAAGAATGGAAATACTTAGAGCTACAACGTTGCGACCTGATCACCAAAAGTGGGAAACAGTAGGACGGTGCGCTGCACCTTAGAAAAATCGGTCCAGTCAAATTGGAGCTATGACGGTGCGCTGCACCTACTAATGACGTGAATTGGATTTGGGTTCCGGCGTGTCAAACCCGGTCGGGATCAAACCAGTTTGTGCAGAGCACTTTATATAATGGCCGAAGCGGTTTGGGAAACATGACTTTTAGCAGCGCGTCAAGACCAAAACACTTCGCAAACACTTCGCATAAAGTATCAGGTGCAGCGCACCGTTTTATCTCCAACCCCAAAGGATGAAGAGACCTAGAGCTACAGCGTAGCGACCTGATCAACCAAAGTTGGACACAGCAGGACGGTGCGCTGCACCTTAGAAAAATCGGTCCAGTCAAATTGGAGCTATGACGGTGCGCTGCACCTACGCTGAAGTAAAATTAGTTGGGGATCCGACGTGCCAAACCAGGTCAGGATCAAACCATTTTGTAGAGTGTACTTTATATAACTGACCGAAGCGGGTTGATAATCCTGGCTATTAGCAGCGCGTCAAGACCAAGACACTTCACATAAAGGACCAGGTGCAGCGCACCGTTCTATTTCCAACTCCAAAGGATGAAAAGAACTAGAGCTACAGCGTAGCGACCTGATCCTCAGGAATCAGAAACAGTAGGACGGTGCGCTGCACCTGTACAAGTTGGGATCCATTCGGTAAGGTAGGCTACGGCATGGCAAGCCTACCAACGTTTCCCTTCGGACTGCTACCGCATCAGCACCAAGGCCGTACTCGCCGGGATCGTGATCGATCCGGCTTTCGCATCGGCCTCACCTGCTTCCCGGTAACCCGCTTCGGTGAGTACCGGTGTCCAATCGCCGGCGGGCAGGTCAAAGTCTTGATCGCTCAGATCGCCGTTTAACAAGACCAGGATGTCGGACCATGGGTCCCCATTCGCATTGCCGCTGATGGTGTAAGCGATGAAATTCGTGCCTTCGGTTTCGAGAAATTGCAAATGCTCCTGTACCATTTCCGTGCTCGTCATCCGAAATGCGGGGTGGTCTTTGCGCATTTGGATCAGACCTTTGAAGTAGTCCACTACCTCCGCATACTGCGCTTTCCGGGCCCAATCGATCTGGTTGAT
Source organism: Flavilitoribacter nigricans DSM 23189 = NBRC 102662 (assembly GCF_002646595.1). Classification (GTDB taxonomy): domain Bacteria; phylum Bacteroidota; class Bacteroidia; order Chitinophagales; family Saprospiraceae; genus Flavilitoribacter; species Flavilitoribacter nigricans. The sequence goes on from NZ_PDUD01000001.1 coordinate 127,434, forward strand.
GGAATCTGGTGACTCAAAAGAGTTCTCTACGCCGTATTTGGTACGCAGCATTTCCATCCCGGCGTGCAGGAAGGAGATGCCCTGCGAGGTCAGTACGATGGTTCCGGCCAGTTTTTGCATCCGGATGCGTTCGGCCTCCGTTGCATCCGGTTGTGAATTCAGGAGCCGGTCCCAGAGGGTATGATTATCGTGACAGGAGACGTAGGTCATGGTTTGCGTCGGCGATGCCGCCCAGGCCCGGGCTTCATCCAGCCAGAGTACCGAATCGTATTCGATCTGCGGATGATCGGTAGAAGCGACGATCCCAAATTTAATGGTCTCTTTCAGTCCCAGTTTGCCACTGGCAAAACCCCGATCGTCCGGCGTAAAGACGTGGCCCTTGATCCCGTCCCGGATATTGTCGCTGAAGGCCGCGACTCCGTCCAGGCGGTGCGTGAATCGCTTTAATGCCCGGTCCTCGTAAGGTAACGGGCTATCGCCGGCCGTCCAGCCTTCTCCGTAGACCAGGATCGAAGGATCCATGATATGCAGAGCCGAACTGACTGCATTCATCGTTTCAATATCGTGGATACCCATCAGATCAAAGCGAAACCCATCCAGGTGGTATTCTTCCGCCCAGTACCTTACGGATTCGATAATGTAGTTGCGGACCATAGCCCGTTCCGAAGCCGTTTCGTTACCGCAGGCGGAGGCATCCGAAAAGCGGCCATCTTCCCAGTGCCGGTAGTAATAACCGGGTACCAGTTGATTGAATACCGACTTATCCGTATCTCCCGTATGATTATAGACCACATCCAGGATCACGCCGATACCGGCCCGGTGAAAGGCCTGCACCATTTGTTTGAATTCCCGGATGCGAACGGCACCATCCTTGGGATCCGTACTGTAGGTGCCCTCCGGCACATTATAGTTCTGTGGGTCGTATCCCCAGTTGTAGCGAAACCTGGCGGGATCGCTCTCGTCAATGGAGCGAAAATCGAAGGCTGGCAGGATGTGAACGTGCGTAACCCCCATTTCCCGAATATGATCCAAACCGGTACTGAGTCCATCGGGGCTCGTGGTCCCAGTTTCCGTCAAGCCCAGAAATTTTCCTTTGTGCTGGATACCGCTGTTCCCCGCGATGGATAGATCCCGCACGTGCAGTTCATAGATGATCGCATCGGTGGGTTGAACCGTTACGCGCCGGCGGTCTTGTTGCCAGCCTTCGGGATCGGTGCTGTCCAGATCGATGATCATGCCTCGTTGCCCGTTGGTCCCTACTACTCTGGCGTAAGGGTCGGGTTTTTCTTCCAGCCAGGCACCTTCCGATCGCACCTGAAAGGTATAGTACCGTCCAGCCTGGTCACCTTCCAGAGCAGCGTACCAGGTACCGGCATCGGATCGCTCCAGGGGCAGCGTCTGCAGAGCCTCGCCTCCCAGTGCATCTTCATAAATTCGTACCCGTGCCGCTGTTACGGCCGGGGACCACAGGCGAAATTCGGTGCGTTCCGGCTGGTAACGGACACCCAGGTCTGTCCCTTCGTAAATGGGGTAATCTTCGTAGGTCTCGTAATGTTCGGGCATATCGGAGCAGGTCGTAAAAAGCATGCCCGAGATGAGCGCCAGCAAAAGGATTCGGTAGGACATGTCGTTGATGAATTTGTCGTTTTTAGTATGGAGGTAAAGATAGGGTTTTGTTTAGGGATTTTGGAGGGGGTGAGGGGTCAGGGGGCGAGGGGTCAGGTGTCAGAGATATTAGGAGTCAGTGGGGTCAGGGGCGAGGGGTCAGGGAAACTGGATATAAAAAAGGCCTACCAGAGACAAATATGTCCAGTAGGCCGGTTATAAAACCTTTCAGTATAATCTTCGAACGCGTTGATTATAGTCGTCGACCGCTGGTAGGCGGCCACTTACGGCTAATAATCCGTAATATGTCTTAATACCTTTTTCCTTTAATCCAGGACCTGTGTGACTCTTCCTGCGCCAATGGGGTGATTGTTTTCCAGGATGATGAAGTGCAGGCCGACCTCCATGGCAATGGGCTGTTCCAGAATTACCTCAAAGCAAATGGTATCTCCCGGGTGTACCCGATCTACCCCTTCGGGCAAAGTGATCTTTCCGCTAAGGGTGCTGGTGCGAAACTTAAACTGCGGCTTGTAACCGTCCAAAAAAGGATTATCCAGGCCTTCTTCTTCCCTGGTTTGCATATAAACGTCACCGATAAATCGTTGCTTAGCCGAGACGGACCCGGGGGCACAGATCACCATGCCGGGTTTGATCGCCTCCCGGTCTACACCGGACAGCAGCAGACCGACATGATCACCAGCTTCACCACGTTCCTGGATCCTACGGAATTTATCCACCCCGGTCACCGTAGCGGTCAAAGACTTTTCTTCTTCCTGCGTCATTCCCACGATCTCCACCGGATCACCGGTTTTGATCACGCCACGCTCAATTCGTCCGGTAGCAACCGTTCCTCGCCCCGCGATAACATAAACATCTTCCACCGGCAGGAGGAAAGGTTTATCAATCGCTTTTACCGGAGTTGGTATATGCTGGTCTACTGCTTCCATCAGAGCAGCAATAGCGTTTATGTCTTGAGCTTCTCCCTTAAGGGCGCTGAGTGCAGAACCTCTGATCACTGGCGTTTGCTCTCCGTCAAATTGGTATTGGTTCAGTACTTTTCTGATCTCGGTCTCGACCAGATCAATCAAGTCGGAATTGTCGACCAGATCCGTTTTATTGATAAAAACCACCAATTTGGAGACTCCTCCCTGCCGGGCCAGGACGAGATGTGGTATAGTTTCCGACCTAATACCTTCAACAGCAGACACCACCAGGACGGCCCCATCGATCTTTATCGACCCGGTGACCAGACTTTTTATATAGGGATCATCACCGCCCGGAAAATCAATTTGCGTATAGCGCCGGTTCTCGGTCTCGTACTCGAACTGTGGCGAAAAGGAATGATCACCGCAATCTTTCAGTTCGACTTTCTCAGCCGGGTCCTTGTGCTTGGCCAACCCCCGCCCGACCAGATAATCGATAATTGCCCGGGTAAGTGTGGTCTTTCCCTGTTCCCCCTGGCCTATGGTACCAATCCTTACGTGTGGTTTTTCACCCTGGAAAGTCATTGCCGCTATGATTTTGAAGGTTATGGTTACGCAATAGAACTACTAACCAGAGTTAGCCCATTTTCATTCGCGTAAGGCCAAATTAACCTTCGTAAAATCCAGCTTTAATTCGGAAATCCCCTATAATTTTTCAGGAATTTCCAACGATCAGTTTTTTTAGCCCTAATATCCGATGGGGCGCGTTCGCATTGGTTCAAATCGCCGGGTATGGTTCTTAACTATTTTCAATGGGCTGCAGCACGAAGCTACAGCCCAGTTTGATTTGGTTATTTTTTACAATTCAGGCATTCGACCCGGCTGACGATGATCTTGTTCTTCACCGGAGGAAGTTCACCATCTTTTTCCAGCATTATCGTTTTTCCTTCGACCTTATCCATTTGATCCAGCTCATAGACTTTATTATCTACCTGGATCTTGTAAAAGATATTTCTGAAGCCGGTCAGATCGAATATTTTCTTCAGGTCTTCCTGCCGGGCCGGTTCGATCACCAGTTTATTACCGGGCAACACCCGGGCGTTGGGATTATCCGCAAAGACCTCCTTCCAGTCGTAGTCGATACGCACGAAAATATAGGGCGACAGGTATCCTTTGACGGATTTCATTTGCCCCAGACTGAGGGCATCTCCCGGTTCCAGTTTTGGCAATCGCAGCTCAATCAGTTCTTTGGTACTGCTGACCCGTTTTTTATCTATTTCCGGTTTCCCGTCCCTAAAGGCAATAAATACATTTTCTTCCAGAGCGACGTCTTCCATCCGGTGTTTACGCCCGTTGGCGTACAGGTACATCTCTTCCGCTTTCATTTCCTCCAGTTCGGCCTTACTCAGCATGATCATCTGCCGGGTTTCAAAGTAGCGGTCTCCCCAAAAGAAGCCCAGTTCCCGCTTGCGGCCGTCCCAGGAAGATTTTTCCCGCAGCATTACATCGAATTTGATAGTTTCACCCGCTTCGGATTCCAGCGCAAAATGGACCCGGTCTCCCGGGAAAGCCTCCAATATGGCATTGGCTTTACTGATATCCAGTGCTTCTCCTCTGACCCTTTTGTAATGATCATCGCGCAGGGCCTGCTGATTGGTAACCCTGGCACTGGCCAGAGAATAATACGCGTCGTTATTTTTCAATACCCGCAGGGGCGACTGGGCCAGCTTCTTCAATTCCTCCACATCCATGTGAACCACGCCGACGTCATTGGTCAGATTGATATTAAACTGATAATCGCCCAGTTCAACCAGTGAGCCGAATACGAAGTCCTCCCGCCGGTTATTCATCACCACGTCAAATTCAAAATAGTCGCCGCCGCCGTTGGAAAAGGTAAAACGGAACACATCACCTTTTTCAGCCTGATCCCACAGTGGAGATTCGGTGTTGAAAGACTGCTCCATTTCATCGAACTGCCCCTGGTATCCGCCCATATCTTTCATGTATTTACTCACGGCCTTCAATTCGGTGATCGATTGCGGCTGATCTTCCAGAAAAACCTGAAAACCACCCTCCTTACGGATCAGTCGCTTCAGTTCGCGGGGCCGGAGACTTTGGTTTTCGCAGTGATAGTAGTTCGGGAACTGCTCATTCCGGCAGGCACATTCGATCTCTCCCCATTTCAGCGTGTAATTTTTGGCCATAGCTGGTAAAGTCTCGGTCGTCTCCGGCGGCAATACTGGGCGCTGGGCTATATCCTGGATGCCTCTTTCAATCTTTTCCAGCGGTTCCACGAGCGGGTCGGGTAATTCTCCGGACAGGTTGAAGGCAAACAGCATCATCAACACCGCGGTCACCGGCAGGATAGATAGTATTTTCAGGTATTTCCATTTACTGGATTGGTGTTTGGCTAACATGAGTAAACGCATTTTTATGGATGAATTAAAGTGGTGTAATAACTGGTGGGCCGGCACTGGGGCTTTAGTATTGGTCAGCAACTGAGCGTACTCCAGGCGTGATCCCGCAGCATCGCTTACGTAAGCATCGGCAATGTACTCGTGCGTCAGCCGAAGACTGTTGCGGTACCAGTAAATGATCGGATGAAACCATTTCAACATCACCCAAACCTCCATCAACAGGACGTCCAGGCTGTGCCATTGCCGCACGTGGACCAACTCGTGCTCCAGAATACTTTTGCGCTCGGGGCTCAGCGGGCCTTCTTCCCAGAATACATAGCTCAGAAAGCTGGCCGCCGGGATCTTTTCAGCGGTCCTGACCACCGTATAGCCGCTTTCCTGTTTCTGTTCGCTCAAGCCGATAAGTTTCATCAGTCGCCAGGTGCGGTACAACAGCCGTCCCGCCATCCAGAGCATGCCCATTAGATAGATGACCACCAGCAGATCCAGATAAGTAAAACTGGCGGTAGCCGTCGCGGGCCGGCCCAGATTTTCCCAGATCATAAGCTGCTGTTCCTGCAGATCCGTAACCAGCGGTACCACGATCTGATCCCAGTTGCTTTGGCTCGGTTCGGCCGGTAACTGCCAATCCAAAAAGGGGATGATCATGGAAAGTACCGGGCTCAGGAGCAGGTACCAGCGGTTTAGCTGAAAGAAAGTCTCTTTCCGCAGCAGCCAGTGGTACAGGGCGTAGAAGAGCGCCAGGCAGATACTGAATTCCAGCAGATATTGGGTCAAGCTCATAGGCGGTGAAATGAGTAGTGATCAATCATTTTTATGTATTGCATCCGGCCGCATACCAGCTACTCGTTTACAAGGAGCCGCTGTGACCGTACAAATATTACCGGCAATTCATACAATCGAGCCGCCGGATCACAAGCTGTTTTTGGGGTAGCTGATCTTCCATCAGGTTCCGTAGAATATTAGTGCTGCTTTGTGCGGAAACTTTAATATTATCAACTTCGATTTCGTAGGCACTCAGGGAGAAGTTGGGCAGATCCAGCAGTCGCTGTATGTCCTCCGGTCCGGCATCGTTCAATGTGATGATCCGATCATTAGACGAGAAATTCACCCGCTTATCACCGGAAAACACCTCCCGCCAGTCCTGGTCCAGGTAGATCAGAAAAATGGGCAGAACGTATTCCTGCTCTGTCAGCATCCCGCCGAACAGTACGCTCGTTCCGGTTGCAGCATCACTGATGATCCTTCGGAAAACTTCCGGATAAGAAGTTGGATCACCTATCGGATTCTCTCCAAATTGGAAACCATGCAGCACCGCATCCTTTCCAACAATCTCGTGATTGCCGTTAATCGACAGTCGAAAAGGTTCGTCCATCAACTCGAAGATCTCGCGTTTGGAGAGCACCAGCGACTTAAAGTGTTCAATTTCCTGCTGGCCCCAGAGCACCTTCTTGTTTCTTGGCTGCGCAGCGTCTGCTTCATCACCAAAAATGTGAATACTGAAGGAGACGGGTCCTTCCGTGGTGATCAGTCCCAGAGAAAGCTTATCACCGGGAATGGCATCCCGGATCGAATGAGTATGGCTTAAATCCACTTCCGAGCTGTTCACAATATCCAGGACGTCAACACGCAGTGCCTTCTGGTTCGAAATAGTGGCCCGAATGACCTTATAATAATTGGCTTCGGTTTTCTGGACCCGGAGCAAATCTTTCTGCAGGCGTTTTACTTCCGACAGGTCCATTTTGATCACGGCACCGCTACTGTGTTTGGTCAGGTGGGAAGTGAAACGGTTGAGCGGATACTGTTGATCCCCAATCTCAATGATCTCTTCCAGCAGATTGGGTTGCGGATCCTCACTCATGACGATCTCAAACTCAAAATGATGGTCTTTTTCATTTTTGAAAGTGAAACGGAAGGCATCGCCCAGAACTGCCTGCTCCAAAAGGGGTGAGTTTCGCTTAAAACGAAGCCCCATTTCATCAAACTGGCCCTTATAGCCGCCCATATCCTTGGAATGTTTGCTCACCAGCGTCAGATCGGAAATGAGCTGAGGCTGACCGCCGCGGATCAGTCGGAAGCCTCCCTCGGCTTCGATCAGGCTGTTCAATCCCTCGGGAGTAAAGCTTTTGTCTTCACACTTGAAAAGATTCGGAAAATTACCGGAACGGCATTCGCATTCCGTATCTCCCCATTTCACTTTATACACACTATTGTGGGCTACCACCACCGCTTCGTTGAGCAGCGGGACTTTTTGATTAACCGCAGTATTCAATACGGCTTCCGCTTTTTCGAGAGCCGGTCCGGACTGACTCAGAGAAAACAGCAGAAAAAGAACGCCCGTAACGGGGCCGATAAACAGATATTTGAGGTATTTCCATTTTTCAGATTGGTGTTTGGATAACATCAGTAAGCGCATTTTGAGAGATGAATTAAATTGGTGTAACAGGTGGTTGCTGACCCCGATCGGTTGGGACCGCGTCAGCAGTCGGGCGTACTCCAGGCGCGAACCCGTTTGCTGACTGACGTAAGCGTCGGCAATGTATTCGTGCGTGAGGCGGAGACTTCTGCGGTACCAGTAAATGATGGGATGGAACCATTTCAGCATGACCCAGATCTCCATCAGCAGTACGTCGAGTGTATGCCACTGCCGCACGTGTACGAGTTCGTGTTCCAGGATCTTTTTGCGTTCCGGATCCAGCTCTCCGTCCTCCCAGAATACATAGCTGAGAAAACTGGCGGCCGGCAGCTTTTTGTGCGTGGTGACCACCGTATAGCCGGACCGCTGTTCCTGTTTGCCCTCTCCGATCAGGCGGAGCAGACTCCAGGTACGTTTGATCAGCCGGTAGGCCATGATCCAGACGCCAATGCCGTAGAGGATCAGGAACAGGTCCAGATAAGTGATGCTCCAGGTTTCGGCCGGAGCGCCGTTCAGGTTATTCCAGATCACCTGCTGTTGGTACTGGATATCGCTTACGAGCGGAACGATCACCTGGTCCCACCGGCCGGTACCCGGCTCGGCGGCTACCTCCCAGTCCACAAACGGGATGATCATGGAGAGCACCGGACTCAGCAGCAGATACCAGCGGTTCAACTGGAAAAAGGTCTCTTTCCGCAGCAGCCAATGGTACAGGCCGTAAAACAAGGCCAGACAGCAGCTAAATTCCAGCAGGTATCGGATCAGACTCATGGGGTCAGAGATGAGAGATGAACAATCAGAGCGTAATACCCTATTACGGGCGGGCGGGTACCAGCCATTAAAAGCCGGCTTTCAAACCCGGGTGTACATTTTCGGCAGCGCGTTTTTAGAGGCAATCGCATATCACTGCTTTTCATCATCGGATTCAGATTGCTGGATCTTTTCCAGCAGGCGATTCAGTTCATCCGGCGGCAGGTCCTGCTCGTCCACAAAAAAGGAAAGCAACTGTTCCGGAGAGCCTCCGAAATAGTTGTTGAGCATTCGCTGAAAGAAGGATTTACGGTAAGCGCTCTTTTCCAGGATAGGAAAATAGCGATGGGTTTTGCCAAAAGCTTCGTGACCGATAATACCCTCGGTTTCCAGCTTGCGCACAATTGAAGAAACCGTGGTGATCGGTGGTTTGGGTTCGGGCATTTCAGCCAGGATCTCTTTGACGAAAGCATTTTTCACCCGCCAGAGGATCTGCATGATCTGCTCTTCTCGTTCGTTTAATCTTTTCATACGAACAAGATATAACGAATTATTCGTTAATTCAACTAAATTTTCGTTGAAACGTCAACTTTAACGTTTTTAAGCCCTCGGGCAGCGCTTGATGGGGCTTAGATTATCGATCAGAATATTACCCGGATGACGGTAGGGACCTTCCTGGTAAAAGGCCTCGAAGATGATGTAATTGACCGGCACTTTGGGATAAAAGTCGACTTCGTAGGATTTCCAGAATGCGTGATCCACAAAATCCGTTTCCAGTAGAAGTTGCTTTTTCTCACATTTGTAGCTGCTTCCCCAGACGCGGAGCTTGATCGGTCGGTTGTACTGATTGTAGGTGGCCGAACGGGCCAGATCCATCGTAAACTTATAGCACTCCTCCGGGCTCAGCGTAGCATCCAGCCGCTGGGTAATACTTTCCCAGGTACCGTCGCCCCGGGTGATCAGGCCGACGTAAGTATCCCCTTCGGAGGCTTCCTGGTATACGCCCCAGAATCCCGGCAGGATATCCGGCGTGGTACCTTCTTCGCAGGGAAGCCAGCCGACCGGAACGGTCGCATCCGCCGGTTCGCCCTCAAAAGAAGGATTATCAAAATGGATGATCCGCTGTGCCTGGAGCCTGGGAGAAGGGAAAAAAGATATCAGGAGGATAGCAAATAAGCTCAGTTTCATTTCGTTTTTTGTTTTGGATAATGGAGGTTATCGATCAAAGTAAGTAATTTTTATAATTTTGGGGGTCAAAATCAAAGACCAGAAACCGAAAATTCCAACGCTTATATGGCCGTACCGAGTATTGAATCGCCTTTACGCACCAGACCTAACTACTTTTACGCTATCCTCAGTGTAGCCCTGGTATTGTTTCTGCTCGGTCTGTTCGGCCTGATCGCTATCCAGGCTAATCAACTCATCAAAGTGTTTAAGGAGCGGATCAATGTGCTGATCGAATTACAGGAAGGCACCGATACCGAGGCGATCGCCAATTTGCAGGCCCGGCTGGAAAAAAGCAGCTTTACCAAACCCAATACGGTCGCATTTGTCAGCCGGGAGGAAGCGGCCCGTGAAATGGCCGAGACCTTCGGGGAGGATTTTCTGAAACTGGACCTACCGAACCCTTTTTACGATATTGTCACTTTTAATCTGAATGCGGCCTATGTGCAATCCGATAGCCTGAAACGGATCCAGGCCGGAATTGCCCGCGATCCCAATGTCACCGGCGTATACTACCAGGAAACGCTGGTGGATGAAGTCGGTGGGAATATCAATCGCATTGGACTGATCAGCCTGGTTGCCGGTCTATTCTTTATCGTGGTGGCCGTCACGCTGATCCACAATACCATCCGGCTGGCTCTTTATTCCAATCGCTTTATTATCCGGAATATGGAACTGGTCGGCGCTTCCTGGGAATTCATTAGTCGCCCTTACCTCATCCGTGCACTGCGCCACGGACTGTTGAGTGCAGCCATCGCCATTGGGGTGCTGATCCTGATCCTGGGCTGGGCCCAGAGCCGCCTGCCCGAATTGCGCCAGATCGAAGATATGACCGGTTTTATCCTGCTTTTCGCCGGGCTGGTTATTCTGGGAATTATCATCAACATGGCTTCTACTTATTACGTGGTACGCAAATACCTGCGGATGCGGGAGGATGATCTGTACTAGCCGCTAGGCGTCCGGTACCGAAGCCGGGTCGGTTCAACTCCGAACTTCCGCTCCAAATCCCCTACTCCACCGGAACCATTTTTTGGTCTTCTCAGTTATTTTACTTAGTTTTCATCACAAACTAAGATTATGAAGTATAACCTCAAATGGCTCTTCCAACAAATTGCCGCCGGAGAGCCGCTCAGTTTTTTGTTTTTCTGGGGGCACAAAAGAGCTAAAGACGGTAAGATATCCAAGTCCTGTATGAGCCAGTGGTGGCCGGATGAATTTGTAGAAGACGGGATCACCTATAAAACCGCCGAACACTGGATGATGGCGGAAAAAGCGCGTTTATTCGAAGATGACCAACACCTGCAGGCCATACTCGAGGCCAAAACCCCGGGTGATGCCAAACAATTGGGCCGTAAGGTAAAGGGATTCGATCAGCAGGTCTGGATGGACCACCGCTTTGATATTGTTGTCAAGGGCAACCGGCTCAAATTTTCCCAAAATGAACACCTCAAAACATTTCTGGTCAATACCGGAAATCGCATCCTGGTGGAAGCCAGTCCGACCGACCGGATCTGGGGTATTGGTATGCAGCAGGGCGAGCCCGGTATTGAATCTCCCAAAAAATGGAACGGGCTCAATCTCCTGGGTTTTGCCTTAATGGAAGTTCGGGATGAATTGCAGAATTAAGCGGCAAGTACGGGGAATGAGTTCCGGACAGAGCTTCATTCTCCGTACGAAAATTGTAGCTCCTTACTCATACTGACTATCTTTGCGATGCCCGCTTCGCTGAATCCTCTCAATCCGTAACTCTTTCCTCCGCCCAGATCCATCCTATTATGTACAGTGGCCGGAATTTCGGTAGTCGACAACAGATAATTGCAGTCCAGACAAATATCAACCACCCATTTGGGCCGGTTTCCCTGGTAAAAGACGAAGCCTAAATGGGGATAAAAACAGGCAGCAGTCTGTTTACCGTAAGAGCGGGGGTCCGTCAGGAAACTGACCAACTCGTTTACCTGTTCCGCACCCAGGGCGCGCTGTTTCAGAATGACGGGCACAAAACGGCCGGTCTCGAGATTAAGGACGGTGGGATAGGCCCCTTCATTACCGATGAAATTGTAGGCGATCACCTTGTCGAAAGCAAGCGTATCAAATGGAACTTCCCGGAAAGGGCCAAAATTCCGGCTTTCCGTTTCGGCCACCAGTTGCTGCAGTGTCTCCGGCCTCAGGAATTTCGGCTGCGGTGCGGGCGTCGCTTTTATTTCCTGTGCAGGTTCGCTTTCCCCCCTTGCTTCCACAGCGACATCCTCCCGGTCGGAACTGCAGGCCGGCAGGACCGAAAACATCAGCAACAGCAAAAATTTATTTTTAATGCTCATAATCATTTTTTGATTAATCCGTACAAATGCCCTTCCGTTCCGATAAGATACGGGAAAGTCCTAATTTAGAATGAGATGTACCCCCTGGCATCCAATTCCGACTCCTCCCCTTTTTTCCTGTGAGTGTTTGACCTACCTTCCCATGTGGAAAACTTTCCCCTCAATTCCACCCAACTTTTCCAACTAAACTGTAATTTCGGCAACATAACGCGATACCTACTATGCCGGATTTTGTACATCTTCATTGTCATACCCAATACTCATTATTAGACGGTGCCTCGGAGATCGGCACCATGATGGATAAAGCCAAAGCTGACGGTCAGTTGGGGGTTGCCCTGACGGATCACGGAAATATGTTTGGTGCATTCAAATTTACCTCCGAAGCCGAAAGGCGCGGCCTGAAACCGATCATCGGCTGCGAATTCTATCTGGTGGAAGACCGGCATAAGCAGGCTTTCTCACGAGCCAAAGGCGAAAAGGATAATCGCTACCACCAGTTGTTGCTGGCCAAGAACCAGAAAGGATACGAAAACCTTTCCAAATTGTGTTCGCTTGGCTTCATTGAAGGTCTTTACGGCAAATATCCCCGGATCGATAAGGAATTGCTGGAGCAATACCACGAGGGACTGATCGCGACCAGTTGCTGTATCGGTGCGGAGATCCCCCAGGCTATTATGCACGGCGACCTGGAAGGAGCCGAACAAAAACTACGCTGGTGGCTGGACCTGCTGGGCGAAGATTTCTACATCGAGATCCAGCGACATCGCGGACTGGAAAATATCGACGGCCTGGGTATCAGTCAGGAGGACATCAATCAAAAGTTGCTGGAATTTGCCCGCAAATACGACGTTAAGGTCATCGCAACCAATGACTCGCATTATGTGGAAGAAGAGGACTGGGCTCCCCACGATATCCTGCTCTGTGTCAATACCAACAGCTTACTGGAAGAGGAAAAGCGTTTCAAGTTTCCCAGTTCGGATTTCTACTTTAAGACCCAGCAGGAAATGAACACCCTCTTCGGTGACGTACCGGAGTCGGTTGATAATACCATGGAGATTTTCAGCAAGATCGATACGCTGAAGCTCGCCAGGGACATCCTGCTACCGGCTTTCCCGCTACCGAAGGAATTTAAGACCCAGGATGACTACCTCCGTCACCTGACCTATGTGGGTGCTCAGAAACGCTACGGCACGATCACCCCGGAGATCAAGGAGCGCCTGGATTTTGAATTGCAGGTGATCGAAAATTCCGGATATCCGGGATACTTCCTGATCGTACAGGACTTTACCACCAAAGCGCGGGAAATGGGCGTGAGTGTCGGCCCCGGTCGGGGTTCGGCCGCCGGTTCGGCCGTAGCCTACTGTATCGGTATCACCAATGTAGATCCGATCAAATACGATCTGCTGTTTGAGAGATTCCTCAACCCGGAGCGGGTGAGCATGCCCGATATTGATATTGACTTTGATGATGAAGGCCGTCAGAAGGTGATCGATTATGTGATCGAGCAGTACGGTCAGAATCAGGTGGCGCAGATCATTACCTACGGTACGATGGCCGCCAAATCCAGTTTGCGGGATGTAGGCCGGGTGATGAATATTCCACTGCCGGAAGTGGACCGGGTCAGCAAAACCTTTCCGGCTCACCTCAAAGCTACGCTCGGCAAGGTACTCGCCGACGGTGATGTGGATCCAAAACTGAAGGGAGCGCTCAACTCGGAAGAACTGGATAAAGCCTACCAGTTCCGGCAACTGGCCGCCGGAAACGATTCTATCGGCAATATGATCCGAACGGCCCAGAAGTTGGAAGGCTCCATTCGGAATACCGGTATTCACGCCTGTGGGGTGGTGATCACGCCGGATGAAATCACCAAGTACGTACCGGTAAAAGCGGAAAAGGATACCGGCATGTTGGTGTCTCAGTTCGATAACAGTGTGGCCGAAGATGCCGGACTGCTCAAAATGGACTTCCTCGGACTGAAGACGCTGACCATCATCAAGGACGCCGTAAAAATGGTGAAAGCCAACTACGGCATCGACCTGGATCCGGACGAAGTCCCACTGGATGATCAGCCCACCTACGAACTGTTCCAACGCGGTGAAACGATCGGTATCTTCCAGTATGAAAGTTCCGGGATGCAGAAATACATGAAGGAACTGGTTCCTTCCTCTTTCGAGGACCTCATTGCCATGAATGCCCTTTACCGGCCGGGCCCTCTGGAATACATCCCCAACTTTATCGCGCGGAAACACGGCCGGGAGCCCATCACCTACGACCTTCCCGAAATGGAAGAATACCTGGCGGATACTTACGGTATTACCGTTTACCAGGAGCAGGTGATGCTACTGTCCCAAAAACTGGCCGGGTTTACCAAGGGTCAGGCGGATAAGCTCCGAAAGGCTATGGGTAAAAAGCTGAAAGCCGTACTGGATTCGCTGTATCCCTTGTTTATGGACGGTGGCGCCGAACGCGGGCATCCGAAAGATGTACTCGATAAAGTGTGGAAAGACTGGGAAGCTTTTGCTTCCTACGCCTTCAACAAGTCGCACTCTACCTGTTACGCTTTCGTTGCATTCCAGACAGCTTACCTGAAGGCGCATTACCCGGCCGAATTCATGGCCTCGGTTCTGACGCACAACAAAAACGATATTACCAAACTGACTTTCTTCCTGCAGGAATGCAAACGGATGGGTATTCCGGTACTCGGGCCCGACGTGAATGAGAGTCAGTCGGATTTTGCCTCTAATAAAGCCGGAGAGATCCGCTTCGGACTGTCGGCGCTCAAGGGAGTGGGTGAAGGTCCGGTAGAAGAGATCCTTAAGGACCGGGCGGAGCACGGCCACTACGAGAGTATGTTCGATATGATGCGGCGGCTAAGTCTGCGCGCCGTTAACAAAAAAGTAGTGGAAAGCCTGGCGCTGGGTGGTGCTTTTGACTGCTTTGAAGGCATACACCGCGCCCAGTATTTCGCTCCGTCGGACAAATACGATACGCTGCTGGAACACGCGCTGCGTTACGGCAATGCCTATCAGAACCAGAAAGCCCAGGCCGTCAATTCGCTTTTCGGTGATTCGGATGAAGTACTTATCCCCGAACCGGATATTCCCAATTGTGAGCCCTGGCCCCTGATCGAAAAACTCAATCGGGAAAAAGAAGTGACCGGTATCTTCATCAGCGGACATCCGCTGGACGATTACAAGATCGAGATCGAGAACTTCATCAGTTGCGAACTGTCCGAGGTGGAAAAACAGATGCACCGTCCGTCCTTTAATCTGGCCGGTATGGTCACCCTGGCCCGGCACATGATCAGTAAGAACGGGAATGGCTGGGGTATTTTCGGGATCAGTGATTATACCAGTACGCTGGAGTTCAAACTTTTCGGAGATGATTACCAGCGCTTCAAGCACCTGCTGGAGATGGGTAAGGCCCTGTTTATGGTCGGTGGTTTTCAGAAAGGCTGGCGGGGTGACGAAATGGAATTTAAGGTAAAAGATCTCAGCCTGCTGGAAGGCATCGCCGAGAATATGACCGAATCCATCACGATCAAACTGCACCTGGATACCCTCACCGGAGAAACGATCGATCAGCTGGATACGCTCTGCAAAAGACACCGTGGCAAACACCGCCTGCGCATGGAGGTCATTGATATCCCCCGTCGTCTGAAACTAAAACTGATGGCTAAAGAACGGAAAGTACAGGCCGATAATGATTTTATCGCCGAGCTGGATAAGATGGGTGTGGAATACTCCGTGAATTAGGCCGGAAGCAACAAAACAGAGCGTAAAAATGGCGGATCCGGAATCCGGATCCGCCATTTTTACTAAAGGCTCTTTGGGTAGCTCAGGAATATACCGTAAAGCATAGCCTGCTTTTTTATTTTTCTACTACTTCTTCCATGAAATAGTCGTTGACGTTGACGTCCATTTTACTGTTGGGTTTGAAGTTTCCGGTATCTGCCTGCTGCAGAATGTTGTAGTACTCTTCGATCACCTGTTTTTTGCGGCGATCATCGGTCATTTTTACTTTGGTCAGGATATCCAGTCTTGCGTCACCGTCAAAATCCTGGATCCAGCTGTCTTTTTGCAGGCAGTAACTTTCTCCACACCAGTAAGTAGCCAGGGTAGCTTTATGGTGGAGTTTGTTGGCCGCCATTTCAAAAAGACCAATGGTCGGATCGACATCTTCTCCGGAGAAGCGCAATACGTAAAAAGGTTTGCCATCACCACGAATGGAATAGACAGCGTAAGCTTTAAAATCTGCCGGCATTTCTTCCCGCCATCCTTCGGCGAAAATGCCGTAAAGCCCGCGGGGTAATTCCGTACCTTCGAAAAAATAATCTGTTCCCGTTTCTTCAGTCGGCGTATAAAAGTGCATATTACTTACATTTGCCTCTTCAAAGTAGGTGTTGAAGATGGCTTCGCGTTTGGTATCCGGCCGGTTGTTAGCCGGGTATTGACTGTTATCGATCTGTTCGTCGGCGATTTGCCCGAAAGCGGTCCCGAGCATAAAAATGGTAAGAATATAGGTGGATAATAATTTTAACATAACTCTGTTTTTTTCTATTAAACCCGTTTTTTAAAGTAACTGTTCGCTTGTTAATCAATCAGTTGCGATCTTCAACATTACTTTTACTTTAATAGCTTTCAACTATTATGCAACCCGTTATTCTTCTCGAAACCCATCAATACCTGGTACTCCATAAGCCCCACGGGCTGAATGTAGAGCGCCTGCCGCAGGGCTTTCCTTCGGTGGAGGAATGGGTGCATCAATACCAGGTCCGGCAGGGAGTGAAAAAACCCTATACGGGCATTGTGCACCGGCTGGATCGCCCGGTGAGTGGTGCGCTGATCGTAGCCAAGAAAAAATCGGCGTTAAAGGTGTTGAACGAACAATTCCGGGAACGGCAGGTGCAGAAATTCTACGTAGCCAGGGTGAGCCACCGGCCACCGGATCATCAGGCCGAACTGATCCACTGGATCGAAAAGGATCAACTGAATAAACGGGCGATCGCCCACGAGCATCCGCGAAAGAAAGCGATTAAAAGTCGTTTGCATTATGAGATCATGCAGGAAGAGGCCGACAGTCTGCTCTTACTCGTCAAACCCATCACCGGCAAATTCCACCAGATCCGCGTCCAACTGGCCAGCATCGGCTGCCCTATTGTGGGCGATAGCAAGTACGGTTCGGCAGTCTCCTTTCAAAAGGACGGGATCGCCCTGCATGCGCGGCGGATCATTTTCACAGATCCTCTAAGCGGAAATCGGGTAGATGTGGAAGCGCCCTGCGGTTTTTGTGGTGCCTGAATGCCGGCGGCCCGGCCCGGGGCGGTAATTACCGGATTTCCTGAACACTTCTCCTTAAATTCAGTTACACAAGTGATTTAAATCCACTTCAAATCAGTGGCGATTTTGCCTCCTTTCGAAATTCCCGGATTTGAAGTTAATGCCCGTTAAACATCACTACCAACATTATGAGTACCCGAACCTTACAGATCCTCAACATTATCGGATTCATTCTCGTAATCACGCTCAATGGCCTCGCCAACGCTCTGCCGATCAACGGCCGTACCACCGGGGAATTATCCGACCTCTATCCCAACCTCTTTGTACCCGCCGGATTCACCTTTAGCATCTGGGGCGTGATCTATCTACTGCTGCTCGGATTCATCATCTACCAGGCCCGTGGGATCACCAAAGCCACTTCCAATCCCGAGGAGGTCCAAACTATCGGCATCTGGTTTTTCATTTCCTGTCTGGCGAATGCTTCCTGGATACTGGCCTGGCACTACACGCAGGTAGTATTGTCCGTACTGATCATGCTACTTATTCTGACCAGCCTGATCATGATCTACCGCAGACTGCAGATCGGGAACGGAGCCGATTCTTCGAAAAGGCTTTTTTTGGTAAATTTACCCTTCAGCGTATATCTCGGATGGATCACTGTGGCGACCATTGCCAATGTCACTACCCTGCTGGTAGACCGGGATTTATCCGGCTTCTGGCTCGGGGAAACGATCTGGACCTGTATCATGATCCTGATCGCTACCGGTTTCGGCATTTTCTTTTTAATTAAAAAACGGGACGTTCCCTACGCTCTGGTTTTGATCTGGGCCTTCTATGGGATCACAGCCGCCCGTTTTAACGATAACATCATTCTGGTCGCCTACATCGGCATGGCTTTGCTTGCCGTTGGCGTACTTTTTCGGTTTCCACGGTGGATCAGCACATCATAGCCTGCTTTTTATACGATTCGGCTATAAAATGGCAGGGTAAATACTCATTTTTAGGTCTTCTTGGTAAAGTATAGCTACATTCTGTGCAGAATAAATGTCATTTTTACATTTATTAATTCTTAATTGCTACATTTATCTGAGAAAAATCGACTTTCCTAAAACTAGAGCGATGAAAAGCACAAAATATGTAATAGGTGTCGACTACGGAACTGACTCCGTAAGATCACTTATTGTAAATGCCGAAAACGGTGAGGAACTAGCTGCATCGGTATTTCATTACCCCCGTTGGAAGGACAATCTTTACTGTGATCCGGTCCATAATCAATTTCGCCAACACCCCCTGGATTATGTCGAAGGGCTGGAAAGCAGCATTCGCGGGGCCTTGGCCCAGGTAGGCCCGGAAGTTGCCGGCCAGGTGGTCGGCATTGCCGTTGATACGACCGGTTCCACTCCGGTTGCGGTGGATAGTAGCGGCACACCTCTGGCACTTTTGCCGGATTTTGCCACCAATCCCAACGCGATGTTTATCCTCTGGAAGGACCATACCTCCATTAAGGAAGCCGCCGAGATCAACGCGATCTGTGAACGCTGGGATATTGATTACTCCAAATACGAAGGCGGTATCTATTCATCCGAATGGTTCTGGGCCAAAATCCTGAGAACCTACCGCGTAGATCCGGCCATCCATCGTGCTGCCTACTCCTGGGTGGAGCACTGTGACTGGATCCCTTTCCTGCTGACCGGCGGAACGGACGTAACTAAAATGAAAAGAAGCCGTTGTGCCGCCGGCCACAAAGCACTTTGGCACGAAGACTTCGACGGGTTACCTCCCAATGAGTTTTTTGTGGCGCTTGATCCTCTGCTCGATGGACTGGTGGATCGGCTATTCGATCAAACTTACACCTCCGACGTACCGGCCGGTCATCTTTCGGAAGAATGGGCGGAACGACTTGGTTTAAGTACCGATGTGGTGATCAGTGTAGGGGCGTTCGACGCCCACATGGGAGCCGTCGGCGGTCAGATCGAACCCTACCATCTCTCCAAAGTGATGGGGACTTCAACCTGCGATATGGTGGTCGCCCCGATGCAGGAAGTAGGAGACAAACTTGTCCGGGGCATTTGTGGTCAGGTAGATGGTTCCGTTATCCCCGGCATGATGGGGCTGGAAGCCGGACAGTCGGCCTTCGGAGATGTTTATGCCTGGTTTAAAAACCTGCTCGCCTGGCCGATCAGACAGATACTGGCCAAAAGCGAACTGATCGATCAGGAGACCAAGGAGCAACTGATCCGGGAGACGCTCGATCGCATCATTCCCGAACTGACGGCCGCCGCCGAAAAAATAGATCCCTACGAGTCGGGTATCATTGCACTCGACTGGCTGAACGGTCGCCGCACGCCCGATGCCAATCAGGCGCTCAAAGGCGCAATTTTCGGTCTGAATCTGGGTAGTGACGCCCCCCGTATCTTCCGGGCGCTGGTGGAAGCTACCTGTTTCGGAGCCCGGACCATCGTCGATCGCTTTACCAGTGAGGGAGTTCCGATCAAGGGGGTTATCGGCCTGGGTGGTGTTTCTAAAAAATCCCCCTTTATTATGCAAACGATGGCCGATGTGCTGGGCCGGCCGATCCGGATCGCTACTTCCGAACAAACCTGCGCCCTGGGTGCAGCCATGTTTGCGGCTACTACCGCCGGCTTATACCCGAAGGTAGAAGATGCCATGGAGCAAATGAGTTCCGGTTTCGATGCCACCTACGAACCCAATCCGGCGCATGTAGAAAAATATGATAAATTATACGCTGAGTACCAACAACTCGGCGCAACCGTTGAGCAATTAATCAAGTAATATGGAGCAATACGAAGCAATCCAACAAGCTGCTTACGACGCTAATATGCAACTACCCGCACTGGGGCTGGTCCTGTTCACATTTGGGAATGCCAGTGCCTGCGACCGGGACCTGGGGGTCTTTGCCATTAAACCCAGCGGTGTAGCCTACGAAAAGCTGCGTCCGGCGGATATGGTGATCGTCGATTTCGACGGCAATACGGTAAATGGCACCATGCGTCCTTCCTCCGATACACTGACCCACGCCGTTCTTTACAAAAATTGGGAAAACATCGGAGGGATCGTGCACACGCACAGTACCTACGCAACCGCCTGGGCCCAGACCCAGACCGATATTCCTATTTTTGGGACCACCCACGCCGATCACCTCACGGAAGACATTCCCTGTGCTCCGGTAATGAGCGATGAGATGATCGAAGGGGATTACGAATACCAGACCGGATTTCAGATCATGAACGCTTTTGCGGACCGCAATCTGAGCCCGGAAGAAGTCGAGATGGTACTGGTAGCCAACCACGCTCCCTTTAGCTGGGGAAAAAGCGTAGAGAAAGCCGTTTACAACAGCGCCGTTCTGGAGGAAGTCGCTAAAATGGCCTGGTTGACCCGCCAGATCCGACCGGATGCTCCCCGGCTGAAACCGGCGCTGATCCGGAAACATTTTGAACGCAAACACGGTAGCGGCGCTTACTACGGACAGGAATAAAATGCCAATTAAATCAACCAACTATTGAAGTGGGCAGGATAAACCGGCCCGGTCCGCCAACTCTTTTTTCCTTTCTTCGGAGGAATTCGGACCAGGTCGCCGGGGAACGGTTTTTTACCGGCACAAAAAAAAGAACCTGCTCCCTTGATTAGCAACAACAAAAATGAAATGATCTCACTAAAAGCATACGAAGTCTGGTTCATCACCGGCAGTCAGCATCTGTACGGAGAAGAGACCTTAAAACAAGTGGCCAGGCACGCGGAAGAAATTGCCAAAGCGCTGAATGATGCCCGGCAGATACCGGTAAAAGTAGTGTTCAAGCCGGTGCTGGTCAGCCCGGATGGGATCTACCAACTGGTACAGGATGCCAACCACGCACCGAATTGTATCGGACTGGTGGCCTGGATGCACACTTTTTCGCCGGCCAAAATGTGGATTGCCGGACTCAAGATCTTGCAAAAACCGCTCGCCCACCTGCACACCCAGTATAATCGCGACATTCCCTGGTCCGCCATCGATATGGACTTTATGAACCTGAATCAGTCCGCCCACGGTGGTCGGGAGTTCGGTTTCATCGGTTCCCGCATGAAGATCAACCGCAAGGTGATCGTCGGCCACTGGCAGGACGAAGCCGTGCAGGATCAGTTGGCGATCTGGACCCGTTCGGCAGCCGGCTGGGCCGATTCCCAAAAAATGAAAGTGGCCCGCTTCGGGGATAATATGCGGGAAGTGGCGGTGACGGAAGGGAATAAGGTATCCGCCCAGATCCAGTTCGGATACGCCGTAAATGGCTACGGTATAGGCGATCTGGTGGCGCGGGTTCAGGAAGCGACCGATCAGCAGATCGACCAGCTCGTTCAGGAATATCAGGATAGCTATCAACTCGCAGACAGTCTGACGAAAGGCGGTGAACAACACGCTTCCCTGCGCGAAGCCGCCAGGATCGAACTGGGTATGCGTGCCTTTCTGGAAGATGGCAACTTTACCGCCTTTACGGACACCTTCGAGAACCTTTACGGTCTGGAACAACTACCCGGTCTGGCGGTCCAGCGACTGATGGCCGACGGTTACGGATTTGGGGGGGAAGGAGACTGGAAAACCGCGGCGCTGGTGCGTACCATGAAAGTAATGGGCAGCGGCCTGGAGGGAGGCAACTCGTTTATGGAGGACTATACCTACCATTTCCATCCGGGCAAAATGCAGGTGCTGGGTTCCCACATGCTGGAGATCTGTCCGTCGATTGCCGCCGGCAAACCTTCCTGCGAGATCCACCCGCTCGGTATTGGCGGTAAAGCCGATCCGGTACGTCTGGTCTTTAACGCACCGGCCGGGCCGGCGCTGAACGCCTCCGTAGTGGATATGGGTCATCGCTTCCGGCTGCTGGTGAATACCGTGGACGCCGTTGAGCCCGAACAGGATCTTCCCAAACTACCGGTTGCCCGGGTACTTTGGGAGGCACAACCTGATCTAAAAACTGCGGCCACCGCCTGGATACTGGCCGGTGGAGCTCACCATACCTGCTTCAGCCAGTCGCTGAATACGGAATACCTGGAAAACTTTGCGGAAATGGCCGGTATCGAATTCCTGCTGATCGACAATGACACCAGTCTGTACCGGTTCAAGCAGGAGCTGCGGTGGAACGAAGCTTGTTATTAATTGTCTCTAATCGGAGCAGGAAAAACGCTGCCAGGCAGTAGAAAAAAGCAACGGGGAGCCGGATAATCAAACCCGGCTCCCCGCTACTTTTATTACACTATACTACTTAAGCGTAGCTCACTTCTTTTACCGCTTTGATGATCTTCTCAGCATTCGGCAGGTACTCATCGACCAGGGTCGGTGCGTAAGGCAGAGAAGTATCGGCGGAATTCACCCGGGTAACGGGGGCATCCAGATAATCAAAAGCGTATTTCTGTACTTCGTAGGCAATTTCGGCGGATACCCCGGCAAATGGCCAGGATTCGTCCACCACTACCAGACGATTGGTTTTCTTCACGGATTCAACGATCGTATGGTGATCCAGCGGACGGATCGTACGCAGGTCGATCACCTCGGCGGATACGCCTTCCTTAGCCATCTCATCGGCAGCTTCCAGTGCGGTCAGTACCATTTTGTTGAAACTCACGAGCGTTACATCCGTACCTTCGCGGCGAACGGCGGCTTTGCCGATCGGCACCAGGTATTCACCTTCGGGCACCTCGCCTTTGTGGCCGTAGAGCATTTCGGACTCCATAATACAGATCGGATCGTCATCGCGAATGGCTGACTTCAGCAATCCTTTGGAATCCGCCGGATCCACGCAGGAGATCACCTTCAGTCCGGGTACGTTCGCCATCCAGCTTTCAAAGGTCTGGGAGTGCTGCTGGGCCAGCTGACCGGCCGAACCGGAAGGTCCGCGGAATACGATCGGACATTTGAACTGACCGGCCGACTGAGAAAGCGTCTTGGCGGCATTATTTACGATCTGGTCGAAAGCCAAGATGGCAAAGTTCCAGGTCATAAATTCAACGATCGGACGCAGGCCGTTCATCGCAGCTCCTACCCCGATACCGGCAAAACCCAGCTCGGCGATCGGAGTGTCGATCACGCGGCGGGGGCCGAACTCGTCTAACATTCCTTTACTTACTTTGTAAGCACCATTGTATTCGGCGACTTCCTCGCCCATCAAAAAGACGGTCTCGTCTCTTCTCATTTCTTCGATCATCGCCTCCCGGAGGGCATCGCGTAACGCTAATTCTCTTGCCATACTAAATTTGATATGGTGAAATTGATAAGTGTTCAATTGTTGGTAGCCGAAAGTGGAAGTGACTCATAAAGACCTGATAACGCTTTCGGACAATCCGCTCGCAAAAATAAGAAAACCGAAAATATTAACAACTTAACGCACCGCTTGTTGTAGGAATAAAATAAGTAAGGTGGAAAATATTGCCGGTTAATAAGTACAATTTACTAATTTTGTGTTATCCTAATGAATCCGGTGTACTAGAATCTGATCCATGGGCGTTAAACCCATAAGATTTTAACATTTGGAAATTTTGATTCCTGAACATATCGAAAATAAAAACTCCATGAAGTTGAATAAGATGAAACGTCTGGTTGTTGGACTTATTCTTTTGGGCGCGGCGGCGTCTTTCTCCTCTTGTAACCGTGGTTACGGTTGTCCAAATAATTTTTCTGTGAACGATACGGCTGTTAAAGTGGTTAAAGAGATAGTGAAATCTATCAAATAAGCTACTTATAATTTTATATGATCAATTGGATTCCTTTTAACTCAGTCGAACAGATCCACGAAATTCAGGAGCGTTCGAAGGAGGTACCCTGTCTTATATTTAAGCATAGTACCAGCTGTTCTATCAGCGCTTTGGCCAAACATCGCCTGGAAAATTACTGGGACCTGGACGATACCCAGGTGGAAGTCTATTTCCTGGACCTGCTGCGCCATCGTCCGATCTCTAATCAAATAGCCGAAGATTACGGCGTCTGGCACGAATCTCCACAGATATTACTGATCCGGGATGGCAAATGTGTGTACCACAGTTCCCACCTCGATATCACCGTTCACAATATTAAGGAACACCTGGAAGTTCCGATGGATTCCTAAGCGAACTTTCTCAAGCAATATACGGGCCTGCCGTGCGAAGCCGGCCCCATTCAGTCAGTAAAGAAGTGTTGGGTATGAAGGCGACATCACCGCGAATTTTCGAAACGCAGGATGGTTCCCATTCTGTTTTTTCCGAGCAGCACGGAGTGAGCTACCATTCCAAATACGGAGCCATCCAGGAATCCCAGCACGTTTTCCTCGAATCGGGTCTTTATTACAAAATGACCGGCCGGAAATCGCTGGCCGTGCTGGAGATCGGTCTGGGTACCGGCCTGAATGCATTTATGACCCTGCTGGAATCGGAAAAGCACGGCATTCAGATCGATTACACCGCGGTGGAGGCTTTTCCGATCAGCCTGGAAGAAGCCGAACAGCTCAATTATCCCGCCCTTCTGGAAAGCGGCGAATGGCAGAAACAATTCCTGGCCATCCATCAATGCGAATGGAATGAGCCGCAGCGGTTCAGTCCGCATTTCACCTTTACCAAACTGTTGCGACGCTTCGAAGAGTTGGATTTTTCCGAAACCTTTGACGTCATTTACTTCGACGCGTTTGCCCCCGGGGCACAACCCGAACTCTGGGAAGCACCCGTGATGGAGATCATGTACCGCTCTTTGCAAACAGGGGGTGTGCTGACTACCTATTGTGCAAAAGGGTCAGTCAAAAGAACGCTGAAATCAATTGGTTTCGAGATTGAAGCACTACCGGGTCCGCCGGGAAAAAGAGAAATGACCCGGGCCGTGAAAAAAAATGCGGTAGTCTGATGTGGTAATTTGGAGAGGGAAAGGTATTAATCTTCTCCCATTTCTTTTTTGCTGTTCGGCTTGATCACGTTTACTTTGCCGTTCTCTCCGTACAGCTCTCTGGACTTTTTGTTGTAAGCCAGTGCGGCTTCCTCAGCGGTTGAGAACATACCGATGTGGACCGATTTGCGGTCGATGGATATGACCGCGCGGTAGCGGTTATTTTCTTTGTAGACGCCCGTATAACCGACCTTACTGCTGGTTTTTCTTTTCCGGCTTGCTACCGAACGGGATCGGTACACCAGATTTTCCAACCGGCAGTCGAGCTTATTGCCGTTTTTGGCACCAACCAGATTTTTCTTGGACGTTTTGGTCGTTGCCAAAAATTTTTCGGCAACCAGTTTGTGCAGGTAAATAGTTTCGGTCTTGTAACCACCATCTGCTTTTTTCCACGTCTTTTGAAAAACCGCGCATCCACTTGAGTGCCGTCTCAGGTTATTGATGAAGTCCACTTTGACCAGGTAGGCGTCCGTGGTCAGGTATTCGTATACCCTATCATCTAGCAGTACCTCTTCTTCGGCATTCTTTAGTTTGACTTTGTATAACACTTTTTTAATTTTTACAGTTGGTTACGAATTGGTGTTTACTAATGCTGCTGGTTGATAATGAAATGGGACGAAGAATTTTTGGAAAAGAGGGAGTGTCGCGGGGTTACAAATGAATCATTCCTACCATACCGGAATGCAGGAAAGAAGGCTCTTTCGCTTATCTAGGGCTAATTTAACCAAAATTTGTAATTGAAAAAAGTAGTTATGCGTTTTTGCACCAAATGTATTTTTACGATCCGTTAAAAACAGAGAATAAATGCTGGTATTAGCCGAAAAATATATGCAAAGATGTTTCGAACTGGCGCGATTAGGCACCGGCAGCACGGCTCCCAACCCAACGGTAGGCGCCGTGATCGTCTACCAGGACCGGATCATCGGTGAAGGCTATCACACCCGCTACGGGCACCCCCACGCCGAGGTGGAAGCCGTACGTTCCGTTTCGGCTGAAGACCGTCACCTTATACCCCGGTCTACGCTTTATGTATCCCTGGAGCCCTGTTCGGTACACGGACGTACGCCCCCCTGTACGGACCTCATCATCCGGGAAAAGATCCCGGAAGTGGTCATATCCTATATTGATCGCAGCCCCGGCGTGAACGGAGAGGGCGTTGCCCGGCTCCGCGAGCACGGTGTTGAAGTCGTGGAGGGCGTACTGTCGGAAGCCGGTAAATTGCTGAGTGCACCACGCAATATCTTTGTTACCAGACAGCGTCCGTACCTCATTTTAAAATACGCCGTCTCGGCCAATGGCTACCTCGGGCTGCCGGACGGAAAACCATTCTGGCTAACCAACGGCTATTCCAAGCGCCTGGTACACCGCTGGCGATCGGAGGTAGACGCCATTATGGTCGGTACCAGCACGGCCCTGTACGACAACCCCCGGCTAAATACCCGGCTTTTTCCCGGCTCCTCCCCTATCCGCGTCATTCCGGACCGGAATCTGCGCCTGCCGCTCCATCTGCATGTATTTGACGATTCGATCCCCACCCTAATCTTTACCCACCAAAATCCACCGGATCACGAGTTTACACAAACTGAATATATTCAGCTTGAACCCGAGGATTTTTTCGGCGCACTGCTGCGGGAACTGCATCGGCGAAATATTCAGACCCTGATGGTGGAAGGCGGACAGGTCATTCTGGAACATTTCCAAAAAACCGGTCTCTGGGATGAGGCCCGTATCTTCCGCACGCCGCATTATCTGGAGGAAGGACTGCCTGCCCCCACCATCGGACACGCTCCCTACCAGGTCCACCGGCTGCTGGAAGACCATCTGGAAATCCATTATGCCCCGCATTTGTTAAGGTTTCTCTAGTGCGGTGCTGGTCATTCGTTAAACTTAGTTTAAAGTGATAAGAGAATACCATAACAGACCTAGCAAAAGTGTTTGATAGTTACTATTTTTAACCATCATATAAGCATTTGAAGGGATGAAAAAATTTAGTATAATCATTGGACTTCTGTTCTTAAGCGTGTTTGGCGTTCAGGCCCAACTGACGATTAAGGGAGCCCAGCCGCCGGTAAAGATACAGTGGATGAGCCTGGAAGAGGCGATGGAGAAGTCGGCCAATGAACCCAAGAAGATCATCGTTGACGTATATACCTCCTGGTGTAAGTGGTGCGATAAAATGGAAGAGATCACTTTTAGTGACCCCAAGATCGCCCAGTACATCAATGAGAATTTCTATCCGGTAAAATTCGACGCCGAACAGACCAAAGAGATCCAGTTCAAGGATAAGAACTACGGCTATTCCAAAAACGGGAAACGTGGCTACCATGATCTGGCCAAAGAACTGATGGGCGGCCGTTTGAGTTTCCCTACGGTCGTTTTCCTGGATGAAGAGCAAAACCTGATCCAGTGTGTGGTCGGCTTTAAAACGCCAAAGCAGTTTGAGCAGATCTCGTCCTATTTTGCGGATGACCATTACCGCAAAGTGCCCTGGTCCAGCTTTCAGGAAATGTACCAGCAGGTCGAAGAAGACAGATAGATAATTACTTTCCGTAATTAATTTAAACGCAACATCCCGGTTCCAGGCTCTGGAAGCGGGATGTTGCATTTAGGTAAGGTCCGTTCTATTCTTCGAGTAATCTCCAGGCCATGGCCCGGTAGGTGGTATCCATTCCGAAAACCTCCTCAAAGATCGTGTAACTCATATGTAGCTGATTTTCATCGTAGATCAGATAAGCTTCCAGATCATAAACAATCGGTACGCAGGATACGACCCGCTTGTCCGTCAGAAGGATATCCCCGAAATCAAGGGAATCGATCTGGCCGATCTCCTCTCCTACAAAAGGCCCCAGAGGGGTATAGAGTCGGCAATCTTCCTGCCGCAGCGGCAGCCCTTCAAAACCAGCTGGAAACTTAAATTGCAAATGATCCGCACCGTAGAAAAAGAACAGGGCCGAATTCTCCCGTTCCGGCAGGTGCAATCCTTCAGCGGACAAATTGTCGACGGGATAATAAATAGGATGAAATACGGATGAGATGGATTCCCTAAGCTGGAAAGTTCCGGGTTCCTCGCCGCCAAGGACCTCCAGTATGAGCGTATCCTCGTAGGAATAAACCTCAGCCTGGTCCTGGTTACAATGCGCTTCGTAAAGCACATAGGTACTGCGTTGCCCAATCCGCAGATTGGAAAAATCAATGGCCTGGTCTCCAATATTATCCGCTAAGGGAGCCGGTGCATATTTATCACAGGAAAAGCACAGGCTGAGTAAGGCCAGCGCACATAAAATAGGGGTTGTGGTTCTCATAACTAAACAGGTTTATGGATGTCTTTTTTCTATTTGGACACAAACCGGCCAAAGAAGGCCGGAATCAACACCTGATCGGTTAAAAAGTGAACCACCGGGATAAAGGGATCGCAAGCACCAATTTAAAACGGGATGATCCCGCACTGGCGATCGCCGATCCCTCTACCCACTGCCGGCATCGCAAACGATCCGGCAGTAAGGATTCCGGTACTTAACCCCGACCGGGTCCTATACGCGTTCCAGTTTTACCGGATAGGTCTGATTAGCATTCCACTGACATACGTAAATATTCTTGTCTTCATCGATGCATACATCGTGGCAATGTTTAAAGATCGCCTGATCCTGCACCATTACCTGCAATTTGCCCTTGCGGTATTTTGGCGCTGTTCCTCCCGGATTGGACACTACTTTGTTGTCTTTATCCAGAATGGTAACAAAACCTGATTCCGGCGTACGGTTCAGGTATTTCAGGCGGGACCAGCATACGCCCGCGTAGAGATTCTCCCCGTCAATAACCGGGCGGCAGACAAAAGCACCGGGCAGGAATATCGTTTCCAGATACTTTCCGTCTAAGGTAAACCGCTTAAAGGCATTGTGGGAACGGGAGGTAACCAGTAGCGTCGGATTGGCAGCGTTGCGATTGTCAATACAGACGCCGTGGCTGGTCTGGAACTGATCGTCTTCGTCGCCGGCACCGCCGAACTTGCGGATAAATTCTCCCTTCTGGTTGTACTGGTAGATATAATTGGATGCATAACCGTCGGCAACGTAAATATCGCCGTTGGGGCCGATCGTCGTTTCCGTAGGCCGGAAGGGCTTATCCTCTTCCAAAGCGCCTACTTTTGACGGATGTTCAATACGCATGAGTTCCTTACCGTCCAGGGTCGTTTTGGCTACATAGCCCGTAGTGTCACAGATAAACAGGAATTCCTCACCTCCGGCGTTCCAGAGCGTCAGGCCGTGGCCACCTTCGTAGGTGGTTCCCCAGGAATCCAGCAGTTTTCCGGATTTGTCGTAAATGAGGATATTGTTTTGGGTTTCATCCCCCACCATGATCAGACGCCCTTTGGAGTCCATCACCATTTCGTGACAGTTCTTCACCGGCGTTTTCGAAGGATCCAGATCTCCCCACTGCTGGTGTACCCGGTATTTAAACTTACCGTGACCAATAACTTCATCGCTTAGTTTGGGCTTGGACTTCCCGATATAGAAATGCGGAGCAATAAATGGTGCCGCAGAAAGCACTGCAGCCTGTTTCAAAAAATCTTTACGGTTGATCTTTCGCGTTGGCATGTTCTTTGTTTTATTTATTGAAGTTGTCTGTCGAAGATACTGTTTTTGATCCGGGTGTTCCCCATTCCCGGCTGCTATTCTTAGCTGAATTCCGGCCGTCAGCTCGCATTTTCCGTCTGGCTGGCTATCTTGCAGGCCGCATAACCCGCTAGCTATGAACTACTGGAAACAATTCTTTTCCTCCCTCCTCCGGCCCGATGATTTCAAATTGCCCCTGATGCTGATGAGCCTCTTTTTCCTGTTCCTGGGGATCCGCGCCTTCTGGGTCTATTTTCAGGACGAGCGCGTCACCGAGGTGACGGCCCGGGTTACGCGTTCCCAAACGGAGCATTCCTCCAATCTCTATCATCCACGCACCAATTACCACTTTGCGTACGAATACACTTTCAGGGGTAAGACTTATACTTCGGATCGATACCATTACAAATCGGAAGACGGCCATTCCGAGGCTGTGGACCGCTTCCGGGTCGGAGACGAGATCCAGGTCTTTATCGATCCCGCACAACCCGAAAATGCGATCGTGGATAAGGGTTGGTCCTGGCTCAATCTGGTCTGGATCGTGCTGAGTGTGCTCATCCTGGCGCGGATCCTGAGTTTGCACGCCCGACAGATAAAAGAGGAATTACATCAATCGTAGAGCAGGCCTCCACTCCTATCCATGGAATAAAACAGCAGCTACGATACCAACCGGATCAACGAATGTAGAACGGTCGTTTCTGATCCTTTTCCACCTTTATCCAGGAAGACTGATCGTTTGCGCTTATCCACTGTTTGTCCTCTTTCCGCCAGATCATATCCTTGTTTCGCTGGTAGAAGATCTGCCGGTCTTCCGATTCCAGGATCGCCATGATCTGGTTGTCGTGATAGCGATACTCATCGTAATCGGTATAAGCCCGCTGGGCCATTTCCGAATAGAGATTGTTCAACTCGATCAGGTGCTCGTGGATTTCTTCCTCCAGGGTCTCGATATTTAACCCCAGAGCTGCGGCCTCCCTGGCGGTGATCGGATAACCGTGGGCGGGATACTCCGCATTGAGATGATTACTGATCGAATTGATCTTTTCCTCGTCTTCCATATGGTACCCCAGGATCTCATTGGTCAGTTTAATGGAAAGGGAACTGGCGCGGTCCACCGCTCCGAATACCAGCGGGTGGATATATTTGTACAGATCCTTGTAGGGATTCTGTTCTTTTTCCCGACGCTCAACGTTCCAGAGCTTCAGAACCCGGTCCAGTTCATTCTGACTGACGCTAACCAGGTCATCATCCGCATCTACGGGCGACAGATCGTGGGTGACCGAAGTATCAATGGCGGTCAGGTAAGACAGTGGTCCCATCTTAATCACATCGGCACCCAGGGCCAACATGGTAGCGGCGGAGGCACATTCTACCGGCGCCAGCACCACAATACGTTTGTAAAAGCTGCGGAGCAAATGGATCATACGCAGCGCCACCTTACCGGACCCACCGGGACTTTTTACGAAAAGGAACAACTGCCCATTTTGCTTTTTCTTTTTCAGGATCTCATTCAGAACAATCACATCACTGGTCGACATGCTGCTACTGTTGGATCCCCAATAGGCGATGAAATCACTTTGGTAAAAATCCTCGATCTTTCTGATGATCTTTTGGGTCTGCTCGTACAGTACGGGCGGTTCCAGCAAGCGGATCTCGCTGGTTCCGTTTTCCGATTCCTTCAGTGATCTTTCAAACCATTTCATAAGTATGTTTTTTGGTCCGGCCAGGCCGATAGTTGGTTTCCCGATCCCATTATGGGTTCAGGATGGCAACTTTGGCGCAGGCGATTATAACGCTGCAATTAAATTATCAATCATTCTCCACTTCTATACCGTCCAATTCCCGCACATCAACTTCCTATTGATTATCAATAAATTACAGATCCTCTCAATTGAGTTCCCCCAGATTATCCGGGATTTCAACCAAAATAATCCACCAAACATTCCCAGAGCGCTGATCATTTTTCACTTTCATCCCAAAATTCGGTTTTTGCCCCGGTATTTGGGATTATCGCCCTCCCCAGCGATCATGACTCCCCATTTCATTGTTAGAAAAGAAAAAACCATACAACCATGAAAACTGTACTTCACTTATTTTTTGTCCTCCTGCTCGGCAGTACTTTCTTTGTCGCCTGTGACGGCCCGGTAGAAGAAGCAAAAGAAGAAAATGAAGAGAAATTTGACGATACGGTCCTGGAAGATGATGCCGAGTTTGCCGTTGAATTTGCCAATTACTTTATGTTCACCGACACACTGTCCCAGCTGATCGCGGAACGATCCACCGATGATCGTCTGCGCGAATTTGCCACAGCGCTCAGCAGTGATCACCAGCAACTGAAACAGGAACTGCAATCTATAGCCAGTCAGGCAAAAATTGTACTACCGACCACCATTTCTTCGGACTACGCGGAGTTTCTGGAAGACATTCGGGATGAAGACGAACTGGACGAAATGGCGGAAGACTATCTCGAAAAGGTCGTCGCTATGCATAAGACCTTCAGCAAAAAGGCGGAAGACATTATGGCGAACACCGAAACCAGTCAGTTTCTCAACTTTGCCCGTAATGTAAGTTCCCAGCAGTACGTTCACCAGAACATTGCGGAAGACTTACTCGAATCCATAGAAAGCTAGTAACAACCACGGCTCAATCGCCGACAATTATACACCAGCTTGAAAACAAAGCGCCATAACCGGGTCGATCCCTGGATATGGCGCTATTTTTTATTCCATTTCAAATGGGATATCCCGAATTAAACTTCCCAGCCTTTGCGGTGGTCTCTACCCACAAACTGGTTGGCCTCTTCCAGATTGGTGATCTTCATGTTCTCACCGTCCCACAGCAGTTTTTTCCGTCCGTAGTACTCCATCCGTCCCTGACTATTCTCTTTTCTCAGCATGTAGCTTCGGATAGCCAGGTTCCCCATCAGCACGGTTTCCGTCATCGGGCCGGCGTAGTCGAAAGAGGACGTCAGCTCCTTATGCTCTTTACTGCCGAATCCGGCTTTGCAGGCATCTACCCACTTGCGGTGGTGTCCGTATTCCGGCTCGTCGTTTTCCTCCACTTCCGGTCCGAATTCCGTGGTACCGTCATTCAGATACAGCTTAGGCATCAAGGGCGAACTGTCGTTGATATTGGTAGAAATAATCCCTTTCTCGCCGATGATCAATACACCGTTCGCGCTATTGGCACCACCGATATCGTTATCGGCCGGAATGATCTCCGGGTGAGACGGACGAATACCACCGTCGCTCCAGGTCATTTCAATCGGGGATTTGCTCTTATCCGTTGCGGCAAAGTGTAAGGTGATAAAAGAAGACGGCGGGCATCCTTCCGGATGGTAATCCGCATTCCACATCTGGGTATACACGGAGCCGACGCTACATTCCGCATCGGTCGGGTATTTCAGTCCCAGGGTACGGAATGGAATATCGATCAGGTGACAGCCGACATCGCCGAGGGCACCCGTTCCGTAATCCCACCAGCCCCGCCAGTTGAAGGGGTGCAGGTTGGGGGTATAAGGCATAGACTTGGCCGGGCCGAGCCACAGATCCCAGTGCAGATCTTCCGGCTTCTGATCCGGCGCCGGGTCCGGCATGGCAAATCCCTGCGGCCAGACCGGACGGTTGGTCCACACCTGAACTTTGGAGATCTTACCCAGTTTTCCGGAATCCACCCATTTCTGCACCATGCCCAGCAAAGGGTTGGAGCCGCCCTGATTACCCATCTGGCTCACGATCTTATGGGTACGCGCCATTTTGGTCAGCATCCTGGCTTCCTGGATGTTGTGGGTCATCGGTTTCTGGACGTATACGTGAATGCCCCGCTGCATGGCGTAGGAAGCGGCGGGTGCGTGCACGTGATCGGGCGTGGAAATGGTCACTGCATCGATGTCTTTTTCCTTATCCAGCATTTCGCGGTAATCGGCATACAGCTTGGCTTTGGGGAAGTTTTCCACCGAAGCGGAGGCCGAACCGGAGAAATCCACATCACAGAGGGCCGCTACTTTTTCCCGGCCTTTAACGGAAGCGTTGAGAATGTCACTGCGGCCTTTACCGCCCGATCCGATGGCGGCCAGTACCAGCTGATCACTGGGTGGGATAAATCCCTTTCCGCCGAGTACATGCCGTGGTACGATAAAGATAGAGGAAGCGAGGGCGCTGTTTTTAATAAACGAACGCCGCGAATTTGTTTTTGGGTCGGTTTTTCGATTTTGCATAATAATAGTTGGTTAAAGTTGAGTTGCCTTGGAATGGCTGTTCGCAATGAAGATAAGCGTTTTCGCGAAGGCAAAAAATTTTTCCCGAATGTAGTTGCACATCCGTACAATTGACGAAAAATGCTATCTTCCCTCTGACAAGTAATAAATGCAGACGTTCATGCCTCAAGACCCAGCCCAACAAAAAGGGATCAAACTCGAATCTGATCATCTTGCCGACCTTTCCCCTACCGGTAAATCCTGGTTTCTCGGGATCGGCATCAACCAATACCACGATTTTCCGAGCCTCAACAATGCCGTAAAGGACGTACTGGACCTGTCCCAATTGCTGCAGGAAGAATACGATCTCCTGCCGGAACACACGCTCACCATCCTCGATGAAGCGGCTACCCGGCGCAATATCATCGTTACCCTGGACCAGTTGCAGCACAAGATCGGCCCCCAGGACAAATTGCTGATCTACTACTCCGGGCACGGGCACCTGAACAAAGAGACCGGTAAAGGATACTGGATACCTACCGATGCGGAAGTGAGCAATACGGCCGATTATATCCGCAATTCCACCATCAGGGAATACATCGAGACTTTCCGCTCCCTGCATACCCTACTGATCTCGGATTCCTGCTTTTCGGGAACGCTTTTTGTACGGGGGGCGAGTCGTTCGCTGGAAGCCCTGCACGAACTGGCGGGCATTCCGTCCCGCTGGGCGATCTGCTCCGGACGCCACGATGAAGCCGTTTACGACGGTGTTCCCGGAGAGAACAGTCCCTTTGCCGAAAGCATCATGGATACCCTTCGCTGGAACCGCAATTCCGCCCTGAATGTAGCTAAACTGGTAGACCGGGTGATTGAACAGACCCGGTCCAACTACGAACAACTTCCCGAAGGAAATCCCCTCTACGGAGTGGGGCATAAAGGCGGACAGTATCTATTTCTGAAAAAGGGAAGCTTAGAGGACGAATGGGCCGGCACGCAAAAGGCCGGCACGGTGGCTGCCTACCTCCAATACCTGCAGAACAATCCGGACGGAGAACACGCCGACGAAGCGCGGGAATTCATTCTCTCGATCGGCACCCAGATCCGATCCCAGACCGCAGCTGCGCCGAAAAAGACACCCGCTAAGCGGCCGTCAAAGCCCAAAGCGAAACCGGCTCCGAAAAGCAAACTCCTGGCTGAGAGTACCCTGAAGCGACTGCGCAAAGCCTTTCAGGACCTGCAACAGCGCACCAATTCCGATGCCTTTGTGATCATCCAGGAAGAAAAATCGGGGAAATTTGTCCAGTTTGCCGGTGGCAAAGGCCAGGAGATCTTTTTCGACCTGCCGACCATCAACTGGGAAGAGGATCAAAAGGCCCTCGCCGTACAGGTGCTGAAGCCCTTTGGTATTGAGTTGGAAGAAATGCAACTGGGCAGCCGGAAAAAACCCAGAACTGATCCCGATATGATCCACTTTAACCACATCGTGGGTCAGGACATCGATCTCGCTCTCGAATTGATCTCCCGGGTCATGCTGGATGTTTACCAGTTCGACGCCAAAGTTAAACTGGATCTAATCGAAAACTAAGCCAGCCACTCCTACCCTTCCTGAGCGTCGGCCTGGTAAAAATGCATACCGGGTTGGGCGCGCTCGTATTGTTGTGGCCAGGCAACCGTATCTCCTAAGGCAAATGCGGCATATAGCGGAAAATTGGGATTACGCAAACTCTCCCGGGCCAGAAAGATCAAATCGGCCTTCCCGGTTTTCAAAATGTCTTCCGCCTGCTGCGGACTGGTAATGAGGCCAACCGCTCCGGTGGCAATCCCCGCTTCGTTGCGAATGCGATCCGCGAAGTCGGTCTGATACCCGGGTTCCGCCGGTATGCGGGCGTGCGGAACATTCCCGCCCGAAGAGGTATCGATCAGGTCAACTCCCAGAGCTTTCAGCCGGCCGGCCAGTTGGATACTGTCTTCGATATTCCAGCCACCATCGGTCCAGTCCGTGGCCGATATCCTTACAAACAAGGGCTTCCCGGCACCCCACTCCTGCTTAACCGCAGCGGTGATCTCCAGTACCAAACGAATGCGGTTTTCAAACGACCCGCCGTAGGCATCGGTCCGCCGGTTGGTTAACGGTGAAAGGAACTGGTGCAGCAGATATCCGTGCGCTGCGTGTACTTCGACCACATCATAACCCACCGCTTTCGCCCGGCGGGTAGCCTGGACAAAGTCCGCAATTACTCGCTGAATACCCGCTTCGTCCAGCGCAACGGGAGCTTCCTGTCCTTCGCGAAACGGTTCCCGGCCGACGCTTACGGTGGTCCAGCCGTTTTCCTGCTCCGCGGGGATCTGGGCACCGCCGTTCCAGGGCTTTTTGCAACTGGCTTTCCGGCCCGCATGGGCCAGTTGAATGCCGGCTTTTGCTCCGTGGTCGTGTAAGAACCGAACGATCTGCCGGAGTTTGGGGATGTGTTCCTCTTTCCAGATGCCCAGATCCCCGTAGGTGATCCGGCCTTCCGGGCTCACCGCGGTAGCTTCCTGCATGATCAATCCCGCCCCTCCGGTAGCACGGCTTCCCAGGTGTACGAGATGCCAGTCCGTCGCAAAACCGTCTGCGGAGGAATACTGACACATGGGAGATACCACGATCCGGTTCCTGAACACTGTATCTTTTATGGTATAGGGAGAAAGTAATTTGCTGTTTGCCATAAGTACCGCCTAGCTGTTTTGATTAGTATTGTATAAAAACCAATCAGAAACCATTGGGTTCAATGGGTACCACAGCTTTTCTGCAGCCCGGCAGAAGGCGCCACGGTAAGATTAGAATGGATTAAAATGAGTGCAATACCGATCCAAGGAGAGCTCAGCGGTATTGGATACGCCCATTTTAGCCTCTCCGAATCGCCAATTTACCTAATCCGGGTGGGCAATCAAAAAACACATCTTTTATATGGCCGGACAGTACGATCCTATCATTTTCACGGTTGAGCATCCGGGCTTTTAGCAATCGGCTTTACCCTTACTCGTCCTGCCGATAATTGGATCAAATTTCACACCCTATGATCTAATTCACTATAAATCTGCTATTTATCAGAATGCTTTTTTTTATAAATATTTATTATTCCAGACTATAAAACGCCCGTTGGATCATTTAAGCCATATTGATGCAACGATTATCTTAAAGGATGATACATTTCTATCATTCAGGCCATTTTAACCAAATTTTACTCTACAATGGAAGGAAAATCCAAAATATAAACCTATTTTCAACCTATAGAAAGTTTTTTCAGGAGGAAAAATAATCTATGGCAAAACATAATAACGAATGAAGCAGGCGTTAGGGAAACACCATCAGTCCAGAAAACTGACTACCCTGGTGGAGAATCGATCAACTTACAGCGCGGAATATGCCGAGCTCAATATTTTCGAGACCCATCAGTTTGCCGAAAATGTAGAATTACAGTTCGGGTTTCCCATCATTGCCATCATGCTTACCGGGAAAAAGATCATGCACCTCGATGGCATGAAGGAATTTGATTTTTATCCCGGCGAATCCGTAGTGCTTCCTTCGGATAAAAAAATGATCATTGATTTTCCGCTGGCCAAAAAGAACGATCCCACCCAGTGTCTCGCTTTGGGGATCGATCCGGATAAGATCGCGGATGTGGTCAATAAGTTCAACCAATACACCGCCATTGAAGAGGAAAACAACAACTGGACACTGGACGAAACTTCCTCGCACCTGACCAATAATGAAGAGGTCAATCACCTGATCGACCGGCTGGTGCATACCTTTCTCAACAGTAACAGTTCCAAAGATATCCTGCTGGACCTGATGATCCAGGAGTTGATCGTACGCCTATTGCAGACCAAAGCAAAATACCACCTGCTCAGTGACCAGCTGGGAATATTCAACGATTCCCGGATCGGCATCGTGCTCAAATACATCAAGGAACACCTTACCGATAAAAATATGAGTATCGAGACCCTGGCCAAGAAGGCCTGTATGAGTAGCTCACATTTTTATCGCAAATTCAAGAACACGCTCGGCACTTCACCTATTGACTACATCAATGGCGAAAAGATCAAGTTTGCCAAACGCCTGATGAAAGAAAGACGCAATCTGCAGATCTCGGAAGTTGCTTTCCTTTCCGGATTCAATAACGTCAGCTATTTCATCCGGCAATTCAAAAAGATCGAACTGATCACGCCTCAGCAATTCAAGAAATCTATAGATACTCCGGATGCCAGTGAAATTCTAAAATTTCGCAACCGGTCCGCATAGTGTCCGGACCGCACGACGACGGTGCAATAGTCGGTCGGTATTCGTCCGCAGACACCGAACAATTCAGGAATTAATACATCATCATTAATATATGCATCATTCTTTTACCTCCGTAATGATCGTCATTACGCTGTCGGTTCTGGCTCTGCTGTACATTGCCCTGAGGAGCCTGGAAAAAAATCCTATACAGGAGCTGTCCATTAGGAAAAAGGGGATCAGAATATTTCGCAACTTCGTCGGTAGTGCTTTTCTGATCCTGGCCGTAGTGGGGCTGTTCGTAAGCTTCAGCGCTACTCCCCGACAACTTTTCGACAGTATGGGCAGCCTCTTTGAGGACGGTCCCAGCGAAGAAGAACTGGCTAAGGCCGAAACGCTCTTCGGCACGACCTGTGCACCCTGCCACGGTGCGGACGGCGGTGGAAATATCGGTCCCAACCTGACGGATGAGTATTTCATTCACGGTGCGGACATGGAAAAGGTGCAGGCGGTCATCGTTAACGGTGTGCCCGAAAAAGGAATGGCCGCCTGGGGCGAAATGCTGAGCGAAAAGGATATCACCGGTCTGGCCCACTACATTGTGAGTCTGCACGGCACTGCACCGGAAAATCCAAAGCCGCCACAGGGTGAAAAATATGCTTACGACAACGGCACCTGGACCCTCATTCCCGGCGAGGCCATTACCGATAATGTGATCACCGTGCCGGACGACGTGCCGGAGATCCCGGTAGGGGGAGACATCAAAAAGGGACAAACTCTGTTTAACGGTATTCTGGGCTGCGCCCATTGCCACGGAAGCAACGGCCACGGTCATGTAGACAACCGCAATGTGCGGGGCATCCAGCAACGCTACGGAGACAATTACCTCAGAATGATCGATTTTGTGCTGATCAAAGGCCGTCAGGGAACGGCCATGCCGCCCTGGGACCACCTGAGTGACCAGAAACTAACGGATATCAAGTCCTATCTGCAATCCATTCAGCAGTTATAATCCCGAAACGCGAAAACGATAACCTATGTACCGCCATCTTTGGATCTTATTCGGACTTATTTTTGTACTGGCCTGCAACGATCAGGAAGCAGCCTCCGGGGAGCAATCTGCACCGCCGGAAGCGACGCCACCCAGTCCGGAAGGCATGGCGATCATCACCAACGAAGATGGGCAGTCCATCAGCTTTCTGAATCTGGCTACCCAGGAAGTCCGCAAGGAGATCGAGGTGGGTAAACGCCCCAGAGGGGTGAAGGTAAACAAGGCTTCCGGCCGGGCCTACGTGGCCGTCAGCGGCTCCCCAAAATGTCCGCCCTGGGTGGATGAGGAAGAATGTGCCGCCAAAGGCGTCGATAAGTCAGCCGACGGAATTGCGGAGATCGATCTGGAGAAGATGGAGGTCCTGCAGATCCTGCCCGCCGGATCGGACCCCGAGCAGTTTGATATCGGCAAGGACGGTAAATACCTGTTCATCGCAAATGAGGACGTCGGGAAACTCTCTGTAGTGGATATCGCCCAAAAAGCGATTATCAAAGAGATTGAGGTCAGTGAGGAACCGGAAGGAGTCCGGGTCTCTCCGGACGGGAAGATC
Organism: Flavilitoribacter nigricans DSM 23189 = NBRC 102662; assembly: GCF_002646595.1. Taxonomy (GTDB): domain Bacteria; phylum Bacteroidota; class Bacteroidia; order Chitinophagales; family Saprospiraceae; genus Flavilitoribacter; species Flavilitoribacter nigricans. Next base: position 166,930 of record NZ_PDUD01000001.1, read on the forward strand.
GTGGTGGTAACCTGCGAAGAAGAAGGAGAGCTTGCTTTCGTCAGTACGGAACAACTCGAATTAATCGGCATGCTGACGGTAGGAAAAAGACCACGGGACCTGGTATTCACCAAAGATTCCGAAACGCTCTACGTTACCTGCGAAGCCAGTGGCTACATCAGTAAGGTGGATGTCAGTGAGCGCAAGGTACTGAGCAACATCAAACTCGGAGGAGGCAATCTGCCGGTGGGTATCGTATTGAGCCCGGACGAAAAAACGCTCTATATCGCCGGTGGCAGAGGTAAAAGCGTGCTGGAAGTAGACCTTGAAAATGAAAAAGTAAGCCGGAGTGTACCGGTGGAAGAACGTCCCTGGGGCCTGGACAAAGACCTTTCCGGAGGTCTGCTGATCTCGGCCAACGGAGGATCCAATGACATATCACTCATCGATATTCGCAATTTCGAGGTCATCAGGAATATCGATGTCGGCGAGGGCCCCTGGGGCGTATGCGTTTACTGACGCAGCCCCCGCTACCCCGCCCCGAAATCACGGCAGAAGAGCTCCACCCGTGCTGCAGTACCCCAAAATGCCATGTCTGTGCAGCATATCGATCAGGGTATTCTGAAAAGTCGACCTAAACTGACCTAAAACTGGTTTGGAAAATCCGAACCACTTCGAGTCGGGTAAGAGATACGCTGATAACATTTTGACGGGCCGGAGGATCAGGCGAATAATCCCGGCCAATCTCTGATTAACTGAATTTCTAATTGACTTAGTCATCATTACAACCACAATAGGGCTGTTTGTTGGGTGGAATACCTATGGCCCTTCCGTACTATTTGTCCTAATCATTTAAAACACACCACAATGACTGACCAATTCATTTCATGGAATGGGATATCCAGGTATCTCGCAATGGTTGTAATTCTGACTTTTTCTTTATCCGGCTACGGTCAGGATACACTGAGAACTAAAACCGGCTGGGATATGAACCTAAGCGGGTACATCAACTCCAACTACATCTTAGAATTCACAGAGAATGTAGACGGTTCTATTCACAGTATCCAGAACGGACTTTTACCGGCGGCCCTGACTTTTTCCGCTTCTAAAGTAGTGAGCGGTTGGACGGTCACTCCAACGTTCGGCATCTTCTACGGCCTTTCTTCCAACCAGGCGCTGGCCTTTTCACAGGTAGATGCCCGGCAGGTATTTTTCACCGCCTCCAAACCAACCAGCGGAACCTTCACTGTAGGTAGAAATTTCGGGTTATTCGGCTTTGATGCCATTATCGCAGATTTCTCCCTGCTCGGGGTCGGAGCCGGCTTTTTACCGCAAAGCCCGGGACTCACCACCCTCGGTGGCATCGCCTATGGCTATTACTACTGTGACCGTCTGAACCAGATCAATTATACGACGCCGGACTTCGGCGGCTTTACCGCTACGGTGGGGCTCTACCAGGGTCTGGATGCGCTTCTGACGGATGTAAGTAACGACCCTTCCCGGCCGGGCATCCACGGAAAACTGGCCTACGCCTCGGACGGCTTCACCGCCAGTACCTCCTTCATCAACCAGGCATCGCTGACAGCAACCGGCCGGGAGGTGAACGCTACCGGTTTTGATGTATTCGCTAAAGTTACCGCCGTGGAACATCTGGAACTCGTTGGCTACTTCTCCAGTGGCAGCGGCCTGGAAGATGTATTGCTGGGAACGGCAATTCTCAGTGATGGAGGGAATGAATACAGCACCAACACTTTCTACGTACAGGGGTCCTATGCCTTCGGCGCCAATACGCTGGCGGTCTATTACGGCCAGTCGAGCAATACGGACCTGAACGACAACAACACCCGGCTTTCTTTCCACTACCGGCGTGCGGCTTTTGGGGCAGCGCTGTTCAATGTGGGCTTTCACCTGCTGGGGGGCAGCTCCGACGATGTGGACAAAGCGGGAAAGACACAGTTGAATGCAGGGTTTTTCTTGCCCTTCTGAGTACTGATCAACAAAACCTACGAATTATAAACCATTAGTTTTTCATTCATTTAATTAAGTCAAATCAATTATTATGCAAAGTCCAACCTTAATTCCCAAGAAAAATTGGTACGTACTAAGCTTGCTGCTTTTCAGCATGCTGATGGTAGTATCCTGTGATTCGGACACCAGTTCGGAAGAAGCCACGGATACGGAAACGGCTGAAACTGAAATGGCGGCGGTGCCCCAGGAAGCGGACTGGTACGCCTATGGCAAGGATCAAACCAACCAAAGGTTCAGCCCTTTAAATGAAATCAATACCACCAATGTTGCCAACTTAAAAAAGGTCTGGGATTTTGAGCTCAACAACAGCGAAGTGCAGGAGTGTACTCCCATCGTAATTGACGGCATGATGTACGTTACTACCGGCTCCGGACCGGCCTACACCTACGGCATCAATGCCAAAACCGGCGAAAAAGTCTGGACGAAAGCCTTCCAGGTACCCGATGATGTAGCGCGCTTCGCCTGCTGCGGTATCTCCAACCGCGGATTCGCCTACCAGGACGGCAAATTGTTTGTCGGCCGTCTGGACGGCAAAATGACCGCCCTGAACGCCAAATCCGGTGAGGAACTCTGGACGACCGAAGTCGTGGATTACACCCAGGGTTCCGTGATCACTTCTCCACCCCTCGTCGTGGGCGATGTGGTCCTCTCCGGTTTCGGGGGCGGTGAATACGGTGCGGTAGGCTATCTGAGCGCCTATAACATCAACACGGGAGAAAGAGTATGGAAAACCATGACTACGCCGGAATCCGTAGCGGATACCTGGAAGGGTGAATCCTGGAAAACCGGTGGCGGAGTACCCTGGTATATCGGTTCCTACGACGAAGGTACCAACACGGTGATCTGGGGAACTTCCAATCCTTCGCCCTGGGACGCTTCCATGCGCGGTCCGGACAATTCCGACTACGGCGATCAGACCAATCTTTACACGGCCGCTACGCTCGGCGTCAATCCGGCAAACGGTGAGATCAAGTGGTACTACCAGACGACTCCTTACGACGCCTGGGATTACGATGGGGTAAACGAACTGGTACTCGCCGACATCCAGGGACAGCCGGCAGCGCTGAAAGCCGACCGGAACGGTTTCTTCTACGTGATCAACCGCAGCACCGGAAAACTGATCTCCGCCGAAAAATTCGTGGATGTCAACTGGGCCGAGAAGATCGACCTGGAAACCGGCCGTCCGGTAGAAGATCCAAAATATCGACTAACTAAAACCAATACCGTAAGTGCCGTATTCCCCAGCTTCATGGGTGGAAAAAACTGGCAGCCAATGGCTTACAATCCGCAAACCGGAATGGCCTACATCCCCGCCAACAACATCGGCATGGACTTCAAAGCAACCGAAACCGAATACAAGCGGGGTTATTTCTACCTCGGTACAGAATGGAATATGGTGTACAATGACAAAACGCCCGGTGAGTACATTGCCTGGGATGTTGCCAACCAGAAGAAAGCCTGGAGTAAGCCCCTCCAGTTCCCCATCCCGGGTGGCGCGGCCACTACCGCCGGCGATCTGGTCTTTTTCGGTGACCTCACGGGTACCTTCTACGCCCTGAACGCGAAAACCGGAGAAGAACTCTGGTCCACAAAAACTACTTCGGGTGTAGGTGCTGCGGCCATGACCTATGCGATCGACGGCAAACAGTACGTTGCGGTGGTGGAAGGCCGCCCGACGGTTATTCCGGGTTTCGTAGGTGGTGAAATGGGTGAAAATATGGTGAACGCCACACCCGCCGGTGGCAAAGTACTGGTATATGCCCTGTAAGGACAATGAGAGGTGAAAGGTGAAGGGAACGTAGAGGTACTTGATGGTGTAAAAAATGTACAGTTTTGCCTCTACGCCCTTCTTTAATTTTTCCTTGATACAGAATAAGTTGCGCGGTGTCTTTAATGTAAAGATCCGTTAAACATGTTCTGGATGGCGATGTTTATCCTTTGCCGCAGTCGGTACTTCGAACGGCAACTGGTCCCGCTCTCCAGGCGCGCATCGCAGCTTACTTTACTTTTTCGTTGAACCTTACAATTTATACCATGCTAAAAATATCATCTCTAGTTTCGGGTATTGGCCTGTTGCTGAGTGTTTGTTGCTGCTTTTGGCAATGCGCCCCGTCCGAATCCACTTCCGCCGATACCACCGCTTCTACCGAACCGGCAAAAGACACCCTGAGTTTTTGCCTGTTGAATTATTACGAACCCTTATCCGATGAAAAGCGGGGAGGCATCTACGAGGATTACGCCACCTACCTGGCCGAGCGCCTGGATAAGGTGCCGAAATTTGTTTACCTGAACTCGGCCTATTTCAACCGCCCCGTCCGCGACGGGATCCGTAAAGGCATCTGCGACTGTCAGATGGGCCATCCGATCGAAGAGGAAGAACCCTGGCTCATTCCCAAAAAAGTGCGCCAGTCCCACGCCTATACGTCTATTGGGTATGCGCTGGCAACCGCGGATCCGGAGATACAGGATCTCGAAGATCTGGCAGGCAAAAGAGTGGTAGCCATGGCGCAGGCGCCTCCTATGACCACCCTCGGCGACCTGGAGGATATCCGCCTGCAGATCATGATCAACGAGCAAAAAATGATGGAGCTGCTCGATCAGGGTGAGGTGGACGCCGTCGTAGCCTGGGGGCCCAAGCTCTACCAGCTCAATCAGGATAATTTCGACAGCCGATTTAAGGTATACAACACTTCCTACATGTGGAAGGTAGCGATACTGACCCAGGACAAGGATTCCGTACTTATGGATGAGATCAATGGGATCATTGATGAGCAACCCGGCAAATTCCAGGCGATTGCGGCCGCTTACGGATTGTAAACGACCGGGACCGCCCTCGCCGACAGACCGAAAAACGAATGCACGTTATGAAAAGCCTGCTGATCAGCTTATCTCTGCTCCTACTCGCTTCCGGCGCAATTGGCCAGGAAGTGAGCGATACCATTTTGCTGGATGACGTCATTGTGATCCCCTCTCCATTTTCGAACTACGTTTACAATGACAATGCCTTCGGCAATCTGCACTGGTCATCGGAAGCCAAGAAGCTGAAAGAAGCATCCTTTTTGAACGAATCGCTGTTAATGGCTCCTTCCGTACATGTGAACGACGGAACGACCAATCCGATCGGGCAAGACATCCAGATCCGGGGTTTTAAGACTTCTCCGCTCTACGGGCTATCCCAGGAGGTGGCCGTTTACGCCGATGGCGTAAAGAAGAACGACCTCCTGGGAGACGCCGTTTTCTGGGACCTGATGCCTACGTTCGCGATGAACCAGACGCAGGTATTTGTGGGCTCCCAGCCGCTCTTCGGACTGAATGCCCTCGGCGGGACCATCAATTACACCAGTAAATCGGGTTTCACCAATCCGGGAGGCGCGCTGGCCCTGAATTACGGTTCCTTTAACCGTATGAATGCTATCGCAGAATACGGTGCAAACAACGGCCGCTTCGGCTACTACGTCGGGGCCAATCTTTGGCAGGAGGACGGTTGGCGGGACCATTCCGAATCGGACGTCACTAATGTTTTCAGCAAGCTCAGTTACCAGCAGGGCAAAAACGTAGTGGACTTCAGCCTCCAATACGCCAATACCCAACTGCTCGGCAACGGAGCCCTGCCGCTGGAACTGCTCGACCGTAAGGAATGGCGGGATCAGATCTTCACGCATCCGGATCGAACTGAAAATGAACTGGCAGAACTGAATGCCAGCTGGCAATACCGTTGGAATGATCTCACCAGCAGTCGTCTGGTACTGTCCTACAAGGATCTGGAAACGGATATCCTGAACGGGGATGAATCGCCTTTCCGGGAATTGATCGAAAACGGTTCGGTATTTCTGGTACTGGGCGACGACGATGACGAAGGCGAAGAGATCGATGCGGATGATTATGCCATGGACCGGAACGGGGAACGCATCGAAGCTACGGACGATAATAGCGAAGCCATTCTGAACAAAAACCAGATCAGTCAGCAATCCTTTTCGGCGGCCTATTCGGTCAACACCAAATGGCAGGCCGGAGCGGTTTTCTGGGAGATCCAGTCCGGTCTGTCCTATCGCGTCGGCCGGGCCCACTACCAGGCGAGCGGCGAGCTGGGCGATTTTGACGAAAGCCGGGCCGCTACCGGATCGGGGCAATCCGTCAGCAACTTCGATACCGATGTGATCACCGATATCGGTAACCTACACGCTACCACCGGGATCAGTGCGGTGATCAATAACGATCTGGCCATCCAGCTATCCGGGGCTTACAATCATTCCAGTCTGATCCTGCGGGATCAACTGGGCACGGCCCTGAACGGCGATCACCGGTTTTCCAATTTTTCGGGTGCGCTTACCGCTTATTATCTGGCGGGGAATAACTGGATGTTTCACGGGGCCGTCAATACTTCCACCCGGAATCCGACAGCCGTGGAGGTCAGTTGTGCCGATCCGGATGCCCCCTGCCGCCTGCCCAATGCTTTCTTATCGGATCCTCCGCTGGAAACGGTGCGGGCCGTAACCACCCAGGCCGGTATCGCCTACCAAAACAAGCGGTTTCGCTTTTCCAGTACCGGCTTTATCACCGGGGTATCCGATGACATCTATTTTGTGAGCGCGGGTCCGCTGCGGGGTTCCGGTTTTTTTGATAACATCGGCAAAACCCGCCGCATGGGTTGGGAGAATAGCGTATCCTGGCAGATCGGTGAGCGGTGGAATATTCTGCTGAATTACACCCTGCTGGATGCCACCTTCCGCGATCAGTTCAAGATTGCCGCACCGAACCACCCGCGGGCAACAGACGGGGAGATCACCGTGATGCCCGGTGACCGTCTGGCGCTGATCCCCCGGCATAACGTCAACGGCAAGATCAGCTACCAGCTATTGGAAAACCTGGAGCTGGAATGGACCCAGCTCTACAATTCCGCCCAGTATATCCGCGGGGACGAAGGGAACGAACTGGATCAGATCCCGGGCTTTTTCCGGCAGGATGTAGCGGTGCGCTATGCCGTTCAGAAACATCTTTTATTCTGGGCCAAAGTAAAGAATCTGACCAATGTTGAATACCATACTTTCGGTTTGCTCGGTGAAGCCGATGAAGCCGGAGAATTACTGGAGGTAGAGCTAGAGAATAACGTATTTGCCGGACCGGCGCCGCCGCGTTACGTTGAACTGGGGGCCAGGTATACGTTCTAAACCCCGTCCCTCACCCCAGATTAGAACAACACTTTAATGGAAAAACTGGATTGCAGGTTGGACGGGTTGCGGGTTGGATCAGCATGACCGAATGGACCGGAAGAGCTCCAATATTGATGGCGTAACAGCTATCGCCTCCTTTCCGGACCTTCAACTTTGCCCCAACCCGGCAACCCGCAATCCACATCCCCGGGAATTCTCCCTTGTGAGATTTCCCGGAAAAAAGTTTAAATTTCGAAAGATACTCCATGCTCTGTTGCTTTAATCACAAGACGTTCCAGAGTACTAAATCGACTATATATGAAAAAAGTTTTCCTTTCATTTCTCATATTCAGCGCTATGATCCTGCCGGTGAGCGCCCAGCAGGACAGCCTCAAAAGCGTTACTTTCGACGAGGTCCAGGTGAGCGCGCTGCGGATCGCCACCCCTACCCTCGATCAGCCCTTTTCGATTGCAACTTACCGAGCCGGTACCCTGCAGGAAACGCGGCAGCAGCTGTCCCTGCAGGAATACCTCTACCAGGTACCCGGACTATTCAGTTTGAATGCCAACAATTACGCCCAGGACCTGCGCATTTCCATCCGGGGTTTCGGTGCCCGCTCGGCATTCGGTATCCGGGGGGTGAAGATCGTGGTGGATGGCATTCCCGAAACCACACCGGACGGTCAGGGTCAGATCGACAATCTCAATATTGGGATCATCGACCGGCTGGAAGTCCTCAAAGGACCCTCTTCGGCCCTATACGGCAACGCTTCGGGTGGGGTGATCCAGATCCATACCCAGCAGGATTTCGACCGTAATTTCCTCAATGCCGGGCTTACTTTCGGATCCTTCAATATGCAGCAGTACCAGCTCAGCGGCGGCTGGGTCCACGGACGGACCCGCGCCATCCTGCAGGGCACGCACACCCGTACCGACGGATACCGGGAACAAAGCAGGCTGGAAAACACCAACTTCAACGCCAGGGTCTTCCACGACTTTTCCGACCGATCAAAACTCAATTTCCAATTCAACTATACCAACAGTCCGGTCGGCGATGATCCCGGTGGCATCAATGCCGATGATGTACGCGAAGACCGGCAGCAGGCCCGGGATCAGAACGTAAGATTTGAAGCCGGAGAATCCGTTGCCCAGCTCAAACTGGGTACCCAGTACGAATACGAACTGGATGACACCAAGAGTATTCAGTTCTACGGATTTTACAGCAACCGGGATTTCGAAGGCCGGATCCCCATTGGGGCCGACGGATGGATCAATCTGCAGCGGGCTTATTTCGGCCAGGGTGGCCACTTTAAAAAGGTTAGTACCCTGCCGAGCGGTTCCAATACGGTACAGGTCGGATACGAATGGGCGATCCAACAGGATGACCGAAGACGCTTTGCTAATAATGAAGGAGTTAAAGGTGATCTGGCGCTGGACCAGATCGAACGTTTTTCCACGCTGGGTCTGTACCTGCTGGATCACCTTTCCTTTGACCGTTGGTTGTTCTCTTTTGGCCTTCGCTACGACCTCAACGAATTGGCAGCGGACGATCAGTTGCTCAGCGACGGTGACCAGTCGGGTACCCGGAACCTTTCGGCCCTCAACCCCAGTATCGGCATCAATTTTGAGGTAAGCCCCCAACTGCACCTGTACGGTAGTTACCGCACCAGTTTTGAGACGCCTTCCCTCAGTGAATTGTCGGCCAACCCTTCCGGTGCCGCGGGCTTTGATCCGGATCTCCGGTCGCAGCGGGCCTACAATTACGAACTCGGCTTCAAAGGTCTGCTGGGTAATGACCTGGACTTCGATCTGGCCTTTTTCCACATCAATACCAAAAACGATCTGGTACCTTTTGAACTGGAAGCCTTTCCCGGTCGCACCTTTTTCCGCAATGCCGGCAGCACCATCCGCAACGGTATGGAACTCTGGCTGCGGTACCAGCTGTCCCGGCAATTTTCCCTGCGCGGAAGCTACACTTATTCCGATTTCACCTACGACGATTACGTGATCGACGAAAAAGACCTCGGCGGCAAACTGCTACCCGCTATTCCACCGCATTTTTTATCCCTGCAACTTGCTTACGAATCGGAAGACGGCCTCAATCTCCGCTTGCAGCATCGCTTCACTGCGGAATTTTACGCTAATGACGATAATACCGCGACCGAACCGGCTTACCACGTAACCGACCTCAGTCTGGGATACCGTTTGCCCCTGGACCGGGCGACACTGGTTCCATTTTTCGGGATCAATAACCTACTCAATACGCAATACAGTGATAATGTGCGGATCAATGCTTTCGGCGGACGGTACTACGAACCGGCGGCGGGCATCAATTTTTACGGGGGTATTCGCTTAAATCTGACCGGCAAAAGGGAGTGATATGATATGGGGCACCGGCAATGTCATACCAGATTCGGGCTTACGTCCGTCGGCGGAAATTGGCTCGGAGTATGGCTGTTGGTGCTATCCTGCGGCCTGCCGGCCTACAATCAGGTAAGCTTTCGCACGAAGATCCCCCGGATGAAAGTGACCGAGAACGAGATGTTCCAGATCACTTTCATCCTCAAAAACGGGCAGGGTACGCAGTTCGAAGGGCCGGATTTCAAAAACTTTACGGTGCTGAGCAAGCCCAGCCGGTTTCTGGATCCCAACGCCGTAAACCGCAATGCCGCCGGGGAGATCATTTACTCCTACGCCCTGCTGCCCAAGGATACCGGGACCTTCCGGCTGCCCCCCGCTTCCGTGATGGTCGACGGAAAAAAGATCCGGTCCAATTCCATGGTGATTGAAGTGCTCCGGCTCGGTACGGTCATCAAGTCCAGTCTAAGCCGGGAAGAAGCCTTTGTAAGGACCGAAGTCAGCTCCAGCGAAGTTTATCTGGGGCAACAACTCATCGTGGATTACAAACTCTACTACACCATCAATGTCCAGGCCTACTACTTCACATCCGAACCGACCTACAAGGGCTTTTACGCCAAAGACACCCACCGCTTCAATTCCGAGGTGACCAATATACAGATCGACGGGATCGAATACGCTACCCGAACGCTGAAACGCGTCATCCTCTTCCCCCAGCAGCAGGGTCGCCATTCTATTGATCCGATGAATATTCGCCTCGGGGTGGTCGGCAACAACCTCTTCAAGATCGATCGATTTAATCTGGCTACGGAAGCCGTAGAGATCCGGGTGAAGCCACTTTCCGTGCTCTCCTCCGATACTCTGATCGGTGCGGTTGGAAAGTTCAGTATGGAGGCCGATGTGTCCGCCCGGAACGTTTCGGAGGGAAAGGATATCCGGCTGATCCTAACCATCGAAGGTAACGGTGACATTAAAGCCATCAAACCACCTACGATCCGGCTGCCCGAACAGATCGAAGCCTATTCGCCGCATATTCTCGAAGAAAGTTTTCAGGAAGACCAACGGGGCGTCCACGGACGGAAGGTGATCGAATACGTGCTGATCGCCAACCGGGCCGGCACCTACACCCTGGCCCCGGAATTCACCTATTTCGATACGGATAGTGCCGCCCTGGTAACTTTACGGCCGGAGGTTTTTGAGCTGAGGATAAGCCCGGATCCAAATAAATCCAGCCCGGAAACGGTGTTAGCGATGAGAGAGACCGAAATGGCAACGGACATATTGGGCGCCAAAAATGAGATCGACCTGCACCGGAATGACCGGATCTTTATTGGTTCCGGTTTGTTTTACATCCTGCTGGCATTCCCGTTTTGCATACTGGCCGGTGCCTATTTCTACCAGAAAAGACGGCGAGATCGGACTGCCCTGTCTCGGGAGCAGCTCCGGCGTCTGGAAGCCAAAAAAGTAGCGGACCAACACCTGCTCCGGGCCCGACAAATGATGGATCAGCAGGATCCCCGCGCCTTCTACGACGAGATCTCCCGGGCCACCCTGGATTATGCCTGTGACAGATTAAGCATTCCCCGGGCGGAGCTGACCAAGCAAAGGGTACGTTTGCAATTGGAAGCGATCGGCCTGGAGGAGCAGCTGATCGTCGATCTTTTGTTCGTGCTGACGGTTACGGAGCATATTTTGTACTCCCGCTCCGATGATCGCAAAGATGTACATAGGGTGTACCAAACGGCCGAAGCGGTCATCCAGGCCATCGAATCCAGTTTTTAGAGGTATTCCTTTTCCCTCCGGTTAAAATCCGGCCAAAAGCCTATCCACAATAATTAATTTTTTCCGATATTGCTGGAACACAGGAATCTGTGTCCTCCAGGTAATTTCCTGACCTGTTTCATGATCTAAACTTCCCATTCTTCCCTAAGCAATATGATGATCCGCCCCGCTCCCCGGGGCCCGGGATCGCTATTTCCGAAATCTTTCTATTGCTGAATTTTCAATTTCTTAATCATGAGACAAATTCTATCCATGACCAAAAGCTCCGGGAAATATTTCCTGTTGACCGCTCTGGCCTTTTTATTCCCCTTCTTCGCGCTCGCCTATCTGTTTTTTCCCGGCCTGCCCGTACTGGCCCACGGCGTATTGTTGTTTAACGGCTGGCTGTTCTGGACCCTGGTCGAATACTTCTGGCATCGATACAAGATGCATCCCGGACCTACCGCACCGCGCGGCCGCGCCTTTAAAGAACATCGCTATCACCACGAGCATCCCAACGACCTCCAGGTGCGGTTCCACCATCGTATGCTGATGCTGGTGGGGATTGTCCTGTTGGGCGCTGCTGCCATCCGGCTGGACAATTATTTCACCTTCATCTACGGTATCTATCTGGGCTTCGTCTGGTTTTGCTACGTACACATCCTCCTGCACCGAAGGTGGTCCGCCTATTTTTTTCCCAAACTCCTCAACTACCATATCCATCACCACAGCAAGTTGCCCAATGTCGGTTACGGCGTAAGTGTTACCTGGTGGGACGATATCTACGGCACCATCCCGCCCGAGAGCTCCCGGATCTCCGAACGGGTGATCGAACTGTATTTCCGGGGTTTGTAAACCGCGGTCCGGTATGGGCATCCGGCTCTCTTAATCAGTCAAGCGGATCCTTATCCAAACAGCAGCCGGTTAGAGATTTAAAGCGGATACCTAAGGCAGCACCCATCCCACTACACTGGCTTGTTTAGCGGGATGCTCTGCTCTCCTGATTATTGGGTCTTCGTCGCCTGAATGGCGTAGACCATGGGTAACTTATTGCCCAGATGTTTGATCCGAAACCTTCCTGGCCCCACCTCAACGGTATGCCGAAAACAATCGTAGGGCGAATAATCGTATTCATTCAACAGATTGATCGTCAATCCATTTTTGATCATGCTGTTGACCACTTCACTGAGGCTGTGATTCCAGGATACACTGGTATTGCTCACTTTCGCCGTGCGGTCGGCGTAAGTTCCCTCTTCCGTTTCTACGATCGGTCCGTCGTTGAAATAATTATAACCAAGGCCCGAAAAATCTTCATCAAACATCCAGATCACGGGATGGAACTCCACAAAAACGAAGCTGCCACCCGGCTTAAGGAAATGGGCTACTACTCCGGCCCATTTATCCAGATCGGGCAGCCAGCCGATCGTGCCATAGCTGGTAAATACGATATCGAATTGTTGGTCCAGCTGACGCGGCAGGTCGTAAACGTCCGACCGGATAAAGGTAGCGGCCACTTCCATTTTCTCGGCCACACCAACGGCCGTTTCGATGGCCTTATCCGACAGGTCGACTCCCGTACAGTGCGCGCCCATTCGGGCCAGAGAGATCGTATCCTGTCCGAAGTGACACTGAAGATGCAGGAGGTCCTTACCGCTAACCTCTCCGAGCAATTCCAGTTCAATGGAATTCAGGGAGGACCGCCCCCGGAGAAAGCTTTCGTGATCGTAAAAATCCGACTCCAGGTGTAATCCGGTTTTTTCGTTCCAGGTCTGCCGGTTGACGTCCAGGTAATTGTCTTTGGGTTTCATGTGTAATAGTTTAGGATTGGAATGATCAGCGTGGATGCAAAGGATCCAGGATAATAAACCGATCCCGACACTATTAGTTCCCTGCTTCCAGTTGGGCTATGATTTCTTTGAATTCCTTTTTTTTGCGCAGGATATCCATACTGTCATCGGTTTTTATCCAGTCCAGATTGTTGTACCCCATATCAATGGCCTTCTGCAGGTGTTCCAGGGCTTTTTCCCGGTCCTTTTGCAGTGCGTAGTACATGGCCCAGTTGCGGTAAGCGTGCCCTTCATCCGGGTGGTGTTTTTCGTATTCCGTAAAAGCTTCCCGGGCTTTTTCAAGCTGGCCGTTATGGGCGTAAGCCATTCCAATATTATTATAAAATTGGTTTTCCTTCCCCGTCGGGTCCAGTTCAAGGTCTTTTTCATAGGCCGCAATCGCCTCCGGGTAATGCTTCATATAGTAATGACAAAGGCCGATCATATTCCAGACATTTTGGTACGGACTGACCTTTTTCAGGTCCGCCATAGCACCCGTATAATCTTTCTTTTCCATCCGGTCATTCGCCCGGAATAAATAGATCGTCACCTGTAACGCAAAAGCTTCCTGGGTGTTGGGATGACCGGCGGGCAACGCATTCCTGAAGAGATTATAGGATTTTGCCTGATACTCCATAGCCCGTTCGAAATCACCCATCACCGTATAGGAGGTAGCGATATTGTAATAACTGATGCCCAGGGAAGGATGATTTTCGGGTAGATTGGCTTCACCAAGTTCAACGTTTTTCAACTGATATTCCAGGGCTTTATTCATATCCCCAAGCCCCTGGTAAATAACTCCCATTGTGCTGTACATATTGATCAGATCCGGATGGTTTGGACCAATCGAAGCCAGTAAGATATCTATAGAGCGCTGCTGGTATTCCAGGGCCTTTTCAAACTGCTGCAATCCGTAATAGACCGATGCCATGTTGCCCAAAGTAACCCCGATCGCCGGTTCTTCGGCACTTTGAGATGCTTCCCGGATCTCCAGTGTCTTTTTGAGGTAATCCAGACTTTTATCCAATTCTCCTTTAAGCTGATAAATAGACCCGATATTTTCGTAGGTAGTGGCCAGTCCGGGATGGTTTGCATTGAGGGCGCGCTTTGCGATATCCAGCGCCTTCAGTTCGTACTCCAGCGCCTGATCGTATTGCCCCAACTCCTGAAAGGTAATACCGATGTTATTGTAGGTATAGGATAGATGAGGATGGCCGGGATCCAGTACCTGTTCCTGGATATGCAGCGCTTTTTCAAACAGTTCTATCGCCTCCTTGTATTTTCCGAGTTTATTGTAAGTGGTCGCCGTGTTGTTGTAGACTGCCGCCAGTTCCGTATCCATGGAATCCAATACTCTCTCCCGGATCTCGATGGCCTTTTTCTGGTATTTTAGAGCTTCATCGTATTGTGCCAGGTTCTGGTAGGTCAATCCGATGTTGTTATACGCCTTAGCCAGTTCGGTTTCCTCCACGTCATCCAGTTCTTCCAACAGTTCGATCGCTTTGGTGTGGTATTCTAGTGCATCCTGGTGCCGACCGAGCGCGTTCAGGGTATTACCGACATTATTGTAGGCTTCCAGTACGGCCGGATGAAGTTTGGTCACCGCTTCCAGTAATTCCCGCGCTTTATCCTGATAATCCAGGGCATTGGAGAATTTTCCGTCGTCGTAATAGACCGTAGCCAGCCCGATGTAATATTCGGCCAGTTTCACCGGGTTCAGATCCGCTCTTTCCGAGAAATCAATGATCTTACGGTAACACTCCACCGCATCATCGTAATCAAAGATTGCCAGCGAGGCATTTGCTCGGGTGGTCAGTTCCTCGATCGCTGCATCGTGCAAATCCAGACTGCGTTCCAGGTCCTCCACCGCTTTTTCTATACTAAGGGCTTCCCGGGCTTCCTGAATGGATCGGCCCTCGTCCAGCAGATTGAGGTATTTGAGGATCCGGTCCGAGGCGTCATCTTTGTTGATGGAAGCAATGCGAAAAGCCTCCCGGTAGATGGTCAGGGAATCGGTCTGTTCCTCCAGTTTGGATACCCGTGCGCTCAGTTCGGCGATCTGCTGGTAATTTTTTTCCTGTTCGTTCAGGACCTTGTCCAGTTCTTTTTTGGTCTTGGCCAGTACCAGGTCCGACGAGGTTTTGATGATGTTGTAATAGCGCTGGGCGATGAGGTCCCGCTCCCCCTGCCGGCAGACGATGATCTCAAACAGATCGAGCGCCAGCGCCGGGATGCGGCAGTTCTCAAGTTCTTTCTGATTCACTACTTCGATAACCCGCTCCTGGGCATCTTCGTCTCCAACCTCCAGTTGAACGTGGTAGCCGTCCCTGGCGTTGGGAAAGACCAGTGCGTATTCGCCCTGATCCGTGGAGTAGACCACATTGGCGTTTTCCTGGGTTTGGATGCTTCCCGCGATCTTGACTCCCACCGCGGGCGTTTTGTTGCTGTTCAGATAGCGGATATTGCCCTTCAGGGTATTATTCTGCTGGCCCCACACCGGCGTGATCAATAAATTGGAAATAAAAAAGATAGTTGCTAAAATTCCGTTCGTTTTCATGCCTATTGTTTTTGTAGCCTCACTTCCGCATCGGAAGATCGGGGATAGTAATGCTGGGTTGTTGTTTTGTAGTTTTCGGCACTCACGGTCAATAGGTAAGCTTCCGTGACTTTTTCCACCTGCATCAGCTCCGGCAGGACGACCGTGAATATGCCGAGTTCATTGGTGGTGATCACCGTATCGTTATTGATCCGCACCCGGGCCCCGGCGATAAACTTCTGGCCGTCCCGGGATTTTACCACGCCTTTAATGGTGCCGAGACTTTTATCGCGTTGCACTTGCAGCCGGATCGGCTCGCCGCGAAAAATGAAGGTGTTCATTCCGTCCACGATCTCCCAGCCCTCCGCTTCCAGGCCGATCGTAATCGTATCCCCCAAATTGGACCGGGTGATGTCCGGGAAATTGGTCCGGCCGTTGGGGCCGATCTCTTCGTTCAGGGACCGGTTTCCCAGGGGAATATTCAGCCGCCCGTTATTTTCAATCGCTACATTTCCCCGCAGATCGGTCACGAATACCGTTAATTGCAGGTCTTCATTTTTAAGGATGAAAAAAAAGGTGAGCGCACCGCCCAGCAGCAGGGCCAGGGCGATACCCGCGAAGGTGCGGAACCGGTTTTGACCTCGACCACCGCCGGAAAGAGGGATGACTTCCGCCAAGGCGCCGGGACGTCGGGCGGGGTCCCGGATATAGTCGATTAGATCGATCAGCCTTTCGGTCAGCTGATTTTCCTGTAATTGGATCTGCTCCGCGCTTAGCGTACCGCGGCTGATCCGGTTTTGCAACTTGCGATACTGTGCGGTCAGGGCAATGAGCAGTTTTTGTTGCTCCTGCTCCAGGGCTAATGCTCCTATTTGGTCAATAGCTTCTGCAAGCTGTCCATCGCTGATAGTTTGTGCTATTTTACCGTACGCTTGATCCGTCATTTTAGGTGTTCTATTTGCTCACGAGGGAATGTCTGACCGTTGCTCATCCCGATGGTTCACGCAGCATATTAAGCGGGCTACTGAAATGGGCCCGAGAAGGCGACGATCCTTTATCCAAATTTATAATATGAGCTGATCCGGGACTTGGAGAATTCTTGCAGGATGTTGGAATATTCTTGCAGAACTGGAAAATACGGTGGATTGTGGGCAAGGCCACCTTAAGCCCGGTGTAGCGAAAGAGAAGTGAGGGCAGTAATGATCATTACTGCAAATTCAGTACTTAAAATAAATGTCGGTAGATCCTATCCCAACAAAAACTGCAGCTCCTTACTGGTTTTACTGGGAATGAATTCCGTCAGCACGTAATCGGCGAGGTCATGTACATTGAAGGGGTCCCGGGCGATGATGGCTTCCAGAAACGTCCGATCGGTGAGCGGGGACAGAATGATCCCTCCCGTACGGGGCACTTTGCGACCGGAAGCCACGAAATGGCCCAATTCGTACTGCTCGTTCAGGAATTGAACGTGGGCGGCCAGGTGTTGATCAACGGTTTCCAGGGGAACTTTATAGCTGATGTCGATGATAAACATGTAGAGGATTTGAGCTGGTTTTTATTCAGTGATTATTCCATTACACATTTGGGGTCTTGTTGGTTCCCGATAATTATCCCAATGGAATATTATCTTACTCTTCCCCCAGGCGAAGTAGTTTATCCCGTTGGATCAGATACAGGAGGACGGCAAAGGGTGGCACCAGGAACATGCTGATCAGCCAGAAACTCCGGTTGGCGATCTTGTTGGTGAGGATATCGCCAGCGATGATGATCCAGCTTGCAAAGAACAGGATCAGACCAACCGTTAGGATTGATCCCGGTAACTCCCATTGCTGGATACGCGCCAGGGATCCCAGGAAAAAGATTGACAGATTGGCGATAACTAAAAACCATACTGCCCGAAAATTTACTCTGAAGTCTCGATCTCGCATTGTGTAAAACTAATTATTGGTGATTTCGATAAGATGCGGATTTCTCCGGAAACATGCTATTTTTTTAGCCATTGAAGACGAAAACAGCTACAATTCTTGGTGCTCTCCAAAAGACGTATCCCTGCCCATGGAATACTAAGCACGAAATACGGCCCGGTCATTTGACCAATAATATTAATTTTAAGCCGGCTCATCCACAACTATTTAAGTATTTACTATGAACTATTTTCTGCGTATTGCGCTCTTCACCTTCTATTTTACTGCTTTCTTTGGCCGTCCGCAACTATCGGCCCAGTCCGAACGCCCCAATATGATCATCTTTATCAGTGATGATCAGAGCAGCATGGATGTGGCCTGCTACGGCAATCCTGACGTCCGGACGCCCCATATGGACCGCCTGGCCGCCGAAGGCATGCGGTTCACCTCCGCCTACGCCGCTACGCCTATGTGCGCACCTTCGCGGAGCAATATGTTCACGGGGCTCTATCCATTTCGGAATGGTTCGCAGATGAATCATTTTGCGGTCCATCCCAATACCCGGATGTTGCCCGATTACTTGCAGGAACTCGGCTACCGGGTGGTGATCGCCGGCAAGGTAGACGTTTACCCCCAGCCGGATTTCGAACACATCGGTGCGTATTTCGGAAAGTATTTTCCCATCACCAACCGCGATGATCCCCGGCAGGTTAGTTCCCAATTCATAAAGGATAATTTTGGAAAAGATCAGGACCAGCCCATTTGCCTGATCGTCGCCACCTGGTGGCCGCACGTACCCTGGCTGAAAAATGAAATGTACCGGCCGGAGGAACTGACCATGCCCGATTATCTGGTGGATACCGAAGCGACCCGGCAGGCCTTAGCCGCCTATTATGAAAGTACAACCGCCGCGGATCAACTATTGGGTAACTTGCTGGAAGCTCTGGAAACGACCGAACAACAGGATAATACGGTGGTCATGTTCTTCTCCGATCAGGGCCCTCAGTTCCCCTCGGCCAAATGGACCACCTACCGGCAGGGCCTCAATATTCCGTTTATTGTCCGTTGGCCTGGGAAAACCAAGGCCGGCAGCGTATCGGAAGCCCTGATCTCGCTGACCGACCTCACTCCTACCCTCATCGATCTGGCGGGTGGGCAGGCGGTGGATCACCTGGACGGCAGCAGTTTCAAGGAAGTCCTACTCGGTAAGCGGGCCGAACACCGGGAATTTGCTTTTGCCGAAACCTCCGTCGAACCGCACTATTGGTACAACTATACGCCCGCCCGCACGGTCATCAGCCGGGACGGTCTCCACTACATTCGGAACTATCGCCCCGGAGTGCGCTTCATCACCCATATCGACAAGGTAGAACGGGATCATTTTTACTTTGATTCCTGGGAAAATCTGGCCGAACGGGATCCCGAAGCGCAGCGACTGCTGCACCGCTACAGCTACCGGCCGGCGGAAGAATTATACGATCTGGAGCAGGATCCGTGGGAATTCGATAATCTGGTGTCCCGTGCCGATTACGCCAAATCACTGGAAGCCATGCGGGACCAACTGGACCGTGAACTGGAACGACAGGGAGAAACCGAAGCCATGATCCTGCGGGGTAGTTTACCTACTTTTTTCGATCGTTCTTATCAGGTGGAACAGGGAATGAGCGCAAGCGACCAGTCTTTTGACCGCACCGTCTGGAATCCGGATACCCTCTATATTTCGGCTTATGTCGAAGGGCTGGAGCAGAATGGATTCCTCTGTGATTATTTCGGTCGGTTTCAGCTTTTCGCCCGCGATCAGGCGATCGGTATTTCTTCGGTCGATGGTACCGATTTGATCAGTGAACCCTTATCAGCAACCAGCGGTCATCTGTTGCTCAGACTGACTGCGGACGGAGCGCTTTCCCTGCGTTTCAACGACCGGGAGATCCTATCGGACCAGCTGGATCAGGACTATACCAAGATCAAAGCCGGTTATATTTCCTGCGGACTGATCCGCGACCGAAAGATACCGGCCGGTGAACCCAATATCTTCGGCGGTAAGATCCACGATTTTCGGGTGAGCATCAATACCCTTTCCCGCTCTCCACGGCGGTGATGGGGATATGCTGCCCAAGGGGAAACAAGAGAGATCAGATCCCGTAGTAAGCCCGGCGCAGGCTGTCGACCCGGCTTTTGAGCGATCTTGGAGGCAGCCCGATTGACACTCTGCGCTCGTCGAGGTTTTCGTAATCGATGATCTGCTCCTCCCCGACATTATCGTAAATGCCGTAGATGAATTTTTTCTGATCTTTTACCCGTCGCTGGTAACTGTCTACGAAATTACCCAGGCTTTCGGGCGGAGCCTTCCCCTGCTCGATCAGACGCTTTAAAGTAGTCGTGTAGTAGTCGTAATCATCAACGTGAAACAACAATATTCCGGCATCGACCTGCTGGTCATCAATATTGTAGCCACCGATCACCCTTTCGCCCGGGTAGCCGTAGCGATCGAGGGTGTTTTTTAATTTGCGGTCGTTGATGGAATCGACCCGGCCAATAATCTTATATATACTGTCCCGGTTGATACCCGGTTTTCGCAGCATACTCCGGTAGTACTGGTCCGCATCCTTCATTTCTACTACCTGTTTCCGCAGATCGAGATCAATGGTATGTAGGTACTGTCGTCGGAGCGTATCGTATTCCAGGGCAATGGCTTTCCATTCCGGACCGGCCGCAAGTTGAACAAAAGCGTCTTTCTGCGCCAGTTGATCGATCTCGTATCCCTCAAAAATGAGGTCCCGGACCAGTTGCAGGGCTTTCTCATCCTTCCCGATCCGGGCGGCAGCTTCGGCGTATTTGAGCATTTCGTAAGGGCCCCTTTGATTCAGCAGCGCACAGTGTGATTCGACTTCGCTGATCAGGTCGTACACCCTTTGGAAATCCCCCAGAAAGTAGGCCTCCTCGGCCAGATAAATGGTTTGGTAATAGTCCTTGATGTAGGAGCAGTCTTTTTCCTGCTTGCAGGCCATAAACAGGAGCAACAGGCACAGGATTGGTAGCGCTTTTTTCATCAGTTATTTTTTAGAGAGCAATTTTTGCGGGAGCTATAGAAAATTATTTCCAGGTCCCGGTTTACCGCTTCCCCAATGGAAACTACAAACATCTCCAAAATAGTAAAGCGAGAGGAAGTTCCAAAAGAAAAATAACTCCTTTTCGATGTAGACCATTGGGAACTATTACTTTTCCAGTAAGGTTCCGCATATGTACCTTATCTCTGCGGATGAAATGAACATGATCAGCAAGATTGAACCAACATTCCAAGAATATAAAACCGCCCTCGACAGCATCGCCGGTGGACACAGTTTCGCCATAGTGGTATGGGGATTTGAAGGAAAAATCCGCTCTATTGTCGAATTGATCGAGGAGGAAATGCCGACAAAATACCCCGAAAGCAAGATCCCCTGGCTGGATTTTAAAAAGGCTATTCAGACCTACGGCGAAGTACCGAAGCGCAAAAAGCTCACCTTTGACGAGGCGAAGCACGCCCTCCGAAAGCAAATGGAAGAGGCCTGGTATTTCCAGAAGATGTTCAATCTTTCCCAGGGCGATGAATACCCCGAGGTGGAAGCCGCAATAACCCAATCGATCACGGCCACTGAAACGCTTCTACAACAAATGGATATCGCTCCCATTGCTTGTGAAGAAATCTATTTTGACCTGGGCGCAAACGATTACTGGGCGATCGTGATCTCCTGGCCGGAGGGGGCGGAGATGTTTGAATTTTTGCATTTTATTGATTGAGGTTTTGACTTCCGTTGGGTATAGTGCTGATCTTATTCTCTTTTCCGGATAGCTGCAATTTCTTTGCTCTTCACTTTGGAGCCTTTGGAGCAATCTTATTAATATCTCATGTACTTTTTGGCGCCCAAAAAGCACCAAAAAGGCCGGCCAAAATTATCCTTCCCACGAAGCAGGCACCCACACCCACCATTTTGCCCGCTTCCCTACCCGCCACAAAAGAAAAGATTGCAAAAAAATCGGCTGTTGGATAGCGTTCAGCGCCATTTCCCCAACTTATCTTGCCTTTGGGATCCTAATTTATCCCCCTTCTGGGATATTAGTTTTTTTCACTAATTGAAGGTGTCTAATAAAGATTGTTTCTGCGACATCGATAAAGTGCCTCCACGCCAATACCCATAATTCTGTCGTGAACCTACCCTTTCCCGCAACGGAATGTAAAGCGTACTATTTCCTTCTGCAAAATTTCTATATTGTTATAGTCTAAAGACCAACTGTCCGCTTCTGCGTACCAATCACTTTGTTAGTTTTCACACACCTTTGAACGGCAATATGAGATATACATTCGTCTTTCTGTTTCTGATTTTGAATTTTCTGGGAAATGCACAGGAAGCATCAACATCCGTAGCGCTGGATCATTTCGCAGCACCGAAAGTGACCCGCTTCCAGATTAAAATAAGTGAAACATTAGCCGCTCCGACCCGCCTGTTGGTGATGCACAAATATGTCCTGGATCTTCCTTTCAAAATGGACACTTTGTTGCCGGCCGGCACCAGAGAACTCCAGCTCGATCTTCCCCTGGAGAATCCTTCCCTGATCACTATCCGCATCAATAACCTCACCGATCAATTGTTTGTCGTACCGGGCCGCAATCTGACGGTAGCTTATTCCGAAAAGGAAGACTCCCGAGCGTTAAAAAAAGAAATTACAAATGACCCGGAACTGAACGCGATTAATACCTACTACCAAAAGCGGATCTCCATTTCGGGCACCCCCACCCAACCCCTGGCCGCCTACCGGGCTCCCTTTCGGACCATGACCGATTTTGCCGCCTTTACTGCTTATTATGATTCCTTAACCCAGGCACAATCGCAGCTTTTGACTGACATGCAGGAGCAACTGCTGCCCTGGTTCGTCAGCTACGAAGCCAACAACATTCATTATACCGGGCTTAGCTTCCAACTGTACATGATGAAAATGCTGAGGTACGATAACCCGCAATCCTCGGGGCCTGAGTCGACGGAACTGGACCTCTTAGCAAAGGTAAAACTGGATGACCTGCCCGCGCTGCCCATCGTGTACTATACTGAAGCTTTAAAAGACCTCGCGCTCCTGAAATACTGCACGGCGGATTGTTTCGGTGATTCCGAAAACAAGTGGCGGACATACCACGCCGCCCTTCTCCGACTGGGGCAGGAGATCACCACCCCGGCCGTCCGCGAGTTGTATTTCGCCGGGATCCTCATGCGCTCGACCGTAGCCGGAGAAACACTGCCGCCGACCATCCTTAACGCCTATCAAAATGGCCTGTCGGGTGACTATCTAAACCGCATCGCCAAACATACGCCGAAACTGGATGGTCAGCCCGCACCGGGCTTTTACCTGAAGGAACTATCGGGTGGCTTTAAAGGGATCGCGGATTTCAAAGGGAAAGTGGTATTGCTCAATTTCTGGTTCGTCGGTTGTAAGGGCTGCCTGGCCGAGATCCCCTACGAACAGCAATTGGTGGAGCAATTCGCCGATGCCCCTTTTGCCCTGGTGAATATCTGTACCAAATCCAGCGATGCGGCCTGGCGAAAATGGGTGGAGGAAAAAGGCCTGCACGGCGTCAATCTGCTGGCCCAGGGGAACTGGAACGACAAGATCGCCAAATCTTATCAGATCCTGAGCTATCCGACCTATGTTCTGATCGGGAAGGATGGTAAGGTGATTAATGGGGCCTGTCCGGAACCGAGTAGTGGGGAGTTGGTGGGGTTGATTTCGGAGCATCTGGAGTGATTAGGTCTACCTATTTATCAAAACAGTAGCCGAAATGGCTGCTTTTTACAGCTTTCCAAAAAACTAAATATTTGACTTTACGGAGCGGTCCAAAATGGATACTACGTCGGCGTTGCAAACGCCTCCGAGCGGTCGGGGTAGTGGCTTTGATTCGATGGCTTACTGAAAGTACAAATTACAGGTAGCGAGGGCGAATCAATACTTCTTTATATCAACATTTTCCTGAACTACCATCCTCATTTCGTTTAAATCAAGGGCCACCAGAGTACCGTATGCGGTTTCTTCGTATTTTAAAGAACGATAGCAACCGTTGTCAATGGGGATGTAGGTGGTTTGATCCATTACGGCATCAAATATTTCCGATAAGGAAGTGATAACATGACCATGAATTATCTTTTTGCCATCTAGAAAGTCATAATCAGGTTCAATTCTAAACCCCAATCCCCATTTCATGGTTTTAGTATCTTCCAGGGGATCATCTAAGGTGAAGTTAAGTCCTGCATGAACAAAGATGAAGTCTTCCGTTTCGTAGTAATACGGCATCGATTCGATCAATTCTTTATGAGCGGGACTCAGCTTTTTACCGAATTCTTCCAGGAATTTATCTTCGTGATTGCCCCTTATGGGATAAACCTGATAGCCCTGGGAAATAAGCGTATAAATCTCTTCCAGAACGCCAACCGATCCGGGTCCTCGATTGACGTAATCTCCTAACAAAAATAGCTGATCCTCTTTCTGTAGTGCTATTTTTTCATGGACCAGCGTTTTAAAGGTTTCTATACATCCATGAACATCAGAAATAGCGAATCTTCTCTTGTTTCCTCTTGGAATTATATTTCTCTTCATTTAGGTTTTCATTTCAGACAGAAGTCAAGCGCTATAGGCGTAAGTTGAGACATTCAGGTAGCCGGTTGACTCTATGAAATTGCGCCAGGCCGGTCCTGTCTAAAAAAAAAATTAAACCTCCTGCATCACCTGGTCAATAATTGACTTCACATACTTCTGATGAGGTCCTTCGTAATCTACATGTATAGAAAACCAGTCAAAACTAGCTTGTAATTTTTCTGATGCTGATTTTGTTTTGTCAGCACGAAATGCGTACGGAATATTGTGGATCAGGTCTGCTTTATGGTAGATGGCCTTGTCCTCACATTGGTATGCGTGTTCTCTGATTTCTAAGATCATGTCCCTAAGGATCCTGAAGTATACTTCTCTGATCTGATCATCAGTGAGTTTGGTTTTTGACTTTCTCATTTTTGATATCGGGGTTTATTTGTTATTTCATTATAGGTCTGGTATTCCTATCAGTTACGGTTTCATTTACGCATTGACATTTGCAATCCTGAGTAATCCGGTGCGCCGCGATTTCCGTTTTGTACTCTGGTCAGCAACCTGGCGGGCAGCGATCTCTTAACCGTCATTTTTTTATAAATTCAATCTAATTTAATTCTCTCAATCTCCGTCAATTTTTCTTCAACAAAACCTTCACAATTATCGTTTTTGCAATAAAATTCGATGGTTATCAATTCATTATTCCGAAGGGTGAAGATCTCGATTGAAGAATCAATTAGTTTTTTCGACACATCATCGTATACCTCCAAACCTAATATTCCGAAATTAGAACCACTTATGGTTTGAATATCCTTTTTGAGCCACAACATGGAATAGCCCGTATATTTTTCTTCATACACTCCTAAGCTCGCAGCTAGTAAATCTGCCAACTCGTAATCTTGATAACAATCCGGATAATCTGGCTGAATGATAGTTATCTGATTGATCGTATCAGGAAAATCTACACTGTAGGCAAAACCCGTCTCTTTAACGTTTCTAAGCTTTGATTTCGAAATTCTAGTTTTCCTTCGATGACCACAGGAGTAATCCGAATAATCGATCCAGGTAAATATGGTATCAAGTTCTCTGGGATAATCAAGTTTCAGTTTACCAGCATCATATTCTAGATCCAAGGAGATATTATTTCTCTTTTTCCTAAAATCACATGAATACAAAAATAAAAGACATGTGAGTATACTTAAAAGCAGTAACTGCTTCATGTAATCAAGTAATTTTTCTACTCGAATTAAAGCGATTTTTGTTGCATCTTTTTAATTGATAAATCACAGATTGACTTCCTTCGTTTTTCTATTTGGGTTGATTTTATCATGTTTTTCAAGGTTTGCTTTAATCAGTCTAAATGCTTCCCGATTTGACTCGTTTTCAGGCTCTAGGTAATCAACAAACTTTTGAAGAGCAACTAAATTACAGTAATGAATTCTAACCTTTTCATTTGGGTGGTTAATTAATTTGCTCACTATTTCAAAGTACCTTTTCTGATCTTTTTCAAATATTTCCCAGGTCCACCTGTGTATCCAATGAATTCTATTTCCATCACTATTTTCACATGGTACCTCTTTGAGTAATTCATAAAACCACTTATCCATCATTAGATGGTTATATTCCACATTTTGAATGTGCTTTCCTTCATTTGTTTTACCAATTCCCCTTCGATATACTTCATCTCCTTCTGGAGAATAGTAAACTATCGTTTGATCATTTTGTATATGTGAAATCTGACCATTTTGAAAGTAGTATACGTTTTTTTTCTGAACTAAAATTCCTTCCGCATTCCACCTTGTGTATTCAAAGTTTTCCGACCATTTAGTGGATAGCTTACCGTTTTCGTGATACCATTCTCCTCCTATGCAATTACCTTCTTCATATTCTTCTTTGGCTTGTAAATTTCCATTATCAAATTTAATTATATATGTCCCATGAGCAGCTCCATTCTTATATTGTATCGACTCATTTCCATCTTCAAATGTCCCGCTGAACGGTTCACCCTTGTAAAAGACCGAATTGAATCTGTTGTATTCATTTCGGAACTCAAAATTTGCATCTATGGACTTTGTTTTCATTTTTCTATTGTGGGTGACATACCGTTTTAAATTGAATTCACAATTACAAATCATGGAACCCGCTACCAATTATCAGTGAAAGCGCCAACACCATGCTAAAAAATGGTGAAATCTCACTTTTATCTACAGTATAAATCAAACATTATATTTCTTAAAAAGAAGGAAAGAAGGGCCTTCATATGCAGCCCGCTAATCTTAGATCAGTGCTCCCGCCAGGACTTCCCGATGCCACTACGTGCATACGGGATAAACTTCTCGCCCTGGCTTTCGCTAGTGCTCCCGCCAGGACTCGAACCTGGATCTAGAGTTTAGGAAACTCCTATTCTATCCCTTGAACTACGGGAGCATAAAAAAGATGGGTCGTACCAGCAAAAATAGCAAAAAGCGTTGCCCGGGCAAATCGGCGGGGTAGTTCGTTAGTGAATTTGTAGCCGATGAGCAATTGCAATTTCAATAGCAATGCCAATTCCAATAGTTCAAATCCACGCGAACGGGTTCCTACAGGACCAAAAGGCGGCCTGTTCCCGTCCATTGTAATTGCCATTGCAATTGAGATTGAAATTACTACTCCGATTTCACCAGCGCACTTTTTTCATTCAGCACACTCATAGCCGCTTCGTAGCCGATATCGTACAGTTCCTGAAATTTATTGAATTGGAAGATATGGTATTTGTTGATCAGTTTCGGTTCGATCAGCAAATCGCATTTCTCCGCTTCGCTGTGGGTATTGGACCAGATGGACATCTCAAAACAGCGCATGGCGATCCCCCGCATGGTACTTACAGAAGCCTTGGTGGCTTTGATACGGGGCATCACGTTGACGCCGATGGTGAAATCCGTAACGTCCTTCAGCGGGGTCACCGGCATATTACATAAAGCGCCGCCGTCGACGTAAAGTTCCCCGTCGATATCGATCGGTTCGAAAACGAGGGGAATGGCACAGGAGGCCTGAATGATGGAGAACAGAGTACCGGTATTACGAATTTCCAGCTTGCCGGTATTCAGATTGGCGATAGCCAGATGTAGGGGCTTTTTGAGTCCTTCGAAACTATCCTCGTCGATGCATTCTCCGAGGCGTTGTTTCAGATAGTCCAGTTTGTTCAATCCGCCGCCGGGAAGCCGCAGGGAAACCAGTTTCCACAGACTGCTGTCCTTAATGAAATCCAGCATCGTGTCTGTGGGCATCCCGGCCGCATAGAGCGCACCGACGATGGAACCGGCACTGCAACCGACGATCACATCCGGATGAATGTTGTGCTCCTCCAGCGCTTTCAACACGCCGATGTGGGCAATGCCCCTTGCACCACCGCCGGAGAGTGAGATCCCGATCTTTTTCCCGTTTTCCATAATGCTTATTAGTATAGGTTATCCCGGGATCCATACTACTCATGAACCCCGGGACAAACCCAGATAGTTGTATTACAATTTCGAATTAATCAACATCAAAACGTTCCAACGTTCTAACGTTCAAACTTTCTAACGTTAGCACGTTCAAACATCCCTTACTGCTTCACGATCTGCATACTCCAGATCCGATCCGTCTGCACAAAAGTGAGCGTATACAGCCCTTTTGGCAGTTGGCTCACATCCAAACGCTCATTTGCCTGCGGATCGTACTTCCGCAGTACTTCCTGACCGAAAGCATTGTGTATGCGTAGTGCATCAAAGCGATCGCTGAGTTCCAGTTGCAGGTAATTGCCGGCCGGGTTCGGATAGGCGCGTACGGAACGCGCCAGTTCCGGATCCACCGTCTGGCTCACCAGTTCGATATCCTCCAGATAGCGGGGCAACAGCTGGTAGCCTTCCGTGTAGGGATCGCTGCTGTCAAATTGATCTCCAATACCCGTTATATTGAACGCACCGGCGGGAGCGGCCGTACCGGCAATATTGACGTCCGAATCGATCCGCACTGAATAGGTATTAGTCCCGTCCGTTACGGATACGTTGAAGCTGCCGCCGCCTTCTTCCCATTCCGTCGGATCCGCCAGCGTCACATTTTCGAGCGTGATCAATTGCGATTCGGTTCCTTCGCCCAGTTCGGTCACCACCAGTGGATCCAGCAGCATGTTTCCGCTGGACATCAGGCTGATCGTATCCACGTTGATTTGGGTCAGACCGTTGAACTGACCAATGGTCCCCTGAATGGAGACCATATCCCCTTCCATCACCGTATAGTCATAATCTTCACTGCTGCTGAAAACGCCGATACCGTCGCCGTCCGCCTCGATCACCGTAAATTGCAGCCCTCCCGGACGCAGGTTCACGCCGTAGACAATACCCTGGACTTCCGCATCGACGCCGATAGAATCCGCAACACCATTTGCGTTCTCGGTATTTAATACGCTGATATCGTAAAGTGGATAGACGTCTTCCATGGGTGGAGCGCAAGCATCCGCCGCGCCGGGCGAAGCGTAGATCAGGGAGCCATTGATGATCACTCCGGAGTCCGTGGTGGAAGCGGACCAGTTGGCGCCGTCCGTCGGGTCCGCCGTCGGATCGCAAAGGACCAGGGAGGCACCGCCGCCGTTCGCATCGGCCGGCCAGTCTCCGTCACGATCGTAAGTTACCTGCAATACGACCGTACCGCCGGGGTTAGACAGTTCGATCGATTCCCCGCCGTTCGACAAAGCGCCGGTAAAGGGCAGTGCAGAAACACCAAACTGATTGAGCAGCGCCTCCGGATTGACCGCCAGCACGATATAATCGCCGGCACCCAAAATGAAATCGGGGAAGGTCGCCGTTACGCCGGCCGTAAAGGTATAGCCGGTCAGATCGGCCGGAGTATCACCGTAGTTATAGATCTCGATGAATTCCAAGGAATCCGTGCCGGATTCCGGTGGGTTGTACATGATCTCGGTAATGGCCAGATCGGGGATCACCGCGTCGTTATCCTGAATGATGATCAGCGACTGATCGGCGAAAACGTCGATCGTGGCTTCCGCACTGGGGTCCGAAAGTTCGAGCGCGATCGTATCCAGAGTTTCCAGATCCGTATCATCGATGATCGTCAGACTGAGCATGACCGTATCGCTCGTCGCGCCGGGTGTGAAAGTGACGGTAGTGGGAGTAAAGGTATAATCGGCATCCAGCGTGGCCGTGGTGGCCGCACCAATACCTACATCTACAGTGGTCGTAGCCATTGGATCACCCTGAGACAGCGCCACCGGGATCATCAGAGTGCCCGCGGCTTCACTAACGGTCATTTCTGTGCTCAGGAAGCTCACCAGCGGACCGTTGGCGCATTGTCCCGCTCCCCGGGGGTTGGCGTACAACTCAAAACCGTTGATGAAGATGCCGGTCGCGGTGCGGGCCGCGCCCCAGCTGGCCGGATCATTATTGTCGGAAGCCGGATCGCAAAGTACCAGCGCTGCCCCCAGTCCGTCGGGTTCGGAGGGCCAGTCCCCGTCCGGTTCGTAATCTACCTCATCCACCAGGTTGCCGTCTCCATCGAGGAGCTGGATCAGTTCCCCGCCATTGGACAGACCACCGCCGTCCATTTCAAAAGCCGGAACTCCGAAGGTATCGGTAAAAAATACCGAATCGGCGGCCACGATCACATAATCGCCGGCATTCAGATTAAAACCGGGAAAGGTAAAATCAAAGCCGGAAAAGGAGTAACCGATCAGATTGATGGCGGAATTACCCGCATTGTACAATTCGAGATATTCCAGATCGGCATCCGAACCGGGCGGATTGTACATGATCTCCGTAATGACGATCGACTCGACCGTCGGTTCACTGACCACAACCTGGCCGGTCATCCCCAGAGCGAAGTGTGGATCGCAGCGGTAATTATAGAGTCCGGCCTGGTCAAAGACAAATTCGTAGGTCCAGGCCGACGACGAGGCATTGCCGTTGCCGAAGCCCACCGGATTTTCCGGATAAGTGTCTGTGGTACCGTTCACGTTGTGGCTGCCGCTGGTATTGGTCCAGACCACCGTGTCGCCGATCTCAATACTGAGCGCATCCGGCGAAAATACATTGGAGCTTACCGTGACGAAGTGTTTCGTCTGAGCAAGAAGCGCGAAATTCAAAAAGAGGCTTAAAACAAGGAGCGTATATCTACTCATATTTTTTGGGTTTTATGAAAAAAGATTATTGGTGTAGTGATTGCAGGCTTTGACCTATCAACAAATGAGAAGCCGGAAAGTGTTCAGATCCCGGAAAATACTTCCTCAAATAGATAGACAAACAAGTCGATTGCGTGTTGATTACTTCCTTCCGGCACGGTAAGGATATCCGGTTCCGGATCGCCGGCCAAATGTCCGGCCGCTATACCTGAGCGATTTGCGGATCGAGGCAAAATCGCTCCAAACGTGAATATTTCACGGAAATATAAAACATTTTTGACCGGAAAGTTGCGGATTTTTTTTCGAATGGAAACAAACGAGGGACCAACATCCATTCCAAATTCAGAATTAAATTTCAAGTTCAAAAGTGTTCGCAAAAAAATATTTTAAGCAAATCAAAATCCGCCGAAAACGCATATATGTTTCCATAATATGAGTAGGATTTCCCCCTAAAAAACTTACCTTGAGTTAACAATTTCTTAACATGGCAATCGTACTTTTGCCGTGATGTTCTAAACATTCTCAACTTTAACACACTAGTTTTATGGGATTTTCAAACTTTTACAAGCCGTTATTTGCATTGGCTTTCCTGGCCTTTGCGTTTACACCGGCATTCTCTCAAGGTAGTATTACCGGTAAAGTAATGGACGAGGATACCAGCGAACCGCTGATCGGTGCAACCATTCTCGTTAAAGGAACGACTACCGGTACCATTACCGACCTCGACGGAAGTTTCACCTTACAGGGAATTGACGCCGGTACTCAGGCGATCATCATTTCCTTCATCGGTTATCAGGAAATGGAACAAGAGGTGGATGTTAGGAATGGTCAGACCGCTAACCTCGGTCAGATCCTGGTACCTTCCAGCTCCATTGGTCTGGCTGAAGTACAGGTTATCTCTTCCGTAGCGGTTGCCCGCGAAACGCCGGTTGCCGTTTCTACCCTCAAGGCAGAACAGATCGAATCCAAGATCGGTAGCCAGGAATTTCCGGAGATCCTGAAATCTACTCCGGGTGTATACGCAACCAAATCCGGTGGCGGATTCGGTGACGGCCGGATCAACGTAAGAGGATTTGACTCTCAGAATGTTGCCGTACTGATCAACGGCGTACCCGTGAACGACATGGAGAACGGTCGGGTATACTGGTCCAACTGGGCCGGCCTGACGGATGCGACCAGCATCATGCAGGTACAGCGTGGTCTGGGTGCTGCCCGTGTCGCCGTACCTTCTATCGGCGGTACGATCAACATCATCTCCAAAGCCAGCGACATGGACAAAGGTGGCTACGTTTACGCCGGTGCCGGTAACGATGCCTATTCCAAGATCGGTTTCGGTATTTCTTCCGGACTGAGTGATAACGGCTGGGCCTTCTCCCTTTCCGGTGCCAAAACACAGGGTAACGGATATGTAGACGGTACTGAATTCCTGTCTTACTCCTACTACGCGACCATCGCTAAAAGATTCAGCAGCAAGCACGAGGTGACCTTGACGGCCATCGGTGCCAAGCAGGAGCACGGTCAGCGTCAGGACCAAAGTCTGTTGTCAGAATACGAGCAAAGCCCACGCGGCATTCGTTACAACCCGGACTGGGGATATAAGAACGGTCAGCTGACCCACATCGAAGATAACTTCTACCACAAACCGCAAATCAGCCTGAACCACTACTGGACCATCAGTCCGAGTGCTCAGCTATCTACGGCGGTATACGCATCCTACGGAACTGGCGGTGGCGGCGGTACCGGCGGTGACAACAAATTCAACAATTCCGATTACCGCGTAGACGGTCTGGTTGATCTGGATCGTATCGTTAGAGAAAACCAGGCAGAATACGACTTCGGTGCCGTTTCTTTCCTGAGAGCTTCCCGTAACGACCACAAGTGGTACGGCATGCTGTCTTCTTTCACCAAAGATTTTGACAACGGTTTGTCTCTGCTGGCCGGTCTGGATTTGCGCTACTACAAAGGTGAGCACTTCCAGGAAGTAACTGATCTGCTGGGTGCTGCTTACTATCTGGATGACAACGACATCAACAATCCGATCAACGCCGCGAAAGTTGGCGATAAGTTCAACTACTATAACGACGGTATCGTGAACTGGACCGGTGGGTTCCTCCAACTGGAATACTCCGATGGAGAAAGCTTCTCCGGTTTCGTAACAGTGAACGCTTCCAACACCGGTTACGATCGCATTGACTACTTCAACAACCTGGATTCTGATCCGAACCAGCGCGTGGGTACTTTCAACTTCTTCGGTTACGGTGCCAAAGGTGGTCTGAACTACAACCTGAACGAGAATCACAACATCTTCGCCAACATCGGTTACTTCGAGAAAGCGCCGGGCTTTGATGCGGTATTCCCGAACTTCAATAACGAGAATATCAACGCTGATGCCGAAAACCAAAAGATCACCAGCTACGAACTGGGATACGGCTGGAGAACGGCTAACTTCGCGGCTAACATCAATGTTTACCGTACGCTTTGGGCGGACAGAACTTTCACCGACGGCTTCCGTGGCCCGGACGGCGAAGAATTCACCGCCAACATTCTGGGTGTAAACGCACTGCACCAGGGTGTGGAACTGGACGCCAGATGGAAACTGAGCCGTGACTTTTCCGTAACCGGTATGCTGTCTATCGGCGACTGGACCTGGGAAAATGACCTGGAAGGTGTAGGGATCATCCTGGACGGTGCTCAGATCGACGAAGTAGACGTATTCATTGCCGGTCTGCACGTGGGTGATGCCGCTCAGACTACCGCTGCACTGGGTATCAACTACCAACTGATGCCGGATCTGCGTTTCAACATTGACTACAACTACTACGATCGCCTGTACGCTAACTTCGACCCGACCAGCCGTAGCGACGAATCCGTGCGCGGTGTGGAAGCCTGGCAACTGCCCGACTTCGGTATCTTCGACGTGAACGTAACTTACGATCTGACCATTGCCGGTATGAAAGCTTCCCTTTACGGAAACGTTTACAACCTGGCCAATGAAAAGTATGTGATGGATGCCCAGGACGGTTCCAACCACGACGCTTATACTTCCAGAGTTTACTACGGTTACGGAAGAACCTGGAACCTGGGTCTTAAACTCAGATTTTAACCACAGATAACCAATAAAGCATTAAACAATCATGAAGTATTTCAATATAGTATTTGCCGTTTTTGCGGTTATTCTTATTCAGGCCTGTAATCCGATGGATGATATTCTGGAGGATCTGGAGATCTCCAATACGGTAGTTGCCGACCTGGACCTTACGCTTACCGAAGATGATTACGGTCTGGTTGGTCTTAGCTTCCCGAACTTCGGTAGCGATGATGAGGCCAAAACCCTGATCCCCGATATCCTGACGGAAAAATATCCTCAGTTCGGAGAAGGATCTTCAGCGCTGGTCACTTATGACATTTACAGCCCGGTACGTATCAACGATGAGTATATGGACACCGTTCGTACCGAAGACTACGAAGCACTGGGCTTCACCTACGGTAACCTGGACGGAGTGAACGATATCGTTGACGTTATCGAGTACAAATTTCCGGATGCAGGAGAGCGAGATGTTGTTACCCTGACCTACGAATGGTACTGCGGCGGTTGCCCGGACCAGGGTACCCGAACCAGTAAGATCGCTAACTATGACGGTAGCTGGTACGTATCCTACGTTCCAACTTCCGAGGACTATGCCTTTATGGGTCAGTCTTTCCCGAACTTCGATAGCCGGACGACGGCCAGAGAGCGTATCGCTTACGTACTGTCCGACCGCTACCCCTTTGCCGAAGCCGGTGATATCCGCACGGCGGTATTCACTTACACCTACGTACCGGATGGCGGTAGCCGCCAGTTTGAGGACTTCCTCGTTGTTTTCGAGTATGACGGAAGTAGCTGGGTGCCTTTCCAGGATGTCGTTTCCCAAACCCTGCAACTCGGTCACGACGGCAGCGCCTGGGTACCGGACAACACCATCAAATACAATATGACCGGTGATGACTTCGCCTGGGTGGCAGCAGAATTTGGTGATCGCAACCCCGATGGTGCCAGTAGTGCCGACCGCTACGGCAACTTTGATCTTACGCTGTGGAGCAACGATCAGATCCTGGAGGCTGTCGGTGAGCTGCTCCTGGACCTTTTCCCGGCAGTTGAAGGCCAGAAATACCTGGTATCCTACGCTACCTGGGAACCGGGAGCCGGTACCGGTGAGCTACACGTGATTTACGAAGGTGGATCCTACGTAGAAGTCCGCTAGAAGACTTATTTTTATTTGTTATATAGACATGCCCGTTTTGCCTGCAAAACGGGCATGTCTGATTTGAAATGTTTCCGCACGCCGTTCCATCTTTTGAGGCTTTATAATTTGCTAAAAAAATAATTTAATTACTCCAACAGTCAACTACAATAGGTATTTGTTGTTTAAAGATTTAATTCATTTGAAGACCTCGACAATACCCTCTCAACAGGTCGATTCCCATCAGGCAAGACACAAAGAAATCTTACTTTTAATTCACATCCGCTTAACACGACAATGGTAATTTTGTGACAAAGGATTAATCAATTTCCTAACAAAAAAATTAGCTGTCAGGGAAAACCTTTTCCCAAAAAATAAAGTTCTGAATCTAATTTTTTTTCATCTCAATTTCACCAATTTTCAACCCACTTTTATGAAACTGAATCAATTTATTGGCCTGTTCTTTCTACTATTTGTGGGAATGAACCTAAGTGCACAGATCACTAGCAGTAGCATCAGTGGTCGTGTGACAGATGCCAGCAGTGAAGAGCTCATTGGAGCTACCGTCATTGCGGTGCATACGCCTTCGGGCACCTCCTACGGCACGATAACCAACGAATCCGGTTATTATGCCATTCAGGGTATGCGCGTTGGCGGTCCCTACCAGCTCGAGGTGAGCTATACCGGTTTCAATCCTGTCAAAGAAGAGGACATCTACCTGAATTTGGGTAGTCCGGCGATCATCAACGTGACCCTGACGGAAGGAACGGTGGTATTGGACGAACTGGTGGTAAGTGCCAGTAAAGATCGTGCCTTTTCGGATGGCAAGACGGGATCTTCACTGAACATTACCTCAGAGAAGATCACTGCTTTGCCAACGATCAACCGGAGTATCAATGATTTCACGCGACTGACACCTCAGTCCAACGGGACCTCCTTTGCCGGTACCAACTCCCGCTTCAATAACTACACGATTGACGGGAACATCTACAACAACAACTTCGGCCTCGGGTCGGCTCAGTTTGCGGGTGGAAGCCCCATTTCGCTGGACGCTATCGAAGCCGTAAGCGTCAACCTGGCTCCCTACGACGTGCGCTATTCCGGCTTTACCGGTGCTGCCGTTAACGCAGTAACCAAATCCGGTACGAACACCTTCCGGGGTTCGGCCTACTACCTGCTGCGTAACGACCAGATGCAGGGTAATAAAGCGGGCGACCTGTCCGTAGATCGCGGCGACTCCCAGAATGAGATCATCGGTTTCACCCTGGGTGGCCCCATTATCAAAAACAAGCTGTTTTTCTTCGCTTCTTACGAGACCGAGAACGAAGCCGTACCCTCTTTCCTCAAAAGAGCGGCCCGGGAAGGAGAAACCCCGGATGGTCTGATCATCTCCAGAGTGCCGCTATCGCAGGCAGAATTTGTCCGCGACCAGATCCAGAGTATTTACGGATATGATACCGGCGCACCGGACGGCTACTCCTTTGCTTCCGAGCAGGAGCGGATCAATGTACGGCTGGACTTCAACATCAACCAGAACCACAAGCTGACGGCTCGTTTCAACCGCTACGATGCGTTTACTGACGTACCGACCAACGGCAACTCGATCCGCTATATTTCCACCCGTTTCCGGAATACTTCCAGAACTGGTGTGGAGAACATCAACTTCCGCAACAACAACTACACCAATGACCGCACGGTTACTTCTTACGTAGCGGAATTGAACTCTATCTTCAGCGATAAGCTTTCCAACCAGTTCAACATCGGTTATACCCAGATCGCCGACCCGACCCGGGGTATTCCCGGCGGACAGGATTTCCCGATGATCGAAGTTCTGGAACCGGATGCCTCCGGCACCGATCTGTACTACATGTCTTTGGGTAATGAATTGTTTACCGTTGGTAACAAGTTGGAGAATAATGTCTTCAATATCACCAACAACACGACCTTCTACAGCGGCCAGCACACCATTACGGCCGGCCTCAACCTGGAGTACATGACCTTCGTGAATGCCTTTAACCCGGTATTCAACGGCTTCTACCGTTTCGATACTTACGATAATTTCGTAGCCGCGGTGATCGATCGGGACCCTAATGTCTATCCGATCGCTTTCGCCAAGGGTTATGCTCTGGACGGTTCTACTACGCCACCTCTCGACGAAACCAGCTTCGGACAATTGGGTATTTATGTCCAGGATGAATACCAATTGAACGAAAAGCTGAAGGTGACCGGTGGCCTGCGGGTCGATCTGCCTTTCTATCCGATCGATATTCCGAATAACGAATTGCTGGATAACCTCGGAAAACGCCTGACTGATTCGGAAGGTAATACCTTCACTCCGGACGTAGCGACTTTCCCGAAGGTGAACCCTCTGTTCTCCCCGCGTCTGGGATTCAATTTTGACGTTAATGGTGACCGCAGCACTGTACTTCGGGGTGGTACCGGCGTATTCTCCGGTCGGATCCCCTTCGTGTGGCTTTCCAACCAGGTGAACGGCTCCGGTGTAATTCGTGGGGGTCTTGGTTATGAAGGTCAGGAAGTAATCGACAACGGGATTATTTTCAACCCAGATGTAACGGCCTACAATCCGGATAATCCGGCCACTTCGCTGTCTAATGAGTTGAACCTGACGGACGAGAATTTCAGATTGCCACAGGTATGGCGGACCAACATCGGTCTGGACCAGAAATTGCCTCTGGGTATTAATGCTACCGTGGAATTCATCTATAACCGTGATGTGAGCACGCCGGTAGCCTACAATCCGGTACTGCGGAATCCGGATGAAACACTGGCCGGACCGGACAATCGCGGTATCTGGACTTCCCAGCCTGACCTGCCCGGCTACAGCAACGATCCCGACTTTCGCAACGTATTCCTGTTGACCAACGCTTCCGAAAAAGCGGACTACTATTCGATCACCGCTCAACTGAGCAAGCAATTCGAAAGTGGATTCTACGCTATGGCTGCCTATACCCGCTCCCGTTCCCGGGACCTGGATGCGGCCGGTGGTTCTCAGGCTATCTCCCTTTGGACGGCTACCGTTCAGCGGGACCGCAACAATCCGGAACTCGGCTTTTCTGGTTTTGACCAGCCTAATCGCGTGATCGGTAATCTGGCCTACCAGAACGGTGGTACCCTGGTTAGTATTTTCTACGACGGTGGCAATGCCGGCCGCTTTTCTTATACCTACGCCGGTAACTTTGGTGACGCAGCCAATCGCCTGATCTATGTACCGGCGAATGCTTCCGAACTTGAATTCGAGGAGTTTACACTGGATGGGGAAACGATTACAGCCCAGATGCAGGCGCAGATCCTGGATGATTATATCGATCAGGATGAATATCTGAGCAGCCGTCGCGGACAGATCGCCGAACGGAACGGAGGCCTGCAGCCGTGGGTCAACCGACTCGACCTTCGGATCGCTCAGGACATCCGCTTCACTTCCCAGGATCGCAACAAACTGCAACTTACGCTGGACTTCCTCAACATCGGAAACATGTTCAACAGCAGCTGGGGTATTCCCGAAGTGGCCTGGCAGCCTAACCTGCTCAACTACCGGGGAACCAACGATAGCGGCGAACCGGTATACCGGGTCAACACGATTTCCGGTACTACGGACTTCCCAACGGAATCCTACCGCTTGTCGAACAATGTGCTCGATCTAGCCTGGAGATTGCAGATGGGTGTGAAGTATATCTTCTAGACCGTCAACGTTCTTAAGGTAAAAGGGCCGACAGTAAATGCTTGCTGTCGGCCCTTTTCTGTTTAGTAAAGTAGGTTCTTCCCCTACTCATTCTTCGCTCAGCAGCCAAAATAATAAAGCCCTTCCGGCACCTGAGATACCGGAAGGGCTTTAAAAAAAATAAGGTGAACAAGCACACCAACCGCTACAACCCGCTACCCTTGCTGCGTTTCCGCCCTGGGGGAGTTCACAGGGAGCTGGCTGTATGCCGTCCACCGGGGGCAAATGTAAGTTAATTTTAGTTTAACCACCAAACAATTACCCCTCAGATTTTGGAATTATTTCGGTCTGTTCACCGAAGTATTGCACAAAGCGTTGCATATCAGTAGCTAACTCTGCATTCTGAGTTGCTTTAAAATAAGTATCCGCCATGGCCCGCAGGGTTTGGAAGAAAAAACGGTCCATTTCGATGACCTGCATGTCCTTGGTCCAGAGGTCGATCTTCAGCGTTTCATTCGATTTTTTATCAAATAAGGCCAGTAACATAGCTTTGCAGTGCTGGGCCGGTCCCTGCTGATCATCCGCCTTCCAGGTAATCGCCTCCGGCATATTTTTATCATCCAGTCCTACCCGGATCTTAATCTCTTTCTTTTTCATATTCACGATGCTCGGCACCTCCGTTCCGGTACCTCTATTTTGGTAATAAATTGTTTTCCTGATTGGCCAGCTCCTGCAGGTAGTGGGACGGATAGACGTGTACGCCTTTTGATAGTTGCTGGGCCGCATTGACCATCGCCTGCGCTACTACCTCCGCCTCAACCGGACGGTATTTTGTCAGCAATCCTCCGGTGAGCCGATCAATCACCCGGCCGAGCTTGCCGGCAATTTCCTCTCCCCACCGGTTTTCGTTGCGTTCTCCCAGTAATACCGAGGGCTGAAAAATGTGAATGGCCCAGAAGGGCAATTCTTTCACCGCCTCCTCCAGTTCTCCCTTGACCTCACTGTAGTAAAAGATCGAATCCTTATCGGCTCCCACGGCCGAAACCAAAAACAACTGGTTGACGCCATTTTTAGCGGCCGCTTTTGCTGCCTCAAAGTTATAGGTATAATCCACCCGGTAAAAAGCTTTCCGGCTGCCCGCTTTGGCCATAGTCGTACCGATACAGAGGAAGATATCGTCTCCCTTGATCTGATCCGCGAAAGTCTCCGGCCGGTCAAAGTCTACTTTAATCTGCCGCAGTCTTTCGTGCTCCTTTTCCAGCGGAGTCCGCACAAAAGCGATCACCTGGCGGTAAGCCGCATGTTCAAGCAGAAAGTCCAGACAAAATCCCCCCACGAGGCCGGAGGCACCGAATATCAAAGCTGTTTTTTTCCCTTTAGTGATTTCCAAAAGTCAATTTTTTTGAACCGAAGAGCAAAGATAGGATTTTGAGTGCAAGTGCCTTAGTAAAATAGCTTCCCGTTTGGGTACATTTTTTTCCTGCCTGACACTTCCTCTTGTTAGTCCGAATTTTAACCCTAAAACTTTCAAAATGAAATCTTTTTTCTGGACACTTAGTTTATGTCTTATTGCCATAACCACCGTCAGCGGTCAATATAACGAACAGTTGAGCTTGAATTATATAAAGATAAAGGGCACGTATGCCACCCAACATTCAGTTATTGAATACCAGCCGAATTCCCAAAGTGCCGTAGTAGATATGGAACGTATCCGGGAAGGTTATAATCTCATAGCGACCGATCTGCGTAGCGGACTTGAGATTTTCCTGGTGACCAGAAAACTTGCGGACCAACTTGTAGTGGCCGGATTTGCAGCGAGAAGTAAAGGTCATGACAAATGGGTCATCATTCAATCTCCACCGCAAACCTATAATGGAAAAAGTCTGGATTTAAAATCGATCAGCTGTCCCGTGGGCTTTGACATTCAATGGGTCTGTAATTCCAACGATACCGGTACTCTGCAGATCTGCTATTACTTCTGTACGGCCAACCGGCTGGTGATAAAATTACCCTAAAAACAGAGACAATCCTGCAGGATTCCTCAGTGAAGCTGTGCAGGAGGTAAGAGCGAGAGGTGGTGGTTATTTCTCGCTCCCATTTTACCTAGTCAAAATGCTGCTCTGTGCGAACAAGTTCAGTGTAATATTACCACAATTTCCTACGCCGCAGTCGCACCGCATTGCCGATAACCACCACGTCCGAAAAGGCCATAAAGAGTGCCCCCCACATGGGATTCAGTAAACCCATGGCGGCAATTGGGATCGCTACAATATTGTAGGCGAAGGCCCAAAAAAGACTCTGGCGGATGGTCCGCACTGTGGCTTTACTGATGATGACGGCCTTAGGCAGATGGTCCAACTGACCGTTCAACAGCACCATCTGGGCCGACTGAATGGCCGCCTGGGAGGCATTACTCAGGGAAACCCCGATGGTGGCGCGGGCCAGGGCCGGAGCGTCGTTGATGCCGTCTCCCACCATAGCCGTCGGCGCCCGCTGGGAGATCTCTTCGATCTTGCTCAACTTCTCTTCCGGTCGTTGTTCAGCGTA
This sequence comes from Flavilitoribacter nigricans DSM 23189 = NBRC 102662, assembly GCF_002646595.1. Taxonomy (GTDB): domain Bacteria; phylum Bacteroidota; class Bacteroidia; order Chitinophagales; family Saprospiraceae; genus Flavilitoribacter; species Flavilitoribacter nigricans. The sequence continues at coordinate 207,675 of NZ_PDUD01000001.1, forward strand.
GAATTCCTCTACTCCCAGTTTCCCGGCTACTTCGGCCGTTTTAGCCTGTTTGTCCCCACTGAGAATGATAGGATGCAACCCCTCTTTCTTCAGGTAGTGGATGAGTTCATCCGAATCGTCTTTGAGTTCATCTTCGATCTCTACCGTTGCCAGTAGCTCATCGTTGGCCGTCAGATAGACCAACTGACCAGCCAAAGCTGTTTCTGTACCTACGAGCCGGTCGGAACCGATCTTGTACTGTACCCCCGCGTCGTCTACGGCAACCAGTCCGCCGCCTTTAATCTCTTCCACTTTCAGAGTGCCCAGATCCAGACCGTTCACCCGGCTTTCCATTTCCCGCACCAGCGACTGAGCTATGGGATGGGAAGAATACTGCTCCATCCGGTGGATCAGGGCATTGACCCGTTTCCGGTCGGAAGTACGGTAATCGATATTTTTGATCCGGAAACGACCGGTCGTCAGCGTTCCCGTTTTGTCGAACACAAAATTTTCAACGCCGGCAAAGGTTTCCACGGTTTGTCCGCCCTTCACCAGGATCCCGTTGCGGGCCAGGCGGCCAACCCCAACCATTACGGCCGTTGGCGTAGCCAGTCCCATGGCACAGGGACAGGAAATCACCAGCACGGCGATGGCGTTCATCAGGGCCTGCTGGGCTTCCAGGCCAAAAGCCCAGTGGCCCAGAGCGAACGTAAGCAAAGCGATCGTCAGCACCACCGGAACAAATATGGCGCTGATCTTATCCGCAAGTCGTTGCAGGGCCGGTTTGTCCTGCTGGGCGGTTTTCACCAGTTCGATCATCCGACTGAGTACCGTATCCCGTCCAATAGCAGTTACCTGTACCCGGATATTTCCGGAAACGAGCAGCGATGATCCGATCACTTCGTCGTTGGCCGATTTACGGACCGGTTCACTTTCTCCGGTCAGCATGGATTCATCGACCTCCGCTTCCCCTTCCAGCACCAGGCCGTCGATGGGGACTTTATCCCCCTCATTTACCTGCAGGATATCGCCTACTTGTAGTTCCTCCCGATTGATCGTAATGATCGTACCCGAGGGCATTACCTTTCTCGCTTTTTCCACCTGCAGTCGGGTTAACTCACCGATTGCGGTAGTGGTCTGCTTTACGGCCCGTTTTTCCAGCCAGTTACCCACCAGAACCAGGGTAATGATCGTAGCACTGGTTTCGTAAAAAATGTAGTCGTGCTCGTGCATCAGTGTTCCGATGACACTGTAGATAAATGCCGCCGTACTACCGATGAAGATCAGTACATCCATATTAGGTACGCCGCCGCGGATGGAACTGATTGCGCTCCGGCCGAAGTGGATGAACCCGATCAGAAAAGGCGGCAGACAAACCGCGAATTGCACCCAATTGTTATCCAGAAAAGGCAGACCGCCGCCCGCCATCATCAACAGGTGATGTAGTAAGAGTGGCAGGGTGAAAATGGCGCTGATCCAGAGTTTTCGCTCCAGGGTCCACCAGGGCTCCGGTTGTTCCGGTTCGACCACCTGGTACCCCAGTTTATTGATCCCGTTCTTTACCTGTTCGAGGGTCAGTTTTTCATCGTTCTGCCGAAACCGGACTTCCTTGGTCTGAAAGTTTACAAATACATCCTCCAGGCCCTTTCTTTCCAGGAAACGGCTGATACTCATAGCACAGTTATTACAGTCCATGCCATCAACTTCCAACGCTATAATCTCCTCATTTTTTTTCATCTCAACTGAACTTGTGCCTTAATTAACTATTATAAAGATAAAGCCCCGCTTCGAAAGGTTTAGCCTGGGCAATGCTTACCTTTGCTGAAGTTTGGAGAACTACCCAAATATTATACAACTGTACATGAAACGGGTTGAAAACTCATTTCATAAAATTACACCATCACTTAAACAAACAGTAATGAGAACTTTGAGTTTGCTATTTTTTGTCGCCGTTTTTTCTTTGGCTGCGTGTAACAACGCCAGTCAGCCTTCTGACTCCGCCGGAGACATGGAGGACCATAGCGATATGGAGGCCGGCGAAATGATGTATACCTTAACGCCTTTCACACCATCAGCCGAGTACGCTGATGCGTCTATCGAATCCATGACTTACGAGGCTGGAAAATTCAACTTCACTTTGGGTGAAAGTGATTACGAACTTGGTGTACAAACTCCCGATGCCGAACAGAAAATGTGTGCCAATTCCGCAAAAGGACAGCACATTCACCTGATCGTAGATAACGAACCTTATTCCGCTCAGTATACAGCTGACTTCGATTACGATATCGCCGACGGTGAGCACTTCCTGCTCGCATTTCTGAGCCGTTCTTACCACGAAAGTATTAAGACCGCTGCCGCTTCCGTAACGGAGAAGATCACAGTAGCTGATAAGGCCATCACCGCTAACGAAGAAATCACCGAGCCTATGCTATTCTACAGCCGTCCGAAAGGTACCTATACCGGAAAGGCCAACACCGAAAAAGTCATGCTCGACTTTTATCTGGCTAATGTAGACCTGGGTTCTGAGTATAAAGTAAAAGCCGATATCAACGGAGAGATCCACATGATCGATACCTGGCAGCCATATTACATCGAAGGCCTGCCGATGGGTGAAAACACCATCACCCTGACGCTGGTAGGCGCTAATGACGGTGCCGTTGAAACGCCATTGAACCCGGTAACGCGTACCTTTACGCTGGAAGCCGATCCGATGGAAGAAGCTAATCAGTAAGATAGATCGTGGTTCTGCCACTCGAGTGGCAGAACCACGATCTACCTAAACCCAACAAAAAAGTCCAAAGACTCCGGATTGCGCATGGCATCTGGATTAGCCGCCTTCTCTACCGGCATACCCATCAGTATTTTCTTGACCGGCGCTTCCAGTTTTTTTCCCGAGATCGTATACGGTATATCCTGCACTTCGATAATTTCATCCGGCACGTGGCGGGGAGAATATTCACTACGCAGCGCTTTTTTGATCTTTCCCTTGAGGACATCATCCAGTAGCGCTCCGGATTCCATTACCACAAACAAGGGCATGAAATGCTCCCCTCCCTTAAGTTCCAGATTGACGATCAGGCTATCCTTTATTTCCGGCATCTTCTGTAAGACATTGTAGATCTCCGCCGTACCGATCCGCACGCCCTGCCGGTTCAGGGTAGCATCCGAGCGGCCGTAAATGATCAGGGAGCCCCGTTCGGTGATCTCTACCCAGTCTCCGTGCCGCCAGATCCCCGGATACATTTCAAAATAACTTTCCCGATACCGCTTTCCTTCCGGGTCATTCCAGAAATAGATCGGCATGGAAGGCATCGGTTTGGTAATGACCATCTCTCCCACTTCTCCGATCACGGCATTGCCCATTTCATCCCAGGCGTACAGAGCGCAACCCAGGGCGCGACACTGAATCTCTCCCTCGTAGACCGGCAGCAGAGGATTCCCGCCGACAAAGGCCGTACAGATATCCGTCCCTCCGCTCATGGAACATAGCCATAAGTCCGATTTCACGCTATCGTAAGCCCAGTCGAAAGCTTCCGGTGGCAAAGGCGACCCCGTAGAGCCAATAGACCGCAGAGGGCCCAGATCAAAAGTCTTTCCCGGGGACAAGTCCGCCCGCATACAGGCCACCAGATAAGGGGCCCCGGTTCCAAAGTGATGAATGGGCGCCTCTTCCGCCAGTCGCCACAGTATCTCCATTCCCGGATAGCCGGGACTGCCGTCGTACAGCACCAAAGTAGCATCCATGAGGAAAGCAGCCTGGACGAAATTCCACATCATCCATCCGGTAGTGGAAAACCAGAAAAAGTTTTCACCACGGTGAACGTCATTGTGGAACGCCAGGTATTTGTAGTGCTCCAGCAGAATCCCCCCCTGCGAATGGGTGATGGCCTTGGGTTTACCGGTAGTGCCGGAAGAATACAACACCCAAATAGGATGGGAAAACGGCACCGGGGTAAATTCCGGTTCTCCCGAATATTCTTCCATGACCCGCGACCAGGAGATGGTACGCTCGCTCTCCTCCAGGGTCGCATCCGGATTAAGATAAGGCAGAAAAATGATCCGCTCCAGAGTAGGGAGGTGGCTGGTAATCTCCCGCACCACTTCCCTGCGGTCAAATGATTTGCCGCCGTATTGGTAGCCATCCACCGCGATCAGTACTTTCGGTTCTATCTGCTGAAAACGATCGATCACGCTACTGCTGCCGAAATCAGGCGAACAACTGGACCAGACCGCACCGATACTACAGGTAGCCAGGAATGCAGTCGTCGCTTCGGGAATATTGGGCAGGTAAGCCACTACCCTATCCCCGGCCGTCAGGCCCTGAGCGCGCAGGAAAGCCTGGAGGCTACCTACCTGGGATCGGAGTTCTTTCCAACTGATCCGCTGCAGGGAATGTCGCTCGGATTGGAAGATAATGGCCGTCTGCTCATCGGGTTTATTCCGGCACAGGTGCTCGGCGTAATTGACGGTGGCACCGCTAAACCACCGCGCAGCGGGCATAGCGTCACCGGAAAGCACTTCGGTATAGGGAGTGTAGGACTTGACTTCAAAGTATTCCCAGATCGATTCCCAGAAAGCTTTTATATCTTCGACCGACCACGACCAAAGTTCGTGGTAATCGGCAAATTGCAGGCCTTTATGCTCCCGGAGCCATTCTCGATAATGGGACAAGTGCGATCGTTCCCGGAATGGTTTGGAAGGTTGCCACAGTAATTTTGGTGAAGGATCTGTCATTGCTATACGTTTCAGTCGTTGTAAGTAGGTACCGGGCCACCCGGACTACTCCGTCAAGTTAGTAAACTCGGTCTATTTCTACAAAACCTCGGAGAAAGGCCCTTGTTCAGCATAAGAAGATTTACAGGCGGAAACCGTGCCAGCGATTGGAGACCAGATAACGATAGGTCAAAATGATCATGGCTAACCAGTAAAAGATCTCAGACGCCCAGGCCCAGGCCAGGCCGCCGTGGGTGAAATTAACCTCGATATAAATGTAGGCCAGATAGAAAACAGCACACCAGGTCTGGATCTTCAGACCGTAATAAGTAGCTCCCGTACCGACCAATCCGTTAAAGAACACACCTCCCACGGCAAAACTGCTCAGGATGATCAGCAAGACCCAAAAGATGGGTTGAGCATCGGTGATCAGGCTCATGTCTTCACCGCCCAGCAAGGGATACAGCAGATAGGTGGGAAAGATGACTACCGGCAGCGCAATGATCATCGTACTGATCCAGCTCAGTTTTGCCGTTTTCCAGATGATGGGCACGACTGCCTGTCGCTTCTGCTGACCGATAAAGTTGCTGACGAGTGTATTCACCCCCGAAGAAAAACCCCAACAGGGAATGGAAAGGATCAGATAAACCATCCGCACCAGGTTGGTAATAGCCAGTTCCCGTTCTCCCAGGTTTTCGACAATTCCAAAAAAAACGAACCAGCTACCCAAGCCCACAAAGGCCTGCGCCACAATCGGAAATGATAACTTATACTGCTTTCGGATCAGAGAAAAATCGACCTTGGGCAGGTGAAACAAGCGATAGATCCGGGCGTGCTGATCAAACAGGATGTACAGACCGAAGACCACAAATGCAACCACTTCGGCCACCGTACTGGCCAGGCCCGCTCCGGCGATCCCCATCTGCGGCAGGCCCCAGTGCCCGAACACCAGGCCGTAGTCCAGCGCAATATTCACCACCGCAAGCACCACCGTATCGATCACGATAAAACTGGTACGGGCCACACCGGTATAAAGGGCAATAATCGCCACACCGATATAGGAGAAAAAGACGCCCCAGGACCGGTATTCGAGGTATTCCAGACTTTTGTAAAAAATGATATCCGAGTCGATAAACAGCGAGAAGAAGTAGTAACAGCCATACTGCATGAAGAGGAACATGACAATGGCCAGTCCCAGTTCGTAATACACCATGCTGTAAAAAATCCGACCGACCTGTTCGGGCTCCATGGCTCCCATTCGCCTGGCAATCAGGAGTTGACCACCCCGGGAAAATCCATAACCAATAGCTGCGACCACTAAATAAAAAACGCCCACAAAACCAATCGCTGCAAAATCTTGTTCACTCAAATGATACAAAAACACGCTATCGCTCAGAGCGATGACATTTTGAGCGGCGCTTCCCAACATGATTGGGGTTGAAATTGCCAGAATTTGGCGATATGAAGTTTTGAGTCGCATGCGGGGCCAAATGTACGTACTTTGTTCCTGCTGTGAACGGAAAGAACAAAAAATTATAGCAACACCAGCTTTCGGTCGATAGGAAACATCAGGCGCTGGATACGCACCGAAAATCCGGTCTTTACCGCTTCCGCCTGAGCTCCGGTTCACCGGGCGGTTTATATTTATAAGGACTAAAATTTGGTGTCTTTTATTTTTTGCTCATATTGCTGTCAAACACATACTACATGAAAACCGATACGCTTACTGCTCCACTTGCCAAGAAAATGCCCAAAGAACTGGAGCTACACGGCCATACCCGCACCGATGACTATTACTGGCTGCGGGAACGGGAAGATCAGGCCGTGGTTGACTACCTGAACGCTGAAAACGATTACCGGGAAAAGATGATGGGCCACCTCAAGGATTTTGAGGCCAGTCTGTTCGAAGAAATGAAAGGCCGGATGAAACCGGATGACGAATCGGTTCCCTACCGGGATAACGGCTACTTCTACCAGGCCCGTTACAAAAAGGACCACGAATATCCGATCTATACCCGGAGGAAAGGATCACTTACGGCCCCGGAGGATACTATACTGGATGTCAATGTATTAGCCAAACCGTACGAATACTACCAGGTAAGCGGACTGGCCATTAGTCCGGACAATAAGATCCTGGCCTACGGTGAAGATACCGTGAGCCGGCGGATCTATACCATTCGTTTCAAAAATCTGGAAACGGGCGAAATGCTGACGGATGAGATTCCCAATACGACCGGTAGCATAGCCTGGGCGAATGATAACCGGACCATTTTCTACTCGGTAAAGGACGAAGCTCTGCGGCCGTACAAAGTGTTCAAGCACCGCCTGGGCACCCCGGCCAGCGAGGACGAGGAGATCTACCACGAAGCGGATGAGACCTTTCTGACCTATGTTTACAAATCCAAGTCCAAGAAATACATCATTATCGGTTCGTATCAGACCGTTTCCAACGAGTTTCGCGTGCTGGATGCCGATGATCCGGATGGGAACTTTCGGGTGATCCAGCCGCGGGAACGACTGTTGGAATACGCCATTGCCCATTACCAGGACAAGTTCTATATCCACACCAACTGGAAGGCCCGCAACTTCCGCCTGATGGTGACGGATGAAAACCAAACCGAAAAAGAGAACTGGGAAGAAGTCATTCCCCACCGGGAGGACGTACTGCTGGAAGGTCTGGATATTTTCCGGGATTACCTCGTGCTCTCCGAACGCCACGACGGCATTACCCGACTACGGGTGCTACCCCACACAGGCGCGGAACACTATATCGATTTTGGAGAGGAAGCTTATCTGGCCCAAACGACCGTCAACCGGGAATTCGATACCGATGTCTTACGGATCGCCTACCAGTCGATGACCACGCCCCCTACAGTCTACGATTACAACATGAAGGACCGGGAGCTGAAAATGATGAAACAGCAGGAAGTGCTGGGCGGTTTCGATCCGAACAACTACGAATCCGAGCGGCTGTACGCCACCGCCCGTGATGGAGAAAAGATCCCCATTTCCATTGTTTATCCCAAAGGTTTCAAAAAAGACGGTCGCCAACCCCTGCTGCTGTACGGATACGGATCCTACGGGCACAGCATGGAGCCCTATTTCAGCAGTACCCGGCTGAGTTTGCTGGACCGGGGTTTTGCCTTTGCCATCGCCCACATCCGGGGCGGCGAGGAAATGGGACGGCGCTGGTACGATGACGGTAAACTCCTCAAGAAGAAAAATACCTTTTACGATTTTATCGACAGCGCGGAATACCTGATCCAACAAAATTATACGGGTAAAGACCAGCTCTTCGCCATGGGAGGCAGTGCCGGAGGTTTACTGATGGGTGCGATCGTTAATTTGCGTCCGGATCTCTGGCGGGGAGTGGTAGCCGCAGTTCCCTTTGTGGATGTGGTAACCACCATGCTGGACACCACTATTCCTCTAACCACCGGAGAGTTTGACGAATGGGGAAATCCCAACGACAAAGCTTTTTACGATTATATCCTCTCCTATTCTCCCTACGATAATGTAAAAGCCCAGGAGTATCCGGCGATGCTGGTTACGACCGGTTTACACGATTCCCAGGTACAGTACTGGGAGCCGGCCAAATGGGTCGCTAAGTTGCGGGAACACAAAACGGACGAAAATCCGTTATTACTGTATACCAATATGAGTACCGGTCACAGCGGGGCTTCCGGCCGTTTCGAAAGCCTGAAAGATATCGCTATGGATTATGCATTTTTGCTGGACCTGGCGGGTAAGGCAGAATAGGAGGTCACCGGGTCGACAGATACAATATTACCGTGTCAGTCGATCCGGTTTACCCAATTCGTGAATTGGCCCGTTTCGTAAAATTCCACAATGTTCTGTGCGGCCAGACGTGACATCTCGTCGCGGGCCTCCACCGTAGCCGACCCGATATGCGGTACTACGGCTACCGTATCCATTTCTAATAAAGGATTGCTTTCATCCATCGGTTCGGGATCGGTGACATCCAGGCCGGCACCCCAGATCTCCCCGTTCAGGATGGCAATGATCAGGTCCGTCTCCCGGTGTACGGGACCACGCGAAGTATTGATAAAGATCGAACTGGGTTTCATCTTCTGGAATGCCGCCCGGTCGAAGATTCCCCGGGTGCTTTCATTCAGGCTGCAGTGCACCGACAGTACATCACTTTGTGCTAACAATTCGTCAAAAGATACCCGACGGGCACCGAGTACCTCTTCAGCTTCGGGATTCGGATTTCGGTTGCAATAGATCACTGGCATCCGGTAGGCTCCCTGACAACGCAGCGCCATTTCCAGGCCGATGCCTCCGAGGCCGAAGATTCCCAGGGTTTTGTTTTTTAACTCCATACCGAGATTGGCCCGGGGTTTGAAATCACCCCACTCCCCTCTTCCAATTGATTTGTGCATGTAGAACATCTTCCGGGAAACCGCGATCATCAGTCCGAAAGCGATATCAGCGGTAGCGTCACTAACTGCATCCGGCGTATTCCCAATGGGGATCCCCAGGCGGCTGGCCGCTGCAATGTCGATATTATCGTATCCGGCTGCAAACTGGGAGATGATATCCAGATGAGAACAGGCCTCCAGAAAGGCCGCATCCAGTTTATCCTTACTGCTGGTGATCAGGGCCTGCACCGATTGGGCGGCCTCAATGAGCTCCTCTTTGCTGATAGGCTCATCGCTGGTCCAGACTTCAACGTCAAAACCTTTCGCACGCAAAAGATCGATCCCTTTATCCGGGATATTCAGGCTAACAAAAACCTTGGTGTTAGTCATAGCTGGGTTAGATATAGGTTTGTAGGTGTCATAAAGAGTCGGGCAAAGTGATCATGCAGGTAAAATCTCCTTTAACTTACTGATCACCTGATCCACTTCTTCCCGGGTATTCAAATGGGAAAACGAAAAGCGAACGGTATGTCGGTCCGAATCCGGTTTCAGGGCGGAGATCACGTGCGAGCCCGTATCGATTCCGGAACTGCAGGCGCTTCCTCCGGAAACACTGATACCGGCAATATCCAGATTGAACAGGATCAGACTCGCCTTCTCCGAAGGAGGGAAATCCACGCTGAGCACTTTGTAATGAGCCCGCCCGTCCGGGTCTCCGTTAAAGGTGATGTCCGGAAATTGAGCCAGTAGCTGCTCCCTGAAGTAATCGCGGATCCCCGTGATATATGCCCGGCGTTGATCCATTTCGCTGACGGCCAACTCCAGGGCTTTCGCCAGGCCCACGATCCCGTATATATTTTCCGTACCGCCGCGCATATTTCTTTCCTGAGCGCCACCGTCCAGATAAGGCTCCAGGATATTATCATTATTGATGTACACAAATCCTACACCCTTCGGACCATGGAATTTGTGCGCAGAACCGGAAATAAAATTCACCTTCAGCCGGGAAAGATCGATGGGAAAATAGCCAACGGTCTGTACGGTATCCGAATGAAAATAGGCACCGTATTCTGCGCAAAGTTCCCCGATCTCTTCCAAATCGATCATGGTGCCGATCTCATTGTTGGAATGCATGAGGGAGACCAGGGTCTTTCCCGGATGCTCCGTCGACAGTAAAGTCCGCAGATGATCCAGATCGACATGGCCGCTTTCATCCAGTTTTACCTGCTCCAGTTTAACGGGCGTCTCTTTTCCGATCCGGTCCACCGTATGCAGTACACAATGGTGCTCAATCGGCGAGCTAATGATGCGGGTAACACCCAGATCACGTACCGCATTTTTCAGCACCATATTGTTGGATTCCGTGCCACAGGAGGTAAAAAAGATCTCGCCGATAGATGCACCGAGACTCTGGGCCACGACTTTCCGGGCCTGCTCAACCGCAGCCCGGGCCGTACGGCCTTCCCGGTGAATGGACGATGGATTGCCAAAATTTTCGCGCATGCTACGACTCATCGCATCAATGACCTCATCCAGGATCGGGGTCGTAGCGGCATTGTCAAAATATACTCTCATTGGTATTCCTGATAGCGAAGCCGGTCTTTAGACAAAATGAAAGTGTCTACAGCCACCGGGCTCTGCCTGTCATTAGTATTTTCAAAATCTCCAACGTCCGGTTTTCGCCTTCCTATCGGAGCATTAGAGCGTTATCTTATCAAACCACTCCGCCACCTTTTTGGTTTCGAAGTCATCGCCATCCTTGTAGTAAAACTCATTGGTATGGAGATTGTATTCGTAATCCGCCGCCCAGTCCTGGTAGTGATCGTGGAGTGCCTCGATCGCATCGAGGATATAGGCCATTTCTTCATTGGTCATGACCGGATGGATCGACAGTCGGATCCAGCCGGGTTTGGCCGACAGGATACCCTGACTGATCTGATCCGTAATGGACTGGGAGAACTCCTGATCTACATTCAGCAGATAATGGCCGTAGGTACCCGCACAGGAGCATCCGCCGCGCACCTGCACGCCGTAGCGGTCGTTGAGCAATTTAACGCCCAGATTATAGTGCAGATCATCAATGTAAAATGAAATGACACCGATCCGCTCGCGGTGCTGGCTGGCCAGGATGTGTAAGCGGGGCAAGCGGTCAAAACGATCCCAGATCATGTCCAATAGTTCGTGTTCCCGTTCCAGGATCCGGTCTACCCCCATCTTTTCCTTGAGCTTTATCGCCAGGGCGACTTTAATGGTTTGCAGGAAAGCCGGCGTTCCGCCATCCTCCCGGGCTTCGATCTGATCGATGTACTTATGTCCGCCCCAGGGATTCGTCCAGTCGACGGTGCCCCCGCCGGGATTATCCGGCACCTGATTTTTGTAGAGTTTGGGATCAAAGACGAGGATGCCGGAAGAACCGGGACCTCCCAGGAATTTATGGGGAGAAAAATAGATCGCATCCAGATGTTGCAATTCATTTTCCGGCCGCATACACACTTCGATATAAGGTGCCGAACAGGCAAAGTCAACGAAACAAAGTCCGCCGTTCCGATGCATTATCTCCGCTACTTCGTAATAGGGCGTTTTGATGCCCGTGACGTTGGAACAGGAAGTTACGGCGGCGATCTTCAGACTACGATCGGCATATTTTTCCAGCAGCTCTTCCAGGTGTCCCAGGTCCATCAAACCGTTCTCATTCGGCCGGATTACCTCTACCTCGGCGATGGTTTCCAGCCAGGTAGTCTGATTGGAGTGGTGCTCCATATGGCTGATAAAAACTACGGGTCGTTCTTCCCGCTGCAACTGAACCCGCTTCCGAAAATGCTCGTGGATCTTCAACCCCAGGATGCGTTGGAATTTATTGACCACCCCGGTCATGCCCGAGTTGGTGGAGATCAGAATATCGCTCTTATGTGCGCCGACGTGCTGCTTGATCAGGGCTTTTGCTTCGTGGTAGGCCCCCGTCATGGTACATCCGGTCACGGTAGTCTCCGTATGGGTATTCCCCACGAAAGGACCGATCTCCCGGAGCAATTGATCTTCGATCGGACCGTAAAGGCGACCACTGGCCGTCCAGTCGGCATAAACAATGGGCTTCTCCCCGAAAGGCGTGAGGAAGCGTTGATCAAAGCCTACTACCTTTTCACGGTAAGGTGCAAACCACTGTTCCAGGTTCGGGCGGGCTTGGGTATTTGGTTTTACCAGCATATCAGGGCGTTTTTTATGATTCATCGGAATTAGATCCCAACATAAAAACGGAGGATATTACAGCTTGATAAACTACGCCTTAAAATATTTTCAGGACGTGATATCGATCACTGTTCCAACAAAGATAACAAGTCTGTTTTGATTTGTCCGACCAGGGCTTCGGCTCTTTCCAAAGTGGGGGCTTCGGCGTAGATCCGAATGATGGGTTCGGTATTCGAACGGCGCAGATGCACCCAGCTATCCGGAAAGTCAATTTTTAGGCCGTCAATGGTATTGCAATCCTCCTCGCGGTATTGCTCGTGCATCTTTTCCAGAATACTGTTCAGGTCCACACCTTCCGGGCTCTGGATCTTATCTTTCACCATCTGGTAGTCCGGATAAGTAGCCCGGAGTTCCGTCATACTTTTACCGGATTTGGCGAGGTGGGTCAGGATCAGGGCGATACCCGCCAGGGCATCCCGGCCGTAGTGCAGTACCGGCACGATCACCCCACCGTTGCCTTCTCCGCCGATCACGGCTTCTTTGGCCTTCATTTTTTCCACTACATTCACTTCCCCGACGGCACTGGCAAAATAAGATCCGCCGTAGCGTTCGGTAACATCGCGCAACGCCCGGGTAGAAGACAGATTGGATACCGTATTGCCCGGGTTCCGTTGCAACAGATAATCCGCTACGGCTACCAGCGTATATTCTTCTCCGAACATGCTGCCGTCATTCGACACCAGTGCCAGCCGGTCCACGTCGGGGTCAACGGAGATCCCCATATCCGCTCCGGTGGCTTTTACTTTTTCCGAAAGTGCTTCCAGGTGTTTGGGCAGGGGCTCCGGATTATGAGCAAAGAAACCGTCGGGTGTGCCGTTGATCAGAATGGTCTCACAACCCAGTCGGTCCAGCAAGGCCGGAATGGCGATCGCTCCCGTCGAGTTTACCGGATCCACCACTACTTTAAAGGCTTTTTTCCGGATCAGATCGGCATCCACCGCATCCATGTCCAGGATCAGATCGATATGGCGCTCGATCCATCCATCCTGCTCTTCGTAGCTACCGAGGTCCGTCACTTCTGCGTAGCGAATGGCTCCCGATTCGATCAGTTGCAGCAGTGTTTCTCCGTCCGATTTGGAAATGAATTCGCCCCGTTTATTGATGAATTTGAGTGCGTTCCATTCTTTGGGATTATGGCTGGCGGTGATAATGATGCCCGCACCGGCCTGGAGCAAAGGTACCGCAACTTCCACAGTCGGAGTGGTCGACAAACCGAGATCGACTACATCAATGCCCAGTCCGTTGAGGGTCGCACTAACCAATTGGCTGACCATTTTTCCCGAAATACGGGCGTCCCGGCCGATCACCACTTTCGGCGTGGCGCCCTGTTGTTGCAACCAGTATCCGAATGCCGCCGTGCATTCCACAATGTCCTGAGGGGTAAGATTCGTGCCGGCTGCGCCACCGATGGTCCCCCGTATCCCGGAAATGGATTTTATTAGTGCCAATGTCTTGTCTTTTTGAATGATTGGATATTTGGTGTTCGCTCTGCTTTCCACACCATTTGCGGCGCAAAAATAGAAATACCTGCCGAATGAGCGTGAACCCTACCCGCTAAACCTATCGGCCGGGCTTAAATTTTAGACTCCTAAGATCTTTTATCAATCCTACGCTACGATCAGCTATCTGCCAAAAATTACCATTATTCAAAGCTTTTGATCAACTTTGCGTTTTTGTGCGGAAAAAGACCGATAGCATGTTAGATACCCTGATCGAATGGGACCAATGGCTGTTTCACATTATTAATTACGACTGGCACAATGGGTTCATGGACGCCATCATGCCCTATTGGCGGGAGAAGAGGATCTGGATCCCACTTTATCTCATCATTGGCGGTTTTGCGCTTTATCGGTATCGGTTAAAAGGACTTTATTTTATCCTGGCCGCCGCCCTGACCATCGCCATTGCCGATCCCGTAAGCAGTCAGCTCATCAAGAAGAACGTACAGCGGGACCGCCCCTGTCGGGAGGCCAGTTTGCAGAAGGAAGTCAAATTGCTCATCCACTGCGGCGGTGGTTACAGTTTTACTTCGTCGCATGCAACCAACCATTTCGCCATTGGGGTGTTTTTATTTCTTACTATAGGCCGATTATTCCGTTCCTGGCGGTGGTTGTTTCTGCTTTGGGCGGCTTCCATTGCGTTCGGACAGGTTTATGTGGGTGTTCATTATCCACTGGACGTCATTGCCGGCGGCCTGGTCGGTGCGCTGATTGGTTGGTTGGTCTATCTGTTGTATAAAAATTTAAAATCGCTCCGGGTGAATGAGTTCTGGTCAGCCGGACAAGCGGAAAATATAGCCTGAGGGTACCGTATTCCTCTGCTGCTCATTCCTTATTGCTAACATTTACATGGAGATCTGGGAATATATTCTACTCTTTATATCCGTAGCCCTCGGTGGAGCTCTGGCCTTTGTACTGCGTCAGTTTAAAAGCAGCTGGATCCAATTGCTCCTTTCGTTCAGCGGAGCGTATATACTGGGAGTCACCGCTTTACATCTATTGCCGAGCGTGTACCACGAACAACCCGCGTCCATCGGTATTTGGGTGCTCCTTGGTTTCTTTTTACAACTATCGCTGGAACAACTGTCGAAGGGTGTGGAGCACGGCCATATTCACGCCCACCAGCATGCCGGTAGCGGTTTTGCCATTTCTATTATGGTTGGTCTTTGCCTGCACGCTTTCCTCGAAGGCCTGCCCCTGAGCCATTATCACGAACTCACCCATTCGCACCACGGCAATGAATCCTGGTTTGGAGCGGGCAATCACTTACTGTTTGGCATCATTTTACACAAAATACCCGCAGCATTTGCGCTGGTCACCCTCCTGCTGCGGTCCGGTTTCAAGTCGTCCGTTGCTTTTGGATTACTGCTGTTGTTTGCCTCGATGTCTCCCCTGGCCGCCCAACTGGCGGACATTTCCGAATGGGGTTCCCGCTGGCTCGTCTACATCGTAGCGGTGGTCGTTGGCTCCTTTCTGCACATTGCCACCACTATCCTTTTTGAATCGGATGACAAACACCAGCACCGGATCTCCTGGAAAAAGTTACTGGCCATCGGGCTGGGCCTCGGAATGGGACTGGTAACCTTGTAAATTTTATTCTCATCCGATATCAATCTTTCGATCCAGTAAGCATATATTACAGGTGTTCTTGAACGGTATCGCATCGTACCGTCACCAGGGATCGGACTACCCGATTCAGACCTTCATGCTCTTCGAAAAAACGGTTTTGCGCCAGGTAGTCCGCTGATTTTTAACGAAAAACAACCTGACCTACATGGACACAAAATCTTACCGCAGTATCTTTCTCTTTATTCTTATTCTAATTTTAAGCAGCGACGGTTTCGCGCAGGTAAAGATCCTGGAAAACCAGATCGGGATCGGCATTCCGAACCCAACTGCAGCGATTGATATTAGGGGTGCCAGCAACTCCGAAGCTTCCCGATTTCAGATCGGCAATTTACAGGCAACCAGTAAGATCCAGTTGCTAAGCGGTCGTAAAGAGGACGAACGGTCTTTCCTATTCTTTTCTCCCCAGGATACCTTCATCCTCGCCCGGCACTTTACGGATACCACCGAAGTACTACGTTTTGTTCCCAATGGTGGCATGGAGGCCCGGGGATATTTCAACCTCCGGAGAGGACCAAATGACAATTCGGTCTATATCGGTCCGGAAACCGGTACTGCTACCAATGGCAGTTTCAGCCTGGATAATGTATTTGTCGGATATTTTAGTGGCCGATCAAACGACATGGGCAGTAGAAATACATTTATCGGCCCGCGTACCGGATTAAGTAACGAGGGCGGTTCCTTCAATACCTTTATCGGTAACGAAGCCGGCCGGAATAACATTAACGGGATTGATAATACCGCTCTGGGTACCAAGGCCGGAGAGAACAACACCTCCGGCTCCGAAAATGTCTTTCTAGGCAATCAGGCCGGGAATGCCAATACGACGGGGAACGTTAACATCTATATCGGTCGGGGAGCTGGTTTCAGTAATTCCGCTGGTACTTTGAATACTTTCATCGGTAGTTTTGCCGGACCGGTACCGAATAGTGGTAATACGCTGGAAAGCGCTATAGCCATCGGCAATTCCGCCCAGGTGGATTGTTCTTATTGCGCCGTAATCGGTGGTACTGGCGCATATGCCGTTGATCTAGGTCTGGGCGTACCCGTACCTACCGCCAAGCTCGATGTAGACGGCACGGTACGAATCCGGAACCTGCCCCCCGGTAACGGGAATTTGGTCGTTGCGGATAATGAAGGTAACCTGTTTATCTCTGCGCCCCTTCCGATGGCCGATAATGGTCAGGCATCCACGCTGGAGGCAGAGAATCAGGCGCTGCGCACTGAATTAGCGGCGGTAAAAGAACGTCTGGAACAATTGGAAAATATCGTGCGGGATCTGGCCGCTCGACAGGAAGCTACGCCTTCCGACGGGTACCAACAGGAGGCAATCATTTCCGGAGCGATGCTCCGTCAAAATCAACCCAACCCTTTCCGCGAATCCACCCGCATCGCTTATTTTATTCCGGATGCTGTCAACCGGGCCGTCCTTAAAATAACCGACGCCCGCGGAGAATTGCTTGAGTCCATTCCCATCAAAGGCAAAGGTCAGGGGTCGACCACGATCCGTCCCTTTGCATTGAATACCGGCACCTATTTCTATAGTCTGGTCCTCGACGGTCAGATCTCGGATACCAGAAAGATGATCATCACGGCCAACTGATCTCGATTGGAAATACACCTTACGTAAATTAGTTTGGTCCTGACGCTGGTTGATAGCTCAGGGCCAAACTAAATAACTGGCTACCATTCCCGATCAAAAAGACGGCAGCTTCCAGCCGTGGTGGTATTCGGGGGTGATCAATGCGCTGGCTTCGGCATCATCGCGGAATAACCCTTTTTGCGCATCCCAGTAGATCTTGCGTCCGGTTCGGAAGGCAATATTGCCCATGTGGGCATTGATCGCGGCCACACTTCCGCTGTCCACTCCGCATTTAAGATCCTCCACTTTCCGGGAACTCAGCGCGTCTACGAAATTTCGGGCGTGTTCCACCAAAGGGTCGCCCACTCGGGGCTGTTCGGGTATGGCGTCCACCCGGTAGGATCTTCTTCCATCTTCGGTATCGGTCTCCGGGATCAGTTCCCAGCCCTGCCGGTTTACGACCAGGGTGGCATCGTCCCCAATAAAAGCGATCCCTTCTCCCCTACCGTAATTGCCGGTATTGACCCCGGTACTGTGTTCCCAGAGCATATTGAAATCGTCGTACTCGAAGATCGCCTGGAGCGTATCGGGCGTTTGGGCCGCATCTTCCGGATAGGCGAATTTACCGCCCGAGGCAACCACCGATTTAGGCGCACTGGCGTTCATGGCAAACAGCGCGATATCGATCTCGTGTACGCCCCAGTCCGTCATCAGGCCACCCGCATAATCCCAGTACCAGCGGAAACTGAAGTGAAAACGGTTTTCATTGAACGGTCGCTCCGGCGCCGGGCCCAGCCACATTTGGTAATCTACCCCTTCCGGAACCGGACTGTCGGGTTTCGGTTCGATGGCCCCTACACCGGCGCGGTAGGCCCAGACTTTCACCAGACTGATCTTACCCAATTTTCCGGAGCGGACGTAATCAATTGCATCCGCATAATGCCGGCCGCTGCGTTGCCACTGTCCTACCTGCACTATTCGGCCGTACTGGCTGGCGGCCCGTTGCATCAGTTTGCATTCCGTAATGGAATTAGCGAGCGGTTTTTCAACGTAGACGTCCTTCTCCGCCGCACAGGCGTCGACCATGATCCGGCAGTGCCAGTGATCGGGTGTGCCGATGATCACGGCGTCGATGTCCTGCCGGTCCAGCAGTTTCCGGTAATCTTTGTACTGATCGGGCTTTTTGCCGGTAATGGTTTCCGCGTCCGCGCAACGTCGGTCCAGCACCCGCTGATCTACGTCGCAAATGGCTACACAGTCCACTTCGTCCAACTGAAGGTGGGATCGCATATTGACCCACCCCATGCTGTTGGCACCGATCAGACCGAAACGGATCTTTTCACTCGGAGCTATGGTTTTTCGCCGGGCGGCAATGAGTTCTAAAGGCAGCCCGGAAAACAGGCCTAAGCCGGCCAGCGCGGCTCCCTGACGGACAAATTTTCTTCTGGATCTTTTCATTTTGGATGAGCTTATCTTTGAGCTCCTTAAAATACAGAATAATTCGGAAGGCACTGTGCTGGCAACTCCTGAATCGAAGGGGCGGTTGTTGCAAAGGACCGTGCCCGCATGCTTTTCTGTTCGATGTGCTATGGGTAGCGGCTTATCGCCGCTGGGATCTTTCCGATCAATCAGTTGATCTGGCCGATAAAACCCTGAGGTTTCTCCTTTTGTTTTTCCATTTCTTCCAGGACCATATCCAGTCCGTCCGGAGTAATCCAGCCCTGTTCCTGAGCGTGGCGGGCGGCTTCGGAAGTATCTTTCACCTGGATCATTTCTACGGACTGCCGGCGAAGGCCACCTGCGATCTCCCGGACGCGCGCAGCCTTTTCCGGCACAGAAACATCGCGAATGTAAATGGCCAGTATCCGGCCGGGAAATTCCCGTACCGCCCGGGCGTACAGTTCCGGATCGTGTTGCCCGTTGTCCCCGATCAGCAAAAAACGCATTTGCGGGTAGAGTTGGAGCAGAGAACTGATCTTTTCAAACTTATGATCGTGGGAGCCCCCACCGGAGCTGTAGAGCTGCAGCAGGCGGGTTTTCAGGTCTTTTAATAAAAAAGGTCCTTTGGGAATACCGCGTACCCGACAAAAATCAACCAGGAAATCATACAGGTTCCAGGCGCTGCTGCTAACGTAGAAGATGGGATTTTTTTGCCGCCCGTCCGAACCGGCCTGCAGCGCTTTGTAGAAGGTGCTCACACCGACGAAAGGCAAACGGGTCCTGGCGTTTTTAGTCAGGATCAGCCGTAGTTTTTTCAGGGTTTTGGTAGCGTGGGAAACCAGAATAGTATCATCCACATCGGAAATGATGCCGAATTCCGCCTGGCCGCTATGAATGTATACCTCTCCCTCGGCCCGCATTAGTTCCTGCTCCGGATCGATCCGGTCCAGGACCTGGTACTGTACGGTCTGCCAGCCGTTTGCGGCTATCGGCTCGGTAAATTCAAAGACCTTTTCAAAAAGTCCATTCTCATCCGTGGTTACGATCGCTTCCTGCCCCAGCAGACAGATATTTACCCGGATATCCGGTATCGAGGTGCTCCAGTAGCGGCTGAGCATGGCCCGGATGTTTTTATAAGTGCGATCCTGGGCGGCTGCTTCGTACAGCAATCGATCGTCCAAAACGTGGCCTGCGACCAGGACCTGATGTTGATTTCCAAATCCACGGTAGGGTAAGATAACGGGCGGAGTGATCAGCCCGAGGGCTTTTTTAACAGCTAAAATGATCTTTTTCAGGGTGGCTTTGAGCACAATTGACCGATGTTTGAGTTTCATTTAAAAACCGGAAAATTAAAACTAATGTTCTAAAACCCACTGTATGAAGAAATGTCTGTTCATAGTCAACCCTATTTCCGGTGGACTTTCTAAAAAGCAGTTCCTCCTGGAACTGGAAAATTTCTGTCGCTCGGAGCAACTGGAATACGGCGTCATTGAAACTGCCAATGAAGGCAACGACACCCGTATTCAATCGGCAATTAAAAGTTTCCAGCCCCAGGTGGTAGTAGCCTGTGGGGGCGACGGTACCGTCAACCTCGTGGCTCGAAACCTGTTAAATACCGATATGGAAATGGCCATTATCCCACTGGGTTCCGCCAATGGACTGGCCGGAGATCTAGGGATACCCTCCGATAACCAGAAAGCTTTACAGCTACTACTGTCGGGAAAGATCAGGGCACTGGACGTGATCGCCATCAACGAGGATGAGTATTGCCTGCACCTCAGCGATCTGGGATTCAACGCTACTATTGTCGAGAATTTCAACCGAAGTAATCTCCGGGGTCAACTGGCCTATCTCCTTTTCTTTTTGAAGAGCCTGTTTACCGACCACACCCGCAATTACCATTTCATTCTTCCCGATCAGAGTTTCCAGAAAAAAGCGGCCATGGTCGTTCTCGCCAACGGAAGTCGTTACGGTTTCGGTGCGGAAGTAAATCCGGTAGGCCGTCCGGACGACGGGCACTTCGAGCTGTGTGTGTTTAGCAATTATCCGTGGTATGCGTTTTTCAGTGTACTGTTCCATTTTCTTACCGGACAGTTGAAAAGCTCCCGCTACTACGAGGTCTTTTCCACGGAGCGACTGTTTATTAAAGCCGACCGGCCGGTGGAGTTGCAGGTAGACGGAGAACCCCTGGGCCCTTTCGACGAAGTGAATGCCATATTGCTACCCCGCCGCGTTAATACCCTGGTTCCCGCCTGAACGAGCAAGAGATCACTCAGCCCCCAATTATTTTACGTAGATCGTTTTAATATTGACAAATTCCCGGATGCCGTAGTCGGAAAGTTCCCGCCCGTATCCGCTGTTCTTGATGCCGCCAAAAGGTAAGCGAGGATCGGACTTTACCATCGTATTAATGAATACACTTCCGGCCGCGATGGATCTGGCGATCCGCTCGGCAGCCTCCGTATCCCGGGTGAAAATGGCCGCTCCCAGACCAAACGGCGTATCATTGGCGACACGGACTGCTTCCGGCTCGTCGGCTACCCGAATGACGGAAGCTACGGGTCCAAAGAGCTCTTCCTCATAGGCCGGCTGTCCGGGTGCGACTTCGGTTAGAATAGTGGCTGGATAATAGGCCCCTTCCCGATCGGGTATTTCCCCGCCCAGGATACATTTTGCACCCTTTCGTATACTTTTAGTGACCTGCTCGTGGAGGTCGTCCCGGAGATCCGTTCGGGCCATCGGGCCCAGATCGACCCCGTCTTTCATGGGGTCGCCCATGACGGCCGCCTCCATTTCCCCCTTAAACAGTCGGACAAAATCATCGTAAACCCGATCCACTATAATGAACCGCTTGGCTCCGATACAACTTTGACCATTGTTCAGCAAACGACCTTTGGCACATACTTCAGCGGCCTGTTCCAGATCCGCATCTCCCAGAATGAGGTAGGGATCACTGCCGCCGAGTTCCAGTACAGCTTTCTTCAGGTGCTTTCCGGCGAGTCCGGCTACCGCCCGGCCGGCAGCTTCACTGCCCGTCAGGGATACGGCCTTAACTTCCGGTGCGGCAATGACATCGGCGGTCGCATCGGAGTCAATCAACAGGGTCTGAAATACGCCTTTGGGGAAACCGGCATCCCGAAAGATCGACTCGATGGCCATGGCACAACCCGGCACATTGGAAGCGTGCTTCAGTAACACCGTGTTGCCCGCCATGATGGCCGGTGCGGCACAGCGAAACACCTGCCAGAACGGAAAATTCCAGGGCATGATGGCCAGTATTACCCCCAGTGGTTCAAAACTGACATAACTCCTGGTCGCGTCCGACCCCTTGACCTCATCGGTCAAGAAACCGGCGGCATGTTCGGCGTAATACCGACAAACCCAGGCGCATTTTTCCGCTTCGGCGATGGCGTCCCGGTACAATTTGCCCATTTCGGTAGTCATCAGTTCCGCGAATGCTTCTTTGCGCTCCTCCAGAATATCAGCAGCCCGCATCATGGATTCCGCCCGCTGCAAAAAACTTTCTTCCCGCCAGCTCTGTTGTTCTTGGTGTGCCGCTTTGATCTTTTCCGCTACATCGGACTTATTATCATTTGAATAGGTCTTCTCCACCTTAGCTGTGGCCGGATTTATAACTTTCATCATTTTCTTTTTTTGTAAAACATTGCATTCAGGCAATCGTTTTATCAAGGCGTGTCCAATAACACCCTAAAAACAAACGTTTTATGAATACACGGTTCTTCCAGTTCTTTGGTTTATTTCTGATTAGTTCCTTTTTCATGGCCTGCGCCCCCGAGACCACCGGTGGTTCGTCGGAGCAGCAAGATGTTCCCGTTGCCGTTCCGACGGCTTCTAGTGAAACAGCTGAGCCGGGCTTACCGTTTCCTGTGTACGAAAATTTTTCTGATCTGGAATACCTTTTCCGATACCAAAATGATACGACTTACGTTATCAATTTTTGGGCAACCTGGTGCAAACCCTGTGTAGCGGAACTCCCTTATTTCGAACAGCTTCACTCGGAAATAGGGAATGAAAAAATGAAAGTGATACTGGTCAGTCTCGACTTTGCCAAAGACGTGGAAACCAAACTGGTCAGTTTTGTGAAGCAACGCCAGCTAAAACCCGAAGTGATCGCTTTGACCGATGGCAAATACAGCGATTGGATCGATAAAGTGCATCCGGACTGGGGCGGCGCAATTCCCGTCACCTACATTTACAAAGGAGACCATGTCCTGTTTCACGATCAGCAATACGATAGTTTTAAAGAACTGAAAACCTCAGTTGACAAAATAAAGGATCAGGGATAGTTTATCGGAGAACGAAGGGAAAAGACCCGATACCATTATTCCTGAGGCCGGATCACCTGACTTAAACATACTTTTGTCTAAATAAATTTTTTTAAAAATGAGAACGTCATTTGCGTCATTTCTGCTATCTGCAATCCTTCTCCTGGGGCTGAGCGCCTGCACCAACGATGCCCCTTCCGAAAACGCCAATACTACATCCGAATCGTTGAAAGCAAATGAGGAACAACCCAGAGCCATTACCGTTTCCCTGAAAGAAGACGGATTGGCCATCGGGGAAAAAGCTCCGAATTTCAAGCTGGAAAATGTGGACGGTGAGTTCTATTCACTGGACGATATTAAAGATGCCAACGGACAAAAACCGAAAGGATTTATCGTAACCTTTACGTGTAATACCTGTCCGATCGCCCAAAAATACGAAGACCGGCTGATCAAGCTACACAATATGGCTTCGGCAATGGGTTATCCCCTGATCGCTATTCAACCCAATGATCCGGGAATTTCAGCGGGTGACAGTATGGGTGCGATGAAAAAAAGAGCGAAGGATAGAAGTTATCCGTTTGTTTATCTGATGGATGCCAAACAGGAAATTTACCCGCAGTACGGTGCGCGAAGAACGCCCGAGATCTATCTGCTGGACAGCGACCATATCCTGCGTTACCACGGAGCCGTCGATGATAATGTGCAGGCCCCGCAGGAAGTATCCGTCAACTACGTGCTGAAAGCGATCGAAGCGCTGGAAAACGGCCAGAATCCCGATCCTGCGGATGTAAAAGCGATCGGTTGTACGATCAAAGCGGCTAAGTCTTAAAATTTCAGGCTGCAATAACCCAAACAGATATGCTACGAGGGGCCGTAAAGCGTATTATGCTTTGCGGCCCCTCGTATTTTAAGTTCAACGCTTCCCTACGCTTCAATCCGGAGCGTATAAAGATGAATGACGATGGTCTTTCCCTGAAACTTGACCGGCTCTTCAAACTTTTCCATAATGAAACCTTTGGCCGGCAGATCATGAAAAAATTCCCGGGCTACCTGACGACGGGGATCACTCAGTACGATCGTCCCTCCCGGTTTACACAGGGTTCGAAAAGCGTGCGGCAGATAAGGAAAATTGCGGGCTTCGTAAGTGATATCGGAAGCCAGCAGTACGTCGGCAGCCAGGTCGGCATCCGGCTGGCGCCAATCCAGCAAGGTGTAATTCGCTTCGGCGGCATTGTTCAGCGCCCAGTTGCTGCGGGCAAAATCCAGGGCCGGTTCCAGATAATCGGAGAGGGTCACCTGCCCCCCGAGCTTTCCGGCAACGATACCGGGAAGTCCCAGACCGCAGCCGAGTTCCAGCACCCCTTGACCTTCCCGGATCAGGCCGGCTCCGGAATCCGCTCTTTTTAACAGGAATTGCGCCATGCCCAGCGCGGAAGGCCACAGCTCCGCCCAGTAGGGAATGCGTTCATCCTGTACATCTTCGTGCTGATCCCCTTTCAGGATCAGTTCATCCAGCAGCGCCTCCGCGTCGGCTACTTCCAGCAGTTTGAAGGTGTGCCCCCCTTCCAGTTGGAGATCGATCTCCCGGGTAGGATACGGCAGAGAAAAATTCATGGAGGCCGGTTGATTTATTGAATAATTGTGCTGTTTAGAAACTTTCCCGCAGACCGTAAGTTTGGCGCAGCCGGGAATACAAGCGCTCCGCTTCTTTATAACTCAGCGTTTGCTGACCATCGGAGAAGGCTTTTTCCGGACGTTGGTGTACTTCTACGATCACCCCGTCCGCCCCGGCCATCACGGACGCCAGTGCGATCTTATCCACGAAGCGACGGACGCCGATACCGTGGGAAGGGTCAGCAATAACCGGCAGATGGCTTTTTTCCTTCAGGATGGCCACCGCATTGAGATCCATGGTATTCCGGTAAGCGGACTCGTAGGAACGAATGCCCCGCTCGCACAGCATGATCCGTTCGTTGCCGTTGGAAAAAATGTATTCTGCCGCCTGTAAGAGTTCTTCTACGGTACCGGAGATGCCCCGTTTCAGCAGCACCGGTTTATCTACTTTACCTAATGCATCCAACAGGTTGAAGTTCTGGGCATTGCGCGCACCTACCTGGAAGATATCTACGTAATCGATCATGGCGTCGATCTGCTCGGTCATCATCACTTCGGTTATGATCTTAATACCGGCTTCCCGGGTCTGTTCGTACCACATTTTCAGTCCGTCAATACCCAGCCCCCGGAACGAATAGGGGGAACTGCGCGGTTTGTATACTCCTCCCCGCATGATCTTGATCCCGTTGGCCTGCAGGTGCTCGATGGTCGAAGCGATCTGCTCCTCGGATTCGATGGAACAGGGGCCGGCCATGACGGCAAAATGGCCCGTGCCGATCCGTACCCCGTCGCCCAGATCGATGACGGTATCTTCTACCTTCCACTTTTTGGAGACCAGTTTGTAGGCATCGCTTACGCGGTGAATATCCTTGATGCCCGGCAGATTGCCGATGCTACGGATATCAAATTCCGCTTTTCCAATGCCGATCAGATAATGACCAAACTGCGTATTAACTTCGTTGGTCTGGTACCGGATCTTTTCCAGTTGTTGCGCCAGCTGGTCTTTCTGGTCGGTCGTGATCGTAGATTCTAATTGGATGATCATGCTGATAAAGTTAGGATGGAGAGCATACACAAGCCGCTCTGCCGGAATGGGTCAATATTAAAAAAAACAGGGTTTTACACCGCGACTTCGCCGCGCACCATCTGCACAAATTCGGCGATGGTCCCTTCGAGATCAGTGGTCTCCGCTAGTGCCTTTATGAAGGCACTACCGATGATCGCTCCCTGCGCGTAGCGGCAGGCAATGGCGTAGGTTTCGTGATTGGAAATACCAAAACCGATCAGTCGGGGATGCTCCAGTTGCATAGCGTTGATCCGGTTAAAGTAGGCAAGCTGCCGATCGGAAATACCACTTTTCGCTCCGGTGATGGAAGAATCCGACACCATGTAAATGAATCCACGGGTCAGATCGTCGATCTTGCGGATCCGGTCTTCGGAAGTTTGCGGGGTGATGAGAAAACTGACGTGTAAACCGGCATCCTCAAACATTTGCCGGTAAAAGGTCTCGTATTCGAAAATCGGCAGATCGGGCAGGATCACACCGTCGATGCCCACCGCTACACAGCGATCCACGAAAGCCTGTTCGCCGTATTGCATCACCTGGTTGAAATATCCCATCAGTACCAGCGGTACGTCGGTTTGGGCGCGTACGTCCGCTACCTGACCGAAAAGGGTTTCCAGGGTCATCCCGTTCTTCAGGGCCTGCATGCCGCTTTCCTGAATGGTCGGGCCGTCGGCCATCGGATCCGAATACGGCATTCCGATCTCGATCAGGTCGACGCCGGCTTTTGCGAGGGCGGCAATGATCGTGGTGGTATCTTCCAGAGCCGGGTATCCGGCCGTAAAGTATATATTCAGCAGATTGGACTGCTTTTCGGCAAATAATTGATCTAATCGATTCATATTAATGGTTTTAGGTCGCAGGTAGGCGATCGCGGGGAGCAGACCTTCGGCCATTTCCCGGAGAATACCTTCGACACCTCTACAGCCTATCCGAGCTGATCAAAATGTTTGATATAGGTTGAAAGATCCTTGTCCCCTCTGCCGGACAGACAGACAATAAAGACGTCGTCTGCATTGTATTCCAGATGGTCCAGCGCGGCAAAAGCATGCGCGGTTTCCAGGGCGGGAATGATACCTTCTTTACGGGCCAGGAAGAAAGCCGCTTTCAGGGCCGCTTCGTCCGTAATGCTGATCGCTTCGGCCCGCCCGGAATCGATCAGGTGAGCGTGCAACGGACCAATACCCGGGTAATCCAGTCCGGCCGAGATCGAGTACGGCTCCACGATCTGTCCGTCCGGGGTCTGCATTAGCAGCGTCCGGCTACCGTGAATTATGCCCTTGGTACCCAGTACGCTCGTAGCCGCAGAATGACCACTGTCAATACCGTGACCTGCAGCTTCCACCGCAACGAGGCGGACCTCCGGATCATTCAGATAGTGGTAATAAGCTCCGGCGGCATTGCTCCCCCCACCTACACAGGCGATGATCCCGGAAGGATGCGAACTGCCGGTATGCTCTTCCAGTTGCCATTTCATCTCCTCGCTGATCACCGACTGGAAGCGGGCGACCATATCCGGGTAAGGATGCGGACCAACGACCGAACCAATGATGTAATGGGTATCAACCGGATTACTGATCCAGTCGCGGATAGCTTCGTTGGTGGCGTCCTTCAGCGTCTGGCTTCCACTCAGGGCCGGGCGAACTTCCGCGCCGAGCATCCGCATCCGCGATACGTTGGGAGCCTGGCGTTCAATGTCGATCGCTCCCATGTACACGATGCATTCGATGCCCATGAGTGCACAGACCGTGGCGGTGGCCACACCGTGTTGTCCGGCTCCGGTTTCGGCAATAATGCGGGTTTTCCCCAGCCTTTTGGCCATCAGTATCTGTCCGATCGTATTGTTGATCTTATGGGCACCCGTATGGTTCAGGTCCTCTCTTTTCAGATAGATGGTCATACCGTAGTGCTCGGATAGGCGTTCCGCCAGATACAGCGGAGACGGACGGCCTACATAGTCTTTCAAAAGACCGCGGAATTCTTTCTGGAATTCCTGATCTTCGGAGATCTCGAGGTAACAGCGCTGCAGTTCCTCCACATTCGGGTGCAACATCTCCGGGATGTAGGCCCCACCGAATTCTCCGTAATAACCTTTATCGTTGACTGCTATCATGATGATAATTTGATCTTTAAATGCGGTAATTTTTGTTGCGTCGGGCCGGGGGCCGACCTGATATCCGGATCCCGGATCATCCCTTCAGGGCCTTTACAAATTGTTCTACCTTATCGACATCCTTTTTGCCCGGTTCCAATTCGAAGCGACTGTTGATATCGACCCCTTCCAGTTGTTTGAAATTGAGTTTTCGGATCTCGTCCACCATGCTCAGGTCGATACCGCCGCTCAGCAGATACGGGGTCATACCCATGTATTTTTCCAGAATGGACCAGTCGAATCGTTGACCCGTGCCCCCGTATTCTTTGGCTTTGGTATCAAAAAGGAAGTAAGCGCACAGTCGCTCGTAAGCCTGGGTCTTGGTGAAATTAAAGGATTCATCCACCCGGAAAGCCTTGATGATCTGCGCGCTGCGCATCGAACTGATCGTCCAGTAGGTCTGCAGTTCGCGGCAGTATTCGGGGCTTTCGTCTCCGTGGAGTTGCACGTAATCCAGCCGGAAATCGTGGACGGCATTCAGGATCTGATCGACTTCGGCGTTGACGAATACGCCGACGCGGGCGATCCCTTCCAGTTCTTCATCGTTCTTTTCCAGCCATTGGGGCAAACCTTTTTTACCGACAAACCGCGGGGAATTGGGGTATAGAATAAATCCAATGAAGTCAATCGGCAACTGAGCGATCGCCAGAATATTTTCCGGTTCCCTCATCCCACATACTTTTATCTTCATAATCTTTGACTTGGTAGTTCACATTGGGTTTATCCCGACACGGATTCACCCAGTTCTTATGTAATTGCGTTTTTACTCAATTCTTCCAGTTTCCGGATGCGTTGTACGAACTCGCGGGCCCGCAGTTCGGGCTCATCCGCCTGCATGAAGTACTCCCCGATCAGAAAACCTTCGAAACCGGCTTCCTTGAGTTCTACGATAGAACGGGGATCATTGATTCCACTTTCCGAGATTTTTACCACCTGGTCCGGAATCGCCGGCAGGGCATCGATAGAATGCTGAATACTCACCGTAAAATCTTTCAGGTTGCGGTTGTTGACCCCAACCAGATCGATGTGTTCGCTGAGTTTCTCCAGCTGATCAGGTGAGTGTACTTCCATCAGTACTTCCAGTCCCAGTTCGTGGGCCGTGGCCGACAGGGCTTTTACCTCTGCCGCCGTAAGGCATTCGGCGATCAGCAGGATCACATCCGCACCGATCGAACGCGCCTCAATGATCTGGTATTCGTCGATAATGAAATCTTTACGCAGTATCGGACAGAAGTTGTTCTTCCGGGCTTCGGTAAGATCGGCATTTTTGCCACCGAAGAAATGTTCATCCGTCAGTACGGAAAGCGCCGAAGCTCCGGCCTGCATATAACCGATGGTCACCCGCTCCACCGAGGCGTATGGATTGATATCCCCTTTGGACGGAGAGCGTCGTTTGAATTCTGCGATGATACCGGACAGGTCCGGCCGGCGAATGTATTCGCGCATACTCACCGCAGGGGTATCAAAGTAGATACTCTGCTCCAGCAGTTTGACCGGATAGAGTTCTTTCCGTTTGGCAACTTCCCCTTTCTTGTGGGCAACTATTTTATCTAAAATATTCATGATCGTTTGCTTAGAACTTGCAGGTTACGACCGGTGGTTTCCCGCCGGTATGGGTGACTATTATTTCAATAATTTTTCCAGCGCCGCTTTCGCCCGGCCACTGCGAAGACTTTCCTCGGCTTCCGCCAGACAATCCTCGATGGATTGCTCCGGTTTCATGCTGTGGATGGCCATCCCCGCATTGGCCGTCACCACGGCAAACTGGGCGGGCGTTCCTTCATTGTTCAGTACGTTCCGGAAAATAGTGGCCGCTTCTTCGGCCGTATCACCGCCGTGCAGGTCCGCCTGGGTCAGTTTGGGCCGGCCGATGTCTTCCGGTTCCAGCAGTTTTTCCTGGTCCGGAGTACGCCACTTAAAGGCCCCGGTCAGGGAGATCTCATCGTACCCGTCCAGCGCATACACGATCGCGAAACGGCGGCCGCTCTGCTGCATGATGTACTGGTACATTCTGGACAACTCCAGACTGAAGGTGCCGAACAACTGATCCTGTGGTTGTACCGGATTGACCAGTGGGCCCAGCATATTGAAGAAAGTCTTCATGCCCAGCTGTTTACGCACCGGCACCACCTCTTTCATGGCCGGGTGGAACAAGGGTGCGTGCAGGAAACAGATACCGGCATCGTCCAGTTGACGGCGCAGGGTATCCTGGTCGTTCGTAAATTCGTACCCGAGGGACAAAAGTACGTCGGAAGATCCTACTGACGAAGATACGCCATAACTTCCATGTTTGGTGACCAAATAGCCGGCTCCCGCCAGTACCACGGCCGACAGCGTGGAAACATTGAAGGTGTTTTTTCCATCCCCTCCGGTCCCAACGATATCCATGGTTTCTCGGCCTTCCAGATCCAGCGGTACGCAGAGTTCGAGCATTGCATCGCGGAATCCCTGCAGTTCGCTCAGACTGACCGGTCGCATATTGAATACGGTAACAAATGCGGCGATCTGAATATGATTGTGTGCTCCCCGGGAAATGCTCAACAGCATCTCCCTGGCTTCTTCCCGGCTAAGCGTTTCGTGTTCAAACAGCCGGTTGAGTGTTGCTTTCATGATCATTGTTGGTTTTTCCTGTTTCGTTAAGCGCGGGCCAGTTCCGTGCCCTGCCGCTTGGCGGCATGCTCTAAAAAGTTTTCCAGCATTTTCATGCCCTGTGCGGTCATGATCGACTCGGGATGGAACTGTACGCCCCACACCTGGTGTTCGCGGTGCCGCATCGCCATGATCACGTCGTTTTCAGCCACGGCGGTAATTTCCAGGTCCGCAGGAAATCCTTCCCGGCTTACTACCCAGGAATGGTAGCGGCCCGCCTGGAAGTGCTTGTCAACACCCTGAAACAGCAGGTCATCTTCCACGATAATATCCACCGCCGTTTCGATGCCGTGGAAAACGTTGGTCAGGTTTTCCAGATCACCGCCGAAAGCTTCGCCGATGGCCTGGTGACCGAGGCAAACCCCAAGGATCTGCTTGGTCGGCGCGTAGCGCTTGATCAGTTCGGGCATGATCCCGGCTTCACTCGGCAGGCCGGGGCCGGGGGAAAGGATGATCACATCGTAGGCATCGACGGCGTCCAGGCTGATCTCATCGTTGCGGTATACATCAATGGATTGCCCGAGGATCTCCTGAATGTATTGTACAAGATTGTACGTAAAGGAGTCGTAATTGTCTAATACGAGAACTTTCATGATTTATATTTTTTCCGCTTCGATGAGCGCTTTCTTCAAGGCTCCGAGCTTGTTGTTAACTTCCTGCAATTCTTTTTCTTCCACACTGGCGGCCACGATACCCGCACCGGCCTGGGAATAAAGCGTGTTGTTCCAGCTCAGGAACGAACGGATCACGATCGCCTGGTTCATATCGCCTTTGAAGTCGATGAAGCCAAGGGCCCCACCGTAAAAACTACGGTTCTGATTTTCGTAGCGATCGATCAGTTCCATGGCCTTGTACTTGGGTGCGCCGGACAGCGTACCCGCCGGAAAGGTATCACCGAATACCTGGATCGGGTTGGTCGTCGGTCCCAGTTCTCCGGTCACCTTGGATACCAGGTGAATAACGTGGCTAAAGAACTGAATATCTTTCAGCGACTGTACTTTTACGTTCGTAGCGTGCCGGCCCAGGTCATTGCGGGCCAGGTCCACCAGCATGATGTGCTCGGCATTTTCCTTGGGATCCTTGGTCAGCTCATGAGCGCGTTGCGCATCTTCGATCTTGTCACCCGACCGTCGGTAGGTTCCCGCAATGGGGTTGACCTGCGCCACTTTGTTGTGGATGGCCATCTGGGTTTCCGGCGAAGAACCGAAGATCCGGTAACTACCGCAATCAAAATAAAAGAGATAAGGAGAAGGATTGATAGACCGCAATACCCGGTATACCTGGAAATCGTCGCCGCGGAACGACTGGGCAAACTGGCGAGCGAAAACGATCTGGAAAACATCCCCCAGCTGGCAGTGTTTTTTTCCCAGCGTCACCAGTTCCATAAATTCCTCATCCGTCAGGTTGCTGCGCTCCTCACCCTCGAGCCAGAACGGATGGGTAGCCAGTTTACGACTGCGGATAAGGGTCACGATCCGATCCATCTGGGAGATCTCCCCTTCAGGAATGTTCTCCAGAATGTGCAACTCGTCCTTGAAGTGATCGAAAACCAGCACAAAACGGTAAAAGGCGTAACGGATATCCGGAATGTCCATTTTCCGTTTTTCGGGATCAAATTTGAGGGTGTCGAAGTACTGCACCGCATCAAAGCCCGTATGGCCGAACAAGCCGTTAAAGCCGTGATAATCTTCCTCGTAGGTAATGTCGTACTGCTGCATGAAATCGTACAGGGCACGCGGGACCGTCTCCGTATCCACTACGGGCTGAAAGCTGGGCGCTTCGTGGTGCAATTCCACTTTGACCTGTCCGGCCTGCACCTGGAATAAGCCCAGGCGATCCAGTCCGATCATGGAATGACAATCCTCCTTGGAGCGGAAATCGTTGCTTTCCAGTAAAACCGGATCTGTGAAGTGATCCCGTACGTTGAGGAAGACCGTCACCGGCGTCAGCGTATCGGCCAGCAGGGTCCGGCTTTTGGTGGTGATCTTTATTTTTGTCTGGATGGGTGTTTCCATGATGGTGTCATTTCTTTTTTTTGTGAAAACAAAAGCGGCTTGCCGAGTGAATCGACAAGCCGCTTTTGGAACGTAAACTTATAGCAGTGTCATTTCACCCGGTACTCCGAACGATTGTGCCACCACCAGTTTTTTACATTCAAATGAAACATAAAGTGCTATAATTTTCGCGCAATATAAGAGCATTCTTTGCAATTTTCAAAACGAATCTTGAATTTTAATGCAAAATTCTCCAAACTAGTTCTTTCAGTAGCTCCCCTTCCGGCTTGCCGGTGCTGTTGTAATCCACCCCTTTCGATTTCAGGTCGTACTCCCGTAAAAGACTGATTGCCTTTTCCGTACGCGGAAAAGAGAAATTCCGGATAGCGGCCTTGTAATCGCGTAAAAAATAGGCGGAATGCAATTTCAGCGCACGCAGCTGATCCTGCTCGGAAGCATTTTTCAGGAAATGCAATTGATAGATCCGGCTGAAATAACCGTACAGAGAACCGATCACTACCGGCAGCGGATTGCGCTTGGGATTGGCCGAAAAATAATTCAGGATGCGGTTGGCCCTGAGGATATCCCGCTGGCCGAGCGCCCGCTGCAGTTCGAAAACATTGTAGTCTTTACTGATACCGATATTGGCCTCGATCTCCTTATTGCTAATCTTGGTACCGGGCGGCAGATTCAATACCAGTTTGTCCAGTTCGTTGACGACCTTAGCCAGGTCAGTTCCGACGTATTCCGCGATCAGATTTGCTGCTTCCTGACTGATCTCCAGCTTTTTCTTTTTCAGATAAGACTGGATCCATCCGGGCAGTTGATTATCGTATAAAGCCTTGGCTTCCAGGATCACCGCCTTGCTTTTCAGCGCCTTGCCCAACTTGGAGTTCATGTTGAAGCGCTTGTGCTTATGGGCGATCACCAGGATGGTGGATTCCAGTGGCTTTTCGATATACCCCTGCAGTTCCTTCAGGGTTTTCATCTCCTGGGCTTCCTTGAGGATCACTACCTGGTGACTGGACATCATTGGGAAACGACGGGCATTGTCTACCACCGTTTTGTGGTCCGTATCCTTCCCGTAAAGTACCGTCTGATTGAAAGACCGTTCGGATTCCGTCAGGATCTTGGTTTCCACGTATTGTACGACCTGATCAATGAAATAGCTCTCATTTCCGTGAAGGAAATAAACAGGCCGGTATTCCTTTTTTTTGAGGGAAATAATGATCTGGTCGGCGCTGAGACTCATCGTTTATGGCTTGCTTGGTGGTGAACGGCCGGTGAGGGCGGAAAGGTAATCGGCGGGCCGGTTTTATTCCCGCCGTCGGAAATGCAGAACGTCGGCGCGGGTATCACCCTTCCGACGTTCTGCGTTCCCTATGGTCCGGAATGCTTATTCTCTAACCAGTTCGAAGTCCGTCCGGCGGTTTTTAGCCCGGCCTTCAGCCGTATTGTTGCTGTCCACCGGATCATTAGGTCCGTTGCCGACAATGATGAAACGGGCCGGCTTCATCCCGTGTTCCGCGATCAGATAATCCGCAACTGCCTGCGCCCGACGCTCGGAAAGGCGAATATTGGAGGCTTCGTTGCCGACATTATCGGTATTACCTTCGATCCGGATGCGGGCATTACCGAATGCTTTGGCAATATCCACAAATTCCAGATCGATAATGTATTTCGCATTTTCGTCCAGTTGGTATTCCCCCGTACGGAAATTGATACTTACCCGCTTGGTGGCAATGGCTTCCTTAGCGGTACCTTCCGAAGCGGAAACCGTAGAGAAATCGGGGCCTTCTTCCGCCGCATTGTTGCCGGTGGCCTCCAGTTTGGCCTGCTGGACAAATTGCGGATAGGAGATCTGGCGCCAGTTCGGCACTCCGGATCCGGCCAGGCCAAGGGCCTGGTAGTCCTGGGTCATATTCAGATAGAGGTTCTCTCCGGTCACCCCGTTGAAATTCGAATTCAGACCGAAGAAATTGACATTGTCACCGTGGGTAACCAGGCGTACGTTGTCGATGGCGGTCGCGGCAAAATCACGCGGCACCCCAAGATCGGCGGTCAGAATGTCGATAGCTTTATCCTTAGCGGATTGTGAGTTGTTGATCTCCGCGGCACCGCGCATCCAGCCTTCGTACAATTTTTCCAGTTTTTCCCGGTTGTCCCGTACGTAGGCTTCCTTGGCGAAAAAGAAATCGGCAATAATGTTGGACGCTGAACGCGTACTTTCCAGGATGGTCGAACCGGTTACTGCTTTCAGACATTCTTCGTCATCCGGACTCCAGACAACCGCAGCGTCTACCTGCTGGCTCTTGAAAGCCGAGGCGGCATCGATGGCGCTACTCACTTCTACCAACTGTACATCGTCTACCGTCATACCGCCGGCGTCGAGCAACCAGAGCAGGAAGGAATGGGAAGGCGTCAACTGAGCAACGGCGATCTTTTTGCCGCGCAGGTCGCCCACATTCTTAATCCCGCGCCGGGCCACGATCGCGTCACCACCCCGGGACCAGTCTGCCTGCCAGAGTACTACCGGACTGAAATCTTCCAGTCCTTCAACAATGGTCGGGAAAGCATCGATCGTATACCAGTGCAGGTCCAGATCGCCATTTTTCCAGGCGTTCAGTGAATTATCGACATCGTCATTGAGTACGAATTCTACTTTCAGACCGTAGTCTTTATAGAAACGGGATTTGGTGCTGGCTTCGAAACCTTCGTTGAAGTACTGCCCACCGGCGTAACCGCCCCAGGTCACCACCCCGATCCGGATCACATCGTCGTCACCGGAAAGCGATTCGCCGGACTCGG
Source organism: Flavilitoribacter nigricans DSM 23189 = NBRC 102662 (assembly GCF_002646595.1). Taxonomy (GTDB): domain Bacteria; phylum Bacteroidota; class Bacteroidia; order Chitinophagales; family Saprospiraceae; genus Flavilitoribacter; species Flavilitoribacter nigricans. The sequence goes on from NZ_PDUD01000001.1 coordinate 242,708, forward strand.
AACTGTCGTCATCCGTTTTCACGACGGTGCCATCACCGAAAACACCGGCTTTTTGTAATTGAGTAAAACCAAAATACACCCCGGCTACAATGAGCAGGGTGATCAGAAATTTTGAAAATGTTGTGAGTCGCTTTGCCATTTTGAATTTATTAGGGTTGAGACCGGTGCCGCAAATACACCGATCCATAGGGTTTCAAAAAAATGGGTTTTCCGTATGGGAAAACCCGTTTTTTTATTCGAATAAGTTGTCGTACTGATTTCTACGGCCTTCCCGGATGGGTTCCTGGATCGGCGCGTCCAGATCAAGCACGTCTTCTTCGCTGTTGGCCTGCAACAGCAAATTATCTTTTTCTTCGCCCAGCAGCAGGGAAACGCCTTCTTTTTCCCATTTCTCCAGCATCCGCAGTCCTTCTTCCTCGAATATACCGTTCTGAAGATCCACCGAATCCATGAAGCTGGAGGACATCTCCATGAAGCGCTCCATTTCGCCAACCTTATTGGCAACATCCTCGGTGATGGATTCCATCGCCATATCGAACATGGCGCGTTTGTCGGGATCGCCGGAGATCACGCTCATGGCCGATTTCATGGCCGAGTGGCTGGTGTGAATGATCTTGCGCTCCTGTTCCTTCACCATTACCTGGTCCTGGATGTCTTCCATCAGCACCTGGGAATTCTCGTACATTTTGCTCAGTACCCGGTAGAGGACTTCCATCTTCCGGTAAAGGTCTTCCAAACGTACGTTGGATTCCTTCAGGCGGCCGGCTTTCCGGCTCTTCAGGATCATTACGGACTGCTTATTGGTGGCTTTGGCCTTACTGGCCATACTCAGGTTGCTCTGGATCTCTTTTTTGTTGTTGACGATGATCTCCTGCAACTTGTGCATCTGACCGCGCAGCTGACTGATCTGCTTGTTCATCTTGCGCAGATTGTCTTTCAGATCATCCACATAGGATTTGAGGATACCGATGGGATCGATCTGAACGAACAGACCGGTTACCCAGCGCATAACGCTCTTGTACATGTACCATACCAGATTGCGCATCTTGGGATCGAGTACCATATAAACAATGGCGCCCAAAACCCCCAGCATGAGGGCCAGATAAAGCGTATTCTGAGCCAGTAAAAGCAGGGTTGGCATGGCGGTATACAACAGGAAACCGCCGCCGAGGACCAGAGCGGCCATAAAGATCATGCCGGTCACGCCTTCCGGGCGCTGCCAAAATGATTTGGGTTTTAAATCCGTTTGAGTACTCATTATAACTATTTAGTCATTTTATTTTCGGAAAATCCGGATAAGAAAAAGCGTGTGCAGCACCCGGGAGAACGCCCGGTGCTCAAAAGCAAATATAACAGATTGTAGCCAAACACAAGATCGTGATAAGGAGGTATTCAATGGTTTTTGAAATTACTTTAGGAATTTGCCCATTTTTTCAATATCTCCGCTGATCTTCTCCACGAGTGCGTTGTAAGAAGCGATAAAATTATTCTTGGTGCTTTCTACCTTTTGACTTGCGTCCTTGATCTCGTTCTTAAGCGCGGCCGATCTTTTCTGGTCGGCTTCGATCTCCTGCGTCAGTTTTTTGATCTGCTCGGCCTTAGCCTTGATATTTTCCTCCAGTTTACTGATCTCCTGATTTTTGGAGCCGATCTGTTTGGTGCGTTGGTGGGTCAGGGCTTCTTCGAATTTCTTCTCTTCGTTCTGGAGCACGCTGACGTAGTGTTCCGCCGTCTGGATTAGTTTTTCCGGGGTGGCGCCCATGGTCTGCGCCATAGCGAAAGCAGACTGAAAACGGGTCTGTTCGTCCATGGGCATTTTTTCCAGGGACTTCAGCGATTGCTTGTATTCCAGATAATCGAAACCGTCGAGGTTATTGGCTTCCATGGCTCTGAGCAGGATCTCCATAAATTTCTTGGTCACCTGTCCGGGATCTCCTGCTTTCGATTCGGTGACCGTTGCCTTGGCTGGAGGGGTGTTGGGTGCCGGTGCGTTCCCTTTTTCTGGCTTTGGAGCCTTTTTATTGTCGCTGCCTTCCACCTCTTCGATGAAAAGGGATTTCAAATTCTTGAACATAGATACTTTTTGATTGACCGGTTGACTCACAAAATAAGACAAAATGGTGTAATTCTCCAACTGGATCTTCAATTAGCAAATGTGCATTTTTTGTCTGCATTTGCGAATGAAAAACGATAAATAACCGATTTTTTAGGTTAAATGTGCTTTTGTAGGGGCTTTGTAGGGGGCATTTTTTTGATAAAAGGAGGTAGAGGAGCCATTTTTGTGGCTCGAAATCAAAATGAAGTGCCTGGGGTATCACGGAGCTTTGAGAAGTTATCCGAAACCTGAAAAAATCCCCTCTGATCTTCAAATCAGGATGAGGTGATATACTCAGGCACAAAATATAAAGCCGGTTCTCCCGGTCAAGATTTATTTGGGTTTTTAAGGAGAGAGTTTATTAGTCCCCGTCGGTTTGGCGGGGATTTTTTTTGCCCGCTCTCTTCCTCCCTGCCCCCAAAAGATCCCCAAATATCACAATTTTACAACAACTTTGCTTATTAACTTCCTAATGTCCCGGGGCATACATCCGGTATTCATTTGTGCAACTTATTGTAGAATATTCAGTTTCAATGTAAAACCCAAAAGACAATCAATATGAGATTTTTAATTGTTGCCCTTCTTTGTGTTTACCTGTTTCAGTTAACTGCCTGTGGCGGTAATGCCGATCACCGGCAAACGGCCGAAGTGGAACCGGATGATATCGTAAGCACAGCCGTGAGTCCGGCCCCGGAAACCGCTGCAGCGGAACAACCGGAGACAGCCGAAACCGTCGAGGCCACCTCTACCCCATCCGACACCCAGGCCAAACCGGTAAAGATCTCCCAGAAACGACAACTGAATGAAGCCCCGAAAACGCCTAAAGCGGATGACGCAGCGGTAAAAGCTGCTGACGAGCAGAAGGCATCGACCACGGAATCGGTAGAACCGGCTGCGACACCGGCCGAGACGCCGAAACAGCCGGAAGAGCCCGAGGCTACCGTGGCGGAAAAAGCGGCAACGGAACAGTCGGATACGGCCGAGCCCGGGCCGGTGGAAAAACCAGCCCCTGTAAAAGCGACCGGAGCGGACCACAGTCAATGGGATGCACTGCTGAAGCAATACGTTTCGGCCACGGGAAAAGTAAATTACGCCGGTTTTAAGCAGGATAAAACCAAATTGCAGGCCTATCTGGATGAACTGGCCGCTAACCCGGTGCAGGATAGCTGGAGCCGCACCGAAAAGATGGCTTACTGGATCAATGTCTATAATGCCTTTACCATCAAGTTAATCGTCGATAATTACCCCGTGACCAGTATTACCAAGCTCCACAACGGCAAACCCTGGGATGTAAAATGGATCAAACTTGGCAGTAAGACGTATTCCCTGAACGAAGTGGAGAACGATATCCTGCGTCCCAAATACAAAGACGCCCGCATCCATTTCGCCGTTAACTGCGCCGCAAAGTCCTGTCCGCCGCTACTGAACCGGGCCTGGACGAAAGATAATCTGGAAACCTATCTCGACAAGCAGACCAAAGCGTTTATCAATAATTCAAAGTACAATACCCTCAGCGCCAGAAAAGCCGAGGTCTCCAAGATATTTGAATGGTACGCCGCAGACTTTGGCCAATTAATTGAATTTTTGAATAAATATTCCGAAACTCGCATCAATAATGGCGCTACAGTCAATTACAAAGAATATGACTGGGCACTGAATAATTAACTTTGGTTGCGGTTTTAGGTGTTGTGTAAACGTTTCCCGGACAGGAAAAACCGGACAGGCCGATCGATACGGAGGCAATTGCTTATATCTCGCATTAGCCCATGATCGATCGCCCTAACACCGCCCCGGCCGGATTTTGAAAACTTTTAGCCACGTCTTCGCATCACCGTACTGTAAATCAGAATTATTTCATTGATCCATGCAGTTACCCGCATCTTTCCTCGCTCTGATGCAAGAGCTATTAGGCAGCGAGGCCGGAGATTTTTTTGAGGCCTTGTCGGCACCACATCCTACGAGCATCCGCTTCAATACTTTAAAAAATATTAACAGGTCAGAAAATTCTGACGGAGTAAAATGGTGTTCTGACGGAATATACTTGCCAGAGCGACCGGTCTTTACCCTGGATCCCCGTTTTCACGCGGGGGCCTATTACGTACAGGAAGCTTCCTCCATGCTGATCGGAGAAGCCGTCCGACAATTAGCAGATCTATCCGGCCCGTTGCGGGTACTGGACCTCTGTGCCGCTCCGGGAGGGAAAACAACCCATCTCGCGTCCATCCTTCCCGCGGGTAGTTTGCTGGTAGCCAACGAAGTGATCCGATCCCGTTATCAGGTTCTGGATTACAATCTGACCAAATGGGGGTCGGCAAACAAAATGGCCACTAGTCAGCAAGTGAATCAATTCCGGGGACTGAAATCCTTTTTTGACCTCATCCTGATCGATGCTCCCTGTTCCGGAGAGGGTATGTTCCGGAAAGATCCGCAGGCGATAGCAGAATGGTCGCCGGAAAATGTGGCCCGTTGCAGCGTCCGGCAACAGCAGATCCTGGCCGATGCCATCCCCATGCTGAAGCCGAACGGCCTCCTGTTGTACAGTACCTGCACTTATAATGATGCGGAAAACACCGACAATGCCGACTGGCTGCAGCAGGAATTCCCCCTAACTCCCCTACCGCTAAACCTGCCGGCCGACTGGGGGATTGCCGAAAGATCGATCGGTTACCAGTGTTATCCCCACCGGGTACGGGGAGAAGGATTTTACCTGGCCGCTTTTCAAAAATCCGGATCCGGATCCGGCAGTGGAAAAAGCAAAGGGGCCAAAAAATTTAAATACTATCAAGCGCTGTCCCGGGCCGGGCAGCAGGCTTTAAAGCGATTTATCCGACCGGATGCAGACCTCGTTTTTCTGGAAAGTGATAAAGGACAGATCATTGCCCTGCCCGAAGCTATCCGGGAGGATGCGCTCCAGATGAGCGCCTACTCTAAATATTTCAGAATGGGTACGCCGGTAGGAATTATAAAGGGAAAAGATCTGGTGCCCGATCCTGCCTTAGCCCTCTCTACCCTACTACATCCGGAATTTCCCAGGATTGAACTGGACCGGGAGCAGGCTATTCGGTTCCTGCGCAGAGAAGATCCGGTGGTTACGGGTCCTGCCGGCTGGCAGTTGGTCACCTTTGACGGCCTGCCGCTCGGCTGGGTTAAAGTGCTGAAGAATCGCGTCAACAACTACTATCCGAAAGAATGGCGGATCCGCATGAGCGTATGATCCCGTAAATTTTGACGATTTTTGGAATAATTTAAACACCTTTGCGGCTCATAAACGATTGGCATTATTTTGGAGCATCCGGAACATAAGCAACCGAAAAAGTATCTGCTGGTAGTGGGTGGCGCTACGGCCAGCGGTAAGACCGGATTTGCTATTCAACTGGCCCGGCATTTCCAAACGGAGATCGTTTCCGCCGACAGTCGGCAGTTTTACCGGGAAATGCAGATCGGCACCGCCAAACCCACTCCCGAAGAACTATCCGAAGCGCCGCACCACCTGATCGGTCATATCAGCATCGAAACTGCCTACAGTGTCGGCGACTACGAACAGGAGGCCCTCCGATTACTGGATGATCTGTATGAGAAGCATAAAGTAGTGATCCTCTGTGGCGGTTCCGGCCTATTTATCAAGGCTTTATGTGAAGGGCTGGACCAATTCCCGGAAGTTCCGGCAGAGATCACTGCAGAATTACAGGCAGCGTACGAAGAACATGGATTGGCCTTTCTCCAATCCGAACTTCAGGCCGCTGATCCGGAGTATTACGGGGAGGTAGACCAGCAAAATCCCCGACGCCTCCTGCGGGCGCTTTCAGTGATCCGGGCCTCCGGAAAACCTTTTTCTTCCTTTCGGAAGCAGCAACCGAAGTCACGGGATTTCACGCCGGTCTATCTGCAAATTGACTGGCCGCGGGAACAGTTGTACGCCAGGATCAATCAGCGGGTAGATCTTATGCTGGCTGCGGGTCTGGTTGAAGAAGCCCGGCAATTGTACGCTTACCGGCACCTCCAGGCGCTGCAGACCGTAGGGTACCAAGAACTTTTTGACCACTTCAGTGGTTTGATTAGTCTCGAAGAAGCGGTGGAACTCATCAAAAGGAACAGTCGCCGCTACGCCAAACGTCAGTTGACCTGGTTCCGACGCGACGGCTTCTGGGAAAAATTTCACCCCGACGATCTCCAAAAGGCCCTCCATTACATTGGCCAAAAAATCGAAGGATAATTCATGCAGTTCTTTATTCATAATTTTCGCCGTTACGCTCAACTCGATCGTAGCGTGCGCAACGCTATTGCCGCTCAGTTTTTCGTTCAGTCCATCAATACGTCTTTCTTTCTGCTGCTCAATTACTATATGACCGATGAGGGGTATGCGGATTACCGGATCGCCGATGTACTCTCCTACCGTTTTCTTTCGGTATTCTGCCTTGCATTCCCACTGGGTCTGCTGATCAAAGGGCGCCGCCTTCGGCCCTTTTTCCTGATCTCGACCGCCCTGCTACCGATATTTTCCTTTCTGATCATCTGGTCGGTGGGGCAGCACTACGATCAGCTGCTGGATTTTGCGGCTATGATCTGGGGGGCCGCCTATATGTGTATGCAGATCACCATTCTGCCCTATATTCTGCTCAATGCCAAACCCAGCCATCACTCGGAGGCGATTGCCCTGTCTTTTGTCTCCTTTAGCGTAACGATTTGTCTGGTGGGGATCAGCCACGCGCTGCTGACCTGGATACTACCGGGTTTGATCAGTGAAGAATCGACGCTTAAGGGCGTGGCCGGGCTGGCCTTTCTCGGCGTTTATTTTGCCTACCGGGTATCCCCTCAGGAAAAACTGACCGAAAAGGTACCGCTCCGGAAGATCGCCGCCGATTACGACTGGGGACTGATTTTCAGAGCGGTGATTCCGACCATCATCATTGCGATCGGTGCCGGTTTTACCATTCCGGTGATCAACCTGTTCTTTTACCATATTCACGGCATTCCGGCGGAGGTCTTTTCGATCATGGGTTCAGCTACTTTCTTACTGGTAGCGATGGTTATGATCTTTATGCCCGTGATCCGCCGGAATTTCGGTTATACGGTAGCCATTACCGGTTTTCAATCCGTAGCGGTACTGCTTTTGCTGGGTCTGGCTACCACCGAGTGGTACCGGGAATGGGAATTTGCGGCGGTTGCGGCAGCATTGTTCTACATCTTCCGGCAACCACTGATGAATGCCGCCGGGCCGATGACGTCGGAACTGGTCATGTACTACGTAGGGCCGCGTAATCAGGAGATCATTGCGGCCCTCAATGCTTCCATCTGGTCGGGAAGCTGGTTTGTCTCAACCAGTTTGTTCAGTATGCTACGCAGAATGGAATTCCGCTATGTCAGTATCTTTTTGATCACGGTGATCTTTTACGTCATCGGTATTGTCTGGTACGCCCGGCTGATCCGTTCTTACCGCATCCGAACGGGTAAGACCGGGAAGGCCTGAAACTCCTTAGCAACGTCCGTTCAGTGCGACCAGCATACCGCCCGGGCCATCGGGGAAGATCCGCATGACCGGCACGCCGTCGCCCCAGGGCACGGTAACCTTTTTCCAGGTTTTATCGGTGGGCTTCAATTGGTAAATGCTTCCCTTGTAGCCAATCCAGAGGGTATTGCCGGAGGAGGACAGCGCAAAACTATGCTGGCCAATTTCGGGCAGCCCGGCAGATCCATTCGACCAGGTTTTATCCTGGGGGCCTTTCTTCAGCAGGCCGTCCCGCATGGTCAGCACATAAAGCGTATTGTTCACCTTTCTGACCGTATGTACTTCTACTCCTTCCAGGATATGGTTCCAGGTTTTGCCGCGATCAGTCGATTCGAACACCCCGATCGGCGTTGCAGCGTACAGCGATGATCCCTGAACGATCAGTTCATCCGCCTGGATGCCGCTCTTTACTTTCATCCAGGTCTGACCGTTATTCCAACTGGTATAGATCCCGGTTCCGGTACCGATAAATACGAGTTGGTCATAGGTAATTATGGAGTTTACCTCCAGGTCGAACAGGCCGAGATTGCGTTCCCGCCAGGTTTTACCCTGATCCAGGGATACGAGAATACCGGCCCGCCAGGGCGCCGCCAGCAGCGTGTTGCCGTTGCGGGCAATTGCTTTGAGCTTCGGGGGAAGATTTTTTCCGATGGGTTTCCAGTCGAGACCATTCGTGGATTCGAACAATCCGTTCTCATTCGTGGCCGCCAGTATCTTTCCATCAAAAGTGAGCAGGTCGTTAACCAGGACGTTGGCGGGCAGACCAGCGGTTGCCGTACTCCAGTTTGCTCCCTGATCTTTTGAATGATAGAGAAATCCGGCCTGCTGGGCCCATGCTCCGTTTGTCAGGGACATACCCAGGATCAGGAAAAAAAATGCGCTTACCACCTTCATATACTATTTACGATTTAAAATTCTTGAAGTAATCCTCCAAAGTTAGCCCTTCGGGTCCTGGTACGATTAAATTCGAAGTAAAAGAGTTTAAACGAAATGTAAAAGATGATTTTTCGGCCCTAAATTGCAATCGGTCAGTTGCAGGCCCGGATCCATTTCCGATACTTACAACTGACCGATCCTGATGGGCAAAGCCTCATTCACACCAGCGTGCCAACCGCCTTACTCCCCGCTTTCTTCTTCTTCCTCCGCTTCTTCTGTAGTTTGCTGGGCAAACTGAAATCCGGTGTCGATCATCAGGTCCGGGCGTTTGCTGCGCAGTGCTTCCACACCTTCCTGGCTGATCTGGCTCTGCCAGAGGTAGACCTTCTTCAGGGCCGGCAGACCGGCGATCACATCCACGCTCGCGTCCGTAACTTCGGTACCGTACAAATTCAGGGATTCGAGATGGGTCAGGCCTTTCAGGTGCGCGACGCCCGCATCGGTGATCTTATTTTTTTCCACCCGCAGACGGGTAAGTTGCGGCAATTGTCCGATCACTTCCAGGTCGCTGTCTTTTAGTCCGGCCTCTCCGAAGTTGATCCAGGTGATCTGGTCTTTAGCTTCCAGCAGTGATTTTACCTGCTCGCTACTGACTTCGGAACGCACTACCTTGGGACCGACCTCCACAAAATTCGAATTGGAGGCCAGCATCTGCACGGAAAATCCGGCCTCTTCCAGGGCAGTACGGGTAGCTTCCGCCAGCGGTTTGGTATTGGCCGTTTCCACGTAGGGTTTCGGTCGTGTATCCAGTTTGTAGTCCCTTAACAGCAGCGCCTTGATGGATTCCGGTACTTCCACTTCGGTCAGTCGCTGACTGGAATCCGCGCCGATATCGATCCACCAGGAAAGCAGGTTGATCTCCGTAAAGGTTAAGGGAGTGCCTTTGGTCGGCATATATTTGACACTGGATGGATCAATGGTGACCCGGCGTACGATCTCACTGGATAAGGGCGCTTCGGGTTCGATCACGCTCCCGTGTTCTCCGCCCTCCAACAGCAGACTATAGGTAGCCATGTTCAGACCGCCCTGGGTTTTGGTGTCGCTGTGGCAGGAGATACATTTCTTTTCCAGCACCGGCTTGATCAGATCCGCATAAACGATCACCGAGTCCGGCGAAGCGAACTGGCGCGTATTCAGACTATCCGGCTGTACACCCATGATCGTCTGCACCAATCCCGGCGCGTATTGATAAAGATAGTCTTCACCGTGGGTCAGGTTCCCCCCCAGATGCCCGGTAATGGTCAGTCCCAGAATGGTTGCTCCCAGCACCCCGGCAAAATATTTGGGATCAAAAGAAATGCGTTTGCTTTTCATGAGCCAGGCTACCAATGCCAAAACGGAAGTACCGATACCCAGCCAGCGGTGCCAGCCGAGCGTTCCGGCGTCATATCCGCCGTCGGCAGCCAGCATCCAACCGCAAAAAGCGGCAACGAAACCGCTGATAGCTCCGACAATTAAACTAAGGGAAATAGCACTGTCCCAACCGGGTTTCTGCTGTTTGCGGTTAACCAGTTCCAGGATACCGGCCAACAATAAAAAGCCTATCGGCAGGTGAACAAAGAGTGGGTGGAAGCGACCAATGAACAGAGTCCAATCGGTCTGCAGGAGTAAGATCGACGACATACAAGTTTAAAGTTGTGTTTTGATTGGCAATCAGCTGAACATGCCACTTAAATTTCCTAATCTAAGCTGGAAGATAATAGATTGTTAGGTTTTTTTTAGAAATTTCCTTGATCTTCCTATTGATTTCTTATTTTTGCCCCATACTTACAATCTTCCCCCTTTACCATATTTCATAGACCATCTCTCGAACAGCGCACTAACAACTTTGTCGAGTTGTTGTCTGGAACAAATTTACCCTCTTACTCATCTCAAGAAAATTGACTGTCGATCCGCGGGATCCGACAGACAGACAACGTATATAACTCGTACTTAAATCGGTTTTCGGTTGCCTGATAATCCTAACGGAGGAAGGGCAACCTTTCGATTTAAAAAGCTGCATCAACGGCAAACGTCAATGAAGGTGGGTGATCAGCCTCAGATCTTTGGTCAGAGATAAGTGATCAAATTCGTACAGAAAATCATTGATCTGTTCACAGGTAAACAGTTCCCCGTCTTCGGTGAGGTGGGAATATTCCACCCGGATCTTAAAATCAAACCAGACATTGGATTTTCGGCTTTCGGAATTGATCACCAGCGGAAAGCCCTCTTTGTCCAGATCTTCCAGGCTGAGGATATACTGACTGTCCGTTTTGTTTTCATCTACGATCAGAAAGCGCAGTTTCTTCCAATCCAGGTCCAGATTGCGATAAAGTGGTTTGAGGTCCAGGCGGATGCGGACCGTTTCATCGTTTTTCCATTCACTCCGGGTGATCTGGCCAAAACGGGCCAATTGGTGCAAACGCTCCCGCAAAACGTAAGGATCCAGCATGCTGGGTGGATGAAAAATATCTTCGTAATTTTCCTCTCCGGCGATACCCTTCAACTCGTAGAGCATCAGCGCATTGTAGCGTTCAATATAGGCTCTGGCTTTGGGCCGGTCATCAGCCGGCAGAAAAAGATCGGGAATGATCTTGTAGGCAAATCCAAAATCGGCGAGCCGACAGTGAGAATAGCCCTTCAATTCGAAGATAGGGACCCATTCGCTGTCCAGCAGAGCGAAATTACCTTCCCTAATGTGTTTCCTGGCGTAGTATTCGCCAAAACAGGAGCAATCTTCCGGCGTGTAACCGGAAAGCAGGCTATGACCTTTTTCGAGCAACTGATCAAAGGGAGAAGACTGGGCCATGGTCTCGCACGGCAGTGCAACGGATTGGGCTCGTAACGAGCCGGCATACCAGATACAGGAGACGACCAATAAAAGTACACAACGGATGGTGACCATATTTTCTTAAATCGCTTTTCTTGGGGCAGTATACGCCCTTGTATACTGTCCATCACTACGCAAATAATCGGGACGGGAACCGTGAAATTAGTTCACGGAAACCGCAGCGGGCCGGGTACCATCCACGGCAGCCACTTCGTATGCTTCTCCTAGTATGCTGTATTGATCCTGATAGGCTTGCAGAACGGCTGTTTTAAAAGCCGCTACCCGGTCTTTTTTTACCAGGTTGATAGAACATCCGCCAAACCCGCCGCCCATGATGCGGGATCCGGCTACTCCGGGAAATTGCTGGGCAAATTCTACCAGAAAATCCACTTCCGGAGCACTAACTTCGTATTCATAACGCAGACCGTCGTGCGTTTCGTTGAGCAATTGCCCCAACTGCGCAATATCCCCTTTCTCCAGGGCATCACAGGCCCGCAACAGCCGCTCATTTTCGGCAACGACGTAATGGCAGCGTTTGTAGATCACTTCCGGCATGTCCTCCTGGTGCTTTTCCAATTGCTCCAGACTGACGTCCCGCAGACTTTTTACGTCCGGGTAATGTTGCTGCAATATGGCCACGCCGGACTGACACTCCTTCACCCGGGTTCCGTACTCGGAGGAAGCCAGAGAGTGACTGACCTTGGAATTGATCATGACTACCTGGTAATCTTCCAGGTAGAACGGAATGTAATCGTATTCCAGTGAACGGCAATCCAGACGGATCACCCGGTCTTTTTTTCCCATAACACTGGCAAACTGGTCCATAATGCCACAGGGTACACCGATAAACTGATGGGAAGAGCGCTGCGCCAGCTTGGCAATTTCCGGTTTCTGGATCTCCACGCCGAACAGATGTTTCAGCGCCGTGGCGAAGCCTACTTCCATCGCAGCGGAAGAACTCATGCCCGAACCGATGGGCAAATTACCGCCGAAGACGACGTCTATACCTTCCAGGCTGACGCCCATCTGCTGGAACTGCTCCAGAATACCAAATAGATAATTGGCCCAGAGTTGATCGCTGGACTGGATATCATCCAGGTCCACTTCATCCGCCTCTTCAATATCATTGGCCCAGAACCGGCAACTATCCGTACCGTTTTTGCCGACTGCAAAGTAGATGTATTTGTCAATTGCCGCCGGCAGTACGAAACCGTCATTATAGTCGGTGTGTTCTCCGATGATGTTGATCCGTCCGCTGGACCGGATTAAAAGATCGCAGTCACGACCGAATTTTTGGGTGAAGGTTTCGCTGATCAGTTCTGGTAAGGTCATTAATGATTTTTTATTCTGAAACTAAAGGGTTAATCCTCTTCATTCATATTGTGAAAGACGTTGATCACGTCTTCGTCCTCTTCGAGTTTATCGAGTAATTTGATGACGTCCTCGACTTCCTCTTCGGACAGTGTTTTGGTATGGGACGGTACCCAGACCAGTTCGGCACTCTGTACCTCAATTCCCTGCTCTTCCAGACCTTTTTGCAAAGCACCGTACTCTTCAAATTCCGTATACAGCGCCAGATTGCCCTCTTCCTCTGCCTTCATTTCTTCCAGCCCGTGATCGATCAGTTCCAACTCCAGCATTTCTACGTCCACGCCCTCGTTCTTCACCTTAAATACGCCTTTGTGCGCAAACATGTACTCTACGGAACCGGAGGTACCCAGTGAGCCGCCGTATTTAGAGAAAATATGCCGGACGTTGGCTACCGTACGGTTGGAATTATCCGTTGCCGTTTCCACGATTACCGCTACGCCGTGGGGTGCATATCCCTCATAGCGCAATTCATCATAGCTTTCCGCGTCCTTGGACGAGGCCCGCTTGATGGCGTTATCGATATTGGTTTTCGGCATGTTCACGGCCTTGGCATTCTGTATGGCCAGACGCAGCCTGGAGTTGTATTCCGGGTCAGGCCCACCTTCCTTTACTGCGATGGCGATCTCCCGACCGGCCTTGGTAAAGTTCTTGGCCATACTGGCCCAACGCTTCATCTTTCTAGCCTTGCGATATTCAAATGCACGCCCCATACTACAGTTGTAAATTTTTTTATTTGGTTAAACAAATTTTTGGGTGATCGGTAAAAGTGGGACAAAAATAATTTTTTTTCCCCTTTTGCGATCCTTTTTTTATTTGAAGTAAATAGATCGAGAATTAATCTTAATTTTACACCCGATAAACATTATCTTAACATACATGAAGAAGATTTTAATTCTTTGCCATTACAATACGGCCCGTAGTCAAATGGCGGAAGGATACTTAAAATTTTTCGCAGGAAACCTGGCTCTTGTGCACAGCGCAGGAGTAGAAAATAAGAACCTGCATCCGCTCGCCTTCGAAATCATGGATGAAGACAATATAGATATTAAGGAACAACATCCCAAGTTAGCCACCAAATTGCTAAAAAACAAATACGACTACCTGATCACTTTCGGCCAGGACATTCCCAGTGCTTTACTCAAGCAGGTACGGGCCAAAAAGCACCTCCATCTGGATGTTGATGACCCTACCCTTTCTACCCTGGATATGGAGGAATCTTTCCGGAATGTGCGTGAAACCATCAAGAAATTCATACTCAAGTTCATCGGGCAGGAACTCATGGACCCCGTAACCACCTAATTCTCAAGAAAAAACAAGCTAAAAAGGCGATCGGACAAAGTCATTCCGATCGCCTTTTTACTTTTTAGCAGTCAGAACTAGACCTGAAGCGAAGTGGCTTTGATCCTGACCTGCTGGTGACCGTCAGCCTTTCCCAACCGCTTCGCGTCCGTATCTGCTCTACTAAAATTGGGTTGGACCCTGACTGTGTCTGACACTACCAGGCCCAACCCAATTTTACGTCCGTTTCATCCCTAAAAGCGGTAGGGATACATTTGGGGGGACATAGGTGTTGAAACGTATAAGCTTAGGAGTCATGCTTACCGACGACTTGTGTTTTTCCCGATTCCCAAAAAGAAATGGACTAAACGCAAACCGGGAGAAGGAACGCCTTCTGCGGCATTTTCCTTCTCCCGGATGGTGGGGGCCTATCCAATTGCAGCGCGTTAACGCTCTGGTGTCCCCGAGTCAGAAATAGAATATTTTACTTCATCAATTGCTTGATCGCTCCCAGCGGTTGGATCAACTGTCCGGTCTCCGATCCGGATCGGGTGTCTTTTCCACTGGCGTGCAGGATCTCGTAGGCCTGTTGGCTATCCAGCTTGGGATTGATACTTTTCATCAACCCGATCAAACCGGAGACGTAGGGCGTCGCCATGGAAGTCCCGTTATAGGAAGCGTAGTTGTTGCCCGGAATAGTCGAATAAATGTTCGTACCCGGAGCCGCAACGCCCATTTTGATATCTTCCACCGTGTTGGAGAATACCGCACGGCTGAGATCTTCGGAAATAGCACTCACTCCGATAACGCCCTCGGCATTAACCGGAGAAAAATCTTTTGCATTCCGGTTGGAATTACCGGCAGCCGCTACCACGATACAGCCCGCTTTGTTGGCGTATTTGACGGCCTTCTCGTAGGCGCGTTGTTTCGTTTGGTTGGAATAGCCGCCGAGGGAAAGGGAAATGACGTCCACTTTGCGGTCGGCCGCCTCGATGATCCCATTGATGATGGTCTGCTGGGTACCCATTCCGGAACTATTCAGCACTTTGATGCTGGTTAGCTTCACAAAACCGTTGTTCCGGGAATATGAGGCAACCCCCTTTTGGTTATTGGACACCGCACCGGCAATACCGGCACAATGCGTTCCGTGACCACGGGGGTCATTGTCGTATTTGCTGTTAATTGAGGTAAAGTTATCCGTCAGGTCTTCGTGCTTACTATCCACCCCGGTATCCAGGATGGCTACGACGGCGGTCTTTTTCGGTTTGATCTTTTGCTGGTCCAGAAAATCATACAACTGATCCATACTCATGACCTCGAAAGACCAGAGATGTTCCAATCCCGGATCATTAATGCCGTATTTGCGATTAACCTCCGGCAGTTTACGGTTTGCTTCGATCGGGCTCACACTCACACTTTCATTGCCTTCCACCCAATCGATGATCCCGCTTTTATCCAGGGCCTTTTGCAGTCCTTTCCAATCTTTCTGATCATTGGGGATATCGAGCACGTAGTAGTCATCGAGTTCGGTCTGGTCCGCTAATTTCGGCTGAAACGCCCGGCTTGCCCGCACGCCGTAGTACTGGAAGATCGGCTCCAGGGTCTGTAGATCCGCCCCTTCGGCCAGTTCGATCAGTAGTTCACCGTCGTCGCTCCAGTTCTCTTCTACCGTCACCGGTTCGGCGATTAGTGCGTATTGCATGAAATTGTTATAGTAAAAACGGAGCCCTACGGCCAGTAGCAGCAGTCCGAAAAGGAATAAGGGAAATCTCTTGAGAAACAGCCGGGAAAACAATCCGATGAATCCCAGCACGGTCAGATCCCGGAAAAGCACCAGTAGTTTTTCGTCCAGGGCCAGTTCCGAGCTGGCCACTCCCACTACAAAAGCAACAATGGCCATTAGGAGCATTATGGGGAAAAAGGCTCCTCCGTCCCTGCGTTGTTTGTAAAACCAAAGTGCCAGAAATAAAGCACTTAATCCAAATCCGGCAACGTATATGAGCGATAGCATATGTCTGGCGTTTTTTGAGTTATGTTTTCAATAATAGGCCCTTTTTCCTAGAAATCCAACATTTATTAGATGTACGGCTGGAAAATAACGGTGGACGTCCCCGCTTATCAATAACGCAATAGATTGTCCGTTATTTGTTGAGTAGGTAGTTGTTCCTACCCAACAACTTGTTGTGAAGTTTGCGCCCGCTTATCTTCCACTCGTTCGAAAGCGGAGCGGGGCAACCATCGTGGAGCGGACACTTCCCTGCGCTGTATTCAACCGGAAGGGTACTTCAGGCGTTAAAATTACACCTGATACGCTAAGATGGAGAATGGAATAGGTAGGCTTAAAATTTTTCTTATTTTTGCGCACCGATTTCCGCTAACCGAATTATGACCAATCTACCCGCAAGAGCCCTAACTGAATTTAAACCGGCTCAGTCGGGAACAATACCAAAACTTATTAAATAATGGCAGATACTATTAAATGTCTGATCATCGGGTCGGGCCCTGCAGGATATACGGCAGCTATCTATGCCGCCCGTGCCGGTCTGGACCCCGTATTATACACCGGTAAAGAACCGGGAGGACAACTTACTATTACGACCGACGTCGAAAACTACCCCGGCTATCCGGATGGTATCGGCGGCCCCGAAATGATGGAAGAATTCCGTAAACAGGCCGAACGTTTCGGCACCCAGGTACGGTACGAACTGATCAGTAAGGTTGATTTCACGGGCGACATCCATAATGTGTGGACCGAAGGCGGAGAAGAACTCGAAGCCAATACCGTGATCGTAGCAACCGGTGCCAGCGCCAAGTGGCTGGGACTGGAATCCGAACAGCGCCTGAACAACAAGGGCGTATCCGCCTGTGCGGTATGTGACGGTTTCTTTTTCCGGGGTCAGGAGGTAGCGGTTGTCGGCGGCGGTGATACCGCAGCGGAAGAAGCTACTTATTTGTCCAAGCTTTGCCCCAAAGTGCACCTCTTGGTCCGTCGCGACGAAATGCGCGCCTCTAAGATCATGCAGGAGCGGGTCAACAAAACCGAGAACATCGAAATACACTGGAATACTGAGGTTACCGAAGTATTGGGAAAAGAAGAAGTAGAGGGTATTCAGGTGATCAACAATCAAACGAAGGAAACTTCCGTTATTCCGGTAAAAGGGTTCTTTGTTGCGATCGGCCACAAACCGAACACGGAGATCTTTAACGGATGGCTGGATATGGATAAGACCGGGTACATCAAAACCATCCCGGGTACCAGCCGCACCAATGTCGAAGGTGTCTTTGCCAGCGGTGATGCCCAGGACAATGTTTACCGTCAGGCCGTAACGGCAGCCGGTACCGGTTGTATGGCCGCATTGGACGCGGAGCGTTACCTGGTGGAAAAAGGCATTGTTTAACGGTAGATCCGGCTTCCAGTCAGGTATACGAAACGGTGATTTGTCTATTATAGATCGTATATTTGTTGAGGAAAGCACAACCGTCCCGGTACTGCGGTAACGGGACCGTGCCGTATCCGATTTCACACAAAATTTCAGACCGGCCCCGGCCGGTCCTACAAAACATATTCGCCGGCTGGAAGCCGGCATTTCATTTAATCACACCCTATATGTCTACTGCAACATCCACAAAATTCCGCCCGGGCGTACTGCACGGAGAAGAGGTAACCGAATTGCTGAATTATGCCAACGAGCACGATTTCGCCCTCCCGGCGGTAAACGTTATTGGTACGGATTCCGTCAATGCGGTACTGGAAACGGCCCGGGAAGTAAATTCGCCGGTCATTGTCCAGTTTTCCAACGGTGGTTCTGCCTTCTTTGCCGGTAAAGGACTGTCCAATTCCGACCAGCAGGCTTCCATCCTCGGTGGTATCTCCGGAGCTACCCACGTCCATACCATGGCCAAAGCGTACGGCGTACCGGTCATTCTGCATACGGACCACTGCGCCCGCAAGATCCTTCCCTGGATCGACGGACTGCTGTCTGCCGGTGAAAGTTTCTACGCTGAAAGAGGTTACCCGCTGTACAGCTCCCACATGATCGACCTTTCCGAAGAATCACTCGAAGAGAATATCGGCACCTGTGTTGAATTCCTGAAGCGGATGGATAAGATCGGTATGACCCTGGAGATCGAACTCGGGGTTACCGGTGGTGAAGAAGACGGTGTGGACAATACCGATATCGACAACTCCCGTCTGTATACCCAGCCGGAAGAAGTAGCCTACGCTTACGAAGAGCTGAGCAAGGTGAGCAAGCGATTCACCATCGCCGCGGCTTTCGGTAACGTACACGGTGTATACAAACCCGGTAACGTAGAACTGACGCCCAAGATCCTGAAAAACTCCCAGGAGTACATCCAGGAGAAATACGCGACTGCGGCCAATCCGGTGAATTTCGTATTCCACGGAGGTTCCGGCTCTTCCCGCGAAGAGATCCGGGAAGCCATCGGCTACGGTGCGGTTAAAATGAACATCGATACCGATATGCAGTGGGCATTCTGGGACGGTGTGCGCAACTACTACGAAGGAAAACGCGACTATCTGCAGGCGCAGATCGGCAATCCCGAAGGAGACGATGTACCGAACAAAAAGTACTACGATCCACGGGTATGGCTGCGGGCCGGCGAACAGTCTTTCATCGACCGTCTGAAGGTCGCTTTTGAAGACCTGAACTGCCTGAATCGCAACGCATAAATTTGATCATGAGCCATTTCTGCTTACCAATGGACAATTGTTTCCAAAGTAAGCGGAGAGGGAGGCAAGAGGAACCGGAGAAGGGGTGAAGCAGGGCGCTTCACCCTCTCTCCCATCCCCAGTTCACCCAATCTTTCTGAATTTATCCGGTAGTTTGTCCTTTCAGTGATCCGGAGTGGCTCATATGCTTTTTACAATGCTGGATCTCTTTCGCTTACTTTTAGACTTCGGAGTGGTGGTATTGATCTGGTTGGTCCAACTGGTTATTTATCCCAGCTTCAAATACTTCTCCCGGGAAGGCATCAATCGATGGCATCCGAAGTATACCTTTCTGGTCAGCTTTGTGATCATGCCCCTCCTGCTCGGGCAATTAGCCCTGGCTGCCTACCAGGTGTTTTTCTTTCCCGATCTGTTTACGATCGTTTCCTTTATCCTGATCATCATTGCCTGGATCCTTACTTTTTTCTTTGCGGTGCCCATCCATCATACTTTCTCTCTGGCCGAAGACCACCAGGTGCTGGCCGATCGCCTGATCCGCATCAACGCTTACCGAACCATTGTCTGGACGCTTGCCTTTGTATTTTCATTGATCCGGTTATTCCTGCTGGAATAAAAAAAGGTTTGAATTTTCCCCCTCCTGAACTAGGAAGAGGAAAACCCAAACCTCGATAGTGATTTGCAGAAAAAGTTAAAAACTTATAAGATGCAAACGGCGGGAAAGGAAGCGCCTTACCATCCCGCTTTGCTGATCGATTATTTTAGCTCATGGTTTCCGCCAACAGGAAGGAATCATCCTTACCCTCCAGCGAAGATTGCCCCATGAGGTATTCATCAACGGCTTTGGCGGCTTCGCGGCCTTCGCTAATGGCCCATACCACCAGCGACTGACCTCTGCGCATATCTCCGGCTGCGAATACCTTCTCTACACTAGTCTGGTAATTCGTTGCCTGGATATTCCCGCGCTGGTCGAGTGCAAGCCCCAGTTGTTCCAGCATACCTTCTTTCTGAGGGTGCAGGAATCCGGCTGCGATCAACAACAGGTCACAGGGCCACTCCTTTTCGGAGCCGGGGATCTTTTTGAAGCTGTACCGACCGGTCTCTTCGTCTTTTCCCCACTCCAGATCGACGGTTTCGATGGCCTTGATATTGCCGAAGCCGTCATCGATAAAGCGTTCGGTCATCAGAGCCCATTCGCGCTGACAGCCTTCCATGTGGGAGGTAGACGTACGCAGGATCATCGGCCAGTTCGGCCAGGATAAGGGATCGCGCTGCTCGGGCGGCTTGGCCAGCAATTCGATCTGGGTCACGGATTCCGCTTTGTGCCGGTTGGAGGTACCCACACAGTCGGCTCCCGTATCACCACCGCCGATCACGACCACATGCTTACCCGTGGCCATAATGGATTCCTGCTCGGCGATCGGATCTCCCGATACGCGACGGTTATTCTGCTCCAGGAATTCCATGGCAAAATGAATACCGCTCAAGCTGCGTCCGGCCAGCGGAAGGTCCCGGGGGATCGTGGATCCGCCACAAAGCACCACGGCGTCGTAATTATCCAGCAATTCGGAAACCGGTACATTTTCCCCAACATTGGCGTTGGTCTTGAAACGGATACCTTCGGCTTCCATCAGGCGCACCCGGCGTTCCACCACCCATTTTTCCAGTTTAAAATCCGGAATACCGTAACGGAGCAGACCGCCGATGCGATCATTACGTTCCATGACCACTACCGTATGCCCGGCTTTATTCAGCTGGGCTGCAGCGGCCAGACCGGCAGGACCGGAACCCACGACCGCTACTTTTTTACCCGTTCGGCTGATGGGCGGTTTCGGGCGCAGGTAACCTTTTTCGTAAGCAACTTCCGCAATGGATTTTTCGATGTGTTCGATAGCCACCGGAGGTTGATTGATGCCCAGTACACAGGCCGTTTCGCAGGGAGCCGGACAGATCCGTCCGGTAAACTCCGGAAAGTTATTGGTGGAGCTCAGGATGCGGAAAGCGAGCTCCCAGTCCTCCTGGTATACCGCATCGTTGAATTCAGGGATAATATTCCCCAGCGGACATCCACTGTGGCAGAAAGGCACGCCACAGTCCATACAGCGGGAAGCCTGCTGGCGGGTCTTTTCTTTGGGAAACTCCTGATACAGTTCTTTATAGTCGTTTACCCGCTCGTCTACCTCGCGTGGATCGGGGAGTTCCCGGGTATATTTCATAAATCCTTTTGGATCAGCCATATGATGATTGATATAAAATTTAACAAATTGATACTTCGAACACCTGTCGCTTCTAACACGACCTAGGCATCCAATACCGCCACTTTCAGATCTACCTGTGGTTGCTCATTCCGACGGCGCAGTACGGCTTTGTAATCCCGCGGCATCACTTTCACAAAAAGCTTTTTAGATTCGTTCCAGTTGTCCAGGATGTCCAGAGCGGTTTTACTGCTCGTGTAGGAGAAATGGTTACGGATCATCCGGCGCAGCAGTTCGAAATCGGCTTCATCCAGCGGATCCAGATCGATCATTTCCTGGTTGACCAGCGATTCGAATTTTTTCTCCGGATTGTAAACGTAGGCCATGCCGCCGCTCATACCGGCAGCAAAGTTCTTACCGGTTTCTCCCAGTACCACTACTACCCCACCGGTCATGTATTCACAACCGTGGTCACCGATACCTTCCACCACTGCCTTCACCCCGGAGTTCCGGACGCAGAAGCGTTCTCCGGCCGTTCCTTTGATGTAGGCCTCACCGGAAGTTGCACCGTAGAAGGCCACGTTACCGATGATGATGTTCTCGTGGGGATCGAAAGTAGCTTCCCGGTCCGGCACCACGATCAGGCGACCGCCGGAAAGTCCTTTTCCAAAGTAGTCATTGGCTTCACCTTCCAGGGTGAATTCCAGCCCTTTCGCTCCGAAGGCACCGAAACTCTGACCGGCCGAGCCCCGGAAACGATACTGGATCGTAGCGTCCGGCAAACCTTCCGCGTGGAAGCGTCTGGAGATCTCCGAAGAGAGCATGGCGCCAACCGCCCGGTCGGTATTTTTGATCTTGAAGGTCGTATTTACCACCTGCGCATCGTTAAGCGCGGGCTGGGCGTGTTCGATCAGGCGACGGTCCAGTACGTCGGCGATACCGTGGTCCTGCTCAACGCGCTTGAATTGTCCAACCGAGGGATCAGCCGGCTCCTTATACAGGATCGGGCTCAGATCAAGTGCCTGGTATTTCCAGTAATCGATATGTTGTTTTACTTTCAGCAGTTCTACCTTACCCACCATTTCTTCCACGGTACGGAAGCCGAGTTCCGCCATGATCTCCCGCAGTTCCTGCGCCAGGAAGGTAAAGAAATTGATCACGTGCTCGGGATCTCCCGTAAAGCGTTTACGCAGTTCCGGATCCTGGGTAGCGATACCGACCGGGCAGGTGTTCAGGTGACACTTCCGCATCATGATACAGCCTTCGACCACCAGCGCGGCGGTGGCAACGCCCCACTCTTCGGCGCCCAGCAAAGTAGCGATCGCCAGGTCCCGACCGGTACGGATCTGACCGTCCGTTTGCAGGACGACCCGGTCGCGCAGTTTGTTTTTCACCAAAGTCTGGTGTGATTCTGCCAGACCCAGTTCCCACGGCAGACCGGCGTGCCGGATAGACGTCAGCGGTGAAGCCCCCGTACCGCCGTCGTGTCCGGCGATCAGGATAGCGTCTGCGTGCGCTTTGGCCACCCCGGAGGCAATAATACCTACACCGGCTTTGGAAACCAGTTTCACGTTGATCCGGGCATCCGGATTGGCGTTTTTCAGGTCAAAGATCAGCTGAGCCAGATCCTCGATGGAATAAATATCGTGGTGCGGAGGCGGTGAGATCAGACCTACGCCCGGCGTTGAATTCCGCACCCGGCCGATCCAGTCGTCCACTTTATGGCCGGGAAGCTGTCCACCCTCACCGGGTTTTGCACCCTGGGCCATTTTAATCTGCAGTTCGATGGCATTGTTCAGGTAGTAACTGGTTACCCCGAAACGTCCGGAAGCTACCTGCTTGATCGCAGAACGCTCCCAGTCTCCATTTTCTTTCCGATCGAAGCGGATGGGATCTTCACCCCCTTCTCCACTGTTACTACGGCCGCCGATCTTGTTCATCGCGATCGCCAGGGTCGAGTGGGCCTCGTGGGAAATTGAACCGAAGGACATGGCTCCCGTTGCAAAACGCTTCAGGATTTTCTCTACCGGCTCTACCTCGGAGATATCGATCGCCTCACCTTTGCGAAAGGTCAGCAGGCCACGCAGCGTCAGTGCCTGTTCTGCCTGATCGTTGATGATCTTACTGTATTTCTTAAAGGCGGTATAATCTTTCTTACGGGTTGCGAATTGCAACAGGTGGATGGATTGCGGATTGAACAGGTGCGCTTCGCCCCGTCGTTTCCACTGGTAGATCCCTCCGACTTCCAAGTCGGGAGCAGCCGTCGAAGAATGCGGGAAGGCCAGATGGTGGCGAACCAGCACTTCTTTGGCAATACCGTCGTACCCGATCCCTTCGATCCGGGATACGGAGCCGGCAAAGCAATGATCCACCACTTCTTTGTTCAATCCCAGGATCTCAAAGATCTGCGCTCCCTGGTAGGATTGCAGCGTGGAGATACCGATCTTGGACATGATCTTCAACAGACCTTTACCCACTGCTTTTTTATAAGTGTACAGCAGTTTGTCCAGAGAAAGATCATCTTCGAATACCCCGCCACGGCGTCTCAGGTCCGCAATGCTGGCGTAAGCCATATACGGGTTGATCGCACTGGCCCCGTAGCCGATCAGGGTAGCGAAGTGATGGGTTTCCCGCGCGTCCCCGGTCTCGACCACAATGGAGGTCAGTGCCCGCAATCCGGTACGGATCAGGTGATGGTGCACTGCTCCCACTGCCAGCAATGAAGGCAGCGGTGCCCGGTAAGCATTGGCGTTGCGATCGGACAGGATCAGGATATTTGCGCCGTTCCGGGTCAGATCTTCGGCTACCGCACAGATGTGATCGATAGCGGCCCGCAGGCGTCCACCCTGGCCGTCGGCGTCAAAAAGCGTATCGATCACGCCGGAACGGAAACGCGGGTGATGTAGTTCTTTTATCTTTTTCAGTTCCCCGTTGCTCAGCAGCGGTTGATCCAGGTGGATGAAGCTCGCTCTTTCCGGACCGCGATCCAGAATATTGCGGGAGCCACCCAGCATCGCGTACAGGGACATCACTGAGCGCTCCCGGATGGGGTCGATCGGCGGGTTGGTCACCTGTGCGAACAACTGTTTGAAATAGTTGCCCAGGTGCTGACTGTGGTGAGACAGTACCGCCAGCGGCGTATCCGCTCCCATGGAGCCGATCGGATCCTTGCCCTCCTTGATCATCGGAGCGAGCAGTACCCGGAGGTCTTCTTTCGTAAAACCGAAAAGCTGTTGGTTCCGGAACAGGGTCTTTTCATCCAGCTCGATCACTGGATTACCGCGCTCCTGGATATCGTCCAGGGTGAGGCGATGCTCATCCAGCCACTCACGGTACGGCAGACGCTGGCAGATGATGGATTTCAGTTCTTCGTCACCGATGATGCGGTGTTCGTCCAGGTCGGCGATCAGGATCTTACCCGGTTGCAGGCGACCTTTCTTTACCACTTTGGACTGATCGATCGGAATTACCCCGGCCTCCGAGGCCACGATCAGTACATTATCATCCGTGAGGCAGTATCGGGACGGACGCAGACCGTTACGGTCCAGTGTAGCTCCTACCAGAATCCCATCCGTAAAACAGATGGAGGCGGGACCGTCCCAGGGTTCCATAATGGTTTTGTGATACTCGTAGAAAGCCTTTTTGTAGTCCTCCATATGATCATCGTGCTGCCACGCTTCCGGGATCATCATCATCAGAGCGTGCGGCAGGGAGATGCCACTGAGTACCAAAAACTCTAGCACGTTATCGAAGTTACCGGAATCCGACAGGTGCTGTCCGCAGATGGGTTTCAGCTTTTCCAGTTCTTCTTCGCTGAACAATTCGGCCTTGATCAGTTTCTCTTTCGCTTTCCACCAGTTGACGTTACCCTGGATGGTGTTGATCTCCCCGTTGTGGGCTACGTAGCGGAACGGCTGGGCCAGTTTCCATTTAGGCACCGTGTTCGTGGAGAACCGGGAGTGTACCAGGGCGATCGCAGATTTGTAGTTGGGATCCTGAAGATCAGCAAAATACGGCTGCACCTGGTAGGTCGTCAACTGACCTTTGTAGACAATCGTCTTATAAGAAAAGGAAGTAATGTAAAATTCGTCTTTGGACTGGGGATACGTAAGGTGTATGTTATGCGTAGCGTATTTGCGTAGGATGTACAAACGACGCTCCAGGGTTTTCAGATCAAGCTTATCCTTGGGACGCACAAATACCTGTTCCATACGGGGTTCCACGGACATGGCCGAGGGACCGATATCATCATTTATGGTTTTCAGAGGACGGTAACCGATCAGGTCAAAACCGCACTCATCGATATAATCGTTTAACAGGAATCGGCTCTGCCGGCGCAATACCTCATGCTGGGGAAAAAATACCATTCCCACACCGTAAGCTCCGTATTCCGGCAAATTCAATCCGATCTTCTTACACTCAATAGTTAAAAAATCATGTGGTACCTGGGTGAGTATCCCGGCACCGTCTCCGGTATTAGGTTCACATCCACAAGCTCCTCTATGTTCCATATTGGTCAGCATCTGCAATGCATCCGCTACCAGCTCATGGGATTTATGGCCATTCAAGTTGGCAATGAAACCAGTTCCGCAGGAATCCTTTTCCATGGATGGAACATATAGCCCTTGGTTGCTGCGTTCTTGCATAGATCTATTCGTTATTGGCGTTGAAAAAAAGGAGTTTTTCAGAACATGAAGACGTTGGTAAGGCTTCACCTTAAACTCCGAAACAAGCTGCTGATCGCATTGGATCCCCGGTCCGGATCTCAAACAATGGATCAATTTTAATTTGGCGTTATTCAGTAGGACTTGCATCAGAACTGTGCTAACATCCTAATTTGCAATCATCTGTGGTTTAAAGAGGTGTCGTTCAGCTCTAATACTAGTTGAAAGATTTGACTTTAGCCGGGCTAACAAAAATAGGAAATTTCGATGAGTTTACAAATGAATATTATTCAAGCGAAACCCGCTATTCTTTAAATTTTACTTAAAACTACGAATGGAAGTAAAGGAATTAATAATTTTTGGGGTGATTTCACTAAAAAAGCAAATTTTGTTAATTCAAATATTAAACGGAATTATCCGGATCTGTAGAATAAAAAATTCACAATGCGGGGCTAATGCCATATTTTATTTTAGCCCAAATGGGCGAAAATGAATTCTGCCGCATCGTTAAAATTTCATTTCTGGTACGATCCCTAAACGAATTTTCTACCCAATAATGTAGTTATGCGGACCAGGCGGAAAGTCGCTTCAGCAGTTTCAGCATTTTCTGGTTCAGCGAGGGATTTACGTTGAAAAAATAGCCGTTGATATTGATCCATTCCTTCTCTCTTTCCAGACCTTTGAGCTGGTCGTAAGCCACCTGCCTGGCCTTCTGTAAGTGCGCTTTCCAATAGATCGCTTTTTCGGTAAGCGCGAACCCTTCCTTGCAGGATCCGAATAAACTCTGATCACAGATCAGCAGGATCTTTTCGCTCTTTTCCGGGAACAGGAACGACCGCCCGGCATTTTTCAACTTATTGACCGGCATGGTTAAAAAATCGGTATAAACGACTTCCGACTCGTGGGCGAAATCCAGATAATCCAATACCATCTGAAACAGGTCGATCTCTTGCGGATCCAGATGCTGGTACTTCAGAATGCTTTCGGGAAGCGGGGTATCCAGCAGATCCTGACAATAGCGAATGATGAAAAAATCGGTAAGTTCCTCCAACAGCTTCCCTACTTTTTTGTTAGCTGTCCGGACGGAGATCGCATCCGTATTGAGTTGGGCCTGCAGCTTCTCCCCTACCTGTTTGGCCCGCCGCTCCACGATATCCCGGAATCCGGATTCGTACACCCGCTCGGAAAATGGCAGGTGCTCCGATTTGCCGAGTTCGGTGCGTACTTTTTGTTGGAGCGCTGCGAAAAAATGGGCGCTAATCTGGGTGGCTACCTCATCATCCCAGTTCACTGTAAATATGGCGTCCTCTGCTTTTTGCTCGTGCTGAGGCGCTCCACACTGAATACAGAAGCGAGCTTCGTCCGGTAAGGGTGTCTGACAGTTAGGACAGGATTTCAAACTGGATGCTTTAAATTTTTTTGAATTTCCAACTCTAAAATGCCAAAAATATGGCCAAAGCACGAAAAAAGAGCGAATTACCTAGTAAAATCTGCCCGGTTTGCCAACGTCCCTTCGTCTGGCGCAAGAAATGGGCCAAAAACTGGGAGGAAGTGCGCTACTGCAGCGAACGCTGCCGTCGGAATCGATAAAACCTAAAGCACTGACAGTCAGCTTATTTTGAAGCTGCGCCGGTGTTATTCAAAGAACTGATCCCCTCCGTCCCTTCCGGGATCAGCGCCTGAGAGGCATCATTGTAAAAATAGACCTCATCGAGAAAAACCCAGGAGGGATCACCTTTCCCCTGGTGCCAGGCCGGTAGCGATGGCAGCGGTCTGGCCACGATCTTGTAGCAGGCAAAAGTAGAAGCGGGTATACGGATATCCAGTCCTCTCACCTCGTTCGGCAGGTATTTCTCCGGTAATTGGGGATTAAATTTGCGGATCAATCGCAGATTGCCCGCATCCGGTCCGCCCCAGACTTCAATATTCATGGGCGTCATGATGTAGGAGCCGATATTTTGCAGATAACTCAGCGTAATGGTCGAAATGGGAATGGCGGGATCCTCCGGATAGAACAGGGCCTCGAAGGCCTCCTTGCGGAATCCGATCCAAAAGGGAGACTGAAAATTATTGGCGAAGCCTTTTTTTCCGTCGATCAATCCCGGAGCTCCCGAGCCGGTGTATTTCTGATTGGGACTGGTCAGTAATTTAGCTTCCCGGATAGGAATGGACTTCGGGAAAAAAGTAGCCGTAACCTGTTCGCTGCCCAGCCAGTTTTCCCGAAATGCCCGGGCTTTGACCACTGCATACTGACTCGGTGCGATCGGCCCTTCGTAAATCGGTGCATCGGTGCTGTCCGGTTCGCTGCCGTCAACGGTATACCGGATCACAGCTCCCGGGAAATTGTGTTTCAAGTGGATCTCCTCCCGGCCTTCCAGATTATCCATTCTTTTGACCACCGGCGGACTGAGTTGCAGCAATTCCTTCGCTTCCGGCTGGTAACCGCTCTGAATGTCAATAGCCGGGAACGCATGGATCAAGGCCCTGATGCCAACAGAATCCAAAGCCGTATTCCAGATAAACAGTTCTTCCAGCCTGGGCAGCCCGCGCAGGGTAGCCGTAATACTGGTATCTACCGGCAGACCGGAAAGAGAAAGACTGCGCAATTCACCGCAATCGGCCAGTACTTCCAGACCTTTGCCCGAGAGATCGGTATTGTTCAGGTTGAGTTTTTCCAGACGATGGAACTTGCGGATCACTTCCAGTTCATCGTCTTCAATGGGGAGATGGTCCAGTTTCAGGTCCACCAGTTGATCCCGTACCTTGAGCAGATCGGCCAGGAACTCCTTCTCGTAAGTTTCCCGGATGAAAATGGCAGCCCGTAAGGCCGGCGATCCCTGGGCGATAGGCGTAACGGTCCGAAATGGGATGTTCAGCTCTTCAATGACAGCCGTGGAAGCTGGAGCAAAATCATAGGCAACCTCCAGTTCAGCCTGGGCCGCCTGGATCTGTTCCATGGCCAGTAATTTCAGCGGACTGTCGTCCGGCAGGTCCCGGATTGGTATAGTCATATCCGCTCCCTGGGCGATCCAGTTCCTGAGCAGGTCGATCTCCGCTTCCGTCAGTTGGGGTTTGCCCTCCGGCGGCATATGTTCTTCCGTTTCAAGCGGTAATTCCAGGCGTTCGATCAGCAGGCTTTCTGCGTGATCTCCGGCCGTGAAAGGTACGCCGGTGTCTCCGCCTTTCCGGAATTTTTTAATATCCGTCATAACCAGGCCGCCCTTGGCTTTACTTTCATTGTGACAACTGAAACATTTCTGCTGGAATACCGGGACGATCAAGGCCTCGTAGACCGGTGTAGCCGCCGTTATTGCTGGTTTTTCGTTTTGTAAAGGTGCCAGGACAAAGTCTTCTCCGTGGGTGATCCCAGCCCCCAGATGACCGGCGATCAGGAGCACCAGGATGTTGGCCGCAAGCCCGAACTGAAAAAGCCGGCTTACCTTTTGCTGACCTTTGAGCCAGACGAAAAGGCCGTAGGTCAGCCAACTCAGTACGATGCCAGCCCATTTATGCTGATCTACCAGTTCGCCGTTGTAACCCGACTCTCGGGCCAGAAAGAATCCCATTAAGGCGGTGAGGGCGGCCGTTATGCTACCCAATGCCAGAACGAAAAGGTGCATCTGGTAAAAGGAGGGCTCCGGCAGGTGCTTCTTTACAAACGGAAGCAACGCCAGTAACAAAAGAAAGCCGATCGGCAGGTGCAACAACATCGGGTGCATGCGGCCTACAGCCTGTAGCCACTCCGGCACCATTACCTGATCTTCCACAAACAGGAAAAAGATCAGCAGGAGATTTATCGCAAATACCGCATTGGAAACAACACTATAAAATAGCTTCATAGACTAATGTAACTAAGCAATAACGCCTTTCACCACTTTGCCGGCCACATCGGTCAGACGGTAGCGACGGCCCAGGTGTTTATAAGTCAGTTTTTCGTGATCCAGCCCCATCAAATGCAGGATGGTGGCGTGGAAATCATTGACGTGTACCGGATTTTCTACAATGTTATAACCGAATTCATCGGTCTGACCGTAGGTGATCCCGGGTTTCACCCCACCACCGGCCATCCAGATGGTGTAGCAGCGCGGGTGGTGATCCCGGCCGTAGTTATCTTTTCCGAGATTCCCCTGACAGTAATTGGTCCGTCCGAATTCTCCGCCCCAGATCACCAGGGTTTCGTCCAACAGACCACGCTGTTTGAGGTCGGTAAGCAGTGCTGCCGTAGGCCGGTCGACCTCCTGGGCCTGCTGGGCCATCTCTCCGACCAGGTTACCGTGCTGATCCCATCCCTGGTGATAGAGCTGTACAAAGCGTACGCCGGCTTCCGACAGTTTTCGGGCTAGCAGGCAATTGGCCGCGTAGGAACCCGGAGCCAGGCAGTCCGGCCCGTACATGCGAACGATGTGTTCCGGTTCCTGACTGAGATCCGTCAGTTCGGGCACGGCCGTCTGCATACGATACGCCATTTCGTATTGTTTGATCTTGGTATTGATCTCCGGATCGCCAAAGGATGCGTAGTTCTGACTGTTCAGTTCGGAAAGTTTATCCAGCATACGACGGCGGCTCGCTTTGTCCCGACCGGCCGGATTACCCAGATATAAAACCGGATCTTCACTATTACTGAACTGCACGCCCTGATGGATGCTATCCAAGAAACCGTTGGTCCACAGCTTGGAATAGACACCCTGACCGTTGCCCGGTCCGCGGGAGAGCAGGACACAGAATGACGGGAGGTTCTGGTTTTCACTGCCCAGGCCGTAACTCATCCAGGCGCCCATACTGGGGCGGTTGCCCTGCTGGGCTCCGGTCTGCATAAAGGTGAGCGCCGGATCATGATTGATGGCCTCGGTGTGCATCGTTTTGATGAAACAGATGTCGTCCACCACCTTGGCGGTGTGGGGAAAGAGTTCACTCACCCAGGCTCCGGAATTTCCGTATTGCTGGAAATCAAATTTGGAACCCACGAGGGGGAAGCGGTCCTGCCCGGAAGTCATTCCGGTGAGGCGTTGCCCCTGCCGCACGGATTCCGGCAGGTCCTGGCCGTGCATTTCCCGCAATTTGGGTTTAAAATCGAAACTTTCCAGTTGGGAAGGCGCTCCGTTCTGGAAGAGGTAGATCACCCGTTTGGCCTTGGGCGCAAAATGCGGTAAGCCCAGGGGCAAACCGGCCGCCATGCTGTCTCCTTTGGAGAACAGGTCCGGCACCATCAAAGAACCTAAGGCTACACTACCGATCCCCAGGCTTAGTTTTCCTAAAAACTGGCGACGGTTGACGTTCAGTCTGTTTTCTAAAAATTCCTTATCCATATGCTTAGGTTTTCACAATTGCTTCTTCCAGATTATAAATAGTATGAACGACCTGCATGAGAGCCGCCAGCGCCGTTACATTTTCGACGGTGGCCCGCGGAAACTCACCGGTACGCAAAAACTTTTCGGCCGCATCCGGGTGTTCGGCAAAATACTGACTCTCTTCCTTAAAATGACCCTGGAGCACCGCAAATTCTTCCGCTCCCGGCGGTCGGCAAATGATCAACTGGAAGGCCTTTTCAATTTTGGCGTCAATATCTCCGGCTTCCCCAAATAGCTTTTCGGCCAGTACCCTCGATGCTTCGAGTACATGGGGGTCATTCAACATCACCAGCGCCTGGAGCGGCGTATTGGTGCGCATCCTGCGCACCTCACACTGATCCCGGTTGGAGGCGTCGAACATGAGCATTACGGGCGGCGGCACGGTCCGTTTGATAAACTGATACATCCCACGGCGATACAGATCCTTATCGTGATCCTGTATGTAATTGGTCAGGATACCCCGCCCGGAAGAGGCGGATTCCCAGATACCATCCGGCTGGTAGGTCTTCACACTGGGCCCGCCGATATCATCGTTGAGCAGGCCGCTACTCGCCAGCACCAGGTCACGGACATTTTCGGCGGGTAACCGCAACCTTGGCGCTCTTGCGAGGTATACGTTCTCGGGGTCTTTTTCCAGTTTTTCCTGCGGTACTTCGGCGGATTGACGATAGGTAGCCGACATCACGATCTGTTTGATCAGTCGTTTGATATCCCAGCCGTTCTCTCTGAAATCAATAGCCAGATAGTCGAGCAGGGGTAAATTGGTCGGCAGGTTGCCCTGCATGCCGAAATCTCCCGAGGTCTTGACGATGCCCCGGCCGAAGAGTTCCTGCCAGATCCGGTTGACGAAAACGCGGGCGGTAAGCGGTTGCTCCTCCGCCAGCATCCACCGGGCAAGTCCCAGGCGATTGGCGGGGAATACCGCCGTATCGAAGGGCATGATCGCCAGCGGCATATTGGGCGTCACCGTATCGGTTTTGGCGTCGTACAGCCCACGATCAAGGATCTGCGTGGCCCGGATACCCGTAGAATCCTGCATGACCATGACTTCCAGTTTGGCCGAATCCTGCTTGTTGATGAAGTCCAGAATGCCGGCCACATCCTCGTTGGTGATCTCCATATTTGGGGGATCCGCGAAGGAAGCGTCGATGGTACCGACCAGCCCTTTTTCGGGAACCTGGTCAAAGAAGGCAAAGGTTTCGTAGTAATTCTTCTGGGAGATCGGATCGTATTTGTGATCGTGGCATTTGGCACACTCGAAAGTCAGACCCAGAAATGCTTTTCCGAAAGTATTGGTCCGGTCCGTAACGTACTCGATCCGGTATTCCTCGTCAATGACCCCTCCTTCCTGTGTGATCTTATGGTTGCGATTAAAACCGGTAGCCAGCAGAGTCTCCTTGCTTTTATCCGGGATCAGGTCACCCGCCAGTTGCCAGGTCAGGAACTGATCGTAGGGGTAATTGGAGTTGAAGGCGTGGATCACCCAGTCCCTCCAGGGCCACATAGTTCGTAGTCCGTCATCCTGGTAGCCGTGGGAATCGGCGTAGCGGGCCACATCCAGCCAGTGCAGCGCCAGTTTCTCCCCGTAGTGCGGGCTGGCCAGCAGTTCATCCACTACTTTTTCGTAAGCACCTTCCGAATCATCCGCCAGGTATTTTTCCTGTAATTCCAGGTCAGGCGGCAGCCCGGTAAGATCAAAGGCCAGTCGTTTTAACAAATGGGCCTTATCCGCTTCCGAATTGGGCGAAAGGCCCTGGCTTTCCATTTTCTTCAGTACGTAGTAATCGATATCATTTTGGGGCCAATCCGCCAGTTCCACTTCGGGGCGATCCGGCATCTCGGGAGGGATAAAGGCCCAGTGCGGTTTGTATTCTGCGCCCTGTTCTATCCACTTTTTCAGCAGCTCAATCTCTCCCTCGCTCAGGGCCAGGTTGGCCTCCGGGGGCGGCATGATATCCAGGGAATCCGTGGTAGTAATGCGATGGTAGAGGGCCGACTGGTTCGGCTCGCCGGGAACGATCACAAACTGGCTGGCGTCGTCTTTAAGCGCCGCGTAAGCTCCTTCTTCCGTGTCCAAACGGAGATCGGCCTTCCGCTGGTTGGCATCCGGACCGTGGCATTTAAAACATTTATCGGACAGGATCGGACGAACGTCAAAGTTGTAATCCACCAGCTCCCGATCGTTTGCCCGATTGGAACAGGACATCCCCGTACCGAGCAGGGTAACGGATATCAGTAAAAGCCAAATGTGGTTAGGTGCAATGGATGGCATGTAATTATTTTTTTCTCGAAACAGAGCTTTCTGGAGCTGTCGACAAAAGCGACCGAATAAACAAGCACAATTATTCAGACAGGAGGAATAGTACCCTGGAAGCTTTCTCTTTTGCAAAATTAATGACTGGCAAAGTGCACAGACAACTTTTTTTTTGCCTTTTCTGATATTTTTTTTGCCGATTGCTGCTCCCGGACAACCGCTGATCAGTCGGATGGAATGCGCCCCGCCCCGTGGTTCCGGAAGAAAAGCAAGCTGTTTTGATCCGGACAGCCCACAGCGCGGGAGCTATTCTCCCTGCCGCTAGCCTTCCTCCATAACCAACATGCGATCGGGGTCCCAATTGATCACACGTTGCTCAAAATAGCTCTTGTTCGAAGCCAGTGAAGGCCCTGCAGCCCGGAGGCCGAATGACGCATCCTCAATGATCGGATGATTATTGCGAATACCGGCCAGAAACGTGGCCCAGTGATCCAGGGAATCGCTATAACCCTGGGGAGCTTCGTACTTTAGTTCATCCGGTTCGGACATGCGCGGCTCATCCGGATAGTGTGATTCGTACCATTCCTTATAGGCCTTTTGCGTGGCTTCGGTAAAGGTATTGAAGGAATCCCAGCCTCCGTAACCCGGTGCAGTGGGCAGCTTCCGTCTTTTGACGGTTATGGCCCGTCCGGTCAACTCCATGATCCCCTCCGAACCGACAAAGCGGAACTTGGAACCGCCACCGCCGCCGTCCACAAAATTGGAGCGGAGCTGTAAGTTAAAGGCCGGATGTTGGTCCGTTTCCGGATAATCATAAATACCCAGGATCACGTCGGGTACATCGCGGCCGTCTTTCCAGTAACGCAGGCCGCCACTGGAATAGATCCGGTTCGGGCCGTGCGACTGCAGGATCGTATGTACTCCGGAAAAGAGGTGCACGAAGAGATCACCGGCAACCCCGGTACCGTAGTCCCGGTAATTACGCCACCGGAAAAAACGGGTCTTATCGAAAGGATGTTTGGGAGCATCGCCGAGGAATCCTTGCCAGTCAATGGTTTCCGGCGAAGCGTCGGGCGGGATCGAATACTGCCAGGCCCCGAGGGCAGAGTGCCGGTCGTACCAGACTTCCACCAGTACGAGATCGCCGATAACGCCGTCGGCCATCAGATCCCGGGCCTTGTGGTAAACGATGGAGCTCACCCGCTGACTGCCTACCTGGAATACCTGACCGGTCTCCTTTTGGGCCTTGATCACAGCGTGCCCTTCGTCGAGATGGTGCACCATCGGCTTTTCGCAGTAAACGTGTTTTCCGGCTTTCATCGCCGCTATGGAGATATGGTCGTGCCAGTGATCGGAAGTGGCAATGATCACCGCATCAATATCCTGACGGGAAAGGATCTCGCGGTAATCACGGGTAGTGAACAGATGATCGCCGAAAACTTCCTTGCTGTGCTCCAGTCGGCCATCGTACAGATCACAAACGGCAACGAGTTCAACGCCCGGAAGTTGCAGGGCGGTCCGGCAGTTACTGAAGCCCATGATGCCCATACCGATCGCTCCCAATCGGATGGTGTCATTAGGACCGTAGGATCGGGACAATAACTGCGCCAGCGGAATGCTTTGGGTATTTTCGGCAAGTAAAAGATTGGAAGAGAAACCGGCCGTTACCAGGCCGGCTCCCATTTTTCTTATAAAAGCTCTACGTGATTTGGACATGGTATGTGTTTCTTTTTGTGATCGTCAAGTTACAAAAATAGACGATGAATACCATGCCAAGGCGTACATCGGGGCCAGGTGAGACGGCCAGCTGACAGAGCAGGTGCCACCTCCATTCCGAACTTAGCTATCGTAGCGATCCAGTTCGAGTTCCTCGATGATGCGGATCAGTTTTTCCGCGTAGCGTTTATCGGTGGCGTAGCCGGCCTTTTTGAGACCGAAAGCCCAGTCGCGATAGTTGGTACGGCCCAGTTTTGCCAAATGGCGATACCGCTTACTGGTCAGCAACTTAGAGTGTTCCTGATAGCTCGCCAGCGGTTGTTCGAAAACACGGAACATATCGTAGATGTCATCATCAGTGTAATTTCGACAGGTACACCCCCGGCACTTGGAACGGCACTTGATCCCAAAATGGTTGTTGGATTCCCGGGCCAGGCGGCTGTCTCCGGCATTGGATTCCAGCAGCCCCTGAGCGAGTGTGATACTGGCCGGTATGCCGTGGTCCCGCATTTCCTGTTGTGCTTCCGCGGCGTAACGGCGAACGTAATCCCGGCAATTCTCAATTTTCCGGGCCACGATTCTCTTCGGAACGTTCTTGCGTTTGGCATAAGCCGGATTGAGCACGAAAGTAAGGTTGGAAAACGTGTTGGCCAGGCGTTCGTCTTCCTGACTGAGCGATTCCTCTTCCCCGAGATCCAGCGAGCCGATCGGGATGATGCTACTCATCTTTTTAGCGCTGGGGCCGGTAGGTGATGCGGACGTTTCCGCCGCTACCAGGTCGCGGTCGTGCAACTGGAAACGGATCGTTATATCTTTCTGAAATAGTAGGTGGATCAGGAGCCCCAGGATCAGCAGATTAAACCAGTTTTCTCTAATCCTTCGAAAATATGCGGGCAAAACAATAGTCACGGGCGCCGATCGCTGCGCACTATGGGTAAAATTGGTCATAACAAATAGTTTAGAAGCCTCAATTCCATTGGAAAACAAAAATAAACTAATTGTTTTTATTTAAAAAATATTCACCAATTTTTTGACAGTTTAGAGATTTTCCGGTCTTTCTTGTGAGAAAATTGCTTTGCTCCCACCATCTTAGTGTTAAATTTACACTACCTTTGGGGCTTCGAAAAAAAATGAGGGAAGCACGCCGATCAAACGGGCATCCTTTTATAAGATAAATTGACCTATGGCAAAGGATACTAAGAAAAAAGAGATCAAACGGATCGCTGTATTTACTTCCGGAGGAGACGCCCCGGGAATGAATGCCGCCGTCCGGGCTGTGGTTCGGACCGGAGCCTATAACAATCTCCACGTATTTGGCATCAAAAGAGGATACGAGGGCATGATCGATTGTGATCTCGTCCGGCTGGAAGTCGGAGATGTGGGCAACATCATGCACCGCGGAGGTACTTTTTTGAAGACGGCCCGCAGCCAGCGGTTTATGACCCCCGAAGGTCGCCGTACGGCCTACGAAGCGCTCAAAGCCTACGATATCGACGGGCTGATCGCGATCGGCGGTAACGGTACATTTACCGGGGCGATGGTCTTTTCTCAGGAATACGACATTCCCATCGTCGGCGTACCGGGTACGATCGATAATGATCTTTACGGTTCCGATTTTACCATCGGTTTTGATACGGCGGTCAATACGGCAATCGAGGCCGTGGATAAGATCCGCGATACGGCGGATTCCCACAACCGCCTGTTCTTCGTGGAGGTGATGGGACGGAATTCTGGATTTATCGCTCTGAATACCGCTATCGGTAGTGGTGCGGCCAGTGTAATGATCCCCGAAAAAGACGCTACGCTGGAAGATCTGGTCGATGTACTCAAAATGGGTGCCCGCCGGAAAAAACTCTTCAGTGTAGTGATCGTGGCGGAAGGAAATCACTTCGGTGGAGCCAGCGAGATCGCCAAGCAGGTCAAGGAATTGTTCGATTTTTACGATACCAAAGTAACCATCATCGGTCACCTGCAGCGCGGAGGTTCTCCCACGGCGCTGGATCGCGTGCTGGCCAGTCGACTGGGCTTCTCTGCGGTGGAAGGTCTGCTGGAAGGGCAAGCCGGTGTGATGGCCGGGCTGGTAAACAGCAAGATCAAATTCACGCCTTTTGAAGAAGCGATCTCCAAGAACCGGAAGCCGGACAATCAATTGATCCGGATGGCTGAGATCCTGGCGATTTAATATGGTTTCCTTTTCAGACGCAGATGGCCAGGTGTTGACGAATGACGTTTGCTGAAACGTGGAAATGTTTGAATGTGGAAACGTTTGAATGTGGAAATGTGGAAATGTTTCCTGGAATGGGAAGCATCATACTTCCTGATCTGTCTTTCTTTCTCCTGTAGCTGGATTATGGTCTTGGATAGGTGGTTTCTGATGGCGGGATTACTTCTTTATTCCCGGTCCTTCTCCTGGATAGCGTTTGATTCTTTCCCGTAAAGCAACCAGATAAGCAGGCCGAGCGGCAACAAAAAATGCGGAAAGCGAAAAACGCTTTCGTGTAACCACTGCGCCAGTCCTGAGCCCAGGAATTCCCAGTGTACAAAAGCCCACACCCGGGCAATGGTGGTCATGAATCCCCAAAATGTCAGATAGGCCAGTGCCAGAATGTTAATCTTCCGCCAGGGCACGAAAAGCGCCGCGGCAAAGATAAAATCCAGCACGCC
This sequence comes from Flavilitoribacter nigricans DSM 23189 = NBRC 102662, assembly GCF_002646595.1. Taxonomy (GTDB): domain Bacteria; phylum Bacteroidota; class Bacteroidia; order Chitinophagales; family Saprospiraceae; genus Flavilitoribacter; species Flavilitoribacter nigricans. The sequence continues at coordinate 280,231 of NZ_PDUD01000001.1, forward strand.
CGCCAGGTTCAAAAAATGAATAGCCATATCATTTCCCAAACCCAGGATGTTGATCACCATGGTCTGGAAGAGTTCCGGCCGGGGAGAATAACCCACCGCATAGAGTCCGTGGCAGACAAAAGTGAGGGCGATCGCTACTTTCAGTAAGAGTACCTGTCGGTCCGTAATGCTGGTCTGCCGGGCGAAAGCCGCCAGGAAAAAGGGTGCAGACCACTGCAGGGTATATTCCAGAAATTGGCCGAAGAAATAGAATTTTTCCTTGGTATACAGGGCTGCGAGAAAGATGAGAAACGCGCCACCGATCCGAAGGATCCGGCGCCCCGGTTTTCCCAGGCGGGTGATCATCAGGGCCATTACGGCGCAAAGCAGATAAAACCAGCCGGTAGCCTGGATGAGATGCTGCATGACCTGGTCCGTCCGGGGATCGGTCACGTAGGAGTTCCAATCCGCATAGCCGAACAGGTGTACCAGTCCTCCCATCCACTTTTCATCCCAGAACAGGTCCCGGTAGGGAGCGTCCCAGCGCAGATGCTGCCAGGCCCGGCCCAGGAAGACCGCTACGGTAGCGATCCGCGTCAGGAGGAATACCGTAGAAAAAGGGGAACCGAAAGGTTTACCACGCCAGCGCAGTAAGCCTTTCGGTCCTTGTTTAATTGGAGCTTGACTCATGGTGCATGAGATAGGCTTTCAAAAATTCGTCGAGATCCCCGTCCAGTACAGCATCCGTCTGACTGGTCTGGTAACCGGTACGGTGATCCTTAACGCGGCGATCGTCCAGAACATAGCTCCGGATCTGCGATCCCCACTCGTTCTTCATCTTGGTCGATTCGACCGCCTGCTTCTCGGCCCGCTTCTTTTCCAGTTCCAGCTCGTACAAACGGGACTTCAGCATCTGTATCGCTTTTTCGCGGTTCATATGCTGAGAGCGTTCCTGCTGGCATTCCACCACGATCCCACTGGGCATGTGGCGGACCCGGACGGCCGATTCGGTCTTGTTCACGTGCTGCCCACCCGCACCACTGGAACGGAACGTATCCCAGTCCAGATCTGCAGGATTGACTTCCACTTCGATGCGATCATCGATCATGGGATGCACAAAAACCGAAGCGAAGGAAGTCATGCGTTTGCCCTGTGCATTATAGGGGCTTACCCTTACCAGACGATGCACGCCGTTCTCCCCTTTAAGAAAACCGTAGGCAAAATCACCGGAGATCTCCAGCGACGCGGATTTGATCCCCGCCACATCTCCCGGCTGATTATTGAGCTCGGAAACCTTGAAGTTCTGCTTCTCGGCCCACATCAGGTACATCCGGTACAGCATTTCGGCCCAATCGCAGGCCTCCGTACCGCCGGCACCGGCATTGATCTCCAATACGGCACCCAGTTCGTCTTCCTCCTGGTTCAGCGTGGAATGGAATTCCACGTTCTCCATGGCGTCCAGCGCTTCCCGGTAGCGGGCGTTCACATCTTCTTCCGTGCCTTCGCCCTCCTGGTAAAACTCCTGGAGCACTTCCGTGTCCTCGACCAGTGTGGCGACATCTTCGTACTGCTCTACCCAGTTCTTGTGGCTTTTCAGCTCCTTCAGAATGGTTTCCGCACGTTTCGGATCATCCCAGAAATTGGGATTCAACGATTGTTGTTCTTTGTCTTCAATCTGTCTTTTGCGTTCATCGACGTCAAAGATACCTCCTTAACGAAACCAGGCGCTCTTTCAGATCATTCAGTTGATCAGTGGTCATGCTTTAAAATGCTTTAATTAATTCAACATAAAATACCAGTTCAGCGTTGGCCGGGATCACCGGAGGTGAACCTGCTTCGCCGTATCCCAACTGGTGAGGGATGAACAGATAACCGCTTCCGCCTTCTTTCAGCAGCGCGATACCTTCGTCCCAGCCCGGGATAACCCGTCCTACTCCCAATGGGAAAGTAATGGCTTGGCCCCGCTCGAATGAGTTATCGAATAAGGTACCGTCGGTCAGTGTACCTACGTACTGTACGGATACCTGCTTCCCTACCGTAGGTGAAGCTCCGGTACCTTCTTCAACGATCATGTACCCCAGTCCGGTATTGGTCCGTTGTACTTTATCTCCCAGTTCGCCGGCGGCATATTGGGCAACAATGTTCTTAGTTTCCTGAATAACGGGCTCCGCTCTTTCCCGAAACACGGCTGCATCCGCTTCGGCAGCGGCCCGCTTCTCTTCCTGCTCGGCATCGAACTCAGCCTGCTCCTTTACGTCCACAACGACCAGGTCAAAGTACATAACATCTTCTTCTTCAAATCCCGGAGGTTTGGTCGGTAGCGTATCGAGACGCAGGTAAATGGTAGCACTATCGCCCACTCCCATGGAAGTGAGTACATCCTCCAACAGAGCAGTTTCGCTGTTGGGATTGTCTTCGGCCGGAATCTGAAAAATTTGTGGATCTCCCAGGTCACGACTTCTGCTTTCCACTTCTTCTCCCTTACGACGCTGCGCGTGGTAATATACGTACTGACCAGGCTGTATTTTCGGAGAACCGGTAGACTTCTGGATCTTAAACTCGGTTCCATCAGATGCAGTCTGCATGGCCGAGTCCTGCTGGCAGGACGTCAAGACCAAAGTTGCCGCTAAAACGACAAGTGTGAATAAACGCATTAATTGATGCATGAATTATTAATAATTGTTAAGAATTGAGTTGATCTTTATACAATGGTAACAGTTCTTTGAAACGCTTGACCGTTGTGCGCAATCCCTTGAAGGAAGCGCCGCCGGCGGCATTTTTGTGTCCCCCGCCTTTGAAGTGTCTGCGGGCAATTTCCTGAACGGAAAAATCTCCTTTGGAGCGCAGAGAGATCTTGACGATGGTAGGCTGCTCCGTAATAAAGGCCGCTACCACGATCTTTTTCATTTTCAACAGATAATTGACAATACCTTCAGTATCGCCCCGCTTGATGTCGAAATTGGCATAATCTTCCTTGGTCAGCGTGATGATACCGGTGCGGAATTCTTCCAGGATCTCCATCCGGTTGTGCAGGCAGTGCCCCAACAGACGCAGTTGTTTTTCCGTCATACTGTTGAAGATCAGGTCCTGCAGCATATAATCATCCACTCCGACCTCTAATAACTGCGCTACGATGCGAAATAGTTTAGCGGAGGTCGCATATTTGAAGGAACCGGTATCCGTTAGAATGCCGGTAAACAGACAATCGCCGATGTTTTTATTGATCATCGGTTTGTCGCCCAGCCCTTCTATGAAATCGAAGATCATTTCGCAGGTAGAACTCGCTTCGGTATTGGAAATGGTATAATCTGCAAAATGTTCGGGATACAGGTGGTGATCGATCAGGATCTTGGTCGCCCGGCGGTCGGCAAAGAGGTCACCCACCTTGTCGATCCGGTCCAGCGAATTAAAATCCAGACAAAAGATCACTTCCGCCCGTTCGAATACCTCGGCGGATTCCTCCGGTTCGATATCGTAGATGATGATCCGGTCCACATCCGGCATCCAGACCATAAAATCAGGGTACTCGGAAGGCACCACTATCCGCACACTATGCCCGAGCATATTGAGGTAGTGATACAAACCCAGAGAAGAACCAATAGCATCCCCATCGGGATTGCGATGAGTGGTAATGGCTATATCCTTAGGATAGGATAGTATTTTTTTTATTTCTTCAGCAAATTCCATAAAGCGCTTCAAAATCAGGGAGCGAAGTTGACAAAAATTATGTACTTAACCAAAAGTATCACAACCCAGAGGTAATTTTTTACATCCGGGCCTTGTGTAGATTAGCTCAGTTTGCCTACTTTTGCGTCGCTTTTTTGGGGCGCCGGAAGGAAAAGAGGCTGTTTGCGGTCAATCAATTGCTTCGTACTGCGTCCCCGAGGGTTTTAAGATAATTCAAAGTCGTTTGTAACGACTGCAAAAGTAAAACAGTTAAAACAAAAAATAATGGCTGGAAACAGAACCTTTACCATGATCAAACCCGATGCCGTACGCGCTGGAAACATCGGTGGTATCCTGGCAATGATGAACGATGCGGGCTTCCGGATCGTCTCCATGAAACTGACCAAACTGTCGGCAGAGAAAGCCGGTGAATTCTACGAAGTACACAAAGAACGTCCGTTCTACGGCGAACTGGTGGAATTCATGTCAAGTGGCCCGATCGTGGCTGCCATCCTGGAAAAAGACAATGCAGTGGAAGATTTCCGCAAGCTGATCGGTGCGACCAACCCGGCTGAAGCTGCTCCCGGCACCATCCGCGCCAAGTACGCTACCAGCATCGGCGAAAACGCCGTACACGGTGCGGACTCCGATGAGAACGCTGCCCGTGAAGGTAGCTTCCACTTCGCCGCAACGGAGATGTTCTAAGCGACGAAGCAACAGCAACGAGAAAGGCCGCAATGAGCATTTGCTTTTGCGGCCTTTTTCATTTGGTGGGTGTCCCACCGGAAATACCGATGGTTCACCCCCTGTTTTTTATTGTCTTACTGCTTAGGCGTTCATGTTGTCGAACACCTCCATAACTGAACGTACGTGGCCCGCAGAAGTTTTCAGCAGTTCCATTTCGTCAGCATTGAGTTTCAGTTCCAGCAGTTCGGTGATACCGGATTTGCCCAGTTTCACGGGAACACCCAGGAAAATATCTTTCAGACCGTACTCGCCGTTCAACAGGGCGCAGCAGGGGAAAATGCGGTTTTCATCGCGTACGATGGTTTCTACCATCTGAGCAGCAGCAGCACCCGGAGCGTACCAGGCGGAAGTACCCATGAGTTTAACCAGCTCACCACCACCGGATTTGGTGCGGTCTACGATTGCGTTCAGCGTATCGCTGTCGATCATTTCCTCAACGGGAATACCGGCTACGGTTGTGTAGCGGGGCAGCGGCACCATTGTATCGCCGTGGCCTCCCATCAGTACTGCCTGAATATCTTTCGGAGAAACATTCAGTGCAGTTGCCAGGAACGCCCGGTAACGAGCCGTATCCAGGATACCGGCCATACCGAATACACGGCTGGAATCCAGACCGGAAGCTTTATGAGCGGCGTAGGTCATTACATCCAGAGGATTGGAAACCACAATGATGATGGGATTCTCGGAATGCTCCATGATGGAGTTGGTAACTGAAGTGACGATCTTGGCGTTGGTGGAGATCAGATCATCCCGGCTCATACCCGGTTTACGGGGAATACCCGCGGTGATCACTACGATGTCCGAACCGGCCGTATCCTTATAATCTTCCGTACCCGTCAGCTGGGTACTGTAATAATCGATGGGAGCCTGTTGCCAGCTATCCAGCGCCTTACCGCGCGCCAGATCGCCTTTGATATCTATCAGGACGACTTCTTTTACAATATCCTTGTGGGCAAGTACATTGGCGCAGGTAGCTCCGACGTTACCAGCACCTACCACAGTTACCTTACTCATAAATTAATTATTCTATTGATTTAAAAATTACTTGTCAAAAGCACGGCAAAAGTAGCCAATTTTTGGTGCCTTTGTTAAAGAAGTTGTCTAATTTTGTTTGGTATAAAGATAATGCCCCGGTATTTTTTCCGTTTTATACGGACATCTCCATTCCAAACACCCTATTTATAGCGCCGGCTTTCCGTCGGCAATATTCCGGCTGACCTGATCCGAACGGCAGGTGGCAGCCCGTGCTGTCCTGAATACAGTCTCCGGCTGGAAGTCGGACCTGCATTGAAACCAATTTGACTCAAAATAGTATAAGAGTGTGTTCGGGATTTTTTCTTTGCGGCGAAAACAGTCAATTTTTTGTTTTGACGAAGCTCATTTTGAAGTGCATACCTATAAGGTACGTACTGAGAAATAGCTGAAGTAAAAACATAAAAGTGGCGTTTGCAGCCCGATTAATAATTCCCGTACAAACTCTGAGGTAATTATTTAAAATAACGTCATATATGAAAAGGACTTCTATCATCTTCGGGATGGTATGTCTACTCAGCATTTCCACTATGAACGCTCAGATCGACAACGGAAGCTGTGGAACGGTGGGTCAGTTACAGGAAGCGTTCATTCCTGACCTGCAGAGAAATATCCGCTGGGCGGAATCGAATCCCATTCAATTTCGGAGTACGCAGTACATTCCGATCAAATTCCATATCATCGCCAAAACCGACGGGACGAGCGGGGTGAAAGAAGCCCAGGTACTCGACCAGCTGGCGGCCCTGAATGAGGATTTCGCCGATATGGATATCCAGTTCTACCTGAAAGACTGTTCCTTCAACTATATCAAGAATACAACTGTATTTGAGGATCACGAAGCGACGATCGGTACGATCATGAAGGTCAACCGGGATAACAGCGCCATCAATGTCTTCGTCCCCGAAACGGCGGACCGCAATACAAGCAGCCTGGGCCGGACCCTGGGTTACTACCTGAAGATTGCCATTACCGGTACGGGGGTTTTCGAATCCGACTGGGTAGTTATCCGGAAAAGTGAAGTATCTGGTTCATCGGTTACGCTGACCCACGAGTTGGGCCACTACTTCACCCTGGCGCACCCGCATCGCGGCTGGGATTCCGAACCCTACGATACCGACCAGTACGGCGACCAGGCCCCTACCCGGGCCCCGAACGGATTCTTAACCGAGCTCCAGGACGGCAGTAACTGCGACGAATCCGGTGACCTCCTGTGCGATACGCCTCCCGATTACAATTTCCCGGACTACTGGAACTCCTGCAACTACGAAGGTGGTGTAAAAGATCCGAAAGGTGATCTGGTGAATCCGGAAGAGAAGCTGTACATGGGTTACTTCAATGCCTGCAGCTCGGAGGATTACTTCTTTTCTGCCATGCAGAAGGCGGCTATTATTGCCAGTCTCAGCAGCGATGAGCGGTCCTATATCCGCAGCGGCTGGACGCCCGGCAGCGCGGACATTACCACCAATACCACGCTGGAATTCCCCATCGCCGACGAACGCCTACCCTACTATAACGATATTCCCTTTACCTGGACGGCTGTACCCGGTGCCAATAAGTACCTGCTGGAGGTTTCCCGCTTTGCCAACTATATGGAAAGCACCAGTACGTTCAGCCTGATCGTGAACGGCAACGCCAAAGTGGTGAGCGGCCTGGAAGCGGAGCGCAAGTATTACTGGCGCGTACGCCCCTTCAACTGCTACGATACCGGCATGGGTTTCACCGCCAGCGGTTCGTTCATCACCGGTTCGGTAACCAAGATCGAAGAACCGGAATTTGTGGAAGGCTGGACCGTTGGTCCCAACCCGGTACATGCCAATTCCAACATCCAGGTGACCATCAACAGTACGGAAGTATTTGAAGGTCAGATCAGCTGGTACGGGATTGACGGCCGGCGTATTCGCACCGAGGCCGGTCAGCGTTTCGTCAATGGCGCCAACCGGATCTCCCTATCCACCGGAGACCTCACCGCCGGAGTATATCTACTGGCGCTGGAAACCAGCGAAGGACGACTGACCAAGCGCATTGCCGTTATCCCTTAAGATAATAGGCCGGGGCAGGCTCCTGCTTTGGTTCCAATCTTGCGAAGTGGCCCGGGTGGAACAGCCTCCGGGCCATTTCGTATTTTAGAAGCTCCACGCCGGAGCTTGGTCTATAGCCAGCAGGACGGGTGCCGTTTGCCAGTTCCCCGCCGGGACCCAAACGGGTAATTTCCCGAATTCCCCTAGATAATCCGATCGGAAGAAGGGCCTGCAATGCTTTTTTTATTACATTTGGGCTCTGATTGAAAACACTGACTAAACAGAAGCTGTAAACACCTTATCTAATATGAATTTACACGAATATCAGGGAAAAGAATTACTTAAGAGCTACGGTGTAGCCATTCAGGAAGGCATCGTGGCAACCACGGTTGACGAAGCGGTAAACGCTTACGAGGAGATCGCCGAACGCACCGGTTCCAAATTTGCGGTGATCAAGGCGCAGATCCACGCCGGCGGCCGGGGTAAAGGCGGTGGTGTGAAAGTGGTAAAAAGTAAGGATGGTGCAAAAGAAACGGCCGATGCCATTTTGGGAATGATGCTGAAAACGCCTCAGACTCCCGGTGGTATGAACGGTCCCGGTAAACTGGTTCGCAAGATCCTGGTTGCCGAAGATGCCTACGTTCCCGATTTCGATTCCTGTGAAGAATTCTACGTATCCATCCTGATGGATCGTCAGCGCAAACAGAATGTGATCATCTATTCTACCGAAGGTGGTATGGATATCGAAGAGGTGGCCGAAAAGACGCCCCATCTGGTGCATAAGGAATACATCGATCCGGAGCAGGGCCTGCTGCCCTTCCAGGCACGTAAGGTTGCCTTCAACCTGGGTTTGAGCGGTAAAGCCTTCAAGCAGATGTCCAAATTCATCGCTTCGCTGTATAAAGCATTTGTAGGTTCCGACGCTTCCCTGTTCGAGATAAACCCCTGCATGAAGACCGGCCACGATGATATCGTAGCGGTTGACTGTAAGGTAACACTCGATGAGAATGCACTTTTCCGTCACAAAGACCTCGCCGAACTGCGGGACCTGGACGAAGAAGATCCGACCGAAGTGGAAGCCAAGAACGTAGGCCTGAACTACGTTAACCTCGACGGAAATGTGGGTTGTATGGTGAACGGTGCCGGACTGGCCATGGCCACGATGGACATCATCAAACTTTCCGGTGGAGAGCCCGCCAACTTCCTGGATGTAGGGGGTACGGCTGACGCCAAGCGCGTAGAGCATGCCTTCCGGATCATTCTGAAAGATCCCAACGTAGAAGCCATTCTGATCAATATCTTCGGTGGTATCGTTCGTTGTGACCGCGTGGCTCAGGGAGTTGTCGACGCATACAAAAACATCGGCGACATCAAAGTTCCGATCATCGTGCGTCTCCAAGGTACCAATGCGGACCTGGCAAAAGACATTATCGACAAATCCGGACTGGAAGTACACTCCGCCATTCAGCTGCAGGATGCCGCTGATCTGGTTGCTAAGGTTCTCGGATAAATAACGACTGGAACCCGGTATCCGGGCTCAGTTGCACAGAAAAAATAAATCCCGGGTTTTCCTGAACGGAAAGCCCGGGATTTTTCGTTTTAGGAAAACAAAATTGTATTTTCACCAAACAAATCCTTGCAACTATTGCCTATGGAAAATCCGCTGATAATCTCTTTCCTCTTTCTGATCACCGGCCTGGTACTGGGATATATTGCCGGCATGTGGCGACAGCGGATGATCCTGGATCGGGATTTTGTAGCGAGAGAAGCACTGGATAAACAGTACATTTCCCGGGAAGTCTACAACCACCTGCAGGAGCAATCGGACCTGCAACGGGAAGATCTGGCGGAAAAGGATACGGAATTGCGGCAATTGTCCGCTACCCTCGCCGGTCGGGAACAACAACTCCTTCAGATCGAGGAAAAGCTCCAGACCCAGGCGGACGAAGTAGAGCAGCTGCAACGACAGGCCCGGGTAGAGTTTGAAAATCTGGCCAACCGCCTGCTTGAAGAGAAGAGTAACCAGTTCAAATCCCAGAATCAACAAGCCCTGCACGATATTCTGGACCCACTGCGCGAACGCATCAAATCTTTCGAAGATGGGATCGAAAAACGGTTCCTGGAAGAAACCCGGGACCGGGTATCCCTCAAAAAGGAGATCGAACATCTGCGCCTGCTCAATCAACAGCTCAGCGAAGATGCCAATAATCTGGCGACGGCATTAAAGGGAGAAAACAAGACCCAGGGAGACTGGGGGGAAGTGCAACTGGAAATGCTGCTGGAACGAGCCGGGCTCGCCCGCGATATCCACTACCAGACCCAAACTAGTTTCCGGGACGAAGACGGACGCCAGAAGCGACCGGATTTCATCATTAACCTGCCCGACAACAAACACCTCATTATCGACTGTAAAGTTTCCCTTACGGCCTACGAACGCTTTTTCCAGGCCTCCAAGGATGAGAAACGAAAGAAATACCTGCGCCAGCACATCGACAGTCTGCGCTCTCACATCAAAGACCTGAGCGGTAAGAACTATCAGCAACTGTATCAGATCAATTCACCGGACTATCTCCTCTTGTTTGTCCCGATCGAACCGGCTTTCGGCATTGCTCTGCAGGAGGATTCCAGTCTGTTTAACGAGGCCCTAGATCAGAACATTGTGATCGTGACCACGTCTACCCTACTCGCTACGATGCGTACGGTCTCCTATATCTGGAAACAGGAAAAGCAAAAAAGAAATGTACTCGAAATCGCCCGTCAGAGTGGTCTGCTCTACGATCGCTTCGTCAGCTTTATCGATGATCTGAAAGCGGTTGGCCTGCGGCTGGATTCCGCCCAGGGCGCCTACCACGATGCCATGCGCAAACTTACAGATGGGAAAAAGTACGGAGACACGCTGGTAGGACGGGCGGAACGCATCCGTGAATTGGGGGCTAAAGCGAGTAAATCCCTGCCGCCCGAGCTATTGGATGGCTTTGACGAGGAGTGATTTGGTGACAAGGAGACGTGACGGGGTGACTTGGAGACGAGGTGACGGGGAGAAAATCCCCCCAGTCACCTTGTCTCCCCATCTCCTACTCATCCCATCTCCCAGTCTCCCCATCTCCCAGGTCTCCAAGTCCTATTTCTCAAGGCTTAACAATTCCTGGTAGCTTTCCAGCTTACCGTTCTTCTTGTAGGTATTGGACCGCACCAGCCCCACGCCTTCGGCGTAAAATTCCTCCGTGGTAAAGGATTTGGACATGATCGTTTTCATGCTGGTGGTCTGCGTGATCTTGTAACATTCGAAAGTACCCGCCGGTGTGGTAATGGTTTCCATGCCTTCAACTTTCCGGTCCGTGACGGACAGGGTAACCGTCATCAGGCTCATGCCGTTCATACCGGTTTTGATCTTGGTGGTAGCGTCGGGCAGGGTCTGACCGGCCTTCAGCGCGGACGGGATCATCAAAGGATCGCCTTCCATGCTGACTTCCATTTCAGAAAACTGGCTGGTCATCTGGGTCATATTCATGGAGATATCCATGTGCAGGGTGCCGTCTTCGCAGGAAACTTCGGAAGTAGCCTCGAAAGTGTCCTGGTTTTTCTTCTCCGGGATAAATTTCGAATTGACTTTGGCCGTCACTGCCCCGCCGGTTTCCGTCACGTCGGAAATGCGCATGATCTGCCGACCCTGGGACTTGTCTTTGTGATCGTAAAGCCCGTATTCGTAGGAAGCATTTTCAACAAACTGGTAAAAGGTACCACAATCCTGAGCGTACAAAATGGTGCCGCAGCTAACGGCAAGAAAGGTCAATAAGGAACGTAAATTCATGTTTACTAATTTATTTTGGTTTTTAAGCTTTATCCCTGCTCAGGACCAATCGTTACATATTTTTTATCCGCCGGCCATTTCCAGTTCCATTGCTGCCTCTTCCCATTCCTCCATGGCCTTGGTCAGGTCCGATTTTTTTTGTTCGTATTCGATGGTGATCTTCTCCACGTCCGCTCCATCGTAAAAAGCGGGATCCGCCATCTTTTTCTCAAATTTTGCAATTTCCTCTTCGATCCGGTTGATGCGTTTTTCCGCATTGCTTACCGCGCGGGTCAGCCGTTTGCGCTCTTCGTGGGATAAGGTCTTTTTGGGTTCTTCCTGCACCGGAGCGTTCTCCTGCCGGGTATTCACGACATTGGTATTCGCCGAGGGCTGGACGGTTTTACCGATCTCCACATCCCGCATATTATCGAGCGCCCGTTTTTCGAGGAAGGCCGTTACGTCACCGATATAGTGGTGCAGTTGCTTATCCCGGAACTCTACGACGCGATTGGTCAGTCCGTTCAGAAATTCCCGGTCGTGGGAGACCACGATCATCGTGCCGTCGTATTCTTTCAGCGCCTGTTTGAGCACATCTTTAGACAGCATGTCCAGGTGGTTCGTAGGTTCATCCAGTACCAGTAAATTAAAGGGGCGCAGCAACAGACAAGCCAGCGCCAGACGGGCCCGCTCTCCTCCGGATAGGACCGATACTTTTTTATCGACATCTTCCCCGCTGAACATGAAGGCACCAAGGATGGTGCGCAGCTTGGTACGCATTTCCGGGGGACTGTACATTTCCATGGTTTCCAACAGGGTCAGCTTGGAATCCAGGGTATCCGACTGATTCTGGGCGTAATAGCCCAATTCCACATTGTAGCCCAGATCCAGCGTTCCGCCGGTATATTTCAGTTCGTCTACAATGATCTTGGCCAAAGTAGTTTTTCCCTGACCGTTCTGACCGACAAAAGCGACCCGGTCTCCCCGGTCCAGCCTTAGATCGACTTCCTGTAAAACCAGCAGATCTCCGTATTTTTTAGTCAGATCTTTTGCTTCCACCACTACCTGACCGGAACGCGGCGCGGGTGGGAACCGGAGATTCATCGTAGCGGCATCCACATCCTCGATCTCGATCCGTTCGATCTTATCCAGTTGTTTTTGCATGGACTGCGCCATCTTCGTCTTGGTGGCCTTCGCCATAAAGCGGTTGATCGTCTTTTCCTTCTGGGCGATCATGCGCTGCTGGTTCTGGTAGGCGGCCATTTGCTTTTCCCGGCGGTCTTTGCGCAATTCCACGTATTTGCTGTACGGCGCCTTGTAATCATAGACCTGCCCGAGTTCCACCTCTACCGTTCGTTTGGTGATGGTATCCAGGAACTGACGGTCGTGAGAGATCACGATGATCGCGCCCGGATAATCCTGCAGGAAGTTCTCCAGCCAGATGATCGATTCGATATCCAGGTGGTTTGTAGGCTCATCCAGCAGCAGGTAATCCGGTTGGCTCAGCAGCATCTTCGCGAGTTCGACCCGCATTTGCCAGCCACCGCTGAACTCCGTGGTTTGGCGGTTCATATCACCGTCCTTAAAACCAAGTCCCTTCAGTACCTTTTCGATATCGGCCTGGGCGGAAGAACCACCCAGAATGTGCAGGCGGTGGTTGACGGCGTCGAGTTCTTCCAGCAGTTTGTGGTAACCGTTGCTCTCGTAGTCCGTCCGGTTACCGATCTCTTCCGTCAGTTCTTCCAGCCGACTTTCCAGTCGCTGGATCTCCTCAAAGGCCGTCATGGTCTCTTCCAGTACGGTACGCCCGCGGGGCAGTTCGATCTCCTGGTGCAAAAAACCCAGAGAAGAAGCAGATGGTCGGGCGATCGTGCCCTCATCGGGATTGATGGTATTCGCAATGATCTTGAGCAGGGTAGATTTCCCCGCACCATTGCGGCCTACCAGTCCCACTTTATCACGTTCTGCAATCACCAGATTTACGTGGTCGAACAGTACACGTTCACCGTATTTTAGAGATATATCGCTTAGCGTCAGCATGCATTATTTCCTTGAAATGAATAGAACGGCAAAAATAGGAAAGAATTGGTGAAATCGATGATCGGGGACCATCGAAGAATAACTTATCGCCGGTAAGCTCATTCATGCCTTCTCCAGCGTAAAACCAAAAGTGGATCCCACGCCCGGCGTACTCCGCACGTTGATCGTTTGTTTGTGAGCTTCGATGATGTGTTTAACGATAGAAAGCCCCAGTCCGGAACCACCCTGCGCCCGCGACCGGCTTTTGTCTACCCGGTAGAAACGGTCAAAAACGTGTAACAGATGGTTCTTGGGGATGCCGATCCCGTTATCGGCCACTTCGATGAGCATATTTTTGTCCATGTCGTAAAAACCGACCTTGGTCTTGCCGCCGCTATTCCCGTATTTGATGGAATTGTGGATCAGATTAGTCAGCACCTGCCGGATGTATTCCCGGTCCGCCAGCACCTTATAATTCTGGGAGGCCCCGTCCTTGAATTCCAGGATGATCTCCTTTTCCCGGGCCTTGATCTCCAGATCTTCAAATATTTCTTCCGTCAGTTCCTTGATATCGAAAGCCTGCATTTCCAGTACCAGGTTCCCCGCTTCCAGCCGGGCAATGGCGCTGAGGTCCTCGACGATGGTATACAGCCGGTCGACATTTTTGGCGGCTTTTTTGAGGAAAGTCATATTGACCTTGTCGTCGTATAATCCGCCATCCAATAAGGTATGCAGGTAGCCCTGAATAGTAAAAATGGGCGTTTTCAATTCGTGGGAAATATCCCCGACAAACTTACGCCGGTAATCGGCCCAGGCCCGGAAACGGTCGAGTTCCTGTTGCTGGATTGCCGCCCAGGCGTTCACTTCCTTTTCTACTTCCTCAATGATATTGTTATCTACATCAATGCCCGGCGCCTTTTCATCCGGGGATCGTTTGTGCCGGTGAATGGTTTTGTAGATGAGCTTTACCTTACGGTAGATGTACTTTTTGAGATAGTAAAGATTGACCAGATAAGCGAGGCCCAGAATCGTGAGCGGAAACAGGATCCAAGCCAACCAACCGGAAACGAATTCCAGATTGGTCACCCCGATATAAAAGACCAGGGAGTAGGCACTAAGTAATATGGCAGACGCCAGGGCGATCTGCCGTGGCGTCGGATTTTTCATCATTCCAAACATACAATTAAGGCGTCGGGCCACAACGGCCGTTTTTCAGTTATTGCTGAAAATGGAAACCGGAACCCAGCTACCTCTTTAAAATTCAAACTTATAACCGATTCCTTTGATCGTTTTAATGTAGTGATCGCCGATCTTTTCGCGCAGTTTGCGAATATGGACGTCAATGGTCCGGTTCCCAACGATAACGTCGGTGCCCCAGACTTTATTGAAGATCTCCTCCCGGGAAAATACCTTTCCGGGTTTGGAGATCAGCAAATTGATCAGTTCAAATTCCTTTTTAGCCAGTTCGATGACCTCTTCACCCTTTTGTACCGTAACTTTTTCCCGGTCGATGATCAGATCTCCCACCTGTACGGAATCTCCGTCCACTTCCTGTTCTTCCGAACGATCCGAGCGGCGCAACAGCGCTTTGACCCGGCTCATAAATACTCGGGGACGAATGGGTTTGGTAATGTAATCATCGCCACCGACCTCCAGGGCCGCGATCTGCGAATAGTCCTCTTCGCGGGCGGTAAGAAAAGCGATCAGGGTCTTGTCGAACATTGGTTTGGATCGAAGGTTCCGGCACACCTCAACGCCGTCCATTTTCGGCATCATGATGTCCAGAATGATCAGATCCGGTTTTTCTTTCTCCGCCAGCATCACGCCCTCTTCACCGTTGGAAGCCGTGAATACCCGGTACCCCTCCTTATTGAGGTTGTATTCAAGAAACTCCAGAATATCCGGCTCGTCATCAACGACTAAAATTTTCACGGAATCCATAGACGATGGAATTAAAATGTCCGGATCAAAAGCCTTTATAGATATGGATCACCGGACCGTTAAACTTCTCAACATTGGACCGCTCCCGTTCGGGAACAGCACCAATGTATAAAATACAACAATTTCGGCAAAAATAACAGAATGCGTACCCCCGCTGGCCACCTCGGTATTAAATAATTGTTAAGTAACGGGCGGCCATTTAATACAGAGTTGACATAGGATCATTCCATATTTTCATCGCCGCGTTCGGAGGCTTCCAACACATTCAGCCTTTCCATGATCTGAACGTAAATGGCATCCAGGCGTTCGGGATCTTCCCGTAGCACGTTCATCGACTCGTCGAAATCCTGTTGGGTCACTCCGTGTTCCCGGTAGATCATCCGGTAGTAGACATTGCCCACGGTGTCCCGGTCCGCTACGGGAAGCTTTTCGATCATCGATTCGGCCATGTGCATATCGATGAGGACCTCGACCAGTTTTTCCTCGGTCAGAGGGATTGGAACTTCCTCTTTCCCACAGGAAATCAGCAGGATAAGACCAGCCAGTAGCAGTGATGGTAACAATTGCTTAATCAAGCGCGTAGTGCTCATGATGGTAGTTAAATGATCTTGCAAAATTCCGGCATGTTCCCTGCTCCCCCCGTTACCGCTTTTTAAACTGCTTGGGGAACCAGAATTCCTGAACGGTTCCCTCTCCCTTTTTCAGGCCACTCCATTTATTGGTCTTGAGGGCCAGGGCGACAACTCCACAGGTCGGTACATTATCGATGTATTCATCGGCAAAATAGTTGGCGACGCTGGTAAATGTCGGATTATGACCGAACAAAAATACGGTATTCCAGTCATCCGGCCAATCCCGGGCCAGACGAAGAATATCTTCGGCGTAAGCGTGGTAGATATTGACGTTTTGCACGATGTCCTCCGGGTTGATGCCCTGAGCCTGGGCGAAGAATACGGCAGTAGAATAGGCGCGTTTGGCCGGGCTGCTCACCAGTTTATCGGGAATAATGCCCTCATCCCGAACCATCTGGGCCATGAAGGGAGCGTCCCGCAGCCCCCGGGAAGCCAGGGGCCGATCGAAGTCTTTTAATTCGGGATAGTCCCAGCTACTTTTGGCATGCCTGATTAAATATAGCATCTTCATACTCCAAAATTGTTTTTAGTAACCGATTTTAATCCCGACCTTTGCTCTCCACCATCGAAAATCGATTATGAGTTTCAATAATAAGGTAGTTTGGATAACTGGAGCATCGTCTGGTATTGGGGAACATTTAGCTTACGCCTTTGCAGCCGAAGGAGCTAAATTAGTCATATCGAGTCGTAATAAAAAAGAATTGGAACGCGTCAAACAAAACTGCAACGAGGAAACAGAGATCATGATCCTGCCGATGGATGTTGCGGATTTTGATTCCATTCCGGAAAAAGCGCAAAGTGTTCTGGACCGCTTCGGTTTCATCAATGTACTGATCAACAGCGCCGGTATTTCCCAGCGGGCGCTGATCAAGGACACCGATTTTTCGGTTGATAAAAAGATCATGGAGGTTAATTACCTCGGTACCGTTGCCGTTACCAAAGCCGTACTTCCGGCATTTATCCGGCAGCAATTCGGGCATATCGTAGTCATCAGCAGTGTTATGGGCAAAATGGGTGTTCCCTGGCGTTCCGGGTATGCTGCTTCCAAACACGCTTTGCACGGCTATTTCGATGCCCTGCGGGCGGAGTTGGAAGCCTCCGATGTTCCGGTTAAAGTAACCATTCTCATCCCCGGATATGTTCAGTCCAACGCCACAATAAATGCGTTGAAGGGAGACGGCACCAAGAATAACTCCGTTTCGGAAGCCAATAAGAACGGTCTGGACCCCGCGGTCTTTGCCAAAAAGGCGCTGGACGCCATACGGTCCGGCAAACGGGAAGCCGCCATCGGGGGAAAAGAGATCTATTCGATCTATTTCAAACGGTTCTTCCCGGGCTTTGTCGCCAGGATGGTGCGTAAGGTAAGGCTGTCCTAAAAGTAATTATACTATAAAAAAAGGTGTACAGGCGGGCAATTGAAATATTTGCTTTTCCGTCCGTACACCTTTTTTGTTGGGTGTTTTCCCGGGCTACCAGTATTTTACCGGAGCCAGTTCGTACTGACCAATCATCCGCTGGTACTGTCCGTAAGTAAAGCCGCAGCGGCAGGTATCCTGGTAGTAGGACATGAAGTTGCCGACGTGGGGAATGTAGATCTGCCCGTTGGCATCCGAAGACGCATCGATGAAACGGCAGCCCTGCTCCACATCAACGTAATTTTCCACCGGCATACCGATCTCGTAAGGATCCGCCGGCGTATCGCAAACGAGGTCACCGGCTTCTTCACAGTTATCGCCGTTCACGGTCTCTTCGCCGAATTCGGTTTCAAAGGTGTGGTACAGACCGAAGAAATGCCCCATTTCGTGGATCAGTGATTTGGGTTCGTTGATGGTGCAGTCCTTCTTCATCAGAATGGCACCGCCACTGTCGGTCATGGTGATCGCTCCCTGATCCGTATAGCCGCATTCCATGTCTTCGTCCCAGTCGATGGTATTGACGAAGAATACATTGATGCGGTTATCCTGCAGGTGTTTAACTTTCAATTCCGTCCACTCATTTTCATTTTCCGTATCGTCGTACTGAAAATTATCGATAATGGATACTTCACACAGGGTGAAAGACATACAGATCGGTGCGTAGTATTTATTCAGGGAATCAACTGCAGCTTCGATATCAGACTCCAGGATGTTGGTTTCTCCCATGGAATCCCGTAAAATGTGGGCAACCAGGTTAAAGTCTTTATTTACACAGGGTAAAGTAGCCTGTTTGGTCGTATATTGCTGGCTCCAGGCCAAAGTGGTGAAACCAAGAAACCCAAGAATGACAATAATTTTCTTCATAGAAATGGTCATGAGCGGTTTAGAAAAACTCAAAGTAAATCAATAAAAACCAAATAAGGTATTAGGATCGCAACAAAATTATAACTTTGGCGTGTAGCTTGCTTTTAGGTATTTGCAAACTTATGGTTTTTACATTTTCTTTGCAAAATGCCAAAGACAAAAGTCGGTAGAACACAAAACATGATTATGAATCGAAAACGGATACCATCCTGGCCTAATCCCATTTACATGATGAAATATACGCTCTATTCCGTATTTACTGCTGCTCTTCTGATAGGAACTATCGCAAACACCGCTGCCCAATCCGCTACGATCACGGAAGGATGTGCCCCCTTGCTGGTACAGTTTTCCGCACCAACCGGACTGGACGCCTTTTTCTGGGACTTCAAAAATGGAAACAACTCCAGCAACGCAAATCCCAGCGAGACTTTCCAGGAACCCGGTGTCTACGTAGTTGAATTCGGCCTGGGTGTCGGCCTGCCGCCCATCGGCACCGTCACGATTACGGTGTATGCGAAACCGGTGCTCGATTTTGCCGGCGATCCCACCGGCGGTTGTGCGCCGCTGCCCGTTCAGTTCACCAACAACTCTACTATCGATCAGGCGATCCTGGATGCCGGGGTCAGCTACAACTGGACCTTTGGTGACGGGCAGTCCGATCAGACCGAAAATCCCAATCATACCTACGGCGTGGCCGGTAGTTATAATGTCGGTTTGCAGATCGTTTCCGATCTGACCAACTGTAGTGTAGCTACTACTGAGCCCGGCTTTATAAATGTATCCAGTGTCAATGCCGCTTTTACCACCGATCCCTCGCCGGCTACCAGCTGCGAAGCGCCCCTGACCGTCAATTTCATCAACCAGACGGAAGGCGAAGGCCTGATGTTCGACTGGGATTTCGGCAACGGTGAGGCCTCCGGAGCGATCAGCCCACCCGCCGTTACCTACACCGAAGACGGGGAATACGAAGTGCTGATGACGGTGACGGATGAGAACGGTTGTGCCGGAAGCGCCACCCAGATCGTTACGGTTGGCAACCCGGTTGCTGATTTCACCATTCCCGATACCGTTTGCCTGGATCAGCCCGTACAGCTGGTGAACAACTCCACCAACGGCTCGTACGTGTGGACCTTCGGTCCGGACGCATCTCCGACCGTTTCTACGGATGCGGAACCGGAAGTAAGTTTCGGAGAAGCAGGAGACACTGATGTTCGCCTGGTAGTTACTTCTCTGGACGGACAATGTACCAGTGAAATAACCAAAACGACTTTTGTTCAGGATGTTGACGGATCCTTTACTTCCGATCCGACCTTCCTCTGCAGTGAACCTTTTGAATTTACCTATACTCCGGCGATCATTGATGAGAACGCCACTTATTCCTGGTTATTCAGTGATTCCACCACTTCGACGGAAGCTATGCCCACCTACATGGTGCCGGTAGATACCAATGTTTACGCCGAAACGGGTGTACGCGAGATCCGGACGGAACTGATGCTGACCACCTCCGCGGGCTGTACGACTACATTTTCCCGGACGGATACGGTCTTCCAGGCTTATGCGCTCTTCATGCCGGATGTCGACAACGGCTGCGCGCCGCTGACCGTGACCTTCTCGGATTCCAGCGCCGCTTATACCGATATCGTTTCCTACACCTATATATACGGTGACGGCCAGACCGCCACTTTCAATAACGATGATGACCATTCCTATACGTTTACCGATGCCGGCGAGTACGATGTACTGCTGGTGATCGAAGACGCTACCGGCTGTACGGATACTTCCTACGCCGTGCGCATCGACGTTGGTGAACCGATCACTGCCGATTTCACGGTAGATAAGCAGGATGTTTGTCCGGGTGAGGAAGTTACCCTAACAACCACTACCCAGGATGACCGCATCGATGCCTGGCACTTCGATACCGACGACGGCCGGTCCTCGCACTGCTACAACGAACCGAACCTGACCTGGTCTTTCATTACCGAAGCCAAGGAAATGGACGTGACCCTGACGGTAGAATACAACGGCTGTTACAGCGATGTGACCAAACAGAATTTCATCAATGTGCAGGGCCCCATTGCCAATCTCTACTACGAAATGGACTGTGAGGCACCCCTGGTATATACTTTCCGCGATTCCAGCTTCAACGCCACGAACGTCAGCTGGGACTTCGGAGACGGTACCACCGGCACGGGCGCGGAAGTAGAACATACTTACGCCGAGACCGGTGATTACTGGGTGAAACTGACCGCCGAGAATGCCGGTACGGGTTGTGCGGCCTCCGTGGACTCCGCCCTGGTTTGCGTACGGATGCCGGTCGCTCAGTTTGAGCTGGACCCGATGATCTGTATCGGCTCCCAGGTCGACCTGGACGGTTCCGAATCTGTGGACGTAAATGCCGAGTGCTGGAAAGGATATACCTGGTACTTTGAACTCTCGGGCCGCCCGATCACTACGCAGGATTCTTCCATCGAATTCTCTTTCAGCAATCCGGGTATGGAAACGGTCATGCTGGAGGTAGAAGATGTGAACGGATGTAAGGATACCGCTACGGTCATGACCCAGATCTACGACATTCAGGCCAATTTTGCCCTGGATGATTCCCGGATCTGTATCCCGGGAACGATCAACTTTACGGACGAAAGTTCCGCCGATACAACCATCACCAAATGGGAATGGATGTTTGGCGACGGTGTCGGAATGGCTTCCGGCCCGAATCCATCTTATACTTATACGAACCTGGCCGGTGTACCTCCCGGGGAAGGCATATCGGTTACCCTCTCGATTGAAGACGAACTGGGATGTACCGCGGAAGCCAGCCAGACCATCAGCGTCTACCAACCGCAGAGTACCATTACCGCTTCGGACCTGACGATCTGTGCCGGTGATATGATCGATCTCTCCGCTTCCGACTTTACCCAGGAAGGCTCCAATCTGAGTTTCAGCTGGGATCTCGGTAACGGTCAGACGGCTACCAGCCAGAATACCGAAGCGACCTACGATGCCGGTGGCACTTATCCGGTAGTACTGAACTTCGTAGAGATCGCCACGGGATGTGCCGGGCAGACCACCGCTCTGGTACAGGTACAGGATTACCCCGTACCGTCCGTAGTGATCGATGCCATGGATCCGCAAAATATCTGTATCAATACGCCGGTCCCCTTCCTGTACGATAATGCCAACAACCAGGTGCTGACGTTCAACTGGACTTTCGACGACGGTCAGAGCTCAACGGCGGAAGATCCGCAGATGACGTTCAACGAACGCGGCCCGGTCAGCTATAATCTGAATGTGGCGACCACCTTCGGTTGTGCGGCCTCCGCAAACGGCAACTTTAACGTAGTAGGACCGACCGGTGATTTCACCTTCTCTCCTACTGCCTTCTGCGTTGGCGATGAAGTAACCTTTGAACTGGTAGACACCATGAGTGTTTCCAGTTGGGAATTTACTTTCGGAGACGGATCATCCGCCCAAAACGAATCTCCGGTCGTGCACGTATTCAACAACGTACCGACTACCGGTACCCGGACCGTTTCGCTGGAATTGCGGGATGACAACGGCTGCGTTTTCAATCCGGATCCGCAAACCTTATTCATTGGCGGTGCGCCGGTTGAAGTAGCCGACGGTATTGCCTGTGCCGGCGATACGATCACGCTCAGCGCCGGGGATCTGCGCCCGGGTTCCACTTACAGTTGGTCACCGGCGGAGAATATCATCAACCCGAATTCTCCCAACCCGAGAGCGGTCATCAATGAAACTACCACCTTCACGGTAACCATTACTTCCTCTCTGGGATGTATCAGCGAAGACAGCGGCACGATCAACGTTATTCCGATCGTTGACTTTGCCGGACAGAACATTGTAGTTTGTGATGACGAGCCGGTCACTCTGCCCGAGCCCGATAACCCGAACGGACTGTTCACTTTCAACTGGAGCCCCCAGGGTCCGGTAGTCACTCCCGATCCGAATGCGGAGGTGACCACGGTCACCCTGCGCGTTACCGACGGAGCCAACTGTAACACCAACAACAGCTTCGAATTCAATATCAGTCTGGCGGAAAATTCATTCCGGATACCGAATGCCTTTACGCCAAACGGTGATGAAACGAATAATGAATTCCGGATCTATTCCCGTGAGGGCAGCAATCTGAGTATTTCCACTTTCAAGATCTACAACCGTTGGGGCCGGGTAGTTTACGACGGCGGCGGCGCTTCTAATCCATCCTGGAACGGGGATGTGGACGGCACCGCAGCGCCATCGGATGTGTACACTTATTTCATTGAACTGGAAGTACCGCAGTGTGAAGAGCCGATCCAGAAACGGGGAGATCTCACGCTGATCCGATAATTGACAGGTTTAGCGTACCGTACGTACGCGCTTGACCAGGGAACGAGGGCCCGCTATACTCATTGGAGTTGGCGGGCCCTCGCTCGTTTTAGCTCTGGGCATTGGCGATCAAACGTCTCTTCTCTCCGATATCTCTGGCGGTGGCTATTATAGTTAATGGCGTATTCGCCGCCCTATTACTACAATTTCAACCGCTTCTTAATTATCTTGGCCTATCCAAAAATAAGACCAATACATGTTCATGAATACAAGAACCTTTCTATTCCTACTCGGGAACTTAATCCTTATCTCTGCCTGGTCCCAAAAAAAAGACAACAAATGGGACATCAATGATCCGCCGGGCAGCATTGAACACAAGGATATCAGCTTCACCACCGATGAAGGCACCTGGATGAGCCTGGACGTCAGCCCGGACGGCCAGACCATTGTTTTCGATCTGCTGGGAGATATCTACAGCATGCCCATCACCGGCGGCACGGCCAAAGCCCTGCGCACCGGCCTCGCCTACGAAGTACAACCGCGCTTCAGTCCGGACGGCAACCGGATCCTGTTCACCAGCGATGCCGGTGGCGGGGATAATATCTGGGTCATGGACGCCGACGGGGAAAATGCCAAACAGATCACCAAAGAGAATTTCCGGCTGCTGAATAATCCGGCCTGGATGCCGGACGGCCAATATTTTGTAGCCCGTAAACACTTCACTTCCTCCCGCAGCCTGGGAGCCGGTGAGATCTGGATGTACCACATTACCGGTGGGGATGGTATCCAGTTGACCGAACGGAAAAATGATCAGCAGGACGTTAACGAGCCCAGCGTATCCTCCGACGGACGCTACGTGTATTTCAGTGAGGACATGTATCCGGGCGGTTCTTTCCAGTACAATAAGGATCCGAATAGTCAGATCTACGTGATCAAGCGCTACGACCGGGAGAAAGGCGAGGTCCGGAACGTGGTGACGGGAGCGGGTGGCGCGTGCCGCCCCCAGATATCCCACGACGGGAAAAGACTGGCCTACGTAAAACGGGTACGCACCGAGACCATCCTCTTCGTTGAGGATCTGGAAACCGGACAGGCCTATCCCCTGTTCAAAGGCCTGAGTAAAGACCAGCAGGAAGCCTGGGCCATCTTCGGCGCCTATACCGGTTTTGACTGGACACCCGATGATAAGCATCTGGTGATCTGGGGGGAAGGTAAGATCTGGAAAGTGGATGCCGGCTCGGGAGAAGCGACTAACATTCCCTTTCAGGCGGAGATCAATACCCAAGTAGCGGAGACGGTCCGCTTTAAAAATGACGCGTTCAGCGAAGCATTCGAAGTTAAGGTGATCCGGCACGCCATTACTGCGCCGGACGGATCATCCCTGGTATTTTCCGCCCTGGGTCATCTCTGGCGCATGGACTTGCCCGACGGCTCGCCCGAGCGGATCACCGAGGATAGCGACTTTGAATTCGAACCCAGCTTTTCTCCGGACGGCGGTTCACTCGCGTATGTGAGCTGGAATGATCAGGAAAAAGGAGTGGTCTGGCTGCTGGATCTCAGCAGTGGCCGCAAGGAAAAGATCACCCGGGAAAAAGGCATCTTCCGGACGCCTTCTTTTTCCGCCGACGGCAAACATCTGGTATTTCGCAAGGATGGTGGCAACGGCCACCAGGGGTATACCTTTACCGAAAAGTCGGGGATCTACCGGACCGAACTTGGTACCGATTCCATAACCTTTGTTCACCCCCAGGGAGAATATCCGGTATTCAGCGCGGATGGCAAACGGATCTATTACCAGACCGGCGGTTTCTTATTCGGCAGCATCACCAAGAGCTTTCATTCCATAGACCTGGACGGCAATGATCACCGAAAGCATCTCGACGGAAAATACGCCCAGCGTTTTTCCCTGAGCCCGGATAACCAGTGGATCGCCTGGTCGGAACTGTACAAGGTCTACATCGCACCCTTTCCCCGAACGGGACAGAGTATTGGCCTTTCGGCCGGCACCAAGGCCGTTCCCGTGGCTCAGGTCGCCCGGGATGCCGGTATCAACCTGCACTGGTCGACGGACAGTAAAAAGCTCCACTGGACCCTCGGCAATGAATACTTCTCGGATAATCTGACCGAGCGTTTTAAATTCCTGGAAGGCTCCGTGGACAGTATACCGCCGCTGGATACGACGGGCCTGAAGATCGAGCTCATGGCCACGGCCGACCGTCCCGAGGGGCAGGTAGCGCTCACTAACGCCCGGATCATCACCATGAACGGCGACGAAGTGATCGACAATGGCACCGTGCTGATCGAAGGCAACACTATAAAAGCCGTGGGCCGGCGCGTACGGGTTCCCGCCGGTGCGAAAGTCATCGACTGCCGCGGCAAAACCATCATGCCGGGTATTGTGGATGCCCACGCGCACGTTGGCGATTTCCGTTATGGCCTCAGTCCGCAACAGAACTGGTATTATTACGCCAACCTGGCTTACGGCGTCACTACCTCCCACGACCCTTCCTCCAACTCGGAAATGATCTTCAGTCACAGCGAAATGATCAAATCCGGTGAAACGGTCGGGCCCCGTCTGTTCTCTACCGGGGTGATCCTGTACGGCGCCGACGGGGATTTCAAAGCGGTGATCAACAGTCTGGACGATGCCCGCTCGGCGATCCGGCGAACCAAAGCCTACGGTGCCTTCAGCGTTAAAAGCTACAATCAGCCCCGCCGCGAACAACGCCAGCAGGTCATGCAGGCCGCCAAGGAACTGGGAATTATCGTCGTTCCGGAAGGTGGTTCAACCTTCTTCCACAATATGAGCATGGTGGCCGACGGCCATACCGGGGTGGAACACAATATTCCGGTGGCTCCACTGTACAAGGATGTGATCGAATTCTGGTCCGAAACCGAAACGCACAATACGCCGACGTTGATCGTCAATTACGCCGGAGTAAGCGGTGAATACTATTGGTACCAGCATACGAATGTCTGGGAAAAAGAGCGTCTACTGAGCTTTACTCCCCGCAGCATTATCGACAGCCGGGCCCGCCACCGGACCATGATCCCCGAAGAAGAATACGATAACGGACATATCCTGACTTCCCGTTCTCTCAAAAAACTGTCGGATGCCGGAGTGAAGATCAACCTGGGAGCGCATGGACAATTGCAGGGGCTCGGAGCCCACTGGGAACTCTGGATGCTGCAACAGGGCGGCATGAGCAACCACGATGCGCTGCGTTGCGCCACCATCAATGGCGCCCGCTACCTGGGCATGGATCATCAGATCGGTTCCATCGAGACCGGCAAACTGGCCGATATCATCGTTCTGGACGCCAATCCGCTGGAGGATATCCGCAATTCCGAACAGGTTCGCTATACGATTATCAACGGCCGGGTTTACGATTCGGCTACCATGAATGAGATTGGCAATTATGACCAGCCGCGTGCGCCTTTCTTCTTCGAGCAGGAAGGAAGCGGCAACGCCTGGCCCTTGCTGTACAGTGAAGGGCTCGGTCTACCGGAATCGCAGTGTAGCTGTCGCCGGTAAGGAGGTCGCAATATGAGTCATGCTGAATTTTTTCAGGACTTAAAAAAGACCTCGTAGAGGTTAAACATTGCCTTTTGTAAAATTCGGGGTGATTCATGTCGTGCTGCTTATATTCGAACATCCCTTCAAAAACTTAAGACTAGTATGAAAATATACACTTTACTCCTATCATTCTGCCTGGCTGCCGGTTTGCTGTACGCCCAGGAAAAATCTCCGACCCGGGGAACCAACGAAGGAGACGGGCCCCACACTCAGCTGATCATTCGCGGGGTCACCCTGATCAACGGGAACGGAGCTCCGCCGCGCGGACCGATCGATATCGTCGTGGAGCAAAACAAGATCACCCAGATCAAAGTGGTCGGTTATCCCGGCGTACCGATCAATCCGGACAGCCGGCCGGTACTCCAGCCCGGAGGCAAAGAACTCGATTGCGAAGGTATGTACCTCCTGCCCGGCTTCGTGGATATGCACGGTCATATCGGGGGAAAATCCCAGGGCGCCGATGCGGAATACGTTTTCAAACTGTGGATGGGTCACGGGATAACGACCATCCGGGATCCGTCCTGCGGCAATGGCCTCGACTGGGTACTGGAACACCGCGAACGCAGTGCCAAAAACGAGATCGTAGCTCCCCGTATTATGGCCTATACCGCCTTCGGGCAGGGAGCCAAAAACGGAGTTAACAGTGCGGAGGAAGCCCGGACCTGGGTGCGCGAAAATGCGGATAAAGGCGCCGACGGTATTAAGTTCTTCGGTGCGCCACCGGAGATAATGGCCGCCGCTCTGGAAGAAAACAAGAAACTCGGACTACGCTCGGCCTGTCACCACGCTCAGATGGATGTAGGGCGCTGGAATGTGCTCAATTCGGCCCGTGCCGGCCTGACCAGCATGGAACACTGGTACGGACTGCCCGAAGCGTTGTTCGCAGATCGTACCGTGCAAAGCTATCCGCTGGATTACAATTATCAGAACGAGCAGAACCGCTTCGAGGAAGCCGGCAAGCTCTGGAAACAGGCCGCCCCACCCTATTCCGACCACTGGAACGCCGTCATGCAGGAACTCCTCGATCTGGACTTCACTCTGGACCCCACCTTCAATATTTACGAAGCTAACCGCGACCTCATGCGTGCGCGCCGGGCCGAATGGCACGAAGAATACACCATGCCCTCCCTGTGGCGGTTTTATAAACCCAGCCGGATCTCCCACGGCTCCTACTGGCACGAATGGGGCACAGAGCAGGAAGTAAACTGGAAGGAGAACTACCGCCTCTGGATGACTTTCATCAATGAGTACAAAAACCGGGGCGGGCGGGTCACCGCCGGATCCGATTCGGGATTCATCTACCAACTCTACGGTTTTGCCTATATCCGGGAGTTGGAATTACTCCGGGAAGCCGGCTTCCACCCACTGGAAGTCATTCGATCGGCCACCCTGAACGGCGCCGAAGCCTTGGGTATGGCGGATCAGATCGGAACGGTAGAAGTCGGTAAATTCGCCGATTTTGTAATCCTCGAAGAAAACCCACTGACGGACATCAAACTCCTGTACGGAACGGGCGCTATCCGCCTGGATGAAAACAACGAAGTCGTACGCAAAGGCGGCGTAACCTATACCGTTAAAGACGGTGTCGTGTACGATGCCAAAAAACTACTCCAGGATGTCAAGCGTATGGTCCAGGAAGCTAAAGCCCGCGAGGAGTTTGAGATCGAACAGCCCGGCATGGAAAAAAGTAAATCCTGATTTACGGGTGAACGTGCTAAAGTGTGAATGTGTGAACGTGCCCCAAAACATTCACACTTTAGCACGTTCACACATCAGCACATTCTATCTAACTTTCACCATCCGTCGTGTTTTGACCCGGCCGGGCACCTGCAGGCGATAGTAGTAATTGCCCGCCGGAAGATGACTGCCGTTGAACGATAACTGATGTTCACCGGCTTCCAGGTGCTTATTGACCAGTACCTGTAGTTCGCTGCCCATGGCGTTGAAAACGCTCAGGCGAACGTGGCCGCCGGTACTTTCAAAGCGGATATTTGTCCAGTTGGGAAATGGGTTGGGATAATTGTTGAGTAGCAGGTCTTCGCCGGCTTTTAGTTCATCCTGCACACTGGTCGGTTTGCAGGAATTGAACAGCGGAATATAACTGAAACCGGCATAAAACATATTCTGGATATCCTCCTGGGTGACGTCAAACCAATCCATCAGAATGGAGCCGTAGACGTCCCGGAAATCGTACTGCATCGGTACCCCTTCTCCCCGGCTGACGTTGTTGGGGATGTCCGGATTGTCACCGACGATAGACGGATTGACGCAGGAACCGAACAGGATCAGCGGAGCGGCCGTACCGTGGTCGGTGCCGAAACTATCGTTGGAAGCGATCTGCCGGCCAAATTCCGAGAAGGTCATTCCGGCAACCCGCTCCTGGATACCCAGCAAGCTCAGGTCTTTCTGAAAAGCCGCAATGGCCTCCGATAAATTGCGCAGCAGTTGGGCATGTTCGCCGTTGGTTTTATCGCCTTCCATCACCTGATTGGCGTGGGTATCAAAACCGCCGATATTTACGACATAGACATTGGTTTTCAAGCCACCCGCAATGAGCAGAGCAACGGTCTTGAGTTGTTGGGCCAGGCCGTTGTCTTCGGGATAGGCCGCCAGGTTGGTAGCTTTTTCCGCAGCTGCGGTTACCACTTCCCCGTAAGCGTTCGTCTGAGCGATCGTGGTCCGCAGAAAGGACAGCTCTTCCCCGTAGGGCGTACCCGGTACGTCCGTGGGCGATCCCTCGTACAGCGGGGACAGAGAAAACGGATCCGTAATGGTCAGGCAGTAATTGGCGGCAGCCCCCTGGCAGGTTTCCGAGACGATACTACCGATCGTGATCGCGAAAGGATCCGGGTTGCTGTCGTTCGGGTAACCTTCCGGATAGCCCTCCACAACGGAATCCAGGTAACGCCCCATCCAGCCCGTAGTCCAGAATTCATCGGGAGGGGAACCCGTAAACCAGATATCCGAAGAGCGGAAATGGGAGCGGTTCTGATTGGGGTAACCCACACTCTGCACAATGCCCAGTTGCCCCTCATCGTAAAGGGAACGCAGACCGGTCATCATCGGGTGGAAGCCGACTTTATCCGTTACCGGCACGATGGCATTTTCCGGGATCAGCACATTGGAACGCGCCTTGAACAGTTCACTGTACTGATCACGCGGGATGACCATATTGAGGCCGTCATTGCCGCCGTTCATCTGCACCAGCACGAGTACTTTATCGGATTCATCGTTAAAGGAGGGAAGGAAACTATTGCGGCCGATAGCGGAAAGCGGCAGGCCGTTGAGAAGCACGGGGATGCTGACCACCGCACTACTTTTATGGAGAAATTGTCTTCTTTTCATAATGCTAAGGATTTAGGATAATTGGGAAAGGGAGATCAACTCAAATGAAATTCAGCCAGACTGATCAGGGCGCGGGTCAGTTGCCGCAGCTTGAGCGACACGGCGTTCGCCAGTTCGGGATTTTCCGGATCGGCAACGTATTCCCCGTATTCCAGAGTCCATTCAAAATCGGGTAAGCCCGGGATCAGAATATCCTTGAGCGCCACCTTCTGCTGATCGGTCAGGGGTTGCGGGTGCAGCAGGCGGGAGAATTCATCGATGACCACATTCGGATCCGTAGGGTTGGACATCGTAGCGATGAAAGCCAGCGGATCGTAGGCAAAAGCAAAACCATTGATCATCATCGGCCCGGCGGCAATGATGTTAGCCAGGCCCGATCGGATCTGTAAAGTGGAAGCATTGATCCAGAAACGGTAGAACTGGGGTGCCTGAAAATAAGCTTTCCAGCCGGAAACCTGGGGCACATCCATGTATTCCATCTCCATCGCCCCGGCCAGTCGGTAGAGACGCAGACCGATCTCGTAACGGGTAGCCTGATCATCCGGCAGGCTCATTTCCAGCTGTTTGACCATGGATAGGCTGTAATCGATCGGATTCTTGATCATAGGGCCTACGCTGAGGATGTCGAAAAAGTGTTCGCTGGTCAGTAGGGTGCGAACGATCGGTTCCAACTCGTAATCGTTATCTATCAGCATCTGGGCCAGCGGCGCGATCACCTCCATTTCCGTTTGCTCATCTATTTCGTAGTAAACGAACCACTGGTACAACTTCCGGCAGATGAAATGCGCTACCCGGTCCTGCTGGAAGATCACGTCTATCAAATGGGCGTATTCCGCATCGCCCAGATCCGAAATGACTGCATTGCCGAAACGGTGGGATAATTGCTTGGTCCCGTTATCGTGCCGAAATTCCCGGTATTCTACCCGGGGTGGGTTTTCGGGCTCTGAATTCAGATTGCCGAAAGTACGCCAGCCCGTCAGTACCCGTGCCATTGCCGCCACATCCTGCTCCGTGAAGGTGGAATAGTCACCCTCTCCGGCCAGGTCACCTTTTCCGACGGTGTACAGTTCCAGGAGTTCCCGGGCGTAATTTTCGTTGGGCGCTACTTCGGTATTTTGATTGCCGTTCAGGAAGATCAGCATACTGCCGTCCACGGTTACGTCCTTGATCAATTGACGGAAATTGCCCAGTGCACTGGAGCGAAGCAGCTCAATGTAGCGGTACATAAAGCGCTTATCATTGATACCGGCCACTCCGAAATGATTGATCCAGAAGAGGGTCATTTTCTGGCGAATGGAGATGCCTTCTTCCAGCATGTTCAGGAAGATCCAGGAACGCAGGCTGCGGTTCCGGTAAGGCCGCAGATCTATGTTTTCGGAGTAAGGTGCGTCGACCCAGGTCTGGCCGACCGGCACATTGGGGTCTTCCGTAAAATCGGGATTGACGGGCGGAGCGGGCGCCGGCGGATCGGCAAACAATTGGTCAAATACAGCGCTTTGGCCCATTTCGACCGCGGTACTGATCAGTTCGCGACTCGGTCCGAAGGTGGTTCTGCGCAACAAGTGTGCAGCTTGTTCGAAGGTCCATTCGCCGGAGTAGGGTGTCAAACCGGCTCCGGGCGGTTTTGGAGCGAAAGTGGTATTTTCTGTGCGTTGGGGCGCTCTCTGTTCATTTCCGACAATAGCAGATCGGCCCAGCAAGCGGCGTAGGCTAGCTCTTCTATTCATAGGGTGCAGCATTAAGATTTAAAAATTGGCGTGTTTATTTATTGATCGCGGGCAGTGATTAGACTACTGGGGAGACGGGAGGTTTAATGAGGAACGAAGATTATTCAGAAATTATGATCCGAACCCATAAGAATTTGAAAATTCCGCCGCATTATTTGATCAAAATCTTACTTTTGAGCCTGCTTAAGCCCGTTAAAATCAAAACCAAAGATATCTTAAACCGCCCCCGGTCTATCGGAACGCAGATGAAAGACGATTTTATTATTGATGAATGGAAAGTGATCGAAGACGGCTTTAAGCCCGCAAGCAACCGGGTCTCCGAAAGTATTTTTAGTCTGGGCAATGGTCGTATGGGCCTTCGTGGTAACTTCGAAGAACACTTTTCGGGCAACAGCCTCCAGGGCAACTACATCGGCGGCATCTATTATGCCGATCACGTGCAACTGGATCACACCAAAGGTAACCGGCCGCAGCAGGTCGTTAAATTTTTAAATGCTCCCAACTGGATCGGCATCAGTATCTCCTTTGACGGGGAAGTGCTCGACCTGGACAATTGCCAGGTGCAATCCTTCCGCCGGGAGCTCGATCTCCGCAAAGGATATCTCGAACGTACTTTCGTAGCCAAAATGAAAAGCGGCCGCAAAGTGCAGGTAAGCACGCGTCGGTTTTGCAGCATGGCCGATCAGGAACTCGGGGCCATTCGCTATACGATCACGCCGCTCGATTTTGATTCTACGCTTACGGTTCAACCCTATCTGGATGCCGACGTTTCCAACGAAGATGCCGATGAAAATCAAAAATTCTGGGTCGAGGTAGACACCAAGGTGAAACGGCGCGGGGGCTATTTGCTGACGGAGACCAAAAAGACGTTTTTTCAGGTCTGCACGGCCATGAAATTTTCCATCTTCCGCGATGAGAAAGAACTGGACTTTGATTCTTACCGGCTGCACCGCGAAAAATATATCGGCTGCGAAGTAGACATGGGTTGCAAAAAAGGAGAAACCATCACGATCTGCAAATACGCTTCCATCGTTACTTCCCTGGATCATCCCGACGGCGATCTGCCCCGGATCGGAAAGAAGATCGTGAAAAAGGCCTTGAAAAAGGGTTTTGACCAACTGTCCGGTGAACACGCCAAAGCCTGGAAAGATAAGTGGTCCTCTTCCGACGTTACCATTGATGGGGACCCGGCCGCCCAACAGGCCATTCGCTTCAATATTTTCCAGTTGCATCAGGCCTACAATGGTCGTGACAGCCGGATGAGTATTGCTTCGAGAGGTTTTACCGGGGAAAAGTACGGGGGTTGTACATTCTGGGACGCAGAAGCCTACGGTCTGCCGTTTTTCCTGGCTACAACTCCAGCCGATGTATCCAGAAACCTCCTGCAATATCGTGCCAACCACCTCGGTAAAGCCATTGAAAATGCCGAAAAACTCGGTTTCAACAAGGGGGCCGCTTTTTACCCTATGGTGACGATAAACGGAGAAGAAGCCCACCACAGTTGGGAAGTAACCCTGGAAGAGATCCATCGCAACGGCGCGATCGCCTACGCCATCTTTGAATATATACGCTACACCGGAGACGAAGCCTATCTGGCCGAAGGCGGACTGGAGGTACTTATCGCCATTGCCCGCTTCTGGGCCCAGCGCGTGCATTACTCCGAACGGCGGGAGGCTTACGTGATCCACGGCGTCACCGGACCGAACGAATACGAGAACAATATCAACAACAACTGGTACACCAATTATATCGCCAAATGGTGCCTGGAGTATACCCTGAGTGCTGTTGAATACGTTAAAAGCAAGCACAAGAAGTGGTTTGAAAAACTGAGCAAAAAACTCAAATTCGAGGAAAATGCCGAAACCTCCGAATGGCAAAAGATCGCCAAAAAACTCTACCTGAAAGAGGATAAGAAACTGGGAATATTCGTGCAGCAGGATACCTTTCTGGATAAGGAACTGACCACGGTGGCCGATTTGAAGAAAGGACAACTTCCCCTTTACCAAAACTGGACCTGGGACCGCATCCTGCGTTCGGTCTACCTCAAGCAGGCCGATGTACTGCAGGGGATCTATGCCTTTGAAGAGGCATTTGATCAGGAGCAGATCCGGCGCAATTACGAATTTTACGAAGCGAGGACGGTCCACGAGTCGCCCCTATCGCCCTGCGTTCACAGTATTTTGGCCGCCCGGATCGGTTTGGAGGAGCAGGCCTACGAATTCTACCGGCAAAGCGCCCGGACGGATCTGGATGATCAGCTCGGAGATACCGCCGCCGGTTTGCACATCAACGCCATGGGGGCTTCCTGGCTGTGCCTGGTCAAGGGCCTGGGAGGCATGCGGATCAGCAATACCGGGGGACTCAGTTTTGCTCCCATTTTGCCGAAATCCTGGAAAAACTATACCTTCAGGATACAGTACCGAGGACAATTGTTGCAGGTAAAAGTGAGCAGCAAACAGCTAATCCTGGTCAATCATTCTCAGAAAACTTTACACCTGAAGGTTTACGATAAAGAGGTAAAACTCGAAGGAGGGAAAAAGGAAAAACTGGATCGATAAAGGCGGATGATCAGTGGGATAACCTGCACAGCCAGTCGCTACCGGCGGGAATCCCAAACCGAATCCCTCCCCTTTCCGACCACAAATAATAACCATTTAATTTCACTAACATGTTACGCAATTTAATCCTAGGATGTTTAGTCATTATTGGCCTGGTCGCCTGCAATTCCGATAACACCAGCGGAAACGACGGCAACAGCGCTACTACCGCCGGCAGTACAGCTTACCAGGGTGGCCCGGGCAGTGTTGTCGGTCCGCCGATGATCCCACCGCAGAACGATGTCACCCAGAGACTGATGAAAGATTATTGGGTGTTCGAATTCTATGTAGTTCCCGGCGATCGTGCCGCCAGCCGTGCCGGTCAGGGAAGATGGTATAAATTCAATGCGGACGGCACTTTCGAAAGTGGTCGCTGGGAAGATGAAGTTTGGGGATCCGGCAACTGGTATTTCCGGACGGAAAGCGGAAAGAACTATCTGAAACTGGATTCCGAAGTGGACGCCGAAGATTCCGAATGGGAGATCCAGGGGATTACCGATGGCGCTATGTCCTGGGGAGGTACTCAGACCTATGACAATGCCGGAATTATCCTCAAGGCCCTGAGTCTGATGACCGTTCCAACGCGGGAACAATTCGGTTTCCAGGAATAAATGGCCTTTAAATCGGTCGAAAAGACATTTTTTTGCGCTTTTTTTCGGCTTTTAACGCAAGAAAAAACGGGAATATTTTCATCACAATCTCACAAAAAACAAAGGCATAAAAATCACATTTAACTGATTATCAGTAAAATGAACTTTAAATAAAAAATTATTTTCTCAATATTTTTTTCACAAAAGTGTTTTTTTGTCTTTGTTTACGGAAGGGAAAAATCAAATATTTGTAATGTGATCAGAAAATAGAGGAAGAAGGAAAGTCGATTGAAAAGCAATCGCACACTAAATTAGGATATGTTCATGGGATTATAATTTGTTAGTAGTGAGTCGTCCTGCC
This sequence comes from Flavilitoribacter nigricans DSM 23189 = NBRC 102662, assembly GCF_002646595.1. Taxonomy (GTDB): domain Bacteria; phylum Bacteroidota; class Bacteroidia; order Chitinophagales; family Saprospiraceae; genus Flavilitoribacter; species Flavilitoribacter nigricans. Next base: position 314,854 of record NZ_PDUD01000001.1, read on the forward strand.
ATATTAGGGCGGACGACTTACTAACTATCTTCGATCCCTGCACAATAAAGATATATACCTTGCGAAAAAAAAAGCTGACCCACTGCAATGGACCAGCTCAAGTGTTTTTGGGTTATGATAAAAGCACTAAATCACGTCGCAAGATATCATTTTTTCGCAGACTATTAAAATGTCTGTGGAAAAATCTGGCTCAGGCCAACTCAATTTTGGATATGTTCATGGGATTATAATTTATTGAAAGTCGTACCGATCAAACGGTACGACTTTTTTCGTTTCTGGCATCCGGTAGCGTAAAGTAGAAAGTAGCGCCCTTTCCCAACTCCGATTCCACCCAGATCTTCCCTCCGTACAGGTCTACGATCTTCTGACAGGTAGCCAGTCCGATCCCCGTTCCCCAGTAAGCTTCTTCGTGGTGCAAACGGGAAAACATCTCAAATATCTTTTGCTGATCTGCGGGCGCAATACCGATCCCGTTGTCCTTTACCGAAAAGCAATAATAGTTTTCGGACAGCTCGCGGCAATTCACCTGCACTTCCGGTTTTTTACCATTACTGAATTTCAAGGCATTGCCGATCAGGTTTTGGAATAACTGTACCAATTGGGAGGGCACGATCTCCAGTTCGGGTAAAGATTCCTCCTGTACGATGATACTGGCATCTTTCTTTTCAATCTGGGCATTGAGATTACCCAGGGCCACGTCGAGCAACTGATTGCTCTTCACCCGGGTCGCTTCAGATTTCGGACGGTCCGCCCGGGCGTAGTTGAGCAGATCATCCAAAAGCGTGTACATGTTGGCTACGCTTTTATGGATGAATCCCATGTATTCCTGGGCCTTGTTGTCCAGATTGTCCACATACTTTCTCCCGAGGAGACTGGTGAAGCTGCTGATTGTGCGCAGCGGCTCTTTGAGGTCATGGGAAGCGATATGGGCGAAATGCTCCAGTTCGATGTTTTTCCTTTTGAGTTGGTCGCCGATCTCGGCCAGGGTGGCATTTTTCCGGCTGAGGTCTTTATTGATCCGGTAGCCGGCGATGATCAACCCCGTAATCAGGAGAACGACCGAGATCATGATCATGGTCTTGAGGCGATCGTTCTCATCTCTCTGCACCTGGATATCCTTCAGGCGCTTGATCTCCGCTTCTTTCTCTGAAGTTTGGTAGATGATGTTGTGTTCTTCGATCAGTTCCCGGGTTTTTTCTCCCAGCATTTCCTCTTTGAGAGTTGTATAGCGATCCAGGAAGTAAAAAGCCTTTTCGTACTGACCGTTCTCGGAAAACAAGGATTTAAGTGCCTGGTAACATTCGAGAACCTTCACCTTGGCACCGATCTCATTCGCCTCCATAAGCGCTTCCGTAAAGAGCGTCTCCGCCCGGCCGTAGCGCTTTTGCGCCATAAGGAGCTGTCCCAGTTCCAGCTTGGAGTCCACTACCCCATTCTGATCACCGAAAGCCTCTTTGCCCTCAATGGCTGCGTGAATATAACTAACCGCCAGTTCGACGTTTCCGGATTCAGCGTGTGCTTCGCCCAAATTACCCAAGGCGTAGAACAGGATCGTGGAGTCTTTTAACTCAATGCCCAGTTCGGCCGATTGTTCCAGGAATTTGATCGCCTTTTCCAATTGGTAAAGACCGATATAGGCCGAACCGATCGCTCCCAGGGTAGTGCCATACTGGCGGGTGACCGTATCGGTGCCCAGAAGGGTCCGCACCCGCATATAGTTTTCGAGGGCGCGGGAATAATCCTCAATGCTGTGTGCGTAATTACCGAGTTGGTAAACCGAGCGGGTTATGCTTTTCTTATCGTTGTTGATCTCTGCAATCTGCAGTGCCTTGGATTCGTAGTAATAGGCTTCTTCAAAATTGCCCAGTTTACTGTTCGCGTCGGCAATTCCGGAATAGTTTTTAGCCCGGGCTTTAGGATCTTTCTCCCGGTCCAGCAACTCCAGGGCCCACTGGTGATTGAGGATCGCCGTGCGATAATTGGACAGCCGGCAAAAAGCCTTCCCGATCCGGTAATACGATTCGGCCTGACAGGTAGTATCTGTGGAATATTCCAGACTACATTCATAGGCTTCGATCGCAGCCCGGTAATCTTTTCGATCAAAAAGCGCTTCGGCCACCTCATTATCACATAGCTCTTCCTCCTGCCCAATTCCCATTACCTGGAACAGGCACAAAGCAATACCAATAATGATACACCGTACCCAAATGTACATTTTGCTAAATTTACTTTTCGCTTGACTTTAATAAGGAGAAATCTGAGTGTAAGGGATAAAACTGTTTAACTTTTTACTTTCTCTACAATGATGGTCTTCTAAGGATTAATATTTATACACGTAAAATTTTTTATAAAGTTACATTAAATTCATAAAAAAAGGCTGCTACACAATTATATAAATCGGTAGCAGCCCTTTATCAGTCTTTTAACTAACCTTCATCATCATCGTCTTCGGGCCAGGGTGGAGGATCTCCACCGCCTTTTAACTGGGTTAGTTGCGCGTCCTCAAGGACAGTGTCTTGGAATTTTTCAAAAGCTTTCATACTTAAATCGGTTTAAAATAAAAAAAGGCCTTTATCGCCTGTACGGAGCCAAGCCTCCGTAAAGCGATGGTTTGTTCTATAGTGTTCTTAAAAACTATACTATAACTTAATAAAGTACTAAGTATTTTCTACAAAAAAATTACCGGAATTGAAAGCGGCAAAGATGGGCGCCGATGCATCGAATGACCGGGCCAGTTGCCAGAATTTGTGAAGAATTGTTTGGGTAAATATGGTTGTGCCGTAAAAGTGTGGGTAAATATAAGACAAAATCACAGTTTGAAAAACCAATTCGATGATAAAACCCGCCCCAAAGTCAAGGAAAGCAGTGATTAACGCCCGTTAAAGGTGTAGATATAAAAACGCCTGGTAAATTTCAGACCCATTCAGCTTGCAGCCTATAAGGAGCGAATTGATGGGGAAAAGCACAATCCGTACGGATGGAGCATAGGCCGCAAAAAAAAAGAGGGCCGAAACCCTCTCAAAAAAAACACCTAAAACCCATATTCATATCATGAAAACCTTATTTCTCTTTTTTGTCGCTGTCTGCTCTTTTGACGTACCCATTCCTAAAAGTCACAGACCAGCAGGATTTTTTTTAACCCAAAAAAAAGAGGGCCAAAGCCCTCTCGAAAAAACACCTAAAACCCATATTCATATCATGAAAACCTTATTTCTCTTTTTTGTCGCTGTCTGTCTTTAAGACGCACGCTCCGCTGAAAGTCACAGCCCTTCCAGGATTTTTTTTACCCCCAAAAAAAAGAGGGCCAAAGCCCTCTCGAAAAAACACCTAAAACCCATATTCATATCATGAAAACCTTATTTCTCTTTTTTGTCGCTGTCTGTCTTTAAGACGTTCTCTCCGCTGAAAGTCACAGCCCTCTAAGATTTTTTTTGCCCCAAAAAAAAGAGGGCCGAAGCCCTCCCGAAAAAACACCTAAAACCCATATTCATATCATGAAAACCTTATTTCTCTTTTTTGTCGCTGTCTGTCTTTAGGACGCACGCTCCGCTAAAAGTCACAGCCCTCCAAGATTTTTTTTACCCCAAAAAAAAAAGAGGGCCGAAACCCTCTCAAAAAAAACACCTAAAACCCATATTCATATCATGAAAACCTTATTTCTCTTTTTTGTCGCTGTCTGTCTTTAAGACGCACGCTCCGCTGAAAGTCACAGCCCTCCTGGATTTTTTTTAGCCCAAAAAAAAGAGGGCCGAAGCCCTCCGAAAAAACACCTAAAACCCATATTCATATCATGAAAACCTTATTTCTTAGTTGTTGTCACTGTTGTCCTTCTGACGCAGTCTTTTTCCGAAAGTCACTACTCACTAATTTTTTTTCACAACTATCCTATTTTTTCAGCGATGCCGCCAGTAAACAAATTTCGGCTTATTGACATTCTATACTCAATGAACCTTCCTAACCATATTTAAGATCCATTATGCAGGAAAATGCCGAAGAACAGGAAACGATGACCACGATTGAAGAAGAAAACCCGAATCAGGTACAGGCCGTAGAAGATATACTTCCCCATAACCTGACCATACTTCCCCTACTCCAGCGACCCGTATTTCCGGGAATGCCCATCCCCATTGCCTTTACCGGCAAAGACAAAGTGTCCGTGCTAAAAAAAGCCATGGAGCAGGATGACGGCTATATTGGTCTGGTGCTGGCCAAGGAGATCGATGAAGAAGATTATACGGAATCGGAGCTATACGAAGTAGGAACGACCTTCCAGATCATGCGGCTGATCCCCATTGCCCCCGATACCATGCAGGTACTCGGCCAGGGGATCAATCGGTTCAAAAGAAAAAAGACGATCCTGGTCAAACCCCAGATCCGCTGGGAAGTTGATCACCAGGCCAGTCCCAAGGTCAAACCCGACCAGGAACTGCGGGCATATATGATGGCCATCAGCGGGGAGATCAAGGAACTGCTTAAGATCAATCCGCTCTTCCAGGAGCAGGTGAACATGGTAGTATCCCAACTCAACTACGATGCCCCCAGTATGACGATGGATATCATCAGCAACCTGCTGTCCTCCAGTGCCGAAGAACTACAGGAACTGCTGGAGACCTTCGACCTGCACGAACGCGCCAAGATGCTGGTGGGCCTCATCAAGCAGGATCTGGAGATCGCCAAGATCCAGAAAAGGATCAGTACCCAGATCGAGGAAAAAGTGAGTGCCCAACAAAAAGAATTCTTCCTCCGCGAGCAGCTCAAAGCCATCAAAAAGGAGTTGGGCATCGAAAAAGAGGATAACGAATCGGAAGCCGAAAAGCTGGAGAAAAAGCTGGGCGAACTGGAACTCACCGACGAAGCGGAAAAGGTAGTCGAGCAGGAATTAGAAAAACTGCGTACCCTGAACGCTCAATCGCCGGAATTCAACGTCACCCGGAATTATCTGGAGATCATTGCCGACCTGCCCTGGGGAAAATTCACTGATGATAACCACAACATCAAAAAAGCCAGGAAAATACTGGACCAGGAACATTTCGGCCTGGATGAGGTCAAAGAGCGCATCCTGGAATTCCTCAGTACCATTATCCGCCGCGGTAAAGTGGCCGGATCCATTATCTGTCTGGTGGGCCCTCCCGGTGTGGGTAAAACCTCTATCGGTAAATCCATCGCCCACGCGCTGGGAAGAAAATTCTACCGCTTTTCCGTTGGCGGCATGCGTGATGAAGCCGAGATCAAAGGACACCGCCGGACCTACATCGGCGCAATGCCCGGTAAACTGATCCAGGCCCTGCGCCGGGTAGAGGCCGCCAATCCCGTGATCATGCTGGATGAGATCGACAAGATCGGCAGCAGCTTTCGGGGAGATCCCGCTTCCGCTTTACTGGAAGTACTCGATCCGGAACAGAACAGCACCTTTGTGGACCATTATCTCGATCTGGCTTTCGATCTGTCCAACGTATTGTTCGTGACGACCGCCAACCAACTGGATACCATTCCCGGACCACTGCTGGACCGCATGGAGATCATTCGACTGGCCGGTTACATCCTGGAGGAAAAAATCCAGATCGCCAAGCAATACCTCGTGCCCAAACAGCTGGAGGAAACGGGCTTTTCGCCCAGTGAGATCACCTTTACCACCGGTGCGCTCAAAAAGATCGTCGAAGACTACGCCCGGGAAGCCGGGGTCCGGAACCTGGAAAAACAGATCCGCAAGATCATCCGGAAAGTGAACCTGAAAATGGCCGAGAACGGAACAACTACTTTCAAGGTCAAAAAAGAAGATGTCGAATCTTTCCTCGGAAAGGCCGTTTACAATACCGAAAAACTGTACAACCGGGATACTCCCGGCGTTGCCCTCGGGCTGGCCTATACTTCCATAGGCGGTGCTACCCTCTACATTGAAGCCACCGCTATCCGCAGTAAAGGTCCGGGCTTTAAGCAAACCGGTCAGTTGGGTGATGTGATGCGGGAATCTTCGGAGATCGCTTACAGTTACGTACGCGGTCTGTTATCCGAGGATAAAGAATACGCCAAATTCTTTGATGAGCATTTCGTACACCTGCACGTTCCTGCCGGTGCCACACCCAAAGACGGTCCTTCGGCGGGTATTACGATGTCCCTGGCCTTGTACTCCCTGGCTACGGGCCGGATCGTACGCGACAAGCTGGCCATGACGGGAGAGATCACCCTTACCGGTAAAGTGCTGCCGATCGGTGGGGTTAAGGAAAAGACGATTGCCGCCCGCCGGGTAGGAATTACCCATCTGATCCTGCCGATTGACAATAAAAAGGATTTTGATGAGCTGCCGGACCATATAAAAAAGGGAATAAACGTACATTACGCCGATTATTTTAAGGATGTGCTGAAGGTGGCGTTTGAGAAGTAGGGGGTGTGAGGTGTGAGGGAGAAGGTGTCAGGTGTCAGAATGGAGGTGTCAGGGACGAGGCGCGAGGGGTCAGGGATGTTTATAAATTTAGTTATGAAGAAGATTTGGCTGAAACGGGGCAAAGAAGCGGCCGTTAAACGATTTCATCCCTGGGTATTTTCCGGTGCCGTTCACCGGCAGGAAGATGGACTGGAAGATGGGGATGTCGTGGAAGTACTGGACAGTAAAGAAAATGTACTGGGTATTGGACATTACCAGGACGGCAGTATTACCGTTCGGATTCTGTCGTTTACTCCCGCAAATATTGATGCGGATTTCTGGCGGGAAAGGATTGGCCAGGCCTACCAATATCGGCAACAATTGGGATTAGTGGATTCCGAGCTTACCAACTGTTATCGACTAGTGCACGCGGCCGGCGACCGCCTCCCCGGACTGATCGTGGATATTTACGATAAGACCGCAGTCATTCAGTGTCATTCAATCGGGATGCACCGGCAGATCGATCTGATCGCCGCTGCGCTGCAGGATATCTACGCGGGCAAGTTGGTAGCCATATACGATAAAAGTGAGCATACGCTGCCTTCCATGTACGCCGCCGGGATTACCAATGAGAACATTTTCGGGGAAGCCCGGGAGACCGTTGTAAAAGAATACGGTCATTCCTTTCTCGTCAATTGGGAAAGCGGCCAGAAAACGGGCTTCTTTCTCGATCAGCGGGAGAACCGGCACCTGATCTCCCGCTATGCCGAAGGAAAGCGGGTACTTAATGCATTCTGCTATTCGGGTGGTTTCAGCGTGTATGCGCTGGCGGCCGGAGCCGCTTGGGTAGATTCCGTAGATATTAGCGAAACGGCGGTACAGTTAACGGAGCGCAATGTTGCCCTCAATGTGGACGAAACCGCTCAATCCCGCCACCGCGCTATTCAGGCCGATGTGCTGGACTTCATCAAAGAGCAGCAGGATCAATACGATATCTATATTCTGGACCCTCCGGCTTTCGCCAAAAGTAAACACAAGCGGCATAAGGCCGTACAGGCCTACAAGCGCCTTAATGCCATGGCGATGCGACAGATGCCCAGCGGTGGAATATTGTTTACCTTTTCCTGTTCGAAAGTAGTGGATAAAGCCCTGTTCCGCAATACGATCGTAGCGGCGGCCATGGAAAGTGGCCGACAGGTGCGGGTGATGCACGAATTGGGACAACCGGCCGATCATCCCGTCAATTTCTTCCATCCGGAAGGAGAATACCTCAAAGGACTGGTGCTGCAGATTGTTTGATGATCCAATGATAAGATGATCTGATCGAGTGCAATCAGATCATCCTATCACCAAATAATCGAATCATCAATTACAGCCCAACTGGCTCAGGCTCTCCTCAATACTTTTCAGTTTCGCTTCGCCGTCGGCCTGTTTTTGACGTTCCTTATCGACGACTGCCGCCGGAGCATTGTTTACGAAACGCTCGTTGGACAGCTTGCCGTTTACCTGCTTGAGGAATCCTTGGTAGTAGGCCAGTTCTTCCTTCAGGCGGGCACATTCCGCCTCGGTATCGATCTCCTGGTTGAGTACCACGAAAAAGGTCTCAGTTCCCGCGAGGAAGGAAACACTGTTGTTAACGTCCTCCGTGGTGGCTTCCAGTTTGGACAGATTACCCATTTTGATGATCATATCCGACCAGCCGCCAACAGCCAGCAGATGCCCGGCATTTTCACCATCCTGAATATATACCTCCAGCGGGTCCTTCATCTTGATCCCTTTGCTGTTGCGAATATCCCGGATGCTGGTCACCACGCTTTTCGCCTGCTCGATCTGGGCGATCAGTTTGGCATCCGAAGCGGCCGGTACCGGCCATTTGCTGATCACGCAGTCTTCGCCTTCCGCGCGTTCGCGCAGGTTGTGCCAGATCTCTTCCGTAACGAACGGCATAAACGGATGCAGCAGGGTCATCTGCTTTTCGAACAAAGCGATGGCCTGCTTGTAAGTAGCCCGATCGATCGGCTGACCGTAGTCCGGCTTGATCATTTCCAGGTACCAGGAGCAGAAGTCATCCCAGATGAATTTGTAAAGATCGATCAGTGCTTCGGACAGGCGGTATTCTTCAAATAAGCCATCCAGCTTTTTCACCAGCCCTTCCAGTTTATTTTCCAGCCAGCGTCCGGCCATTTCATTCACGGCGCGGGTAGCCGCTTCCGGAGCTTCATCGGAAATCTCCCAGCCCTGGATCAGGCGCAGGGCATTCCACATTTTATTGCAGAAGTTACGTCCCTGCTCGCAAAGCTTACTTTCGTTCAGGATCTCTTTGGTCTGCGGATCGAAAGGCGCATCGAAAATGATATCGTTTCCGGCCGCACCACTGGAAAGCATGCCGAAGCGTACGCCGTCCGCACCGTAATTATCCAGCAGTTTCAGGGCCTCCGGACTGTTTCCGAGCGATTTGCTCATCTTACGCCGTTTGCTGTCCCGAACCATACCGGTGAAGTACACATCCTTGAAGGGTTGCCGGCCGTGTTCCAGTACGTGATCCAGCCCCATCAGTTCACCCGACCACTCGTAGCCGGACATGATCATCCGGGCCACCCACAGGTAGATGATGTCCCATCCGGTCACCAGTACATTGGTGGGATAGTAATATTTGAGTTCTTCCTGATCTTCGAAACCGTCAAAAACGGAGATCGGCCACAGCCAGGAAGAGAACCAGGTATCCAGTACGTCTTCGTCCTGCTGCAGGTCGGTCAGTTGCAGATCTGCCTGGCCCGTTTTTTCCCGGGCTTCCGCCAGCGCTTCTTCGGCCGTTTCGGCTACGAAAATGTGGTCGCCGTAATACCAGGCCGGGATCCGGTGCCCCCACCACAGCTGACGGGAAATACACCAGTCGCGAACGTTGTCTTCCCGCAACCAGTTGTAGTACATGTTCCAGAACTGGCTCGGCCAGAACTTCACCTGCTCACTATCCACGGCGTGCAGCGCCGTGCTGGAAAATTCCTTCATTTCCACGAACCACTGCAGGGTAAGCCGCGGCTCCACCACAGAATTGGTTCTTTCGGAACGGCCGATCTTGGTCTGGTAATCTTCCAGTTTGATCAGATTGCCGGCGTCTTCCAGTAATTTCTTAATGCTTTTCCGGGCCTCGAAGCGATCCTGTCCGATCAGGATCTGCGCCTTGTCGTTCAGTCGACCGTCCGGATGCAGGATGTCGATCACATCCAGTCCGTGTTTCTGGCCGATCTCGTAGTCATTCTGATCGTGGGCCGGAGTGATCTTCAATGCCCCCGTTCCGAATTCGCGATCCACGTATTCATCGGCGATCACCGGAATTGGCCGGTTGATCAGCGGTACCAGTACCTCCTTGCCGATGAGGTCGCGGAAGCGATCATCTTCCGGATGAACGGCAATGGCCACGTCCGCCATAATGGTTTCCGGACGTTGGGTAGCGATCACGATGGACTGCCCGGAACCGTCCGCAGCATCATAGCGCAGGTGGAACAACTGGGCGTTCTCTTCGAAATACAATACCTCCTCGTTGGACAATACGGTCTGTGCCTCCGGATCCCAGTTGGTCATCCGCAGCCGGCGGTAAACCCGTCCCTTGCGGTACAGGTCGACAAACACCTTCATTACTGCCTTGCTCAGTTTGGGTTCCATCGTGAAGCGGGTACGGTCCCAGTCGCAGGAAGCGCCCAGGCGACGAAGTTGCTGCAGAATGATCCCACCGTATTCTTCTTTCCAGGCAAAGGCGTGTTCCAGGAATTTTTCCCGTCCGATCTCTCCTTTGGTGATCCCTTTTTCGCGCAACATTTTCACCACCTTCGCCTCCGTGGCGATGGAAGCGTGATCCGTTCCCGGAACCCAGCAGGCATTTTTACCGTCCAGGCGAGCCTTTCGGATCAGGATATCCTGGATGGTATTGTTCAACATGTGCCCCATGTGCAGGACACCGGTGACGTTGGGTGGTGGGATTACGATTGAAAATGGCTCTCTGTCATCGGGTACCGAACGGAAATACTGCCGGTCCATCCAGTGCTGGTACCACTTGTCTTCCGTTTCTTCGGGAGAATATCTGGTCGATAATTCCATTACTTAAACTAACTATTTTTCTTGTTGAAATGATTGTCGGCAGGGCAGCTGACACCAGCCCCGACTACCGGCCAATTTATTCAGCGTGTTTGATATTTTGATTATTGGTGTTCTCCGGTTTTTTACGCGGCAATTTCTCCGGAGTTGCGCTATGCAGATCCAGGGTCTCTACCTTTTCCACATCCAGGTCGAGTTCCACCTGGGTGGCCAGCAGATCTTCCATCCGTTCTCTCCGCCGGATCAGGTGGGCCTTACCGGCGTGCACCAGCACTTCGGCCGGCCGGAAGCGGGAGTTGTAATTGGAAGCCATGGAAGCGCAGTAAGCGCCGGCGTTCTTGATACACAGCACATCCCCTTCGCGGGCTTCGCCCAGCCGACGGTTGATACCGAAGGTATCCGTTTCGCAGATATATCCCACCACCGTGTAAAAACGGGCCTTGCCGTTGGGATTGGAAGCATTAACGATCTCGTGGTGCGCATTGTACAGCATCGGACGGATCAGGTGGTTCATGCCCGAATCCACCCCGGCAAATACGGTGGAAGTCGTTTGCTTGATCACATTGATCTTCACCAGAAAAGAACCGGCCTCACTGACGAGGAATTTCCCCGGTTCAAAGATCAGGGTCAGATCCTTACCGTATTCCTTGCAAAAGTTGTTGAAGCGGGTAGAGATCTTTTTGCCCAGCTCTTCAATATTGGTCTCAATATCGCCTTCGTAATAGGCTACCTTGAAACCGCTGCCGAAATCCAGGTAATCCAGATCTTCAAAATCCTTGGCCATATTGAACAGGATCTCCGCCCCCAGCAGGAAGACTTCCGCATCCAGGATACCGGATCCGGTGTGCATATGCAGCCCCTCTACCCGCAGACCGGTAGCTTTCACCACCCGATGCACATGGGGCATCTGGTGAAAAGAGATACCGAATTTTGAATCGATATGCCCCACCGAGGTCTTGGCATTCTCCCCCGCTACGATGTGCGGATTGATCCGGATACAAACCGGTACGTCGGGATGGGACTGACCGAACTGTTCGAGGATAGAGATATTATCGATGTTGATCCGTACCCCCAGTTCGACGGCCTCCTGGATCTCTTCCAGGGAAACGCAGTTGGGCGTAAAGATGATATCCTGTGGTTTGAAACCGGCCATCAGGCCCAGCTGTACCTCCTGTATGGAAACCGTATCCAGCCCGGATCCCAGTGAACGGAAAAACTTTAGAACGTTGATATTCGTTAAAGCCTTACAAGCGTAGTTGATCCGCAGCTTCTTGACGTTGAACGCATTCGTGATCCGCTGGTACTGCCTTTCCATGACGGCACTGTCGTATACATAGAGTGGATAATCAAACCGTTCCCCGAGTTCGAGCAGATCGACTCCGCCACTGAGCTTATACTGGTTATTATCTAGATACATTTTGCTACGGTTGAGACGCACAGTCCGGCGTCTTTTCTTGAGAATGATGGTAATTTTTCTCCGCTACCGGGGATAAGCTCCGGCCCGCAGAGAAAACGGACGGCAAAATTAGCCAATTAATGTCGATATATCGATTTATCAACCATTTTCTATCGTGCATAATTCCCACCTTTTCGGGAAATATTCATGAATAATGACCGTGTAACCACCAAAAACGTAATCAAATACATCTGTTAGGATGTGAACTGGTACACTGAATGACCGAAAATTGAAACCCAAATGGGATCCGGCGCTTTTTTAGAGCATTAAGATGGTAAAGCAGGTGATAAAAGCTTATTTTACCCAAACAATGCAATCCGGCAGGAAACCAGACAGTCCGAAACTTGAAGATCTAACAAAACTTACTACAGGTGACCGAAAAAGAGCTAATTGCCGCTTGTACAAAACAGAACCGAAAGGCACAACAATGGCTTTTCGACCAGTATTCCCCTACCATGAACGGAACGCTGAAACGCTACCTCAAGCGTACGGAAGACCGGGAGGATGTGCTGGTAGAAGCATTTTTTAAGGTGCTGACGAATATTGAGCAGTTCAAGGGCAACGGCAGCTTTGAAGGTTGGATCCGCCGGATCGTCATTAACGAAGCCCTGATGTTCCTGCGCAAAAAGCACAACTTCAACATGACGGTCGAGATCGACGATGTAGATGTGCCCTGGCGCAGCAAAGTGCAGGCCGAACTGGAAGCACAGGATATTCTTGATCTGTTGGAAAAATTACCAACCGGTTATCGAACCATATTCAACCTCTACGTTCTGGAAGGATACAAACACCGGGAAATCGCCGAGTTACTGGACATCAGTATCAACACCTCCAAATCGCAGCTTATTCTGGCCAAAAAGCGGATGCAGGAAATGTTGGAAAAAGTCAATTACCCGGGCATACCCTCGAAAGAACAATCCGGTTGACCCCAATGAAAACGTATCATGAAAAATAATTTTTTTCAATTAAATCGATCCAAAGATCAGCACGGTTTGCCTAACCAACGCAAAAGCAGAATTATTAAAATGAAACAATCAAAAGACATATTCGACCTGTTTCGGGAAAGCAAGCACAAACTGGATGAAGCTCCCAATCCCCAGGCGTGGCGCCGACTGGAGAAACGACTGGACACGCGCCGGGCTACCCGCGGTGGTTCGCTTTATCGCATTATGGCCATGGCGGCCGGAGTGTTGCTCCTGATCGGCGTGTTCTCTCTGTTACCGGCATTAGATCAAAACAGTCCGCAGGAAGATGTAATGGCGCTCAATCATCCACCCTCTGAAATGGAAGACCTGGTCGTGGATCCTGCTGATTCGGACCAGAATATCATCAAGGTGGTAGAATTCAGCCGCCAGTATCAGGACCGCATGGTTCAACCTATTGAAGAAGGTAGCAGCGCCAAAAAACTGGTGCCCAGCAACCAATTAAATACCAGGATCCAAAATGCCGACACTCCCGGCGACACCCTGGCGAAACAAAAATCCGAAGGGTGATCTGACATTAACCAGCTGGAGTAAAATCGCACCCCTCCCCTACGGCCCCGGGCCGGTCGGGAGGAAAGGAAAGCGGGCCAGGTATCGATTCCGATACGGCCCGTTTTTTCATTTTTTGGCCTTATTCATTTCTCTGAAGTCCTATCCTCCAAAAAAAATTGGTATAAAATTCCCCGTATCCCGGGAGATTTCCGGCTCCCGCCGCACTCCGCCGAAAGATCCGGTGTTTGAAATGTAATAGTATTACTTTCATCAATAAGGACACCTAAAACATTTCATGGAGGAGAACAACAATCAACTCAAAAGAACTCTCGGACTTTTAGATATTCTCATGTTTGGCATCGGCGGTATTGTAGGCGCCGGGATCTACGCGATCATCGGCGAAGCCGGTGGACTGGCCGGCAATACCCTCTGGATCAGTTTTGCCATCGCCGCCTTTGTGGCCCTACTGACCGGATTGAGCTATGCCGAATTTGTGAGCCAGTTCCCGGATGCGGGCGGGAGTTTTGAATACGTCAAACAGGGCTTCGGTACGAAAACAGCCCTGGTACTTTCCATTGTTATGCTTTTCACTAATGTGGTAGCGCCGGCCGCCATTGCTATTAGTTTCAGCGATTACCTGAGCCGTCTGATCGAAGTCCCCCAGTGGGCTACTACCCTGGGTATCATTGGACTTATGGCCCTGGTAAATGTGATCGGTATTCAGCAATCTTCCTGGTTCAATACGGTGGCTACCGTTATTACCCTGCTCGGATTGGGCGCCGTAGTGGCCTTTGCCGTCCCGGAATGGGGAGAGGCCGATCTGCTCGAATTCCCCGAGAGTGGATGGACGGGTATTCTCGCCGGTTCCGCACTGATCTTCTTTAGTTATGTAGGATTTGAAGACCTGGTCAAGGTCGCGGAAGAAACCAAGGAACCGGAAAAAACATTGCCCCGGGGTATCATCATTTCCGGCATCGCCGTACTGGTCATCTATCTGCTGATCGCGATCAGCGCCGTCAATGTGGTCAGTGCCGATGAACTGGGTAAAAGTGAAGGCCCGCTGGCCCTGGTGATGAATACGCTCGCCGGACAGGCCTGGGCAACCGGTCTGATCGTAGTGGCACTTTTTGCCACCAGTAAGACCATCCTGTCCAACATCATGGGAAGCAGCCGGCTGCTGTTTGATGTGGCCCGCGACGGAGGGATTGAGTGGATGAAAAAACTGACCACCGTCAATAAAAAAACGGACACACCGATCTTCGCCATTATTGCTATCGCTATCCTGGTGATGATCTTCGGCCTGATCGGCAATCTGAAGGTAGTGGCGAGTATCAGTAATATCTTCGTATTTCTGCTTTTCCTTACGGTAAATACCGCACTACTCCGTTACCGAAAAACCCACGAAAAAGGCAAGGATGCACCCTTCCGGATCCCGCTGAACGTCAATAATATCCCGATCCCGACGGTGATTGCCGTGATTGGATTGCTGACGCTGTTGGGTTTTAATATTTACAATCTATTGTAGATCGACTTACCGCCCAATCCCCACCGCCGCAGGATACTGCATCGTCACACAGTGCAAAGAACCATGCTGTTCGATCAGCGCGCGGCAGTTGATCCCAATGATCTCGTGCTCGGGGAAACAAAAGGCTAGCTGTTGGAGGGCCGCTTCATCCTGCGGTACCTGGTAGATAGGGGCCAGCACAGCTTCATTAATGATCAGAAAATTCGCATAGGTAGCGGGCAGGCGATGTCCGTCCTCTGCGTAACAGGCTTCCGGCCAGGGCAAGGGGATCAGCCGGTAAGGCGTACCATCTGCTTTCCGGAAAGCCTGCAGTTCCTGCTCCATCGCCTGAAAATCGGTGTAGTGCACATCTTCCGGATCATCGCACTGGACGTAGGCGATCGTGTCGGGATCACAAAAACGCGCCAGGGTATCGATATGTGAATCCGTATCGTCTCCGTCCAGATGGCCGTGCTCCAGCCAGAGTATCCGGTCACAGCCAAAGCGGTCCCGCAAAACTGCTTCGGTCGCTGCATGATCCAGATGGGGATTCCGGTTTGGGCTCAACATGCAGGCGGTGGTGGTCATTAAAGTCCCCTGACCGTCCGTTTCAATGCCGCCGCCTTCCAGTACAATGCCTCCCGCCTGCACGGCGGTGTCGCCCAGGATGCCCTGCTCCTGTAGCCCGGAAGTCAGTAGATTATCGAGATAGGCTGGGAATTTCAATCCCCATCCGTTGAAGACGAAATCCCAGATCAGAGGGTTTCCTCCGGGCTGCAGTACGGTAATGCCACCGTGATCCCGTGCCCAGGTATCGTTGGAGGGAAGGTCCACCAGTACGAGTCGGTCTTTGGGCAGCCCGCCCAGATAAGCCGCTACCCGGTCGATATCGTCGCAGATTACCAGCACCGATTCGTACCGGCTGATGGCGGTAATGATCTCTACAAAACAGGGAATGACGGCTTCCAGATACGGAGCCCAGTCGGAATCGGCGTGCGGAAAGGTAAGCTGTACGGCACACTGCGGTTCCCACTCCGCCGGCAAACGGTATGGATTTGACATGCTTTATTTTCAGATTTTGTGGAGATTAGAAACTCCGGATTGGTTTGATCCGGCAGTTCCCTACGATCGCATTTTTCCTAAACTCACCGGCAGGGATCTACAACTGGTGCCCCATTTTCCCTCCCTATCGGCAATAATCCGGCAAAGTAAACCATATCTTTTTAGAATAGTCCAACTCCTGCGGACTTTCCCCATCCGTCAGCGGCATTTTCCATAGATTCCCCGAATTCGGGTTGAACTGTACCCACATAAGCACATTGAAAAAATCTGCATTTTCGGTCGTGATGCGGAACAGGTAAACACTGTCCTTTTGAATATCCAGATCAGCCGCCCCGAAAGGATTCGATTCCGTTAGATAGATGATCTGTTCCCCCTGCCTTTGGGTCTGTTCCACGAGCGTTTGCACTTCGGGAGCGCTGCGCACCACCTCCAATACCTGACGTTCGCAATCACCCATCAGGGCCAGTTTGGAATCTTCCCGCAGTTTCAGCCGGTATAAGGTATCCGTTTCGGTAGCACTCAGGATGACCACTTCCGGTTCCATCTGGTAATTTTCCCGGATGGAATACAGGCCTTTCAAACCTTCTTCATCCAGATCTTCCAGCCACTGGGTAGATTGAAAATGAGCGCCGTCCAGCAGTGCAAATTCGATCTCCGCCCCCTCCAGCACCACCCCGTCCAGACGGCAATTGGTGAAAGAGCCACTGATCCTGGACTGACTAAGATCCACGCCCTGCAGATTGGCGTTGGCAAAGTCGACATTGACCAGTTCGGAAGAGCGAAGTTTTACTTCCCGCAACTGTGCACCCTGCAGGTTGACGTTTTCCAGGTGCGTATCCGACAGATCCGCCATGTTGAGTATGGCAAATTCCAGATCCGCATCGCGGAATACCGCATCCGGAAAATGAGCATGCTCCAGGTTGACATTGCGGAGGTAGGCCTCGGCGAAATTGGCCTGCTTCAGATCGGCATAACTGAAATTAGACTTCTCAAAGATCTTATCGTAGGTAGCTTCATCCAAAAGGCTATTGACGAGAGCGAACAATAACTGCCCCCTTTCCGGACTCAGCGGTCCGGCGGTGAGTTCATCGTTTTCCAAATAGCGGTAGGGTAATAATGCCTGACTGAGGGCGGCGATACGACCGATCAGTTCATCGCTGAGTTGCCGGGAGCCGTCCGGTGCGTTTTTCAGTTCCTCGTCGATCTTGTCCATGATGTTACTCATGAGGAAGATGAAGGAACTCCGGCGGTGGCTTTCGTCGAGCTGGACCTGCTGATCGAGCCGCAGGTTTTGATTCTGGATCAGTTGATTCTGGTAATCCAGCTTTTCATTCTGGGTGCTCAGAATGACCGTTTGTACCATCAGGACGAGTATGGGAATAATGGCGGCGCTGATGGCAAAGATGCCGATCCGGGTAACTCGCCAGATGACGTGGGAAGAAACATCCGCCATCGTGTCCTTGCTGACATTATGGGGCAATTCGTTGTAAAGTCGGGCCAGGCTGCGCTTGAGGCCTTTGCCAGCCGCCAGGCTGGAGGCATTCATAGCCAGTTTCCGGAAAAAAGCTTTTCCGCTCTGGAGCAGGCTATCCTGTCCGCCTTCCTCAATCGACTGTCGGAGGCGCCGATTTTCCTCCCGCAGCGCTTCCAGTTGTTTTTGGGTATTATCAGGTGTCATCGATCTAAAGTATCATGGAGACCAAATATAGTCATTGATTTGTTGGATCGGGAGCAGGTTACCCGGAATTTACTTCCGGCCTCTTTTTCCCAACTCAACTACCTGTAGATCGGACACGACCCCATTGGCGACCGAAAAGCGGACCAGGGTGCGGATCTGGTGGAAACCGTGGTGCCCGCAAGCTCCGGGATTAATGTGCAGCAACTGGTATTTCGGATCGGGCATCACCTTCAGGATATGAGAGTGCCCGGATATAAAAAGTCCGGGAGGGTTGAGCTGCATCCCCTCCCGAACTCTTTTTTGGTAGTTTCCCGGATAGCCGCCGATGTGGGTGATCCAGACATCTAGGCCTTCGCAGACAAAATGCTGATCCAGCGGAAATTGCCGACGCAAACGTGCATCATCGATATTACCGTAAACGGCCCGCAATGGTTTGAGGTCCGCCAGACGGTCCGTCACTTCCGGATCTCCGATATCGCCGGCGTGCCAGATCTCGTCGCATTCGGCAAAATATCCGAGAATATGATCATCTATATAGCTGTGGTTATCGGATAAAAGTCCGATCCTTTTCATGGATAAGTCTCATTGGGGATCAATACGTAGCCGTTGGTGGCCAGTTTGCCAAAATCGTCGTATTTGATCCAGATGTAGCCGTTGATGCCCCAGGCCGTACCCCAGGTACTCATCAGCTCAAATGCTTCTTCGTTTTCGTTGTACCCCACTACGATGAGGTAATCAGTAGCCGTACCATTGCCCACCTTTTCCAGGTGGCGGGTACTGACCTGGCCTTTCAGTTTGCCGTCCGTAGCGAATTCTACCAATATCGGATTGCCTTTCATCAGGGCCTTTTTGGCCTCAAAAACACGCTGGCGATCCCGGGTCAGATTGGAAAAAACGTGCAGGTAATTGACCACATCGAACTTCTGGGTGGAAAACACCGCGCCCGTCAGTTCCCCGGCATCGTAAGGAACGATGGCCGCATTTACGGTCCCCTGTTCGGCCAGAAAACCCAGTACCTCTTTGGAGTTGTTGGCTTTTCCACTGCCGGCCAGGCTCAAGTTGATGAAGTCCGGGCTTAAGTTGATCTTGTAGTTGCGCCCCAGATTGACGTAATACTCCAGACAATACGCCGCCGCATAGGCCAGATCATTACCCCGAAACCCCGTTTTGCGCACGGGCATCATGTAGGGCTTCAGACTCTGTTGTTCCAGCAGGTCGCGGGCACTGCTGCCCACCCCCGGTACGATGTACATAAAATTCTCGATCTGGTCGGGAGCACTCAATCCCAGGGTCATTCCCGCCGCAGATTTAGCCCGTGGGTTCTGAGCGTTCAGGTTCAGGGAAAAAAACAGGCAAACGAAGAAAAGAAAATAGGGGGATCTCATGTGATAGATAGTTAGTGTGTGAATAGGAATTAATTACGGGGCGCTTACCGGCAAGCGTACGGACATCGCCGTACGGACAGCCTGCATTAACAACGAGAATTTCCCTAATTTCTTTTTCTTATAGCCAAAAATTATATTTTTCCTGACCAGATTGACCTAGAGCGGAATGTTGCCGTGTTTTTTCTTCGGCAAGCTGGCCACTTTGTTCTCCAGCATGGTAAAGGCCCGGAGCAGTTTGCGCCGGGTCTCGGAAGGCAGAATGACCTCATCGATGAATCCGCGGGCCGCCGCCCGGTAGGGATGTGCGAACTTTTCCTTGTATTCCTGCTCTTTATCCCGGAGCACGGCCTCCGGATCTTCAGCCTCCTGGATCTCTTTGCGGAAGATGATCTCCGAAGCGCCCTTGGCTCCCATCACTGCAATTTCGGCAATTGGCCAGGCGTAGTTCATATCCGCACCGATGTGTTTGGAGTTCATCACGTCATAGGCGCCTCCATAGGCCTTACGGGTGATCAGACTGACCCTCGGCACCGTAGCTTCACTGAAGGCATACAGCAATTTTGCACCGTTGGTGATAATACCGTTCCACTCCTGATCGGTGCCCGGCAGGAAACCCGGCACATCTACTAATACCAGCAGCGGAATATTGAAACAATCGCAGAAGCGCACGAAACGGGCTCCTTTACGCGAACTGTCCACGTCCAGTACCCCGGCCAGGCTCATTGGCTGGTTGCCGACGATACCGATGCTGCGTCCTCCCAGTCGGGCAAAGCCCACGATGATGTTCTCGGCAAAATCCTTATGGATCTCGAGGAAGGAATCCGCATCGACGATCCCGTTCACCACTTCCCGCATGTCGTACGGTAGGTGACTGTCTTCCGGTACGATATTGTCCAGTTCCGGCCGGAGTTCATCTTCGATCTCAACGCTTAGTTTTTCCGCTTTCTCTTCGCAGTTCTGGGGTAGATAACTGATCAGTCGTTTGACCTTATTGATCGCCTGGAGATCGTTCGCCGCGGTGAGGTGGGTTACCCCGGATTTCACGGCATGGGTCATGGCACCGCCCAGCTCTTCGGCCGTAACCGTTTCGTTGGTCACCGTTTTCACTACGTTCGGACCGGTTACGAACATATAGGAGGTATCCTCTACCATAATGGTGAAATCCGTGATGGCTGGAGAATAAACGGCTCCCCCCGCACAAGGGCCCATGATGAGGGATATTTGCGGAATCACGCCGGAAGCCCGTACGTTGCGGTAGAAAATATCGGCATAACCACCCAAAGACCGCACACCTTCCTGAATACGCGCGCCACCGGAGTCATTCAGACCGATCAGCGGAGCGCCATTCTGCATGGCCAGTTCCATGATCTTACAGATCTTCTCGGCGTGGGTTTCGGATAAGGAACCTCCAAAAACAGTAAAATCCTGGGAAAATACGTAGACCAGGCGACCGTTGATGGTCCCGTATCCGGTGATCACCCCGTCGCCGAGGATGACCTGCTTATCCATGCCAAAATCGGTCGTACGGTGCGTCACCAACATGCCGATCTCCTCGAAAGAGCCCCGGTCCAGCAGGAAGTGGATACGTTCGCGGGCTGTGAGTTTCCCTTTCTTATGTTGGGTGTCGACCCGCGTCTGACCGCCCCCCAGTTTGGCCTCGGTCTTTTTCTCGCGGAGCGTTTCTATCTTATCTTTCATGTAATGGTTTTAATGGTCCAGGTTTGGATAGGAGCGCCGGATCTCGTGTCGATCGGCTAGTCGGCAAATATAATATTTTAAAGTAGAAGGAAAACCGGCGGAGTCCTGCAGGAGGGTGTATTTTGTACCCGATCAGTCTCGTGCAAAGACAATGTAATTTATCACGAATCGTTAATTTTTTAACAAAGAGAAACCTTTTTCTAAAGAATTCAACAGGTCGTTCAAATTTCTCCAAAAAGGCATCGAGTTACCCGCAAATAACCTACTTTTGCTGCCGAAATATTCATGAAGCTATTTAAAGCTTTCCTACAAACAATTAAACCTTTAATTCCATGTCAGCGGTAAGTACATACCCATTGTCGCAGCGTGTAATGAGAATGGAGGAATCCGCCACGCTCAGAATGACCCAATTGGCCAGAAACCTGAAAGCCCAGGGTCACGATGTAATCAGTCTCAGTATCGGGGAACCCGATTTCGACACCCCGGATCATATTAAGGAAGCAGCCAAAAAGGCATTGGATGAAGGTTATACCAAATACACTCCGGTACCGGGGCTGATGGAACTTCGCCAGGCCATCTGCACCAAATTCAAAAGGGACAACGGCCTGGAATTCAAACCGGATCAGATCGTGGTGTCCAATGGCGCCAAGCAGACCATTGCCAACCTATGCCTGGCACTACTGGACGAAGGGGATGAAGTGATCATACTGGCTCCCTATTGGGTGTCTTATTCCGCAATCGTGGAACTGGCCGGCGGTGTACCCGTACTGGTCAAAGCCGGAATCGAGCAGGACTACAAAGTAAGCGCCGAGCAGGTTGCCGAAGCCATGACGGATAAAACCAAAATGGTGATCTTCTCCTCTCCCTGCAATCCGACCGGATCGGTATTTCTGCGTTCGGAACTGGAAGCGATCGCCGATGTGCTCAGCAAGCAAGAGAATATTTTCATCGTTTCCGATGAAATTTACGAATACATCAACTTTACCGACCAGCACACCAGCATCGGTACGATCCCATCCGTAGCCGATCGCACCATTACGGTGAATGGCTTTGCCAAAGGTTTTGCCATGACCGGCTGGCGTTTGGGTTATATGGGTGGTCCGGCCTGGATCGCCGAAGCCTGCACCAAGATCCAGGGACAGGTTACTTCCGGTGCCAACTCCTTCGGTCAGCGGGCCGCCGCCGAAGCGCTGCTGGGCGATATGACGCCTTCTACGGATATGCGCAATGCTTTCCTGACGCGCCGGGACCTGGTGATCGATCTGCTGAACGAGATCCCCGGTTTCAAGGTCAACAAGCCGGAAGGGGCCTTCTATATCTTCCCCGACATCAGTGAATATTTCGGAAAATCCGACGGGGAAGTAACCATCAACAATGCCGACGAATTTGCCGAATACATCCTCAATACGGCCTACGTTGCTGTAGTGAGCGGCTCGGCTTTTGGAGCGGATAACTGCTTCCGCCTGTCTTACGCCGCCAGTGAAGACCAACTGCGCGAAGCCATCAGACGTATCGGCGAAGCCGTGCAGAAGTTGAAATAAACATTTAAAGATAAAGTGAAGGTCAATGCAATTAATGCGCTGACCTTCCACCGGTTATAGTCAGGAGGAATGGAAACAGATCCCATGATCTTCTCCATTCCTCCGAATTTGTAAAGCCCTACACCCCAGCGCCCTGCATTCCCAACCAGCTAACTACCAAATTATGCAAAAGATCCTCGTAGCCAATCGCGGCGAAATTGCCTTACGCATCATGCGTACGGCCCGCCGGATGGGTATACAGACTGTGGCCATTTTTTCCGAAGCCGACCGCCATGCTCCCCACGTCAGATTTGCCGACGAAGCCGTTCTCATCGGCCCGCCACCTTCCAATCAATCCTACCTGCGCGCGGATGCCATCATCCAGGCTGCCAAAGAACTGGGTGTGGACGGTATCCATCCCGGTTATGGTTTTCTGAGTGAAAATGCGTCCTTTTCCGCAGCGGTAGAAAAAGCCGGTATCACCTTTATCGGTCCTAAACCCCACGCTATTGAAGTGATGGGTAGCAAGCTTGCCGCCAAAGATGCCGTTAAAGCCTACGACATTCCGATGGTACCGGGTATTGACGAAGCGGTTACCGAGGTAGATAAGGCGATCGCGGTAGCGGAAGAGATCGGATTCCCGATCCTGATCAAAGCATCAGCCGGCGGCGGTGGAAAAGGCATGCGGATCGTAGAGCGAAAAGAGGAACTGGCCGAACAAATGCAGCGCGCCATTAGCGAAGCCGAATCCGCCTTCGGGGACGGGTCGGTCTTTATTGAAAAATACGTCGCCTCACCGCGTCATATCGAGATCCAGGTGCTGGCCGACAGTCACGGTAATACCGTTCATCTCTTCGAACGCGAATGCAGCGTCCAGCGCCGTCACCAGAAAGTGGTGGAAGAAGCGCCCTCCTCCGTCCTTACTCCGGAGATCCGGGCCAAAATGGGGGCAGACGCCGTTAAGGTTGCCCAGGCCTGTGATTACCTCGGGGCGGGTACGGTAGAATTTCTGCTCGACGAGAACCGGAATTACTACTTTTTGGAAATGAATACCCGCCTGCAGGTGGAACATCCCGTTACCGAACTGATCACCGGGCTGGATTTGGTGGAATGGCAGATCCGTATTGCGCGCGGGGAAGCTTTGTCCTTCGGTCAGGAAGATCTCAATATTCAGGGCCACGCTCTAGAGTTGCGGGTATACGCCGAAGATCCGGCCAATGATTTTCTGCCGGACATCGGGAAATTACAGCACTACGAAACGCCCCGGGGAACGGGCATCCGCGTGGACGATGGCTACGAAGCCGGTATGGATATTCCCATTTACTACGATCCGATGATCGCCAAACTGATCACCTACGGTGCGGACCGCCAGGCCGCAATCGGTAAGATGCTGGAAGCGATCGAACACTACCGGATCGAAGGAGTAGCCACTACCCTCCCCTTCGGACGGTTTGTTTTTGAGCATCCGGCTTTTGTATCGGGTGACTTTGATACCCACTTCGTTAAAAAGTATTTCCGCCCGGAAGCGATCCGGGAAGCGGAAGCGGCCGAAGCTGAAGTAGCCGCCAAACTGGCATTCCATCTTTTTGAACGGCAGAAGCAGAGTCTGCCGCTGTCCGAACCCACCAATAATAACTGGTGGATGAAACGACGGTAGCCGTCCATCGGGCTATTCCATTTTCTTTGCTTATTATTGCCGTATGCTTGATGAACAGGGAACCAAGAATTTCGGAGCCTACCTGGACCGCACCCTGCGCCAGGTAAGACTGGATATGGGCCGGCGGCTCAAAGAACAGGGTGTGGATATCACCCCCGAGCAATGGATCATTCTATCCGGTCTGTACGAAAACGACGGTCAGTCCCAAAGCGAGCTGGGAGATTCCAGTTTTAAAAATGCTCCAACCGTTTCCCGGATCATTGATCTGCTTTGTAAAAAGGGACTTACCCGCCGTTTGCCCCACGCCGAAGACCGGCGTCGCCATCACATCTATCTCACCGATACCGGTAAAAAAACCGTGGAGCGGGCCCTGCCCGCCATCCTCGCATCCCGTGAAAAGGGATGGCAGGGGCTCGACGATTCTGATTATCAAACCTTTCTGCGGATTATCAACCGAATTTTCCAAAATTTCAGTGAACAGGAATAAGGCGTCATTTTGTTGAAATAGATAGCGACCGATTGCACGGTATTGATACATTTATTATATTTGCCTAGGCAACTATTGCCTTAGCAATTAAAACCAAAGCGTATGCCGATCTATCACAAAATGGGGAACATACCGCCCAAACGTCACACCATTTTTGAAAAGCCGGAAGGTGGATTGTACTACGAGCAACTCTTCGGCACCATCGGTTTTGACGGGATGTCTTCCCTGATGTACCATTTGCGGCGTCCCACTATGATCCGGGAAGTTGCCGGAAGCCGTGACCTCAGTCCGAAGATTGCCGTTGAGAAGAACATTAAACCCCGGCTAATGAAAGGTTTCCAAGTGCCTCCCCAGGCTGATTTCCTGGATAGTCGTACCAGTCTGTTGGTCAATAAGGACATCCATATCGGTCTGGCAGCTCCCGAAACCTCTATGGATAGCTATTTCTACAAGAATGCGGATGCGGACGAGTTACTGTTCATCCACCGGGGAACCGGGCAACTCCGTACTATGCTGGGCAATATTCCATTTGAATACGGGGATTATCTCGTCATACCGCGGGGTATGATCTACCAGATCGAATTTGATACGTCGGATAACCGGATCCTCTACGCGGAGTCTTTCCATCCCATTTATACGCCAAAACGCTACCGCAACTGGTTCGGACAGCTTTCCGAGCACGCACCGTTTTCCGAAAGGGATTACATCCTGCCGGATGTGCTGGAAACTTTTGACGAAGAGGGGGAATTCCTGATCAAGGTCAAAAAACAGGGCGTTCTGCACGATCTGGTGTATGCCTCCCACCCCTTCGACGTGGTCGGTTGGGACGGCTTTAACTATCCCTACGGTTTTTCCATTCACAATTTCGAACCGATCACCGGACTGATCCACCAGCCGCCACCGGTGCACCAAACGTTTGAGACTAAAGCATTCGTTGTTTGTTCTTTCTGTCCGCGACTCTATGATTATCATCCCAAGGCCATTCCGGCTCCTTACCACCATTCCAATATCGATTCAGACGAAATGCTCTACTATGTAGATGGAGATTTTATGAGCCGCAACAATATTGATCGCGGTCACATCACCCTGCACCCGGGCGGCATCCCGCACGGACCGCATCCCGGAGCCTACGAACGAAGTATCGGTCAGAAAAAAACGGAAGAACTGGCCGTGATGATCGACACCTTCGCGCCCCTCATGCTGACCGAAGCCGCTATGGAACTGGACGATGGGAAATACTACCGTTCCTGGCTGGAAGATGAGCATATTTCCACAATCGGACATTAATACCCTTGAAATCGAGTGGATCAGGTTCCACTCAAGCAGGAGGAATCCCAACAACCACCATAAAACAACCAACATGTCAGCCATAACCAAATCTGCGCCCAAAGCACCCGGGCAAGCAAAAGATTTTATGCCGATCAACGGCACCGATTACATCGAGTTGTATGTAAGTAACGCCAAGCAGGCCGCTCATTTTTACAAATCGGCCATGGGCTTCCAATCATTGGCCTATGCCGGGCTGGAAACCGGACTGAAGGACCGGGAATCCTACGTGGTAGTGCAGGACAAAATCCGCCTCGTACTGACCTCACCGCTGAAAAGCGGCACCAAGATCGGACAGCATATCGATCGCCACGGCGATGGAGTGAAAGTCGTCGCCCTGTGGGTAGACGATGCCACCTATGCCTACGAAACGGCCATGGAACGGGGGGCGAGATCCTATTTCAGCCCGCAGGAAGAAGGAGATGAGCACGGTCGGGTGATCCGCTCGGGCATCTACACCTACGGTGAAGTGGTCCACATCTTCGTCGAACGAAAAAACTACGAGGGTGTATTTCTCCCGGGTTTTCGCTCCTGGGAAACGCACTACTCTCCCGCGCCGGTAGGCCTGAAATACGTCGACCACATGGTGGGTAACGTTGGTCTCGGACGAATGAATTATTGGGTTGATTTTTACGAAAAGGTCATGGGATTCAACCAGATCATTTCTTTTGACGATAAGGATATTTCCACTAAATACACCGCCCTCATGAGTAAGGTAATGAGTAGCGGCAACGGCCGGATCAAGTTTCCCATCAACGAACCGGCGCCGGGTATCAAAAAGTCACAGGTAGAAGAATACCTCGACTTTTACGAAGGTGAAGGCGTGCAGCATATTGCCGTGGCCACGGACGACATTATCGCTACCGTCACCGAACTGCGCGATCGGGGTATCGAGTTTTTACGGGTACCCGATAACTACTACGATACCCTGCTGGACCGGGTGGGAAAAATCGAAGAGGATATTGAACCTTTGCGGGATCTGGGCATTTTAGTAGACCGGGACGATGAAGGTTACCTGCTGCAGATATTTACCAAAACCGTGCAGGCCCGCCCGACCATGTTCTTCGAGATCATTCAGCGGAAAGGCGCAAAATCCTTCGGAAAAGGGAATTTCAAAGCGCTGTTCGAAGCACTGGAAAGAGAACAGGAACTTCGGGGAACCTTGTAACAGACCATCCCGCAATACACAAAGAACACCAAGTAACCACCACATGATTAGCATTGATCCGAAGACATATAATCAGGTAGCCCTTAGCCGGCTACTAACCGGTGCGGTCGCTCCGCGCCCGATCGCGCTGGTATCCAGTATCAGCCAGTCGGGCGCGGTCAACCTCAGTCCGTACAGCTTCTTCAACGTATTCAGTTACCGGCCGCCGATCCTGATCTTTTCCGTTTCCCGGCGCATGCGCGATAACACCACCAAGGATACGCTGGAGAACGTACTGGAAAAACCGGAAGTGGTGATCAATATCGTTAATCACGATCTGGTGGAGCAAATGTCCCTGACCAGTACCGAATACGACCGCGGCGTAAACGAATACGAAAAGGCCGGGCTTACACCTATCCCTTCCGAACGGGTGCAGCCGCCCCGGGTAGCGGAATCGCCCGTTGCGTTCGAATGTAAGGTCAACCAGGTCCTGCCATTGGGTGAAACCGGAGGAGCCGGGAATCTGGTGGTCTGTGAGGTCATCCTGGCTCACTATTCCGAACAAATTTTGATTGATGAGGGCACTGTGGATCCGGTAAAGCTGGACGCGGTGGCCCGCATGGGAAACAACTGGTACAGCCGCGCCAACGGAGACTCCCTGTTCGAGATCGTCAAACCCGGACAGAGTCTTGGCATTGGGGTGGATAAGCTGCCCGATCCTATTCGCTACAGTTCCGTACTGAGCGGTAATGACCTGGGGCGGTTGGGGAATCTCAAAGCTTTTCCCGATGCCGGGGAATTGGAAACCATCAAAAAAGAAGAGGTAGTCCGGGCCCTGATCGAGACCAAAGCGCCCGAGGAACAATGGCATACCCTGGCCAAACGGGTGCTCGAAGTAGGCGAGCGGGAAAAAGCCCTGGCTATTCTGATGATCGGCCTGGAATCTTATGCGATAAAAGAATAAGGCATTTTTCCTGCATCCCTCGCCCCTTTTCCTACCGTCAATTTCTCACTTTAGACCAAACGATGCTCTTGTTTCATCGCAAACTTTGATAATTTCGTAGTTAGAAGAGATGAAACAAGAGCATGAGGTTATTCGTATTAGGGTTCTGGGTACTGCTTACCGCCGGATATTCCGAGATATTCGGACAGGCGGAATATTACCGCAGTACCATCTTTCACAGCATCACCGTTAATGACGGACTGGCCCACCGCACGGCCCACGACCTCGTGCAGGACGAAGACGGTTACATCTGGATTGCCACCAACAACGGCCTCAACCGCTACGACGGCCGCAACATGCAAACCTTCCGCTGGGATATCCGGGATACCTACAGCCTACCAGATAATCGGATCAATCAACTTTTGCTGGGGAACGACCGGCGTCTCTGGATCATTTCCGGGGTTGGAAAATTGTCCTGGTACGATGCACTAGGCGATCGTTTCATCAATCTCAACCTCAAAAGCCCCCTTGGTGAGGGCAACCTGAGAACCTACCTGATCGCCAAAGACACCGCCGGTCAGGTGTATGCGATGGCCAACGATCAGCATCTTTACCGGCTAGTTCCCCGGCCCGACCGGCCCCACGAGCCGCAGCTGATCCCTATTTCTTTTCCTGAAACCGGAACTCCCTCGGTCAACAGATTGCGGGTGGATCAGAGGAACAGATTCTGGGTCCAGACCAATAGCGGCGAAGTATACTGTTACGAACTTCGGGAGGAACAGTTGGAACTCAGAAAAAAATTTAGCCGGCCGACTTCCCTAAACCTGCTGAATATCGACGGCGATCAGATCTGGATGCGGGAAAACAACTCGATCTTCCGACTGGATCTGGACGAACCAGCCCTTTCCCTGCAGCCTTTTTGTAATCTGGACGATCTGGTGTCCGGCCTGAATAGCGCCGCCCAGGAGATCCGGCAGGATAAGCAGGGGCGCTTCTGGATCGCTACGGCCCGCGATGGCCTTATTCAGATCGAGCCCCAGGGTGATACCTTGAAGTACCGGCATTTTCCGGGAACTTCGAAATCGGAGGAAGACCTTTCCAACAACCAGATCTCCAATCTGCTGATCGACAAGTATAATGTACTATGGATCGGCACCCAGGTAGGCGTATTCTGGACGCCACTGGATCAAAAGCCCTTCTACCAGATCAGTCGCTCCAATACCGATGAGCGGGCGATTATTGACAACATCATCCTGTCCGTTTACCGCGATAAATTTCTCTGGATCGGCACCCGCAACGGGCTGTCGGTGATCGATACGTTCTCCAATGCCGTCTATAATTACCCGACACTTCCCGGATACCCCGATGGAACGGACTACGGAGGCATCACCTGTCTTTACAAAGACCGGAACGGCAGCATGTGGATGGGTACCGGACTAGGGCCTCTTTACGAGGTCAAAAATATCCGGCAGCCGGATAAGTTGATGTTTATTCCGATCAACCGCTCCAACTCCAATTTTAGCTATCAGAACATCAATAATATCCTGGAAGATGACTTCGGCCGACTGTGGATCGGCACCACTTACAGCGGGCTATCTATCCTAAAGAACGGGGGTAACAGCGGGCGCTATGAGTTTGATCACCTCTCCACTATTCCCCGGCTGGTGATCAGCAACATGTATAAGGATCCCTATGAAAATACGATCTGGGTGGGCACCACGACCCACGGCCTACTGCAGATCCGGCTGGACCAGCAACGGAATTACCGCACTACCTTTTTCCAGTCCAAACCCGGCGACCCCAATAGCCTCAGTCTGAACCATACGAATCCGATGGTAAAGACCGATCCACAGACCCTGTGGGTAGGCACCATTGGCGGAGGACTCAACAAAATGACCTTTTTGCCCAATGACAGCATTCATTACCAGCTCTATACCACCCAGGAGGGCCTGGTTGACAATACCATTCATACCCTACAAAAGGATAGTGCCGGGCATCTTTGGCTGGGGGGTACCGGACTAAGTCGCTTTGATCCAAAGACCGGGACTTTTATTCATTACGACAAGCAGGACGGCTTGCAGAGTAATCTGTTTATCGTTAATTCAACCTTCAAGGATCGATACGGGAGGCTTTATTTCGGAGGCCCATACGGCCTAAACTTCTTCTCACCGGAAGCCGTACAGGCGGAAAAGAATTATCCGGATATCGTTATTTCCCGATTGAAGATCCTCAACGATTACATCACCGTTGGCGAAGCAATAAACGGGCGGGTGCTGCTCCCGAATGCGCTTAATCAAATGCATCACCTGACCATCAAGGAAAAGGAAAATGACCTGACACTCGACCTGCTGGCCATGCACCACGCCGCTCCCGCAAAAAACCGCCTCCGTTACCGCCTGCAGGGTCACCTGAACGAATGGATCGACGTACCGAGTATGCAGGCTACTATCAACTACTCCAATCTACAGCGGGGAGATTATACGCTACAGATCATGGCCAGTAACGGGGATGGGATCTGGGCCCCGAACGTCAAGGAACTCAAGATCACGGTGCTACCCTACTGGTACAAGACGGTTTGGGCCTATCTGGCTTATGGGCTGGTATTTATCCTGCTGATGGTACTCTTCCGGCGCAATGTGATCGTACAGAGTAATCTGCGCAACAACCTCAAGATCGCCGAAGTAAAGCTGGAGAAAGACCAGGAAGTAGCCGAGATGAAAACCCGCTTTTTCAACAACATCACCCACGAACTGCGCACGCCGCTTACCCTGATCAAAGGACCGGTGGAGGAGTTACTTACCAATGAGGACATCCCGGAAGCGGATCAGAAGAATTACCACCACATCATTCATCACAATGCAGGTCGCTTATTCAATCTGGTGAACCGCCTGCTGGATTTCCGGAAAGCGGAAACCGGACATTTTAAACTGGAAGCGACCGAAGAAGACCTGATTCCCTTTGTCCGCGAACTCTTCCTTTCCTTTCAGGAACTGGCCAGAAAAAAGCAGATCACCTACGAATGGGCCGGTCCGCCCACATTGCCGCTTTATTTTGACCGCGAGAAGATGGAGATCGTACTCGGCAATCTGCTATCCAATGCGTTTAAATACAGCCAGGCCGGAGACCGGATCCGGATCACCGTGAAAGAAAAGGAGCAAAGCTGCCGGATCGAGGTGAGCGATACCGGCCAGGGGATCTCGGCCGAGGAACTGGATAATATTTTCAATCGATTTTACCAGATCGCCCGTACGGAATCTTCCCAGATCATCGGTACCGGTATCGGCCTGTCGATGGTCAAAAACATCGTGGAGCTGCATCGGGGCAAGATCGAAGTGGACAGTCAACCCGGTGCGGGCAGCACATTTTCCATCTGCCTTCCCCTGGGCCGCAGTCACCTCCGTGCCGATCAGGTCATTGAGAACAAACCGCATATCGAGGGCATCACGGAATACCAGAGCCCGGCCACGCCGGCTGTTCTGTCTAATGGAAATGCCGATACTTCGACCCGTCAGAAATTACTCATCGTAGAGGATAATCCGGAGATCCGGCGGTTTATTCATACTATTTTCCGGAAAGATTTTCAGATTGAAGAAGCGGACAACGGAGAAAGCGGCTTGGAGATCCTGAAAAATTACCAGCCTGACCTAATCGTCAGCGACATCATGATGGATCGAATGGACGGGATCACTTTTTGCGGAAAGGTAAAGGAAGATCCGGACCTGTTTCATATCCCGCTGATCCTGCTTACCGCCCGGACCTCAAACGTATATCAGGTCGACGGACTAAGCTCCGGAGCGGATGCGTATATCACCAAACCGTTTAATGCCCAAGTACTGCGTGCCCAGGCGCAGAGTCTGTTGAGATCCCGCACCGCCCTGCGGGAGTACTACGCGGACCGGATCACCCTCGGCCCCAAAAAGATCGATATCCCTTCCGAAGAACTCATTTTCCTGGAGGAACTCATTGCGATTATCGAAGAAAAAACAGAAGCGGACGATCTCACGGCCGAAAACCTGGCGGGAGCCATGGCTATGAGCCATTCCACGCTCTACCGCAAAGTGAAAAGCTATACCGGAGAATCCATCAATTCATTTATTCGGTCTATCCGGCTGAAACAGGCTGCTCAGTTACTCACCGATTCCGAGCTCAATGTTACCCAGGTGGCTTTCAAAGTGGGCTTTTCCGACGTCAATTATTTCGGCAAGTGTTTCAAGCAG
Source organism: Flavilitoribacter nigricans DSM 23189 = NBRC 102662 (assembly GCF_002646595.1). Taxonomy (GTDB): domain Bacteria; phylum Bacteroidota; class Bacteroidia; order Chitinophagales; family Saprospiraceae; genus Flavilitoribacter; species Flavilitoribacter nigricans. The sequence continues at coordinate 346,862 of NZ_PDUD01000001.1, forward strand.
CAATTTAAAGTAAGCCCTTCCACTTATGTAAAGAAGAATAGTTGATGTAGAAGGCAGATAATTCATTTCGGAGATGAAAAAAACTACTCTGTTGAAAAAATCGAAACTATTCACAATCAATTAAATTACAAATACTTACGAACGTATTTCCATCCTAATCCTCATTTCTCAGCGGTCTGCTGACGAATTTACCCGGTCTTTTTGACCAATTTTTACCATCCACTCCCCCCTCTTTGCCGGCAACTTTGGGGAACACAGCAACCGGGCTCCATCTTATCCGGTTCGCCTAACTCACTAAAGCATTACTTATGGAAAAGCATTACGTAAGAAAAACCGGCAGATACCTGTTACTGGGTTTCCTGCAATTGGTACTTATGGGAAATCTTTTTGCCCAACGCGAGGTAGCGGGTATCGTTACTTCCGAAGGCATACCCCTCATCGGGGTTAACATCGTGGAAAAGGGAACCGCTAATGGAACGGTTACCGATATCGACGGAAAATACAATTTGACGGTCGACGGCGATGCCTCCGTTCTGATCTTCACTTATACCGGTTACCAGGCCCAGGAAGTTGAAGTCGGTAACCAATCCACCATCGACCTGGTCATGGCCTTCGATGCCGCCAACCTCGAAGAGGTGGTGGTGGTCGGTTTCGGCAGTAAAAAGAAAGCCCACGTGACCGGTGCGGCCTCTTCCGTGGAAATGACGGACGTACTGGCCAATCGCCCCGTGACCAACTCCATGGAGGCCCTGCAGGGGACGGTTCCCGGTCTTCAGATCACCAATAATTCCGGTCAGCCCGGCCCATCCGGCCTCGGGATCAATATTCGTGGTACGACCTCCATCAACGGAGGATCACCCCTGATCCTGCTGGATAACGTTCCGGTTACCGTAGAGGATATCAATCCCCAGGATGTAGCGTCCATTACCGTACTGAAAGATGCGGCGGCTACGTCAATCTACGGTGCCCGGGCGGCTTTCGGGGTCGTCCTGATCACCACTAAATCCGGCGGTAAGAACCAGCCGGTGAAGTTCAATTACTCCTCTACCTTCAGTACGAGCAGTCCGGAGGACATTCCGGAGAAAGCATCTACCTATGACTTCGTAAATGCCCTGAACGACTGGGGCGTCGATGCCTTCTGGACCGGTCAGGACATACCCAGTTGGGTAGGTTACGTAGAAGAGTACCGGAACAATCCCGGTGCCTACCCGGAAGGATACGCCGTGCAGGACGGATTGCGCTACCCACTGGCGGATACGGACCTGATCGGAGCCTGGCTGGATGATCGCGGAGTGACGCAGATCCACAACTTCAATTTCAGCGGAGGCGGTGCCAGTACCACCTACCGCGTATCGGCGGGCTTCAGTGATGAGGACGGGATCATCGTGACCCGGAACGACAGCTACCGCAAATACAACCTGAACGCATCTCTGACCACCGAGCTGACGGACAAACTCACGGCTACTACCAACGTACTGTACCGCAATAGTGTACAGCGCGATCCGCTGGGAAGCTACAGCAATGCCATCACTTTCAACGCCTATACTCCGGCAACTGGTAATCATGTATTTGACGACGGAACGGAAGTGCCGTATTTCACACCGGCCAATATCGAGCACCTGAAAGAAGCTCCGAAGACCCTACAGGACAACATCCGCTTATTCGGTAAGTTGAACTACAACCTGCTGCCCGGCCTGAACCTGACCGGTGAATATACCTTCCAGAAAAGCAACAACGACCAGATCACCAGCGACAACCAGGTACTGACGGTCAACCCCGAGCGTTTCACGCTGAACGCGGTTGATCCCGTAAATACTTTTTACCGCCGTTACAACGGTAAAACGGTCTACAATGCCCTGAACCTGTACGCGAGCTACGACCTGAAACTGGGTGACCACAGCTTCGGCCTGTTGAGTGGTTTCAACCAGGAAAACAGCGATTTCAACGGTTTCTGGGTGCGAAAAACCAACCTGATCAATGTCGATCTACCTTCCATTTCCGGCGCCTCCGGAACGGTGACGGGCGATGATTCCTTCGGCCAGTGGTCGGTACGGGGTTTCTTCGGCCGGTTCAACTACAACTATAAGGAGAAGTACTTCCTGGAGGCCAACGGTCGCTACGACGGTTCTTCGCGTTTCCCGGACGGCAATCGTTTCGGTTTCTTCCCGTCATTTTCTGCCGGCTGGCACATCGGCCGGGAAGCGATCCTGCAAAACATTTCTTTCCTGTCCGATCTGAAACTGAGAGCTTCCTGGGGTGAGATCGGCAACCAGGATACTCCTTCTCTGTATCCGGCGGTACCGGGTATGCCGATCCAGAACGCCAGTTGGCTCGATGAGTCCAGCGGGGTACCCTACGTAACGCTCGGTATCCCAAGCCTGGTGAGTTCTTCTTTCACCTGGGAGCGGGTTCGGACCCTGAACTTTGGGGTGGACGCCGTATTTTTCAAGGGGCGCCTGACCACCGCGCTGGATATCTTCAAACGCGAAACGATCGGGATGTTGATCCCGGGTGCAGAACTACCCGCCGTGCTCGGAGCCAGCGCTCCTACGCAAAATGCCGCCGACCTGGAATCGAAAGGCTGGGAACTCGGCCTGAGCTGGAACGACCGCAAGGGCGCTTTCTCCTACAATATCGGCGTTTCACTGTCGGATAACCGCAGCTTCATCACCAAGTTTGATAATCCGGCCGGACTACTCAGTCAGTACTTTGTCGGTCAGGAACTCGGCAGCATCTGGGGATACGTTTCCGACGGCTACTACACGGAAGCCGATTTTGTAGAAGGCACGCTGAATGACGACCTGATGGGCGGTACGCTCAACGACGGTATCCCCACCTGGGAAGGCCGCAATCAAAACCCGGGAGACATCAAATACGTGGATCAGAACGGAGACGGGATCATCAACGACGGTAACAATACCCTGGACGATCCGGGTGACCGGGTGATCATTGGAAACAACAACCGCCGTTATCAGTACGGGATCTTCGGGAATTTTTCTTTCAAAAATATCGACCTGGCCGTGCTGGTCAACGGTGTGGGCAAAAGAGATCTTTACCAGAACAACAACGTGCGCTTCCCATACACCGACGAATTCAAGGTCGTCTACATCTCTCAACTGGACTACTGGACACCGGACAACCGCAATGCCTACTTCCCCCGGAACTATTCTCTCGGAGGCGTCAACTACGGCATCAACCGCACAACGCAGACTAAATACCTGCTGGACGGCGCTTATCTCCGGGTGAAAAACATCACGCTGGGCTATACCCTGCCGCAGCAGTTGCTGAGCCGCATTGGCATCGACCGGCTGCGCGTCTACGTTGCGGGTGAAAACGTACTGGATTTCAATGACTATCCGGACGGTATCAACACCGAATTGCAGAATAAATCCCAGGGAGCGACCTATCCATATATGCGAAGCTTTTCCGCGGGGGTAAACCTGACTTTCTAAGTTGATAGAGAAGAGAGACCATTTAATTTAAAAAATGAATGCAATGAAAAATATAAAATACTTTATCGGCAGCTTGCTGTTCTTCGTGGTTGCCTGCGATGAAGCATATCTGGAAAAACTGCCGCAGGATCAGCTGACGGTAGGCACAGCCTTTACCTCAAGCGCCAATTTCGAGACTTACGCCTGGGGTTTGTACAATACCTTGCCCGGCTATCAGGATTTTACCCCGCTCAACCGGGAGCGGGGAAGTGACCTGCTGGTCGATAACAGCGGTACACAGGGAGACGCCCTGCTCTGGCAGCGCAAGATCGTTCCTTCCTCCTCCGGACTTTGGGACAACGCTTTTGCCAACATTCGTCGGGTCAATCTAATGCTCGACAATATCGACAACAGCGACATGAACGATGATGACAAAGCCCACTGGCGGGCGGTAGGCTATTTTTTCCGGGCCTATGAATACGTGGAACTGATCGCCAATTACGGCGCGGTGCCCTGGGTAGACCGGGTACTGACCGAAGCGGACGAAGAAGCCCTTTACGGCTCCCGTACGCCGCGGGACGAAGTGGCTCAGAATGTACTTGAGGATCTGAAATGGGCCGAAGAAAACATCAAAGCCGAAGGGAACGGACCGAATACCGTGAATACGGATGTGGTACGGGCGTTGATCTCCCGCTTTGGGCTCTACGAAGGCACCTGGCGCAAGTACCACAGCCTGGGCGGCGAGCAACAGTACCTGCAGGCCAGCGCCGATGCCAGTGCCCTGCTGATCGCTGACCACCCTAATCTGCACGCCAGCTACGATGAGGTGTTCAACAGCGAGACCCTGGCCGGCACGGACGGTGTACTGCTTTACAAAGCCTACGAATTCGGTATTTTGAACGGGCGCTGGTCCCATTACAATCGCAGTTCTATCGGTCACGATGACCTGACCAAGAAAGCGGTTGATCAATACCTGTGCCTGGACGGCCAGACGATCCACACCAGCCCGCTTTTTGACGGGGAGCAAGATCCTTACGATGAGTTCCGCAACCGGGATTATCGGCTGTATTTCAATACGCCGCCACCTTTCCGGGTGGATACAGACGGTAAGAACCAGGAAACCTGGAAATTCGACGCCGACCCGAAACACCGGGAATACATTGACCTGATGGCGACCTTATCCGACGATGAACACAAAACACTACCAACTATGAACTGGAGAGGTTTGATCGTGCGAACCTCTCCCCATTTTAGAAAATTCAACGAAGGCCACGGTTACAATGTCACTTATAGCGGCTATGCGTTTTATAAATTTTCGAACAAGATCAGTCGCCTGCAAAACCGCGACTCCCACGACAAACCTATCTTCCGGATGGGCGAAGTACTGCTGAACTACGCCGAAGCAATGTTCGAACTGGGGCAGTTCAACCAGGAGATCGCCGATCAGACCGTCAATAAACTCCGGGCCCGCGGCAACGTAGCGCCGCTGGATCTGGCCAATATGATCGAAGATCCCACGCGGGATGCCGATGTAGATCCGGCACTCTGGGAAATCCGCCGGGAACGGGGCATCGAATTCCTCGGAGAAGGTCTCGGCCGCGTATTCGACATCAAGCGCTGGAAAAAACTGGTGGAATACGGTGCCGAAGAGAAACTCGGTCGCTGGGTGAAAAACGCCGACTACGGAAACAAACTTCCGATCCAGGACGGTGCCGAAGAAGGTTATGTCTCTCCCTGGGGACCTCCTCCCGGTGTACCCGACTACTACTACCTGGAGCCGATCCCATCGGATCAGATCGTACTCAACCCGCAACTGGAACAAAATCCGGGATGGCGGTAAGCAACAAAGCCGGCAAGATGAGGGATGAGCAATAGTCCGCCCCCGGGGAATACCCATTGCTCATCCCGCCCTGGGCTCCGGCCGCTCAAAAAAAACGGGCGAAATGGAGCGCAAACACTATAGATTTGTTACATTCCGAAACCAATACCGTAGATGTACTCCAAATGGAAGCGAGCGAACTGGGAAGAGTGGATACTGGTGGTTTTTATTACCATTCTCTTTATGTGGAGTATTTACTTATTGGTCGGATAGCTTATGAATTTTAGTTTCATATATTATAGTACAGAAATGTTCGACCTCTCCACTTACCGGGAGGTTGAGCATTTCATTTCACGTAAGTTGGGTTGTAAAGCGTAGTCAGGTACAAGGGAGTATGAATGCGGCGGATACCACCGGACGGGCACTTGCTGCTGTCTGTAATATCCGTTTCTCTTCCCGCTTCTTTTACGCTCTGCCGGGTTGCACCGCAACTTAGAGTAATCAACTGAAAATGAAAAAAACGTTTAACCAACTATTAGCACTGGCCCTGCTACTAAGCTCCTGTAATACCTCAGATCCGGATGCGGCTTCGAACCAGGCCGGCCATTCGGACCAGCCGAATATTATTTACATCCTGGCGGACGATCTGGGGTACGGGGAGTTGGGTGTATACGGTCAGGAACTGATCGAAACACCGAACCTGGATGCCCTCGCGGCCAACGGTATGATCTTTACCCAGCACTACAGCGGCGCTCCGGTATGTGCGCCGGCCCGCTGCGTCCTGATGACCGGGCAACACGGCGGTCACGCCTACGTTCGCGGCAACGACGAATGGGGTGAAAGAGGAAAGGTCTGGGATTACCAGGCCATGTTTGACAATCCCTTCCTGGAAGGCCAGCGGCCGTTACCGGACAGCATTGTCACCGTTGCCGAATTACTGCAGTCCGGAGGTTATACCACCGGGGCCGTAGGTAAATGGGGTCTCGGAGCGCCCACTACCGAAGGCGTACCCAACCGGCAGGGTTTTGACTTTTTCTACGGTTACAATTGCCAGCGCCAGGCGCATACCTTCTACCCCATGCACCTCTGGAAAAACGAGGAACGCGATCTTCTGGATAATAAATTTGTGGAACTGCACGCCGACTTACCGGAAGGTGCCGATCCTAACGACCCGGCCAGCTATGCGGATTTTCAATTGAACGATTACGCGCCGGACCTCATTCAAAAGGAAGCGCTGCAATTTATCGAAGACAGCCAGGATGCTCCTTTCTTCCTCTACTATGCATCCATTATTCCCCATTTGCCCCTGCAGGCTCCGCAGGAATGGGTAGAAAAATACCAGGAAAAACTGGGAACGGAAGAGCCTTTTACCGGCAGCAGCTATTTCCCCAACCGGACACCCCGGGCTACCTACGCGGCCATGATCGCCTACCTGGACTATCAGGTCGGTGAACTGATCGAAAAACTAAAAGCGCTGGGTGAATACGAAAATACCCTGATCATCTTCTCCAGTGATAATGGCCCAACCTACGTGGGCGGTGTGGACGCCGACCTCTTCAACAGTGCCGGTCCTTTCCGCGAAGGTTATGGATTCACCAAGGGATTTGTGCACGAAGGCGGCATTCGGGTGCCGATGATCGCCAGTTGGCCCGGGCATATTCAGCCCGGTAGCAGCACGGAGCACATCTCGGCCTTTTACGATGTGCTTCCCACGCTTTGTGAAGTAGCCGGCGTGTCAACACCGGAAAAAACGGACGGCATCAGCTTTCTGCCGACCCTGCTCGGCCAGGATCAAAAAGAGCACGATTACCTCTATTGGGAATTCCCTTCTTACACCGGGCAACAGGCCGTTCGCATGGGTAAATGGAAAGGCATCCGCACCGGTATCCTGAACGGGAAAGTGGAACTGGAACTTTACGATCTTTCCACCGATCCGACCGAAGAGAATAATGTCGTGGAAGCGTTTCCGGAAGTGGCGGCCCAGATCAAACAGATCATGAGCGACGCCCATACCCAGGCGCCGCTGGACCGGTTCAAAATGGAAGAACTGGGGGATGTGAAAACCGCTTATCTGGAAGCCCGTTCCCGCGTGGAAGAGCGGCTGGATGCACCCCAGAAATGGAATCTGGAAGAAGGCTATTTCGTACTCAATAACCGCACCGGACTACGGGGCCTGGAAAACGCTCCGGGTGCGATAGAAAAGCTCCAGCAGCAGCTGAAACAGACCGGCGGTTACGAGCTCCAGGCCATCAATAAGGATCGGAACAATACCATCGTATTCTCGAAAGACAGTAAGTTAGGGGCCGGGAACTACCGTCTCCATTCCAGTCGGGAAAATATCGAGATCACGGCCGGTGATGAAAACGGTTTTCAGCAGGCGATCCAAACCCTGATGAAGATCATGGATGATAAGATCTGGCAGCAGGAAGAAATGCACAATCCGACCTGGACCGTGGCCGCCGTAGACATTACGGGATCAACGGCGGTTTCCAATTCTTCGCTCTGACCTACAGCAAGCTAAAAATCAGTAATTATGAATAAACAGAACAGAAGAAAATTCCTTAAGCTATCAGCCCTGAGCGGAGCCTTTCTGGGCCTGCCGATCGCTGATTCCTACGCAAGAGCAGACATTGAACAAAAACTGGAAGACCTGACGCGTCCGCGTCCGGCCCGGGGCACCAGCGTCATGGGCCTGCGGGTGGAACCGATCGACCAGGTAAAGGTAGCCTTTATCGGACTGGGTAACCGGGGGCCGGGTCACCTGAAACATGTACTCGCGCTGTATCCGAAAGCCAAGATCACGGCCATCAGCGACATCCGCAAGGAACGGACGGACCACGCCCTGGAGATCCTCAAGGACAGCGGCCAGAAACCGGCCGTTTACGCCGGCACGGCGGATGCCTGGAAGGAAATGGTCCGCCGGGATGATATCGACCTGGTGATCATCGCTACACCCTGGGACGATCACGTACCAATGTGCGTGTACGCCATGGAGCAGGGCAAACACGTAGCGGTGGAAGTTCCCGCCGCCGTCACCCTGGAAGGTTGCTGGCAACTGGTGGATACCGCCGAAGCCACCCAGCGCAACTGCATGATGATGGAGAACGTCTGCTACGGCGACGAGGAGCTCTGGATCCTCAATATGGTGGAGCACGGGGTATTCGGTACCCTGACCCACGCGGAAGCGGCCTACATCCACGATCTGCGTTCGCAGATGTTCAGCAAAACCGGGTATTACAACCAGTGGCGCATTCGTCACCATATCCGTCAGGACGGCAACCTCTACCCGACCCACGGCTTAGGGCCGGTAGCCCAGTATCTGGGGATCGAACGGGGAGATCGATTTGACCACATGGTTTCCATGAGCAGTCTGGAAGCGGCACTGAGCGAGCACAGCCTGAACGTAGAAAGCGACAATGAATTCTACAATCGCCAGGATTTCATGCACGGTGACATGAGCAATACGCTGATTAAAACCGCTAAAGGCCGGACTATCCTGGTGCAACACGACGTAGTTACTCCGCGACCGTACAACCGGATCAACGCCCTGGCCGGTACCAAAGGTTACCACGAAGGCTATCCGTCCCGCCTGTCCCTGGAAGAAAAAGGCGGCCACAAATGGCTGAACGAGGAAGAGTATAAGGAAATGCGGGAGAAATACCGCCACCCGATCTGGGGCAAAATGGAGCAGGAGATCGCCAAGCACGGTGGTCACGGCGGCATGGACTTCGTTCAGGTTTACCGGCTGATCGACTGTCTGAACCGTGGATTACCCCTGGATATGGACGTGTACGACGGAGCCGACTGGTCCGTTGTGGTACCACTTTCCAAACTATCCGTCGAATTGGGTAGCGCACCCCTGAAATTCCCGGACTTTACCCGTGGCAAATGGCAGGGAGAGCGTCCTCAGGGAATTATGGCAAATCTATAAGCACGGTTGTGGGTATGCCCAACGGCAGCCCGAATCCAGGAAAGCATACCGGGGGACTTCACAAGTTACCGGTATCAATGTGGTGATCCGAATCAAATGTCGTACATGAAGAATTCTGTTTATTCCAAGCTGATCATTATTGGCTTAATACTGGTGGGACTGGTGGGCTGTTCGCGGTCCACCAGCTCTCATGCTTCCCGGCAGACCGATCCACCCAATATCATCGTGATCCTGGCGGATGATGCCGGCTATGTCGATTTTGGTTTTATGGCCAGCCAGGATCTGGAAACGCCCCGCATCGACCAGCTGGCCGCCGACGGTGTGATCTTTACGGACGCCCATGTGAGCGCAAGTGTCTGCGCGCCATCCCGGGCGGGCCTGATTACCGGTCGCTACCAGCAACGGTTCGGTCACGAGTGCAACGGTATTCCGGCCGACGACGGTCTGCGTCCTTCGGTGCCCACCATCGGCAAACATTTGCAACAACAGGGCTACCGGACGATGGCCCTCGGTAAGTGGCACCTGGGTCTCGGGGACGCCTACCACCCGAACGTGCGCGGGTTCGACGATTTTTACGGCTTTTTATCCGGTTCCCGTTCTTATTTTCCGAACGAAAATCAGGATCAGGAAGGCAAACCCACGGCTATTCTTCACAATCGGGAGCATGTCCAGTTTGAGGGTTATCTGACCGATGTACTGGGCGACCGGGCCGTGCAGTTTATCGATCAGCAACAGAACAAGCCTTTTTTCATGTATCTGGCTTTTAACGCCGTGCATACGCCCATGCACGCCAAGGAGGAACATCTGGAAAAATACCGCGACCATCCCCGGCAAAAGCTGGCGGCGATGACCTGGTCGATGGATGAGAATATCGGAAAGGTAATTGACAAGTTAAAATCGGAAGGGCTCTACGAAAATACGCTGATCTTCTTTTTGAGCGATAATGGAGGAGCTTACAATAATCAATCCAGCAGTGGCCCGCTGAAAGGTTGGAAAGGCAATAAATTTGAAGGCGGGCACCGGGTACCGTTCACCGTAACCTGGCCGCGTCGGGTTAAAGGCGGGCAAACTTTTGACCAACTCACCTCCGCCCTGGATATTTTTGCTACTTCGGTACAGGCAGCCGGCATCGATCCTAATACCACGGAAACCGATGGGGTCGACCTCCTACCCTACCTGAATGGCGAGCGTCAGGGCGCTCCCCACGATTGGTTATTCTGGCGAAAAGGCAAGATGGCTGCCGTCCGCAAAGCCGAATGGAAATTGATCCGACTGGAGGACTACGGCTATCGGGTGTACGACCTGGAAGCGAATCTGGGGGAAACGGAAAACCTAACGATCGAAAATCCGCAAATGAAGGTGGAATTGCAATCCGGACTGGAAAGCTGGGAGAAAGAACTGGAAGCTCCCCGCTGGCTGGAGGGGGATGTATGGCCACAGGTGACCTACGAGATCCATCAGGCCCTGATGGAGAACCGGGAGCCCAACTATACGAATCCGGGGGCGATGCGGCGGTTTAAGGGGCAATAAGGCCCAGACCATCTACCGATACGCGGGCCAGATAAATGTTGGCTTTGCCCTCATGCCCGGAATAATACGATATGTAAAGAATCCCGTCCCGCAGTACCATACCCGGATAACTGGTATCCCCATTGCTGGGAAAAGAAAAAACAGGCTCGTACTGGCCATCGAGGCCGACGAAAGCAAGAGCAGTAGTCCGTTCCGGACCGGTATAATCCCGGGTTGTGCAAACCAGCCGGCCACCGGGCAGGATCACAAAGTTCGGGCCGCCCAACTGACGCCCAACTTTTTTCCAGGACCACTCCCCGTAGGGCGGCAGACTGTTGCCGATCAAACCGATCTTATCCTCACCATCCTGGCGTAGTAACACGATCAGCCGGTCCTGCTGATCGAAGCGAACGGTAGCCTCACTGGGTTTTCCGGTGATGGGGAAGGTAGTCACAAGATCGAAATTCTTTCCATCGGTAGTTTTGAGCAAATGCGCCCGCCAGTCTTCGTCGGCGCTGGATTGGTACATAACACCATAAGCAGTGCCTTTATGCCAGGTCACCCGCCAAAGCCAGTCGCTGTTGGAAATGAGTTCGGTGGGCAATTTGATATTTTCACCGGGACCGAAGCGGGTCCCTTTTTTATCCGAAAATGCCACCCAGGATTCTCTTTTCAGGGCCTTCCTACCTTCGTAATACGCCGCTTCCAGATTCAGCATCAGTCGCTTGTCCGGAGTAACGGAGAGTTTGGGATCCCGCAGGTCGATCCCCGCTTCGGAGATCAGGGCAACCGAAGTCCAGTTTTGTCCGTCCGCGGAAGCGATCACCCGGATACTGCCATTCACGCCGGGGACATGTCCGGTACCTTCCCGGAAGGTGCAGTACCACTTGTCCCGAAAGTAGACCAGATCGGTGAACGCATTGTGTTCGGCCCGATCCCAGATCCGTTCAATGGAAATGAGGGCTTTTTGTACATTGGTGGGCTGAGCGGAAAGGCCGGTGCAGACCATAAGGCATAAGACCGGAAAGCAGAATCTCAAGAGCATAGGAAATCGAATTTCCTAAAAGACGGTGAGGTAGAGCGGGCGACTTACACTACACCCCGGTTTTCTCTTCTTCGGGGCTGAGCACTGGTTTTGCCAAAACGAATTCCAGCACATCGTACATCTCTTCGGCCAGGGCCTGGCGGTTGAAGGACCGGGCCATATTCTGACAACCCTCCTGATATTGCCGGTAGGCGGTCCGGTCCTGCTTCATTTGCTGCAGTTTGTTCAGGAAATCGAGTTCGTTTTCCGGCTCGTAGCAGAGACCGGCACCGTAGGATTCAATGATCGATTGTGCCTCCCCCTCTACGCCCAGAAGAATAGGTTTGGCCATTGCGGCATTTTCAAAGATCTTGGAAGGGATCACTTTAGTGAAGGTTTTGCTCTTCCGCAAATTGATCAGTGACACATCGGAAATGGAAATATAATCTGCCACCTGCTGTTTGGGTACAGCGTCCAAAAGGGTAACATTTTTAAGCTGCAATTCTTCGGCCTGTTTCACCAGACGCCCCTTCATAGCTCCGGTACCGACGAACAGGAAATGGATCTCCGGATCGTGGACCGAAACGGCAGCGTCCAGGATGAAGTCCAGTTTATGGGCCATCCCGTGGGTACCGATGTAGGCGACGATGAACTTGTCCTGTAAACCCAGGTCATTGATTAGCCGCTGGTTCTTTTCCCGGGCCTGGAACTGGTCCAGCATAACGCCGTTTTTGATCACGAAGGTCTTATCGGGATCATTACCCAGTGCGATCATCCGGCGTTTGAAGGAATCGGTCACTACGACCAGTTTGGTAGCGTGCCGGTACAAAAAGAACACCAGGCGGTCCAGCATTTTGATAATGATACTTTCCCGCATAGCCTCCACGGCCTTAATGGATTCGGGCCAGAGATCGCGGATCTCCATGATCCAGGGTTTGCCTTTAAAAACCGAGGCCAGATAGCCCGATACCGCCGTAAACAGCTGCGGCGAGGTAGCGATGATGATATCCGTTTTCACGAACAAACTGGCGATAAAGCCGGATATACAAAAGCTGAGATAATCCAGGATACGGGGAGTCAAACCGCGATTGGGCGTAATGTAGGTCCAGACGCGGATCACCCTAATGCCATCCATCTCTTCTTTCTGATAGAACTTGTTTTTATATCCCGGAAAAACTTTCCCTTCCGGAAAATTAGGCGTGCAGGTGATCACCGTTATATCGGCACCTTTTTTCACCCATTCCCGGCAGTGTTCGTAGGTGCGGGAGGCGGGTGCATTACTTTCGGGGGGGAAGTTGTCGGTCAGGAATAGAATTTTCAATGGAGTAGTATTTTTGTGGTCAGTCGATCAGAAAAGTGGATGATTATCCGCGTGGCTTTTACCCTTTGGTTAAAACCGGCTGCATATTCATATACGGTGGATACTACCTTTTCGGCTTTATCGAAGTGCAATTTCCCAAAAGCCCAGGTGAGTTCATTGCCCCGCAGCTGTACCGAAACATCCGGATGGAAATGCAGGAAGGCACGGGCACGTTTTTTACCAAGGGTAGCATCTTCAATCGTAATGACCTGGTCCGAAAAGTGAAATGATCTGCGGTGGGTTTCACCGATCCGCCGGAAGCCGTCATGCTCGGCGGTGAGTTGATCGGTGCTTACTTTCAGAGAGCTGATACCGGCCCGGCGGGCTACCCGAAATCCACCCCAGACTTCGGATTGTTCGGTTTCCCCTACTATGACGGTATTGTGAGCGGCCGTCGATCGCTCGGCGGTTCTGCGTTTATTTTTTTCGTAAGTCGAAATGCCGGTATCGACGATCAGCGGTTTACCACGGTGATGAAGTACAAAGCTCAGGGTGTCACAGTGGGCGTGCCCGGGCAGATAATCCGGACCGATCCGCCCTGCATCCACTATACATTCGTAGGAATCGCGGGAGAATTTCCGGTATCCGCTCTCCGCCAGAGCCGATTGTCCGGCCGGACACTGCAATTGCTGCCCGTACCACGATAATGCGTCCGTATCAGGAGCTATCCCGGGAGCCGTATCGTTAAAACCGGGCACTGTCCCGTCGGTAAAAGTCATTTGCGCCAGCCAGCCCAGCATTTTTTGGGCTTTCTCTTTCAGGAATGGAAGAAGATCCGACTGAAAAAGTGCGGGGTGGGCTTCGACCAGATTGATGCTGTCCAGCACCCGAAACAACATGAGTTGGTGGTACATCGGGCTGAGCTCAAAATGTGCCCCATCGGGCAGGATCTGTTCATCCAGTTCGGCGGTCAGTAGTTTTCGGCCTTCCCGGATCAAATCCGGATCACCGAAATAAGCGCCTCCAAACAATAGGGCAAAAGCGTTTTCCAATAGATGATTACCCAGCAGATGAAATTCCAGTCGCTTCCGCAAATACTGGATCTGCCGGTAGAGAGAACGATCGGTCTCGGCATCCCGCAGGCGGTATTTGCTTAGAAACTTTATCCAGTTGACCACCCGCAGGGAGATCGGGAAAGGCTCTAATCCATCTTTAATGAGCTCTTCTTTCCGGATAAAATCCCGGATCAGCCGAAAACCCACGGCATCGGTCATATCCGCCTGGCCCAAAAATTCGAAGTAATTGAGGTTATAGGTCCAGAGCTTTCCATAGACATCCAGGTTCCAGTCTATCTCTTCCTCAAAACGATGATCAACATTTAAAAATCGGAAATGCCCCAGGCCGAGATAACTGACGGCCGCCGGGATGGAGTCCTGTAAATGCAACTCAACGGTCGCAGAGCGCTCAATAGGGACCGTTACCTCCGAATAATCCGGCTGCAGTGGCAGATGATCCAGCAACTTATAGTACACCTGGTAGCGGATCTGTTTCCACTTGAGATACCGCAAGGTGTTGTAGTACCGCCGGAGGGTAGCAACCATTTAGTGGCGTTTGACCTCCCGGTCCGGGGTGCCGGTCGGTTTACTTTTGGAATAATGTTTTTCGGTATAAAAAACTCTGGAAAACAGCGCCTTGAAAATCTGGCGGGAAAGCAGATCCTGCGTCAGGATCCGCAGGAAATCATAGGCCCGATTGAGAAAAGGCGTTCTGATCTTTACGTATCGTTTATTGACCATACCCTCTTGTCGGGACCGGAATAACCGCCGCAGATTATCCATTTGGTTTAATGCGATCCGGCGGGCCAGACTCAGAGGCCGGTACTGCTCGAGGATACCTTTCGTGTGGAGTTCGTATCCCAGTCGTTGCAATAGAGGTCCCTGTATACGTTCAACCTTCTGCAACTGCAGGGCATCGAGATGATCGAGATACGCCCGGATCTTCGACCGGTCCAAAGTCTTTTTCACATATTTTTCCTGATCGGGGATCGCTTTATTGGACAGGTCCAGGACGGCTTCGTGAAAGGGAAGCCCCAGGAAATGACAAACCTGCTGTAGGGTAGCTTCCGGTTCCAGCAGCAGTTCCTCGTATTTGATGAGAAGATATCGTTCCGGGCCGAGCAGGTCCCGGTTGACCAGGCCCGCCATGTTACCATCTACCCATTGCTGGGCACTCAGTTGCAGGTTTTGGTAAGATCTCCGGGCCAGACTAAAGGCATTGGCCCGCCCGTCCCGCACGAGGTGAATAAACCTGGCATCCGGGAAAAAGCTCAGGGCTTCGGGGAGATACATATGCAGATTGGGCGTTTTATCCCCCCAGACCCGCTTGCCGTTGGACTCCAACTTCTGGGCAATAGAACGCCGGATCATTTCCCGGATACTACCGTATTGGGAAAACTTTTCGTGATCGAGTAATGTACGCAGTCGTTGCTTTTTATCCGTTTCGATCAGCCAGCGATAGAAATCCTCCGGATCTATTTCCAGATTGTGGGGCAACAGGTCATAGCTATTCCGCAGCGTGGTGATCAGGCGAAAGGCCACGGCACGCTCCTCCATACAGATCTCCGGATGTTTGCTGAGCATGACGGAAAGCAAGGTGGTACCGGAGCGTTGCAGCCCGGCGATAAAAAAGGTATTCATACGGTCGGCTGAGCTTTTGCGGTTACTTTAGGGCACATCGATCCATTGGCCGGTTTGTAGGGAATCCAAAGCGGCGAAGGTTGTCCGGGAAGTGTTCAGGATCTGATCGAAAGGGATGGTTGGCTCCCCGGTATCCTTGAGATTTTCCAAAAAGATCCGGAACTGATCGTAATGCCCTTTATCCTGCTTGCTGAACCAGGGTTGCCGGTCACCTTTCATTCCGTAGAAAGCGGCTTTCCGGAAGTTATCAATGATCACGACCTTTCCCCCGGAAAAGATCTCAATGCGTTCTTTAGCGTAGGAGCGATGCCCGTTGGCAAAATAATTGATCACCCCGTTCGATCCATTGCGGTACTTCAGGAGCATGGAAACATTATCGGAATACCGGTCCGGCGCCTGCCCCAGTCCGTTCATCGCCACCCGTTCTACCTGGCTATCCGTCAGATAGGTGATCAGATCGATCAGATGGCAGGCCTCACCGATAACCCGTCCGCCCCCGATCGCAGGGTCCTGGGTCCAGTGCTCCGCGGGAATAGCTCCGGCGTTCATCGTGATCAATACCTGCATGGGCTGCGTCGCCGTATCGCCCAGTCTGGCCCGGGCCTGCCTTACCAGTGGGGCAAACCGCCGGTTGAAACCCACCGACAGGGAGCCGGAATTCTGGCCATAGGCAGCTGCGATCTCTTCCAATTCAACGGCAGTGATGGCCAACGGTTTTTCGACGAATACGTGCTTACCGGCCCGCAACGCTTCCGTCACCTGCCCAGCGTGCTGATGGTGCCGGGTGGTGATGATGACGGCATTGACCTCCGCGTCGGCCAGGATCTCCCGGTAATCTGTTGTGGAAAAGGGGATCCCAAATTTGCGGGCATTGATCGTTCCGCCCATTCCCCGGGAGCTGGCGATATATTTGATATTCGCATCCAGTTTTTGCAAAATGGGCAGCACCTTCGCCACCGTAAAATCACCGGCCCCGATCAGGCCGATCACCGGTTTTCCCGCATGGAATTCCTTCTCCGTTATCCGAACCTGTCGCCGTTCTACCCTTACCGTGCCGGGATATTCCAGTACGGAACCGATGGACCGGGTCGTATCCATGTTCTGGTAGATCCGATCGTAATCCTCCAGAGGAATGGTTTCGGATATCAGTGGTTTTACCCGGAGGCTTCCCCTTTCCATGGCCTGGAGAACGGCTGCAAAATTTCTTTTTTCGGTCCACCTGACAAAGGGTAAAGGGTAATCATGGCCGGCCAGTTCGTATTCCGGATCGTACCGGCCCGGCCCGTAGGAGCAGGAGACCTGAAAGCTCAATTCCTTTTCGTAAAAATCGGAGCGGTCAATATGTAAACCCACTACGCCCACCAGCACGATACGGCCGCGCTTCCGGCTCATCTTTGCCGATTGGGCAATGATATCATGGCGTTTACTGGAAGCCGTGATGAGCACGGCGTCGGCACCCACGCCGGCGGTTAGGTCAATAACAGTCTGGACTATTCCACCACCGCCGGAGGCGGGAATGGCTTCAATACCCAATTCCCGGGCCAGTTCGAGTTTATCCGGATCCAGATCCACGCCGATCACCCGGCAACCGTTAGCGAGTAGTAACTGGGCAGTGAGCAGGCCGATCAGGCCAAGCCCCAATACCACGACGGTTTCCCCGAAGGTGGGTTCCACCAGTCTGATGCCCTGCAGGGCGATGGCTCCCACTACCGTAAAACTCGCTTCATCGTCGCTTACCGAATCAGGGATCTTCGCCACCAGGTTTTGGGGGATGCAAACCACTTCCGCGTGGTGCCCGTTGGATGCGACGCGATCCCCGATGGAAAATTCGGTGACGCCCGTCCCGACGGCAACCACTTCCCCGGCATTGCAGTAGCCCAGCGGCAGGGGCTGGTCCAGTTTCCTGAATACCGCTTCTACCGTAGGCTGTATCCCGTCCGTCTTCAATTTGTCCAGCACCTGTTTTACCTTTTCCGGCTGCTGCTGCACTTTCTGAAGCCAGTTTGCATTACCGAATTGCACCAGCATCCGCTCCGTACCGAGGGATACCAGACTCCGGCGGGTTTTGATCAGTACGTGGCCGGGCTGTACGATCGGTACGGGTACTTCTTCCAGACGGGTTGCCCCCGATCTCAGGTCCTGGAGTATCTGCTTCATTCAGGTAACATTTTTGCGTAGGCATTTTCCAGTTTCCGGAAAGCGATGGTATCCACAAAGTGCGTTTCGAGATACTGTCTGGCGTTTTTCGTACGCCGGATCGCTTCCGTTTTATCGTTCATAATCTCGTGGATCGCAGCAATAATAGCTGCCGACGATCCATCCGCCAGGAGATACCCCCGGTCCGCACCGACAATAGAGGCGAGAAAACCCTGGCGGGTGGTGACCACTACCAGGCCGGACATCATAGCCTCGTTGATCGTATTGTTATGCCCTTCCCCCGGATGCCGGGTAGGATAGCAGTAAATATCGTTTTCGGAAAGCTGTCCCAGTACTTTTGGATGCGGCAATTTTCCCGTTCTGATCCAGGTGAAGTTTTTAATCGGAGATAGTTGATCCGCCCAGGTCCTGAAATCAGGGTGTTCCGCGCCGATCGTAGTGAGCTGTATCCGATAATCAGCCGCCATTTGCCGGCAGGCAGTGACCAGTTCCCCCGTTCCTTTTTCTTCAAAAGCATAGCCGATAAAAAGGATACGAACCGGCAGTACGTCCAGGGAAGGTCGCCGGTGCGGGATCATTTCCGCTGCCGCGACAAAATTTGGAAAATAGACCGCCGGAATACCCAGTTCAGTCGCCAGGAAATCGATGTAAGGCTTTCCCTGAGCCAGTACCACCGTTGCTTTTTTAAGTACAAAGCGGATCATAAAACGATTAAGCGGGTTGGTATGGCCGTACCAGTCGATAAAGACGCCCGCCTTTATTTCGTAGAGATAAGGCCTTCGGAACAAAAGCGCCAATAGGGTCATACCGAATTCCCGGGGCGTAGCCCCGCGGTATTGCCCGAGCATATGTACGGCACCGGCCCGGGTCCGGAACAAAGCTCTGGCAAACCCGGACAAGTCGTGCAAAAATCGCCCTGCCAGGCCCAGGGTAAATGACTGCCCACGGACCGAATGAAAGCACGGAACCTGTACGAATCGATCCGAACGAAAGTGATTCAGATATAATTGCATTTTTCGGGTGTAGCCACCGGTACCACCGCCGTAAGCGCCACTGATCTCGCGCCCGGTGGGAGGTCCGACCAGTATCACCTTCCGCCGGCTCAGCATGTAACGCGAAAGCGTTTTGCCCAGCCAAAGAGTTGCATCAGCATCCACAACTGGTGGGTGGACCGAAAGACACTGTGCCGGGCGTTACTTTGATCCTGATGAATACCCCGTTGAAATACCTCGTCCAGGAACTCCGGTCGGAACATTTCCGGAAAGGGATTTTCATCGTAAACCAGTCTTTGGGCCAGTTGGGTAAAAGCCTCGTTCTTGTAGCGATGGAGTGGAATACTGAATCCCTGCTTCGGCCCCGAAAATACCTCTTCCGGCAATACGTCCCGCATCATGTGGCGCAGGATGTATTTCCCGAGACCGTCCCGGACCAGGAACCGGTCCGGCAACTGAGCAGAGGCCGCAAAGAGGTCCGGATCCAGAAAGGGAGCCCGCACCTCCAGGGAATTGGCCATACTCATCCGGTCTATTTTCACCAGCATGTTGACGGGGAGCGTATGCTGCAGGCGGTAATACATGATCCGGCGAAGTGGCGACCATGCATCGGCTGCGTCCGGGTACTGTCGCAGTGCCGGGTAATTATTGCGAACTGCGGTATTCGAATCCGGAAAGATCGATTTCATTTCCGGATCGGAAAACATTTCATTGAGTGAGATCGGAATTACGTCCACCGCCTGCAGAGAAGTTTCCGCTGCCCGTTTCCACTTACGCAAACGGGAATTATCTCTGATCCCGGGCACCCATGCAGCCATTCCGAGCATTTCCCGTCCCAGGCGACGAACCGGGCGCGGTACCCTTTTGGTATCCAAGATCCGGGTATACCAGCGGAATAGATCGTAGCCGCCGAAAAGTTCATCCCCGCCGTCACCGGAAAGTGCCACCTTAACGTGCCGACTGATCTCCCGGCTGATCAGGTAGGACGGTATAGCTGAAGAATCCCGAAATGGAAGCCCTACGTGATCGATGATCTCCCAGAAGAGCTCTTCCCCAAAATCAAAGTTAGGGATCAATACCTCGTGGTGGTCGGTACCCAGTCGATCCGCTACCTTACGCGCGGTAACGCTCTCATCGTAGGGTTGGTGTTCAAAGCGGGCGGTGAAGGTCTGCACCGGCCGCTCCGACTGACTTTGCAATAATGCCACCACCGTACTGGAATCGATTCCGCCGGATAAAAAGGCACCGATCGGTACATCGCTAACCGTTTGTCGGCGGACCGCCGCCTCCAAATGGGGACGGATCAGCGCACTGGCGTCTTCATTTGATTGAATACCCGGGTTTTCCCGGTAGTCGATCGTAAAATAGCTTTCGATATCAAAACTGATCGGACTCAGGCTGATCGTACAACCGGCCGGCAGACTGTACACCCGTTCCAGTAGGGTGAGTGATTCCGGGATCAGCGAAGTACGGAAATAATACCCCAGCGCTTCCTGGTCGACCTTCCGGTTTATTCTCCGGTTCTCCAGCAGGGAACTGATCTCACTGGAAAAGGAAAACACCCCGTCCTGATGGTGATAGAATAAAGGTTTTTCGCCAAAGCGATCGCGGGCGAGAAAAAACCGCGGACGCCGCAGGTCGAAAATGCAAAAGGCGAACATTCCCTTGAGGTGATGCACCATATTATCGCCGTAGGACTCGTAGAGATGTACCAAAACTTCCGTGTCGGAGTTGGTGGTGAAACGGTGGTCTCTGGACAGCAGATCTTCTTTCAGTTCCAGGTAGTTATAGATCTCGCCGTTCAGGAACACCCCGATATCCCCGGCCTCATTAAAGATGGGTTGCTGACCGGTAGTCAGATCAATGATCGAAAGCCGGCGCATGGCCAGACTCGCACGTTCGTCGGAATGATAGCCGGCGCTGTCCGGGCCTCGATGCAACAATTTTTCGTTCATCCTCCGTACGGTCCGGTCGCGCTCCTCGCGGGAGAGCTTTTTTTTCAGGTCAATGATGCCGCAAATACCACACATAAACGATTACAACCTTTTGAGGATCTTGAAAGGAACGCCTCCGATCACTACGCCGGACGGGACTTCCCGGTTGACCAGGGTATGGGCACCGATGACTACATTATCACCGATGGTGACGCCCTTCAAAATGGTGCATTTATCCCCGATCCAGATGCGGTTGCCGATCCTGACCGGGGCGGTTGTGTATCCATCCATTTTCAGATTGCCGGCTACCATTTCGTAACGGTGGTCGTGATCCAGAATCGTCACGCCCTGACCGATGGTCACTTCCTGACCGATCTCAATCTTTTCGTGAGCAACGATGCGGGAATAGCGATTGATGAAAAATTGCGAACCGATGGTCAGTTCCCCCCGGGCGTACAGCATCACGTCATCATCCAGCATGATCCGCCCGTTGCAGTGGATATTTCCTCCGGAGAAAATGTGGACGCCACACCGCCGGCCGATCATCGACAGCAGCGGACCGTGGAACTTGCGAAAGTAAAAACCTTTTACGATCCAGTACCGAATGACTGACCGAATTTTATACCACCGGCTTTTGTACCATAGCCTCATACCGGTCTGACTTTTTCCTGTAGGGTATTTTTTAGTTTTTTCACCACCTCCGGACCGTAAAACTGAACGGCCGTTTGCGAGGCTGCCCGCACTAGTTGACTACGATGATCCGGGTCGTTTATGATCTTTTCCAGTCCTCTGATGATCGCCTCTGCCTCCGGCTGATCTACCAGTTCGGCGCATTGGTTTTCCCGGATGAAATCATTCAGGAAAGAACCCGGTGGCGAGTGGGCCAAAATGGGTTTCCCAGACAAGAGCAGCGGGATCGTCCGGGTGGGAAAAATGGTGCGGTACTCGGTCTCGCCGTAGCCACCGGTAAAGCCGTGGGTCAGCACGCAAATATCGTAATCCTGCAGGGCGCCGTGCACTGATCCCGGCGCAATAAATCCCCGGTGGTTGTACCAGTCGGGATGTAAGCCCCGCTGCCTTAAAAGCAGAGCCGGCACATGCGTATACAGGTCCAGACTAAAGCGGGTATCCTGGCTGATCGCCCGGGCCAATCGTACCGTGGCCTCTATGTTGGATTCGTTAAAATTTCCGATCGCCACCAGACGGAAGTGCTCCTTATCCGGGGGAAATGTTGCTATTTCCGGTTCTTGCTCGGGTAATTGCTGGTGCGTATGTACCAGAGGGGACACCTTGGTCAGTCCGTAATTATCTTGGAATAACTCCTGCATGCCCTTACTCATCACAAAGATGTGTTGGGACTGCTCGAAGATGAAGTTTTGAATGGACTCCGCCCGGGGATCCCGGATAGCGGCATTATCCAGATAGGTATTGTGAAAATAAGCGCTGAACGGCACGCCAAGTTCGAGGGCCGCACGGGCGGCGGCTTCACAGTAGAGTGCATCGGGAAATACGCCGATCACCTGATCGATGCGCTCCTCCCGGATCACGGATTTGATCTTTTCCACCAGGGAGCGGAACCGCCACTTGCGCAGGCCGGCAAAAAAACGATCGCCCCGGCCCAGAATATTGAATTCCGAAAAGAAATAAATGAATTTGGGCATTCCAGCGATCCTGGATAAAGGTTTTTGCCAAAGTCCTCTACCTCCGAACACCACCAATTCTTCCGGTTGGAAATTTTGGGCCAGGTTCTCTACAATGATACTGGAACCTCCCGGGCGGGGCAGAATACTCCAACTCACCAACAGTATTTTCATACTTCCAGACGTTGGCACCAGCTTTCCGCAATCTCTTCGAAAGCATCCTGCAGGCTTTTGGTGATGTCCCAGGCGGGATAGTGTGACTTCATTTTACTCAGGTTGGAGATATAGCAGATGTGATCCCCTTCGCGATTCTTTTCGTCGTAGCGATAACGCATCGGTTTCCCGCTAATGCCTTCGATGCGCTGAAAGGCTTCCAAAATAGATGTGGAATTTGCCCGGCCACCACCGATATTATAAACTTCTCCCCGGCGGGGATCCTGAAAGAATGCGTGGATGAAACGGGCCACATCGTAAGAATGGATGTTATCGCGTACCTGCTTACCCTGGTAACCAAAAACGGTGTATTCCCGCTCGGTCAGGTTTACCTTGATGAGATAACTCAGGAAACCGTGTAATTCCACCCCGGAATGATTCGGTCCGGTGAGACATCCCCCGCGCAAAGCACAGGTGGGCATACCAAAATACCGGCCGTATTCCTGGACCATCACATCGGCGGCGACTTTTGACGCTCCGAACAGTGAATGTTTGGACTGGTCAATAGAAAAAGTCTCCCGGATACCATCGTAATATTCGGGATCGGCAAAATCCCAGCGGGTTTCCGTCTCTTTAAGCTGGAGCCGATTCGGGGCGTCACCGTAAACTTTATTGGTACTCATGTGGACCATCGGCGACTCGGGACAGTATTGCCGGATAGCCTCCAGCATATTCAGGGTGCCGACCGCATTGACGTCAAAATCATCGAACGGGCGACTGGCGGCCAGATCATGGCTCGGTTGAGCCGCGGTATGACAGATATAATCCGGACGGATGGTCTGCATCAATTCCAGAACCGCCTTGCGATCGCGAATATCCAGTTCGATGTGCCGGAAATTATCACACTGTTGTCCCAACTGGTACTGGACCCAGCGGGTATCTCCTTTTTCTCCAAAAAAATCGGCCCGCATATTGTTATCCACACCGATGATCTGCCAGCCCATCCGGTCAAAATACCGGACCACTTCGGATCCGATCAATCCGGAAGAACCGGTCACTAAAAGTTTGGTCATTTTTTCTGGTTTGTAATTTATTTGCCCCGGGCTGCTCCGGGATCTAATGCGAACCTTTCGAGATGCTATGTAATACCGAAAATTGAAAATTAAGAATGCTTGTTTTCACCGCCAAGGCCGCAAAATCTCTAAAAAGCTTAGCGGCTTGGCGGTAAAATTCATTCATTTCTGGTTTTCGATTATAAACTATGAATGTCCCCCACTACATGACATGTTCTAATTTACATACTGGATCAGCGAGGTATTTGGATTTCCCGGGAGCTGTTTCCGTTAATTCGGAAAGCACCGATCTTTAATCAACAGTATTACAACCGCACCCAACTTTCCGGCACCAGATCAGTGGTATCAATGCTCGGGTCATTGAACCAGTTCCGGGGCGCGATCACGATCTTGTCCGGAGCATCGCTGAGCCAGACGGCCCACCAGGCGAAAGAACTGTTGGGAATGATAAAGTGCCGACAGGCCCGCATCAGCCGGTGGTAATTACCGAATTTTTCCCCTTTCAGATCGTGGTGCACAAAAACCGTTTCGTGCGGCAATTGCAAATGCTGCTCGCACCAGGCCATATCATCCGAGAAAACGAAAAAGGTGGGATTTTCTACCCGTTCGCTGATGTAGCGCACCGAGCGCAGGAAATAGTCCTTATTCGTGGTATTGAGGGTATCTACTTTCAGAAAGTCCGTTCGTCGGACGTTGAGACAAACGGAATTCGATGCCCGGATCCGATCCATCACTGCCGCTGACGCAGGGAGTAATTCATTGTGAAAGCTGAATTCCTCCCGGATCTGTTCCGATATCTCGGAGAAATAGCGGGCGCTCTGCCACCAGCCCTCGTACACGGTATCAGTTGTCGGTTGGGATAAAATCTCCGGCACCAGATGAAAGTGAGGTTCTTTCCAGTGGCGTCGCCCCCGGGTAGCCTGTCGTTTCATAAAGCGGGTGACTTTCGAAGATCTGGTCAGGTAGAGTTTGCGCAGTATCGCCGGGCTCACCAGAAAGTCTTCCCGGGAATTGAAAATGTGAAGATCGTAATCCCGATGCACAAAATCCTTTTTACTCCGGTCCAGCAGGGCCGAAAGGTCCAGCTTCAGGGGACAGTCCAGGCGAGCCGACAAACTCCGGCCGAGTGCATACTGGAACATCTGGTTACCCATACCTCCCTTGAGGCGAATGATGATCATTTAGTATATTTTGAAAAATGCTTTGACAGTTGTGCAAGCAATGGCCGGCCCCGTTCCCGGTGCACCGCAAAGGCATCGATACCTACGTAAAAATGCGCGTATTTTTCCTGCAAAAAAGCGGCCGCTGCGGCCTGGTCTGCCGGACTGAGATGATGAAATTCGTAGAGAATAAAAGCAGGTTGAAAACGCTGAAGATCCAGTTGAGACAGGATCTGCCAATCGTAACCTTCGGCATCGATATGCAGGATGTCGATCCCCTTAATCTCGTGCCGCACCAACAGATCCGGCAGACTGATCCCCTCGATAGTTTCCGAAACGATGTAGGGAATTACTTCCGGTTTTACCTGACGAACGATATGCTCCCGGTCAAACGAGCCGAGTTGCTCGTACCAGTACGGCAGATCCGGGAATTCCGAATTCACCTCGGGAGATAACCAGTAAAAGGGTAATTTCTCTCCGGAATTAACGGCGGCATTTTCAAACCGAAAGCGTTGGGTATCCGGATAGTTCTCCCGGAGTTTTTTGAAAAAGAAAGGAATCGGTTCGACGAACAGGGCCCGCCATTGCCGGTTTTTGGCCAAAAGCGGATAGAATGGGTCTCCCGTCTTGCCGTCGTTCGAACCGATCTGCACCAGCCAGGCATCCTGTTTTCCCAGCAGTCGATCTATCCAGTACGGCGGTAAACTCTGGTCTTTCAAAAAGGGCTTTTTCAACAACTTTCGCTTCGCCCGTGCCAGTAGCTTTCTTAGCTTCATTTTCGGTAGTTGTTTTCAGTCCGCCATGCTTCGTAAAGTGCCAGGTCGAACCGGTTGTAACGGGCGATCAGTTCCATTTCGTCCGGGCTGGGCTCCGGGTATTTAGACTTTCGATCGTGCAATACCTCCTCGTAGGGAATATGATGGTCCCGCAAAAAGAGCTGTACACTATTGGAGAAATCCTCAAAAGGAATGACATAAGTGAAATCCGCAAGATTTTTCCGGGCAATCGCTAAGGTACTCTCATCCGGTTCGGGATCGATCGATCCCGAAAAATACCGGCAATACAGATTGCGCACTGCCCAATTCTTTTTCAGAAAGGTTTCCAGTCCCCTATTGGCGTATTTCTGATAGGGAAATCCGGGGTATTCGCGCAGCACCATCTGATAATGCGACCACACCCGGGAAACCGGTTCCCGCATGATCGTCAGGTAGCGGTACGCTCCGGGCGGGCAGTGCATGGAGACCGGCCGGTGGATATGCAGATTGACAAAGGTATCGCCCGGATCTTTTTCCAGCATATTGGCCAGGGTAGTCCCTCCCGTTTTGGGAATATGAATAAAACTGATCTGATCCCGGGCAAAGGTGTAATCGGGATTATCAAATCCGTTCATCCGGTGCCGGTACCGGATATGTTTGTCGGTATCCAATACCTTGTCGAGTAGCTGATAGTAATCCAGCAGCAACGCTTTCTTGATCCGGCCAAGGCGTACGTGCAGTGCCGTCAAACTGAAGATTTTTTGTTCATTTTCCTTTTAGATACTGCCACCTGTTCCAAACCATTGTAATGGGCCGCCTTCATCACCAGGATACCATCCCAGCTAAAGGATTCCTCCAGGTCCACATCAGCAACTAGCTGAAAACCATACTTTTCAATTAGGATTTGCTTACAATTTGCATGAAGCTCCGCGGAATGGGTCGAAATGAATACAAACCCGACCCGCTGCTCTTTTAGCAATTGTTCGGCCCCCTGCAACATCTCCAGTTCGTAGCCCTGAATATCCGTGTGCAGGATATCGACAAAATCGATATTCTTCCGGCGGCAGATCTCATCTACGGTCGTCACGTTATTTTCGCTGTTGATCGCTTTGCCGATGCCGTAGTGAAGGAACTCTCCCTGCAAGCCATTCAGCCGAAAATTCTCCTTCCCGAAATACAGATTTTCGCGGTCGGGTTCGACCATGATGCAGCGTGCTTCGGGAAATTGCTGTAAAAACCACATGGAATAAAAGGCCCAGTAGGCCCCGAGTTCCAGAAAGGTATACGGCTTGCCGGCGGGAAGGGAATCCAACACCGCCCGAAAGGCTTTTTCTTCCTGGGGTTCGTGCACGCCCCGGTTTTGCATCAGCATATCCAGCATGGGATAGCTGTAATAACTGAACGGATCGATGCGCAGTCCGTTGTGCATGACCAGCTGCCCGTCGATCACTTTCCCGGCTTCCGGCACCCGGGGAATGTCTGCGTTATCCGGGCATTCAACCACCAGCTCGATCCGTGGCCGCCAGTACTGCTGGCGCTCTTCCGATAGCTGATCCAGCAGCGGCCGGCTATTGCCTAAAAGATCGGACAGCGCTTCTTTGCGCTGGTTCACCCGTCGCTGGAAATACCAGTTGAATACGGGCGCGGGAACGATCTTCTTTTTGAGTAATTTTCTAATCTTCCGCTTGAACATCGGGTATACTGGTTTTGGTGGCCACCATCAACAGGAACCAGAAGAGCTGGTTCTGAAAGTTTTCAGCGGCCATGCCGAACAGGATAATTACGGCCAGTAGAATGAAGCTGAATATCCTCAGTAAATGGCCGGTTTCCGTAGCGTAGGGTCGGAATAATTCCTGCACCCGGCTGCGGACGGATTGGAATAGAAAGATCAAATACAGGAACAATCCGGGCATCCCGTATTCCGTCAGAATGGCCAGATAATCATTATGGGTGGAAAGGTGATAACCGCGGTTCACCACTTCCAGGATCAATTTATTGGATTCCTGACTGAAGAAGCTGGAAAAATTGGCCTTGTACTGACCGATCCCCATACCGACGTATCCCGTTTCTTCCAGGGCCCGAATGGTACCCCGCCAGATCACGAAACGCACATCCTCTTCGTCGGAATCAAAAGATTCCATCACCCGGTTGACCAGCACGAGCGGGCCGCCCAGATCAAGGGCCTCGTTATTGCGGGGTATGAGCAACACCAACAGTGCAGAGCCGGCCACTATCAATCCGACCTTATTCCGAAATGAAATAAAAAAGAAAGCGATCGCTACGGCCAGGATCAGCAGGATCAGCCCGGTGCGGCTGCCGGTGATGATGAACACATAGAGCAGGAATAATAACAATCCACCGTATCCCAATCGTCTCAACAAGCTCCTCGCCCGGTCCATTTTCAACAGAAAAAAGGTCATGATCGCTACGAGCCCCAGCGCGGCATAATTGGGATTGTCCATAAATCCGGCATCACGGGTACCCCGGCCCACCAGCACAAAATTGTAGAACATATAGGCCGAGTTCAGCACCAGCCCCAGGGCAAAACTGCGGAACACGAGGATCATTTGCCGGTCGTCGAGGGCCAGGGTCTTAAAGATGAAAAAGGCCAGCAGGTACAGTCCGCTTTGAAAGAGATCGTTGAGAAAGTACCCCAGCGCAAAAGGTGCCGTCATCATTCGGAAAAAAGTGAGCACCAGTCCGTAAGCAAAAATGGCGTACAGAAAAACATCCCGTTTGATGTCTTCCCGGATCTCGATGCCCTGCCGGAAAAATTTTACGATAAACACGCCAATGATGAATAAATTGACGATCCGGTAAGGTTTGAGAATGGTATCGATCCCCAGCCAGAATTCCAGGATGTATTCAAACGGCAGCAGAAAACCGTAGAGGCAAAAAAGGCCGAAAAGCAGTTGGTGGATGTCTATTTTAAGCTGCAAGGCTTGTTCCGCTATTGATCAGACGGTGGTGTAGTATTCCCGGTAGTCCGAAGTCATAGATTCAATTTTGGCGATCTCTCCGGGTTGTAATCGTTCGAGCCAGTCCTTCCGTTCCACGATCCGGGTATCCTGCCCCAGCCGCATCCGGTAATTGCCCATGATGTGCTGTTCGTAATCCCGAAAATTCAGGGAAAAACCGCCGGGGTCCATACCCACAAATTTAAGCAGTTGCCGAATCTCTCCCTTGGGGTCCCGACAGAGCGCTTCGTAGGTTAGCGTGGTGTATTTAATCCCCAGGCGGTCGAGGACAAATTGATTCTTTTGCATTTGTTGCTTCCAGCGCCGGGTAGCTTCCTCTACCGACCAGGAATTGTATTTCAGTGAGGAGGCGACCTGTGCCCGCGGATCCCGCGTCAGCCAGATGATATGCAGATCAAAATCGTCGATCTGCGACAGGTATAGTACCTGCTCGATGCTTTTGGAGGAATCCAGAAAGATCCGGCTGTTGTCCATTTCCAGAATGACCTCCACCAGCCTGCGGTTGAAAGTGTTCCAGTTTCGTCGCCTGCCGGCAAAAAGG
The DNA here is from genome assembly GCF_002646595.1 of Flavilitoribacter nigricans DSM 23189 = NBRC 102662. Lineage (GTDB taxonomy): Bacteria > Bacteroidota > Bacteroidia > Chitinophagales > Saprospiraceae > Flavilitoribacter > Flavilitoribacter nigricans. Next base: position 375,955 of record NZ_PDUD01000001.1, read on the forward strand.
TGATCCGACAACGGCCATCCGTCGAGAATGGCCCGCTGCAGGATCTCCTGCCCCAGCTTCTCCAGGTATTTATTCCCGTACAGCTGAAATTCCGTTTCGTTGACACCCAGTGCCCGCTCATCGATCCGGGCCAGCACCTTCTCCCTGACCGCAGTCCAGTAAACGCAATCCTGAAAAAGCGCACCGCAGGAACATTGTAGTCCCGTCTGCCCTTTCGGTCGAATGGATTTCACAAAAAACTTACGACGCTCTCCGATGGTAGAGATCTCCGGATGGGTCGCCAGCAAAAAACTGAGCAGTGTGGAACCGGAGTAGCGCTGGGAGAGGATATAGATGTATTTAACCGGCAAGATCTAAGCGGTTTGGTAGTTTTTATTCAAAATGGCCCGGACCACGCGCAGGACCCGCTGGGTAGACTGGCCGTCGTCCGTAAAACACTCTTCGGTCAGTGCATGCCGCCGGATCGCCAGATCGTGATCCGGATCTTGCAGGTAGCCCGTAATTGCTTCGTCCAGTTCGGCGGTGGAACGTACCACCCGGGCGCCGCCCAGGGCGACAAACTTGCGCAGATGGGTGTAATCGACCAGGCGGCGGGCGGACCGCCAGTAATTGACCCGAAACCCTGCATCAAATGACGTGAGGATCACCGGCTTATTGAGCATCAGGGCATCGATGGACACCGTGGAGCCCGAATTCAGGCAAACCCGGCAACCGGCCAGCAGATTGGATAAACGGTCCATATCCTGTTGCTGCATGCTCCACCGCAACCGGCTTTTATTCAGCCGGGGGAAATCCACCGCAATTCGATCACTCGCCAGGGCCTGCAGCCGACCGATCCAGGTGGGATCAGCCATAAAACCCTGCACATTCTGTGGGTGTGGCCGTACGATCAGTTGCAGCTCCTCACCAAACGCACCCTTTTCGATCCTTTCACTTAAGCCTTCGATGATATCGATCTCCCGGGGTGCAAACCGCGGGGAGCTCATGGCAAAGAACAGGTATGGTTTTCCGGGATCCAGTCCCAGATCCCGCAGGAGATGGTCGTAATCCGGTTGTTCTCGCACCGCAACGTGCTGATCAAAATGCGGCACGCCGCAGATGTGGATGCGCTCCGGAGGAATATCGTAATGCTCCAGGAATTCATCCCGCATGATGTTCCCCCAGGCGATGTAGTGATCGGCCATCATGGGGAATTTTCCTTTCGAGGTGATATTGTCCCAGCTCAGGAGATGCAATAGGGTACGAATACCAGCCGCTCTGGCCGCGTAGAGAATCTTCGCTTCCAGGAAATTCACCGGGTAGGTAGCGACTACCAGTTCGGGATCGATCCGGGTCAGCAATTCGGAGGTCCGTCTCGACTTCAGATAGCGATGTTCGTTGCGGATAAAGCGCTCGCGAATGGATGGGAAATACGGGATAAGTTTGTGAATGGCGTAGTAGTAAAAGGCCCGCACCCGCCGCCAGGGATGGATGGACGGACTGTAAAATATCTCGTAGATGTGTTTCTCCCACAGCGCCGGATTTTTTCGGATATCTTCCAGAAAATATTTCCTTTTGAACAGATAGTCATCCCCCCAGAGTCCGATCTTTTCGTCATTGCCGTAGATCTCAACATTTTCCGCTTCCCGAAACAGGGCCAGGTTTTCATCCTCCGGATCGGGAGTGATGATGGCTACGCGTTTTCCGCCCTGGGCCAGTTGCCGGATCAAACCGGTCTGCAGCAGCATTCTGGCCGCAAAGCCGTGCGAAATGACGTAACAAATATCGGTTTTCATGCGATGCGTTGATTGATTAGTCGTTCGGCATTAGCCCAGTCGGCCGGCGTATCGATATTGATCTCCGGCGACTGTTCCAATACGCAGTAGGTGATCTTTTTTCCGTAAAGCGTCCGCTCGTCCCGCAGAATGGCCCAGCGGGTCAGATAAATCGCTCCGTCCCGATAATAGGCCGGGGGTAATTCCTGGCGGCGGGGAATGATCTGCTCCTCTCCGGTCGCCAGTCGGAGATAGCCGTCGCCCTCCGGCTCAAAGATCCAGTGGGGATTGTATTGGTGCGGTACCGGGCGGACCGAGATCAGGCAATCCGCCTCGCGGTCTTTAAATTGCCGGATCGCCAGATCAATATCTTCGGCCGTCCGGAACGGAGTAGTCGGTTGCAGCAGACAGATCGCATCAAACGTTTTTCCCCGGCTTTCGTAAAATTGCAAGGCGTGTACTACGGTATCGATTGTCGGCGCACTGTCCGCAGCCAGTTCAGCCGGACGCAGAAAAGGTACTTCCGCGCCGGTGCGACGACTGACCGCAGCGATCTCCGCGTCTTCGGTAGAAACGATCACCGTATCGAGCAAACTACTTTGCAGCGCGGCTTCGATTGTGTAGCAAACGAGCGGTTTACCGGCCAACGCCTTCAAGTTTTTGCGGGGAATCCCTTTGGAGCCGCCCCGGGCAGGTATCAATCCCAGTACTTTCACTGTATTTCGTTTTTCACATCCCGGGCGACCGCTTTGGAAAAAAGGCGGGCGCCGGCGAGATTCATATGATCGTCATCGTAATAGTGTACTCCATCCCGCAGCACGGTCAATCTTTGCCGGTTGTAATCCCAATACGGCACTTCCAGGGATGCCGCGATCTGCCGGAAATGATCGGATAGCTCCGGATAGTTGCCGATCTTCTCCACCGATATTTCCGGCATCGGAGCGACAGAAAAGACCAGGGGTATATTTTCGGAGCGGCAAAGCATCACGATCTTTTGCAGATAATCTTCACAGCGCGATGTGAAATCCGCGGTTCCGGTGGTAAAGCGATCAAACTGGTTATAGTTTTGCAGAATATTCAGAGCCAGGGTATCGGTGAATCCTACAAAACCTTTTCCGCTGTAATCGCCTTTTTTCGGTGGCAGATAGGAGCGGCCGAGCAATTTCTTCAGTTTGGGTTCTGCATATTTTCGGTACACATAAGCGGGAAAGAGAGAGACTGCTACTTGATCGCGGCGCGAAAAACCCTCGCGAAAAAAGGCACTGCGAGCTGGGCCTTCCGCCATATAACTCCAGTTGGCCAGTCCGTTATTCAGTAATTCGTCACTGGTAAAGACCATAAAGTAAAGGTCCAGGATCACCAACGCCGGCCGGTGGCGATCCATCACTTCCCGCAGCAGATAGTAGCTGGTGATGGGCGACTGGGCCGAACTGCCCATATTGAAAACTGTGCGACCCAACTCAGCCTCCAGGGTGTAAGGCTCGTAGGAACGGTACGCATGGGAAGAGCCCAGGATCAATACTTCCACTGGGTCACTTTCTGCATAAAATTCCTGCCAACGCAAATTGGGATAGAACTGCTTGCCGGCAGCCATATCAACGGACTCGTAGGTCTTCAAATACCGGCCCAGCAATAGATTCAGCCCGATGAGTAGCGCCGAATAGATGGATATTTTCAGTAGGAATTTTTTCAAGATCTAAAATTGGAAATAGATGAACGGGGTTTCCTGCCGCGGAGCCAGCAATAGAATACACAGTGCCGTCACGAGATAAATGCCGGCTCGGGCCCAGGCGGGTACCCGATTTTCCGAAAACTCAAAAGCATGCCGGCGCCGACGCTGCAACCACTCCACACCAATGAAGATGGCAACTCCGGCAATCAGGATCAGATGTTTACGTAAAACGGCCAGGTTCAGCTCCGGATTTTCTACCATTTGGGCCAGGTAGTCCAGGGCGTGCTGTAAATTTTCCGCCCGGAAGAAAACCCAGCCAATACAGACCAAAGCAAAGGTGAATAACATCCGCCCCAGGTCCGCCGCAGTTGGTAAAAAGCGATCCCGGGCTACGATATCCAGGTAACTGCGATTGTTGTTCAACAGTATAAGCGGCAGGAAAAAGCAGGCGTGCAGCGCTCCCCAGACAATAAAAGTCCAGTTGGCTCCGTGCCAGAAACCACTGACCAGAAAGACAATGAACACATTGCGGATCAGTATCCACCGGCTTTCCACCCGACTGCCGCCGAGCGGGATATACACGTAATCGCGAAACCAGGTGGATAGGGAAATATGCCAGCGCCGCCAGAATTCGGCGACATTACGGGAAAAATAGGGATAGGCAAAATTCCGCATCAGATCAAAACCAAACAAACGGGCAGTCCCAATAGCAATATCCGAATAGCCGGAAAAATCGCCGTATATCTGAAAGGCAAACAGCACCGCCCCCAGAATCAGGGTCCCGGTCCCGGCCGTTTCGTAATTCGCAAAAATATCATTGACGACCACCGCACAGGAATCGGCGATCACGATTTTCTTAAACAGTCCCCACAGGATCTGCCGCATACCATCCCGCGCCTGTTCGTAATTGAACGTCCGCTGTTGCTGAAACTGCGGCAACAAGCGGGTAGACCGCTCAATGGGACCGGCCACGAGTTGGGGAAAGAAACTCACATAAGCAAAAAACGCCAGCCAGTCGCGGGTCGGCTCCAGTTTGCCCCGGTAGACATCAATGGTGTAGCTTAGCGTCTGAAAAGTATAGAAACTGATACCGACGGGCAGGATGATATTTAAAGTATTGGGTTCAAGAGTGACACCGATGCGGTGAAAGGCCCCGATGAACTCTTCGACAAAGAAGTTGTAATATTTGAAAAATCCCAGTAGGCCCAGATTGATGGCCAGTGAAAGGTACAGCCATCTTTTCCGCACGGCCTGATCCCGGGTTTGTCCCATCCGTTTACCGATGCTAAAGTCAACCAGGGAGCTGAACACGATCAGGGACAAAAAGCGCCAGTCCCACCAACCGTAAAAGAGGTAGCTGACCAGCAAAATGAAAAAATTCTGCACCCACAACGACCGGCTGGACAACAACCAGTACCCCCCGAATACCAGGGGCAGAAAGAGCGCAAAATCTATAGAGTTAAACAGCATTAATACTGTAGGACTTTGTGAAAACTGAGCGGTACATCGGCCAACAGATTACCGATGCGACATCCCGCCCGTCCATCTCCGTAAATATCATCGGGGGTATAATGGCCGTGATCGATCTGTTGCTGAATGGCCTCTTTAATGGCCTCCACGCTGTATTCCGTATCCAGTACATTGCGGCCCCGTTCCCGGCCGTTCTGACGCGTACCGATATTGACCGCCGGGATGCCCAGGTAGGAACATTCCCGGATCCCGACACTGGAGTTGCCGACAATGCAACGGCCGTTCTTGAGCACCTTCAGGAAATCCAGCGGGTCCATATTTTTAAAGAAGTGAATGTGTCGGGGCTGATGCTGCTCCCGAAAGGCCCGTATGGCATTGGAGGTACCGTCCGCACCCGCGTCCACGTTCGGCCAGAACCAAAAGGTAGGTACCTGCAGTTCGTTAACGGCCTGCAGGGTTTTAGAGACCTGTTCCTTGGCGGCCCGATATTCCGTGGTTACCGGATGTTGCATGACAACAATGTAGCCGTCCGAAATATTGGGCTGCTCCCCCACTCCACCGTAACGTTCGTAGGGATCGAAGTCCATAGTCCCATCTTCCCGGATCTCCCGGGCAATGTCGATAGACGGACAACCGGTAAGAAAAACCTTCTCCGGATCTTCTCCCATTTTGATGACCCTTTCCCGGGCCTTGTGGGAAGCAACCAGATGCAGGTCCGCCAGTTTGGTGATGGCGTGCCGGACTTTTTCATCGATGTTTCCCGTCACTTCTCCACCCTGGATATGTACCAGAGGAATATTCATATAAGCCGCTGCGATTGCCGTAGAGATCGTTTCAAAGCGATCGGCGATGGTGATGACGGCATCGGGTTGCAGGTGTTCGAATACATTGGTGAGTTCAATAATGCCGAGGCCGGTGGTTTTCGCCTGGGCCAGCAGATTCTCCCCTTCCAAAACGTTGAAAACCCGGGCCGCGATCGTAAAGCCGTCTCTTTCCATAAAACGGTAGGCATTCCCGTAGCGGCTTAGTAGTGCCGAAGCGGCCACCACCAGTTGTAATTCCAGGTCGGGATGTTCTTTTATAGCCTGGAGGGCCGTTTTCATCCGGCTGTAACTCGGACGTGCGGTTACAACCACGCATATTTTTCGTTTGGGCATATTTTTTGGATTAGGGATTAAAAGACATCAACTCGCAAATGGAATTCCGCTGAAGATATCGGGAAACGAGCAGTTCGGTATAAGGGTCCGGAAGCGACCGGCAGCAGGACCTTTATCAGTCCAGATCCGCTTCGGTAAGGAAATCATACTTTGCTTTCGGGCGGCTCAGTCTGCGACCGATCACCGAACGGAAAACGGAAGCGGAAACGCCCATACCGGCCGGTTTCTTTGCTTCCAGGTCTTCGAATTGCAAAATGTGCCCGGTCGGAAGATCGCGATTGACCGCCAGGGTCTTTTCAAAGATCTTTTTGAGATCCGTGTAGCGGCTATTGTCACTTTTATCCACCGGATGGTCCAGTGCGGTTTCCAAAAACCGCACGCCTTCCACCAGCGCCTTTATTTCATCAATAGTGAGGGAAGAAGCGGCGTCCGGGCCAAACATTCGCCGGTCAAACACGGTATGGAATTCCAGTACTTCCGCCCCCAGCGCAACGGCGGCAATCCCGGTGGTAATACGCGCCGTATGCTCGGATAAACCAATGCGGACATCCGGATAGCGCTGTTTAAATTCCGGGATCAGGTTCAGACCGATCCGATCGGGCGGGGTCGGATAGGCGGTCGTACATTGTAAAAGCGTTAGGTCGTTCCCGAAACCGCGAACGAATTCGACGGCTCGGTCCAGTTCTGCGTAGGAACTCATTCCGGAAGAGAGAATGATCGGCTTACCCGTCCGGGCGATCTTTTCCAGCATTAAAAAGTTATTCACTTCTCCGGAACCGATCTTATAGCGTTTAACGTCGAGTTCTTCGAGCAGGTCTACGGCCGCCTGGGAAAAAGGAGAAGCCATGAATTCCAGTCCCTCCGCTTCGCAGTGCGCTTTAATGGCCGCCCACTGTTCCGTGCTGAATCCCATCCGCTGCCAGTAATCAAAACGGGTGGCGTCTTCGTAGGAAAAATTGACCCGGAAAGGTTCCTCGGCGCTGCTTTCCGCCGCGGCAATATGCACCTGGAACTTCACGGCATCAATACCGGTCTCCGCCAGTGCGTCGATATAGGAATGCAGGATACCCAGACTGCCGTCGTGCGCCTGTCCGATCTCTGCGATCAGGAAGGTCTTGGATATCTGTTTGGTATCGGATGCCGCCATAGCCGGATTATTTATCATCGATGTAATAGCCCTCACCGTAACCGTACTGGTAGTTCTCCAGAGCGCCGTAACGACCGCCCGCTTTGATCCCGTTGAAGATGATGTTTACATTTTCCAGATCCTCATTCCGGTACATTTCATCCAGGTTCTTCAGCATGGTTTTCCGCGTATGTTTATGACGCACGATCACCAGGGTCCGATCAACGAATTTACGCACCAACAGGGCATCGGAAACCAGCGTGATCGGCGGCGTATCGATCAGGATGTAATCAAATTGTGATTTAAGCTCGGAAAAAAGAGTTTCCATTCTTGCGGAGACCAGCAGTTCCGTCGGGTTCGGAGGGATCACTCCGCTGGAAATGTAATGGAGATGATCTACCCCTTCGTACGGCCGGATGATCTCTTCGAGTTCACTCTGACCGACCAGGTAATTGGACAATCCGTGGTCCGAGGCGGCCCCGCCCAGTGCGTTGCCCAGTTTGGGTTTACGCAGATCCATTCCGATCAGGAGTACTTTCTGGCCGGAAAGCGCGATGGCGATCCCCAAATTAAGCGCCATAAAGGTTTTTCCCTCACCCGAGATAGAAGAGGTGATCATGATGGTCTGCTGCGCCTTGTTCATATTGGCGAAGTTGAGATTGGCCCGAACGAGCCGGAACATTTCGTTGATCGCCGTCCGGCTCCCCTGTTCCACCACGATCGGGTTCTTACTCTTATGCTGTGCCACCCGTCCGAGAATCGGAATGGTAGTCAGGGACTTTATCGTTTCTTCCGAATCTACCTTGACCTCAAAAAAACTGCGGATGATAATGAACAGCAGCGGTACCAGTAATCCCAGGAAAACACTCGATACCATGATCAGTTTTCGCTGGGGATAAACCGGCCCCTTGGAAGCGCGGGCCCGATCGATGGTTCGGGTCTTCGCAGTGGTAATGGCTTCGGAAAGCGCCGTTTCTTCTCTTTTTTGCAGCAGATACAAGAAGAGATTTTCCTTAATGGTCTGGGTGCGCAGTTTTTCCACCAAGCGTTTTTCCACACCGGGAATGCTGCCCATCCGCTGGCGCAGGTCCTGGATGTTGTTTTCCAGTTTATTGATCGGTATCTGCAGATCATTTTGCAGATTGCGGATCGTTTCCATGATGAGCGCGCGGATGTCGGAGATCTGTTCTTCCAGCGCCACCCGGGCCGGGTTGATCTCACTGGCCGTAGCCAGCATGCCCGTACGGCGCAGTACCATATCGTTGTATTGATTGACCAGTCCACTGAGTACCTGGTTTTCGGCGATGAGGTTGGCGGGTATCAGGTCGAAGGCCATTTTGTCATTTTCCAGGAAGCGCTCCAGGGAATTGAGAATATCGCGTTCGATCTCGTAATCCGAAAGATCGCGCAGGGAAGCCCGGATCTCATCCAGGGTAAAGCTCAGGCTGGAAGATGCATCCGCCGTAATGATGGAGTTGGCACTTTTAAAATTCTGCACCCCACCTTCGATGGAATCCAGTTCCGTTAGCAGATTACTGACGCGTCGATCAATGAAATTCAGTGTATTGCGCAGCACTTTATTCTCATCCCTGATCTCTTCTTCGTTGTAGACATCGATTAGCGTATTCAGCACATCCCGGCCCTTTTCGGGTACTTCGTCGAGGATACTCAACTCCAGCACACTGGAGGTAGACTGATCACCGATGCGCCGTACCTGTAATTTGGAACTGTAGACCTTGCCTGTGTATTCCACCGGAGCGATGAGCATCCGGTAAGCGCCCGGGATGATGGCGATCTCCGAGTTATAGCGGATCAGGAATTTGCCGTATTTGTTCTCAAAAGGCACCCCGAAAGCGTGGCGTTTGCCCTCCTCCGCCTCTTCGCTGAATTTCAGAGTAAAACTATCGTAACCATCCAGTTCGATGAAGAACGAAAACCCGAATTCCATGGGTTTCGTCAATTGGTAGCTCTCCAGCAGAAAAGGAGAACTCAGGTACAGTTCCGCCTCTTTTATATTGCCCTTCCGAAAATAACTCACTTCGATATCCAGCCGGTCGACCACCTTCTCCATCAGGGTGAGGGATTTGAGGATCTGGATCTCATTGTCCATGGCTTTGGAACCGATGGAAGAAGCGTCATCCGCAAAAAGGATGCTCTGTTCGGACATGATACCACTCCGTCCGGCGTCCTTGATCAGCAGGATCGCCCGGGCGGCGTATTTATTGGTCGTATAGCGCAGGTACAGTTTACCGGCGGCAATCGCGATCACCAGGCACAGTACAAAGAGCCACCAGTAGGAAAGAATCTTCCGCAACCATTTCTGCAGGTCGATCAGGATGACATCCTCGGAAAAGCTGGATCTGTTTTTTATAGTCGGGTCTGCCAAAAATTCGAAATTTATATTGGGTTAAAGTCGGATGATGGAGATCGCTACCACGGTGAGGGATGCGATCACGGAGATCCAGGGAATGACCCGCGTGGCCGGATCCCGTACCGCATTGGTCTTGGTTTTGGCCGGGCGGACGTATACCACATCATTTTGCTGGAGGTAGAAATAGGGGGAATTGAACACGTCGGTCGAGTTGAGGTCGAGATGCCCGAAAGTCCGCACGCCGTCCCGTTCCCGGATCACCATAATGCTGTCGCGACGCGAAAAGCTGGTAAAATCTCCCGCCAGGGAAAGCGCATCCAGTATGGTGACGCGTTCGTTCTGTACCGGAAATATGCCGGGATTGTTGACCTCTCCGTTTACATTGATCCGGAAGTTGGCCAGGCGGACACTAACGATCGGTTCCTGTTCGAAATAGGGGTCCAGTAATTTTAGCAGCGTATCGGCCGCCGCCTCTACGGCCAGTCCTTTCATGGGGATCTTGCCCAGGGTCGGGAAAGTGATATTTCCCTCGCTGTTGACCAGAAAACCATTGCCGCCTTCGGAACTGCTGTTGGTACGAAAAGGCTGGACCGAAGCTGCATTGGCACTGTTGATCTGGATCTCCAGAATATCATTGGGCTGGATCACGATCGGTTCGTAATTGGTAATGGACTGCGGCTGGTCGGGGATCCCCGGAGCCTCATTGAAGTTGACCAGGGAATCGTAGGTTACGCAACTTCCGAGCGAGCAGGTGATCAAAACTGCAAAAAAGAGCTGACTAATTCCTTTCATGTTCTGCTTACTTAAATCGTGGATCATTTGGTTGCTGAAAGATACAGTCCTTTTACGGCTTCGCCTTTAATAAGTCGCAAAGACTTAATTTCCTAAAAGTTGCCACCAAGCCAGAAATAAAATTCAAATGATTAAAAAATGATATACCTTGATATATTCGTTGCGGAGCGGGTTTTGGTTTTAACCAATCCCCGAAAACCGGATTAAACCAGCATTTTATCCACTACTTTCTCCAGTCTTCCCTCCGCTTTATACGCTAAATAACTTTCGTGCAACTCTCGCATCCGCCGGCGGTACCTGTCCTCAGAAAGAACCCTCCTGATCTTGCGGTGGATCGCTTCCGGCGAATCCTGATCTTTATCTCCGATCAGCCCCATTTCATGGTAGGCGACCCGCGCCGCACAACCGTTCTGATCCGATCGCTTTCCGGAGTACACCAGCATGGGTACGCAGAAATGGATACACTCGTTGATGGTATGAATACCGCCGTGGTTGATGGAGCAGTCCGCCCGCGCCAGCACCCGCAGTTGGGGCACCCAACCAAAGGCATGTACATTGTCCGGCAGCCTTCCCAACTCTTCGGGATTAAGCCGGCCACCCAATCCCAGGATCAGGTTCCATTCCGGTTCCATGGCTGCCGCGGCGCAGACTTTGGTTAAAAATTGGCGATCACCCGCTTTCAGACTGCTCACCGAACAGTAGATCAGTCGGCCGGGCCTTGCCAAAACGCGGGCCAGTCGTCTTTCCTCCTCCTGGTCCACCCCGATATCCCGGCGATCCGTAAACACCATCGGGCCCACGTAATAGAGTTGTTGGCGCTTCTCGTGCGGAAATTCCATTTCCCAGGCCGTCATACTCATTACCGGTAACTGGCGGTAGCTGAAGGGGCCGGGCCAGTAGTTTTCCCGGATCAGATCCCGGGGAAATCCCAACTTATCCGCCCACTGCAGGAGCATACTCCGGCGATCCGTGCCCAGACTCATCCACTTCTTTTTGGCGAACATCCAGTGTCGCTGCAGGCGGACACGCCACCAGGAAAAGGCAATGTAATCCGAACGTCCGCGAAACCCCTCGCCGGGAATAATATCGTGCAGCAGATAGGGTAAGTCCCGGCTTTCCCACAGGGAAAACCACTGACTCAGCAGGACAAATCGCTTTTGATTCGCGTAGGCTGCGAAAATATATTCGTGCAGCTCCACGTCAATGATCAGCAATTCGGCCGGCAGGCTCCGGATGGCCGCCTGTATTGCCTCCATGCTCATGCCCTCTGCGGCCTGTTGGCGACGATCTCCGGCATTCCGGACTTTGTGCCACCATCGGGCGGGCTTTCGTAACGGACCGCGAAATTTCGGGCTGGCCGGTTCGGTATCCAACCGGATCTCCGGCAACTGGATGTATGGAATCCCCTGGGCAACCACCTTTTCCCGCACATCGCGCGGACAGGCATAGGTCAATTCGTGCCCGGACGCCTTCAAACGTGCCACCAGTTCAAAACTGGCGTGCAGAATGCCGCTTAATCCCGTCGTTATACATACAATCCTTGCCATAGGGCCATTTATTCTGCCCGGTCCATTGCCGCTAACAGTGTCTGTATCCTAGCCTCGATGGCTGTAGCCAGACTCGCAATGGTCGTTTTTTCAAATATGAGATTGATCGGCAGCTCCAGTTCGAGCATCTCGTTGATCCGCGCCATCAGGCGAATGCCCGACAGGGAATCTCCCCCGATATCGATGAAATTATCGAATACGCCGACGCGGTCCAGTCCCAGGATATCCGTCCAGATCTCACTGAGCAACTCTTCCATATCACTGCGCGGGGCAACGTACTCTATTTTCAGGCTCGGTCGGATGTGATCGGGTTCCGGCAGCGCCTCTTTGTCCACTTTACCGTTGCTGGTTACCGGCAATCGATCCATTCGGATGAACTGTACAGGGATCATGTAGTCCGGCATCCGGGAAGCGAGGAAGTCCCGGAGTTCGTAGGTATCGATGGAGGCCGGAGCGCTGTAATAGGCGATCAGTTGGCCGGTTTCGTCGGCACTTTTCCGGGCCTCGGTGTAGCCGATTTCATCCAGGATCTTTTGCACCTCTACTTCATCAATGGTTTCGTTGATCTCTTCCAGAGAAGCCTCACGGGTCTTATGGCCGATACGTACGTCCCAGCTGTAGGGAAATGCATAATTGCTGTATCCCTTTTCTTTTTTGTGGACGAAGATCCCCGCCTGGTTGATGAGGCAATTGGTAGAACGCCCCGTATCCGTTGGCCGGACCCAGGGCAGACGCTGATCGAGATAATTCAACATTTCCTCCAGGCTAACATCCGTATAGCGGTAAAAATCAACGAATTGCACCCGCTCAAATACGGTGTCATCCGCAAACATGGAAACATCCATCAACTCGCGGACCGCATCGTCTACCCGGTGGTAGGCTTTGCGGGCCTGCAAAATGATGTTGTCGATCTCATCCGCATCAAACCGCTCCTTCCGGAATAGTTCCTCCGTCAGCCGGGTCTCAAAGAACTGCCCCCGGGATAAACCGGTGACGATGTAGGGTATGTTTTTTTCCAGCGCCAGTTGGATGCTGAGCGTGTAAATGGTCTTAAAACAGCCGTCGCATACATTACAGTGTCTTTGCAGGCTATCCACAAATATCTCATTCATGACCGGCGTCTCGCCGAAAACATGATCAACGCCCAACTCCTGTACCACGCGGCTGATATTATCTTTGGCCTGCTGGGAGATGTAACCGTTGTCCAGCGTAAAGGCCAGTACATTCAGGCCCAGCTCCACCAATTGACCCAGCGCGTAGGTGCTGTCTTTTCCTCCACTGAGCAGCATGATGCAATCGTACGCCCGATCCGCACTGCCGGGCTTTTCGGTAAAGAGCGCTTTCAGGTCCGCCATGGTGCGGAAATATTTCTGAACGTTCTCCTGGTAATGCTGGAAAGACCGGCAGAGATGACAAACTCCCTGCTCGTCAAATTCGGCGGTGGGGTAATTAGCCGGCAGGCCGCAGCGTACGCAATTGTGATCGGCGACTTTCGCAGCTTGGGTCCGGCGGCTACGAAGGCTCACCACCGCGTTGCCAATGGCCGGATGGCGACTCAGTGCCGAGGAAATTTCTTCCAGTTCTACGCGGCGTCCGCCGATCTTGACCTGTTCGTCTTTGCGGCCAATATATTCCAGCTGGCCACTCCGGTTCATGCGCACCAGATCACCGCTGCGGTACAGTCGCCCGTCGGTTAATGCCGGGATGCGGATAAATTTTTCGGCGGTCAGGTCGTCCTGTCCCCAATAACCTTCGGCCAAGCCGCGGCCGCCAATGTATAGTTCGCCCGCTACCCCATTGGGTACCGGGTGCTGGTATTCATCGAGGATAAATACCGGCATCCGCGCTATGGGTAATCCGATGGGAACCGCCCGGTATTCTTCGTCCTGCCCGCGATCAAACTCATGTACTACACAACCCACGGTAGCTTCCGTAGGACCGTATTCATTGAAGATCCGGATCTGGTTACCGAACTGCCGGCTTACCGCCAGCGCCAGACTGGTTTTGAAAAATTCGCCACCGACGATCATGGTCCGGATCCGGGAGGCCGCATATTCCTCCCCGTCGATCATTCCCAGGTGGGAAGGAGTCAGTTTGATCAGATTGATCCGGTCATCCCGGAGTACATCCAACAGGGCCAGATCGGCCGGACTGTCCGTTTCCGGAAATGGTATAATGGTCCCCCCGGTCAGTAGGGGCAGGAACAAGCTGGTGATGGTCAGGTCGAAACCGATAGAGGTGAACAGCGGCATCACCGGAACCTCCTGTTCCACGTAGGTTGATCCGGCCCACTGGATATAGTGCGCCAGGGCCGCGTGGGATAACATCACTCCTTTCGGTAAGCCGGTGGAACCCGAGGTATAGATCAGATAGGCCAGATCGCGGCCACTTAGGGTTACCTGCGGTTTATCCGCCGGTAAGCCGGCGATAAATGCCTGCTCCACATCCAGGCGGATGATATTCCGGTCGGCCATTTCCAGATGATCGATCAAATCAGAAGTGCTGAGTACCAGGCGGGCATCCGCATCGTGGATGATGCCCAGGGCCCGTCCTGCGGGTGTATGTACCGGTACCGGCACAAAAGTACCTCCGGCTTTGAGCACCGCCCAGATACTGATGATCAGTTCCGGAGAACGCCGTAACAGGAGCGCAACCCGGTCGCCTTTTTCCAAACCGTTATCCAGCAGAAAACGGGCCAACTGATTCGACCTTTGGTCCAGGTCACGATAAGTAATAGACTGACTCTCAGTTGCTACAGCCATCTCACCGGGATATTGGCCAACTATCTTTTCAAAAGTGGTCAATACAGTATCCGGAACGATGACTTCGGAATCCGGGACGGAGATTTCCCCGTTCCCTTCCACCAGAGCTGTTTCCGCGATCGGTGCAGCCGGGTTGGCCAGGAACTGATCCAGCAGTCGCAGGAAATGAGCCGGCAATTCAGTACGAAGTTCCTGATCAAAAATATCGGTGTTCAGATCGAAATGCAACTGGATCGTTCCGCGCTGATCAAAGTCGTGCACCTGCAGCCGCAGGTGGTGAGCCGGGTCGGCGTGATCGGGATGCACCCAATCCAGGCGCATCGGCATTCCGTTGAAATCCGGAAAACTCGCATTGATATAATTCAGCACTACATTGTAGGCCCGGCTCAATTCGGGCGTACTGGTACCGGCCCGGGCATTTTTGAGGAAGCTGTTGGTTTCCTCCTGCATCTTTTTGAAGAGCGAAAGAAAGGTCTCATCTGGCCCCAGGCTTACTGCCAGTGGGAACAGTTCGATGAAGAGGCCGGGTATGTTTTTTTGCTGCGGGCTAGTCCGGTTATGTGCGGGAGTGCCGATGGCCAGTTCCTGCTGCCCGGAAACCCGGTAGGTAAAGGCCGCCAGCAAACTGGCAAAAATATTGAACAGAGAAGTGTGCAGGGTCCAGGAGCGCAATTCCGGCCGCCGAGCCAGTTCCTGCAAAGCCGCCATACGCTCCGGGCCAAGGTCCAGGCTGATCCGCTGGGAAGCGGTATCCACCATTCTTTTATCCCGACCGTAAAAGGCCGGAGCCCGGGCTAAAGTATTGGCTTTGTTGCACCAGTGAGCGGCAGCCGACGATTTGGCGGTCTGCTCTCTGGTTTCGATCTGCTCCCGGACGTATTCCCGAAAGGCGGGTAAGGCCTCCGGTTCCGGCTGTGCCTCATCCCCGAGGGCATGATAGTATCCGGCGAGCGCCCGGTATTGCAGGGTCATGGCCCAGGCATCGATGATCAGATGGTGTTCGTTAAAAAACCAGACATATTTTTCGGGTGATAATTTGATGAGCGCCGCATCAAAAAGCCGTTCTCCGAGGTCAAAATTTACCCGGCTGCGGCGGGCTGCCCATTCTTTTAGTTGCTTTTCGGTGGTGTCCCGGCCAGACCAGTCCAGATAGTCCAGCTCGAAATCTATATGATCCTGCAGGATCTGACGCGGCTCTCCGTTCCGCTCTTCAAACACCATTCGCATGGCATCATTCTGGCGGACCAATTCCCGGAAAGCCCGGCGGAACCGATCCACATCGAGCGCCCCGGCGATCTCAAAACACATGGCCATATTATAGAGCGGACGATCCGGATAAAGGCTTTGTCCCATCCAGATGAGGTATTGGCTGGAGGTAAGGGGCAGCGCCCCAGAGGAGGAATGCGGAGTAGTTGCGAATTCGTTCATGATGATCCTGTTGTCATTTTAAGTTGCTTCCTGCGGCCTTTACTGCCGGCTGCTGATGTAGTTGACCATGGCTTCCACCGTCAGGAAATTCTCGATGGTCATATCCCTGGGTGGCACGGTAATTCCGTACTGGTTTTCAATGAATCCGATAATTTTCATCATGCCCATCGATTCTACCAGGCCGCTTCCGAGCAGATCGTCCTGCGGCGTGATCTCCAAGCCGGCGTCTCCGGCGTGGAGCTCGTCTTTGATGTAGGTGATCAGTTGCTTATCCATGTACTTGTTTGATTTTTTCCAGTAATTGTGTTTTCAGTGCCGGCCGGTCCACTTTATCCGAACCGGTGCGGGGAAAATCCGACAGCTCAAAAATGCTCTGCGGTAGTGCGTACCAGGGGAGTTTATCCCCCAGAGCGGCGATCAGGTCCTTTTCGGTAGTGCCGTTGGATCCGTTCAGGATTACCGAACCGATGATCAGGGTTTCTTCCGACCCGTTCCGATAGGGAAAGACTGCCGCTTCCTTTACGGTTCCCAGCGACCGCAACTGGTGTTCTACCGCTTCCAACTCCACCCGGTAACCCCGGGTCTTGATCTGTTGATCTTTCCGGCCCATGAAGTGCAGCAGGCCGGCTTCATCCTGCCGGACCAGGTCACCGGTGCGGTAGTATTTTTCCGAAAATCCGGGCGCTACCTCCATGCAATAGAAGGCCTTTTCGGTCAAGTCCGGCTGCCCCCAGTATCCCTGCATGGCGGTTGCGCTGCGAATGAGTAGTTCACCAATATTTCCCGGACCAACCTCCCGGTCCTGGTCATCCAGGATCAGCATCTGCGTATTTTCCCAGACGGTGCCCAAGGGAGCGGGCTGCCCCGACAATGGTGGTTCCTCCAGATGATAATAGGTGCACTGGTTCACTTCGGCCGGCCCGTAGACATTGCTGAACCGCGCCTGCGGCCACTTTTCCATGAGGGCCGCCAGGTGAGCGGGCGGAAAGACTTCTCCGCCGAATAATATCCAACGCAGTGCCGACAGATCCCGTTCTTCCAGAATACCGCGCTGCAAGAGCTGGATCAGGGCCAGCGGCACCGAATACCAGATGGAAAGTTTTTCCTTTTCGATCAACTGGCTCAGACTGGCCGGCATCTTGGTATAAGCGTCCGGGATGATCACTGTAGTGGCTCCCACCAGCGGAGCAGTGAAGTAACCCAGGGTTGAAATATCGAAATAGATGGGCGCATG
This sequence comes from Flavilitoribacter nigricans DSM 23189 = NBRC 102662, assembly GCF_002646595.1. Lineage (GTDB taxonomy): Bacteria > Bacteroidota > Bacteroidia > Chitinophagales > Saprospiraceae > Flavilitoribacter > Flavilitoribacter nigricans. Next base: position 393,268 of record NZ_PDUD01000001.1, read on the forward strand.
GTTGCCGATCCGATCCTGCCCGGTCAGTTGGTAGGTCTGCGCGGATAAACGCGCGTAGGCCAAACCGCTAGCGTGCGTGTGCATGATGCCTTTCGGCGATCCGGTGGAGCCGGAAGTGTACATGATGTAGGCCAGGTCTTTCTCACAGACCCGCCCGGCCGGACTGCGATCCGTGGGCATCTCCCAGACTTCGTCCCAGCTTATGGTCTTTACCGGCAAATCCGTTTTCAATCCGATAATGCTTTCCAGGGGTAGCGCTTCGCCATCGACCAATTGTTGGAGTCGGCGTTTTTGCACCGGCTGACTGATGAGGTGTTTCACCCTACAGCTTCGCAGAATACCCCGAATTCGTTCAAGCGGTGCATTGGGATCCAATGGAACATATACCGCTCCGGCCTGCATGATCCCGTAGATCGCCAGGGCCGTTTCCAGGCACCGATTCAGATAGATGCCGACCCGGTCTCCTTTTCGGACGCCCATTTCCTGCAACAGCAGTGCCAGCTGCTGCATGCGTTCGGCCAGTTGGGCGTAAGTATATTGCTGATTACCCCCGCGGAAGGCCGGTTGATCCGGATACCGGTACGCCGAATCCAGGACCGAGTGGGTCAGTAAATAGTTCCATCCTTTATCTCTTGCTTCGGCCATTATATTCCAAGTAGTTTGGCGATAATGTTTCGCTGTATATCCGATGTACCGGCGTAAAGCACTCCGCCGATCGCATCTCTCAGATCTCTTTCGATACCGGTTTCCGTCAGATAGGCGATGCCGCCACCGTTGCGAATGGCGTCCAGACTGGAAGCCAGAAAGCTTTCGCTCAGTTGCAGCTTCAGGAGCGCCGCCTCCATCATGGCGGATTTTCCCTGACTTTTCAGCCAGGCGGCTTTATATAATAACATACGGGAGGTTTCCAATCGGAGTTTCATGTCGGCCACCCGATTGGCCACCGACTGAAATTTCCCGATCGGCTGGTCAAACTGGCGGCGGCGGGTAACGAAATCTACCGTATTTTCCAGTTGCCGTTCCATGGACCCCAACTGGCTGGCCAGGATGAAACAACGATCGTATTCGAGGGAATGACTGATGATACTGAAACCGGCACCTTCGGCTCCGAGCCGGTTCTCTTCGGGGATAAAGCACTGCTGAAAGCTTAGTTTGCCGATCGGCACCGTGCGCATGCCCATTTTCGACTGCACGGGATGCTGGATCAACCCTTCCGTTCCTCGCTCGACGATAAACGCGGAGATCCCCCATTTCCCGAGAGCCGGATTCGTGCGGGCCAGTACCATGACGACATCCGCGATCGGGCCGAAAGTGATCAGGTGTTTTTCTCCTTCGAGTAAATAGCCGCCCTCCGTTTTTTCCGCCCGGGTATTCATCGAAAATACATCGGAACCCGCATCGGGTTCGGTGAGGGCGTGGGCTCCGATAAGCCGGCCCGCCGCCATTCCCGGCAGGTATTTCTTCCGTTGTTCCTCGCTGCCAAATTCAAAGATGGGTAACTGTACGGTCCACATGTGCGCATTCAGCCCCAGGGCCAGTCCGTTGTCGGTGCAGGCGTAACCGAAGCCCTCCATGGCCAGGGTGGCCCGGAGCAGATCCCGATCCTCGAAGGTCCCTCCGTAGGCTTTGGGGATGGACAAACCCTGAATACCGAATTCGGCGCATTTTTCCCAGGCTTCCCGGGAAAAGATCCCCCGTTCGTCCCGGTCGGCCACAGCCGGATCCAGTGTCTGACGAGCAAACGCCTCTACTTCTTTTCTGTATGCCAGATGATGTTCCGGCCAGGAAAAATCCATTTTTTTTCTTTTAAACTTTGGATGTCTGGAGCTTGAAAACCAATCTATTTCGCCGCCGCACCGGAAACCGGAGCGTGTTTTTGCAGGAAGTGATAGGGATTGAGTGCGTCTTCGGAATGATTCTCGATCTCGATGGGTGTACCCAGGTTCAGCTGTTGTGCACAATCCAGGAATAATTCGGTCACTACCATATCTTCCAGCGAAAGCCCGGTTGAATCAAATATACTTCGCTGGTGGCGAATATCTTGATATTTATTTCGATTCTTGATCACTTCGATAATGTCCGGAGCGATATCCGCGGGTTCCAGTTGTTGGCATTCCCCCTCCACCAGTGCCTGCTCCAGAAAATCGGGACACACAAAACTCCGGCGCAACAACTCCACCGGGATCTCGATCTTTCCCGGAAAATCGGAGCCAACCGCATTGATATGCACATGGGGCAAGGTTTCGCATTCGAAAAACAGAGGGCCCGCACCAATTTCTATGGAAGTGGCGGTAGAAATAATTTCCGCCGATCCTACGATCTGGGCAATGTCTCCGGGGACGAACTGCGTAGACAGATCCAGACAACTGCAGCGATCCGGAAAAGTAGCCATCGCCTGTTCGTCGGTATCGTAATACCAAACCAGTTCAAAATCGAATATCCTGGATAAAGCGTGCAGCTGACTAACCGCCTGGGAGCCGCAACCGATCAGTCCCAGAGTGGAACTCTCCGGATCGGCCAGGTACTTACTGGCAACGGCGGAAGCCGCGCCGGTACGGAATGCCGTCAAAAAGATACCGTCTACCAGTGACTGTAAATGCCCGGTGCGGGTATCGTAAGTCGCAATAGTGGACACAATGGTGGGCAGGCCCAATTCCGCCGGATTTTTGGGATGATAGCCCACCGTTTTCACGAGCACCTGACGCCCCAACTGATGGATGGGCATCCATTCCACCAGGCCTTCTACCGGTTGCTGGTAGTGAAAACCCGAACGAACCGGAATGATGGTTTGCTCTTCGTCGTAGGACTGAAAAGCGTGGATCATTTTTTCGATAAGCTGATCCATCAGGTAATTTAATCCAAAATGTAATACGATCTTTTCAATATCCCGGTGAGAAAGTATCAGGGTCTCCGTGTTTTTAGGCATCTTATATTTTTCTTTAAACAACCAATCGAAATAATTAAAGAGCCTTAAACAACCCGGTATTTAGGGAAGGCTCGACTTATATACGGTTTTAAGAGGGCGGGTTGGATTTCTAAATAGAAGAAAATTTAAAAAACGTTTGTGTAACAATGTAATAATTTTTTTGTTACAAGTTTTTTCCAATTTTATTTCAGTAGTTTTCGGGGATTCCAAATCCTAAACACCGATAAGCGCCGTATCTTAGGTGACGACCTTATTCACTACAACAAATTCTAGTACCATTAAACGACTCTTACAAATATTCAACCGCCGGGAAAAGATCCGATTTGGCAAACTATTCCTGGGCATTCTGATCACCGTATTTCTGGAAATAATCGGTCTGGCTTCCATCCTGCCTTTTATGGAACTGGTTGCCAATCCCCAGGCCATCGATAATAGTATCTGGCTCGAAAGAGCCTACAACTTTTTCAATTTCGAGAGCCGGGAACAGATGTTGATCGCCACCGGGCTGGGCGTAGTCGCACTGATCGGCATTTCGAGTGCCACATCCATTGCGACCACCTGGATGCAATATAAATATTCCTGGAGTACTGCCCACAGTCTGGGTATGAGGCTGCTGCAAACCTACCTGAAAAAACCCTATAAATTCTATCTGACCCACAATACCACCGAATTGCAGACCTACATTATGGGGGAAGTGGGAAGCCTCACCAGCGGAGTGATCATTCCGGTTATCGAGATTATATCCCGCAGTCTGGTTTCCATCATCATTTTCGCTTTGCTTCTGCTGGTGGACAGCAAGATTGCCCTCGTCATGTTCGGTAGCCTGGGTGGCGCCTACTTGTTGATCTACCTGGCACGCCAGGGCTTTTTAAAACGGATCGGCCACCATCGGATCAATATGAATATGCTGCGGTACAAAAACCTGAGCGAACTGCTGAGCGGGATCAAAACCGTCAGCGTATATAACGAGCAGCCCTATTTTTACCGCCGCTACGAAGAGGCTTCCCGGGAATTCAGTGATGTACAGCCCAAATATAACCTGGTCCTTTCTGCGCCCCGTTATATCCTGGAATTCCTGGCCTTCGGCAGTATTCTGGCCATTACGATCTACCTGCTGACCACGCTGGGAGATATTCAGAGCGCCATTCCGCGACTTACACTTTACGCCGTGGCCGGTTACCGGCTGCTGCCGGCGCTGCAAATGGCCTTTTCGGCGGCCGCCAAGGTGAGACATAATTTCCCGGTACTGGATCGCCTGCACGAAGATCTGGTTTTCAGTCTGCAGCAAAGCCCGGTGAGCAGGACCGCTCCGGAATCTATTGACTTCAACGAAAGCATTCGCCTCAAAAACGTTAGTTATACTTACGAAAACAACGATCATCCGGTGATCAAAGACCTCAACCTGGAGATCCAAAAGGGGCAGACCGTCGCTTTTGTCGGATCCACCGGTTCCGGAAAAAGTACTCTGATCGATATGATCGCCGGACTGTTGGTGCCCGGAAAGGGCCGGATAATGATCGACCACCAGCTGCTCCAGTCGGGATCGATCCGCGCCTGGCAGGACCTGATCGCCTACGTGCCGCAGGATGTATTTCTCTTCGATGACACCATTGCGCGGAATATTGCGATCGGCCGGGAAGACGAAGAGATCGACTTCGACCGCCTGGAGGATGTGACCCGGATCGCCGATATCTACGATTTCATCGTGCAGGAACAAAAGCAGGGTTTTCACACCGAGATCGGTGAAAAAGGAGTCCGGCTTAGCGGCGGGCAGCGCCAGCGCCTGGGCCTGGCCCGCGCCTTATACCGCCAACCCGAAGTATTGATCCTGGACGAAGCGACCAGTGCTCTGGACAGTATTACCGAAAGGGGCATCATCGACGCACTGATCGCATTCCCCGCCGATATCACCACCATCATCATCGCCCATCGCCTGTCTTCCGTGCGCCATGCCGATTGCATTTACGTGCTGGAAGAGGGTAAGGTCGTAGCGAAGGGGAATTACTCCACACTGATGCATACCGATGACACCTTCAAAAATATGGTTCAATTATCATCCTAAAATCTTAATCATCAATGAACGTTTTTTTCAAGCAACTTGCTTATGGCCTGCTGTTGATTGGCCTCTTTATTCTGCCGGATACCCTGCAGGCGCACGCCCCGGATCAGGGCTACCTGTATTTCCGGATCTATAAAGATGCGATCGGTGGACGGTTCGAATTAATTGCAAAGGATATCAATAGAGCGATCGGCTCCAATTTACCCGATGATCTGACCATGGAACAACTCCAGGCCGTATTGCCGCAGATCCAGGCTTATTTCCTGGACAGAAGTTCGATCAAAACCGGGGACGGCACCGAATACACCATCCGGTTCCGGGAGCCGGAGATCCTCGACCTGGAAGAAATGGAAGATTTCGTACGCTTTCATTTTGATCTGGAAGGTGTCTCCGAGGTACCCGACGCCCTGGATGTAAGCTATAATGTACTGTTTGACCGCGCTCCGAAACACCGCGGGTTACTGATCATCGAACACAACTGGAAAGCCGGGGTACTGAATAATGAAGCACTGGCCTACGGAATTTTCGCTCCGGATGACACCCAGAAAACGGTGGACCTCACCGACGCTTCCATCTGGAAAGGATTTATGAATCTGGTGCGACTGGGGATCTGGCATATCTGGATCGGATTAGACCACATCCTGTTCATTGTGGCCCTGATCCTGCCTTCGGTCGTCCGGCGGCGGCGGGAGGACGATCCGTCTCCGGTGGACAGTAATTATTCCCCGACCTGGAAACCGGTAGATCGCTTTCGGCCGGCCTTCCTGTATATTATCAAGGTGATCACTTTCTTCACCCTGGCGCACTCCATCACCCTGGCGCTCGCGGCGCTCGGTGTGGTCAATCTTTCTTCCCGGCTGGTAGAATCCATCATTGCCTTTTCCATTGCGCTGGCTGCTTTCCACAACATTGTGCCTATCTTTAAAGGAAAAGAATGGCTGATCGCCTTTGGTTTCGGCCTCTTTCATGGTTTCGGATTTGCCAGTGTACTGGGTGAGAAAGGGCTAAGCGGAGATTATCTGGTACCCTCTCTGCTCGGGTTCAACATCGGAGTAGAGATCGGTCAGGTCCTCATCATTTGTCTGATCTTCCCGATCCTTTACCTGATCCGGAAACTGGATATTTACCCCAAAGTGATCAAATACGGCTCCATGCTACTGATCCTGATCGCTCTGTACTGGACCATCGAACGGGGATTTGAACTCGACATGTCCCTGAGTCGGATACTCGGCGAATGGTTGAGTGGTGAAGGATAATAGGTAAAACGGCGAAAAACGGATAGCAATGGCGGACGACAAAAAGGTAAAGGATCAGAATTCAGCCCTGAGTGCATGGCTGAATCGCAAGAAGACGCTGAAACCCAAACCCGGGATCAGTGTACAGGAGGAAACAATACCGTCGGTTTTATCCTACGGCCAGCACCGGTTGTGGCTGTTGCAGCAATTGTATCCCGAAAATCCTTTTTATCAGTACAGTCACCGCTACCGTTTCTTCGGTCCGCTCGATACGACGGTATTGCTGCAAAGCTTTCGGTTTGTCCTGGACCGCCACAGTATACTGCGGACGACCTTTCTCGAAACGCCCGAAGGCGTCCGGCAGGTCGCCAGTCCGGAGGCGGTACCGGTGGTAAAAGAGATCGACCTGTCGGCCGTGCCGCCAAGCGAGCAACAAGCCAAAGCCGAAGCCATCGAGCGGGAAACTTCCCGCAAACCCTTCACACTCACGGAGGGTCCGCTTATCCGGCTGATCCTGCTGAAGTTTTCCGAAGACCATCACCTGCTCTTACTGCATATCCATCATATCATTGGGGACCGCTGGTCTTTAGAACTGATCAATGAAGAAGTAGCCGCCCATTACCGGGCAGCCGTCAAAGAGCAGGACTTTCAACCGTCTCCACTCCCCTACCAGTACGCCGATTACGCCCGCTACCAGCAGCAAAACGGAATTGCTGATGTGGATTTGGAATACTGGATGCAGCAGTTGGCCAATCCGCCCTCGGCCCTGCCACTCCCCTACGATTTCCCCAGGTCGGGCTCACCGAGCTTTTCGGGGATGACCGTCGGCCGGGAGCTTCCCGACCACCTGAGCGTCCAATTGAAGGCGCTGAGCCGCCAATTGCAAACGACCATGTTTGTACTCCTCTTAGCTGCCTTTAAAGCGCTGCTCCAGCGCTACAGCGGAGAACGGGATATTATGGTCGGCAGCCCGTTTTTCAATCGCGATCAGACGGATCTGGAAAAGCTGGTCGGCTTTTTTAACGAAACGCTGGTCCTACGCTCGAATGTTTCGCCTGAGCTTGGCTTTGCGGAACTGGTTACCGCCCTGAAGAAAACGACCCTGGACGCCATGGCCCACAAACAGGTGCCTTTCGATGCTCTGGTTAGAAAACTGCGACCGGAGCGGGATGGTGGGCATAATCCGCTCTTCCAGGTCATGTTCCTCTATAACCTCCCGGTACCGGAGCTCGATTTCGGAGCGGAGATCCGTCTGGAAGAAGAGATGATCGACCTGGAAGTGGCCAAATTCGATCTGACGCTCTACGTAGACGAAAAGCCGGATCAACTGTTCCTGCGCCTGGAATTTGCCAGCGACCTGTTCCTGCCGGTTACGGCCGAAAGTATACTCGAACAACTCGAGGAATTACTGCGGGGCATTGTAGCAGATCCGCACCGGCCAATACGGGATCACGCTCTTCTGAGTGCCGAAAAAGAACAGCAGATCCTGTTCGATTGGAACCATACCGCCGCGCCGCTCCCGGAGGCTACGGGAATCCACCAACTCATCGAAGAACAGGTGCAGGTCCGGCCGGATCATCCGGCGGTGATTTATGGAGCGGAACAGTTAAGTTACCGGGAACTTAACGAACGGGCCGAAAAGATCGCCGCTTATTTAAGCGCCCGGGGCGTGACGCCAAATACGGCCGTAGGGCTTTACTGTCACCGTTCGGTGAATATGTTGTCGGGTATCCTCGGTATTCTTAAAACGGGAGCAGCCTATCTCCCGCTGGACCCGGACTACCCCGTAGATCGCATTCATTTTATGCTCTCCGATGCGGGTGTACCTATTGTTCTCTGCCAGGATGGGCTGGAAAACAATATAAGTGGGGTCTCGGACATTCGAACGGAGTCCATGCGTGCTATAATCGAACAAGAGGTAGACTCCACGGCAAATCAGATCGCTGTCACCCCGGAGGATCTGGCATACATCATCTATACATCGGGCAGTACCGGGCGACCGAAAGGGGTTCCGATCACGCACGGCAATTTAATTCATTCCACCTCGGCTCGTTTCGATTTATACCAAAACGATCCGGGGGTATTTTTACTGCTTTCCTCTTTTTCTTTTGATAGTTCGGTGGCCGGATTATTCTGGACCCTTTGCAGGGGCGGCACACTTTTGCTGCCTCCAAAACGCATCGAACAGGATATTCATCAGTTAGCCGGACTGATCCACGGGCACCAGGTTAGCCATACACTTTTGCTTCCTTCTCTCTATCAGCTTCTGCTTCGGCACAGCCCGGCAAAAAGCTTAGGTTCCCTGCAGGTGGTCATGGTAGCGGGGGAAGCATGCTCACCGGCCCTGGTTCGCGAACATTTCCGGGACTTACCCACGGCGGATCTGTACAATGAATACGGTCCGACGGAGGCTACGGTCTGGTGTATCGCCCATAAGATCGAGTCACAGGATCAATCCAGTGTGCCGATCGGCAAACCGATCAGCAATACCCACGCTTATATTCTGGATGAACAGCTGAGACCCGTACCGCCCGGACTAGCCGGCACTTTATACATCGGCGGCCACGGACTGACCAGAGGATACCTGAATCGTCCCGAACTGACCGCCGAGCGATTCATTCCCCATCCTTTTTCCAAAAATGAGGAAGAGCGGATCTACAATACCGGAGACCTGGCACGCTATACCCATTCCGGGACCATTGAGTTTCTGGGTCGGGTGGATCACCAGGTCAAGATCCGGGGTCATCGGGTAGAACCGGAAGAAATAGCCGCCCGCCTGCAGGGAGCGAATGGGGTTAGTAGTGCGCTGGTTACACCACAAGCAATCGGTGATCATTCCGGACAGCCAATCCGACTGATCGCCTATTTTACCGGTAACGAAAATATAGAGAGCAGGGAGCTGCGCAACTTTTTACGCGAACAGCTACCGGACTATATGATCCCGGCGGCCTTCGTTCATTTGCCGGAATTCCCGCGCTTGCCGAACGGCAAGATCAACCAACGGGCCCTGCCTGTTCCGCAGCCGGATCATACCGGCCTGACCGGAGCACCGGAAGCACCCGCCGGGGAACTGGAAGAAAAACTAGCCGCAATCTGGCAGGAAGTGCTTCAGCAGGAAACCATCGGCCGCCACGATAATTTTTTCGATATCGGTGGAGATTCGATCCTGAGCATCCGCATCGTTGCCAAAGCAAGAGCCGTGGATATCGAACTGGCCCCCAATCAGTTATTTAACAATCAGACGATTGCTGAGCTCGCCCGCAGCATTGAGCGGGCCGATAGCAGTCAGTTCTCTACCTTAGTACGCCTGAACAAGTCGGTAGATAACACCCCGTTCTTCTGCATTCATTCGGGAGGTGCCCACGTGCATTTTTACCAGGCGCTGGCGCAACACCTGGAAGGAGACCGGACCTTATACGCCCTCCAGCCGAGCGGCCTGGACGACAGTGCCGATCATCACCGAAGTATCGAGGCTATGGCTGCCCACTACCTAGATGAGATCCGGCGTGTACAAACCAGCGGGCCTTACCATATTCTCGGTACCTGCTTCAGTAATGCCGTGGCCCTGGAGATGAGCAATCAACTGCATCAGGCCGGCGAAGAAGAGATTGAACTGCTAATCATTGACTCCGGTCCGGCGCATCTGACCGGCCAGGCCGAATGGGGAGAACAGGCCACCTTCCGGCGGTTTATGGACCTTTTGAAACAGGGTGATCTGCACCGAATCAAGCGAAAGATCATGAACCGTATCAAACCGGTCCGACAAAGTAGTCGGACCTGGGAAGCTATCGCAGCGGAAGATCAGTTGCGGGATCTGGTAGAAAGTATGAACGAGGCCTACGCACGCTACACCTGGTCCCCCTTTCCGGGAAGGATCCATTTTATCCGCAGCAGTGAATTTCACAGCCGCCCCGATAAAAAGTACCATCTGAAACAGTGGCGTAAACTGGCCGGAGGTGAACTAAACGTGCAGGTAGTGCCCGGGCATCATCTCACCTTATTTAAAGAACCGGAAGTCCGGGGACTGGCCCGTAAGATCACCGAATGCCTGGAAACGGTAAAGGTATAAGTTATGTGGAAAGAGGCTCCGGAAATTGCGCTACCCGTCGCCGGTGAGGTTCATTTGTGGAAAGTAGAACTGACCGTCCCAGCCCCTACCCTGGATCATTACCAGACGATCATTGCGCAGGAAGAAAAGGAACGGGCCGCAAAATTCTATTTTGAAAAAGATCGGCACCAGTATATAGTCGGACGTGCCCGCCTGCGACTGCTGCTCGGACGATATCTGGACCTTGCTCCCCAGGCCGTACGTTTTGAGTTTAACCAGTTCGGAAAACCCAACTTCCCCAATGAGCAGGGACTTCAATTCAATATATCCCACAGCGGCGGTCTGGCCGTCATGGGCTTCACGCGAGACGCTGCGATCGGAGTGGATCTGGAAAAGATCAATCCCAACATAGAAGTAAAGCTTATCGCTTCCCGTTTCTTTGCAGAAGTGGAAAAACGCCAGATACTGGCCTTGCCAACCGAACGGCAGGCCTCCGCCTTTTACCGCTGCTGGACGAGTAAAGAAGCATTCATAAAGGCTCACGGTCAGGGTTTATCGCTACCTCTGGATCAATTTGAGGTAGAAATACACCCGGACCGGAAAGCCGCACTAAAAAATGTTCATTGGGAACCGGAACTCGTGGAAAGCTGGAGTATTATTGATTTTGTTCCGGAAGATGGTTTTGTAGGGGCGGTAATGTGTGACACTACCATTGAACGGGTTCGATGTTACAGTTATTTGAAATAATTGGGGTGTCGGTTCGCCCAGTTAAGTTGTCAGCGCCAGCAGAGAATTTCTTATTCTACACTCTACTGACTACTGACAACATCAGGGCTCTCTGCGACGTGATAAAAATTAAATACTGCTGATCGCGCTTTTCTGCTGAATAGCAGTTTTAAGCATCGAACGAGCCGTACTTAATCTACTCTTTATGGTTCCGATAGGAACGCCCATGTGTTGTGCAATGTCTTTGTATTCGTAACCGTTCAGGTGCATCAGAAATGGTGTACGGTAGATCTCAGAAAGATTATCCAGAGAACGGTAGATCTCCTGAATACGCAGATTCGATTCCCCTTCGTTGGGGACAATGTTTTTATTTTCTATAGCAAACGTAAAGGCCTCGATCGGCTCGCTCAGGTTGCGACGCTTTTGGTTATAGCGGCAACGATTGATAAAGGTGTTTCTGATGATGGTTGCCATCCAGGCCCGGAAGTTGGTTCCGGTTTCGAACTTTTCGCAGTAACGATATCCCCGGGTTGCGGCATCCTGGAAAAGGTCCTGGGCATTTTGATAGTCTTTAGTTAGTTTGAGGGCGAATGAAAAAAGTATGGATTTAGCGTTGGTCAGTTCGCGATCGAATTCTAAAGCTGTCATAGTCGTAAGCGTTTGTTAAAGTAGTAATGTAAGTAGTAAACAAGTAAACAATGCAAGTTCTTACTAATTACTAGGCAAACGGCGTGCCAACTTTTCAACAAATTGATTAACAATACCTTACGTAAAATAACAGCAAAAAAATACCCCTCCTATTGATTATATAAGATCAGGCCTGATTTTATTTAACCAGAAACTAAAAGACCGAAAAATAATTGCGGCCAAGCTGAAAAAATTTTTCATCCGCAAAAAAATTCTGGGTAGATCACCAGCACTGCGCACAGATTCACCCCAAACCTTTCACCGCGGTTTCTTCCAATGATCATTCCTTACGAAGCAGGATCACCCAATCCTGGCCATCTGTACCTGGCGGATCGCCCAGCTCAACCGATTCGCCACCGGCTACGGACGTCAGACTGCCCGTTTGCAGTTCGTCTCCCGTACGGGGATTGAACCACTGCACCTTGAAGTTTCCCGTAGCTTCCGACAGATCCAGAAGTACTGAGCCCTGGGAAGTTTTTGCGACATACACTACGTATACCTCACCCGACCGGGAAAAACAGTAAGCCGAATTTCCATGGTCCGGATTTCCGACCAGCTCATCCGTGTTTTCCATTTCCCAGAAAGGAATGTCCTGATCCCGGAAAAATTCCAGCGCCAGATTAGAATAAGACCAGGTTTTAGCCCGGCTACGCCAGTCTTCTGCGTTCAGGTCATTTTGCGGCAGGCGATACCCGAAATAATACTCAACTCCGGCCCCGCCGCCCATAAGATTTCCCCACAGCACCTCACTGCGGATCTCGTCTACCGTCGGCAGTTTGATCTTCTGCTCTCCCGATTCAATTTCCTGACGGGCCGCTTCCATGCCCGGATAATCATCATCCGGCGGCGTTCCCGTGATGGCGTTACCGGATTCATCGTGCGCGACCACCCAGGGGTATCCGGCGGCTTCGGATCGCTGGACCCAGTTTACGGCTTCCCGGTGGGTATCCGATACATCGCTATTCTGAATGGAAAGACCGTGGAGGACCTTGTCCTTTCCCAGAAGTGGCCCGTATACTTTTTCCTGTTGATTTGGATAACTATGCAGGACTACCGGATGATCGTAGGGGTCGGTATTCCGGATAAAGGCGGCCATATCCTGCACCTGAGCGGTCGTCTGGGTATTCTCTTCTCCCAAATTCCAGTTGAGCGCCAGCAGGTAGCCGTACCGGGCGATCAGCTCACGCAGATAGAGCTTTCGTTCGGGGCCCAGATCCCCGCCGTCCAGCGCCTGGTTTTCGGAGTCTTCGTTGGGGCCGTTTCGGTCGTCATTTTCCGTTTCCTGCAATTTAAAATGGAGATACATCCCCCGTTCCGTAGCGTGATCGAACAGAATGCCCCACTGATCCAGCTTGGAGCAGTCCAGGTGCAATTTGTCTTCCCGGCTGACGTGGGGCCAGACGTTATCTCCGTCCCCTCCCGCATTGTAGGTGAGAAAAGAAAACACATTGGCACCGGTACCGGACAGGTAATTAACGGCTCCGATCAGGCCCTTGCCTTTCCCGTTCTGCCAGGAAGGATCGCCGGCTTGCCAGTCCTGAACGTGGGGCGACCAGGTCTTCAGATTTGAGGTAACGGCTTCCCCCTCGCGCTTCACGCCCGCTTCCTTGGCCGAGTACGTGCCGTCAAAATCCGCGTAGGCCAGCAGCGATTCGGGAGCATCCGCCCCCGCTTTCAGGAAATAATCGCCCGTACCGGCAAAACGCAGGTACCGTTTCCCAACGTATTCCAGGCGGCCTTGGCCGCGCAGATCTCTCCCCGATTTATCGGAAGGCCCGATCTCAAAAGTTCCGTTTAATCCGGACCATTTCGTCGGCTCTCCGTTCAGGAGGAGATCAATTTGGTAAGTCCACTGGCCGGTCCGGTCCGGAGCCAGATGCGCCCGCCACTGATCCCCACTTTCGGCGGAACTCTCCGCTGCGTTACCGTCCGCCGCAAAGTAGCCGGGTACCTGGTATTCCAGGTCGCCCGATTCGTGACTAAAGGTGACCAGCATGGTATAATCGGTGAAAGGATTCGGGAGGGTATCCAGCTCGTGGGCCTCCGGTCCGTCCAGGGTAAGGGTGACTTTGTGCCACTGTTTTAATTCCCCGCTGATCATTACTCCGGGCTCCGGTTGGCAGGATACCAAAATAAGGAATCCCAGGCTTAAAAGGATCGCTATTTTTTTCATGCTTGAAGGTGTTCACATTATGAAGATCCGACCATTCGAAGAGCGTCGGTCGGTTATTGATTTGATCTTTCTCCTTGGGACAAATCAGGGTGCCGGGATCAATCCCGGAATCTGCCGTAAATCTAAAGCGGGGATCAGGCCAGCAGATCTTTGACGACCTTGCCGTGTACATCCGTCAGGCGGTAGCGCCGCCCCTGATGCTTAAAGGTCAACTTTTCGTGATCCACGCCCAGCAGATGCATCATGGTAGCCTGAAAATCGTGTACGTGGACCGGATCCTTGACAATATTGTAGCTGAAATCATCGGTCTCACCGTATACTGTGCCCGGCTTCACGCCCCCACCGGCCATCCAGATGGTAAAACAGCGCGGATGGTGATCCCGCCCGTAGTTATCATTGGTCAATCGTCCCTGACTGTAAACCGTGCGTCCGAATTCGCCACCCCAGACTACCAGCGTATCTTCGAGCAGGCCCCGGCGTTTCAGGTCCATCACCAAAGCGGCACTGGCCTGATCGGTATCTTTGGCCTGCAGCCGCAGATCGTGCGGCAGATCGACGTGCTGATCCCAGCCCATATGGTACAGCTGAATGAATTTCACATTACGCTCGGCCAGGCGACGGGCGAGCAGACAATTGGCCGCGAATGTCCCCGGTCGACGGGAGTCCGGACCGTACAGATCGTACACTTCTTCCGGTTCGCCGGAAATGTCCATCGCTTCGGGCACCGAAGTCTGCATCCGGTAGGCCATTTCGTACTGGGATATGCGGGAATACACCTCCGGATCTCCAAACTCCTTAGCCCGGATATCATTCAGTTCCGCCAGACGATCGAGTGCCCGGCGGCGATCCGGGGCTTCTACCCCATCGGGATTATTGATGAACAATACCGGATCTTTCCCAGCTCGGAACTGCACCCCCTGGTGCATGGAGGCCAGAAAGCCGTTGCCCCAAAGCCGGGAATAGATCGGCTGCGGCCGGATCAGGCCCCGCGACAATAAAACGCAGAAGGTCGGCAGATTTTCGTTATCACTACCCAAACCGTAGGACAGCCAGGATCCCATCGACGGCCGTCCCGGTTGCTGGGAGCCCGTCTGGAAAAACGTGATCGCCGGATCGTGGTTGATCGCCTCGGTATACATGGAGCGGACAAAGCACAGTTCATCGGCGATCTTTGCCGTATGCGGCATCAACTCGCTCAACCAGGCTCCGCTCTGCCCGTACTGTTTGAAAGAGAAAAAAGAAGGCGCTACCGGCAAGGAACTCTGGTAGGCCGTCATGCCGGTAAGCCGCTGACCCATCCGCACGGAGCCCGGCAGTTCGGCACCGAACATCTCGGCCAGTTTGGGTTTGTAATCGAACAGATCGATCTGAGCGGGACCTCCACTCTGAAACAAATAGATCACCCGCTTGGCCCGGGGAGCGATATGGGTCGTATCCAGGATGCCTCCCAGTCCGGTATTACCACTGACGGTCGGCACGCTCTCCGCCGGATTACATCCTGGCAAAAGGGAGGAGAGGGCCACGCCGCCCAGTCCCAGGCTCAAACGCGACAAAAATTGCCGGCGGTTGACCTGTAATGCGGCCTCGGTCTCCAGATCAGTGTATTTTAAAGGGCGGTTATGCTTAGCCATAATATCCTTGAGTTGCAGTTTTTAAATGTTTGGTTCTTTCGTGGTCAGGACCTCATCTTCGCTTCATCGAGATTCATGAGGGTATTGGCTACCATGGTCCAGGCCGCCAGTTTTCCGGGCGCAAGATCCCGGTCGGGGGCAACCGCTCCGATATCCAGATAGCGTTGGGCCCGTTGGGGATCGTCGCCGAAGGACCGCAGTTCGTCCTCCAGCAGCTGGGTTAATATGCCGAGTTCCTCTTCCGTCGGCTGCCGGGAAGTCAACATGCGGAAACCAAATTCAATCCCGGTCCGGACATCGCCGTCAGCGGCTTTTAGCATCCGGGTCGCCAGCTCGCGCGATGCCTCCACGTACTGCGGATCGTTCAGCAGCACCAGCGATTGTAAAGGCGTACTGGTGGCCTGCCTTTTCACTACACAAACGGCGCGTTCCGACGCATCGAAGGTGAGCATGGTGGGTGGCGGGATGGTCCGTTTCCAGTAGGAATATAAACTGCGCCGGTGCAGGCCGTCCCCGCGGGAAGCCCGGTATTTATTTTCTCCGATCTGATTGGCCAGCTCTTTCCAGATACCGGCCGGCTGGTAGGGTTTCACCCACTTACCGCCAATAGAATCGACGAGCAGACCACTGACGGCGAGCGCATTATCGCGGACCATTTCGGCCGAAAGCCGTTGGTTCGGACCGCGCGCCAACAGGCGGTTTTCCGGATCACGTCGAAGTTTATCCGGGCTGATCCGGCCGGACTGTCGGTAGGTTTCCGAAAGGGCGATCTTGCGCAGCATGGCTTTGATGTCCCAGTTGTTCTCCATAAAATCTACCGCCAGCCAGTCCAGCAGTTCCGGATGGGAAGGCAAAGCACCCTGGCTACCGAAATCTTCGGAAGTGCTGACGATCCCCTTGCCGAAAAGCTGCTGCCAAAGCCGGTTGACGAATACCCGGGCCGTCAGCGGATTCTCTGTATCGGTGATCCACTGGGCCAGCCCCAGGCGGTTTTTCGGTTGTTCTTCCGGAAAGACCAGCACCGAAGCGGGAGGTGCCGGTGCTACCTTTTCCGTAGGCGCATCGTAAGCCCCCCTGGCCAGGATAAAAGTTTCGCGGACGGTATCCATTTCCTCCATGATCATGATGTAGGGAATGGGCTGCACCCGTTCGCGCAGATCGTACAATTTTTCCTGTAGTACCCGGTTCTCTTCCGAAACCCGGAGCAGGTAATGCGGCAACAGGGTTTCCCGTTCGGCTTGCCGGCGGGCACCTGGCGCCATTGTCCGGTAGGCGGTAGCAAATGGCTTCTCCACGATCCCCTGTACTTCCAGCGGTGACAGTTCGCGGGCGTACACCCGGATCTCATCCAGCTTGCCCCCGGCAAACCCGTGGATATCACCGCGGGTCTTTTTGCGGTGGGTCCAGTTACCGGCCAGCAGGTCATTACCGTTGAGGATACTTTTGCGATCCAGTTGGTCCAGCAGCATCTCAACCGGCTGTTTTTCTCCATTGATGAAGAGCTGTATGCCTTTTGCTTTGCCCGAACCATTGTAAGTGGCAAAAACGTGGGTCCACCGTTCGGGCGCGATGCGGCTCCTGGTCTGGACTTCGATCCTTTCCGCGCCCTGGTTGTGGATGAGGCTCAGGCGCAGGAACCCCTCTTTGGTCAGGGCCAGCTCGTATCCGCCACGCTTTTGTTCGCCGTTCCGGCGCACCAGCAATCCGGCTGCCTTTTCGCGGTTCGGAGGCGCCTGGATCCAGGCACCCAGTGAAAAAGGATGGTACCAGTCAAAATCCCCAACATCTCCCAGATTCAGAAAATTGGAACCGTCAAATTCCAGAGCCTGCCCCCGGTAGCCGGCGATCAGGGCCGGAGGTTGCAGTTCCGCCAGCAGGCCGGTATTCATCCGGCCCGGTCGTTCCGGAGCTACTTCGTCGCGGGTTCGCAGTGCTTCAACGGCTTCCAGGCGATGGTAGCTGATGAGGTCTTCTTCCAGTTCTTCGTTGCCTTCCAGTTCTGCCCCTTCTGCCGTCAGCCATTCCCGAAAGGCCGGCAGATCGGTCCGCTGCATTAGGGAATCTTTGGTTTGCAGCTGGGTGATGGAGGTATCCAGAAAAGCGACCAGCGCTTCCAGTTCCTCATCCTCCATTTCCAGATTCGGGTAGGGCGCTTCGTTGAAATAATTGATCTGGCCTCTTTCATCGATACCATTGAAAAAAGCGAACAGACTGTAATAATCTTTCTGCGAGATCGGATCGTATTTATGATCGTGACAACGCGCGCATTCCATAGTCAGTCCCAGAAAGGCGGCCGAGGCGGTATTGGTCCGATCCGCAACGTATTCTGTGACGTATTCCTCGTTCACCACTCCCCCTTCCTGGGTAATAGCGTGGTTACGGTTGAAACCCGTCGCCAGTTTATGAGCGTAGGTAGGATTGGGCAGGAGATCTCCCGCCAACTGATAAACTACGAAGCTATCGTAGGGCATATTTGTATTAAAAGCATCGATCACCCAGTCCCGCCAGGGCCACATGGTGCGGGGCCGGTCATCCTGATAGCCGTGGGAATCGGCGTAACGCGCCACATCGAGCCAGGTAGAAGTCATGCGTTCTCCGTAAGCCGGATCAGCCAACAGGCGATCGACGACTTTTTCGTAGGCATCTTCACTATTATCCTGTACAAAAGCTTCGAGCTCTTCCGGCCCCGGCGGCAGGCCGGTCAGGTCAAAAGATACCCGGCGCAGCCATTTTCCCCGGCTGGCCGGCGACTCCGGCTTCAGTCCCTCCTGTTCCAGTTTGGCCAGGACGAACTGGTCGATCTCATTGCGCGGCCATTCGTTCCTTTTTACTTCGGGCAGAGCCGGCTTTTCCGGCGGGATAAATGCCCAGTGGTCCTTCCATTCAGCGCCCTGGTCAATCCATTTTTTCAATAATTCAATCTCGTAATCCGACAGGGTCAGATTGGATTCGGGCGGAGGCATCACCAGTTCGTGATCCAGACTCGTGATCCGCTGAATGAGGGAACTCTTTTTGAGATCGCCCGGCACAATGGCGTAGCGATTATCCGCGCTGTCCAGCAGCGCAAAAGCACCCGACTTGATATCCAGTCGCAGGTCGCCTTTGCGCGCTTTTTCATCGGGACCGTGACAGGCAAAACAGCGATCGGATAAAATAGGCTTTATGTGAAAGTTGAAATCAACTGTTTTGGGTAACTTCGCTTCCCCGCCGCTATCGGACTGACAGGCAGCCAGGGACAGTAGCAACACACTCAGTATTCCAAAGCCAGTAAAATTGGTCTTCATAATGGTGATCAGTTTGAAAAATTGAATGCCCAAATGGGCTTCGTTCTAAGGGACCATGTCCAGGGAAACGCCCAGTAATTCCCGGGCAATCCGATCGAGAATGGCCGCATCTCCTTCAAAATGGAAGGTATACTGGGTGTGACTGCCGCTCTCCCCTCCCGGCAGGGCGAGTGCGGGTGAAGAGGTTTCCAGTTCGTAAAAGGGCCCCATCGGATCGGCTCCCGGCTCGGGCGGTCCGTCATTATAGGAATTGACCGCATCTCCGGCGTAGGGCTCATCCTGGAGCTCCCACAGCGAGTTGACATAATCACTGACGCCAGCAGGCTTATCGTACCTGACAATGGTCAGGATCTGGTTCTGGGCGTCGTAGGCACCCAGAATATCTTTAGCCCGGGACGGGTTCAGACCGATCTTACTCCGGTACTGCCCGTCTGCGGTAAAGAACAGCACCCCCTCTCCTACCTGGAGTCGTTCGGCGGGTACTTTCCCAAAATAGGTATCGTTGACGGTAGCGCCCAGGGTCTCGGGATCTCCCGTTTCAAAAGGGACGATCACCGTTGTCGCATCGGAAGGATTGAACATCCCCAGTAACCAGATCGACAGCAATCCGGTCTCCTTTTTCCAGTCTTCTTTTCCGGTATTGGTAATGATGTTGGTGGTTCGATAACCGACGGACTGCAGGCTGTCGTTCGGAGGGAGTCCCAGGGTTTGAAAAATAGCAGCGGTTGGAAGTACCTCTACGCTGCGATCGATTTCCAGATCGAAGGTAAAGCCGGAGTAGTTGGTCAGCGAGGTCTGCTTTTGAAAACTTGCTTTTTGGGAAGTTTGGCCCACCGTATCGTAGACGTCCAGATCAATCACCCGGGGAGTCTGCCAGTGTTCGAAATCAAAAGGATCACCCTCCCGGAAAAAAATGGAATACTGACCACCTTCCGGGCCCAGCCAGAAACGCTCTTCACCGCCGAAAGCATTCATGTGTTCGAGGGTATCTCCCGATTCGAAGAGCCGCCGGTTGATCCAGCCGTAGCTGCGACCGGTATCTCCATTGGCCGAACTGGTCATCACCCGCCCTTGCAATGCCGGGGCTACGGCCACCCTACCGGTGCCGTTGGGTTCTTCCAGTACCATGACTTCAGTGTACTCCCGAAGAAAGTTTACATCTTCCTGAAAGGTAGTATAGGTTGGAGTGGGCTCCGGATCTTCTTCTTCCGGAGCTTCGGAGGAACAGGCGCAAAGGGCAGCCAGCGCCAGGGCCAGGCATAGGTTTTGTTGGTTCTTCATGTCCTTGTTTTGCTAAGCAATCAGGACATCAATATAGGCATTTGAAATTTCCTTCCAAAGACTTTCCCCTATTGGTTTAGGTAAATCCGAACGTCGTCCGCTACAAACTACCGGCGTTCCCGATCTCATCCAGAGGCTGGATGACGAACGGGTTTCGGATACTGGATCATTTCCCGGCACCCGAAACCCGTTCGGATCTAAATAAGGTATTTTCGCTTTTCTGCTTATTTCTGCTGGTACACACGGACATAATCCACTTCCATCACGCCTTCCGTAAAGGTGTTGTCGATCTCCCCGCCCAGAGCGCCGCCGATGGCTACGTTCAGGATCAGGAAGAAGTCTTTGTTGAACGGATAGGTTGACGCATCCTTTACCTCCGGTTCGTAGGTGTAAAAGTTGTTGCCGTCCACGCTGAATTTCAGAGCATCGGCAGTCCATTCCAGCTCGTATACGTGGAAGTCATCACTCACACCGTTTACCGTAGTGGACGCTTTATTTTCGGTATCGCCGAAGCTGGAAGGGGTATGAATGGCCGCCTGAACGACATTCTGATTGTTGCCGACATGCTCCATGATGTCCATTTCTCCGCAGGCCGGCCAGGTATTGGTCTGGTAATCCGCCCCCAGCATCCAGATCGCCGGCCAGGTGCCGCCACCGTTCGGGAGTTTGGCCCGCACCTCGATCTTGCCGTAGGTGAATTCGAATTTGTCCTCGGTTTTCAGGCGGGTGGAAGTAAACTGGGTACCGTTGTAGTTTTCGCGTTTGGCCACGATCTTCAACGTACCATTATCCACGTAGACATTTTCGGCCCGGTCGGTATAGAACTGCGCTTCTCCGTTCCCCCAGCCGTTGTCACCGGTGCCCAGGTCGTAGGTCCAGTTATCCGCATTCGGAGCACCGTCCGTATTGAATTCATCGGCCCATACTTCTTCGTATTCCACCACGGGATCTCCATCTTCGGCATCCTCGGCGATCAGCCGCTGGTACCAGGCAAACTGAGCGCCGCCGTCATCCGTCTGGATCGTCCGCAGATAGATCTCGTCTTCCGAATAGCTGATGATCTCGTAGGTATTGCTCCCCAGGAAATAACTGACGAATCCGTTATTTCCGATCGTAAAACTGATGTCCGTGGTGGTCGGGATGCCACTGTCTGATTCGAAAAATCCGACGCTGCTGCTGCCGGAGGTTTCGTAGTCGTAACAACGGTCCGCGTCCGGTACGGCTGCTCCCAGTTCCGCATTTACTTCACCGCGGTTGAAGTAGGTAATGCCCTGGTTGTTCAGCGTGTAGGAGATCGTATTATCGCCGTTCAGTGAGAAGGTCATGACGTCGTTGTACAGGCAGCCTTCGCTTTCTTTTTCAAAAGGCTGGGCCATGTACCAGATGGGTTCGCCCACCGGATTACCGCCATCATCGGCGAGCGGACCAACGCCCAGATGACCGGGCTCGGCTTTGTCCCACAGCCAGTTGCGGGAACTACCGCCCGTTAGTATAGCTACCAGATCGGTGGGCGGTTCGTAGGTTACCTCCACGGAGATCTCGGTAGTAGCATTGGTGGCCGCACCGCCCGGGCCGTAAGCAACCACGTTCACCGTGTAGTCGCCCGAGCTGCGATAAGCATAATCCAGGTTACCGTCACTACTCACTACCGGCCGCTCTCCGGCGCTTACACCCAGGTAATAGTGATAAACCATGGCGCCTTCGGCACTGGCATCAAAATTTACCAGCCCGGAGCCATCCTGCATTACGCTTGCCGTCAGCATCAGATTGGTCGGAGCATTGATGGCGGCAATTTCCGAAAGATCTTCTTCACAGGCAGGAAAGATCGCGGTGAGCAGGAGCAGAAAAAACATATTGAAATAAATCTTGGATTTCATTTTGGTAATTTTCGATTTTGCCGTGAAAGCGTTCAGCATGCCGGGCCGCCAGGCCTTCGTTCTAACTCTTAATCGCAAATCCCGGAATGTTGGACTTCCGGCGACACCCGGCATGCTCAACACCCTCACGGTAAAAAAATGTACTGCGCCTGCCGGACTGCATCCGAGCCCGGCAGGCTGAATTTGTTTATTTCAGTTGTACATCGTCATAGTAGTACTCCGACCCGTCGCCGTTGACGCCGAAGTCAAAGAAGATCACCACCTTGTGGTAAGCCTGACTTTTATCAATGGCACTCATATCGAAAGTCAGGGTTTCCCAGGCATCGGCCACGGAGTTGGTGACCTGTACTTCGTGGAAGATGTCCCCGTTCGTCGCATTTTCCAGCTTGAGCAGGACATTGATCCCGGATTTCGGAGACCAGGTTTTAATTTCGATCTGATCCATCGTGCTGAAGTCGATAGGTTCCGGCAATTCCAGAAAAGCGCCGCCCCATACTTCCGCACCGTTGGCTTTGGTTAATTTGGCTACCCGGGCTGAGGTATTGATCCCGCTTTGATCGGGATTATCCTGTACTTCGGCACTTACATTTCCGAAAGCGACGAAGCTGTAGTCCAGTGCGGTGGATTCAAAGGTCAGCGGTAGTTCCAGCACATCGTTTCCGCCGCCGGTAACGTACTGGCGAATATCATCAAAATAGTATTCGGTACCGTCACCGGTATTTCCAAAATCAAAGAAGACCACTACCCGATCGTAAGACTGATTTTTATCGATCGCGCTGAAATCGTATACCAGTTCTTCCCACGCATTGGCCTGGGTATTGGTGACATCCACTTCAAAATTGATATTCGGATCGGCGGAATTCTCCACTTTCATTTTCACGACAATACCGGACTTTGGACTCCATACCTTGAGGGCCAACTGGTCATTGGCGGCAAAATCAATGGGAGCGCCCAGTTCCATAAAGGATCCCGCCCAGATCTCCGCACCGGCCGTTTTGTTCATCGAACCAACTTTGGCGGAAGTATTGATCCCGCTGGGATCCGGATTATCCACCCGGCCGGCATAAGCATTGCCGAAATCCACAAAGGTGTAATCCACATTTTCCGCTTCAAAATCGATCGGCAATGCAAAGGCGGTCGTTTCCCCGATCAGGACGAATTCGTCAAAGTAGTAGGTCGATCCATCGCCTTCGTTACCAAAGTCCATGAAGATGACCACCTTGTGGTAGCTCTGGCTTTTATCGATCCCACTGAAATCAAAGCTGATGGTCTCCCACTGGTTGCTCGTCTGGGTGACGCCGTCCACCTCGTAGGCGATATTCGGATCCTGATCGTTCTCTACCTTTAATTTGACCACTGCGCCACTCTTGGGACTCCAGACCTTAACGGTAAACTGATCCCCGGAAGCAAAATCAATGGGGTTCGGCAATTGCAGTAAGCTTCCCGCCCAGATCTCGGCACCGGCATCCTTGACCAGTTGTCCAACTCTGGAGGAAGTATTCTCCCCACTGGCATCCGGATTGTCAACAACCGTAGCCGTAGCGCCGCCAAAATTGACGAAGACATAAGAAACGTCCGGGTTTTCAAAGTCGATCGGCAGGGCCAATTGTACGGCCGGTTTGACGATCTCCAGTTCTTCGGTGTATTCCAGGGAGGTCTGGGAGGCGCTCCGGGCTACTACCCGCAGCGTATACGTTCCCGATTCCGCGTAGGTATGTACGGCGGATGCTCCCGGCATGACCGAGGTAGGTTCTTCGTCGGCCACATCGCCGAAATAAACCTCAAATAAGGTCGCATTGTCCGCGGTCGGCGTCACGGTTACCGTATTGGTATTGACCGGATCCAGCGCTACATCCACATTCAGGTTGACCGGTGGTGTGAACTGAATATTCACATCCTGAGTCGTCTCGATACTTTCTCCGGAAAGGCTATAGGCTACCGCCCGCACGGTATAGGTGCCTTCGGTATAGAGATGGGTACCGGGCTGGCCGGTTTCCACCCGGTCCGGTTCGGTCGTACCGTCACCGTAGTAGATATCGAAGTAAGCGGCTCCGGTAGCCTCGGGATATACCGTCAGTAGCCCGGAGTCGTCGTTTGCGATAGCAAAGCTCAGTTGCAGATCGCTCGGCGGGCCGATAGCGATCTCGTAAAACTCTTTTTCATTGCAGGCCCCGAATACCAGCAGTACCAGAGCGAGAATGATAGAGGAATATTTATTGAATTTCATGTTTTTGGATTGAAGAGGCGTACAAGTCCAGGTTCCGGACCGGGATACACCTCCGGATTTAATAACCTGGATTCTGTTCCCAAATATTTCCGGCCAGTTCGATCTCTACCAGCGGAATGGGGAATAACTCATTTTTACCGGCCGTAAAATTGGGAATGGCATCCGCGGCCCGACCGGTACGAACCAGATCGAAAAAGCGGTGTCCTTCTCCGGCCAGTTCCAGCCTTCTCTCCTGGAGAATGGCATCGGTCAGAGCCGTTCCACCGGCAGCCACCGGAGCCAGACCGGCTCTCGCTCTTACCCGGTTGAGGTAGGTGAGGGCCGTTTCGTCATTATCCAGGGCGCGATGTGCTTCCGCTGCGAGCAGCAGAACATCCGCAAAGCGAATAGCCCGGTAATTCGTCGCATTGGTCAGGTTCGGATCCTGAAAGCTTTCGCCGCTGCGGGGAATGTACTTGTGGTTATAATATCCGGTGTGTTCGTAACCTTCGGAGTAAGTGACCTCAACGCCCAACGCAGCCTGGGCGGCCTGAAAGGCTTCAATATCAAAGATGGTCGGGGCCAGGCGCAGATCGCCGGGCGTGTACTGATCCACCAGGTCCTGGACCGGCACGTTAAAGCTGAAACCGCTCTGGTAGATCGGTCCGTTGTATCCCCGGACACCGCTGAAACCAACCGCCACATTACCCTCGCTACACTGGAGACAGCCGAAGCCGGCCCCCTGAATATTGGAGTATTGTACTTCAAAAACCGACTCGATGTTGTTCTCTCCCTGCTGCAGGAACAGGGTGCTAAAATCCGTGTACAGATCGTATACTCCGGAGTTGATCACCTCGTCGAGTACCGGTGCCGCTTCGGCGTATTTTTCCTGATAGACCAGCGCTTTACCGAGCAGCGACTGGGCCGCTCCTTTGGTAACCCGACCGGCATCATCCTGACGCAGGGGCAACACACTGGCAGCGTATGCCAGATCAGCCTCGATCTGAGCGTATACTTCGGAAGTACGGGCCCGCGGATAACTGGCAATATCATTGAAGTTTACCCGCTCGTCTACCGCCAAGGGTACATCACCGAACCATTTGACCAGTTCGAAATAGTAGTAGGCGCGCAGGAAGGCAGCCTGGCCCAGGATCTGCTCTTTTCCGTTGAAATCCAGTTTATCCTGGAACTCAAAAATGTAATTGGCGCGGTTGATACCGGCGTACATCCAGTTCCACAGATTGCGCAACTGATCGTTGGCGGCATTGTGCCGCATATCGTCGATCTCCTGCCAGCCGGGTACGTCATTGGCGTTCTCCCCGCCGCAAAGGGTGTTGTCCGATGCGATCTCCCCCATGATCACGTTCAGATAGGTGGAGGCCAGCAGATCGTAAGTACCGATCAATGCCTGCTGGTAGTCATCTTCGGAGTTGAAAAAGTTCTCGGAATTGATCTGGTTGATCGGCTCCACATCCAGGAAGCTCTCGGAGCAGGACTGGACGCTAAACAGGGCGATCAGGATCAGTATTCGATTATATGTTGCTTTCATTTCTATCATCTTAAAAGGTTACTTTAATCCCACCAATGAAGTTTCTCGCCTGCGGGTAGTAACCGATATCGATACCCGATGCCAGCGGACTGCCGGAAGAGATATTGGGATCATACCCCTGGTAATTGGTGAAGGTGTAGAGGTTGGTGATGGAACCGTAGATACGCAAAGCGCTCATGCCCGCCCGGGAGATCCAGGATTTAGGGAAGGTATACCCCAACTGCAGGTTCTTGATCCGCAGGTAGGAACCGTCTTCCACGTAGAAGTCCGAGAAAAGCGTATTCTCCGAAGCTCCGATCGTCAGGCGGGGGAAGTAATTGCTGGTGCCTTCGCCGTACCAGCGGTCGATGCTGTAGGCCGTACGATTGGTCAGCGGGAGGTTGCGTTCGTAGTTGCGAACGATATCGCGATTGAGTTGCGCATCGGCAAAAACGGAAAAATCGAAGTTGAAGAAGTTGACCTGGAAATTAAGGCCCAGGATATACTCCGGGATCGGATTACCGATCATGGTCCGGTCTTCCTGATCGATCGTACCGTCCTGGTTCAGATCCACAAAACGGATATCACCTGGTTGGGCGTTGGGCTGGGCCCCGTGGGCTTCGATCTCCGCCTGGTTCTGGAAAATACCGTCCGTCACCCGGCCGTAGAAATAACCGATCGGACGGCCAACTTCCCAGCGGGTGGGTGGCAGCTGACCGATACCGAAGGCGCCGCCCTGGATAAAGGCCACTCCGTCGTTCAGTCCCAGTGTTTCATTCTTCAGTTTGGTGGCGTTGAGGCCGATACTGAAATCTACCCGGTCGCTGATCCGATCCTGGTAGCTAAGCGCCAGCTCGATCCCCGAGTTGCGGATGGAACCGGCATTGGCGATCGGCAGTCCTCCGCCGGGTGCGGTGTAGCCCGTCAGGCCGGACACCGGCACGGCAAGCAGCAGGTCCTGACTTTCCTTGTAGAAATAATCCGTCGTCAGCGTCAGCCGGTTGTTGAAGAGGTTCAGATCCAGCCCCAGGTTGAACTGGACATTGCGCTCCCAGGTAATGTCCGGGTTGGCAATCGCTCCGATGGCTTTACCGGACACTAGATCGCCACCGTTGAGAATATATTCGGCTTCGCCGTTGAGCGAAGAAACGTAGCGGAAATCACCGATCTTATCGTTACCGGTTTCTCCGTAGCTGAGGCGCAGCTTGGCAAAGTCGATAAATTCGGCACCTTCCATAAAGTCTTCTTCCGACAGTACCCAACCGAGTGATACGGACGGGAAATAACCAAAGCGGTTATTGGGTCCGAAGCGAGTAGTACCATCCCGGCGCAGAATTACGGACACGAGATACTTGTAATCATAGCTATACTGGATCCGACCGAAGTAGGACGACAGGCGGAAGATCCCTTCTCCCGAACTGGCCCCGTTGTCCCGGATCTCATCGGCCTGGAAAAGGGCGGCAAATTCAAAGCTGTTGTTGGGAATGCCGAAGCCGGAGCCGTAGATCCCTTTGTAACGCTCTTCGTACAGGGAGCTACCCAGGGTGAAATTGAACTTGTGCACATCGTTGAAAAAGCGCTCGTAATTGATGACGTTATCCCAACCCCAACTGCTGTAATTTTCGAAAGACTCAGAAATGGAACTTTCCGTGGCGTTGAATACCTTACCCGCGCCGTAGTAAGCTTCCGGGCCGAAGGTCTTCGCCCGCACCTGGGAAAAGTTGTACGGCACGCTACTCTCAAAGGAAAGCCCCTTGATCGGTTCGAAGGTCAGTCCCACCTTACCGGTAAAGCGGTTGACATCTACATTATTATAGGTGTTGGCCATTTGGGCCAGCGGATTGATCACCTCGGCGCCCAGGCCTTCCGCCAGGGTGAACGCGCCTTCGGCGGTCCGGGTAGCAAAGCTCGGCGGCATGTTCAGTGCGTTGAACAGTACGGAACCGATCGCATTTTCGTTCAGGGTTTTCCGGTTCTGGTTGGCGTAGGCGACAATCGTATTGAATTTCAGATTGTCCAGGATATTAACCCCGTAGTTGAGGTTTCCGGTATAGCGCTGGAAACCGGCTTTGTCCCCACCGACAATCCCTTTCTGATCGAAAAAAGATCCGCCGATCGCATAGGTGGAGCGGCTACCGCCACCCCGCACATTAAGCGTTGTACTCGATAAAGGTGCCGATTGAAAGACTTCATCCTGCCAGTCGGTACCTGCTCCCAGTCCCGAGATATCGGTAAACGGCGGCGCACTGCCTCCGTTCACATAGGCTTCGTTGATCAGCAACGCGTATTCGGTAGCGTTGAGTACCGGGATCTTCCGGGCCGTTTCCTGCGATCCGTAGTAGGAATGGATGCTAACCGTGGGTTTCATTTCCTGCCGACCGGTCTTGGTCGTAATCAGGATTACCCCGTTCGCGGCCTGGACTCCGTAAATACTGGCGGAAGCATCTTTCAGCACATTGATACTCTCGATGCTGGAAGGATCCAGCGCGCTGAGATCTTCGTAACGTACTCCATCCACCAGGATCAACGGATTGTTATTGCCGTTGGAGGAAATACCGCGAATGCGAATATTGAATCCGCCGCCGGGAGAACCGGACTGCGAACTGATCTGCACCCCGGCCGATTGCCCCTGGAGGGCCTGTTCCAGCCGGTTGGGGTTCAGGGATTCGATCTCTTCGGCCTTCACCACGGATACCGCGCCGGTCAGTTCCTTTTTGGTGGCTGTCGAGTAACCGATCACCACTACTTCTTCCAGTTGGGAAGAGGATTCCGTCAGGCGAACGCTCAGCGGATTAAAATCCGTAACGGTGAGCCGCTGGCTGGTATACCCCAGATAACTGAACTCCAAGGTATCGCCGATGCGGGCATCGACCTTAAACGCTCCGTCCAGATCGGTTACGGTACCGGCACTGGTCCGTTTATTCAATACACTGGAATAGGGCAAGGGGTCACCACTGTCCTGATCCAGTATCACGCCCTGTACCGATCCCTCCTGGGCTGCCAGCAGCAGGGGCGCAAATACCAGTAATAAAAACGTTATTTTTGATTTCATATGGAAGGATTTTGATCTAATGGTTCCCAAAACTTAATAATGCCGGTTGAGCCTACTCATTAAGCATTTTTAGACCTCACATTTTTGATCGGTGTCCATTTTGCCTAAATCGCTCGATTTCGAATGCCGTTAAAATTAAATTTTGCTAATCATTCTAAATTTTGCATAAAATTAGGCCACAACACAGGAATCAGCATAAAATCGCAACCCAGTTAAACTACTCACTCAAAAAATTATTATAGAAATAGAGAAAGATTACTACTATTTTACTACTCACATTGCAAAAAGCACCAACGCACGACAGCGTATGAAGGGTAAGATGAGATACATTAGCCTGCGGGCGCTGAGCCCTTTGATCTGCTGCCTGTTTGCCGTTTCCGGGTACGGTCAAATGTTGGGTACTCCATTTGTGGATAGCTACTCAAAGACCGTTTATGGCTACGGTACCCAGAACTGGGACATCGATCAGGCGGCAAACGGCACTTTGTACTTCGCCAATAACGACGGATTGCTGGAATTCGACGGTGCGCAGTGGACGCTATTCCCCCTGCCCAACCGGACCGTTCTGCGATCAATTTCGGTGCAGGACCGGGTCATCTTTGCTGGTGGTCAAAATGAATTCGGGCGCTATGAATTGCATCCGGAGTTAAAATGGGCTTACCGATCGCTGGTCGATCTCATTCCTCAGGCCCATCGGGATTTCGAGGATGTGTGGGATATGCAGACGCTGGAGGGAACAATCTATTTCCGGGCTTCCGAAAAGATCTTCATTGTTCGGGATAATCAATGTAAAGTCATTGCGGATATACCCATCCACTTTATGGGGAAGGCCGGAAACCGGATATTTGTCCAGCATCGTGACGGTCCGCTTTTTTACCTGGAAGACGAAAAGCTTGTTGCTTTGCCGGATGATGAACGATTGAACGGTACGGAGGTGCGGAGCGTGATCGACAGCCCCCAGGGACTGCTGATCGCTACGCGGAAGCGGGGGATCTTCCTGCTGCGGGAAAACCAGATGGTGCTGTGGGAAAATGAAGGCGCCTTTCGGTACCCCGACCAGTTTATCAATACGCTCGGGCAGTTACCCAACCACGATATCGTACTGGGCACCGGCTTCCGGGGCGTGATCGTGGTGGATTCCAATGGGCAATTCAAATACCAGGTAGATGCGGAGGACGGACTGACTAACAACCGGATCATCTGCACCTTCGTGGATCAACAGCACAATCTCTGGCTCGGGCTGGACAACGGGATCAGTATGGTGCGGACCAACTCTCCCTTTTCCCGGATCTATCCGGATGGAGATCTGGAGGGTGCCGGTTACGATGTAGCCGTAAAAGATGATAAGATCTATTTCGGCACCAGCAGCGGGCTGTTTTACACCGACTGGCCGCAAACCTCCATTGCCAATCAGTTCCGGCTCGTGGAAAATTCGAGTGGACAGGTCTGGGGGCTGGATATAATCGACGATCAGTTGCTGCTGAGTCATAATGATGGAGCCTTTCGGGTCAACAACGGTCGGGCCGAACCCTTTTACCGCGAGACCGGTGCCTGGCTGTTTAAAGCGGATGAACAGGATTCCGAACTGGTGTTTTCCGGTAATTACCGGGGTATTACCCTCTTCGATCGGAACTCCTGGCAACTGCAGGAGCGCATTAGCGGTCTCGAAGAATCCAGTCGTTTCATCGTGCAGGATGACCTGGGTAATTGCTGGATGTCTCACCCCTACCGCGGCATTTACCGGGTCAGTTCTCCGCGCGATCCGAGCCGCCGGAAGGTGGAACTCATGGGACCAGAGCACGGGCTTCCTTCCAATCTCCATAACCATGTTTTCCGGATCAACGGAGAAATACTGATCTGCGCGGAAAAAGGAGTGTACACCTTCAATGAAAACCAACAACGCTTTGAGCACTACGAACCGATCGAGCAGTATCTGGGGGCGGATACTAAGATCCGGCGGTTGTTTGAAAGCCGGAACGGCGATGTCTGGTTCATTACCGAAAAGGAGATCGGATTATTGGAGATCGAAGATACCGGGCTCGAACGACAGATCAGCAAGCGGGTATTTCCGGAATTGAAACGCCTCATGAATGGCGGCTGGGAAATGATCTGTCCGCACGAAGATGATCAGGTCTTTATCAGTACCATCAACGGTTTTCTGCACTATAACGGTAAGCAACCGGAGGATTCGCTGCCCCGCTTCCGCGTGCTGATCAACCGAGTCCGGATCAATGAAGATAGCACTTTATTTGCGGGCATGTTGCCGGAAGGGATGCAGCTCCACTACCGGCAAAATTCACTCTTATTCAACCTGGCGGCCACCGAATTTGTCAATAATGCCGCGGTCCGCTTCCAGTACTTTCTGGAAGGTTTTGACGAAGGATGGTCCCACCCCACTGCATTGCGCTCCAAGGAATATACCAAGCTGTCGCCGGGCACCTATACCCTGCACGTCAAAGGGATCAACCAAAGTGGGGAGGAATCGGATCCGGCCAGCTTCACCTTTGAGATCAATAAGCCCTGGTATGCCACCTATCCGGCCATCTTTTTCTACCTGCTGCTGACCGGTGCGATCGCCTATTTGCTGTTCCTCAGATCGAGGAAGCGCTTCCAGGCGCTGGAGCAAAAAGTGGACTCTACCGTCAAAAGATCCAAAGAGGAGATCCAGCGGCTGGAAACCGAAAAGATCCAGGCCGAACTCGAACACAAAAAAAGGGAACTGGTTTCCGCAACGCTCCACCTGGTCAAAAAGAACGAGACCATCAGCGAGATCGCCGACCAAATATCGGTGATCAAAAAGAACAGCGGAGATCCGAAGGTGAGTCGGCAATTGCAAAAGCTGATCCATTCCCTCCGGCAGGAAGAGGTCATAGATGAAGGCTGGGAACAGGTGATGTACCACTTCAACGAACTCAATGAAGGTTACTTTGATCGGCTGAAGAAAGACTACCCCAGTCTTACGCCGAAAGACCTGAAGCTCTGTGCCTATCTGAAAATGAATCTGACGACCAAAGAGATGGCCAGTCTGATGAATGTGTCGTTAAGGGGTATTGAGGCCAGCCGCTATCGCCTGCGCAAAAAGCTGGACCTGGAAACCGAAGATAATTTGACGGCGTTTTTGATGAGCTTTTAGCCTTCCCTCCGCCCATTTTGAAAAAAAATGTCCAGTAGTGTACTACACCAGTTCCCGGATCAACTTACCGCCAAATTGTGACAACTGTTTGTAACGCCCCCCGTGAAAATAAGTCAGCCGGTTATCATCCAGTCCCAGCAAATGCAGCAGCGTAACGTGCAGATCGCTGATGGGATGCACCACTTCAACCGCTTCCTGACCGAGTTCATCGGTAGCGCCGATGGTATGTCCGGCTTTCACACCGCCACCCGCCATCCACACGGCCATCGCATTGGGATTATGGTCCCGGCCGTAAGCGATACCACCTTCCCGGATACCGTTATCGGCGGTACGGCCAAATTCTCCACACCAGACTACCAGGGTTTCATCCAGCAGACCGCGGCGTTTCAGATCCGTGATCAGGGCAGCGATGGGTTGATCGATACTTTTGATCAGCGATCCGTGGGCACGCGCCAGATAATCGTGTGAATCCCAGCCGGAAGAATAGATCTGTACGAAGCGAACGCCTTTTTCCACCAACTTCCGGGCCAGCAGGCACTTCCGGCCAAAGGCATTGGTCTCGGTCTGGCCGATGCCGTACAGTTCCTTTGTTTTTTCGTCCTCATCTTCAATATTGATCACATCGGGTACTTCCATCTGCATGCGGAATGCCAGTTCGTAATTAGCCATACGGGCGGAAAGTTCATCCTGATTGGCCTGTCCGGCACGGTGCTCCTCGTTGTATTTCCGCAACAGGTCCAGACTGGCCCGTTGGTGATAGCGGCTTACGCCGGGAGGCGGATCGATATTCAGGATGGGCGTTCCCTGTGGTCGGAAAGTTGTTCCCTGAAAGCGGGCGGGCAGGAATCCATTGGACCAGTTGGCCGAACCGCCCTGGGGAAAGGCCACTTCGGGCAACACCACGAAGGCCGGCAGATTTTCGTTGTAAGAACCCAGACCGTAAGCCACCCAGGAACCAATGGCCGGATCACCGCCAAATTGATTACCCGTATTCAGTTGGTACATCGCCGTGGGGTGATTGACGGACTCCGCCTGACAACCCCGGTAAAAACAGATCTCATCGGCCACCTTCGCCAGGTGCACAAAGGGCGCGCTCATATCGGCGCCCGACTGACCGACCTTCCGACTCGTAAACGGACTCCTGACAATATACCGGTTGCCGGAAGACATCGCCGAGAATTGCTCACCCTGGCGGGTAAACTTGCTCAAATGGTGTTTTTCCAGGGCCGGTTTGGGATCAAAGGTATCGATATGACTGGGTCCGCCCTCCATCGTCAGAAAAATACAGGCCTTGGCCTTGGGAATGAACATCGGCGGCTTGGCCTGCAGCGGATTCTCGATCGCTTTGACTACCTGTTCCGGAGTGATCTCCGCCGGATCACAGCCCAGCAGACTGCTCAGCGCCACGGCGCCGATGCCGGCACCAAGCCCGTAGAGGAAGTCCCGTCGACTGCGATGTGGTTGCTCAGTAGACATACATAAACTCGTTTGTATTGAAAAGAACCAATGCGAGATCCGCCAGCGCCCGGGTTTTCGGAGGGATATCCGTATCCTTCACATCCGGTTCGTAGTCGGCGTAAACATCGAGCACTTCGGTATAGTGAAAAGTCTCTCCCGTCATTTCTTCAAACATTTCCCGTTCCACTTCCCGGGCGTAACAGACCGGATCGGGTGGCACTTTGGTGTGGTACCGGATCATCTCCCACACAAAATCTACGGCCGGTTGTATTTCTTCCTCTTGCATCGGACGGTTCCAAACGACGGAAGCCGCCAGTTGCACCTGCTCGCGTAAACCCGCACCGGATTCTGCTTCGAGGCGAAGCGCCAATGCAATGGCCCGGTCACGCATCTGCGGGCTATTCAGCAAGCTGAACACCTGCGGGGTCACCGTAGAACTGGCCCGTCGTTCACAGGACATATCGGGAGCGGGCTGATTGAACACTTCCAGCATCGGATTGGGCAAACTGCGGTAACGCTCCGTGTAAATGGTTCGGCGGTTCCGCACTTCCGGACGCCGGGAGGGCTGGTAGGCCGGAGCGATGGAGCCCATAATATGCCGGGGTTGTAAAGCGATCTCCTGGTTGATCTCCGGCCGCACGGGAATACCTCCCGTTTCGGGATTTAATTCCCCGGAGATGGATAACATCGCATCGCGGATCTCCTCCGCGGCCAATCTACGGGGTTCAAAAACGGCCAGATATTCATTGTCCGGATCTTTCAGAGCCAATAACTCGGGATCAGCATGCTGTCCGGCTCGCTGGTAGGCTTGCGAACTCATGATCAGCCGGTGCAGGGCTTTGAATGACCAGCCCTGTTCCACAAAATATCCGGCGAGCCAATCCAGCAGTTCCGGATGGGTGGGCTTCTTGCCGGTAGTTCCCAGATTATTGGCATTTCCGGCCAGCCCCGTACCAAAATGATACTGCCAGATCCGATTGACTACCGATCGCAGGGTCAAAGGATGATCGGGTTGGGTCAGCCATTCGGCAAACGCCTCTCTTCGACCCGATACCTCATCCGGAATAGGATAAGCTTCGGGTGCCCGGGGAGCCGCATCCAGGGCCTGTTCCAGAGTGGATACCGCACTGAGAACACCCGGTCTTACCTCTTCGCCCGGAGCGTAGACCGATCCGCCCCCAAGTATGAAGGTAGCCGGTGGTGCTCCGCTGGTTTCTTCGGGAACTTTCATGGCCTGATGGCTCCGCACTTCGCGATTCGGCCCATTGTACACCGCATAGGCCAGCGGTTCGAAACGGGTGCGCGTCCGGTTGATCGTCTGAATGCGCTTATTCAATACTTTGCGGTATCCCAGGTCCTGATTGGTCAGTCCGAGGTAACGCGGCGGTTGTTCTTCATCGGGCAGTTTGCGCCGGTCTCTTTTGGTCAGATAGGGCCTGCCCTTTTGTTGAAACCAGGCCCGGGCCGCCGCTTCCTCCTTTTCGTTCATGGCTTTCTGCTCTTCGCGAGTGGAATGCAGCCATCGCTCCAGGCGAGACTTCTCCTCTTCCATCATTTCTACATTCTCTCCGGGCAAAAACGCAGCCGGGCGCTCGGCGAAATGGGTGGGTGCAAAAACTGCCTGGATCCGGTAGTAATCCCGGGTGGGAATGGGATCGTATTTGTGATCGTGACATTTCGCGCATCCCAGTGGAATGGACAAAAAAGTCTCTCCAACGATATTAGTAACATCATCCAGAAATTGTTGCCGGGTCTCCGCCGCCACGCTCATAGCCGTATGTTCCCAGGGGCCCATGCGCAGGAATCCGGTAGCGATCAGATTTTCCGGATCACCGGCATCGATCTCATCCCCGGCCACCTGCTCACGCACAAACTGATCGTAGGGTTTATCCTCATTGAACGACCGGATCACGTAGTCCCGGTACCGCCAGGCATTCGGCCGGATGAAATCATTGGAAAAGCCGTCGGTATCCGCGTAACGCACCACGTCCAGCCAGTGGCGTCCCCATTGTTCGCCGTAGTGGGGACTTGCCAACAGGCGATCTACTACTTTTTCAAAAGCCCGATCCGAGGTATCCGACAAAAAGGCCGCAATTTCCTGCTTGCTCGGCGGCAATCCGGTAAGGTCAAAAGTTGCGCGGCGGATGAGGGTTCTTTTATCCGCCGGACCGGTAGCAGGGAGGCCCTTTTCCTCCAGTTTGGTCTGAATAAAGGCATCTACCGGATGAGGGGCATCGCCAGCGGGCACCTCCGGTTTTTCCAGCGGCATAAAAGCCCAGATATTGTTGAGCTTGTACCGGCGATTATCCCAATCTTCCGATTGCCCACCGCTGGTGGCTACATTAATGCGATTACCGTATTGCCAGTCGCCGGCCGCCAGGATCGCGTCCTGTTGTGCCTCATCCGGCCAGGGCGCGCCCATTTCGATCCAGTCTTCAAATAATTCGATATCGTCGGGTGAAAGCGCCTCGTTTTCCTTGGGCGGCATGGCTTTATCGGGATCCTGTCGTTTCAGTGCCAGTACGAGCGGACTGATAGCCGGTGAGCCGGGTACGACGGCCGCTTCCCCCGATGCACCGCCGCGCAGCATGGTCCGGCGGCTCCGAAGGTCCAGATCTCCCCGCAGATCGTCCGGCTCGTTGCCGTGGCAGCTCAGACATTTGCGGTCCAGCATCGGTTGTATCTCGTGTACGAACAGGGCTTCCCCCGCACCGGCCGATGCAGCGGAATAATCTGAAGTACAGGAGTTTGCAAAAAACAGGACCGATAGAAAAAGAAATAAGCAGCAAAGGTACGGACGAAACGACATAGGCGTAGGCAGTATAAAGATGCCCCATCAAGATAATAAAAATTTGTTTAGTACCGGTCCGATACTTCCTGACTTATGTATCTTCAATTGCCCAGAAAGGTGCAAGTTGCAACACCGATCCTCCCGACCAAAACAATTCCAGGTCAGTAGATCTGCAGGCGAAGCGCACGTTTTCCGGGCACCTTCAGTTCCAGCCGGTTGATCTGCTCCGTCAATTGCACCTCCTGCCGGGAAACTTCCTTTCCGCTTTCATCCGCCAGAACCAGCTGGTAAGAGCCGGGTTGCAACAAATAAGTTTTAAACGGTACCGAACGGTGGCCGTCGAAGAAGCCAAACAGTTCCACTTCGGCGCTGCGGTCACTCTGCGTCTTTACCCGTACCGAAAGGTCGGTGCGATCCGTCAGCCACTGGAAACCGTTCAGTGGGAAATAAAGCGGATCTCCGGGGTCTCCGGTCAGGGCGCTGTACAACAAGCGGGTATTCGGTACCGGCGTTTCCGGATATTGTTTACGGAGGTAGTGGGAATTGAAATTGAGGATGCGATCCGTCCATCGCATCTCACTGGTGTAGAGCGGAAAATTACTGCTGAAAGCCGCCGCATTCTCCCGCATGGTGGTCGTGAAACCATCTTCCCGTCCGAAAAAGCTGTACGCCACGTAGGGATCCTGCTCCATTTCGAGCAATTCATCAAACTGGGTATCGCCGGTGATCAGGCGATATTTAGCCAGTGTACCGGTCAGAAAGCGGTGCATCTGAGCGGCGCACCAATCCTCGGAACCTTCCGTTTCGGGGGTTACCATTCCCTTGCGAAAATACTTTTGCCGGATCTCGGCCATTGAGATGATGGGAGTCAGGAACGAACGATCGCCAGTAATGTGGAAGGCCAGCAACAACGAATTGGTCATCATGCCCATTTGGCTGGGCCAGACGTAGAGCGGATTACTGGTATAGTTGCCGGGTTTCCACCACTGTTCTCCCACACCGCCCACTTTACCGTCCGGCCAGTGAATAGCCGAGGGGATGATGCCGGCCGGTTTTCCGCGTTCCGCGCGGCCCGCAGCATCCACCCAGGTTTTTAGCCACTGCGTAAAGATCTCGCTTAGCTCCGGATCCCGGGTGCGTTGCCAGAGCAGGAGCGCGGGTTGGACCGCCCGGGGATGATAAACCGTATCACAGGCTTTCCGGGGAGTCAGGTCTACTTCCGTATCGGTGAAATAGGTACTTTTGAATTGCAGGAACCCGCGTTCGTTCACACCCGTCCAGAGCGTTTTCATCAAATGGACCAGATGCCGGGCCCGGCTCGTCCAGGCTTCGTCCGTAGGGTCAATGTGCATCATGGCCGTGATGGTATCGGCGGAATCTTCGGCGGTGTGCTCTACATCATCGATCCGATTGGTATAGCCGCCTTTCATTTTTTCTATCTGGAATAGCCCGTGACTCAGTCGCCGTTGGGCATCCTGGATCTTTTGGTCCTGCAGACCAATGAGGGCGGGTGTCCACCAACGCCACATTTCCACGTCATCGCCCCAACCGCCGCCGTATTGCCCGTCGGTGAGTTGCCGGTTCGTGATCCACCAGTGGATGACGTCCTGCAGGCCGCTGAGTGCGGTTTTCTGAGCCACGGCCCAATCCGGCGCTTTTTCCGAAGCACGGTGATCCGTCGGCCACTTTTCCCGCTCTCCCAGGTACAGGCGGATAATACCGTTACGGGGATAAGCGTCGGCCGCTACCTGCAACAGGCGCCGGGATTCATCAATATATCGCTGCAGGATCTCCGGGTGCCCCTGGATCTCGCCGTATTCGATGGCCTGCCAGATCAACGTCCGGCTGCGATACCAACACCATAATGGATAAACGGGAGAATCTTCGGGTGGCGGCGGCGGAACGACCTCATCAATATCACCTTCACGAATTGGCCAGGGCAGGTAGTTCTTATTCTCACGATCCTGCCATTCCTGAATGGCAATAGAGCGACCGTTGGCCCAACGATCGACAAAGGGAAGCAGGGTCCGCAATTGTTCCCTGATCTCCGGATCGGTCGTATCCGACGCCATTACCGCCTCTAACAATTCCCATCGTTCTTTTTCTTCCCGGGCATTGCCCGCAGCGATGAGTTTGGAGGACGTCAGTTCACCGCTTGCAAGGCAGCCGCTAATATTCAGGCCCAGGTAGGTACTCAGGCCCAGCAATCCGGAATATTTGAGAAATCTTCGGCGTTGGTTGGCAGGGTATGGCATGATTTGGTATTTGTCATAAGACGGCACGCCACCCGGAATTGCCCTTACCGGGAATGAAGAAATGTGGTGCTGCATGCAATACTTTGCACCAGCCGCAAGGCAGTAACAACCCGGCAGCCAGCCATAACGGACCGGGCTAACGGGTTGTCACCCTGGTTTAGATCAAAATCGGATCACTTGTTATACTGATCGATAAATTTCTGATCCAGCTCGGCGGAGTCTTTGTATTTCACCCGCAATTCGGCCAGTTTATCCTTCAGTTCGGCTACGACATCGGCGTATTCCGGATCATCGTAAACATTATTCATTTCCTGCGGATCTTTCATCCGGTCGTAAAGTTCCCATTCATCCACATCGTAGTAGAAATGGGCCAGTTTGTATTCTTTGGTAACGACGCCATAGTGGCGTTTCACCATGTGCACCGCCGGATATTCGTAGTAGTGGTAATAGACCGCATCGCGATCCCAGCTGTCGTTCTCCCCTTTCAGGAGCGGCATCAGGCTTTCGCCCTGCATATCAGTAGGAACATCAATTCCGGCTGCCTCCAGGAAGGTGGGGGCAAAATCCAGATTCTGCACCATTTCATTGTTGGTGGAACCCGCTTCGATCACACCCGGCCACTTGACCATCAACGGCGTTTTGAAGGACTCGTCGTAAATGAACCGCTTATCAAACCAACCGTGTTCCCCGAGGTAAAAGCCCTGATCCGAGGTGTAGACCACGATCGTATTTTCGGCCAGGCCGGATTCTTCCAGATAATCCAGTACCCGCCCGACGTTATCGTCTACCGAGGAGATACAGCCCAGATAATCCTGCATATAGCGCTGGTACTTCCATTTCATTTTTTCTTCGTCGGTCATACCCGGCCAGTTTTCCTGAAAGAACTGGTTGATACTATCCAGGACCGGATCGTACTGTGCCCGCTGGGCGTCATTGGTCCGACCGTAGGGGCCGTTAAAACCTCCGGCAAATCCGGGCACTTCCGGTTTTACCTCTCCCATCGCTTCCAGAGTCTCCGGCCGGATCTTGCTGTCGTGGGGGTACTGCATGTGGTAAAGCAGGTTCATCTCCGCCGTTTTGGCCGCCGTGCCGCGATTGGAATAATCGTCAAACAGGCTGGCCGGTTCGGGGAAGGTCTTCTTCGTAAATTCCTTGAACTTATCCGGGCGGGGCCACCAGGGCCGGTGTGGGGCTTTGTGCAGATAGGCCATGAAGAACGGCTTATTGGGATCCCGCTTTTTATCCAGCCAGTCGATGGTCAGATCGGTAATGATATCGGTTACGTAACCCTCGATGGTGGTATCGCCTTCGGCCGTGATAAAGCGCGGGTTGATGTAATTGCCCTGTCCCGGAAGGATCATAAAATCATCTACGCCTTTGGGATTGTTACCAAAGTGCAGTTTGCCGTACATGGCCGTCTGGTAGCCGGCATCCTGAAAGATCTGGGGAAAAGTGACCTGGGTAGTATCAAACGGAGACCGGTTGTCGATCTTGCCGTTCAGGTGACTGTGTTTTCCGGTAAGGATCACGGCCCGCGAAGGTGCACAGATCGAATTCGTCACGCAGGCGTTGGAAAACAACATCCCTTCTTTTGCGATCCGGTCGATGTTCGGCGTCTGGATCAGATGATCCATGTACGCGCTGATCGCCTGGTAGGCATGATCATCGGACATGATAAACAGGATATTGGGCCGGGAAGGTGTTTCACTGGCCGTTTCCTGCTCGGTATCCGCACAGGAAAACAGACATAGCACTAAGCCAATGGTAAGGAGTACCGGGCTGAATTTCATGTTGGTGAAAGTTTTGTTTTGAATAAAGTCTTGCATGATACAAAAAAAATTTTGCCGATCGGTCTACGTCTGTAGGAGAATCTGCAAAAAGCGTTATTTTCACATCAATAATTTCTACCAATTTATCCATGCGCTTAAAGTAAAGAGCCCTAACCAATACGCTCTTTCCGGATCGCACCAACTCTGATGAAACATGACCTACGCCAACTGTACTCCCCGGCCAGTTTTATGCCCTGCTCCCAGGGCCTGTCTTCCTGCACGAACCCATCTTTTCCCTTTAAAAATATAATGTAAAGCCCCATAGGCATCGGACTACCTCTAGAATTTCCGATCACTCCCGGATACCTGACGCTCCTGTCAAACCGACGGGCGGTACGCCCTGCGTATCGGTTATGCTCCATACCCCCGAATTACTACTAATCCATTTTTTTTAACCTGTTATTTCAAATCAATGATTAAGTATTTAAAGCTCTCAGCACTCGCTATGATGCTGGCATTTTGCCAGACTTCGGCCTACAGCCAGGCCGTCGGTTTCAAGGCCGGGATCAACACCAGCCTGTCTACCATCGATGCACCGGCCACTTCGCTTTCCGGCAACATCGGTTATGTCTTAGGACTTTTTGCCGAAAGTCCCGTTGGCGCTTCGGCGATCAGT
Source organism: Flavilitoribacter nigricans DSM 23189 = NBRC 102662 (assembly GCF_002646595.1). Classification (GTDB taxonomy): domain Bacteria; phylum Bacteroidota; class Bacteroidia; order Chitinophagales; family Saprospiraceae; genus Flavilitoribacter; species Flavilitoribacter nigricans. Next base: position 434,063 of record NZ_PDUD01000001.1, read on the forward strand.
TTCCGGCCGGGCGTTTACCTCAATTTCGAGAAATACGATCTCTCCGTTCTCGATACGGAGGCCGGTAGTGGCAACCTCACTACCCTGAAACTCCCACTCTCTTTCGTTTATTCCCTGAGCGATACAGGGGAAGGGCTGGCCTTCGAAGCCGGCCCGGTGATCAACTGGATCCTGAATGCGGAGATAGAGAACCAACGGTTGATCACCAACAACTTTGATTTTGGCCTGGACCTCGGCGCCAACTATTTTGTCACCCCCAATTTTGGTCTGGGAGGGAACTTCTACACCGGATTTTCCAATCTGCTTTCCGGTCCATCTGCTACCGGCCTTCTTTTCGTGAATGAAAGCCAGGCCGGAGATTTTGAAGTAAAAATGAAGAACATGGCGGCCAATCTGACGCTGATCTACAGATGGTAAGCTGCTCATTCATCTGGTAATGAAGATACTCTGCGGACAGGCTTTGCACCGAATAGCGTGCGAAGCCTGTTCCTTCCCCAGCAAACTTCCAGCCTCCGATTGGAGTTAAAGCAGAAAGAACCCGGAAAATTCAGTTTATGGAATGGCTCGACCAGCTCAGGATCCTTCTTGATATTTTAATCGCCGCTGTTTTAGGTGGCGTGATCGGTTTTGAACGCGAAAAGAAGGATAAACCGATCGGATTTCGCACGAATATGCTGATCGCCAGCGCGGCTGCGCTGCTGGTGGCACTGGGAAAATTCGTAGCCTTTCAGATGGAGAACAGCCTGGATTCGGCGAGCCTGGGGGTTGATCCCACCCGTATCATCCACGCCATTATCGTGGGTGTGAGCTTCATTGGGGCCGGAAGTATTCTGAAAAGCGAAAAAGAGGAATCCATTAAATACCTGACCACCGCAGCCACCATACTATTTTCCGCGGGCCTCGGTATTGCGGCGGGATTGCAACTGTATCCCCTGGCCGTCGGCATCACCGTTTTGGGACTCACCATCAATTATGTGGTAGATAAGATCATGGATCTGAGTTCCGACAGCAATTGATATTCACCTGGGCGCATTTATGCGTGTCGATCCGCAAATTCAGCCGCCCGGCTGGCCATTTCCCGAATAAAGGGGTTCGCGTCGAGCGCTCCCTGCACCGCTTCCATTTCCTCCGCTGAGTTATACGTGAGCTGGCGGAACGGGTTGTCGTAGTCTTTCTGACGACTCGCTTTGGTCCTCCTGGCCATCATCCAGCTAATTTCGGTGGCCTGCTCTACCCACTTCCGCCACATCTCTTCGTTCACTGCAGGTGCATCTATCCCGTGTAACTCCAGCAGACTCGCATAAGCATTGGCGGCATTTTTCTGCCGGTAATCCCGGTCTAGGTCGACGTAGCGCGCGTGGAGTTCTTTCCAGGAATCTATATCGCCCCCTTTGATCTCGGCGAGCATCCGGTCCAGGTCCGCCCGGGCGATCAGTTGTCCGCCCAGATTAAACCAGTCTTCCCGTTGGCTTTCCCCGAATTGTGCCCGGAGGTTTTCCCAGGCCACCGGACCTTCCCCCTCCGTTTGGAGATCCAACAAAGTTCTTACGCCGTAAAAATGGAGCATCTCCCGGTAAGCCCGGTAGGCAGCGGTCACTTTCAGCAACCGGACTTCGCGGGCGGAATGTTCCATATCGTTCGCCCGGATGATGAGCCGATCAGCGATCTCCGGTCTTTCCAGCAGCAGCTCTTTTCCCAGCGCACGGCCTTCCAGTTCAATTTCCGGTGATGGATGGTCCTGCTCCCGAAATGCCCGGGCCGTGGCCTCTTCCAGATACGATAGCGCGTGAAACATTTCCGCTACCGTATCGGGAGCCAGAAAATCCGTTTCGAACGATTGCTGTTTGTAGGTTCGCTGGTCCCGCTCCCCGTATTTCCAGGCGTTGCGGGCCAGCGCGTACATATTGTACTGCCACCAAAAGGCCGGGATCACCTCCAGCCGGTCTTCGGATTCATTGTTGGCTACCAGGGAAAAAGGTAGATGGATGTGCAGCTCGGCGGGAAAATCACCCTTGGTGAGCAGACAGAAAGCCGCAAATTTGGAATTGTGTTTCAGGCTGACGCACAGTCCGGGCCAGAATCCCCGGCCGGCAATGATCTCACCGTCCGCACCGCGCGAGTTGTGATTCGAACCGATGGTAGCTCCGGCCGCAATATTGCTTTGCCCCAGGACGGTGGCGGCGATCAGGAAGGAATTATTGTGGTGCTGCTCGTGGCCTGGAAAGAGCAGAGAATTGAGCACTTCACAGCAGGAGATGGTCGAATTGTCACCCAGGATAGAGTTGATCAGCCGGGCGCCGTATTTTAGCGTACTGTTTTCTCCGAGAATAAAGCGGACGGCCTTTACCCCGTAAAACGCCCGGCTGCCGTAGCCCATGATCCCGTTGACCAGTTCCACCCCTTCGCCGATCTGGGAGGGAGCAGCTTCACTACTCTTGATGGTGAGATTCTTTAGTTTATTGGCACCTTTGATGTAGGCGTGGCTGCCGATCTTGACATCCTTAATACTCTCGGTATTTTTGATCACGCACTGCGTACCGACCGTGCCGTAGTACCCCCGACTTTGATCGAAAGCATTATCGGTCATTTTTTTAAAGGCAGCCATCAATTCCCGGTCATCGCGGGTACGGGCCCAGAGGCAGGCGTCGGCGGGCAACATATCTTCGAAGGGCAGCACTTTACGATTGCCGTTTTCGTTGCAGATCTCCAGCCAGATCCGGAGGTGCTCGGATTCGCCCTCTTTCAGGATACCGTTGCCGAATTTGGCGTGACTGGTGGTCTGCATTTCATTGACGTTGAACAGTACCGTTTCGTCGCCAATGATGTAATAAGCCAGATACTGCACGTTTTTGATCGCCACATAATTACCAATATCACAAGAGATGATGGTGCTGTTGTACAGCCCGACGGGGATACGGAGCTCGTGGAATTCCAGATAATAAGCTTCCAGTGCGCCGATGCGCACCCGGCCGTGAAAGTGACAGTTGCGCACCAGGTTCGGATCGAAGGCTTCGCTCACCCAGATGTCTTCCCAGTTATCCGCGACGTTCTCATTTTTCACCAGCGCCTCGATCTCCGATGCGGTCAGCCTCCGAAAATCCTTTCCGGGTCCGAACTGCCGGTACCGGATATGGTATTCATCCTGGCCGGGTTCCAGAAATTGGGGAAGAATAAAATCATAGCCGATCCGGCTGAGTGGTTTTCTCGATATTTTGCCCATACAACTTCAATAAAGGTTTGCTTACACCGATCAAATGCCAAATGCTGACCCGAAGTTCAATCGGTGCGCAGTTTTCATCGCGTGTTAGAGCAGATAAGCCATTCATTTCAGGTGGACGTAATACCAAGCCGCCTAAATAAATCAATGGTGATCATTATAGGAATATTGGGGAGCGGCCGTTTTCGATACTCCGAAAGTATAGGCCTGCAGCGGGCTCCCGTAACTGGAGACCAGAAACAGGCGATCCCCATTGGCCAGGGTGAGCGATTTCAGGCCCCGAACATCGCCGTCCATTTGCAGACTCGCCCCCAGGGCAGACACCGGCTCAAACTGAAAAGCGTTCCGTTGCAGCAGCAGGTCGCCGTAGGAAGCGTCGTACCAGCCAATCTGATTGGTTTCCGACGCATGAAAATTGCCGGCCGTAAGCAGGTCAATGGTACCGTTGTCGTCCAGGTCGATCAGTGCACTCCCCATTACCGGGGATAACTGACTGGAAGCGGGTAATACGTGGGTTACAAATTGACCGTTCCCCAGATTTTCCAGCACCACGGAGGCGAATCCATAGCAGGTTTTGACCAGCGCCCCTTCGAGGTCTTCTTCCGAAAAGGTATATTCCATGCCGGCGGAAGCGTATTTATCGTAATCGGGAAAGCGTCGCTTCATACCCGGTATCTGATCGATAAGCAGATCGCGCTCGTGAATGAGGTGTTCCCGGCCCTGCACATAGCAGGATAAAAGCGGATCGATCGCACCGTTTTCGTCAAAATCTTTAGCGTACAAGCGCACCGGTTCTGCTTTGCTGGCCCGTAGTTTACTGTTCAATCCGATATTTCCAAGCAGGAAATCCGTATCTCCATCCTGATCAAGGTCGGCCGCATTGAGGTGCATCCACCAGCCATTGGTCTGATTGGCGGCCTGATCGATGGTGAGCGCCATGGGTGCCAACTGCCCCTTATCATTGCCAAATACCGTAAGGGGCATCCACTCGCCAACCAGCACCAGTTCTTCCAGCTGGTCGCCGCCGATGTCTGTCCAGCGGGCATCCGTCACCATTCCCGGTTCCCGCAGGGCATCCGGCGTGACATCCCGGAAAGTACCGCTCTCGTTCCGAAGCAAATAACTGCGGGAGGCATACGGATACCGTCCCGGCTGGATACGGCCACCTACGAACAGATCAAGATCGCCGTCGCCGTCCACATCCGAAGCGCGCACACAGGAGCCCGAAGCGCTGATCTCGGGCAGGCGGTCCGGAGCGGGCTGGAATTGCCCCATACCATCATTCAGGTACAAGCGATCCTGGTAAGCCGCCATGTTCTGTACTTCAAAGGTGCCGCCGCTCACCACGTAAAGGTCCTGATCGCCATCGCGATCTACATCCAGGAACAGAGCATCTACGTCCTGATACATACTGTCCAGTGGAAAGTCCCGGGCGATAAACTTCCCCGCTGCGGATTGCAGGTAAAAACGTCCTTTCTGATTGCGGTTGCCTCCCACAAAGAAGTCTTCGAGTCCGTCGCCGTTGATATCGGCCGTGGCGAGGGCCGGACCGGCTTTTGACAGATCGTGGGGTAAGGTCCGGGTCGTTTTCAGATCGGTATGAAAGTTGTCTTTGTGGCGATAATCAATGCCCAGAGCAGCGGTTACCGGTCGAAATGCAGGTCCGGACGGTGCCGGCTGCTCCCGCAGAAAGGGTCGAGAGGGCGCGTCTTCGTAGGCGATACTGATCCGCTGATCGGCTCCGACATTCGATGTCGTGTTTTTCACCCCATTGGACCAATGCACCACGATGCTGTCCACCTGGGTATTCGTACCCAGGCCAAAATGCAGGATGTTAGTAACCGTGGATTTAAAACCCCGGTAGGGCGAGTATTCCTGGTATTGTTTCCGGTCACCGGTATAGACCAGAACCTTGGCGTTCTGTGCATTCAGATCGGGCCGGTCTTCGGTCAGCTCGATCTGCAGGTAGTGATTCCCTTCCGCTTTGACGGAGCGGTTCTCGATAATAAAAGCCGGTGCATCGATATTGTTGGTGACCAGTTCAAGGTCGCCGTCATTATCCAGGTCCACGTAGGCTGCTCCGTTGGAAAAGGAAGCTCTTTCCAGTCCCCAATCGGCGGTGGCATTTTCGAAAGCCAGTCCGCCGCGATTATGAAAAAGATAATTGGAAACGCGCACTTCGGCGATATTCTCCAGATCGCTGACGGCTTTTTGTTTTTTTGCTTCTACCGAGCCGAACATCTGGTTGTAACTGCTGTAATTGATGAAATCGAGATTGGTCACGTCCTTGCGGTAACCGTTGGTGATGTAGGCATCTTTCCAGCCATCATTATCGAAATCGGCGTAGAGTACCGACCAGCTCCAGTCCGTTGCCGCCATGCCCAGCAGATTACCGATCTCACTGAAACGCGCTTCCCCTTCGGGCGTAAATCCCTGATGGAGCTGCACCGTATTGCGCATGTATTGATCCTGGTAGCCCAGATCGCGCTTCATCTGAAATTTGTCATAATTCACCTTGGGGATCATCATTTTCTGGCGGTAATTATCCTCCGGCAACATGTCCAGTACCGTTATATCGGGCAGGCCGTCGTTGTTGAAATCGGCAATATCCACCCCCATACCGTTGTGGGTCTGGTGCTTGAGATAACGACCCGCTGCATTGCTGAAGGTGCCGTCCCGCTGATTGATCCAGATCAGGTCATTGGACAGGAAATCGTTGGCGCAGTAGATATCCGGATAGCCGTCAAAATTCAGGTCGGTCACATTCACGCCCAAGCCGTAACCTTCAATCAGGATCCCCGCTTCCTGGGAAACATTGGTAAAGGTCCCATCTCCATTATTGCGATAAAGGCGGTCCGTACTATTGGATTCCCCGGCCGTACGGCGGGGTTCCAGATTGTTGCGATTGTATTTTTCCAAAGCGTTGGTCAACAGGTACAGATCCAGGTCGCCGTCCAGGTCGTAATCCAGAAAGGCAGCCTGCGTGCTGTAGCCGGCATCGTTAAGGCCGTAAGCGACGGCGGCTTCCCGAAACTGCGGAACACCGTCCTGTCCCGGACCTTCGTTTATAAATAGAAGGTTTTCCATAGCCGCTTCCGCTACCTCGTAGCCGGCTACAGAAACGTAAATGTCGAGCCGGCCGTCATCGTTTACATCGGCCATGGCCACCCCGGTACACCAGCGGTCCGTACCCACTCCGGCGGGCAGGGTGATATCCTCAAACTGCAGATTACCCTTATTCAGGAACAGCTTGCTGCTGACCTGGTTACCGGTGAAGTACAGGTCCATCAGCCCGTCGTTATTGACGTCTCCGGCCGCTACCCCGCCACCGTTGTAGATGTACTCAAAATTGAGGGCATTGAAGGTCTCGGTAGTGGTGATATCATTGGAAAAGGTAATGCCCGTTTTTTCGGCGGGCAAAAATTCAAATACGGCAGGTTGGTGGGTACATCCAGCCGCAGCGAGAAGCAGCAGACTGAGTACCGTGTTAAGCTTTGGTCCCATAAACTTTTGATTTCCAGCCGAATTACTGCGCGTAGCCCGACCATCATTCCATCTAATTTAGGATGCTTCGTCCGGGGATGCATCCTGCCCTATGCTGCATTGTGTTAAGGGGCGGACCGTCCTATGGTGTCCGGTTGAAAATGCATTAAAATCAAGCTTTATTTGTTGGATATGCCCGGTATTTTTCAAGCTTAACGTTAAAACCTATTATCATGAAAATCCTCCAAATCGCCTGTCTGCTGCTCTTTTTCCAAATTGCTTATCTACAGGCGCAATCAACGATCACGGTCTCCCTCGATGATCAGCAACAGATCATTGACGGTTTCGGAGCTCACCAGGGCGACGATGCGGTCAACCAAAGCTGGTGGCTCGATCTCTATTACGATGATCTCGGCGCCTCGATCTACCGGGTGGATCTCACGCCGCAACTGGTATCGCCCTATTCCGACATTCGGGTATATTCCCCCTGGTTTATGGGCAGCACGGTAAACAGTGTTTTCAATTTTGAAGATCCGGACAATCCGGGCGGACCGGAAGGCAACCGGGTGCGCACCTATACCGGACCGGAAGACTATTCGCGCGAATTCGGAGGAGAGAACGCCCCGATCGCCGTCATGGGCCCGGATATCGACGCCAACGTCAACTACTTCACCTACCGGGAAAACCAGGCGATCACCACCGGACTGGCCAAAAAAGAAGAGCTGGGTGATTTTAAACTCATCGGATCCATGTGGTCTCCCCTACCCTGGGTCAAAGTTGCATCGGGCAATAGCTGGAATCAGAGCTGGTGGCCCGGTCCTGCCCAGGGTACGCCCTGGCCGTTTATCTGGGGCGGCAACTACGCCGGCGGCCGTCTGGATGTATCGAATACGCCGTTGGAAGTGTTCAATGACGGCACCGGTCCGACCAGTTCGCTTGAGCAGTTTGCCCGCAGTACAGCGGCCTACATCCGTGGCTTTCAGAACTTTTACGGGGCGCGCTTCTACGCGATCAGCATCCAGAATGAGCTGAATTTCGAGCAATATTACAACAGCGCCACCTATCCGCTTTCGTCCCAGTACATCGCTGCGATCAAGGCGGTACGCGCCGAATTTGACCAATACGAAGACCTGCGGGATATCCGCATCATGGGCCCCGAAGACCTGCTGGGCGGTGATGCCTACGGGATGTGGCAATACGGTGGCGGGGATGATCCCACCCACAAAAACCTGCAGTACCTCCAGAACCTGGCGGCGGATCCGGAAGCGCTGGAGGTCGTCGATTTCTTTTGCATTCACGGTTACGACGGCTCCGGCGTCAGTTCTTCCGGCGCGGCCTCCAAACTATGGGACTGGTGGGCGAAGGGTTGGTCCGAAAGCCCCGCCGCCGGCATTCCGGCGGATGTTGCCGGCTTCACGGCCTACGATAAAAAGAGCTGGATGACCGAAACGTCCGGCGAGAACTACCAGTGGTTGTTCCCCACTACCGGTTATCCCAGCAACGGGGGCTGGGGCACCGCCTTGCGCATTCATCAGGCGCTGACCGTCGGGCGGGAAAGCGCCTGGGTGTACTGGACCTTCTCCGGTGCGGGCGACAACGGTCAGGCTACCGATTTCACCCTGACCTCCCAGGGTACCCAGGCCACTTCTCCCAAGTACGTCGGGGCCAAACATTTTTTCCGCCACATTCGTCCCGGTTCGTACCGGGTGAGTACAAATGCCGAAACCGAAGAAGAAGTACTGAGCAGTGCCTATATCCACGAAACAGACGGTACGGTGACCGTGGTGCTGATCAATACTAACAGCGGCTCCCAGGAGCGGACGATCAGTATTCCGGGACTGGAAAACGGAACGATCACCTTTGACCGCTTTACCTCGAGTGACGGGCAATACTGGCAAGAGACCACCACCGATTTTACCGACGGTAACGCGACCATCAGTCTGCCCGGTTACAGTGTGGTCACGCTGTTCGGTAAGAACGCCCTCGCCACGGGTCTTTTCAACCCGCGACCGGACGGGCCGGCACCCTTCCGGCTTTTCCAGAATACCCCGAATCCCTTTTCGGAGCAATCCCGGATCACATTTGAACTGGACCGTGCGGCCTACGTGGAATTACAATTGCAGGACGTGGAAGGGAAAGTGGTCCGCACGCTGTTGTCCGAACGTAAATCGGCCGGGAAGCACGAAGTAGAGATCAACGGCCGGTCATTAGCCAGCGGATTGTATTTCTGTACCCTCCGGGCCGGCGGGCATATCCGGAGTCAAAAAATAATGGTGAAATAGGTCTAACCTGCCGGGAACCATTTCTAAGGGGCTTAAACCCGTCATGCCGGGAAAGACTCCGGGGAAATGGTTCCCGGAATTCCGGGCGTGGGACGAAGCTCAGCCGGCCATTTTCGGCGCGAGCATCAGTACCACGTTTCCGCGCTTGTGACCGGTATCGACGTAGCGGTGGGCTTCGGGCGCATCGGCCAGGGTGTAGCGCTTGTCTACTACGGATCTTAAATGGCCTGCCTCAAATATTTGCAGCAACTCAGCGATGAGCGGCTTCAACTCATCGGCGGATAAAAGACCGGTTGCGGAAAATTTGGCCTTTTTACCGTCCCCTCTGGAAGTTAATAGCATATCGATGAAGAGCCGAAATCCCATCACCGGAGAGATGTAACTACCGGTCGGCGCCAGTACGCCTTTGGTTTCGGAAAAAGTGCGGTTACCGATCGTATCGTAGATCACATCGTAAGTCCGGCCGGCTTGAGTAAAGTCCGTAGTGGTGTAATCGATGAAATGATCCGCGCCGAGCGAACGGACCAGTTCGGCATTTCTGCCACTGGCTACACCGGTCACGACGGCGCCGTAGTGTTTGGCGATCTGTACCGCAGCGGTTCCCAGGCTACCCGAAGCGCCGTTGATCAGCACTTTTTGTCCGGGCTGTAGTTTCGCCAGATTTTTCAGGAAATTGATGGAAGTCAGTGGTCCGTCGGTGATCGTGGCGGCTTCTTCAAAAGGAATGCCGGCCGGTTTTTTCAGTACGACCGCATCTTCCGCCAGACTGATGTATTCGGCATTGGCACCAAACTGGACGCCGGTTTCTCCGAATACTTCATCACCGATCGCAAAATGGGTGACTCCAGTTCCCGTGGCTACCACCTTGCCGGCAAAACCCGTACCGGTAACCGGATTTTTAGGTTTGAAAAATCCAAGGAAAAAACGACTGATGAAGGGGTCGGCACGACGCATCATCGTATCCGCTTTGGTAACCGTAGAGGCAATTACCCGGATCAGGATCTCATTTTCTTTGGGAGTGGGCACCGCGACTTCCTGCAACTGCAGATTGCTGGGTGAACCGTATTTGGTGAGGACGATCGCTTGCATTTTTGCCGTATTCATAATTTGTGTGCTTTGTAGTTGATTAAAAGGTTTTCTGCAATTCTGATACTACAAAGCTATGGGCATACGGTACGGCAATCGTTCGGATTTAAAATTCCGAACGAATTGCGAACGTTCGGTTTGTCACTTACCCATTATCCAAAGTACTACGCTCCTTCCTGCTGTTGCTTTACCACTTCCTTCCAGTAGGCCCGCGGAGTCTTCCCCATCGACTTTTTGAAAAAGGTATTGAAGACGGTTTTGGAGTTAAATCCACATTCGTAGGCAAGGCCCAGGAGGGTGAGATGCTGAAAAGCGGGATCGGCCACTTTGGTCTTGAAGGCTTCCAGCCGATAGGAATTGATATATTCGGAAAAATTCTGGTCGAAGCCCTCGTTGAGCAACTGGGACATGTGGTTGGGCGGCAGGTCCAGTAATTCAGCCAGGCTACGCAAACTGAGATTGGGATCTAGATAAGGCTGTTTTTCCGCCATCAAAGCTTCCAGTTTCCGGGAGTACTGCTCCATTTCTTCCCGGCTGAAGAGCATTTTTTTATACTTCCGGTCGGGTAGATCAAAACTGGTCGCTTCGCCCAGCACCTGCTTCATCAATTGCTGGAAACGCGGATCCGGCCACAGGGGTTTGAGCATGGGATCGGCGTAGAGGTAAACGATCAGGGGCAGGTGATAATTGACCGCCTGCTCCAGAAGGTTGAGCACCACATCGTGATTGCCCTGCACGGCCCGGCAAAAGATGAGGATATTCATCGCCCTTTCGAGCAGGCTCGTACTCAAAGCCGCTTCCAGTCGTTTGATGCCACTACTGACTTCAGCTTCATTGCCGAGAGCTGCGTGGGCGATAGTCATTCCGCCCAGTTTGAGCAGATCGTCTCCATTATCTTCGGGTAGCTTTCGGTAGAATTCCAGACAGTCCTTTTTTCGGTCCAGGCCGATCAGCGCACATCCCCAATACAGCATGGAAACCTGGAAGCCGGGATTCAGGGCCAGGCCTTTCTCAAAGCAAGTGATGGCCGTTTCAAACTGCTCTTCGCAATAATGGATAAAACCTTTCAGGTGAAAATTGATCTCCGAGAAGGGATCCATCTGCATTGCGATATCGATATAATGGTGGGCCGCAGCAAATTTCTTTTCGGCCACCAGGATGGACGCCATCGACTGGTAATAATCGACGATGGGCCGGATCTCCTGTACTTTATTGAGATGTAGGTAGGTAGCTTCCAGATCCCAGTCCTGCAGGAAACTGATCCAGGCCAGGTTCAACTGGCATTCGGGCAGGTCGGGTTCCAGTTCAATCGCTTTTTCCAGATGAGGTTTTCCCTTGGCGAATCCTTCTTCCGCGGGTATCAGTCCGATGGATCCCAGCATAGTATAGCCCTGGTGCATGCCCAGATGGGCCAGAGCAAAATCCGGTTGTTCCTCCAGAATTTCCTCCATGATCGCCAGTCCTTCGTCCAGATCCGCTTTGGTCATTTTCAGCAGATGATAATGGCCTTTCAGGTAGCGTTTGTAGCCGTCCACCGAAACTTTGGGAGCCTCCACGAGATGATCCTCGATATCCAGGTGACCGATCTGTTCCCGCAGCTTATCCGCGATCAACAAACTGATCTCATCCTGCACGGCAAAAATATCGTCCAGGGAGCGATCAAAAGTTTCGGACCAGAAGTGGTAATCTTCCGCCACGTCGATCAACTGGGCGGTGATACGCATGCGATTGCCGGCCAGGCGAATACTACCCTCGAGCACCGTGGAAACATTGAGTTCCCGACCAATCTCGGGGATGGGAATATTCTTTCCCTTAAAGAAAAAGGACGACGTCCGGGACGTAACCTTCAGATTTTTGATCTTGGTCAGCGCATTGATGATCTCCTCGGTCATGCCATCGCTGAAATATTCATTTTCCTCCCGGGCGCTCATATTCACGAACGGCAGTACCGCAATGGATTTACTCGGCTGCTTCTGCTTTCCTTTGAGCGCCGACCGCTCCGGTACGATGATGCCGCGGTTCGAAACGGCAAACACTTCCAGAGGATTGTCCACATTTTTAAATTCGAAATGACCGAGGGATACCGTGCTGATGTGTGGATGATTCTTCAGTTCGTGGTCCAGGTTACCTGAAATCAGAATGGCACCGGCCACACCCATGCTCTCGATGCGGGAAGCTACATTAACGCTGTCTCCGTAAATTTCCGTGCCGTCGTAAACGATATCGCCTACATGCAGGCCGACCCGTAAAGGAACGGCCGGTTCGGCGCTCAGGGCTTTCTGAATAGCGATCGCGCAGGAAACCGCTTCGACACCGCTTTGAAAAATGCTCAGCGAACCATCCCCGAAATACTGTAAGATCTCTCCGTTATAGGTCCGGTGTTGTTGTTCAAATACATCACGGTGGCGGACGCGCAGCGCCGTTGCCCGGGCCTCATCCTGTTGCATAATAGCGGTATAGCCCACTATATCCGTAAACATAATGGCGGCGAGACGTCGGGTTTTCTGTTCAGCAGGCATGGATAGTGCTTTGGAAAATTTGCCTAAAACTAATAAAAAGGTAAAGATCTGTCCCTTTCCGGGAGTATCACATTTTAATGATGATCTTTCCGTGGTGTTCGGCCCCGGCAAACCGTTGCAGGGCCATCGGAACTTCACTTAGCGGATAAACGCGGTCGATCAAGGGTTTCAGTTTGCCGGTTTCGTAGAGTTCGCGGATCTCCGCCAGATTTTTGTTAGGTTGAAGACTTAGTACTTCGAGGCGTTTCTTCAGGAACTGGGCGAACCACGGTCCCAGCAGCGTAATCTGCAGGATACGGCTCATAGCACCTCCCACAGTGATGTAGCGACCGTTGGGTTTCAACGCCCGGGCGTAGTGGGCAATGGATCGATTGGATTTTACGTCCAGGATAAGGTCGTAGGTATTCAGATCGGTTGTAAAGTCTTTCTGCCGGTAATCGATGACCTCATCGAAGCCCATTTCCCGGAGCATATCGAGTTTTCCGGCGCTATCCACACCGGTGACATGAACATCGTAAAGCCGCGCCATCTGGATGCCCTGGGTGCCGACCCCACCGCCGGCTCCATTGATGAGGATCTTCTGTCCGGACTTTAAGCCCCCCTTTTCCATTAGACCCTGCCAGGCAAGCATACCGGCGTGGGGAAGTGCAGCCGCATCCTCAAAACTCATTCCTTCCGGCATATTGATCAGAGCCTTTTCATCCGCACAGACGTATTCGGCAAAGGCCCCAAAACCACTTTCCGACAGATCACCGAAAACGGCGTCTCCAACTTCGAAGCGTTTCACGTTTTCACCAACCGCTTCCACCACGCCGGCTACGTCGACTCCCGGAATCGGTACCTGGGGCTTGCGTAAACCTCCCGTTACTACCCGGATGATGTAGGGTTTGCCCGTTACCAGTCCGAGATCCCAGTCGTTCATGGAGGCCGCAGCCACTTTAATTAAAACTTCACCTGCTTTGGGCTGGGGAACGGGTACTTCCTGAAATTCCAGTACATCCGGAGAGCCGTACTGCGTATACGTGATGGCTTTCATTTTTTTCCCTAAATCTGGGGAATCCGGTGCGGTCCGACAGGTATTTTCGACGAGTTACTTTTTTTCATGTATGGATAGCTCGCTCTTCGGTTAGGCTCTGCTCCCTGGCATTAGTCATGCGAATCAGGAGTTAAAAGTCCCGTAGGGACGAGATATAGGTAGACCGTCCAATCATTCGGGAGGTTCAGCGTGCCGTAGGTACGCAATATGGTTTGACATGGCGTACCTACGGCACGCTAAGCCGGGAAATAATCATTTTGCTACCTACATTTTGTGCCTAAAGGCACTTTAATTCCAAGTTTAATTCCTGATTGGCAATAGCCCTTCCACTGCCATCCAGGCTTTTTATTCGCGGAATACCCGATAGGGAAAATCTCGTAACGATTGGTCCGCTCCGATGTCGCGGGGTTCACAAAACCAGACCAGTTTGCCCAGCAGGCTTAATCCTTCCGGGCAATGATCGGCATCCGGATGGGTACGCATAAAGGTGTCCAGCATCCACTGTTGCATTTTTTCCAATAACTCCGCGTAATCCGGATCTTTGGCCAGGTTTTTGGTTTCCCGCGGATCGTCCGACAGGTGATAAAGCCGTTGATCAATCCCCGAAGGACCATATCCGGTCTGGTAGCCGATGCCCAGGTCCCGGCGTCCGGTGGTGAACATATACTTCCACTGGTCGGTACAGATCATGGCCATATTGTCTTCCAGGTATTCGGAAAAGGTATAGGGTCGGTGCCGATCCCGCTCCTGATCGATCACCGGTATCAGGCTTTTCCCCTGGACTTCCGCAATCGGGTCTTGCGCGATGAGTTCCAGTAAGGTCGGCACGACATCGATGTATTCCACGAGCGCATCTTCGCGTTCTCCGGCCCGGAAGTTTTTTCCGAGGCGCAGGATCATCGGCTGGTGAACCGCTTCCTCCCACATGGTGTGCTTTTCGAACCGCTTGTGATCGTTCAGCAAATAGCCGTTGTCACTGATGTAAAGGACTACGGTATTGGTGTCTAGTTGGAGTTCTTCCAGCCCCTTCAGCACCAAACCGACGTTTTTGTCCATATATTCAGTGGAGTTGTAGTAAGATGCGATGATGCCCCGTCGTTCTGCCTCCGAAAGATCTCGAAATTTTTCCGGCACCCAACGATCATCTTCCGGGCTACCGATTGGCATGAACATCCGTTCGGGCCGATATTTCCCGGCGTATTCGATCGGAAAGTAATACGGATGATGGGGTTCCTTGAAGGCCAGCCAGACAAAGAAGGGCTTTTCGCCCTGGTTTTTCATAAACTCCACGGCCTGTTGCGCATAGAAAGTGCCCTCACTCTGTTCATCGTATACCGGATGCGGCAATCCGCGCCAGTTCATCCATTCCGCTACATTGTCCCGCGTGCCTTGGCGATTGTAATATTCCACATCCGGCAGCGGCAGGGAATCCTGCCGGGCCAGCCACTGGCGGTATTCTTCGGCCTGTACCAGGGTATCGAAGCCATGATCAGGTAATCCGTTTTCGTAGAGCTCCTGCCAGATCCAGTTATTGAAATGAGATTTTCCAAACAAGGCCGTAGAAAAAGACTGCTCCTGCAGATGTTCTGCAATGGTTACATTTCCATCGTCCGGGAAGGGTGTAAACAAAAGATTGACGCCGGTGGCGTGTGGATATTTTCCAGTCAGCAAGGAAGCCCGGGAAGCTGAACAGATCGGAGCGTTGCAATACGCTCTGTCGAAAGTAATCCCCTGCTCCGACAGTTTATCAATATTTGGCGTGCGGATAATGTCATTGCCGTAGGCTCCGGTTACCTTCATCATGTGGTCATCGGCCAGAATTACGACTACATTTTTCAGATTGAGGGTATCGCGGGGATTTTGGCCGACGGCCGGTCGGGTCTGAAGCGTTAGAAATAACAGACTCGTACTGAGAACGGCGAAAAAGTTGCGCATGGCTTGAAAAGTTGGGAGGTGAAGGCGGGTGACGGTAAATTCCCGCCCCCGCAAAGTGCTTCTAAAACTCATTTATACTTTTTGAAGTTCTTTAGGGGGTAACGGAAATTGGGATATCAGGCAGACTTTCTAAGTTTTTGAAACTTAGAAAGTCTTAACCATTTGATATTTAGAACTTTATCAGCCACTCCTAATCCCTCAATTATTAAACAACCAAAGCATTGGCATCCTGGTCATCGGCCAAAATGACCACCACGTCCTTGATTATTTGAATCGAGACAGGCTTTCTAAGTTTTTGAAACTTAGAAAGCCTTAACCAATTGATATTTAGCGCTTTATCAGTCGCTCCTAATACCTCAATTATTAAACGACCAAGGCATTGGCATCCTGGTCAGCGGCCAGAGATAGACTTTCTAAGTTTTTGAAACTTAGAAAGTCTTAAACATTTGATATTCAGATTTTTACCAACTACTTCTTACCACGCAACTTACCATACAACCAGGCATTTGCATCCTGGTGTTGTTCGGGAAATGCCCAGTGCGCCGTTTCAGCAAAAACGTGCAGTTCTTTCGGCGATTGGATGGAATTGTAAGCGGCATACATGGAGGTCGGTGGGCAAACATTGTCATTATACCCCCAGGAATACCAGCCCGGAACGGTCAGTTGTTTGGCAAAATTGACCACGTCGTAATAAGGTGCCACCTTTTTCCAGTTGGGGTGCTCCGCCAGATCGACGTTTTTGAACATATGCGGCCACCCTCCGGCGCGACCTTCCAGATAACCAGTTACATCGCACAGAGCCGGGTAGAATGCCGCCAGGTATTTCACTCGTTTATCCAAACCGGCCGTCACAATGGAAAGCGCGCCGCCCTGGCTACCGCCGGTTACCGCCAGATTCTCCCCGTCGAATTCGGGCATACTGAAAATAAAATCGATCGCACGGACGCAGCCCAGGTAAACCCGTTTGTAGTAGTACTGGTCGAGATCATCCAGCTTATTGATCTGGTAACCGGCCAGCGCGGCGCGGCCCAACTGGGTGTAGACGTCCGGATCGAGATTAACAGGTATACCGTGGATACCCACCTTGAGCACGATGAAACCTTCCTCCGCCCGATCATCCCGGTAGTAGGGACGCACGCCGGCACCGGGCACGCCCAGTATGGCGGGATATTTACCGGGCGCTTTCGGTACCGATAGCATAGCGTAGAAACGGCTGTTGCCCCGCCAGGGTACCAGGGTGACGTTTTGCAGGCTTACGTGGTAGACATCGACCTTCGGCGTGCAGTATTCCGGCATGAGCGTCAGTTGGGCGTCCATGGGTATCGCCGCCAGTTGTTTTTTGCCTTCCTCCCAGAATTCCACAAAATCATCGGGCATTTCCACCACGGGCCGGATCGTTTCCGGGGCGAATCCGGCCGTCCCCCAGCCTGAATAAGTGCGACCTTCCCATTCGGCGCGCACCGTACAGCGGAGGAAACCTCCTGTCGGCATGCTCCCACCCTCGATAGTACCTTCGCCGTCCTTCAGGGTCATGCTGCCTTCTTTAGTGGGGGGCATCTGTTCCGGCCCCAGTTCATAAGTGACCGAAATACCGGGGATCGGCTGACCGTTCTTCAGAACCTTGACTTTAAAATCGGCCCGTTGTTCCAGCTTGTAGGTCCAGTCCAGCCGGTCCGGGCTGACGATCACCTCCACCAGTTTTTTGTTGGGCTGGGCCAGCAACAGCGTTGCCGGTATCCAAAATAGTAGCAGACAAAAAGTCCTGATCATTCTCAAACTCTTGTTTTTCATATTGTTATTGCCTAATTAAAGTTAATACGGATTCAACTTACAGAAGACGAGATTTCGGGTCGATTGGCGTAGTCGAATACCTAAAAGTTGGTTCTAAACCGGCATTTCAAAAAAAAGGCCACTCCGAATGAAGTGGCCCCATAGTGTTCAGTTTATGAACCTAAAAGCTTATAAACTTTAGTGAAATATGGATGAAAATTTCATTAGTTCGTAATCTACATGAATACATCCAGTTCTAGTTCCTGACATACTGCCCGGGCCGATCAATAGCCGGGATTGTTACTGGTAATGGCCGAATTGCGTTCCACTTCCGTCTGTGGGATTGGCAACAACAGGTGAGTCGGGTATTCGAACTGGAAGTTGGCCGAAAGATCCGTACTGAAGTGTTGATCACCACCGGTCCAGCCGTTGAGACTGACGTCTCCGGAAGCATCCCAGCGCTTGAGATCCCACCAGCGCACGTATTCCTCACCGCAGAGTTCGATCACGCGCTCGTCCATGATCCAGGAGAGGATCGTGGCGTCGCTGGTCTCGGCCACATCGCGGTCGGCGGGCAGACTGGCGTCCTCCACGATCGCATTGGCTTCGTTCCAGGCGCGCGCCCGGCTGCGTACTTCATTGATCAGAGCGATGGCTTCGGACTTACTGCCGCCGGAACGAAGGATCGCTTCGGCCGTCAGCAATTTCACATCCGCAAAGCGCAGTATTCTCGGATTATTGACGGATGCCGGCTTGTTGCTTTGAGATAACTGGTCGAGTTCCACCTTACCGTATTTGGTGAAGGAGCGGTCTTCTTCCGTAAAGTACGCGATCCGGGGATCGTCGCCATGTGCATTGAAGATCTTGTTGGTGACACGCCAGGTCGTACCGCCGAAATTGGTCTTGGCCGGATTGTTAGCTACCGTAAAGAAACCCCAGTAAGTGGACATCGTTTCCACCCCTCTCCAGGGGCCGTCATTGTAGAGCCAGACGTTGTCCTGACCCGGAGCGATGGAAGCCTGGAATTCAAACAAAGATTCTTCGTTGTTCTCCTGCAGGGCGTCGAAATTGTCGGTATAGGATGAAGTAAGCATTCTTCCGGTGATATTGTTGTAAGCCTGGATGGCAGCGGTGTAATCGGCTGCATTGCCGGTGTAATTCCCGCGGAAAACCAGCGCTTTCACCAACAGGCCGTAGGCAGAGGCTTTGAAGGCCCGGCCACGGTTGGTATCATCCCAGGAGTCCGGCAGGATGGGAGCCGCTTCCTGCAGGTCGGCAATGACCTGATCCAGGAGCTGCACGCCTTCCGAGCGTGGCGTATTGGTATTTTCGCTGGAAAGCCGTTCCGTGATCAATGGGGCCGTTCCGTACATATTATACAGTTTAAAATAAGTCATGGCCCGCAGGAACAGCGCTTCTCCCCGGTGGTAATCCAGGAAAGCCGGATCGTCAAAAGCCGTAGGATCCGCCTCCGTCGTTTTTTCAATGATCAGATTAACCCGTTGGATCAGTTCGTAGGATTTGTCAAAAAATTCCGTCACATAGCCGTTGGTGGGCGTGATACCGGAAAAGAGTTCGAAGGTAGCGAAGTTACCCGCCTCTTCCGTGATATCATCACCCGGCAGGTGCCAGAGCCGGTGCAGAATATTGCCCGATCCGCCGTGGTACCAGTACCAGTCGGTCATCTTGGCGTAACCGTTCAGCAGGGCCATTTCAAATTCGGCTTCGGTAGTGAAGTACGAATCTTCCGTTACCCCCAGGGGCGGCGTATCCAGTCGGGATACATCGCAGGCCATTATACCCAGCAATACGCCCAGGGTCATTAATAAGGATCTATTTTGAAGTATATTTTTCATGTTTTATTTTTTATGATCGTTATACAATGTTTGCTTTAGCCCGGGCTTCCGTTAGAAGCTGACATTGGCTCCCAGGAAGAAACTCCGGGGTAAAGGATAGCGATCATTTACCGGATCCACACCGGACCATTGCGTCAGGTAGATGTTGTTCTGCCCGCCGACATAGAGCCGGAAGCGGGAGAATACATTGGTGCGATCCAGCAGGCTTTGGGGAAGAGAATATCCCAATTGCCAGGTATTCAGGCGGAAAAAGGCAGCACTTTCCACAAAACGGGTGGAGAGGCGATTGTTTCCGGCCGGATCACCAACTACCGCACGTGGCATGGTGGTGGACGGATTACTGGGGGTCCAGCGATTCAGGACAGATACTGAGCGGTTGGTACCGGCTCCCGACAGGTTCTCCAGAACGAATTTCCAGGAGGCCACTTTGTCCACATCGCCTTCCCCGTAGAAATTCAGGCTCAGATCGAAGTTCTTCAGCTGGGCGTTGAAATTCAGTCCGTAGGTATATCCGGGGATGGTTTTACCGATCTCGGTCTGGTCGAAAGCGTTGATCACTCCGTCCGGCGTGACGGCGTAAAATGGTTCGGTTTCGGTTGGATTGCCGTACACATCCAGGAAGTACATATCACCGGGCGCCACGAAGGTCAGATCACCGATAGTCTCATCCGGGTTCTGGGCGAAATAGGCATCGATCTCTCCCTGGTTTTGGAAAACGCCGCCCAGTACATAGCCCCAGATATGGCCGATGGACCGACCTTCTTCCAGGCGGCCGAAGCCGCCACCCACGTCACTGTTGAAGGCAAAAGTTGTCAGCGGCTGATCGTTGTACAGTTCCAGTACTTCGTTCTTCAGGAAAGAAATGTTACCGGAGATGTTGTACGTCAGTTGACCAACGCGGTTGTTGTATCCCAACAACAGGTCGACACCGGTATTGCGAACGGAACCCACATTGAAGAACGGGTTATTCACCCCAACCGTCAGCGGAAGGTTTACTTCCTGCAGGATATCGTTGGTGGTCCGGTCGAAGACCTCTACGGTAGCGTTAAGCTTGTTGTTGAAGAACAAGGCATCAAAACCGATGTAGGTGGTCGTTACCGTTTCCCAGGTGATATCCCGGTTGGGCAGGTCGTTCAGGGCTACCGTTACATTATAGTTACCGTAGGCATCGCCGTTACCGGAACCCAGTCCGTAAGATCCCTGGTTGTTAACGCCAGACAGGTAGGCGTAGGCGCCGGCTACCGCTTCGTCATTACCGGCCTGTCCCCAGCCACCTCGGATCTTCAGATCGTCGATGAAATCCAGGCCCTGCATGAAGGGCTCACTGCTGATCCTCCAGGCACCGGATACGGAATAAAAGTTACCCCAGCGGTTTTCCTCGGGGAAACCGGCACTCGCATCCCGGCGGTAGGAAAGATCCAGGTAGTAGCGGGAGTCATAATTATAGCTCATACGGCCAACATAGCCGAACCAGAATTTCTGATCGCGACCGGAAAAGCCGGAAACCTGTGGCCGGTCGTTCGGAATAAACAGCCGATCGAAATCATTGGTAGTCAGGTTATCCGTACTCAGGTCTTCGTTGAAGCGCTTGTAATACTGATCCTGAATACCGGCTACCAGATTGAAATTGTGCAGGCCGAAAGACTTATTGTAAGTAGCCGTGAAATCAGCCTGATAGTTGATAAACTTATTCGTCCGGAAACCCAAACCACCGAAGGAGTTACCCGTACCGACCGTAGCGGGATCGGGCGAGTTGATCTCAAAGATCGACGCTTCGATGTTGCTAAAGTTCCTTCTCTGCTGGTATACGTAGTCTACGCTCAAACCACCGCGCAGCGAAAAGCCCGCAAAGGGTTTGATCTCCACGAATCCCTGACCGACACTACGCAACAGTTCGAAGCGGCTGTCGTCCAGTTGGGTGCTTCCCAGGTAGTTGTTGCGGGTACCCGTACCGTAAAGGCGGATCTGGTTCCAGCCGTTGCCCCCGAAATAGTTGTCGAACGGCAGGGCGTATCCGAGTGGACCGCGCGAATCGTAAAGCGGTTGCCACGGCGGTACCTCGGCAGCGCCGATCAGGTCAACCACACCCTGATTGAAAGAAGTCTGGTAAGCTGCCCGGTAGGTCAGACCTACGGACATAAAAGAACCGATATCGGCCGTCACGTTGGAGGTCAGGTTATAACGCTCCAAATCGTCTCCCCGGATGGCACTTTCCTGATCCACATAACCCAGAGACACAAAATAGTTTGCGGATTCGGAAGCGCCCGAAACCTTCACGTTGTAATTTTGAGTGAGGGCGTTTTGGTTGAGCATATCGTCCTGCCAGTTGTAGGTCTGACTGTTCCCCAGATAGTAAGGACTGCTGGGATCGTATTGCGGACTGAAGTTGCTCAACCGGGTAGCTTCATCGTCCTGAGCCTGGCCGTACAGATCTTCCTCCAGAGTGATATCCGGGTTGAGGCTGTTGGTGTAAACTTCCCGGCCAAATTCAACGAACTGATTCACGTTCAACAGATCATAAGTGGGAATATTCTGGAAACCGGTCTGCACGTTCAGTTCTACCGTAGGTTTACCCCTTTTACCTTTTTTGGTGGTGATCAGGATTACCCCGTTCGCCGCCCGGCTTCCGTAAATGGCAGCTGCTGAAGCATCCTTCAGTACGGAGATGGATTCAATATCATTCGGGTTGATGAGGGTCCAGAGGTTGATGTTACCGATCAGGTCCCGGTTGACGGCGGTAGGCGGGGAAATGATCTGGCCGTCAATTACATACAACGGTTGGGATTCCCCGTTAAAGGTACCGATACCGCGTACAAAAATACTGGGGCCGTCCGATGGGTCCCCACTGGTATTGACCACCCGTACCCCGGTCGTATTCCCCTGCAGGGCGAACTCCGGTGAGGCGTAGGGTATTTTTTCGATCTCTTCGGAACTAACCGTGGAGATGGAGCCCGTCAGGTCTTTTTTTCGTCGTTCCCCATAACCGATCACTACCACTTCATCCAGACTGGCGATATCTTCTTCCAGCCTTATATTCATGATGTTGCTGACTCCCACAGGTACTTCTTTCGCCAGGTAACCCGTGTAGCTGACGATCAGTTTCTCCGTACCCTGCGGTACATCCAGCCGGAAATTGCCTTCCGCATCTGTGGCCGTTCCCGTGGTGGTCCCCCCCACCATAATAGTCGCCCCGATAAGTGGCAGGCCTTCCGAATCGGTAATCGATCCGGTGATGGTCCTGTCCTGGGCAAAAGCCCATTGCACACTGGCTAACAAGAATAGGATTAATAGTTGTTTTTTCTTTTTCATAAAATGGAGTGTTATTAATTTTGACAGCAGGTTTCAGAATTATATTTTATTCTTCGAAAGAATAGTCCTTCTTAATTTTAAAATTAGAAGCATACAGCATCAAATGTATCCTGTACTGTGCTGGTGAAATCAGGGGTCTTAAGCAGTGAAAATGCTGGCTTTGAAGCCGTTCCGGCCCGGAAATTATTCCGGCAAAAAGGAGTAGATTCCCGTGTCCGAACACGCTGCCCGAATGCCGGCGTCCAGGACGCTTTTTCACATGAATCACCAAGCGTTTCGAAATCCAAAGTAGAGGTTCTGGAATGGGTGGGCATCATGTAGCCTACTGGTCGAAAGCATTAAATGGAGAAAAAAAATTTAACCGGAATCGGGAATTGTTAGCTCGACCCTTACGCTCATTTGTCAGGAATTTGTAACTTTATATAGATGAATCTTGTCAAGCCGATTGCCATTTTAACAACCATCTGCTCCCTCTGCGCTACTGCAATGGGCCTGGCACAGTCGTCTCTCCATATTCTTCCCGCCCCCGCCGAAAACCGCATTTCGGAGAATGCCACCCGCTGCCTGCTGAAGGATAGTAAAGGATTTATCTGGATCGGTACGATCGACGGGCTGAACCGCTACGACGGCTACCGTTTTCACACCTACCATTCCGATCCACGCGACAGCAATTCGATCTCCGGAAATTACATTACCGACATTGCCGAGGACGACGAAGGAAATATCTGGATCGGAACAGAGAAAGGATTGAATCTCTACGACCCGATCCTGGATGGATTCCGTCATTTTTCCGATCCGGAAAACAACAGCGGACGGCTGCCCGGCGAGTACATAACCGATATCCTGGTAGATCCGCAGGATACCGTTTGGATCGCTACCTTCGGGGGCTTCGGAAAACTGGACCGGGAGCAAAAGCGATTTTCCCGTTTCCCGCTGGATACCACCGAAAACCCACAGGCATTGCTCCACCAGGATGTGACCGCACTGAGTGAGTACACCGGTAACGGTTTCTGGCTGGGTTACCAGAATGGTCGGTTGAGCAAATATCAGAACGGGAAATTCATCCACTATCCGGGCCTGAGTGAGGAACATTCCATCGTAGATATCTACGAAGATGAATCGGGTATACTTTGGCTCGGCACCCATCTGGGCACTTACCGCTTTGATCCCCGTGCCGGGAAATACACCAAGTATCTGGAAACTTCCACCTGGGGGATCTTCCCCATGAACGGTAAGATCTGGATCAACGCCAGTATGAGCGGTGTGTACCAGTGGAACCCAGCGACCCAAAAGCTGGATCGCGTGCCCATATACCTCAATAATCAGCAGGTATTCGGTGATGTGAAGGTATTCGGCAAGGACGAAGAAGGGATCATCTGGACCTCTTATCACGGTCTGTACAAACAGGATATTTACGAAAGGCGCTTCACTTTTTACCGGCATGAGGTCACCAATCCCAATAGTATCAGCGAACAATTCGTAGCGGGTATGGTCGAGGATGAGCGTGGCAACTGGATGGTCATGAGTATCAACAAAGGGCTGAATTATTACGATCGCGCATCCCGAAAGTGGCTGAATTACCTCACCCACCCCTGGTACGATAACGCACTTGTCGGTAGTCGCGCCTCTAATTTACAGGCCTACGGTCACCACTTTTACGTGATGAGCCAGGGCGTCATTTATGACTTTAACGCCCGGACCGGTCAGATGAAACGCTTCAAGGTCAGAGAATCGACATTCGATTTCCGGGGTTCCATGATCGTAAAGGATCCGCGCAATATCTGGCTCGGCGGCATGGACCTGCTTCATCTAAATACGGAAAACGGACAGTTTCGATCTCTCACTCCGGAAGTGGTCAATGACGCCAATAACTATTACCGCGTCCTCCTGGATCGGGATGGAACCGTTTGGTCCATCTGTAAAAATAAGATCTACCGCCTTGAGACCGACACCTTCCGGTTACTGTACGAGTACGGAGATGCTGATCCGGCTTTTCAGGCGTCGGTCATTACTTTTGAGAAAGATGCGGATGGAAAGTTCTGGATCGGCCGTCGCAACGGGCTGGAATATTTTGATCCTGCAACCGGTGATTACAAACACTACTCCATTGCCGACGGGCTGCCGAACAATACCATCAGTAGCCTGGAAATCGACCTGAACGGAATGATCTGGCTGGGCACCAACAACGGGCTATCCCGCTTTAATCCGGAAAAGGAATCCTTCTGCAATTTTGATCGTCTGGACGGGATCCAGGACGAGATCTTTTTGCCCAATTCCAGTTATCAGACTCCGGACGGACGGCTGTTCTTCGGTGGGGTTAACGGATTTAATGTCTTCCATCCGGATTCCCTGGTCGGAAAAAATCCCCATCCGCCGCGTTTGCTGATCACCGATCTGCGCATATTTAACGAGTCGGTGGTGCCGGGTGAACATTCCATTCTCTCCCGCCATATCAGTGAAACCAAATCCATAGAGTTATCCTATAAAGATGCCGCCATCAGTTTTGAACTCCTGGCGCTTGGGTACAGTCAGCCGGAAAAGAACCAGTACAAGTACATGATCGAAGGGATCGATCCGAAGTGGAATCAGGTAGTATCCGGTCGTACAGCTTCCTATACCGGCCTGCCCCGTGGCGAGGAACTGATCTTTAAAGCCAAGGCAGCCAATCACGACGGCATCTGGAGCGAAACCCCTACCGTGCTGAAGATCTACATCCGGCCGCCGTTCTGGGAAACCGGCTGGTTCCGTCTGGCCTTGCTATCCTTTCTGCTGGGCATTGTGATTTTTTATTCCCGCTGGCGGATCCGCAGCATCCAGTTGCGTAACCTGTGGCTGGAGAAAGAAGTGAAAAAGCAAACGGCCGAGATCGAACACCAGGCCGCCGATCTCCAGCTCGCCAATGAAAAACTAAAACACAAGGCCAGGATCATTAAAGAAAAGGCCCAGCAGCTCGATCAGCTCAATAAAGCCCAGGCGCGTTTCTTCACCAGTTTGTCCCATGAATTCCGGACACCGCTCACCCTACTGCTCGGCAACCTGGAAGCCCTGCTCCAGGCGGAAGATCCCGAGCAGGTGTTTGAAAAGCTTTCCCGGCGCATGCAGATGAGTGCCCACCAGTTGCTGCTGCTGATCAACCAGCTGATGGATACGGCCAAACTGGAAAGCGGACAATACCGCCTGCGGGTAAATGAAGGCGAGATCAAGGAAGAGATCCGGGGCATCTGCAACACCTTTCAGGTACTGGCGGAGCAAAAGCAGCTGGCGTTGGACCTGAGTTTTGACAATGAGCTTCAATATCTTTGCTGGTACGATTCGGACATTCTGCATAAGGTGCTGAATAATCTGTTGTCCAATGCGATAAAATTCACCGAAAAGGGCAGCATCGCCGTGAGCGTAGCCATCGACATTGAGGGTGACGCAGAAAATCTGGTTTTGCAAGTCGCAGATACGGGGATTGGCATTCCGGAAGCCCAACTACCCTTCATTTTCAATCGCTTTTTCCAGGCGGAAGGGCCTCTGAGTGCCCGGAAAAAAGGTACCGGCATTGGCCTGTCCCTGGTGAAGCTGCTGGTCAGGTTGCACAAAGGGCAGATCCAGGTGCACAGCGAAAAAGGAGAAGGTACGACCTTTACCGTCCGCTTCCCCGTTGGAAAGAACCAGTTCAGCACCGCCGAACGCCCGGATGTCGTTCTCGAAAAGAGCTTCCAGGTAAATGGAATTCCGGAGGTCCTGGTTCCACAGGCCGAAGCGACGGAAAAAACCCAAAAGGAGAAGGTAAAATCCGATCCGCCTTTATTACTGGTAGTAGATGATAATGCCGACATTCGTTCTTACGTGGTCCGGCAGCTGCATCCGACCTACAAGATCATTGAAGCTGCCGACGGAGCGGAAGCGCTGGATGCGGCCATCCGGCATATACCGGATCTGGTGATCAGCGATGTGATCATGCCGAATATGAACGGCTTTGAGTTCTGTGAAAAGCTGAAGACGGATCAGCGCACCAGTCACATTCCGGTGATCCTGCTCACCGCGCTGGCCGAGCAACAACAAAAACTGGAAGGCTTGAAACAAGGGGCAGATGCCTACCTTTCCAAACCGTTCAGTCGCGAGGAATTGCTGCTTCGGATCAATAATCTGATCGGCTTCCGGGAAAAATTACGCCGCAGGTTTCTCAATGAATACACGCTCCACCAACTGCCGGAGGGGCTGAGTGATCTCGATCAGGCATTTCTGCAAACGCTCAATCAACTGATCGAAAACAAACTCACCGAAGAGACTTTCGGTATCGAGCAGCTGGTCAAAGCGTCCGGGGTGAGTCGCACCCAGTTATTCCGAAAGTTAAAATCGCTGACCGGGATGTCCGCCTCCGAATTCATCCGGGATTACCGATTACGGAAAGCCTACCAGCTACTGAATGAAGATCACCTCACCGTCAGCGAAGTGATCCACGCTACGGGCTTTAATTCCCGCTCTTATTTTTACAATGCGTTTAAGAAAAAATTTGGGGTAGCTCCTTCCCAGCTCAAGAAGGTGTAGATCGATCCGCCCTCCTTTCCCAAACTCATAATGGGGCCTGTCCCTCATTTACGTACGGCTAAAATTCGGAATTTGTTCACAGGATACTACTGGACAGGATTTCCGGATAAAGCATTTACTTTCCAAAGACGAACCTGAATGTTATTCTACATGCGCAAAGCTTCTCACTATTTTAAGGAGATCCTTTTTTTACTGATCGTAGGTATCATCATCTGGCTGTTAATCCTTAGTTTCTTTGGACATTAATAGGCTTCACCATTTATTATTTTATGAGCCATGGAACAATACAGGACATATTTGGAATGATACAGGACACCGCCGGAAGTGATTATGGATAGCTTAGCCTATACAACCAATTTTGCCATAATTACCTAAAAGCAATTACAATGATCAGTACTATCGAAATTCACCCCAACTCCCGAATTCCAAAGTACAAACAGCTCGCCTTCAATCTGAGTAGAGGTATCAAAAGTCAATCTCTTTCAACGGAAGAACGCCTGCCTTCGATCAATTACCTGAGTACGGTGCTGGAGGTCTCCCGGGACACCGTAGAAAAGGCCTATCGCGAATTGCGCAAAAAGAACCTGATCGAAGCCATTCCGGGTAAAGGGTATTTTGTAAAACCTTCAGCCAACACGGATAAGATGAAGGTATTCCTGCTCTTCAATAAGCTCAGCGCTCACAAAAAGATCATTTATGACCACTTTGTGTCTACACTGGGCAAACAGGCGGAGATCGATTTCCACGTGTACAACAATGACTTTACGATCTTTGAGCAATTGCTGTCCAGTAACTTTGACAATTACTCTTACTACGTGATCATTCCCCATTTTTACACCCACTATCACTCTGCGAAGGACATTATCAACCGCATCCCCAAAAACAAGCTAATCCTGCTGGATAAGCGCATCGAAGGTATCCAGGGCAACTACGCCGGTGTCTACCAGGATTTCGAACAAAACATCTACGATGCCCTCTGCGAAGCAAATCACCTGCTGGCCAAATACCAGACCATTAAACTGTTGTTCCCCAGCTGGACCTATCAGCCCCGGGAGATCATCAAAGGTTTTCAACGCTTCTGCATCGATTACAATTTTAAGGGAAAACTGGTACCGGAAATCAGTAAGGAACCGCTGGCCCGCGGGGAAGCCTACATTACCATGATGGAGGACGACCTGGTCTGTCTGGTGAAAAAGATCAAAGCATCCGGACTGCAGGTAGGCCGGGAGATCGGCATCCTTTCCTACAATGAGAATCCCCTGAAAGAAGTGCTGCTCGACGGTATTTCGGTTATATCTACCGATTTCCAGCTGATCGGTGAAACCGCAGCCAATCTGATCCTCAACAAGCAGGGTGGACAGGTAGAAAACCCCTTCCGTCTGATCCTGCGGAATTCGCTATAATCCATCCGGAGGTTCGGCCGCATGGGCGGCCGAACCTCCGGCTCCTTTCCTAATATTCCATCACCAGTTTAACCAGATCCCGCATGGCCAGGAACAGGGCCCGGTTGGCGGCATCCGACGTATTGGTCTGATAAGCGATAGCGATTCCCTTTTCCGGAAAATACTGCATATTGGTAATGTAGCCCGGGAAAAACCCGCTGTGTCCGTAAGCTTTCCCGTAGGGCGTGTCGGTGATGTGTACCCCGAGCCCCCACTGCCCGCCCAGGCGTTTGGCATCCACCCCGTCGAAGAAATCTTCCAGCAGTGCCGGATCGAATACCTTGCCTTCGTAGATCAGTTTCCCGGCCCGGGCCAGATCCTGGGGGTTCATCACAAAACCACCGCCGGCCCACTCGAATTGCAGGTTGTACTGGTAGACTCCGTTTTTAACAGTGCGACCGGGAAAAAACGGATCATCTGGGCCACTGTAACCGACGGCCAGGCCCTTGACCTTGCGGTCTACCTGCGGGCTGACCCGCTTCAGCTTGAAGGGTTTAAGTACATTTTTCCGAACGAGTTTATACATGTTTTTACCCGTGACTTCTTCCAGCACCATAGCGGCCAGGATATAATTGGTATCGGAATAGGCAAAATCGGTCCCCGGAGCGAAAAGAGGATCTTTATCCAGCACGTAGGCCAGTAGTTCGGCCGGCTTCCAGACCCGGTCCGCATCGAGCAAGACATCCTTCTGGAATTGTTCTTCAAAGACATAGCGGGAAATGCCCGATGAATGCCGCAGCAGATTCCTCAGGGTAAGTTGATCGGCATTCTGCACGCGGGCGTACCAGTCGTAGTGCCCCAGATATTCCCGGACAGGGCGGTCCAGATCCAGTACGCCTTTTTCGACCTGTTGCATGATCACCGCGGAAACGAAGATCTTGCCCGTACTACCACCGAGCATCCGGTGTTCGGCCGTCATCGGGATACCGGCCTCCTGATCTGCATAGCCGACCGGAACGGCTCCGTAGGTACCATCCGGCAAAACGACGGCAAAAATGGCACCGGCCCGGTCAATGGTATCGTAAATGGTGTGCATTTTTTCCCGCAGTTTTTCCAGCAGCGGATCAATGGAGCTTTGGGCAAAGGACGGAAGGTGGAGCAACAGGCAGTAGAGCAGGATACGAAATTTCATAAGCCGGTAAAAGTAATTTGGTGTACTGCATAATACTAATTGTCGGCCGATTTACAGAGGTTCCGCAAGGACGCAGGCCAGTTTTTCGACCAACCGGGCAACCACCCCTATCTACTGCATTTTAACGCCGCTTTCTTGCCATGTCAGTTCCAATACCGTAGATTAGCAAGATCATTCATTCACGCCTAAACTGTTTTCTCTATGAAAGCTTTGCTTGCCATTACCAAAACTTGTTTACTCTTATCCGCGCTCTTTGCCTTCCAGGCGATGACCCTTCCCGGAAATGTGGAAGGCGTCTGGGCCTACGAAGCCTCCGGCACCCCTCCCGAATATTCCAAAGGAGAGATCACCATCAAAAAAGTAGAAGGGGAATACCAAGTGGTGCTGACCATTGGGCAAATGAGCTTTAACGTCGATAAGGTAACCGTGGAAGACCAGAAAGTTGATTTCAGTCTGTACCTGGAAGATTCCCGGATCACCGTTACCCTGAATATCGACGGTGATAAGCTAAGCGGAAAAGCGGTATCCTACGACGGGACCTTCCCGCTGAAGGGGGAACGGAAATAAGTCATCTGTTCTAATCGTATAGTGCCGGGGAACAGCCTTCTTGTTTCCCCTGCACTATCCCCTAACATCCGCTTTAAAAGCATTCTCCGCCAAACCCGACGCAACCTCCCTCCTACCGGTGTTTCGGCAGCCAGTCACCCAGGTAGTGCTTTTCCCAAGCCTCCGCTCGCCAATTTTACCCGCAATCGGCTTGCAGCCCCACTGAAATTGACTAATTTACTTCCCACTTATCAAAAGACCTTCCGCCAAATGCGGCGACTGAGTACCCGATAGCGGAGTCTTTTCAATTTTACAACCTTCAATTGCACGCATTTTCAGATGAAAAATCACACTCACTACCAAACACTTATACCTTCTGTTATTCACTCAAATACCAAAGGACATTCCGGGATCCTGTTACTGCTGTTTTGCCTGTTTCAGTTTGCAGTAGCGCCGGTGATGGCCCAGAGTGGCAGAATACCCGCTCCGGCCAAAAACGGCATGGTGGTAAGCAGCCACTATCTGGGTTCAGAAGTCGGCCAGGCCATTCTGGAAGACGGAGGAAATGCGGTAGACGCGGCCGTAGCGACCGCATTTGCCCTGGCAGTTACCTTACCCTCGGCCGGAAACATCGGTGGTGGCGGTTTTCTGGTTTACCACGGCAACGACGGTGCGGTAACGTCTTTTAATTTCCGGGAAAGAGCCCCGCTGGCCGCCCATTCCGAAATGTACCTGGACGAAAACGGGGAGATCAAAAATAACTCCAATCACGCCGGACCGCTGGCCGTAGGCGTACCGGGAACGGTTGCCGGTCTCTGGATGGCGCACCAGAAGTTGGGTAAAAAACCCTGGAAAGAATTACTGCAGCCGGCTATCGAACTGGCCGAAAAGGGATTCCCTTCTACCTGGGCGATGCAGCGTTTCCTGAAAGGCCTGCAGGAGGAGGAAGATCCGATGTACGCCGCGGCGAAAACCGCTTTTTTGAAGAACGGTAAGGACGTATATACGCCGGGCGAAACCTGGAAGCAGCCCGATCTGGCCAAAACGCTCAAGCGCATCCAGAAGGAAGGACGCGATGGTTTTTACAAAGGTAAAACGGCCCGGCTCATTGCTGATTTCATGGAAAAACACGGGGGCATGATCACCGAAACGGACCTGGCCGCCTACGAAGCGGTGGAACAGGCGCCCATCCACGGCACCTACCGGGGCTACGATATTTACGCCATGGCGCCGCCCAGTTCGGGAGGGGTAGCCATCGTGGAGATGCTCAACATTCTGGAGGGTTTCAATCTTCAGGAAATGGGGCACAACTCGGCCCTTTACCTGCACGTGCTTACCGAAGCCATGCGCCGTGCCTACGCCGACCGCGCCGAGCACCTGGGCGATCCCGCTTTCAACCCGGATATGCCGATCGAACGGCTGACGTCCAAAGAGTACGCTAAAGAATTACGGGAAACGATCGACCTGTTCCGGGCTTCGGAAAGCGATTCTTCGCGCTTCAATAAGGCTCTGGCCATGTACGAAAGTGAGGAAACGACGCACTTTTCAGTAGTCGACGGCGAAGGGAATACAGTTTCTCTCACCTACACCCTGGAGTATAGCTATGGTTCGCGTCTGGTGGTGGATGGAGCCGGTTTTCTGCTCAATAATGAAATGGGGGATTTTAACCCCATACCCGGCCGGACCACCCGCCGCGGACTGATCGGAACGCCGCCCAATATTGTAGCTCCCCGGAAGAACATGCTGTCGAGTATGACGCCGACCATCGTAGCCAAAGACGGCAAGCCGGTACTGGCCATCGGTAGCCCGGGAGGACGTACCATCATCAATACCGTACTGCAGGTGGTGCTCAATACGATCGATCACGGGATGAATATCGGACAGGCGATCGAAGCCGGCCGCATTCACCACCAATGGCTGCCGGATCGCACTTCTTTCGAACAATTTGCGATTTCGCCCGATAGTCAAAAGTTGTACGAGATGATGGGGCACGAAGTGTACTTCCGCGGCGGTCAGGGTAGTGCGATGGGCATCTATATCGACCGGGAAGAGGGATTACTTTACGGCGCCGCCGATTCCCGGGCATTTGACGGAAAAGCGGTCGGGTATTAGATCGTTTTTTAAGAAAATACAGGAGGGATCTGCGACTGTACGTCTGATCACCGGCAATGGGCAATAATTGAAGAGCATGAATAAACATTGGATACAAGACCAAGTAGCCATCGTTTGCGGCGGCGGTTCCGGTATCGGCCGGGCCATTGTACTGGAGGCCGCGCGGAACGGGGCAAAAGTCGTAATCGCCGACATTCAGGAAACAGCCGGCCGGGAAACCCTGGAACTGGTCCGGCAACTGGGTGCCACCGGCACATTTATTCCTACCGACGTCACCGATCCACCGGCCATTGCGGAAATGGCCCGGCAGGCCTCCGAACTCGGACCGATCAAGTACCTGGCTAATTCCGCCGGCCTGCAAACTTACGGCACAGCGGAAACCACCACCGAAAAACTCTGGGATGACACCCTGGACGTCAATCTGAAAAGTATGTTCCTGGTCTGCCAACAGCTCATCCCAAAAATCAGGGAAAACGGCGGCGGCGGGATCGTCAATATCAGTTCGGTGCAGGGACTCCGGTGCCAGAAAAACGTACTGGCCTACGCCACCTCCAAAGCGGCCGTGATCGGCATGACCCGCTCCATGGGGCTGGATCACGCTGCGGAAGGGATCTACGTCAACTGCATCTGCCCCGGAGCGATCGATACGCCGCTCTTACGCTACGGGGCGGCCCAGCACGGCGAACTGCAAACTATCCTCAAGGAATGGGGCGACCACCACCCGATCGGACGGATCGGCCAACCCGTCGAAATTGCCCGAACGGCCATGTTCCTCTGGAGTCCGGATTCCAACTTCATCGTTGGGCAGGCCATTGTTGCCGATGGTGGTCTGGGGAGTATTATTCTGTAAGTGCGCTTTCACCTCCCCTACCCTCAGATTCGGTGGCCGAACCATTGCGAAGAAAGACGCTACGCTAATTCTATACTGCACAAAATCACTTACTGTCAAGTATAAAACTAAAACGGAGAAAAGCCCGTATATGTATTGCAGGCCGTTTTCCTAAACTAATTGCCGGCCAGCTAGTTACTATACCTGACGAGAAGTGGTTTGATGTTGACGGTAATTGAAATCTCAGTCCCTAAACTCCTTCGGTCAGCATTTTACGGTCATCAACTTTTCCCCCGGTATGCCTTCACCTCAAAACCAGGAAGCTTATGAAATATCTGTACGTTGGTTGTTTATTCATCTTTTTGCTATCGGCCTGCTACCAGACACCCGACGTGGTCCCCATTTTCAATCCGGTGGAAGATCCACGGGGGCTGGATTGCATTCTGGCAACGGATGAGAACGGGGCGACCATTGGCACCTTTCCCGATTGCGACCCTTTGGGACAATGGATCCAGACCAATCTCAACTCCGAAGAGCTAAAGATCCTCGATTTTCCGGATACCGTTACCGCCCAGTTGGCCACTTCCCTGCTGAAAGTCAGGCGGGCATTCGCCTACCCCAACCCTATCGGCGTCAACGAATCTTTAACCATCGGCTTCAACGGCATCGATCAACATCTGGTGAAGATCAAACTGGCGGTAGTGAATGAAGGGACCCAAACGGTGCAACAAACGACCATCCTTTCCGACCGAACGGATACGATCCAACTGAATATTGCCAGTAATATCTATAATCCCGGTTCCTATTACCGGGTCTACTTTCAGGTGCTGGGCGACAATGATGAGATCTTTATCGAAGGCTATGGCAACATTTTTATCTGCCGGAGTGCCACGGTAGAGAATGTAGAAGAGTGTTTTCAGTAACATAACACTGCCTGATCGGAGCATACCACGAGCCGTCCGATCAGGCAATTTCATCTTTCAATATCCGGATTGATTTGCTGCAATCCAGCTCTCCTGGGTCTAGTGACCGCCGGTGTCCGCACCTTCTTCCGGAGCGAAAAAACGTTGCTGGTGGGCCTTAGCCAGACGGATGAGTTCATCCGCAATCTCCCGCTGCTGATCCAGTACATTTTCCGTTTCCATTCCATCTCCATCCATCCGGTACAGAGCCGTATCGATCTGCATTTGTTTATATTTTCCCGCCATACCGTCCATGCCCGGTTCCACCAGTACCCGATAATTGTGGGGCAGGTGTAATTTCCAGTTACCGTCACCGCTCATTACTCCTTCAAAATGACTGCCGGTAGAGATCGCGTAATAATCGTGGGGATTTTTCGCATCGGGTTTGCCTTCGATCAGATCCCAAACATTCATCCCGTCGATTTCATTACCCGGCAGGGGTACATCGGCCAGGTGGCAAAGGGAGGGCAACAGATCAATGGAGAAAAAAGTGGAAGTAGAGGAACTACCGGCCTCGATCAGGGGCGGGTACTTGATGATGCAGGCCGAGCGGATCCCACCGTCAAAGGAAGTAGCTTTGGCCTCCCGGAAAGGCGTTTGACCGGAATGATTACCGTAGGAAGTCCAGGGGCCGTTATCCGAAGTAAAAATAACTATGGTGTTTTCCTCCAGGCCGTTGTCCTTCAACGCCTGGTTGATCTGGCTAACGGACCAGTCCAGTTCCAGCAACACATCGGCGTAAAGGCCCTGCCCCGATTTACCTTCGAATTCATCACTGACGAAAAGCGGCACGTGCGGCATAGAATGCGGTACGTAGAGCAGGAAGGAGGTGTCTTTATTTTCTTTGATAAAATTCACGGCGCGTTCGGTATACCACTGCGTCAGATGTTTCTGATCCTCCTTGGAAACGTCCTCGATGGTAACCTCGCCGTTTTCCCAGTATTTGATCGGGTACTGTCCCCAGTGCTCGGGGCTTTCAGGGTGGTGTTTCCACATATCGTTGGAATACATCAGGCCCGAACTGCGGTCAAATCCCCGGGCGGGCGGGCGCGTATCCGGCTGATCTCCGCAGTGCCATTTCCCGAATATGGCGGTGGTATAACCCGCCGGCTTGAATACCTCACCCATCGTGGCGAAAGTTCTTTCCAGCCCCCGTGCATTAGGGCCATGCGCGCCGAAAACCTTGGTCCGGCCCGGATAACATCCCGTCAGCAGCGCCGAGCGGGAAGCCGAACAGATCGCCTGGGGTACGTAAAAGTTCTTAAACATACGTCCTTCTGATGCCAGTGTGCTGACCCCCGGGGTAGACAGCTCCTTATTGCCGAAGGGTTCGAAATCTCCCCATCCGGAATCATCGAGAAAAATGATCACCACATTGGGCGGGGCCTGTTCCTCCTCCGTTACGGGCTCTGCGGAGCCCGAACAGCTTTCGAAAGCAAAAGAAAGGATCAGGAGAAAAGAAAAAAGCGAGAAAAAAGACTTCATAGGTTTAAGAATTATTATTCGAAAGATGGCTTCCGGAGCTGCAAATTAATAAATTCAATTATTTTGGTAAAAAAATCAAAAGCATGGCAAACCAACCGCATTCAAGAAGAAAATTTATTAAGAAAGTTACCGCCGGCTCCGGTTTAGTGATGGCCGGGGGCATCGTCCCCGGTTTCAGCGCCCGCAGTTACCGACGTATTCTCGGGGCCAACGAGCGGGTCAATGCCTCCGTGATGGGCGTGAATAGCCGTGGAAATGCCCTGGCCCGGAACTTCGCCGCCCAGGAGCGCTGCGATGTCATTCATATCTGCGATGTCGACAGCCGGGCCATCGAAAAGTGTATTGAAGGTTTGGAAGAACGGCAGACGATGAAACCCAAAGGCTTTACCGATTTTCGGAAATCCCTGGAAGACCCGGATGTGGACTGCCTCGTTATTGCCGCTCCCGATCACTGGCACGCTCCCGCGGCCCTGCTGGCCATGCAGGCGGACAAACACGTATACATTGAAAAGCCCTGTAGCCACAATCCGCGGGAAGGAGAGATCCTGGTGGAGGCCCAAAAGCGCTACAATAAGGTGGTGCAAATGGGGAACCAGCGCCGATCCTGGCCCAATGTAATGGCGGGTATCCAGGCCATCAAGGACGGAGCGATCGGCCGGGTCTATTACGGTAAAGGCTGGTATACCAACAACCGGCCATCCATCGGGATCGGCAAAACCACGGCTCCTCCCGCGTGGCTGGACTGGGAACTCTGGCAGGGACCGGCCCCCCGTCGTTCGTTCAAGGATAACCTCATTCACTACAACTGGCACTGGCACTGGCATTGGGGCACCGGCGAGGCCCTGAATAACGGCACCCACATGATCGACCTGCTCCGCTGGGGCATGGCCGTTGACTATCCGGTGAAGGTCAGCTCCAACGGCGGGCGCTACCGCTATCAGGACGACTGGGAAACCCCGGACACCCAGATCATCAATCTGGATTTTGCCAATGATATGACCATGTCCTGGGAAGGTCGCAGTTGCAACGGCAAGGACATCGAAGGCAGTTCGGTCGGCGTGATGTTTTACGGCGAAGAAGGCAGCATCCTCATTCCCGGAGGCGACAGCTACACCCAGTTTGACCTGAAGGGCAAAGTCGTCCAAAAAGCCGATGCCAAAATGGCCATCGATCCGCGGAACACCATGAATCCCGCCGAGCAACTGGACGCGCTCCACATCAACAATATGTTTGATTCGATCGCCAAAGGGACCTCCCTAAACTCGGATATCGATTCAGGTCATAAAAGTACTTTGCTCGTCCAGTTAGGGAATATCGCCCAGCGCGTAGGTCGTTCGCTCAATATCGATCCGAAGAACGGCCACATCATCAAGGATAAAGAGGCGCGCAAGCTGTGGAGCAGAACGTACGAGAAAGGTTGGGAAATGAAGTTATAAGGCAGAAAAGTATGCCGTAAAAAATCGAAAAATCATGTCTTCAAGAAGAACATTCTTAAAAAAACTGGGAAAAGGGGCAGCGGTCTCTTCACTGGCACTTTCCCAGTCACCGGCCCTGGCGGCCGGTATATTTTCCGGTTCATCCGGAGCACTTAAAAACATTCGTATCGGGATTATCGGAGCGGAAAATTCCCATACCCGGGGATTTGGCAAGATGTTTAATATCGATAAATTGTTTCCCGGAGTGGAAGTGAAATACGTTTGGGGGGAAACCGAGGAATTTGCCAAGGACGCCATGGAACGGGGCGGTATCCCCAACATGGTCAAAGATCCGAAGGAAATGATGGGAAAAATCGATGCCCTGATCGTCGACCACCGGCACGCAAAATACCACCTGGAAGCCGCGGAGCCCTTTGTGAAAGCGGGTATACCGACCTTTGTGGATAAACCTTTCTGCTATCGACTGGAAAAAGGGGTCAAGTTCCTGGAAATGGCCCGCAAGGCCGGCACTCCGGTAACTTCCTACAGTTCCATCGCCCACAGTGAAGGCACGCTGGATATGCGGGAGCAACTGCAGGAATTGGGAGAGATCAATCAGATCATCCGGTCCGGTCCGGTAGAACTGGATTCAAAGTACGGAGGGGTTTTCTTTTACGGAGTACACATTGTCCAGCCCCTATTGTATCTATTTGATCAAAAAGTAGAAAAAGTACGGATCACCCAGAACGGTCAGAACAGTGGAGCCAATCTGGTTTTTGACAACGGTATGATGGCCAGTCTCGTATTTACCACCAAAAAATACGGTTGGCAGACTTTCGTAGAAACGGAAGACGGGCTCGTTGAGCTCACTCCCCGAAAAGAGGAAGCCAAACCGGCCAAGAACTACGTAGACATGGTCGAAATGTTCCGCACCGGTACGGAGCCGCGCAGCCACGAAAGCATTCTGGAAGGGGTGGCCGTCCTGGAAGCTCTCGAACGATCGGTTAAATCCGGCAAATGGGAAAAAGTGGAGCAGGTCTGATCTGCCCCAATAACGATCCGGTGGCCGGAACAGGGCCGCTAAGCGCATTTAAAACTTAGCGGCCCTTTATATTTATCGCCGAATAGAAGTGTAACTTAGCCCCTAACCTGTTCAAAAACTAGCTGCCATTGGACACCATTGACAGGTCGAACGGGACACCCTCCGAATAGCATGATCCATTTAAAAATAGTGTTCGCAGTCTGCGTTCACCCCACGAAATAACTATTAACATCCTTATGCGTAATCTAAAAGCATTACTTACCGCTTTATTCTTAATTACCGGTTTATTACTCACCGCACAAGTCCGGTATCAGGATGACGTTCTCTACCTGAAAAACGACGTATTTGAAAAGCAAATCCGGATCGGAGAAAAGGGTAACGGTCCGATCCAGGTTCAGGCAATACTGGATCAAAACGGCAATAATGTACTGAGCAGCAGTACGGAAAGCCCGCTTTTTGAGTTCATCATCGATAAAATGCTGATCACGGCGCTGGCTCCGCTCTGGCGTTACGAAGGTTACGAGACCCGGGCCATGGGAAATGGCGGTACGGAGGTAGTCATTTCGATCCTGGGGATGCGCAATCCGGTGAAAGGCCTGCAACTTAAACTATACCAACAACTATTTCCCGGCTCCACGCTGGTTCGGGAAAAGCTGGAGATCCATGCCGAAGAAAACAAAACGTTCCCGCTGAGTAAATGGGCCGATCAGATCCATTTCGTTTTCCCCCAGTACGATATTGCGAGTAGCAATACCCGCCGGTCTACTGAGATCCGCATCGCCTCCTGGGCGGCGGATCTGTTGGAGGTGGACACTAAGGCCACTTACGATGATCGCTTTCCCGATGGCTTCAACGATCATAACCTGGCCATGAACCACATGTACCATCCCAAAGTGATAGAGCGTCAGCTAATGCCGGATACCGTCACAATCGCAAAAGGCCCAATCCATCTGCTGCGATCGGATCAATTACTTTGGGTCAGCACCTACGAACACGCCTCCCAGGATGATCTGAGCGGATTGTTCAAACAAAATGGCGTAGAAGACGGCGGGGTGATCCGCGACGCAGCCCAGGGCACCAAAGGGGTATTTAATTTTCCGATCTCCGCCAATGATTTTCACTTTCTGGGAATTTCGCAGGAAGTACAGCCCGACGGTACCCGCCTGGGAGTCCGCGCCCTCCGGGGAGCCTATCTGGACGGAGAGATCATCGACGAGGAACATCCCTACGCTTCAGTCTGGACGGCAAGTGGTTTTAGCCGGGATACCGCAACCGTAGCCGCCCAGCGGTTGATTCACGATTACCTCTGGAAGTGGATCTGTGAAAAACCGGCTTCCCGCCAGCCGGAATTCTACTACAATACATGGGGCATGCAGCGCCGCCTGAACGGACAGGGACAGGAACTTCGCGGTGTACTGACCGAGCAAAAGCTGATCGAAGAGATCCGCCGGGCCGCCGAACTGAACGTGGACATTTTCGTCCTCGACGACGGCTGGGAACAAAACCAGGGTGACTGGACGCCCCATAAGCAACGTCTTCCCCGGGGACTGGCACCGATCAAAAGTGAATTGGATAAACACGGCATTAAGATGGGCCTCTGGTTCTCGCCCATGGGCATCGATAAGACCACAGCGCGCTACCAGGCCCATCCGGAATGGGTGATCCGCGACTCGGAAGGCCAACCGATCGGCGCCCAGTGGGACCATCCGGCCTTTGATTTTGTTTCCGGCTTTTACGACCTGTTCATCGAAGACTGTAAAAAGCTGATCGACGCGGGCGCCCGCTTTTTCAAATGGGATGCTATTAATACCTTTTACAGTGTGCTGCCCGATCTACAGCACGGCTCCAAAGAATACACCAAAGAGGAGATTCGCGCCCGTTACGAGTACCTGTTACCCATTTACGTCACCCGCGCCATGCAGGAATTGACGGATTATGAGCCCGAGTTGATCATCGAGATCGACCTCACGGAAGCCCGCCGGGTGATGAACGGCCTGGCTCCACTGAGTCAGGGTAAGGTATTCTGGATGAATAACGGCGCCAGCGGCTATAACGACTATTCCGTCTACCGGGCCAAATCCATGCGCAGCATTCCCAATCAATACGCCGGGATCATTCCGCTGGAACTGTTTACCTACGCCAATTATCCGCATGATCACCGCTTCTCCCGCCGGTACAACGTCAACACCTCCCTGATCACCGGACACGGATTCTGGGGGGCACTGGAAGAACTCCAGGAAGAAGAAAGAAAGATGATCGGAAAAATGGTCACTAAAAGCAAACAGGTACTCCCTTATCTCCCGGAGGTGATCCCGCAGGTGATCGGGCGGGTCGGCGGCTCCCCGGAGATCTACACCTTAATGAATACCGAAGCCGGCGCCGGGCAGGTGATCGCCTTCAGCGGCCAGGCCATGAACTATACCCACGAAATTGAAGTAGAACCGGAAAAGGTATTGGGCGTCATGAATCACGCCTACCAAATAGCGGATAATAAATTGCACCTGAATTTTCAGTTTCCCATGCCGGACGCTACCCGCGAAGCATTCATCATTCCGAATGATGGAACCGGCATCCGCATCACCCGTTCGAACGTTTGGATGGATGAAGTTAAGATCTTTCGGGGGACCGTGACCATCACCTGCGGTGCCGACGGCGAACTGGAGATCTATTGGCCGAAAGATCAGGGATCACCGCAAATCGGAAGCTATTCCGGGGTTGATATCCAAATGGAGGAGCTGACGGATCATTACCGGATTCTGATCCAGGGGAAAACTAAGGGGCAGCGGTTGTTGGTGCGGTAGGATGGGGAAGTCCGGATGGGGAGATGGGGTGACGGGGAGATGGGGTGAAAGCCTTCGCCCCATCTCCATTACAACGTAAAAATTCTCCTCTCACTCAAACCGACTCGCATCCAAATTAAAAAACCGCACCGCATTATTAAAAAAGATGTCTCGTTTCTGATCCTCGGAGAGGTAGTTGGCACTTTCGATAACGCCGATGGAAGTTTCCAGCAATTTGGGCCAGATCATCAGATCGGTACCGTAGAGGATGCGTTTACTGAATCCGGCCTGAACGAGTCTTTTGAGATAAGCGTGGATCTCTTCGAGTGGATAACTCCAGATGAAACCGGCCAGATCTACATACACGTAAGCATTGGCGCCCATGAGTGCGATCATTTCATCGATCATCGGGTAGCCAGCGTGCATCACCCAGATCTTTAATTTGGGATGCCGGGCCAGCATGTCCTCCAGCAGGAAGGGGCGACCGAGCGACGCCCGGTATTTGGGATTATTGATATTGATCATACCGTTGCCGCCGGTACCCATGTGGATCCCTACGGGGATACCGAGTTTTTCCGCTACCCCGAAATAGGCATCCAGGGACAGATCGCTGGGCGACATTCCCTGGTACTGGGGAGCTACTTCTCCCATCACTTTATAAAATCCATTGGAAAGGGAATCCTCAAAAGCGGCGATGGTCATTTCTTCGGCGTTACTGATCGCCAGGGAAGGAATGATCCGGTCCGGAGCGGCATTGTACCAGTTGTGCAGGATCTCCGCGTCTCCGCTGGCGACCATGATCACATTCAGCGCTTCGGCCTTTTCCAGCAGGATCCGTTGCATTTCCTCGTCCGAAGTGGCGGCTTTCAGTGGGTCAACACAATTGGCATTGGCGAAGGGCGGAGCCGGTTCGTTGGGATCCGCACCCGGCATATCCTTGAGGAACCACGGACATAGATCTCCCGTAAAATTCGGATTGAGTTTCATCGCATGTACGTGGACATCGATAATGGGTGGTCGTTTCGGTGTATCCTGGGCGGATAGCGTGCCGTTCTGTAAAACCAACAGGGATAGCAGGACCGCAAAACGGGTCATTGAAGTTCTTTTTTGTTCCATAAGCATTGAAGTAAGCGATAGATTATACCAGCCAATATAGGGAATACTTCGCTTCTGCAAAACCAACGCTATTTTCATCCATTAATGCTTATATTGGCTTCCACAAGTAAAACACCATCGATGAAAACCCATACCTACCTATTGCTGATCCTGGGCCTTTGCCTGGGATTCTTGGCCTGCCAATCTTCGGAAACAACAGATACCGAAGTGGAAGAGGCCACCTTAACCACCGATCAGCTGGCGGACTCCATCCGTTACTTCCGGCAAAATTTTGAGCAAACCGATTTCCTTTCCCGTCGGGTACACGATCTCGAACGGCAGCAGTCCTTCGATATCCAGTTAAAAATGCTGGAGCAGGAACTGGCCGCCGGAGCCAAGGTGGTCGGCTGGAAAATGGGCGGTACCGCCACACCGGATTCAGCCGCTTTCGATCCCGTTTTCGGTTACATCCTGGATCGCTATCTGGTGCCTACGGATAGTATAGTCGACAGTGATCACTTTCCCGGTGGCTCCATGCTGGTGGAAGGAGAGATCGGCTTTATCATCAAGAATGACCTCAAGGAAGGTGTAGCGAGCAAAGAAGCCCTGATGGATCAGATCGACCAGGTGATCGGCGCTGTGGAATTCGCCCAGAGCACCGCAA
Organism: Flavilitoribacter nigricans DSM 23189 = NBRC 102662; assembly: GCF_002646595.1. Taxonomy (GTDB): domain Bacteria; phylum Bacteroidota; class Bacteroidia; order Chitinophagales; family Saprospiraceae; genus Flavilitoribacter; species Flavilitoribacter nigricans. Next base: position 476,596 of record NZ_PDUD01000001.1, read on the forward strand.
TTCCCGCCGGGGAAGGTCCGCTGAACCTGAATTACGTGATCGCAACCGGTATGGGTCAGGTGGGTACACTGCCCGGCACGGTACAGGTAGCGCCCGGGGATTTTGACTTCGACGCCGAAACCGTCCGCTGTTACGTCAACGACGAGTTGGCTGCCGAAGGCTCTTCCGCCAATATTTTCGGCAATCCGCTCAATGCGCTTTACGAACTGGCCAATCTGCTCCCTACCCAGGGACAGTACCTCAAAGCCGGCGATATCGTCATTACCGGTTCTACCTACCAGAATCCTTCGATTGACGGCCCGGCCGATGTACGCCTGGAATTTTCCACACTCGGAACGATCAATTTTAAAAGTAAATAGGCAGATCGAATGCGGCTAGAAATGTCGCTATTGGATCAGCGTGCGAGCAGACTGGTTTATTGGATTGCCCGATTTTTCCTAACTTATTTGCCTGTCAAAAGCCAAAACAACCATGCAAACCTTTCCCAAAGCCGTTTTCCGATCGTTGCTTCTTGGGCTCATTGCCTTATCCTTTGCTCCGCTTGCGCTGGCCCAACCGGCCCCGGAAGATCTGGAAGCGAAAGTAGATGAACTGATCGGGATCCCGGCCGACGACTACCGTCCGGGTTCGGCCGTATTGGTGGTAAAAGACGGGGAGGTCCTGCTGAACAAAGGCTACGGACTGGCCAATCTTCCCCACCGGGTGCCGGTTACGCCCACTACGGTCTTCGATCTGGCCTCCGTTTCCAAACAATTTGCCGGTTTTGCCATCGCAAAATTAGTTGTGGACGGGCAGATCGATCTGAAGGATGATATCCGCAAATACATTCCGGAATTGCCGGATTTCGGATCGACCATTACGATCGATCATCTCGTACACCATACTAGTGGGGTTCGGGACTGGACCAATACTCTCCATCTGGCCGGCTGGAGCTTCGACGACGTGATCTCCTTTGAACAGATCCTGAATATGGCCTACCGGCAGGAAAAGCTGAACTTTACGCCCGGAGCGGAATACAGCTATTCCAATACCGGTTATAATCTGTTGGCGGAACTGGTCCAGCGGGTCAGTGGCCTGAGCTTTCGGGAATGGACGGATCAACACATTTTCCAACCGCTGGGCATGACCGACACCCGCTTTCTCGACGATCATACCGAAGTCGTTCCCCGTCGTGCAAGTGGATATTACCGGGCACAGGACGGCAACTACCATGCATCTCCCAACAACCTGATGGCACTGGGTTCCAGCTCTCTTTTTTCCACCACTACCGACCTGGCGTACTGGGTCATGCATCTCGCCAATCCCAAGCCGGAAATGAAAGCGATCGTGGAGCGGATGATGCAAACCAGTCCGCTCAACGACGGCAAACCGAACAATTACGCCTTTGGCTTAAGCGTGGGTAGTTTCCGGACTACACCCTCCGTAAACCATTCCGGAAGCTGGGCCTCTTTCCGAACGTATCTGCTGGTATTACCGGAAGAAAACCTCTCGGTGGTGGTACTCAATAATTACTCCAGCAATCCCGGAGCAACTGCCCGGACCATTGCCTCCTGGTTTGTGGAAGCTCCGGAAGAAACGCCGGAGGAAGAAAAAGCGGTTTTACCCGATCCTCCCCAGCTATCGGCAGCGGACCTAGACCGGTATACCGGAACTTACCGTCTCGGTCCCGGCTGGTACGTAACGCTTACCCGGCAAGGGAAGCAATTATGGACCCAAGCGACCAATGAGTCCAATTTTCCGATGACGTTACTGGCTAAGGACTTGTTTCGGATCGATGCCTATTCCGGACGAACGATGGAGTTTTTCGCCGGTGCGGAAGGGAAGATCATTCACCTGGTCTATTCCGGTATGGAATGTCCGAAAATGGAGCAGCCACTGGGGGCGGAGGATAAAGCACTGGACGAATACACCGGCCGCTACGTCAGTCGGGAACTGCTTACGGAATACGAAGTCATGCTCGATGGCGATCAGCTCAAACTCCGGCACCACCGTCTCGGTGAGCTGGGGTTAAGCCCGGCCTACGGGGATGATTTTGTCGGTTCTCAGTGGTTCATCAGCTCGGTTGAGTTTTATCGCGATGAGGATGGTACAGTGCAGGGATTCCGGGTGACCAGTGGGCGGGCCCGTCTGCAGGATTTCCGGAAAACCTCCCGATAAGCTACCCCGGCTCCAATTGGCGCCGGTTTCTGCTCAAACCGGAATTATTGACTATATTAGTTGTGTCACTACCGACCACTCCATAAAATTTCCACTGATATGAAAGTCTATCCAAGTATCTTCAATGATGTTCTGGGTCCCGTGATGCGGGGACCGTCCAGTTCCCACTGTGCCGCTGCGCTACGTATCGGGCGCATATGCCGGGACCTGATGGACGGACGGATCGATCAGGTCCTGATCTACTTTGATCCAAACGGTTCTCTGGCAACCACGCATAAAAGCCAGGGTTCCGACATGGGGCTTTTTGGGGGATTACTTGGCTGGGAGGCGGATGACGAACGCCTGCCCGACTACGAACGCGCCATCGCCGAAGCGGGAATTGATATCCGGATCCATATCGAAGATATTGGGGCGGACCATCCGAATACCTATAAGATCAGCCTTTTCAATGACGATGGAATGCGGGAACTAACCGCTAATTCTACCGGTGGCGGTATGATTGAGGTGATTGAGATTGACGGGGCACCGGTAAGGATGGATGGCGATTATTTTGAAACGCTGGTCTATGTCGATCAGCCGGAAAAAGTACAGGCCTACCTGCAGGCCAGTGTGGATTTCGACGATATCGTGGTACACCGCGGCCGACAGCATTTTATCCAGATCAAATCACAGGCATTTTTACCGGATGAGATCCTGGCTGAATTACACGCCATGGAAACGGTGCTTTTTATCAAACAAATCGCACCGGTACTGCCCGTCATGTCGCGCAATGATCTGGAAGTTCCCTTTATCACCTGTGAAGAAATGCTGGCCTACAACGAGGATAAAAATCTTTCACTTTGGGAACTGGGCCTACAGTACGAAAGTGCCCGCGGTAATATTTCCACGGAAGAAGTCTACCGTCGCATGCAGGACCTGGTGCGGATCATGAGCAATTCCATCGGGCAGGGACTCAAAGGTACCGAATACGAAGACCGGATACTGGGCAGCCAGTCGACCAATTTCCAGAAGCAGCTCGATCAGAATAAACTGATCCACGGCGATGTGCTCAATCGCATCATTCTCTTTGTCAGCGCTATGATGGAAGTAAAAAGTTCAATGGGAGTGATCGTTGCGGCGCCAACCGCCGGATCCTGCGGTGCACTGCCCGGAGCGGTACTCGGAGCCGCTTCCGCCATGGAGCTTTCCGAAGACGAGACCGTTAAGGCGATGCTGGCCGCGGGCATGATCGGCATTTTCATTTCCGCCCATGCCACTTTTGCGGCGGAGGTCGGTGGCTGCCAGGCAGAGTGCGGTTCCGGTTCGGGAATGGCCGCAGCCGGTTTGGTCGGTATGGCGGGCGGCGATCTGAAGCAGTCGCTCTCGGCGGCTTCCATGGCCCTGCAAAATTCTCTGGGGATGATCTGCGATCCGATCGCTAACCGGGTGGAAGCCCCCTGTCTCGGACGCAATATCATGGCCGCAACCAACGCCCTCTCCTGTGCCAATATGGCCCTGGCCGATTACGACCATCTCATTCCGATCGATGAGGTGATCGAAACGATGGACCAGGTCGGAAAAAGCATTGCCAACGAATTGAGATGTACAGCCCTCGGCGGTTTGTCGATTACTAAAACCTCCAAAGCCATCGAAGCCCGACTCAATGCCCAATCGGGCACTCCGGAACCGGAAACACTGGAGGAGACCCGTCGGCGCTTCAAGATCTGCTAACACCCAGACTATTTGTTCGCACCATTAAAACTGGCTGCCCACGCAGCCCCGATCCACTTATGAACCTGCACCTCATGCTCAGAAATATCTTTTACGCACTGGTCTTCGGCTCCTTATTTGCCGCTTGTAGCGCTCCATCCGTATCCAGCATTCCGGATTTTGCATCCGGCGAAACTGCCCGCTGGATCCAGGACGATCGGCCTTTACCTACCGCAGATTCCCTGTTCTACCTGGACCATCCCGCGCCCTTATTTCGCCGGGCATTTACCACGGATCAACCTATTCGCAAAGCTACCCTGCTCATTACTGCTGCCGGATACTACCAGGCTTTTGTCAATGGTGAACGCATTGGGAAAAATGTACTTGATCCCGCCTGGACTGATTTCAGCAAACGGATCTATTATTCGGAATACGATCTTACAGACCAGCTCCGGGAAGGCGAGAATTGCCTGGCGGTTGCCCTGGGCAATGGGTTCTACAATCCCCTACCGCTGCGAAAGTGGGGCCGGCGAAATCTGCGGGAAGATCTGGCGGCAGTGGGTAACCCCACATTCATCAGCAAACTGCAGATCGTCTACGAAAATGGTACATCGGAAGAGATCATCTCCGATGATTCCTGGAAATATACCTACGGCCCCGTGGTAAAAAACAGTGTTTATCTGGGTGTGGTATACGACGGCCGGCGTGTGATCGACGGCTGGCAAGCACCCGGCTTTGACGATAGTTCCTGGTCTTCCGCCACCCTGAGCGATGGTCCTGGAGGAGCACTCCAAAAGGCATTTTTTCCGGCCGTACAGATCGCCCAAGAGATCAGTCCCGTAGCGATCTCTTCCCTGAAGGCGGGGACCTGGATGGTGGATATGGGCGTTAATTTTACCGGCAGTTACCGGATCCAATTATCGGGAAATCCCGGTGATACGGTTAACTTTCGGTTTGGCGAAAGGATCTACGAAGACGGCACACTGAACCCCATGACGGCCGTCATTGGTCAGATCAAGCGGGCGGGTACGGGCGGCCCCGGAGCACCGCCCATTGCCTGGCAAACGGATACTTACATTTTTGGAGAAACACCGCAAGTCTGGTTCCAACCGGAATTCACTTACCATACCTATCGCTATATGGAGATCACCGGCCTGCAAGGACAACCGTCCGCTGAGGATATTAAAGGCCTGTTTCTGCATTCCCAGGTACCGGCACCCAATAGTTTTGCCTCTTCTTCCGAACTGTTGAACGACATCCAGGAAGCCACCGAACGTACCTTTCTGGCCAACCTCATCAGTGTACAATCCGATTGTCCGGCCCGGGAAAAATTCGGATACGGCGGGGACATCAACGCCACCAGTGAGTCCTTCATCTACAATTTTGACATGCAGGATTTTTACCGCAAGACCATTTACGACTGGCTGGACGCCATGAACGATACCACCTTCGTGGATACTGCGCCCTACGTAGGGATCCAGTACTGTGGTATTAGCTGGGAATCGGCCTTTCTGCTGACGCAGTACTATCTGTACCTCTACTACAACGATACGGCTATCATCGAAGAACTGTACGAACGAGACCGGCAGTGGATGGACAAAGTAGCCCGCCTGCACCCGGAAGGACTGGTCGAACAGGGCCTCAGTGACCACGAATCGCTGTTGCCTGTACCAGTCGAGCTGACGGGTACCGCCCACTACCTGCAGTGTGCACGGATCATGGAGACCTTCGCCGGGGTAATGAAAGACGAGGTCCGACGGAAGCAATACAGCGAACTGGCCGACCAACTGCAACAAATAATCAAAGAGCGATTCTGGGAGCAGCCGGTAACGGAAGAGATCAACCGGCAAACGCTGTTTTCCACCTTACTTTACCACGGCATTGTCCCGGAAGAAGAGCTGGAGGCGGCAAAGGATTCTCTTTTGCTGGCGGTGCGGAATGGGCCGGCCGGCCATTTCAACACGGGTATTTTCGGGACTAAATACGTACTGGAAACCTTATCCGAGCACGCCGGCCCGGAAACTGTATTCGAGATCGTCAACAGTACCGCCTATCCCGGCTGGGGACATATGATCGACCGGGGAGCGACCACCATCTGGGAAACCTGGAAGGAAAGCGACAATGTCTACTCCAATTGCCATCCGATGTTTGGTACCGTTACCGAATGGCATTACCGCTGGCTGGCCGGTATTCGGCCGGATCCGGAACATCCCGGCTTCCGGGAATTTATACTGGCGCCCGCAACCCCCTCCGGACTGGATGCGGTCAACTGCACCTACCAGACCCCGCTGGGGCCTGTCGTCTCCAAGTGGGAAAGGCAGTCCGACGGTACTTACCAGTACGAAATGAGTATTCCGTCGGGAAGTAAGGCAAGGGTAACTATCCCCCATTTGCAGGCACAATCCATTGTTATCAAACGGCTGGAGGACGAGGGTATGGAGCAACCCGCGGGATTGGAAAACGGAAATTTCGAACTGGATGCCGGCACTTATCTGATCACCGTCTCCTGACCGATGAATTGGGAGGAATTTTGAGGTCGCCTTTCCGTAGGATATCTTACACGGATGAATTTGATTTGTAATTCAAATTACAGCGCCGTATTTTACAGAGCAAGCTGAGATCTTTTGGGCTCCGGACACTAACCGGGTCCTTTGATCCCTTTTACACACGCCCTTTCCCGCCCGAAGCAAGGACAAAAGTGCCTTTAGAAAACACCCAACTCATTGCTAACCCTAAGCCTTTATCCAACTTCCGTATTTTGCTTAATAAAGAAATGTGCTCCGGTAAATGACCGGCAGGCCGTTCCAATCGGAAGGTAGGAGACCGCTTAAAAATTTGAACTAATGCAGCGCCATTCCGCCTTCAAAGATTCGAATAAGCAGCGTCGAAATTTCCTAAAAAAGATCGGTGCCGGCCTGACCGCCAGCGTGGCCACTCCCCTACTGGCCCGGGTGCCGGATGCTCCTATTCCTAATTCGGAGCTATTGCTCAGTCCGATTTCATCTCCGGACGAAGCTTACTGGGAAATGGTAAAAAAGCAGTTCGTGATCCCGGAGGGTCGCATTATGGTCAACGCGGCCAATCTCTGTCCGAGTCCGCATTTTGTCAACGAGCGGGTTGCCGCTTTGGCCAGAGACCTCGCAGGGGACGTGTCTTTCCAAAGCAGGGCTAAATTAGGGGTGGGACGTACCGAAGCGATGGAGCAACTGGCCGGCTATCTCAACGTGCCGTTAAAAACGATCGGGATCACCCGCAACACCAGCGAGAGTAATAACATTGTAGTGAATGGACTGGATTTTCAATCCCGGGACGAGGTCCTCATCTGGGAGCAGAATCATCCCACCAATCATATTGCCTGGCAGCAACGGGCCCGACGCTACGGCTTTCGGGTCAAGATCTTTAAACTGCCGGCAGACCCCGCTAATCCGGAGGAATTACTCAATACCATTGCCGCTGCGATCGGTCCGCAAACACGTCTGATCGCCTTTTCCCATATTTCCAATGTCAGTGGGCTGGCCCTGCCGGCGAAAGCCATCTGTCAACTGGCCCGGGAACGCAATATTATGAGTCTGGTGGATGGAGCGCAATCATTCGGCTTCATCGACCTGGACCTGCAGGATATGGGATGCGATTTTTATACCGGCAGCACCCACAAATGGCTGATGGGACCGATGGAGAACGGTGTCCTTTACGTCCGCGAAGAGCGGATGGATCAGATATGGCCCAATATCATTGCTGCGGGCTGGTCGGAAGATCATCAGACTCTGGATGAAAAAGTTTGTGTACTCGGTCAGCGCAATACGCCCTCCACTCCCGCTATTGCGGATATACTTTCCTTTCATCAGACCATCGGCAAGGCGAATATTGAAAAGAGGGTGCGGGAACTGAATACTTATCTAAAAGGCCAACTACGGGAAAAACTGCCGCAGACGGAATTCGTCACACCATTGGCCCCGGAATTAAGTGGTGGCGTGACGATCATCAGTTTGCCGGGACAGGACTCGCGCGAACTCTTTTCGCAACTTTACGAGCAGTATGGTATCGCGGCGGCTCCAACGGGAGGCGTTCGCCTCTGTCCCCACATCTACTGTACGCTGGAGGACGTGGATAAAGTGGTACAGGCTCTGGTCGAACTTAGTACTTAGCATTGAACCCCAGCACTGCTGCAACGATATCCGGCAGCAGTGCTGGGGCCTTATTAATTTTCCGGTAATAATTTGGGCAGTAAGGTACCGGTTTCCAGTTCTTCGTAAAACTCGGTCAGGAACTCCCGGATATCTCTTCTGGCCCGCCCGCCAATCAGTTTGAATGCATCAACGGTGTCGATCAGTTCTTCCCGCTTATCCCGGAACAATTGCAGACAGGCGGTCCATTCGGTTTCCGTCCATCTGCCACCGATGTAGATTCGATCCCGGATTGCGGTTTGGTTCAGATCAACGTTCGGTTTTGCGTAGGCCGCATTGACCAGTCCCGAAAAATCAAAGTCGTAAGGCGCCATCAATTTTCTGCCGTCTGCTTTTACCGGACTGAAGATCTTCATGTTGTGGTATTTTTCCCGGGACCAGTCGGTATTACCGATCATATACTGGAACAGGTCGTGGATCCGCATATTCGAGGCATCGAAATCATCGTGTTCCACCCCGTAGCAGTTCTCACAATCTTTTGCCTCCAGGCGTTCCGCCAGGGCATCGGTATCCTCGATAAACATACCGTAGGTGACCATCTCCTCGCCGGTTGCCGAATCGCGGTAGGTGATCCGGATCATCTGGGTGCGCAGCGACACATTGGTCAGGCGGGCGTACAACTGGTAGGTCAGGTATTCGCGAAACAGATTTTCCCGGGCCTCCTTATTGTCTTCGCAGTGGGTGACCAGTTTTACATCATTGTGCCGGCCAAAACCGGCTGCTTTCATCTCCTGCTTCGGGAACTTCAGTTTGAGCGGGGGGAATTCGCACCGCATCCGGCGGTAGCGTCCTCTGGCCCTCACTTTAATGTCCCAGGTTACCAGTTGACCGTCCGGGTCCTTAAAAGAGAACTGGGCGGGAACGTAGGTATTCGTCTTGCGTTGATCCAGCAGGGTCTGGATGTCCATTTCCAGCGTAACGTACCAGAGTTCCGTTTGGGGCGGTAAAGAGGTCGACGCGGCCGATACCGGAATAGAAATCAGGGATAAAAAAAACGTAATCCAAATGGCAAATACACCAATATAAGTTCTCATGATCAGTGGCTTGGGTTGAGTTTTAGAGGTTTATTGTACCCCAAAATTGCTGCCTTAACACCACTTTTCCATCCCCTCTTTAGCGAATGGTCGTTCTACATGAGTGAAGTGTTGCGATCATACTGCCAAAACGGATTTTTCACTCTATTTCCCGCTTGAAAGCTGCTGTCGACCAGATTTTACGAATTATTTTGGTAAAACTTTCACCCTGCCCCGGGCGTAGCGGGTCAGCCGTGGAGTACACCGATCTGTCAGATGTAAAATAAAATTCACAGGGGCGAAAAACAAGGCACCTTATCTCTACCGGAGTAAATAACCCAGCTCGCCTTCCTCCACCCCGATGATCCCGCTACAAGGTAAACCGGAGCGCGACGGAAATGTCGGCCAGATCAATAGCCTGCCCCCGGTCGCCGGCCGGAAATCCTTTATAATACCGCAGGCCGCCCTGAATGGAAAAATGATCCGATAGCTGGTAGTTCGGTGCCACAATTACCCCTACCTGGGGGCTTACATTCGTAAAAGTATCGCCAATGCTACCGTTAATACCGTTATGGTAACGGATGATCGTTGCACCGCCACTCGCTAAAAAACCCACGGAAAGCGGCCCGCTCAGGTCCAGCCGGTAGCCCAGCGAACCGTGGAAACTTTCTCCGCCGTTCAGGTTGCTGTCTTCCTGAAAGGTGCCCAGTAGTGGCCGGGTGTACTGTAAGCGACCGATAACCACCCCGTATTCCAGTTCTCCGTGAACACCGATCACCATGCCGAAATTTCCATCATTTCCCTGGGTCACTGCGGGAGCGTATCCGATCGATGCCGCTACCGATGCCCGTAATCCGGAAGGGCTCTGGGCCGTTAGCGTTATACTCAGTAAGGTACCGACCAGCGTTATAAGGATCGAACGAGTTACACAGTTTATCGCTTGGAAATTCATTTTCAATTGGGTCATGATCTACATTTTTTTTGGTTGGTCCAAAGGTGCATATCCGACCAGGACGGGAGCTTACACTCATGTTGTGGATCACTGTAGCTATGTTGAATTCCGGCGTAAAAGCTGCTTTATTGCTATTTTCACGGATCTATTAATGCTCATTTTGCGAATGAATAATAAGGTCTTCTATCTCCTGATCGCACTTGCATTCGGTTGTGCGCAGCCAATGGCACATAAATCATTACGGGATGGCCGCTCTCAACCCGCGCCCTCCCCCCAACCGATCGAAAAGTCTATACCTCCCTTTTCCATTCCCTAACGTGCCGCTGATGCCGAAACCGGTTCCACTTTTATGGCCCGGATAGCCCCCCTGCCTCTGGCAGAGCGAGAAGAAGCGATCTATCAGGCCCTGGCCGCAGGAAACCTGCCGGATTTTCTCCGCCATCCCATCCGCTTGCGGGCCGAATTCCCCGATACGAACGGTGTAATTCACCAACTGGAGTACGAGGTGCTGCCCGATTATCTGGCCGTGGGCAGTGCTGAAGATTACTGCCGGATCCCCATGAATCCGCATACCGCCCAGCGCCTGGCCGATCTTTTCGGGGCGTCCCTGATCACGGCTCAGCTCAGCGATCATATTTACAGCGAGGCCGAAATACGCCTCGAACCGTTCTTTTATAAACCGATTGGCAATGCCAATGAAACCGTGGAAAAATTTGTAGTGCACAACGCCCAGATTGAAAACCAGAAGGCCGCGGCCGGAGGGATCGACGGACAACTGATCGCGGGCATCAAAAAGGATGTCATTCTTTCCGAACGGATCGCGGATCGTACCGACCGGGTCGTGATCTACGGCTGGCATCAAATGAACGGACAGCCAATTCAACCCGTCTACAGCGGTCATATCGACTGGTACGTGGATTACAGCCACGGTATCCGCTTCATGAATAAACAGGTAATCCTGGATGGTAGGCCGGTGCCGGTAACCGAATTATTATCGGATCCGGTCCGGTTTAGCATTCTGAGTAACGAAAGGAAGGAAATGAAGCAGCCGGTCTACGCTCGGCAATAAGCCGACGCCAGGAGGCCACTCCATGGAAATGAGACGATCAGACCGACCCTGCCAAAGAGCAGGGCCGGCCCGAAACACCTCGTGTAAATGTTGTTACAACACATATTGATAATAGTCTATATAGGAACATTGATCCCCAAAAGACCGCTCAGGCGGAGGATAATTGCCTGAATTATGCATGACGCGAATTGGTTTTGGATTTCCAAAACCAATTTTACGTCATTATAAATGAACAAATAAACTGCGAGGGACCAGAGCGGACGGGCCGAAACAGCTCATCCGCCCGGGCGATCCGAAAGTTTTAGTGGTAGAAATTGGTTACGTCCAGCGTTTTGCCGTTAATGATCAGCGAAACACTGAGGATGTGAACGTCTTCAACTACTCCCGTCCACTTCCAATTCGGACAGGATACTTCAATGTTAAGGGCCGCACACACGTTTTGCAGATTCGCTTTACCATTTTTGCAATCGAAAGTTTGTGCTTCACCTTTCACCGTAAAGGACTGATGGCCAGGTACTCCTACATCATCTTTAGCACCACCTGCCGGGTTGTAACACAAAGTTTCAGCGTCTACAGCTACTTCCAGATATGCGGTTACGGAGGAAGCGTTACCGTTGCCGGCTACCACACCGGAAAAACAAACGATCTCCGTACTCCAGTCAGCCACAACACCCGCCTGGTCCTTTTTGTTGATATGTGGGTTTTGTGCAGACATCGTTCCAACGACCAGAAATAGACTTAGTGCCAATAAAGAAAGCTTTTTCATAATTGAGGCTTTAAATGCTTGGTTAAAAAATTTGATTGAAATGTATTGATAACCGTCCGTCCTGGGGGAACGGGATCGGTTGAATCCATAACTGCCGCCTATAGGAATCCAGCCAAATAAAGCGCAAATCACTTTAGATGGAATCAGCATTACGCAATCCATTTACCCGCCAAAGCAAATTGGCCGGTATGCGGTTTTGCATCACTGTCTAGTTGTACCTGATGTTAGTGTTAGTCAAAGTAAAGCAGTTAGCTGACTGCCTGAGGACAAACTCAGAGGAAGGTCATCCATTATCTGAGTTGTATTTGCAACATAACCCTTACCGGGTGCATTGCACACAACTGCTAAAATGAGATCTATTGAATGTGGTTGAAAGTCAAACTAAGTGTTGGTCAGCAATTTCGAGGAGAGGACATAGTGGTATTGCGACGTAATTTATAAATAATATTACTATTAAACAAGTCTGTGCCCTGGTGTCAGTGGAGATTTTTATCACCATTTTGTTCCTGGCCTTGGCAATCGCAGCTTTACTTCTCTAAGTAACTGGAGCAGTTTGGCGCCGCTCATTTAGTGACATTTGCGGCAATCCCCTTGAGGGCATCAAACACCAGTTGGGCGACCACCTGCCCTCCTTCCGTTTGCAGATGGGTATTGTCCTTGAGACCATCCGGATTGGATGAATATTTACCGGCCGGAAGGTTCATGAAGTAATGAGTACTGACGTAATCCGGGCCGGATTCCTGAAACTTCTGCATAGAGGCCACGGTCAGATCGATCACTGTACAATCCATTTCCTGACCGAGCGCTACCATAGCCCGATAATACGCCCCGTGCGAATTTTGGATCTCTCCATCCTCCCATTCATTCTGGTTTACCGGTGTGATGAGGATCGGCGTGGCCCCCTGCTCTCTCGTTTGGCTTACGTACAGGCGCAGGAATTCCTGATAGGCCGTCGGAGTCACCGCCCGGTGGGGCCGGATCTCCGCCGGCGTGGCATCATTGTGGCCCATCTGGATCAGTACGATATCTCCGGCCTGCAGTTCATCGTAGATCCGCCGCCAGCGCCCTTCCTGAAAAAAGGAGCGGGTGCTGCGCCCGCCGATTGCGCGGTTTTCCAGCACGGCCGTATCTCCGTGCAACAGACCGGTGAGTAAAGCCAGGCTGTCTTTATTCATATAGGCTTTAAAAGATTGGCCCCAACCGGTAAGCGGAAAGGCCTTTTCCTGGTAATTCTCGTAATAATTCTCGTAGTCCATCACGGTAGAATCGCCTACCATGAAGATAGTGGGCACATCGCGCTGGGCCTTCAATGCAAAAATGATCGCCAGAAGTGCAACCACCAGGCCGGTAATCAGATTATTCATATTGTTTTAGATAATTCTTTATCGGTTTTTCCCATGCACCCACAGCATTTTAATTTCGTTTTTGCTCCATCTTTGATCGCTCTGCGTTCAATCGTTTCAATTCGCTAAAGACCAGGGCGGCGATCATTTCGGCACCGGCCGTCTGAAAGTGGGTGTTATCCTTTTTACCTTCCGGCCAGCCGGGGTATTTCCCGGGCGGGAGATTCATAAATACGGAGGAGGCAACATACTCGGGATCATCCAGGGAATTGAACAACTCCACCGAACGCTTATTCAGATCTACTACCGGTACGTCCATCCGCTCCGCTACTTCGAAAACCGCCTCGACAAAAGTGGGTAATGATGGGCTGAACCTGCCGGTAGAATCGGGATTATTGTGGTTCACCGGCGTAACCAGGATGGGCTGTGCACCCGCCTGGCGGGTTTGCAGCACGAAGAGCCACAAATATTCCTTGTACCCTTCCACATTCACAAAGCGTTCGAGCTTGCGCGTATCGTTATCGTTGTGTCCGAACTGGATCATCACCACATCTCCCGGCTGCAGGGAATCGCGAACCTGCCGCCAGAGCCCTTCGGAAAAGAAGGTACGGCTGCTGCGCCCCCCGCGGGCTACATTCCGGACGGTCACACTGTCGGCGGGGATCATTTGATCCAGCAGGGCCAGGCTATCCGGGGTGAGCCATCGGGGAAATACCTGGCCCCAGCCGGTCATTGGATAATCCTTCGTCGCATAACGCTCACTCTGGGAGTAGTCTTTCATGGTAGAATCTCCCACCAGCCAGAGATGAATGATCTTTTGCTCCCGTTGCTGGCAGGAAAGCAGTACGCTGGCGATGATCAGGCCGGTAAATATGGTTTTCATTGTACAGATCCGTGCTGGTTGTTGGGTAAAGGTAGCGATAAGCTTTAAGACCATCGGTAATTGTGCTTCGTGAATGACAATCCTCAGTAGGCCTTTTTCACAAAAGCACTAACTTCAGCTATAATTCATTCCAGTTTCGATACTTGGATTGTAGAGAGTAAATGGTAAAGCGTAGAGAGACTGCAATCGTTAAAATGAGCGATTTTGCTCCATTTTGACGATAGGTAAACCTTCTACCCTCTACTTTATACCCTCTCCCTAAGTTGCGATGCAACTTAGATTAATTAATTCGCCATGAAATCCTCCAAATCCTTTAACCGAAAATTCCGGACGGTGCTCTGGATCTGCCTGGGCTGGACACTGGTTTCCGTGCTGCAGTTACTCTACGAACTGGCCGTACTGAAAGAATACGGTTATTCGTACCGCTGGAGCAATGCTGATAGTGTAATGACCTATTTTTTGATCAATACCCTGGCCTTCGTTCTGAACGGTTTTATAGCCGGACTCGTGATCGTTTTTTTCCTGCAGCACTGGATCCGGGATCGCTCCTATTCCCTCGGTATCCTCTACGGTGTCGCCGTTTATTCTTCCCTGTTCTTCATCATGACCGCCCTCCAGAATTACTTTGTCGTTCGGTCCATCTGGGACGGCAGCGGTTCCTTTTTTGCAGCTTACGTACAGGGCTTGCGGGACTACTTTTTCAGCTACGAATTTGTGCGGATGTTCCCCTTTTGGTTACTGGTACTCATCGCCACGCTGATCGCCCTGCTGGTCAATGATAAATACGGTCCCGGCGTGCTGAAAAACTTTTTACTGGGCCGGTATTTCCATCCCAGGAGTGAGCAAAGGATCTTCATGTTCCTGGACCTGAAAGGATCGACCACCATCGCGGAAAAACTCGGAGAACAAAAATATTTCAACTTTATCAAAAGGGTTTTCCGGGATGTGACGCCGGCCCTGCTGGCTACGCAGGGCGAGATCTACCAGTATGTAGGCGATGAGATCGTGATCACCTGGACCGTCAAACAGGGCGTTAAAAAGCTCAATTGCATCCGCTGTTTTGAGCAGATCCGGAAGATCCTGGCGGATAAAGCGGCACGTTACCGGGAGGATTTCGGCGCGATCCCCCAATTTAAAGCCGGCCTGCACGTCGGTACGGCCATTGTGGGCGAGATCGGTGTGATCAAGCGAGATATCGCCTATTCCGGAGATGTGCTCAATACCACCGCCCGCATCCAGAGCCTGTGTAACGAATACGGTGAGACGCTGCTCCTTTCCGGAGAAATCCTAAAACTGTTGCCCACAGCTCAGTTGGTTCCGAAGCCCCTGGGGGAAGTGGTCCTGCGGGGTAAAACGAAAGCAGTAGAACTGTACGGCCTTTGATCTTATGGCCTCCGGTTAAAGCACGAACCAGCTTACCCGCGCTATTTACAGCATTTAAAAAATGAAGTGAGCCCGGTTTCAAAGCGGATGAAAATTTCTACCTTCCCGGACTAAATGCATCTACTTATGAATTCGCTTCCGCGTCCCTTCGCTGCTGATCGGAAAACGTCCGCTCGGTTTAAACTCGGCACTGTAAAAGCATCCGTTTTAATTCCCTTTAGTAGTCGACGGCTATTCCTTTGGCTCCTTCCCATCTGCTGCCTCCTGAAAGCAGATAGACCCGCTGCGTTCCCACCAATACTTCAACCCAGTTCCGTGGCCTTCAGTGCCGAAGGACGCCTGGTTGTAGCCTGGCGGGGCGACCTCTGGCTGGTGGAAACAGCACCCGAAAAAGAGACGGTCATCAGTGGCAGCTGGCGGCAACTGACCAGCGGGATTGCGGAGGAGCGGGACCCGGTATGGCTTCCCGACGGACGGACCCTTTTGTTCGCCTCCGACCGGGCGGGAAAATTCGACCTCTGGAAAATCGCGGTTCCACCCAGCGGAAAACCCGGAAACCCCGAAGTGGTCATCGAATCGCCCGGTGCGGATATCCAGCCCAGTGTAGCTGGAGACGGGACGATCTGTTGGGTTAGAGGGCTCGGTGCCAATGCGGATATCTGGGTCAAAAACCCGGAAGGGAAACCAACGCAGTTGACGAGTATTTTAGGTCCCGATCATTCTCCGGCTATTCATGCGGATGGGAACCTGTTGGTCTACATCAGTGAAAGAAAAGGGAAACCCAGTTTGGTGCATATGGATATTGCCGATAAAAAGAAGCGACGAACGATCCTGGACGGAAAGATGATCCTGTCTCCGCAGTGGTCGCCGGACGGGCAACAATTAAGCTTTTCCACCCGCACGCAGCCAACCGGAGTCTGGACGACGGATCTACAGGGATCGTACACCAACCTGATCAGCACCAGTCGGTCACTGGCGGTTTGGTCTTCCGACGGATCGCACCTGATCCTGGTAGAGACGCCGCGAAATCCTCCCGCTTATAACGGTGACCCACAGCCGGCCGGTGTGCGGCCCGACCAGGATCCCTACGGTCAGGACCTGAAGGTGGCCTTCCTCCCCGCTCCCATTCCTCCGGACCGGGGCCAACAGTATACCTACGCAGCGATGGAACTGAATTCCGCACGTCAGTATCTGGATTATTTTGATCGCACCGTAAATTATCTGAACCAAAAGTACCAACTCGCGGACCATGCCGCCTGGAACACCAACGTGCAACGCAGCCGGGAAGCCGTAAAAAAAGCCGACTCCACCGAAGCGGTGGATCAACTGGTTTACCAACTGCTGCGACAGCGCCCGCCTCTGCGGGAAGAAAAACGGGGAAAAGCGGGCATTTCCAGCGCACACCCGCTGGCCACGGCGGCCGGACTGCGCATCCTCGAACAAGGCGGGAATGTAGTGGATGCAGCAATTGCCATTTCCTTCGCCCTGGGCGTAGTGGAACCGGACGCCAGCGGCCTGGGAGGCTACGGAGAAATGTTGATCTATCTAAAAGATATGGAGTCCCCCACCTGCATAGAATTCCTGACCAGAGTTCCCGAAGCGGGATCTCTCACCAATGGCCAACTGCAAAATTTACCGGGAAGCGGACCGATGCTGGTCAATGTACCCGGCACGGTGGCCGGCATGGAACTGGCCTGGCAAAAATACGGCAGTAAAAAACTCAGCTGGGCCGATCTGGTACAACCGGCAATTGAACTCGCCCGGGATGGCTTTCCCGTAAGCGAAGGTTTTGCCTCTACTCTGGAAGTAGAAAAAGAAGCTTACGCTACCTGCGATCGCTGTCAAAGTCTGTTTTATCCCGAGGGAAAACCCCTGACGGCGGGCGACACCCTGCGCAACCCGGATCTCGCCTGGACGCTGGCCCAGATCGCCCGACGCGGGCGGGACGGCTTTTATCAGGGCCCGGTCGCCCAGCGGATGGTCGAAGATCTCCGGTCCGGAGGCAACGTCATGAGCACCGAAGATCTCGCCCGCTACTACGCCGTGGAACGAACACCCGTCCGGACCCAGTACCGCGGGCACACCATCTACTCGGGACCGCCTCCGGTGTCGGGTGGGGCCCTACTCACCGCCAAGCTGAACCTCCTGGAAGGCTATCCAGCCGCAAAGCCCTACACCGAAGACGCGGCCACGCTACACGCCATGATCGAAGCCTGGAAACTGAGCCCGTCCACCAGCGGCCGCATTGCCGACCCCGGTCTGTGGCCGGTGGATCTGGATCCTTTTACCGATAAAACTTTCGCCGGTGAACGCTGGCAATCCTGTTTCAATGCCGAACAAAGTGTGATGCCGGCCGACAGTAACTGCCTCGATACCCGCGTGGCCATCAGTTGGGGAGCAGAAGGTATACTCGAAGCCCGGTCGTCTACGGGAACGACCGCTTTCGCGGTGGCCGATGCGGCGGGCAATATGGTTTCGGTGACCCAGACCCTGGGTACCTGGGGCGGCAATTTTTATGTTACCCCGGGACTGGGCTTTATTTACAACGACAAGCTGCGTTCCTACAACTCCAATCCCAAACGCTACAATGCCCGGATCCCTTTTGCCCGCAACGTCACCAGCATTAGTCCGACGATGATCTTTAAAGCCACTGAAGGACAACAACAACCGCTTGCCGCCCTGGGCGCGGCCGGCAACGCCTGGATCAGTTCCGCCGTCTACCAGATGTGTAGCGGCATAATCGACCAGGGACTGGGCCCCCAGGCGGCCCTGGAATTGCCCCGCTTTCTGGTGGGGGTGCAACGGGATAACCAGGACCGGCAGAAAGTAAAGGAGATTGTCGTCCAAATGGAACAGGGCTTTGCTCCGGCTGTCTTAAAAGAAATACAACAACTCGGCCACGAACTACAACTCATCTCTGCTCCCGGAGAACTCCGCATGGGATACGGAGCTGCGGTGATGATCGACCGGGGTGTCGTCCGGGCCGGCGCGGATCCCCGACGCTCGGGCGAAGCGGGGGTAGTTGAGTAAGCGCCACCGGTACCTCTGATGAATAAAAAAGGCTATGTACCATTGCATGGGTACATTTATGTTTGGTAAAAAACCGGATCATGCCCGGTATTTATTCCCCCAATATCGATTTTAGGACAAAAAATACCCATAGACTGATCTACCCCCCATCAATGGTCAATCATTCCCCACTTCAGCCTGCATAAATCCTTTTATTGCAACCTATTCATATCCTGTCAGGCATTGATCGATATGCGAATGAAGGCCTGGCAACCAATTTATTGCGAATTGCGGGTTGCGGGTTGGTCTTTCGGTCAACTCGGCAACTCGCGATTAGATATGCCCTAAGAAACTGATCGGGTATCCGAAGGCGAGGACCAAAATTTACCTTCAAAAAATGTGTATCTTTTAGACATGCGCTTAAATAAAACCAACATGATCAGCATATTAAACGCGGGCAGACTAGTTGTGAAGCGTTCCATCCCGGAAAACCGGGAGCAGTCTGAATTCCCTCTGCACCATAGCCGGCTCTTATTTCTACCGGATTGGGAAGGCGTTTCTTATGCGTGCCGGGGGCTGATCCTATTGGGTTTCATGGTATTTTGTGTTAGCAGTTTCTCCCAGAGTTCCCTGTTTACCCAGCATAAATTTCACCGGCTGAACGAAGAACAGGGATTGATCAATAATGTCGTCAATGACATCATCCAGGACACCCTGGGGCAGGTGTGGGTAGCTACCAATGAAGGCCTGTTTCGCTACCAGGGATTTGAGTTTCAAAAATTCATTAAAAACAAAAGCAATCCCGATCAGCTCCACAATAATTTTATAGAACGACTTTATCTGGACGAATCCAATAATCTCTGGCTGATGACGGACGACGGTGTCGGCAGATACAGCTATGAAACAGACGTCATCCGCCGGTATTTACCCGATCAGCTAAAAGGCCGGGTAAGCTCGATGGCGATCGATGCCGATGGGGTACTGTATTTTGGGAAGCACGGTAATAACGGCATCGTAAAAGTCTTAAATGACAGTGTTTATTACCTTGACCTGTACGATGAACGCTCCGGTATAGACTTTGGAGAATCCAGCATTACGGAAATGGTTTTGGGAGGGGATCACCTTTGGGCGGTAGCTGCCGGACGAGGGGTTTTCTGCTATAACCTCCGCGATCAGTCTATTACCTATTTCAGTGCCCAGGAGATCGTCGGCAAGCCCTATGTAAATTCCTTTGACCTCCTGGTGGAGGACCAAAATACCGTTTGGCTGGGTACGGAATCCAGTGTTTACGCCCTGCACCTGGATCACAATTCCTCAAAACGGATTGAACGGACGCTGGCGGACCTACTGCCCGACGATGATTACCTGACCATTTACCTCGATGACAAACAAAATCTCTGGCTGGGATCCCGCCAAAACGGCATGTTTATGCTGTCGAAAGGAGCCGGCGGCGAATACGAACTGATCAATCACTTTTCTCCGGGTTTCGATGAATACAGCATTTCCCACCGGACGATCAGTAAGATCTACCAGCAAAAAAACGGATACTTCTGGCTGGGCACCCACAACGGTGGAGTCAATATTTTTAATCCCGAGGGGGAGATCGTTCGTATGATCACCAAACAGGCCAGCGACTCGGAATATTCCCTGAATTACCAGAATGTATGGGGGATCTACGAGGCGCACGACGGAAGAATATGGGTAGGAACCGATGGAAAAGGTATCAGTTTGCTGGATCCCCGTACCGGGAAAATTCAGAACAATGCGATCCGTGAACTGGAGAACAAAGCGGTGCTTTCCGTGCTGGAGGATTCGCAGCAAAGGGTCTGGATCGGTACCTACGCCCACGGCATCTATTTATACGATCCGGCGGACGGACAACTGATCCAGTTTACCAAGGACACTCCCAATTCGGAATTACTCGTCAATGATATCCGTTGTTTTTACGAAGATAAAGACGGCAGCATTTACATCGGCACCAATCGCGGAGGGCTTTATTCCTACGATCCCGACACTCAGATGATCCGGCTGGAGCAAGGCGTTTCCCCTTCGGACATAAGATCCATTGCATCGGTAGAGCAAGGCGTGCTCTGGCTGGGTACTTTTGGCGACGGTTTACAGAAATACAATGTGCTGCAAAAGAGGGTCATCCATTCCGCCTGGAGTGAGGATCCCATCCACGCCAAAGATGTAGTCTACGATATACACAATGATTCGGGCCGGTTCTGGGTGGGTACCCGCCACAATGGCCTGGTGGTATTTGATGTACCGACGGAACAGTTTATCGAAATGCCCGTACTTGACGATCTGCTGGACCGCCTGCTGTCCGGCGTTCAGATGGATGGGGATCAGAATCTATGGATCAACACCAATACGGGGATCGTCCTGTTCGACCGCAAAAAAAATGAACTGAGAGAATTTGGTGCGGAAGATGGTTTTCAGATCGGGCATTTTAATAATGGTTCGATCTTTTACTCCCGTAGGGGCGGGTATATGGCCAATGGAGGTATCCACGGCCTTAATTTATTCTACCCGGATGAACTGAGAACGGAAACCAAGAAGACCAGGATCATCCTCAATCAGTTGAAGGTGTTCGATAAGGTGGTTACTCCGGAGAATTCCAATATTTTCCCGCAGGATCAAAGTATATTCCTGACCAAGGAGATCCAGCTCGATTATTCCGATAATATTTTTTCCATCCAGTACGCACTCCCGGGTTTCAGCATGCACAGCAAGAAAGACTTTGTTTACATGCTGGAAGATTACGAGCAGCAATGGCAGTACGGTGCCGAATCGAATCTGGCCAGTTACCGTAACGTTCCTCCCGGTCAGTATCTATTTCGCGTAAAAAACTCGCAGGATGATTCCGAAGCGTCGCTCGCAATTATCATAAATCCGCCAATCTGGAAGACGTGGCAGGCCTATATAATTTACACGCTGATCATCGCCTTCCTGATCTGGAAGTGGAATAAATTCAGTAACAGTAGAATAGCATTAAAGCAGAAACTTCAGTTTGAGCAGGAGCTGCGGGAAAAAGAACAACTGATCATGCAGGAGAAATTGCGGTTTTACACCAATTTCTCCCACGAACTAAAGACGCCGCTGACCCTCATTCAGGGGCCGGTGAACGATTTGCTAAGGACCGTTGCGGACAAACAGCAGCAGCAATACCTTCGATTGATCAGGAAGAATACGGGCATTATTCTGAAATTCATCCGCAGAATGCTGGAATTCAGAAAGATCGAACTTAGTAAATCGGTTCTGAACGTCGGTAAGCACGATCTGAAAATACTCGCCCAGGAAGAAGCGGAGAGTTTTGGTTATCTGGCCAAAGAAAAGGAGATCCGGTTCGGGTTTTACTGTGTAAGCGAACTGGAAGCCTGGGTGGACCTGGAAAAGATCCAGATCGTGATCAACAATCTCTTGTCCAACGCTTTTAAATTCACCCCTAAAGGCAGATCCGTAAACTTTGGCGTTTACGAAGAAGGAGATGATCTCGTCATTGAAGTAAAGGACGAAGGGCTCGGTATAAGAAAGGATGAACTGACCAACATCTTCACGCCATTTTTTCAGGCCAGTAATTCCTATAGCGCCGGAGGCACGGGCATCGGTTTAACCCTTTGTAAGAGTATTGTAGAGCTCCATCTCGGCACCATTGATCTGCAAAGCCGGGAAGGGAAAGGAACCCGCGTGTTGGTCAGGATACCCAAAGACAGGGCGAAATTTGGGGATAAGGAGTACGTGCGGTATATCTACGCGGATGAGAAGGAACTTATCCTCACCAGTGAATTCGGCGGTTTGGACGAAACCAATGTAGCGCCGAATGACAACGAAAAAATGCTTTTGCTGGTCGATGATAACAAGGATATTACGGCCTATATCAGAACGCTTTTTGAAAAAGAGTTTAAAATCCTCATTGCCGATAACGGCGATGATGCCTACGAACTGGCCGTAAACAGTACACCGGACCTGATCATTTCCGACATGATGATGCCGGGTATGGACGGTCAGGAGTTTTGCCGAAAAATTAAAGGGACCATGTCCACCAGTCACATTCCGGTGATCATGCTGACCGCCAAGGACAACAAAAAAGATAAGATCAGCAGCTACGCGGTTGGCGTCGATGATTACATTACCAAACCTTTCGCTTCCGATCTGCTGATCGCCCGGGTAAATAACCTGCTGAAAAGCCGCGAAATGCTGGAACTCCACTACGAAACCAACGAATTGGTCGATCCGGAAAGTGACCAGAATCCCCGGGAAGTGGAATTTGTCCTCCAGACCGAGGCCGTTATCCTGCGCATGCTGGAACAGGCGGAATTCGACATTCCCATGTTGTGTAAGGAACTGGGCATGAGTCAGAGTGCACTATACCGAAAGGTGAAATCGCTGACCGGGCTGTCCATTCAGATCTTCATCAAAAAGATCCGGATAAAACGGGCCGCTCAGTTATTGCTTTCCGAAGATATGGCCGTTTCGGAAATTGCCTTCTCCCTAAATTTTTCCGATCTGAAATATTTTCGGAAATGCTTCAAAGAGCAATTCAAGATGACCCCGTCCGAGTATAAGGCCAACCATTGTTCGCGCTCGGGGGATGTCAAGATCGAGCTGGATTCTATTAAATGAACGGGCTAATTGCCAGAAACTCGATTCCTTCATCCCGAAATTTTGTATCTGCAACAAACGGGCCGGCCATCGCGCTTATTAGCGTAGTCCGATCCTCGTCCAGCCAAGGGTCCTCTCGCAAAAAAGTATTTTCGGCTACTTCGGCTTCCCTGATCCATATTTTTAGTTTGCCTTTACAATTATTTACAATTGCCCGGCGGTACTAAGGGGAGAATAGTTTTAGATTTGGAGAAAATACTGCAAGTCATGAAAAAACGTATGGTAATTGTCGGCACCCTGTTCTGCTTCATCGGACTGACGGCTTTTAGTTTTATCAACCGGAAGCATTCGGCTACCGTCCCGGGTCCGGTGCTCCCCCTTTCGGAAATGCTTTTACCGACGTCCCCGACTGATGTGGATTTTCTCTACGAAGTTGACAATCGCTTCCAGGCGACCATCACGAAAGAAGAACTCGAAAACGCCCGCTCTATCATTGATATCCTTTCGCCGAATCACCGGAATTCCGGCGCCAGTAAGATCGTATTCAGCACTTTTCAGGAGCTTCCCCGGCAGCAGCCTATTGTAGAATCCTATCATAATATTGCGGTCTCTACCTTCGGCGGGCTTTACCAAAAACAGATCCGGGCCAGAGGAACGGATGATCATCTTAATGTTGATCAGATCCAGTTGTTGCGCTCCCTGGATTACGGCAGCAGCTTTTACATTTCGGGGCATACCCTTCGAAAAGATAAATTCCGGAAAGAGCTCGTTAAGGATACCCTGATCCAGTATATGAGCGTCGTACCCCAGCAGGCTGCCGTCTACAGCGCGGGCAAACCGGCCCTGCTGAAGTACCTCAAAGAGAACAGCACCGCCACCGTTGCCATAGCCCGCAGGGATCGCCTGCAACCGGGAAAGATCGGCTTCACTGTAACGAAAGATGGAAAAATTGGCCAGGTCCGCCTAAACTACCCTTCCGGCTATAACGCCATCGACGAAAAAATGCTGCAACTCATCCGGGACATGCCCGGAAGCTGGGAACCGGCCATCAATGCCAGAGGAGAAAAAGTAGAACAGGAGCTGGTCTTCTTTTTTGGGCTAATAGGTTGCTGATCCGCTAACTTCTCCCCATAGCATAGACCGCCCCGATAGATGATATCTCCTATTTTCGGTAAGGCGATCATCAGAAAGTAAAAGCTGCCCTCAAATCGGGGCGTAATCAATTGGGGACAAGTGATCTTGCGCCCCCTCCCCTTTTCCAGTCATTTCGATCTGCAATAGTCCTACACCTCATCGCTATTATTCTCTTCGTGGACTGTACGCTTGTTTTTCTGGCTTGACCTACACCTAACGGCAGTTGGAATGCCTTGCCAACGGTGAACCAACACTACCTACAAACCCATCAATTTTACTGAAAAAAATCTTATAGAAGATATTATTGATGGCAAATAATGTCATTTGCAAAATATAAAATACCGATCAGCCCCCGCTAATTGACCAACCGTTCCCCTGCCGAATCCAGTATTTTCAGTTCATTTGTGTTAATTCTTCGCTTCGTTTCTAACCAATCGTAACAACCCGGCAATAACGCCAAAGACCATTCCGGTAATTCGTCTTTCGGCCCGGTCGGTCCGCTTTTCCGACTGAACCATTATTCAGCAAACCTCACCGTATCGACTACGGTGCAGGGATGGATACTTCATCGTTAACCAAAAAAAATTATGGAAAAAATCATTACCTCAACCCTTGCCTTATTCTTATTTGCAATTTTTACGATCCAACTCCACGCCCAGTCCGCCAGTAGCAGCGATAATCTGGTGGCCCAGCCCATACCGGACCGGATCGTACCTTTCGACCTGACGGACCCCGGCGTGAGTAAAACGGTCGAATTCGGGCCCGACCTGGCCTGGGCCAACGAACAGAATTTCAGGAGAGTTATCCGCTTCATGGGTCTCGATCAGGTGGATATTGTCCGAGCCTCCTTCCAGCCTACTTACGCGCTGGTAAACGGCCAGTTAACCCAGGCCCAGATCGACGATCTCGATTACCGGCTTTCCCTGATCAACACCTACGTGGGGCCGAATACCGATCTGGCCCTGAACTGTGATCACCCTTTCGTGGATGACTGGTATCTGGGTTTCCCCGACCGTTGGGAACAACTCATCGAGGTCTCTACCCAGCGTTATCTGAACGCCGGACACAATGTAGTCACGGTGGGGGCGTTCAACGAACCTGACTACGGCTGGGGCCAGGGCTCCGCCCAGGATATGTACGATATTACCGCATTATTGAACAGCAATCCGCTGTTCAGTAACATTCGGCTTTCGGGCGGCAACACCTTAAATTGCGATGAAGCGCAGGGCTGGTACGACTTTCTGGTACCGGCCGGCGTCAACGAAGGTAATACCCACCAACTGGCCGGTAGTTTTGACAGCTTCGCCAGCTTTTTCCAAAACGTTCGCGCCAATGGGCACCACGCTAGCGGTGATGAGTTACACAATGTAGTGGAAGGCCTGGTGGGCTATGAATACGGTATGCAAACCGGTATCTGGTGGGCCGCCGCGGAATACGCCCGGGGCGAAATGGTCAAAGCCTTTGACGGGGAACGGATCGGTTACGCCGAACACCGCCCCAACTGGACGGCCGCGGCAGTCTACCGTACTCCCGAAGGCAAGGTGCAGGCCTTTGGTGGCACCTCGGAACGGCAGGCCGTGACGACAACCTACAACTACATTTCCAAAGATCGCCTGGTGTATTACGATGGCTACGGGCCGCAACGCGAATTCGTACTGGAGATGCCCGGCGGCACGGGTTACTGGACCGGCCAGACCAATGCCGAAAGAGTGGTCAACATTACCTGGGGAGATGATATACAGCCGGTAATCGACGGGAGTTATTACCTGGTCAACCGCGCTACGGGGCAGGTTATGGATGTAAACGGCAATATCGCCCAGGATGGAGCCAATGTCGAACTAAACGCCTTTGCCGGTGCGAGTAGCCAACAGTGGAATGTGACGCCGGTGGACTCCCGGATCGGCGGTGACTTCAGCTACTGGCGTATCCAACCGGCTTCCAACAGTGATAAATCCCTGGACCTCTATAATTTTTCTCTGGACAACGGCGCCAATCTCAATCTGTGGACTAACGGTAACCAGGGCAACCAGCAGTGGTACCTGGATTACGCAGAAGACGGCTGGTTCTACATCCGCAGCCGGGAAAGCTCCTATTGTGTAAGTGCGGAATCGGGAGGAACCAATATCGAACAGTGGGAAAAAACGGGCAATACCGGGCAGCAGTGGCGGTTTCTCCCCGTGGGTGCACCGCTGGAGTTCACGGCGCCCGCCGCACCGCTCAATTTGTCCGCTACCGCCCATGCGGTTTCGATTCAACTGGACTGGTCCGCCAATTCCGAAAGCGATCTGGCCGGATACAGCATTTTCCGGGCTACCGCTCCGGGCGGTCCTTACAACACGATCGCCCGTGGAATAACGGCCAATTCCTTCGTGGATAATACGACCCAAAGCGGGACAACCTACTACTATGCCTTAAAAGCGGTGGATAACTCCCTGAACCGTTCGGGATACTCCAATCAGGTATCGGCTACCGCCAGCGGGAACGATGCGCTGGTCACCCATTTTGAATTTGAGCAGGATACCCGGGATAACAGTGTCAATTTCAACCACGCTGCGGTCTACGGAGGTACTTCTTTTGTAGCCAGTCAGGCCGGCACCGATGCCATTGCGCTGAATGGCTCCGATGCCTTTTTACAGTTGCCACCCGATATTGCCAATCATCAGGAGATCTCCGTAGCTACCTGGGTCTACTGGGATGGCGGCGGTGCCTGGCAACGGATCTTCGATTTCGGGAACGGCACCGATCAGAATCTTTTCCTGACGCCGAGTACCTGGAACGGAGAACTTCAATTTGGCCTGATCAACGGAGGTACGCAGCAAAATCTATATTCCACCGGATTACCGACCGGACAGTGGGTACACGTAGCGGTTACCCTGGGTGCCTCGGGGGTGCGGATGTACGTTGACGGTCAGGAGGTCGCCCAGCAGGCAACGGCCGTTGTCAGCCCGCTGGATTTCAAACCCGTATTGAACTACATTGGCCGCAGCCAGTATCCGGATCCGCTGTTTGACGGCACGATCGAAGATTTCCGGATCTACAACTACGCGCTTTCCGCCGGGGAAGTAGCCGATCTGGCGGGATTGACTGGCGGCACATTCATGGCTGTGGAATCGATCACTACCGGGACGGCCAATGCCGGACAGGGCAAAAAGCGCGGCACGGCCCAGGTACTCATACAGGACCACCTGAATAATCCGGTAGCCGGTGCAACGGTGACCGGTACTTTCAGCGGCAGCTTTTCGGAAACGGTGAATGGGGTGACCGCAGCCAACGGGATCGTATCGTTCCAGACCAGCGGAACGGCCAAAGGCAATGTTACGGTTGATTTTTGTGTCGATGACGTTACCCACGCTACTTTGCCCTACGATCCGCTGCAAAACCAAATTTCCTGTACCAATGGCTCGGCCCGATTAACGAACGGTATCGGTGGTATCGGAACGGAAGGGTTAGCCATCTTTCCCATTCCTACCCGGGATATACTGAATATCCATATCCAGGAAAATGACCTGCCGCTGCGGGTTAGTGTTGCCGACCTGCTGGGCAAAACGATTCTAAAAGTCCGACTTACTAACGGACAAAACCAACTCAACCTAAAAACGCTGCAGGCCGGTGTCTATCTACTGCGCATAGAAGACGAAACGGGCATTATCGACACGCAGCGGATCATCAAAAACTAACCAACTATAAACAAAATTCAGGATCACCGGGGGCACTTTTGTGCTCCTGGCGACCTGCTTTGTCGTTTATCCGCCGATTGTCAGCGCCCCTACTCTACCGGACCGGTCTTTCCCTTCTTCCCGATCTATTCATTTTTCTACTATCAGACTGCTCGGTTCCACTGCTTATGATCGGGGCTATCCAAAGAAAAAAATCACCCACATCTGCAGCGGGGCGACGAAAATGACCGTTCAGTCTCCTCTTTGGACCGACCGCACCTCCTCCTGCCCGTATCGTAGATATCCAAAGTTAATATCACATTTACCACTAGGGCAGAA
This sequence comes from Flavilitoribacter nigricans DSM 23189 = NBRC 102662, assembly GCF_002646595.1. GTDB lineage: Bacteria > Bacteroidota > Bacteroidia > Chitinophagales > Saprospiraceae > Flavilitoribacter > Flavilitoribacter nigricans. Next base: position 504,778 of record NZ_PDUD01000001.1, read on the forward strand.
TAAAGTTTTAAATAAGGACAAAAAACAGCATCAGACCGATCACCCCCCCTTATCTGGTTGATGATTGCCCACGCCTGGACGGCTTTAATCCTTACTTGCAGTATCGTTTTGATCTTCAACAAATGAAATGTCAACCTTTAAAGTAGATGTAATATGAAAGTAAGATTACAAAGCAAGACCAGTCTATCGGGCGGGGTCATACTGCTGGCCATGCTGCTGGCGACCCTGAACCTGACTGCTCATAGCACGAACCATTCCCGGCTCGAAATGGCGCTGGAGCGCGAATACGCAGTTGTGATTACCGGGACGATCACCGATGAGAACGGTGAGCCTTTACCCGGTGCTACAGTTGTTGAAAAAGGTACCCAGAACGGTACGATCACGGATGTGGACGGCAGTTACCGGATCGAAGTAGATGAAAACGCCACCCTGTTGGTATCCTTTATCGGTTTTGAAACAATGGAGGTTGCGGTAAACGGCCGGACCCAGATCGACTTCTCTTTGCAATCCTCGGCCGCAGCCCTGGACGAAGTGGTGGTCATCGGTTACGGTAGTCAGAAACGGAGCGATATTTCCGGCGCTGTATCCCAGGTCTCGGAAAAAGAACTCTCCAAAAACCCGGCTCCTAACTTAAGTAATACGTTAGTAGGACGCACGGCGGGTATTATTGCGGTGCAGCGTTCGGGTGAACCGGGAGAAGACGGATCGGCTATCTTCATTCGCGGTATCGGTACCACCGGTGATGCCTCACCGATCTATGTGATTGACGGTATCGTACGGTCAGCCCGGGATTTTTCCCAGTTGAATTCCAATGAGATCGAATCGGTTTCCATCCTGAAAGATGCCGCCAGTGCGGCCGTATTTGGAGTTCGAGGGGGTAACGGAGTGGTGCTCGTGACTACCAAACGGGGATCACAGGGAAAAATGCAGATCAGCCTGACCACCAGTGTCGGGGTGCAGGAAAGAACCAGAGATCCCGAATTTCTGGGTTCCTACGAGTGGGCGCAGTTGTACAATGAAGCCCTGATCAACGAAGGCAAGGCTCCGCAATACACGCAGGAAGATCTCGATAAATACCGGGACGGCAGCAGTCCGGATACGCATCCGAATACCGACTGGTTGTCCGTACTGAAAAATACCGCGATGCTGAGTCGCTACGGTATTACCGCCAACGGCGGATCGGAGCGCGTCCAGTACGCCGCTTCCCTGGGTTACCTGGAACAGGACGGTATTGTCCCTTCCAATACCCACAAAAGATACAATTACCGGTCTAATATCGATGCCAAGGTAACCGAAACAACCCGCTTATCTTTCGATATTGCCGGCCGGGATGAGAATACCAACAACGTGGCGGCTCCCGAGCTTTTCCGTTGGCTGGTTTCGGCACGTCCCAACCTCGCCCCCATTCAATGGTCAAACGGAGGGTATTCCGCCGGTCCGGCCTATCTGGCGCTGCCGGAAAACGGCTACCGCAACCGCCGGATCCAGACCTTTAACGGGCGCATCCAGTTGGAACAGCAGTTGCCGGTCACGGGGCTGTCCATCAAGGGGATCGCTTCCTACAATAAGTGGTTTGCCGATCAGAAGAACTATACCTACGCCCAGACGCCTTTCTACAGTCGTTTGTCGGATGGTACATTCGTGGAGCAACCCAGGGGTAGTACTTCATTGTACCAGGACCATAATGATTTTCAGGGAATCACCCTGGAGACCCACCTCAATTACAAGACCTCTTTCGGTAAAAGTGATGTTTCCGCCTTGTTGCTGTATACCCAGACCAAGGAAAGATGGAATTTCATCAGCGGCTTCCGGGATGGCTATACCCTGTCCATCGACGAACTCGATTTTGGCGGTGCCGCCAACCGGACCAACCGCGGTTACGCCGGATCCAGCGGCCGTCAGGGAATCGTTGGTCGCCTGAACTGGACCTTTGACGATAAGATCATTGTGGAGGGAAGTTTCCGGGCCGACGGTTCGGAGCAATTTGCCGACGGAAATCGCTGGGGATTCTTCCCTTCCGGCTCGCTGGGTTACGTGATCTCCCGCGAATCCTTCATGGACGATCTGTCTTTTGTGGATTTTTTCAAGATCAGAGGCTCCTACGGTATTCTGGGTAACGATCGCCTGGGCGGTGCGAGGTTCCTATATTTGCAATCCTACAATCAGATCGGCGGTGCGGCGGTTTTCGGCGACGGAGATGTCCAACCGGGGATCGTGGAAGGCAACCTCGCCAGTCCTTTTGTAACCTGGGAAACCGTCAAGAAATTCAATATCGGATTCGATGCCAATTTCCTGGATTACAAGCTGTCCCTTACGGTGGATTATTTCAAAGACAAACGGAGCGATATTCTGGGCTCCCGCAACCTATCCGTACCGAGCCTGCTGGGTGTCGGTCTGCCGGTAGAGAACCTATCCAAGGTGGATAACGAGGGAATTGAACTCAACCTGGGCCACACCAATTCTTTCCGTAGTGGCTTCGGCTATTCGCTCGGTGGTAACTTAACCTATGCCCGGAACGAAATTGTCTTCATCGATGAACCGGAATCCGAGAACCCAAACATTCGCAGGACCGGACGTCCGCTCGGAGCACAGTTTGGTTACCGGGCATTAGGGCTCTTTCAGTCGCAGGAAGAGATCGATGCCGCCCCGACTCAGATCGGTGACATTGCCCCCGGTGATGTCCGCTACGAAGATGTGAACGGAGACGGACAGATCGATGATCTGGACCGGGTTTACATCGGCAGTTCCAACACGCCGGAGATCATTTTCGGTTTCAACGGCAACCTGAACTTTAAAGGCCTCGAATTATCCTTCCTGTTTCAGGGTGCTACCAATGTTTACCAGGGTTACGGCGGGGAAGCTGCCTGGCCTTTCTTCCTGGGTACCAGTGGTATCTACCGGCAAAACCTGGATCGCTGGACGCCGACCAATACCGACGCCAGCGAGCCCCGCGTACTGATCAATGCCGCCGGTAACAACCATGCCGGATCTTCCTTTTGGCTGAGAGACGGTTCTTATCTCCGCCTCAAAAATGTGGAACTGGCCTATAATCTGAATGCAGAGAATCTGCCCGGGAATTTCATTCAGGGGATCCGCATTTATGTAAATGCCAATAACGTCTACACCTGGAGTAAAATCCCCAATTTCGATCCGGAGGACGGCGGTGGCCGCGGTTGGGGCTACCCTCAATTGCGGGTCTGGAATGCCGGAGTAAACTTTAATTTTTAAGAACTGGAAGTGCAGTGGAGCCTAGTCTTTGCGGGTTAAAGCTCTACTGTCATTTATTCAGCCAAAACGTTGAACTCAAGCTTTTGCTAAAAAGATATTCCAATGAAAAAAATAAATAATTTGACACTGCGATACACCGGCCTGCTGCTATTGGCTCTGGTGTTATTCAGTTGCGAGAAAGATATTCTGGATCAGGTCCCCAAGGATTCGCTGACGGAGGAACTGGTCTGGACGGATCCCCAGGGAGCGATCCAGTTTGTCAACCTCATCTACGGCGATATGCCTTCCGGTTTTGACCGAAACTACGATTGGTGGGCCAAAGGGCTCTACCTGCTCGACGGTGCCAGTGACGATGGCGATGTCTCTATGGGATGGACACACTCCTCCCTGCTGCAAACGGGCGATTTTCTGCCCACCTACGTACCCTGGGGCAACCAGTGGCCCATTTATTACGGACTGGTCCGTAAAACGAATGTAGCGCTGGAAAATCTGGACCGCCTCGAGGACGAGGAATTGAGAAATCGACTGAAGGGTGAGGTGTACTACCTTCGGGGATACATCTACCACGACCTGCTGCGCCTTTTCGGTCTGAAGAACGGCGGCGGAGAAGCCACCGGCGTTCCCCTGATCGATAAAAGTCTGAGTATAGAGGATGATCTCCAGATCCCACGCGCCACTTATTCGGAGGTAGTTGATTTCATCATCAGCGATCTGGATATGGCCGCCGGCTTACTACCGGCTAAAGGAGATATTGCCGAAGGCCGGGCTACGTCGGGAGCCGCCAAAGCGCTGAAAAGCCGGGTGCTGCTGTACGCGGAAAGATGGGACGAAGCCGCCAGTGCCGCCAATGAAGTGATCAGCCGGGGAGCGTATTCCCTGTTCCCGGATTACCGAACCATATTCCTGACCAAAAATAACGAGGAGGTCATTTTCGCCAAAAAGTTTCAATACCCGGATAAACACCACCAGTCCAATGCCGGTGGAACCCAGGGCGCCGGATGGGACGTGTACAATACTCCATCTTCTTACAAAGGCCCCAGTGATGCCGGTTGGGGCGGCAACCTGCCAACCCAGAACTTTGTAGACTCCTACGAAATGGTCGATGGACAGGCACAGTCGGAATCATCCCTATTCGATCCCGTCCAGCCTTTCGAAAATCTCGATCCCCGCTTTGAAGCTACGGTAGTCCACAACGGAGCTAACTTCCGGGGTCGTGAAGTGGAGCTGTTTGAAGGAGGTACCGATATTCCTTTCATCCATACCGGCTATTTCCTGCGCAAATTCCACAACGAGGACCTGGTCATCTATTCGCAATCCAGCGATCAGGACTGGATCTTCATTCGCCTCGCGGAGGTATTATTAAATTACGCCGAAGCTAAAAACGAAACTTCCGGCCCCGACGGTTCGGTCTACGAAGCGATCAATCGCATTCGGCAACGCGCCGGAATGCCCAACCTCCCGGCCGGTCTTTCCCAGGACGACATGCGGGAACGCATCAGAAATGAACGCCGGGTTGAACTCGCTTTCGAAGAACACCGCTATTTCGATATCCGCCGATGGGGTATCGCCGAAGACCTGCTGAACGGCCCGTTGCTGGGGATGAAGATCACCCCGAACGGCCTGGGCGGTTATACCTACTCTAAGATAGAATTTGAGGAGCGCAAGTTTCCGACCAAACTGTACGTATTACCCATCCCACAGGATGAGATCGATAAAAACCCAGCCGCCAGGCAAATTAATGGCTGGTAGTTTTCAGCGTAAGTGCAAGTCATTTTTTGGGAAGTGCATGCCCGTTCTGGGCTGCTCTTCCCCAGTTTTAATTTCCTTCATCATAACGGGACCATGAAAAGGGCAAATAAGAACCTTGCAATTCTAATTATTTCGGGTACGGTGATCCTGCTGGGTTGCCAACGCACGGAACGGCCGCTTTTTGAGCAACTGCCGACGGGAACAACCGGTATTTCGTTTACCAATGTGGTGGACGAGACGGAAGAGCTCAACGTCATGCAGTACGAATACTTATACAATGGTGCCGGTGTTGGTGTGGGAGATTTTAACGGCGACGGGCTGGCGGATCTCTATCTGACTGCCAATACGCTGGAAAACAAGCTCTACCTCAACCGGGGCGACTTCAGTTTTCAGGATATTACCAACGAATCGGGCGTAGCCGGAAAGAAAAGCTGGAGCACCGGCACCAGTGTTGCCGATGTGAATGGGGACGGTCTGCTGGATATTTATGTCTGCTATTCCGGCTTGGGCTCCGACCCGGACCGGGCCAACCAGTTGTTCATTAACCAAGGCAATGGACCCGACGGGATACCGGATTTCGTGGACGAAGCAGCAGCTTACGGTCTGGATGCCCCGGGTAGCCTCAGTACCCAGGCCGCCTTTCTGGACTACGATCTGGACGGAGACCTGGACCTGTTCCTGCTGAATCACTCCAAGACTTTCTATTCTCCGTTTTTCAATTCGACTAAACTGCGGAATACCCGCCACCCGTTTTTTGGTAACTCTTTGTACCGGAACGACGGGGGCACTTTTGTAAACGTCAGCGAATCGGCGGGCATCCACGGCAGTGGATTGAACTTCGGACTCGGAATCGCGATCAGCGATTTCAATCAGGACGGCTGGCCGGATATTTACGTATCCAACGATTACGATGAGCAGGACTTTCTCTACCTCAATCGCAAGAACGGGACCTTCACGGATGCGACCAAAAATTCCTTCGACCATATCTCCAAATACTCCATGGGCAATGATGCCGCCGACCTGAATAATGACGGCTACGTCGATCTGGTCACCCTGGATATGCTTCCCGAAGACAATTACCGGCAGAAACTCCTGAAGGGTCCGGATAATTACGACCGCTACCATCTGGCCGTAGACAGTGCCTACCACAAGCAGCAGATGCGCAACATGTTGCAACTGAACCTGGGCCTGGAACCGGGCGGTGTACCAAAATTTAGTGAGATCGGTCAACTGGCCGGCGTATCCAATACCGACTGGAGTTGGGCACCCCTGGTCGCTGATTTCGATGCGGATGGCCGGAAGGACCTGTTTATCACCAACGGTTATCTGCGGGATTACACCAACAAGGATTTCATGAAGTTCGAGATGAACGAGGCCATCTCCCAGGTAAGGGCCAACGGTCAGGAACTGTTTGGAGAGCAGGGAAAGAAAGAATACGCCGCCGTCATTTACGAGCTGGTTAAAAAAATGCCGTCGACCAAGATACCGAATTACATGTATAGGAACCGGGGCGACTATTCCTTCGAAAACGTAGGCGATGCCTGGGGGCTTTCGGCGCCAACGGTATCCACCGGCGCGGCTTATGCCGACCTGGACAATGACGGAGATCTCGATCTGATCGTCAACAATACCAACGAACCGCTGGGCGTCTATCGCAATAATCTGGCCCGTGATCAGCACAACTTTGTGCGGATCAAACTGAAGGGATCGGATAAAAATAGTTTTGCTTTAGGCGCTAAGGTGTGGGTGACTACTGAGGGATCAACCCAGTACCTGGAGAATTATCCCGTCCGTGGTTATCAATCTGCCGTAGATCCGGTGCTCTATTTTGGATTGGGTACCGCCGATCGGGCCTCCGTTAAAATTCTATGGCCGGACGGCAAGCTTACGGAGACGGACAACATAGTGCTCAATACCCTACTGGAATTTGACCAGGCCGGATCACAGACTATGGCCGTCAGGGAAACCATTCCCACGGAAAAATACTTAGAATGCGTTTCCGATCAGCAATTGATCCCCTATACTCACGAAGAAAATGACTTTGTGGATTTCCGGGTCAACCGGCTGGCGCTGAAACAAAGTTCGATGTCCGGACCCAAGTTGTCGGTCGCCGACGTCAATGGCGACGGCCGGGATGATCTCTTTATCGGTGGCGCTCAGGGCGCTTTGAACAAGTTGTACCTGTCGCAGTCCGATGGAAGCTACCTGGATGCCGATTACGACTGCTTTCAAGCCGGCAGCGATTCGGAAACGACGGGCTCCGTTTTCTTTGATGCGGACAATGATGGTGATCAGGACCTTTACGTGGTTAACGGCGGCAGTCAGTATCCGATGGGATCACCCCAATTATCGGATGCGCTGTATCTGAACGACGGTACGGGCCATTTCGAATTAGCTCCGGCGGGCAGTTTACCCGCAGCCGCCTCCAATGGTAGCGTAGTGACTGCCGGTGATTTTGATCAGGACGGAGATGCTGACCTGTTCGTCGGTGGAGGTTCCCTGCCGGTAGCTTATCCCGATTGTGCGGTTGGTGGCATCCTGAGAAACGATAGCGATCCTGCAACCGGGCTCGTAAAATTCAGTTTGGCGACCGATGCAGTAAACTCCTCTCTCCGGGCACCGGGCATCGTTACCGGAGCGCTCTGGCTGGACATCAATAACGATTCCTGGCAGGATCTGGTAATTGTCGGCGAATGGATGCCCATTCGGATCTTCGTTAATAGTCACGGAAAATTGGAGGAAGTTACCGAGACCTATAACCTGGGCAACAGCCATGGATTATGGCAAACGGTACAGGCAGCGGATATGGACCTGGATGGAGATCTGGACCTGATCGTCGGGAATATGGGAAATAACCTGCCCTTTAAAGTTTCGGATCATACGCCTTTAGAAGCCTTTATCGGCGATTTCCGGGGAGATGGTGTAGCCTCTCCGCTGATCAGCAACTATGTGCAGGGGCAACGCTATCCGGTCGCTTCTCTGGACGATCTGCTGGGCACCTTTCCCGGGCTGAAGAAAAAGTTCCTAAAACACCAACAATATGCTTCCGCCACCCTGGATCAGGTGTTTAGCGCGCAACAACTAAGCGAAGCTAAACAATTGAAAGTGTCCGAACTCCAAAGTATCTATCTGGAAAATACCGGAACGGGTTTCCAACGCCATACTCTGCCCGCCGAAGTGCAGTTCTCGGCCATCCAGGGAATTATCGCCGAAGATCTGACCGGCGACCTCAAACCGGACCTACTTCTGGTGGGAAATTATTTCCCGTTGCGGGTAGAATACGGGCCCAATGATGCCGGGAAAGGCCTCCTCTTACAAGGAGATGGACAGGGTCATTTCACGGTAACGGCCCGACAAAGATCGGGCGTCCTGATTGAAGGGGATGTACGGGACGCAGCCCTGTTGCGCCAGGGAGCCAACACCTATGTGGTAGCTTCCAAAAACAGCGACAAGCTGCAAATGCTGCGCCTGCACCGCGAGCAGATCGCCGAAAACCAATGATTCTGACCGGTTAAAGCATACTGGAAAACTGACCTGATTACGATGTCAACTCGAGCATAGTCAACAATGATGTCAAAAACTTATGAACTAAAATTAATTGAAAGATGAAAAACTTCAACAATATCAAATGGGGAATATCACAATTGGTATTCCTGCTGATCACCTTGTTTGTTTCCTGCAGTCCGGAAGCTTTGGTCGATCTGCCGCCCTTCAGCCCAACGGTGGAGATCTCATCCTCGGTTGATGCTGAGAATCCGCTGATGGTTTCCTTTACCAGTAAAACGACCAACGCATTTACCTTAACCTGGGATTTTGGAGATGGTAATTCCTCCAACGAGCCCAATCCCGTCCATACCTACGCCACGGGAGGCGACTACGCCGTAATGTTGACCGTAGTTGGCGAGGAAGGTTCTATTCCGGCTATTGCCGAAAAGACGGTCGTGGTCCGGGAAAAAGTAAGCGCGAAGGTAACGGGTTCCATTATCGGTCATCCGGGATCCTGGGACGGCGTGAACGGTCTGATCACCACCGCCTTCGACGGTGATCTGAACACCTTTGTAGATGCTCCCGGCGAATTTGCTTCCACCGGCTTCGTCGGCTACGATTTCGGTGCAGAGAATGCGCCTATTATTGACCTGGTGAAATTCGCACCACGTCCGGGTTTCGAAGGACGGCTTGTCGGTGGTGAGATCCGGGGTTCGAATGATCCCTCTCTGACCGAATATACCGTGCTCTATACGATCACCGAAGCGCCGGCGGCCGGCGAATTGGCGGAAGCGCCGATTGCGGGTGGCGGAAGTTACCAGTACGTTTATTACTACACCGCCCCGGACGGCTACTGCAATATCGCCGAGCTGGAATTTTACGGAGAATTTGATCTGGGCCTCATCAACATGAGTAACTGGACGGAAGAAGTCGTGACCCCGGGTATCTCGGTGACCATGACGGAATATACCATCAATTTCTCCGGAGGAGCTTCGGACTGGCCCGGTTCCCACATCTATCAGGAAATAAGTGTGGAACCCGGCACCTACCAGCTCACCGGATCCGTTACCGTGCATTCAGTGATCAACGATGTCTGGTCCGAACTGATCTTCAGTGAGCAGCAGCCGCAGGCCGGGCAGGATTACGCGCCGGGCATCCCCTATCAGGTGGTATACAGCACCTGGAATGGCAGTCCTACGGCACCCGGCACCTACAGTTTGGGAGATACCAATCGGGGTGGAGAATTCCCCGTGGACGGCATATATACGTTTGACGCTGCGACCACCTTCTACATCGTCATCAAGAGTGGCGGCGCACAGCCTTACGACCTGACCTGGAATAACCTGGCCTTTAAGAAGGTGCGATAGTCCTTCCGGAATGACCGGAATTTAGTGAGATCCACACCGGCATTTCATTTTTCCTACGGAGTTTGTTTCAATTAAGGCAGCACTGAAGTTCAGGCTACTTGGGTGGGAAAAATGAAATGCCCAACTTTAATACTATGCTTAAGAAAATAATGACATTATTATTCCTTGCTTTCTCCGGAATGATCCTGTCACCGATCAACGCGCAAATTGCCGGCAGCAGTGATAATCTGCAGGTGCAACCTATTCCTGACCGCAGTGTGCTGTTTGATATCAGCGATCCCGGTATTTCCAAAACCGTCAAATTCGGTGCGGACCTGGCCTGGGCCAATGAGCAGAACTTCCGGCGGGTGATCCGTTTTATGGGCCATGATCAACTGGATGTCGTGCGGGCCTCTTTTCAGCCGACCCACCCTCTGATCGGTGGTTTTCTTTCGCAAAAACAACTGGACGATCTCAACTGGCGCTTATACCTCATCGATACGTACGCCGGGCCAAATACCGCCCTGGCGCTCAACTGCGATCACCCGAGGGTGGATGACTGGTTTTTCGGCCATCCCGAGCGCTGGGAACAGCTGATCGAAAGAACGACCAAACGGTACCAGGATGCCGGTCATAAAGTGATCTCGGTAGCTCCCTTTAACGAGCCGGACTTCGGCTGGGGACAGGGGTCTAATCAGGATATGTTCGATATCACCGCTTTACTCAACAGCAATCCGCTGTTCGACAGTATCCGGCTTTCGGGCGGCAACACCCTCAACTGCGATGAAGCACTGGGCTGGTACGGCTACCTGGTACCCGCCGGCTGCAATGAAGGCAATACACACCAACTGGCCGGTAGTTTCTCTAATTTTGCCACCTTCTTTGAAGTCGTCCGGGCTAATGGCCACCACGCTACCGATGACGAATTACACAATGTGGTAGAAGCACTAGTCGGGTACGAATACGGTATGCAAACCGGCATTTGGTGGGGCCCCGCCGAGCTCGCGCGCGGAGCAATGGTCAAGGCCTTCGACGGGCAACGCATCGCCTACGCGGAGCACCGGCCCAACTGGACAGCAGCGGCCGTGTACCGCACGCCGGAAGGAAAGATCCAGGCCTTTGGCGGCACTTCGGAAAGGCAGGCCGTTACCACCAGCTACAACTACATCTCCCGGGATCGGGCCGTTTACTACGACGGTCACGGCCCCCAACGGGAATTTTTCCTGGAAATGCCGGGTGGTACCGGATACGCGCAGGGGCAGACCAATGCGGAGAGGGTAGTGAATATCACCTGGGGAGACGACATCCAGCCGGTCATCAATGGCCGCTACGTGCTGGTCAATCGCAGCAGTGGAAAAGTCATGGAACTTAACGGAGATGTCAATGCCAACGGCACCAATGTACAGCAGGGAAATCATACCGGCACCGACACACAACTCTGGGACGTCACCCCGGTAAGCGCGCGGATCGGCGGCGATTTCAGCTACCACCACATCAAACCCGCCGCCAACGCCAACATGTCCCTGGACCTCTACAACTTTTCCCTGGACAACGGCGCTAACCTCAACCAGTGGACGACCGGAAACGGCGGCAACCAGCAGTGGTACCTGGATTACGCCGAGGACGGCTGGTTCTATATTCGTAGCCGGGAAAGTTCCTACTGCGTGAGTCTGGCCGCCGATGGCACCAACATCGTTCAGTGGGAGAAAACCGGCAATACCGATCAACAGTGGCGCCTGCTTCCGGCCGGAACGCCCATCGAATTCGATGCGCCCGCTGCACCTCTTGACCTGGTAGCAACCTCTAAAGCCGTTTCGGTCCGCCTGGATTGGACGGCCAGTCCGGAGGCTGATGTAGCCGGCTACTATGTTTACCGTGCCACCGCCCCGGAGGGGCCTTATAATACCATTGCCAGAAACGTGACCACCACTGCCTTTGTGGACAATACGACCCTTACAGGCATACCTTACTACTACGCCATCAAAGCAGCGGACCACTCTCTCAACCGTTCGGAATATTCCACGCAGGTGACGGCTACCGTTACCGGAGCCCAAACGCTGGTCGCCCATTACCAGTTTGAAGAAACGCTAATTGACAGCACTCAGAACCTCAATCACAGCGCTGCTTACGGCACCCCTTCCTTTACCTGGGGACGGGTAGGCAACTGCGCCCTCAGCCTAAACGGCACCGACGACTTCCTGCAATTACCGGCGGATATCGCCAGTCACCAGGAGATCACCATCGCCACCTGGGTCAACTGGGACGGAGGAGCCGCCCAACAACGGATCTTTGACTTCGGCAACAGCACCTCCCAAAGTTTATTTCTAACCCCCAGTAACCAGAACGGGCAACTGCAATTCGGGATCACGGATGGCGTCACGGAGCAAACCTTGTCGGCCCCTGCCCTGGCGAGCGGGCAATGGACGCACGTAGCAGTTACCCTGAGTTCAGCCGGCGCCCAACTCTATATCGATGGCCAGGAACTTAATCCATCCGCTATCGCCCCGATCAGTCCGCTGGACCTCCGACCGGTACTGAATTACATCGGTCGCAGCCAAAATCCACAACACCCCTTATTCAACGGCACTATCGATGATTTTCGGATCTACAACTACGCCCTGTCCCTCAGTGAGATCAGCGAATTGGCGAGTCAGGTGGTTGGGGTAGCTAACACAAACCAGCACTTTGGGAAGGTCAAGCTCTTTCCAAATCCGACGAGTGATTTTCTCCATATTTCGTTAGACGATCCTACTCAGGATGCCGAGCTTTTCCTTTCGGATGCGATGGGACGGGTGCTTCTTCAGCAACAGCTATCCGGATCCCGGGGGACACTGGATCTCAAAGGCCTTCCGGCGGGTGTTTATTGGGTGCGGATGATTGACCGGGATGGGGTGAGTGGGGTTTGGCGGGTGGTTAGGGAGTAAGGATATTTGTATCATCCTAAAATTCAATATTCCTACAGCACCTTATAAAAATGCAGAATGACGCTGTTCGCCCGGCGAATGCCCGTAGAAATAACGACCGCCTTATTGAGCCAGTCGTACGGACTGCCGGTTTCCACTTCAAATTTGGCGGAAGTACGCATGTAATATTCGGAGGGTGGAACATCTTCCCCTTTGGCGAGCCGGGCTAACACCTCGGGCGATGCGGTTCGGATGCCCTCATTCTGAATGTAAATGATCACGCCATCATCGGTTTGTAGGCTGTAGTTGGCTACCAGATCGGCCGTACCGTCCTGCCGGACAGTTTGCCAGTCGGCTCCGCCGGGCAACACTACGCCTTTAATGTTGGGGCCGTTAAATGTGCCGCCGTTGATGCCGATGATTCGCCGTTTACCATATTTTGTAATACCCACTTCGCGCGGTGGATCGAGGGTAACGGTAGCTTCGAAGATGAATTCCAATCCGGGCTTGGGCGGCTCGTGCTGGGCAAAAGCCGGTTGCGCACCAACAGTAAATATCAAGACGGCAAGGAGAAGTGTTGAAGGCTTCATGAAGATGTTTTTCGTCGAAATAAGCGAAAGTAAATGATCTCTTTGTGTCAAAAATACACAAAAAAGAACCATTCAATTCCCTGAACACGCAAAACTAATCCAGCTCAGACATCTACCTACAACGAAGCTGAGCAACCTTCGATCGGGCGGCACGAAAAAAAGCCGGACCACCAAAGGCAGCCCGGCTGGATAACCTGCTAATTACTACTTATCTTTTGGCGATGACCACCCTTTCAATTTCCTGCCGCTTACCCTGAACGGTTATGATGGCATAGATCCCGCTGGTGAACCCATCGATCGGCAAGGTCACGCGGTTGCTGCCTTCCCTGGCGGAGAAATCGGTAGCGTAAACGACCTTCCCGCCGGGATCGACCATGCGGACGGTGGTGATGCCCTCCCGGTCGGCCGGATAATCAAGCGTGAGATGTTTGGAAGCCGGATTGGGCCAGACCTTGATTCCTTCGGCCTTCAGCTCCTCCTCTTCCTCGCTTTCCTCTTCTTCGCCTTCTTCTTCCTCGCCTTCCTCTTCTTCACCTTCCTCTTCTTCACCTTCTTCTTCCTCACCTTCCTCTTCCTCGCCTTCCTCTTCCTCACCTTCCTCTTCCTCACCTTCCTCTTCCTCACCTTCTTCTTCTTCACCTTCCTCTTCCTCGCCTTCCTCTTCTTCACCTTCCTCTTCCTCACCTTCCTCTTCCTCGCCTTCCTCTTCTTCGCCTTCCTCTTCTTCGCCTTCTTCTTCCTCACCTTCCTCTTCTTCACCTTCTTCTTCTTCCTCTTCCTCGCCTTCCTCTTCTTCACTTTCTTCTTCCTCGCCTTCTTCTTCCTCTTCCTCTTCTTCAGCAACATCCTCCTGCTCTTCTCCCTCTTCCTGGACCCCGTTGGGATCACATTCGTTAATCACCACGCTAATTTCGCTGCAGCCCTCAAAATATTCATTGATGGAGGCGCTCAGATCCGTGATCATACTGGCCAGTTCCTTGTTGACCGGCAGCGTACCGCCGAGGTAGAGGTTCGCGATTTCCAGCAAATCTCCTATACTCACTACGGAATCCGGCAAAACGTCTTTTCCATCCAGCCCCAGGATAGACAGAGGCTGGCTGCCCAGGTCGTTGCCATGGACTTTTCTGCCATACCAGATATTCAGCTGCAGGGCGATAGTTTGAGCTGCCAGTATGTTGGTCAAACGACCGTTATCAGCGGTAGCTGCTCCTGAGAAAGGCCGGCAGTTATTAGCAGTGGAAGCCGTCACATTACCGGCGGGCAGCATAGCGGGCGGACCTCCACCAGGCAATAACGCCAGCACACATTCCGGATCGGTGATCCTCATGACATTGGCCAGGGTATCCCCGATGATAATGTCTCCGTAGCTGTCCATCAGCGCGGTAATGATCTCCGTGGTAGTAGCTTTGCCGCCCGCTTCCCACGGATACTTACCGCCGGCATTACCCCAACCGCCTTGCGTGAGTGAGCAGAAGGTCAGGGTTGCCTCCTGGGTACCGTTACAGGTACCGCTGTAGGTGACCGCCGCCTCTTCACAATTTCCACATTCGTCGCAGGCTGTGATCCAGTAAGTCAAACTAAAACTGCCGTCGATACATTCCGCAGGGCCATCGGCCTCGATCTCGATGTCGGGCACGCCACCGCAACTATCCGTAATCAGGGTATCAAGTCGTACCCGCAGGTCTTCCGGTGTTGGTATCTGGTCCATACAGGTCAGATCATCGACCTCCAGCTCAGCGACCGGTATGACGGGCGGCGTCATTTCCTGGCGGCGCGTCACTTTGGTAGTGGTTTGGGCTCCCAGGTCACAAACACCGAAGAGCGTAAAAGTATAGAGGCGGTATTCCGAACAATCATCCGCGATCATAACCTCACCGGGTACGCCGAGCACTTTGCCTTCCGCGCCGCAATCATCCCACCAAAGCGCTTCGAGTTGCGGCCATTCCGCTCCACAGTCTTCCAGTTCGATATCCGGCAGCGTTTCGAGCTGCGGAGTACAGAAGGTTTCACAATCGGCGACGGTGAAAGTAGCGGTACACGATTCACTTTGGCCGCAGGTATCCGTAATGATATAGGTCACCATTATGGATTCACCGCAACCCGATGGGGCAATGTATTCCATTTCAAAGTCCCCGGATGCGTCGCCGCAACCGCCGCTAAAGCCAAAGCTATCCAGAAATGCAGCAAAAGCGGTTTCGATGCCTTCGGCCGACAGAGAAGCGGCAACCACCAGGTCAACCGGGCATTCCGGCACCAATTTGTGGCGAACGATATCAGCGCTAATTGCACAAGCCACCTCCGGGCAACCGTCGCAGGTCCGGCTCGCGCCCAAAGTAAAACAGCCTTCACAGGTATCACTGGCCTGGACCGTCACCTGGCCGATGCCGGTTTCCACGATCTCCGCATCCCCTTCGATCGTCCATTGAATATCCTGCATTTCGCAGGCCCCGTCCACCTGCAGTTGGTATACCAATAGCTCACCCGGACAGGCAGCGATCTTGCCCTCGATCAGACAACTATCGGCACAGGACGTACAGGATCCGTCTTCGCAAATATCGGTGGTGAAAGTGGCCGAGCAGCTTTTTGTAGCTCCGCAGGATTCCGTAATCGTATAGTGTACTTCCACCGTGCCGCCGCAAAGGTCCGGCGCGCTGTAGATATCATCAAAAGCGGCTTCGGCATCACAACCTCCACTAAAACTAAAACCGTCCAGGAAGGCAGTGAAGGCCGAATCGACCTTTTCCTGGGTCAGGCAACCTTCCAGCACGACAGCGTCCGGACAGATGAGGGTCGTTTCGGTGAGGCCAATATCGATTGGATACCGGCACACCAAGTCTTCACAGCCTTCGCATTGAACGGTCGCGATCAATCCTACCCGTCCCGTGCAAATACTATCCATTTTCAAAAGGACACTGTTACCGTCTTCGGCTACAATGGTAGCATCATCATAGGTCTCATCAATGGACCAGGTCACCTGCGGGTTGATACAGTCTTCGGGCAGTTCCACTATATAGGAAACGCTGTCTCCAGGACAGACCACCTGATTACCGGAAATCAGACAGCTCTCCGGACAATCCTTACAGCCTTCCGGCAGGCAATCTCCGACCGCAAAAATGGCCGTACAGGTGTCGCGCTGTCCGCAAGTATCACTAATGACATAGTTCACAGTGACGGATTCTCCACAACCCTGGGGGGCAGAATAATTCAGTTCGAATTCACCGCCGGCATCACTGCAGCCACCACTAAACCCAAATCCATCCAGGAACTGGGTGAATGCGGCATCGATCTCTTCGGGAGTGAGACACGGATCGAGCGTCTGATCGCCGGGGCATTCCGGCACCAGGTCCTGAGGGACGATCTCCACCGTTTTCGTACAGACTACATCCGGGCAACCGTCGCATTGGTAGGTGCCCTGCAACACGAAGGTACCCTGGCAACCTTCGCCGGCCTGAACCGTTACCTGGCTGGTTGCAGTTGATACGATAGTACCATTACCTTCTATTTCCCAGAGGATATTCGGAGCATCACAGGTCCCGTCCAGATCCATGGAGTACACCAGGGTTTCACCGGGGCAACTGGTATCCCGGCCCGTGATCAGGCAACTATCCTTGCAGGGATCGCAGGCCCCGGTTTCACAAATCCCAACGGTAAAACTGGCCGAGCAGGTATCTGTAATCCCACACGGCTGGGTCACGGTATAATGAACTTCGACCGTTCCGCCGCACGGATCGGGCGCACTGTAGTTCCCGTTAAATCGCCCCTTGGCGTTACAGCCACCGGTAAACCGGAAGGAATCGAGGAAAGTCTCAAAAGCGGTGTCGATCTCCTCTTTAGTGGTACAACTCTCCACGGTGACATCAGCCGGGCACTCCAGCATCATTTCGGTCATCACAATGTCGATGGGATAGCTACAGACTACCTCTTCGCAACCGTCGCATTGGATGGTAGCGATCAATTCGACCTGTCCTTCACAAACTTCGTCGATCATCAGTACGACCCCTGTAGCGTCACCGCCCATGATCCTGGCATTGCCATAGGCCTCGTTCAGGGACCAGGTCACCTGAGGATTGGCACAGCCATCTTCGATATTAATGGAATAGGCAACCATATCCTCCGGACAAACTACTTTGTCGCCCGAAATACCACAGGAAACGGGGCAGGACATACATTCACCGGTACTGCAGGGTTCTACCGTAAAGGTGACGCTACAGTTTTGTGGTTCGCCACAACCGGTAGCGGCCGTATAATTCACCGTCACGGAACCGCCGCAGGAATCCGGAGCAACGTAGGCTTCATCAAAACTACCGCTTGCATTACACCCGCCCAGGACGCTGAATGCTTCGAGAAAAGTCGCAAAGGCGGTATCAATAGCCGACTGTGATGCACAGCCCTCGAGGATAACGTCATCGGGGCAGGTAAGGACCACTTCGTCGAGTTGCCGGGTAAGGGTTGTTGTACTTGTCGTTTCATTACCGCATTGATCACTCACCGTAAAGACGTAAGTGCGCATTTCGGTGCAGCCCTCCGTGATCACTTCTCCGGCTTGGCCAAATACCACGCCACCACCGGCGCAGTTATCCGTCCAGCCGGTACTGAGTTCCGGCCATTCGGCGGTACAATCTTCCAGCGTATAATCCTGGACCTCCACAATGACCGGTGGTTCTTCATCCACGAACAGGATCAGCTGTTCGCAGGTCGTGGTATTACCGGCAGTGTCGGTGACCGTCCAGATCCTGGTAACCGTACTGTTATCCAAATTGGCGCCGCCGATGAGGTCGGAGTAGGTAATCTCGAAATTGGGGCAAAGCTCGGGATCAAGCGGCCAGCCCAGGCTCGCCGGGCCAAATGGGTCGCCGCAGGACACCATAGCCGTTGCCGGGCAGGTGATCGTATCGCACGGCGGTGCGTCTGCACTTTGTGCCCGGGCGGCAGGAGAAATACTGAATAGCATCAGCAATAGTAATAGGAAAAACGTTCCGTAACATCGACGGAAGTTGGTCTTGTAAAAGGGATGTAATCGCACCATACACAGCTTTGTGTTCACCATTTTGTTTTTTTGTTTGAAGCGTGATTATTTTAGGCATACCGCTCCCCGGCCGTCAGGAATCAACAGCGAGGGTCGATGCAGCGTAAAACGTGCGATAGAAGAAGTATCTAATGTGATTGGGGGTATTGCAGATATTACTCATAGATCAGGTTAGCCCGTTCAAAACCAGGCTTCCATTCATCACCTGATAAAAGAAAGCTAATACGTGCAAAAGGCTATTTTCGCTGGGAAAATGTGGAAAGGATGGCGAAGGTATTTAATGGCAGCATTGAAACTACATGGGGGGAAGATATGGAAGTTTCAATAGCCTAAACTCACCTTATTTTTGTACCGGAAACCAGACACCTCTGGAATACTATTTTTTTAGGGCCGTGGTCCGGTCTATTGCTATTTAGAAGCCATCTCTAGATGTGGGTATTTCACTTATCAACATCATCAAAACGTATTCGGAGGCGTAAATTATTGTATTGGATTTGTTTTTATATGAGAATTGATGTTTTGGTTGGGGCATGAAGTATTGCAACAGTCACTGATCCAAAAGGAAAAAGGGCAATATGAAAATATGATAGAATTCGATTTGGAACATCAGGTTTCGGAAGTCCTTCCTCCGGGCAGTTTTTGGGAAACAGGGAAGGATCGGTTTGGTCGGGATTATCGGGTGATGGTGGATGCTTGGGGGGTGCCGGTGGGGTGGTGATTTAGGCCCATTTAAACGGCACGAGGTCTAATAAAAATATATTAAGAAAAATTTAGATTTTCTACCATGCAATAGCCTTTAAAATTATTTTAGCGTTCAAATATTTTCTGTTGCTTTATTAAGAATTTCTCTCCATTATGAATAACCGCTCTCTTTTGCACTGCTGTGTAGTGCTACTCAGTATGCTTTTCTCAGTTTTATTGCCCGCGACTGAAGCCATGGCAATCGAAAAACCGATAGATTGTCCAGAATTGATTTGTCACGGCACGGTTACTGTTGACTTGAATAGTCTGACCGTTAAAGATACCGCAATAAACCTTTCACTCCTAGATTTAAGTCCGCTCGACGCGGCTGCTTTTACAACTTGCTTCGATACGTTCTACATAACTATTACCACCGCAACAAATGAACAGCTGGCTATAGCTCCGGACTCGGTCTTGCTTACCTGCCGGGATTTTGCCGAAGCGCATATCTTCGAGATTTCAAACTTGAAAGAACCTGATGAGAACTATTGCTGGGGATATCTATCCATCACCAATCATGAATCGGTTACCTGCAGTGAACGCTTTCAGGATTCTGTGGCACTGACCAATTTCTATAGACTTACCAATGGTCCTTACTGGACTAATTCCTGGGACCTTAGTTTACCCATCGATAATTGGTACGGTTTAAAATTGCATGATGACGGATCTGTAGAATGCCTTGATCTAGATGGAAGGGTAAGTTGTTTTGCCGATGTCACCGGAAATGGTAATCAGTTGAAAGGCTTTCTACCAAACATCAATCTACCTCATTTACGGTTGCTTAGTTTGGCTAATAATGACCTGAGTGGGCCAATTCCCAATTTCTCCCGCATGCCGGAATTAGAACAACTGAATTTGAGTAGAAACCAAATTGAAGGGCAAATTCCCGATTTTGCCTTCTTTCCAATATTAACACATCTATATCTTGGCCAAAATCAACTAACTGGGCCAATTCCCAATTTCAGTGCTCTACCGATGCTAAACCGATTCTTTGCGTATATAAATATGCTAGATAGCAACATACCAGATTTCACTAACTTACCTAACTTAACTGATCTAGCTTTGGGAGTGAACAACCTTACCGGGCCAATACCGGATTTCTCAAATTGCCCAAACTTGAGGTTTTTGGCATTACATGATAACCAGCTTATCGGAGGAATACCGGATTTTTCCAATATACCGGCCCTTAATACATTGGATCTGAACAGAAATCCTTTAGGCGGATACATTCCAGATTTTAGCCATTTGCCTAATTTAGTGACACTATACTTGGAAGATGTTGGACTTACCGGAGCTATACCTAATTTTTCCAATACACCAGAAATGGGATTTTTATATCTAAGGGGTAATGAGCTTAGCGAGTTAGTTCCTGATTTTTCCAATCTTCCGACCCTATCATTTATTGATGTTAGGTATAATCAATTCACTTTTGAGGATTTGCTTCCCAACTATTTTGAACTAGAGACCCTGATCTCTGGGAATAATGGTAATTATTGGCTTTATAAACAGGATACCATTCCAGCTGTTTCCCCTGTATATGGAAATATGGATGACGCACTAACTATTGACCTGATCATAGACGACACCGTATCCAGTAACCTTTATCGCTGGTATAAAGATGGTGTATTCCTGCAGGAAATCCAGGGAGATAATGCGCTTACGCTTTCCAATCTGCAATTATCGGATGCCGGTATCTATACCTGCAAGATCACCAACTCTAATATACCAGAGCTTAATCTGACAACACCGGAAATATTAGTAATAGTTGAAGATCCTGTTCCGGCAGAGTGCGATGCTCCTGACCTGCAAATCGGACAGAATGATATTCCTTCGGGTACTTACCGGGCCGCCAATACACTGGAATCGACCGGAAGCATTCTCAACGGATCGGAGGTTGTTTTTACTGCTGGCCAATCTGTGCACTTACTGCCTGGATTTCATGCTCAGGTTGGTGCGCAGTTGTCGGTAAATATCGAAGATTGTGTGCTTTCTAACCAGGCGCTCACTCTTCCAGCCGCTTCAGTCTTCAGGCAAATGGGGTATTCCGAGCCCACCATGTCTCTATTCCCAAATCCAGCCAGCTGGTTTACTAATGTGGTTTATGAACTACCGGGATCGACATCTCCCTTTCGACTTTTTATTACAGATCTAAATGGCTCAGTCTTAAGAGTCATAACTGAGGAGATGGCGATTGGAGAAGGTAGTCAGCAATTAAATATTAATCTATCAACAATACCGACCGGTTACTACATGATTCACCTCGTGACACAAGCGCAAAAAATTCAAGCGCCAATAGCCATAATCCGATAATGTGTTAGATAGAAGTTTGACGATTTACTTACAAAAAGGGACGGTTCCACTTGATCTTAGAAAGTACGGGTTCTAAATTTTAATAATTACCTGAATAATAACTTTTTCTGTAAATTTCCGTAAAGGAATTGAATAAGAAACAGAACCCAGTTTTGGAAAAATGATGCCAGGTATTTCCAACATACTATTCTTCGATCTCGAAGTACATAAAAAATCAAAAAATATACTAGAGATTGGGGCCGTTTTGCGGGGAGATCAATTCCGCAAATCAGCTCCAAATGCTTTTGTCCAATTTAGCGAGTCAGCGGAAATAGTATGTGGGCATAATATAGTTGATCACGATTTACCCATTCTGGAAAAATACCTACCGGGTCACGCCATTCTTTCCAAACCAGTTATTGATACACTATTTTTATCTGCGCTTCTTTATCCTAAAAAGCCTTACCACCGTTTAATAAAGAATTATCAGCTCAATGGAAATGAATTAAATAATCCGTTAGCTGATGCCAAGCTAACCCGGGATCTGGTTTCCGATCTGCTGCAAGCTTACCGGGAACTTCCGCCGGAAAGAAAGGCTATTTATTTTTCGCTGTTAGGTAGGCAGAAAGGATTTAACGGCTTTTTTAAAATTGCAAATCCGAATGGATTGCAACCCTTGCTGGAAGTAAAACAGCTTGCTAAACTCCTCCAAGTACAGTACAGCCAATTAATTTGCGGTAAATCAGATCTGATAACCATAATTGATCAAAACCCCGTAGAGCTAGCATATACCATTGCGCTGATCTCCACCAACGATATTGATTCACTTCCACCACCGTGGCTATTGCATCGCTTCCCGGCAGTGATGCAGGTAATCAATCGCTTACGCTTGTTGTGTAATGCCAATGGTAATTGCCCCTATTGTCAATTTTTACAGCCCAAAGAAAGCCTGAAACGACACTTTGGTTTTCCCGGTTTCCGGCGGTTTGAGGGAGACGGCGACAAGCCTCTACAAGAGCAGGTAGTTGAGGCTACTTTAAATGGTAAATCACTCATAGCAATATTCCCCACCGGTGGTGGTAAATCCTTGACCTTCCAGCTGCCGGCTTTGATGGAAGGTGAAGCCAATCGTTCTTTGACAGTAGTAATTTCACCACTACAGTCTTTGATGAAGGATCAGGTCGATGTACTGGAAAAAAGGCATGGAATTACCGCCGCCGTTACCATTAACGGCATGCTTTCACCCCTTGAGAGAAGTGAATCCATTGAACGAGTACAGCAGGGAGGTGCCAATCTACTATACATTTCACCAGAATCCTTGCGGTCAACTACCATCATAAAATTGCTGAAAGGACGCCAGATTGCCCGATTTGTTATTGATGAGGCGCATTGCCTTTCCTCCTGGGGCCAGGATTTTCGCGTGGATTATTTATACATTGGCCGGTTTATCAAAAAGTTGCAGCAGGAAAAGAATCTGGCCCATCCGATTCCGGTTTCTTGTTTTACGGCCACCGCCAAACCGGCCGTGGTAAAGGATATTCTCGCTTACTTTAAAGTACACCTTGCCCTGGAGCTCGAAGTCTTCCAGACCAGTGCCAAACGTCGCAACCTCAAATATTATGTGATATCCACGAATACGGAACAGGAAAAACAGGAGAGGCTGATCGAGTTGCTACAATCAGAAGAAGGCCCGAAGATCGTTTATGTTTCCAGGGTAAAAACTGCTGAAAAGTTAGCCCAGAACTTGCAGGCAAAAGGATTCCAGGCCAAAGCCTACCACGGAAAACTGGAAAGTGATGCCAAGAAAAAGATCCAGGAAGAATTTATGGATAATGAAAATGACCTGGACGTGATCGTGGCTACTTCGGCTTTTGGCATGGGCGTAGACAAAGACAATGTAAAAATTGTAATTCATTATCAAATTTCTGATTCGCTGGAGAATTATATGCAGGAATCGGGCCGGGCCGGACGAAACCCGGAATTGCGGGCGAAGTGCTTCATTCTATTTGATGAAGAGGACCTCAGCGGCCACTTTCAGTTATTGAATAAGACTAAGCTCAACTACAAAGAGATCAATCAGATCTGGTATGGCATCAAGCGATTCAAAAAGAAATCCTTTTCCAAATCTGCCCTGGAAATAGCTAAAGAAGCCGGTTGGGATGTAGAACTGTACCAATTGGAAACCCGGGTAAAAATGGCTATCTCAGCCCTGGAAGAATCCGGCTATTTAAGCAGAGGCGAAAACACGCCCAGCATTTTTGCTTCTAGTATTGTAGCAAAAAATGTCGATCAGGCTAACCAACTCATCGATACCCATGCCGATCGTTTTGATGGCATCCAGGATACGAAGAATGCCAAGCGGGTATTCAAATCCGTTCTATCGAGAGCCAGAGCCCAGGAGGATACCCGGGTGGATGTAATGGCCGACGCACTGGCTGTTGATAAGGATGAAATTTCCAGATACCTGACCATTTTCCGGCAAATCGGCATTTTGAGTCATGCCAAGGATTTGACAGCCTACTATTTTACGGTAGGAAGCAAACGCCATTCAAGAACTGTTTTTCAAAAAGCGGCTCATCTGGAAGCAAAACTTTTTGATTTACTCTTTCCAAATCCGGAAACTTTAAGTAGAAAGTTCTTTTTACGAGAACTCAACGAAGACCTGATCAACGCGGGTTTGGATGCTGATCAGGAAACATTAAAAGCCATATTGAATTATTGGGCCATCAGTAATGCTATCGGAAAAGAAAGACTGAACCGAAGTACGGAACAATACCTGGTCAGGCTAAAAGAAGCTCCTGAGGTTTTGAGAGCTAAAATTCGGCAACGGGAAAAAATGGGTGGTTTTTGCCTAGCCATATTTGAAAGAGACTATCTTGCTAAAGCCAAGGATGACCCTGATTTCACGGATAAAAAATTGATCGAATTCTCCACACTGGAACTTCAGGAAAATGCCAATCAACTCTCGGGCGAAAGCTGTACCATTCGAGATTATGAATACCTGCTTCTTTATCTCCATCATCTGAACGTCATTGAGTTAAAAAGTGGTCTGCTGGTTTTATATAATCCCATGAAAATCGTGCGGAAAGAGGAGAATAATCGCAAGCAATATACTCAGGAAGACTTTGAGCAACTAGCTAGATTTTACCAATCTAAAACCGAACAGATCCATATTGTAGGTGAATATGCCCAAAAACAGTTGAAGCAGCAAGAGGAAGCCCTGCAGTTCGTGGACGATTATTTTGTACTCAATTATGCCACCTTTCTGGAGAAATATTTTCCCAAACGAATCACCAAGATCCGGCAGCCGCTCACTGAAGCCCAGTTTGCACGGATCATCAAAGATCTTTCGACGGAGCAGTTGGCCGTCATCAACGACGGGAAAAGCGAAAATATCCTGGTAGCTGCCGGACCAGGGAGTGGTAAAACCAGGGTGCTGGTGCACAAAGTTGCATCTTTATTACTAATGGAGGATATCAAAGCAGAACAGTTCCTCATGCTAACTTTCTCCCGGCCCGCGGCATTGGAGTTTAAGACGCGGCTAAAAGATCTCATCGGAAAATTAGCCTATGATGTGGACGTCTTTACCTACCATGGTTTTGCTTTTCAGCTCTTAGGCAGGATAGGGAATCTGGAAAAAGCGGAAAAAATACTTCCACTCGCCACCCAAGCTATTCAAAACCGGGAAATATCCATGGAAAGGATACTGTGCAAAAGTGTGATGGTGGTTGATGAATTTCAGGATGTCAGCGAGAAAGAATATCAGTTTATGGCGGCGATTGCCGAAAAAGCAGGTAGTATTCGCATCATTGTAGTGGGTGATGACGACCAGAATATTTACGAATTCCGGGGAGCCAGCATAAAATACTTACGGGAATTTTCCAAGCGGCCAAAAGCTCAAACCTATTATTTGACCACTAATTACCGGGCCAAGCAAAATCTGCTGCAATTTAGCAACCGTTTTCTTGCTACCCAAATCACCGCTGCGAGAATTAAACAGGATATAGATTTGGTGGCCCACCAGAAGGACAACGGACGAATTGAGGTCATCGAATACCAACATAATCACCTCATACTACCGTTATTAGACCATCTTCAAAAGCAGAAATTGTCCGGAACTTCTTGTGTGCTTACCCATACCAATGAGGAAGCAGTACTAATCGCCACCTTGTTAAAACAGAAGGGCCTGCCGGCTCGCTTGATTGTTGAGCGGGAAGGTTTTGAATTACGGAATTTGGTCGCAATTGATTGGTTTTCTACTGAAATCCTTCAGGGGCTCCAGGACGATTTTGGATTAATTCCGGAGGAAACCTGGAAAGTAAAAAAGGATATTGTGTTATCCAAGATCCAGGATACTCATATTTTGGATATAGTTTCCCGTCTCATCAATAGCTTTGAAGCGACGAATTCGGTAAAATTCAAAAGTCACTGGCTGACCTACTTGCGGGACTGTCGAATTGAAGATCTTTACCATCCGGAAGTGGCGGTGATTTTGGTATCGACCATGCACAAGGCGAAAGGAAAAGAGTTTGATAATGTTTTCCTGCTTTTGAATAATTATTCGCTGGGCAGCGAAGAAAAAAAGCGGGTGTTGTATGTAGCCATTACCCGGGCTAAAGCAAACCTGTTCATACATACCAACTCTGTCCGGTTCCTGACCGATGGGATACCCGCCTTAGCTTTCAGGGAAGATCATCAGCAGTGGCCAGAGCCCGCTACTATTGTTTTACAAGGTGGCATGCGGGATGTCTGGCTGGATTATTTTGAAAATCCTCATATTGCTTATAATATAAAAGAAGTGCACTCCGGTCAGGAGTTGGTGCATAGTCTAAAAACGTTTGGATCCTTCATGACTACCGATAGGCATGAAGTTTTGAGACTGTCCAAAAAGTTTGCCTCCAAACTGCAGGGGTATTTGGATAAAGGTTATCGGTTGGAACGGGCCTGTGCGCAGTATCTTGTTTATTGGTATAAAGATGCTGGTGAAAAGGTGAGAGTAGTGCTGCCGGAAATCAGACTATCAAAGTTGGAATAAACAAAAAACTATTGGGTCAGATATCCCATGATTTGAAATTGGTGCCCCTAATAAACCCTGCCTCCATTTAACGAAGATCAAAAATGATCAATTACAAGCCTTTTCTTGCAAATCTTCTTATCCTGCTCTTCATAGGATTCAATTCCTTATGGTCTCAAAATGATCTTTCCATAATTTCCTGGAATATTGAAAATTTTGGAAAAACGAAAGATGACAATGAAATCCGACAAATTGCGACCATTATAAAAGACTTCGATATTGTAGCGATCCAGGAAGTTGTGGCTATTGATCCGGGGGGAGCACAGGCGGTTGCAAGATTAGCCGATCAATTGAATCGTATGGGAAGCAAATGGGACTATAGCATTAGTGATCCTACCAACTCTCCCAGCCGAAAAACGGAAAGGTATGCCTTTCTTTGGAAAACCTCCCAAGTTACTAGTATAGGAAGACCCTGGCTAGCATCTCAATATGCAAGGGAAATTTTTCGAGAACCGTACTTAGCCAAGTTCAGAACTAAACTGGGTGAAATTGTAGTCTTAAATTTTCATTCAAGGCGCTTTGATGAGAATCCTGATGAAGAAGTGCCTTTTTTAGCGAAACTGATTGCTGAATATAGGAACACGCCTATTGTCGTGGCTGGAGATTTCAACCTGCCTTCAGATCATTTGATTTTTCAAAACTTTACAAGAATAGGACTGTACCCCACTCTAACGAATCAACCAAGCACCTTAAAAAGAAAGTGTCCAAGTACGGGAATAGACATTTATCTCAACCACCCAATTGATCACATTTTCTTCCCGAAACAATATTTTAGGTTGGTTGAAACCGGAATCGTCGATTTTGTGAGAAGCTGTACTCGATTGACAGAAGCGAGGATGATTTCAGATCATGTCCCTGTTTGGGTGCGGATGGGTTTGAGCAATTGATTTTTTATCTAAACATATTTTGATCAGTAAATCATCAAATAAAGTTGGGCAAAATCGGCAACACTAACCAAAAGAAAAAAACTACGACCAGCCAGCCCTGTCTTCCATAAGCTTCTCCACCAAATCATAAAACGAGAAAGGAGCTATGAAAATTAATTCATAACTCCTTGATAATCAGTGTCGGGGTAGCAGGATTCGAACCTGCGGCCCCCTGTTCCCAAAGCTCACCAATAGCGCATTCCGATAGCTTCCCATTTTTCGTTATTGACTATGAATCAATTATTTACAAAAATATTTTTTACATCTTTTATCCATTTTTTGAGAAGGTTCCGTAAATTTGTTTAAACCAGGTTTAAACTTTAAACCGTTGTTTTTCAATAGATATTAGCGCTTTTTCTAGATGCTTTTTATTCTACAGCGCTACATCTTCAGATTTTTTCATGAGCGAAATCTTTTGCTTGGCGACAACGATTTTGCTTCAAAGTTTTTTGTAGATGCCTTCTTTGAAAATTGTATTGTTCACCAGTAAGATGTATCAAAATGGTGATCATCCGGTTATGCTAAGGGTTACTCATAACCGGAAGCTGAAATACTACGGCCTCAATCTATCGTGTACCCTACAACAATGGGACCAGCACAAGTGCCGGTTCAATCGGAATTTCAATAACTACAAAGAGAAAAACCGACTGCTTCACTTCTGGGAGGAAAAGGCCTATCGCATCATTGATGGATTGATCAAAGAAGACGTTGCTTTTCATCATAAAATATTTGAACGGAAATTTGTAACGAACCATCGCTCCATTTCTGTTTTCGAGTTTTTTAATGAACTAATGGAGGAGTTAGAGAAAAAAGGAAAAGCCGGAAACCGAAGGGTTTATAAGGGTGCCAAAAATGCACTGAAGAAATTTCACCCAAATAAGAATCTAAGCTTCTCTGATATTGATTACATCTTTCTAAAAAAATTTGAAACTCATCTGCTGGAAAATGGCTGTACTGATGGAGGGGTGAGGGTATATTTGAGAACACTTAGAGCTGTTATCAACGAAGCCATTCGATGCGGTTACGCCACTCAGGAAACTTATCCATTTGCCACCCAATTCAACAAGCAGGGGTATTCTTTCTCACATTTAAAATCGAAAGCTAAACCTAGGCCACTATCCATAGAAGATATGGATAAGATCAAAAATTTTCCACTTGACGATTATCCCCACCTGGCCAAATCTGTCCGATACTTTTTGTTTTCCTACTACACCAGAGGAATGAATTTCACCGATATGGCCAAGCTTAAGTGGTCGGATATTTATAATGGTAGGTTGGAATACATTAGGTCTAAAACCAGCAAGTCTTTCAGTATAAAAATTTCTGAGCCCTTAGCTGAAATCCTGGAGCATTTTAAGGGTGTTAACATCACTTATATCTTTCCTATCCTGACGGATTTTCATAAGAGTCCTCAGCAAGTTAAAGATCGTGTGCGAAAATGCCTTAAACAATTTAATAGGGATCTAAAAGAAGTGGCAGAACTGCTGAAAATAGATATGATTTTGACCTCCTACGTTGCCCGGCATACGTATGCCAGTACGCTTAAGAAAAAGGGCGTTGATATAGCTGTGATCAGTGAAGCGATGGGCCATGCGGATATGGCAACCACCAAAGCTTACCTGGAATTATTTTCATCTGACATTGTCGATGCTGCGGATCAGGTTCTGTAGCTCACGATGGCTTGTCTTTGTATCAAAGTGGGAAAAAATACTTTTTGCCCATGTATACTTTTAAGCAAATTGCAACTATTCAAAGTTGTGCCAACATTCAAAACATCATTGTTTACATAAAGTAAATGGACTTATGGAAGACCAAATATTGGAACAATTAGACCGGATCGAACAAAGGCTCCAAAATCAGTTGCTGTATTCTAAAGAGATCCTCACCTTCAAGGAATTTTGTACATTTTGCGGGCTTTCCGAAAGTTATGGCTATAAACTTACATCCCTTAATAAAGTTCCTTTTTATAAACCGGGAGGAAAGCTAATTTACTTCAAACGCTCAGAATTAGAAGAATGGATGTTGAGAAACCCCATAAAAACCGAGGAGCAATTGGAGGAAGAGGCTATGCATTATCTCTCTACGAAATGCCGGAAGTGGTAACAAAATCAAGTTCCAAATGCTTGCGTGTAACAAAACAAATACTTACATTTAGTTTGCAATAGTTAATAATTAGAATATAGTTTTGCAAACTAAAATAGAAGACATGTTACAGCCTAGGTACTTGGAAACCTACTTAGAGGAAAGGCAAGCTAACGGTAAATACACTTTTACTAGTGAAGATGTTTTAAATGATCTTCCTGTGTCGAAAAGTGTGCTGCACCAATCTTTACGTAGAATACGAAAAGTGAATAAGGTGGCTTTAATTAGAAAGGGCTTCTATGTCATAGTCCCTCCTGAACACCGCAGTCGTGGGGTTCTTCCTCTAAGTTGGTTCTTGGATGACTTAATGAAATTTATTGACCGACCATATTATTTGGGGTTATTGAATGCAGCCGCCTTGTATGAAGCAGGCCATCAACAACCTCAAGAATATTACGTAGTTACTACTGGTGATGGTCTTAGGAATGTTGAGCTAGAAAATCTTAAGATCAACTTCTTGTTTAGGAAAGACTGGCCGGAAAAGGGGATACAGCAACGAAAAGTTCCCACCGGATATCTTAAAATTTCATCCCCGGAATTAACGGCAATTGATCTTATAAAATATGAGTCTCGTATTGGTGGCCTAAGTAGGGTTGCCACGGTTTTGGATGAATTGGCTGAAAAACTCGATGGTAAGCTACTATGTAAGTTAGCTGAATTGTACACCGATTTACCTACAATTCAGCGCCTAGGCTATTTATTGGAAGAAGTTCTGGGAGCGGAAGAAATAGCGGCACCACTTATAGCCTACCTAGAGACACAAAACCCAAGGAAAATCCCTTTGAAGCCCAGCAAAAATTTAAGTAAAACCCTGGAGGCCATCCATCCCTGGAAGGTGGTTCCCAACATAACTGTTGAAAGCGACTTATGATCCCACAAGCATTTATTACCGAATGGAGCAAAAATGCTCCCTGGCCGGAAGAAATTCAGGTCGAGCAAGACCTTCTTATAGAAAGAACTCTGGTTGAAATCTACCAAAATCCTTTCTTACAGGAACGCCTGGCTTTTCGCGGCGGCACTGCCCTTCATAAGCTATATCTCAGACCTCAAGTAAGATATTCGGAAGATATCGATCTAGTGCAAATCCAACCAGAACCGATCAAAGCAACCCTAAAAGCTTTGCGGCAAACATTATCATTTTTAGGTCAACCTTCCGTTCGGCAAAAAAAGAATAACAATACCATGATCTTTCGGGTGCCATCAGAATTCGATGCCAATATCCGGCTGAAAATTGAGATCAATTGTCGGGAGCATTTTGTCTTTCGGGAGCACCTGGCATTTCCTTATAGAGTAGAATCTTCCTGGTTTACGGGTGAAACCTCGCTAACCACTTATACGCTAGAAGAGTTGCTGGCGACTAAAATGCGAGCCCTTTACCAACGAAAGAAAGGCCGGGATCTGTTTGATCTTTGGTATGCTCTTGCTCACGGGAATGTATCATCAGAGCAAGTAGTTGAAGCTTGGAAAGCCTATCATGATTTTGAAGGGCATCCTGTTTCCCAAAAACAGTTTTTAGGCAATTTGGAAATAAAAATAAAAGATGACGAGTTTTCAAATGACATTACTGGCTTACTCAGACCTGCTGTTGCTTACGATGCTCATAATGCTTTGGATCTAGTAAAAGATCAGCTCATTAATAAAATCTAAGTGCTTTAGTTCCCTCCTCCACTGAGAATATCTGAATTTTTAGCCTGCCCGTTTTTGCTGACCGTAATATAATCCTCCATAATTTTGATTTCCTTATTTCGTGCTTCAATGAGCTGCTGCTGTAACTGAAGAATTTGATCAGCGTACACCTTTTCTTTTATTTTGGATCTAAGCCTTTCTTGCTTTAGCTGCTCTTCCAGCCCCAAAGCTTCCTTTCCGATCACATCCAGAGCATGAGAATATTCTTTACGAATACGAGGTGGCGTAGATTTTACTATTTTCTTTGCTTCTTCCAGATAAACATAAACTTGACTGTTATAAATATTGCCCGAATGATCTCCTTTTGCTTGAATAAACGGTTTATGCTTATGAAGGCTAAATTCCTCTTCTCCGGTCCATTTGACATTCAAATGTTGTAATGGATATTTTTCAACGTAGAAGAAGTTAAAATCCAGATCGAAATGACTGGCGAATTGCTCAATTTGCTTTTGAGTCACCCCTCTTTCTGAAGCTCTAATTCTTGAAATCACGTTGCGTTTACCAAATACCGTAGTGCTGAGAATGGACTCACTGCCTCGCGCTCCGAGAAACCTTTGGTGCTTGGCGATGATCTGGTCAACTGCTTTCAAAAAACGAACATCTTTTGGCTTTAGGGTGTATTTCTTTTCTGTCATGGGGGATACTTAATGGCTTTCCTTTTAAATGTGTATTTCACACCAACTCTATGTGTTAAAAATTTAACAATTCACTTGCTTTTTGACTCCAAAAAATTATAGATTTGGCTCCAATATATTTTTATATAACTAATATTTGGAGTCAAATATATATCAAATATTTAATATGATTTGACAATTTATTTATAAAACTTTTACAAATGTTTTCAAAAAATGACGTAACCCCTTTAAAAATGGCGCTTTCAAAGTACTACAATAATTACTTCGAAATCATCGGTGAAAAGACGCAATTATCTCGTCCCACCATCTCAAAGTTCTTCAATGCTAAAAAAGTAAAACCGGACAATGCATTGAAAATATATGATGTATGCATTGACTTATTACTGGAAAAAGAAAGAGACATCAAAGAGCTGCAACAAAAGATCAAAGAGTTGACCTAATCAATTTCCCTTCCCCTGAACCTCAAATAAACTCAAATGAAAAAAAATAATCTTCGTATAAAAAAGTCCCGAACTGGCATCAAGAAAAAGCTAGAACGGTTCATTACCACGCTCACTGTTGATCCTTTTGGCTATGAAAAAAATATCAAGATAAATGTCCTACGGTTCTTCTCTTTAGTAGCAAAAGAAGAATTACTCTCTCAAAATAGACTGACGATTTCCATTTATATACATGACGATAATCTGTACGGCTTTTTGGATAGCCACATGGGAATAACCAGGATTTTGTCCCGCAAGGAAATCAGTGAATTGTTCACCGGTGAAACCACTCCTAATGCTTGGATCTTAGACAAGATAAAAAAGTGTATTTATCAAATTTCCCTGGAAAATAGTATTCCGGATAACCAACTGGAAGTTTTGATTAAAATAGTTGATTGTACTCCTACTATTGAATTTTATGATGTAAATGGTTATTTGAAAGATTTGCCTATCAAAGAACTGGTCAGACTCGTAAAATCATTATAAAGACTTAATGTATCCAAATGTACCGAAATCATCAAAATAACCTGAAATACAATTATTTACACTAACAATATTCATAATATAAATTGTACCATTTATATTTCACCAAGCCAGCATAAGCATCAATTCAAATACTTAAAATTCAATATTTTACGCATTTTTATTGTTATAAACGAATCAAAAAATTGTACCATCCGTAAAACATATACCTGTTGCAGTCAAACGTCCCAAAGTAATTTTAAGATAATCAATTATTTATCTTAACAAATCCCAGGAACAATATGCAACTATCTGTTTCGTACAATGAGGAAAAGAAGGGCGTTGAAGCTCGCTTTGATGATAAGCCTTCCGATCAATTAACCGATCTGTTGGGGAAAATGGGATTTAAATACTCCTACCGCCAAACGATGTGGTATGCCGGTGATACTCACCAAAGAAGAGCTTTTCTAGATGGGCTGAAAGTTAACCTCGAACAAGATGGAGATTTAGAAAACATTATTATAAATCCTGCCTATAAGCCATCCTTGGACAACATCAACGACAGGAATTTTAGTTGCGTTACCATTACCTGCCAACATGATGAAGACGAGACCATAGAAGAATATCTGCTTTGTGAGCCCTCCAAGCGTATTGCGGAAGAAATAGCCAGGAGATTTGCGGATGCTGTCTTCGGTGATACTTGCAAGCGCATAAGCGTACACCCACGCAATCGAAAGAAGCAAGCCCGATCTCTATACGAACAGGGCCGGATAATCTATTCATCTGTTCCGGAAAACCATACAGCTAAAGAAGACCAAGAAGCCAATCTCCAACCCGAAATTATTTCAACCCAAACCATCGATTTAGCGGATGATGTTCCAATTGGAGATGATCTTAATGTTCAGAATGCATTATCAGTTGAATCACCGGTAGCGAAACCCAATGCCTATTCCGAGGTGATAGCTCAGCAGCTAGAGCAACCCATTCCGCTGATCGAAGAAGCCCCCACCCTAGCAAAAAAAGAGCTTACTGACGAAGCTATTTTGGAAGAATTATTCAATATGAACCGGATAGATCATTTAAGCCGATCCTTATTGAAAGAATTAGGAATCCAGCATCCTTTGGATGACTGGCAAATACCCATTGGAAAATATCAACTTACCCGGACAGCCGTTTTTAAATACACCTACAAATTAACAAAACTCACCACTGAAGACTAACCCTTTATTTTTTAGTAAAACCATGTTACTATGGAAAGCTTAAACTCTCAATCAAAACCAGAACGCGCCACGATTTCTAACTACCTAACCTTACAAAAGAATCTGGACGAAGTCATTGGAAAAATTGGCCTATGCAGGACCATTGAACTGGTCAAAAGTTTCATTGATAACAGCTCCATTGGGGTCAATGAAACCGAGAAATTCAAACTTATTGCCACCTACATTATTGCTCAAACCATTCGCTCCTTCGATTTGAAAGAAGATGATTTTTACACCAGCAAAATCCGCGAATATCGGGATGCTCGTATGGCCTGTTTTCACCTATTGAAGCGGTACACGGATTGCAGTTATGCGAAAATTGGCGAAGCTTTTGAGCAAAAGAAAAGGAACATTCTGTACTTCTGTCAGAAGTGCGATGAAATGCTGTCCATACCGGATTTCTATCCCGTTTTTACCAGCCGGTACAAGCGCGTAGAGGACCAAGTGCTTCTTTTCATTTCTAAATTGCCATAGGCCTTATGCCAGATATCAAAGAAGAAATAAAGGACATACTTTCAAGCGAAAGTGATGAACCGGCCTTTGAGCAAATGCCTGAAGAGGAGCTGAGTCCGCTCAATCAGCCGGTTACCGAAAAATACTTCGGTGGTACCGGCCAACGCGACCGGCAGGAAACAAATCCCCCCACCGATACGGACGCTGAGTCTGAAAATACATTCCATATTCCGGATGAAGATCTGGATGCTCCCGAACAAAAGATCGATGAGGATGGCTTTGATCCTTTTGAAGAGGAGAAAGAAACATTCGAATTACCTACCGAGCATGCCTTGCAAGCTGCGGATGCCATGCTGGGCGTTACCGATAACCTGCTGGAAGTCGGTGGCGGTTATTTTGTTAAAATTCGCAAGCACAAGCTGTTCTATGATTTTGAGGAAATTATTCAAGTCATTGATCAGCAAAATGAAAAGAATGTTCAACGCATAAAGCTGGAACCGGAGGACAAAATCTTGCTTCGTCCACTTTTGGTGGCGGTCATCAAAAAAAGAGCGCAAAAGCTTACTCCGGAACAGCAGTTGCTCGGAGCCGTGATCTCAATTCTTTTCAAGAAGGTGCAGGCCATCATTGAAATCCGGGCAGAAAATGAGTTTTTGGTAGAACGCATCCTGGGTATTATCAAGGAAGAAAACAGCAAACCTGAACAGGAACCTCTAAAAGAAGCAGCCCCTGAACCAGCCGAAACGGTGGAAGAGGCTGTCGTTGAAGTCGCATAACCACTACATTTCATGTCATCGAATAAAGATCAAGTCTATCCGGCTAATCCGATTCCTGTGTTTGAACGTCAACCGATGGTTCTTTTGGTTTGCGGAGAAACGGGTGTAGGCAAAACCTACCGGAATAAGCTAGAGATTAAATGTAATGACAAAAGAACTTGTATTAAATTTGTGATCAAAAGAGACCACAATGGGATTACATAAGAATGCAGGCTTGACCGAAAGTCAGCGAAAACAGATCAAAGCACTGTATAAAGCTG
>NZ_PDUD01000010.1 GCF_002646595.1 Flavilitoribacter nigricans DSM 23189 = NBRC 102662
AAGCTATAAGATCCATCGGCAGCAGTGGTCGTATTGTCAATCACGTTGCCGTTCTCGTCTTTCAAATTAACGGTCACACCGGCAACGCCCGGTTCGCCCGGATCTTGTACGCCGTCGCCATCCAGGTCTTCCCAGACAAAATCGCCCAGAGAAGCGCCTTGCAGAATACCTGCATCCAAATCCGGATAGTTATCACCGGATTCCAGGGTTACGGTTTCGGTCATACCATTCATTGCCGGATCGGCATCACTGTCCAGGGCTTCGTTTCCACCGGCATTCAGATCGGTGAAGCTAAAGCCGGCCGGCAGATCCGTGAATTGTACGGAATAAGTACCCGGCTCCAGATTGGTGAAGCTATAAGAACCATCGGCAGCAGTGGTCGTATTATCGATCACATTGCCGTTCTCATCTTTCAGATTAACCGTGACGCCGCCAACTCCCGGTTCGCCCGGATCCTGTACGCCGTCACCGTCCAGGTCTTCCCAGACAAAGTCGCCTAAGGAAGCGCCCTGCAGGATACCCGCATCCAGGTCCGGATAGTTATCGCCGGATTCCAGGGTAACCGTTTCGGTCATACCATTCATCGCCGGATCGGCATCACTATCCAGGGCTTCGTCTCCACCCGCATTTAGATCGGTGAAGCTGAAGCCAGCCGGCAGATCCGTGAATTGTACGGAGTAGGTGCCCGGTTCCAGATTAGTGAAGCTATAAGAACCATCGGCAGCAGTGGTCGTATTATCGATTACGTTGCCGTTCTCGTCTTTCAGATTAACCGTCACACCGACAACTCCCGGTTCGCCCGGATCCTGTACGCCGTCGCCGTCCAGGTCTTCCCAGACAAAGTCGCCCAAAGAAGCGCCTTCCAGGATACCCGCGTCTAAATCGGTATTGTTATCACCGGATTCCAGGGTGACCGTTTCGGTCATACCATTCATTGCCGGATCGGCATCGCTGTCCAGGGCCTCGTCTCCACCCGCATTCAAATCGGTGAAGCTGAAACCGGCCGGCAGATCCGTGAATTGTACGGAGTAGGTGCCCGGCTCCAGATTCGTGAAGCTATAGGAACCATCGGCAGCGGTGGTCGTATTATCGATCACGTTGCCGTTCTCATCTTTCAGGTTAACGGTTACGCCGCCAACTCCCGGTTCGCCCGGATCTTGTACGCCGTCGCCGTCCAGATCTTCCCAGACAAAATCGCCCAGAGAAGCGCCTTCGAGGATACCCGCATCTAAGTCGGTATAGTTATCGCCGGATTCCAGCGTAACCGTTTCGGTCATGCCATTCATCGCCGGATCGGCATCACTATCCAGGGCTTCGTCTCCACCCGCATTCAGATCGGTGAAGCTGAAACCAGCCGGCAGATCCGTGAATTGTACGGAATAAGTACCTGGCTCCAGATTGGTGAAGCTATAAGAACCATCGGCCGCAGTGGTCGTATTATCGATCACGTTGCCGTTCTCGTCTTTCAGATTAACCGTCACGCCGCCAACTCCCGGTTCGCCCGGATCCTGTACGCCGTCGCCGTCCAGGTCTTCCCACACAAAATCACCCAGGCTTGCACCTTCGAGGATACCAGCGTCTAAGTCGGTATAGTTATCACCGGATTCAAGGGTGACCGTTTCGGTCATGCCGTTCATCGCCGGATCGGCATCACTATCCAGGGCTTCGTCTCCACCGGCATTCAGATCGGTGAAGCTAAAGCCGGCCGGCAGATCCGTGAATTGCACGGAATAAGTGCCCGGCTCCAGATTTGTGAAGCTATAAGAACCATCGGCCGCAGTGGTCGTATTATCGATCACATTTCCGTTCTCGTCTTTCAGATTAACGGTCACGCCGCCAACTCCCGGCTCGCCCGGATCCTGTACGCCGTCGCCGTTCAGATCTTCCCAGACAAAATCACCCAGGCTCGCACCTTCCAGGATACCCGCGTCTAAATCGGTATAGTTATCGCCGGACTCCAGGGTAACCGTTTCGGTCATACCGTTCATTGCCGGATCAGCATCGCTGTCCAGCGCTTCGTCTCCACCGGCATTCAGATCGGTGAAGCTGAAACCAGCCGGCAGATCCGTGAATTGTACGGAGTACGTACCCGGTTCCAGATTCGTGAAGCTATAGGAACCATCGGCAGCCGTGGTCGTATTATCGATCACGTTGCCGTTCTCGTCTTTCAGATTGACGGTCACGCCGCCAACGCCCGGCTCGCCCGGATCTTGTACGCCGTCGCCATCCAGGTCTTCCCAGACAAAATCACCCAGACTTGCACCTTCGAGGATACCCGCATCTAGGTCCGGATAGTTATCGCCGGATTCCAGGGTGACCGTCTCCGTCATGCCATTCATCGCCGGATCGGCATCACTGTCTAAGGCCTCGTTTCCACCCGCATTAAGATCGGTGAAGCTAAAGCCAGCCGGCAGATCCGTGAATTGTACGGAGTAGGTGCCCGGCTCCAGATTCGTGAAGCTATAGGAACCATCGGCCGCGGTGGTCGTATTGTCGATCACGTTGCCGTTCTCATCTTTCAGATTAACGATCACGCCAGCAACACCCGGTTCTCCCGGATCCTGTACGCCGTCGCCGTCCAGGTCTTCCCAGACAAAGTCGCCCAGAGAAGCACCCTGCAGAATACCCGCATCCAGGTCCGGATAGTTATCACCGGATTCCAGCGTTACCGTTTCGGTCATGCCGTTCATCGCCGGATCAGCATCGCTGTCTAGTGCTTCGTCTCCACCGGCATTCAGATCGGTGAAACTAAAGCCGGCCGGCAGATCCGTAAATTGTACGGAGTAGGTGCCCGGCTCCAGATTAGTGAAGCTATAAGAACCATCGGCAGCAGTCGTCGTATTGTCGATCACGTTGCCGTTCTCGTCTTTCAAATTAACGGTCACACCGGCAACTCCCGGTTCACCCGGATCCTGTATGCCGTCGCCGTCCAGGTCTTCCCAGACAAAATCACCCAGGCTTGCACCTTCGAGGATACCCGCGTCTAAGTCGGTATAGTTATCGCCGGATTCCAGGGTTACGGTCTCCGTCATGCCATTCATCGCCGGATCGGCATCACTGTCCAGGGCTTCGTCTCCACCCGCATTCAGATCGGTGAAGCTGAAGCCAGCCGGCAGGTCGGTAAATTGTACGGAGTAGGTACCCGGCTCCAGATTCGTGAAGCTATAAGAACCATCGGCAGCGGTGGTCGTATTATCGATCACGTTGCCGTTCTCGTCTTTCAGATTGACAGTAACGCCGCCAACTCCCGGTTCGCCCGGATCCTGTACACCGTCGCCATCCAGGTCTTCCCAGACAAAGTCGCCCAGAGAGGCGCCCTGCAGGATACCCGCATCCAGGTCCGGATAGTTATCGCCAGATTCCAGGGTTACGGTCTCCGTCATGCCGTTCATCGCCGGATCGGCATCACTATCCAGGGCTTCGTCTCCACCGGCATTCAGATCGGTGAAGCTGAAGCCAGCCGGCAGATCCGTGAATTGCACGGAGTACGTACCCGGTTCCAAGTTGGTAAAGCTATAAGAACCATCGGCAGCAGTCGTCGTATTATCGATCACGTTGCCGTTCTCGTCTTTCAAATTAACGGTCACACCGGCAACGCCCGGTTCGCCCGGATCCTGTACGCCGTCGCCGTCCAGGTCTTCCCAGACAAAATCACCCAGGCTTGCACCTTCGAGGATTCCGGCGTCTAAGTCAGTATAGTTATTGCCGGATTCCAGGGTTACGGTCTCCGTCATGCCGTTCATTGCCGGATCGGCATCGCTGTCCAGCGCTTCATCTCCACCCGCATTCAGATCGGTGAAACTGAAGCCAGCCGGCAGATCCGTGAATTGTACGGAGTAGGTGCCCGGTTCCAAGTTGGTAAAGCTATAAGAGCCATCGGCAGCAGTGGTCGTATTATCAATCACGTTGCCGTTCTCGTCTTTCAGATTAACCGTGACACCGCCAACGCCCGGTTCGCCCGGATCCTGTACGCCGTCGCCGTCGAGGTCTTCCCAGACAAAGTCGCCCAGAGAAGCGCCTTCCAAGATACCGGCGTCTAAGTCGGTGTAGTTATCACCGGATTCAAGGGTGACCGTCTCCGTCATCCCGTTCATTGCCGGATCAGCATCGCTGTCCAGCGCTTCGTCTCCACCCGCATTCAGATCGGTGAAGCTAAAGCCAGCCGGCAGATCCGTGAATTGTACGGAATAAGTACCCGGCTCCAGGTTGGTGAAGCTATAGGAGCCATCGGCAGCAGTGGTCGTATTATCGATCACGTTGCCGTTTTCGTCTTTCAGATTAACGGTCACACCGGCAACACCCGGTTCGCCCGGATCTTGTACGCCGTCGCCGTCCAGGTCTTCCCAGACAAAGTCGCCCAGAGAAGCGCCTTCGAGGATACCCGCGTCTAAGTCGGTATAGTTATCGCCGGATTCCAGGGTGACCGTTTCGGTCATACCGTTCATTGCCGGATCGGCATCGCTATCCAGCGCTTCGTCTCCACCCACATTCAGATCGGTGAAACTGAAGCCAGCTGGCAGGTCGGTAAATTGTACGGAGTACGTGCCCGGCTCCAGATTCGTGAAGCTATAGGAACCATCGGCAGCCGTGGTCGTATTGTCGATCACGTTGCCGTTCTCGTCTTTCAGATTAACGGTCACGCCGCCAACGCCCGGTTCGCCCGGATCTTGTACGCCGTCGCCGTCCAGGTCTTCCCACACGAAGTCACCCAGAGAAGCGCCTTGCAGAATACCCGCATCCAGGTCCGGGTAGTTATCGCCGGATTCCAGGGTGACCGTTTCGGTCATGCCGTTCATTGCTGGATCGGCATCACTGTCTAAGGCCTCGTCTCCACCCGCATTCAGATCGGTGAAGCTGAAGCCAGCCGGCAAGTCCGTGAACTGTACAGAATACGTACCGGGAATAAGCTCCGTAAAGCTATAGGAGCCATCGGCAGCGGTGGTCGTATTATCGATCACATTGCCATTCTCGTCTTTCAGGTTAACCGTCACGCCGGGAACTCCCGGTTCGCCCGGATCCTGCACACCGTCGCCATCCAGATCTTCCCAAACAAAGTCACCTAAGGAAGCACAGGCATTCCCATCTACCGTAACGGTAGCCGTTGCAGTGGCAACACATCCTTTACTATCGGTAACGGTTACCGAGTATTCCGTGGTAACCTCCGGATCGACCTCAATGGAAGAGGTAACAGCACCGGTACTCCATTCGTAAGTATAGAAAGGAGTGCCCCCGGAAACATCCGGCGTCAGCGTGGTAGTCTGTCCGCTACAGATTGGAGCACCACCATCCAGCACGACTACCGGCGGTTCGAGTACCGTCACGACTACTTCATCCACATCTTCACAGCCTTCACCGCTGGTGACGGTGACGAAGTAGGTAGTGGTGGCCAAGGGGGTAACGGTAATTTCCGCAGTAGTCTCTCCGGTGCTCCATAGATAGGTAGCTCCACCCGTCGCGGTCAGTACAGCCTCTTCCGATGCGCATATTTCTACATCATCACCGGCATCGGCAATTACTTCGTCCACGCTGATGGTCACCTCGTCTACATTAGAACAGCCATCTTTGGTAACCGTCACCGAGTAGGTTGTTTCCTCCAGCGGGCTAACGGTAATCTGGCCGAAATCCAGATTGGCGCCATTCAATTT
Organism: Flavilitoribacter nigricans DSM 23189 = NBRC 102662; assembly: GCF_002646595.1. Classification (GTDB taxonomy): domain Bacteria; phylum Bacteroidota; class Bacteroidia; order Chitinophagales; family Saprospiraceae; genus Flavilitoribacter; species Flavilitoribacter nigricans. Next base: position 5,646 of record NZ_PDUD01000010.1, read on the forward strand.
AATGGTCCCGCTCTGACCATTCGACCAGACATAGGTCGCATTCTGAGGGCCTACCGGATTTCCACCGATCAGGATACTTTCGCCGGCGCAAATGATCGCATCGGGTCCGGCATTGGTTTCGGGTAAAGGCGTAACCGTAACGGTCACCTGGTCAATTCCGAAACAGCCGTTCTGATCGGTGATGGTTACTTCGTAGGTAGTCGTGACCGTTGGGTTGTCCGTGAAGCTTTCGGTATCCTGCCCTGTACTCCAGGCATAGGTGTAGGGACCAACACCTCCGATCACACTCGAACTAATAATCGTGCTTTCTCCGGCGCAAATTTGTAAGAGGGAGGCTGCCGCAGTAACATCGATCGCATTGTCTTCAGCTACGACAACGCTATTTTCCGCCGTACATCCGCTGGCGTCGGTAACCGTCACGGTGTATTCGCCGGCCGCGAGTCCGGAGAGCATATCGCTGGTCTCGCCGTTGCTCCACAGATAGGTGTAGCCCGGCGTACCACCGTTTACTTCAACCGTGGCGGTTGCATTACTCAAACCGCAATCGGCCTGGGTAGTGGTAAATTCTATAACGATCTCATCCGGTTGGGTGATCGTTTTATTCAGAGTAGCCGTACAGCCATTATCGTCCGTGACGGTGACCGTATAATTTCCGGCCGGAACGTTCACCAGATCCTCCGTAACAGCTCCGTTGCTCCAGGCAAAATCGAAAGGAGCCGTACCGTTGCTAACGGTCAGATCGATACTTCCCGTAGCTTCACCGAAGCATTCTACATTGGTGGCGACCGCCGTCAGGGTCGGACCGTCTACATTGCTCAGTTCCACGGTACCCAGATCTACCGGGCAATCTTCGTTGCCCCAGCGAGCGTAGAGATCATAAGTACCTGTGGCCAGGTTGGACACGGTGAAAATGCCTAAGATATCCGTAGTGGTGTACGGATAGGTCAACCCACCGTCCAGACTAAATTGTATATCGGTATAATTGGGATTATTGGCAAAAGTGAAGGTTATGGTACCGTTGATAAGGCCACAAAGCGGATTCGTGGAAGCGACCGTCACATCGGGCGTTTCATTTACGATCACGGTAATAACCGTGGAACCGGTACAGCCGTTTTCATCCGTCAAAGTGGCTGTATAATCTCCGGCAAACTCAGGAGTAATATTATCGGAGATCAATGCATCATTGCCGGTAGCCGAGTACCCATTGGGGCCCGACCAGACTACACTGGAAACCTGCGGGTTGACACTCAGCATCAGGTATTGCCCTTCACAGACCGTTACCGCGCAATCTTCTTCAACTACCCAACCGGTTTCAATAGTATAGCTTTCACAAACCAGATCCGGTCCCTGATTGATGGTTACATTCACCTCATCCGTAGAGGTACAGCCGGAGCAATCCGTAGCCGTCACCGTATAGATACCGGATTGGTTTACGGTGATCGTCATTTGATCACTTGGTCCTACGATCCCGGGGCCGCTCCAGGCATAAGTGATGGTATTGTCGGAAGAACCTACCGTTTCGTAGCGTACATAATCCACCCGGAAGGCACAGTTTCCGTTATCGATCACCCGGATGTAGCGCGCGTTCCCACTCAGTGTATAGCAGTATTCGGAGTAACTGGTGGAAGAGAAGGTTTCGCTAGCCGTGAGATTAGAGAATCCGGTATTGGAGCTGGTGGAAGCCTGAATTTTGGCGTTGGAATAATTGGAAGAGGTATTGGAACAGTGCTCCAATTTCATACTTACGCAGATCTGCGTTCCGGCACTGAGGGTTTGCCCGAGGTCGATGGTCACGTATGAGGTGCCCTCTCCGCTCCGGGTCCATAGTTTAGCCCCGTAGCCCGAACCACAGTAAGCCGCATCGTGCGGATTTTCCACCCAGCCGCCATAATTGGCCAGTACGTGGTTACAATCCGACTCGCCGGAAGTGTTACAGGTTTCCGCTCCCGTTGTACTGGCAATGAGTACCGTTTCATCCCCGTTACAGATCTCGATATCTTCGCCCGCATCAACGATCAGATCACAGTTCTGAATGGTGAAGTCAACGGTTCTGGAATCGCAGGAAATACCGCCGGCATTATCTGCACTGAAGATCTCGGCCTTGATGGTGTAATCCCCATCAGCCAGGTTCAGGGCATTATTGTCTCCCCGATAGCGATAAGGATCGGCATTTTCGATATGGGTATCGGTAGCGGCGCCGCTCAACATGAAGCGTACACTGGCTACTTCTCCGTTGACCACCGCCTGAATATTGAAATTGGTCGGCAGGTTGCTCGGCGTATAGACCTTCCCGTCAATGAGTTCTTCAAATACAACTCCATTGTCAAGATCAAAAATGGCCAACTGCAGGATCTGACCGGTTCTCACTTCTACATGAGACTGGGCGATCGCCTTACAATTTTGGTTATCCGTTACCGTGACACTGTAATCCATATCCGCATTCGCGGTAATTTCAATAGAAGGAGTAGTCGCACCGGTTGACCATAAATAGGACAAAGCGCCGGTTCCGCCCGAAACGGTTGGCGTCAGGGTAACCAGGTCACCTTCGCAGACTTCCAGATCGGATAAGGAAGCTGCCAGATCGCAGCTTACACAACCTTCATTCGAAGAAACGACTACCGCACCAACCCCAAAGGAATCTCCTCCGGGGTAAGGGGAACAAACCGTAACTTCTACATTGGTACCAGTTCCCGGCACGTTCGCCAGGGTCATTTCGTACAGCGCTGCTTCGGAGCCGGCGTTAGCGGTGCTGAACACCTGCGAATCACTCGCCAGTACCTGATTAGAATTGTTTTTTACTTTTACCGAAACACTTACGGTCCGGCTGTTATCTTTTTCGTGGATGGGTACGCTGACCTTGATGTCCCGGGCAACATCACCGCCACCAATCTGGAGCATTTCGGTAATACAATCATCGGCCGAGCTGCCCCGGTACAATTCCTGATTTAAAGGCTGAAATGCCGAGGAACCGTTATCGGAAACCCGTTCGATGTAAAGCGCAATACTGGAAGCAGCGCAACCGCTCAGGCCATCCAGACAGATCTGAGATACGGTGCCGGAGAATTCCGCCCGGTAGATACGCTCCATGGTAGAGCTTCCGGTAACCTGGTTGACATTAGTCCCCTGCACGGTTTTTGAATCGGAACCGTCGGCAGTCATGGTAATAAAGGTCGGATAACCGCTGGTACAATCGGATTCCTCGATCCACACTTCCGCCAGTACCCGGAGCATTCCGGAAGTATTATTAATCGTCACACAGTTCGTTGTGCTGTTGATCAGGCCCGCTGCCTGCACGTCTATTACCTTGCCGCTACCACAATCATTGAAAATAGGGTTATTAAAATCTTCGCAACCGTCCAGATTGGAACCGATCGTTGCGGTACCCAGGTGCAACGGGCATTCATCATTTCCCCAGCGGGTCCAAACGGCGTAATCGCCGGGAGTCAGATTATCGACAGTGAAGGAGCCATCTATATCCGATACATTGTAGGGATAAGTACTACCACCGTCCAGACTGAATTCAATCTTAGTGCGATCCGGATTATCGGGAAAGGAAAAAGTAATGGAACCAAAGCTATCATTACAGTTGGCATCCGTGGTACTTACCGTCACATCCGGAAGCGCTTCTACATTCACACTGATCACCGTGGAGGCCGTACAACCGTTCCCATCCGTCAGGGTAGCCGTATAATCACCGGACGCAGCCGTAGTGATACTGCCCGAGATCAGCGCATCATTTCCGATAACGGAGAAGCCGTTGGGTCCGGACCAAACTACATTGGAAATATTCGGGTTTACACTCAGTTTTAAATACTCTCCTTCGCAGATATCTACGTGGCAGTCATCCTCGATCACCCAACCGTAGTCCTTGGTGTAGCTTTCGCAAACCAGCGTCGGTTGCGCATTGATGGTCACCTGCACCTGATCGGTCGACTGGCAGCCGTAGCAGTCCGTTGCCGTTACGGAATAGGTGCCTGATTGGTTAACGGTGATTGAAGATGCATTAGAACCACTAACGATGCCGGGGCCGGACCAGGCGTAGGTAACGCCATTGGTAGTAGCCCCCTGCGTGATGAAGCGTACATAATCCACCCGGAAGGCACATTGCCCATTGTCGATCACTCTGACGTAACGCGTGTCGCTTCCGAGCGTATAGCAGTATTCGCTGTAGCTGGTAGATGAAAAACCTACATTGCTGGCAACATTCACGAAGCTGCCGCTGGCCGAAGCGGACTGGATCTTGGCACTGGAAGAACCCGAAGTAGTATTCGAACAGTGCTCCAGCCTCATATTCACACAGATCTCCGTGCCGGCAGCTACCTCTTTTTCGAAATCGATGGTCACAAAAGAAGTACCCTGGCCACTGCGGGTCCAGAGTTTAGCGCCAGCCCCGGAGCCGCAATAAGCCGCATCCGATGGATTCTCTACGTATCCACCGTAAGTCTCCAGGGAGTGATTACAGTCCGATTCTCCCGGTGCGGCACAGGTTTCCGCTCCACTCACGTTGGCGGTCAGCACCGCTTCGTCCTGATTACAGATCTCTACATCAGATCCCGCATCCACTACAATGGAGGAAGAAATATCGTACTGTAAGATAAATACATTGGAAATGTGAAACTCCCAGGCGTTGCCGGTCTGGTAGGAATGCACCCGGTACGAGAACTGGTTATCGGAAGAGGAAATGATCCCGTTCAGATCGTAACGATCAATATCCAGATTGTAATTGGAGGTACCGTCGAAGGAGTTGTATCCGGCCAGGCGGTTATCCCCCATGTAGGTACCGTTGATGTAGGTGTACTCTCCCTTGTAGTTATCTCCTTCCCAGGTGATGGCCGTCAATTCATAGTTTTCGCTGCAATCGGCAATATTCGGACTACAGAAATCATCGTACTGATCAAAATTCGATCCGTTGCCCCACACCCCGTTGAAGGTATCGTACACCGTGATGCTTCTTTCCGGCTCGCCGCCGTTCTCATACACCACCACCATGGCCCATCCGCCGTAAGCACTGTAGGAGGCACAAACCATTCCCTGGTTGTACCAGTACAGGCTACTCACCGAGTAATTGCCCGAGCCGGAAACCAGATTGGTTACATTGGCATAAGCACCGTAGTAATCCTGATACTGTCCACCGTTGACGATCGTCTCCGTCCAGGTCTTGTTCGCATTTACGGTAGTGCCGTTGAGCGTTACCGACTGGTCTACATAGATGCCGTTGTTGTAATAGGTACTGCCCGACCAATACAGATAAGCCGCCGAGATCGTCGACCCGGCGGGAATATTCAGGTACCGGCTGGTGGTATTGGAAGCAACTCCACAGTTGGAGGCTTCCCCGGCATTTTCGGTATTCCCGATGGCGGAGTAGCCGTAGTGCCCGGTAAAGTTGGAGACCTGACCGACACAGTTCCCGGTCAGCACATTGGCTTCCCGGAAGATCATCGACTGAGCATCTCCCCCGTATCCGGCGGAACGACTGCCCGGGATCAGAATAACCCCTTCGTCCATTTCGGAGGAGAGCTCGGAAGCCCCGGGATCATTCTCAGCATAAGAGAAATTGGAAGTTAATAGTCCGGCAAAGAAGAGAACGCCATAAAGCGCGAAGCGCAATGGGTGTTTAAGAGACAGACTATTGGTTAGAACGTTGGTAGTAGAGTGTACCTGGTGCATATAGCGTAAGATTATTGTCAGTGTTGTACCTATTTAGCCTACTTTCTATTGTAAATACCACAAACGGGTGCAGCCTCTCCGGCAGACAACGATACCGTTGACGCCTGAGAGCAAAGCTCGTCAGTAGAAGACACAGCAATCTAGTGGCAACCAATAACCGATTGATTACCAAATAGTAATGTGTTTTGCGGAGGTGGGTTAATCAGGAACTTACTTTCCCTGGCAGGCTTTTTTAAATTGATCAGTAATCAGATCACTGACCGGAAAAGCAGTTGAAAAGGAAAAAGCTCGTTCATAGTGTTCGTTACCCAAAAAAATTAAGTGTGTTGTTTACTCTATAGTAATTGTCGCTGATAAGGGGGGAGCAATCAGCAATTTTGAAGCCAATCGGTATAATCGATTGACGTACTTTATCGGCTTGTTTAAATTATATTGTAACTCTTTTGAGGGTAGCAAGATCTGATGCAAAAACATCTTTGCTACTGTAAGGGGGGATATGTGTTACGGGCAAATATAAGATAAACATTTTTTTCCATTTGTTTTTTTCTTGATTTTATCGCCATTTGTGACATAGAAAAAAATCAACTTTTTACTACTCAAAAGGAAATTATATCATCAGTTTTAATATTAAATATATTTAAATTCAAATGATGCTATATATCAACTTATTAAAAATTATATATCACCATATATGAAATGAACATTCAATTAAAACTGTATTTTATTTTTTATGTGACATTTTTTCGTAAACTTTTTTTCTTATTAAATTTACCTTTTCGGTCTTACTGGAGAAAATTTCGGTTCGATCGGTACGGTTAAAGTATTGCTTTCGGTATTTTTCCCCTGGTTTTCCAAATCACAAAAATGCAAATTCTGATCATAGAAGACGAGCAGCCGGCGGCCAAGCAACTGGCAAAACTGATCCAGAAAATCAGGCCCCAGGCTCAACTACTTTCTGCGCTGGACAGCATCGAATCTTCGGTTGATTTTTTACGATCCGGAACGGCTCCGCCCGACCTTATTTTTATGGATATCCAATTGGCTGACGGTCTCAGTTTTGACATTTTCAACGCTGTAGAAGTGCAGACGCCGGTCATTTTCACCACGGCTTTTGACCAGTATACGCTCCGTGCATTTAAGGTCAACAGTATCGACTATCTCCTGAAACCCATCGATCCCGAAGAGCTCTCGGCGGCCCTGGATAAGTACGAAAACATCTACCAGCAGGCCCCTGCTCTTTCACCGGCCATACTGCATCAGCTAAAAAATGCCCTCACCGAACCGGACTATAAGGAGCGTTTTCTGATCAAAGTCGGCCAGCAACTGATCTACCTGCGTACCGCCGACGTGCGTTATTTCTTTTCGGAAGAAAGCCTGGTCTACGCCATAACGAACGAGAACAAAAAACATCTGGTAGATTTTTCACTGGACCAACTCGAACAGGTACTTTCACCCCGCGATTTTTTCCGGATCAATCGCAAGATCATCCTCCATCTGGAGGCGATCCACCGCATTCATACTTATTTTAATGGAAGGCTGAAACTGGATATCCTGCCCCGGCAGGATCTGGAAGCTATTGTGAGCCGCGACCGGGTGCCCGATTTCAAACAATGGCTGGATAGGTAGGCAGGAGGAGGCCAAAAAATAATGCCAGGAGTACGGTTTCTAGGGAAGAACATTAATTGTTAATGATCGATAACCAGAAGTGACTGGATTTTCACCGCAAAGGCGCTAAGTCGCAAAGATTTAGGGCTGTCTTCTTTGAAAAATTTGCATTGCAAATTTTCTAAAGTCCTTCTCAAACAGGCCCGTGCCGGGAGCGGTCTTCACAGTTGAGAACGCCAAGATTTGTGATCTTGCCTGAGGCAAGATCACAAAAACTTAGCGGCTTGGCGCCTTTGCGGTGAATCCAAGCTTTAATTAATTTTCAATGTTCAGCACTACATACTGTACTCCAGGCATTAATTAACAGGTCCGTTCTTACTTCAGAATAATCTGTTCGGTATAAACTTTATCGGCCTGTTCGATGGTGAGGATGAACGAGCCGGCGGGCAGATCCGTCAGATCAATACGCTGATCGTAAGCGCCGTCAAACTGATTCAGTCTTTCGCGGTACATTTGCTTCCCGTTGAGGTCGCTGATCTTGATCTCGGTCGGAAGGGCATCCGCCTGGAAACGCAGTTGGAGATTGCCGTCCGTAGGGTTCGGGAATAGTTTATAGTTCCGTAGGTCCAGGTCTCTTTTGAGTTCCACTTCGGGCAGATCCTCTTCGAAGAACGTTGCTTCTCCTTCCTGAGCATCTTCGCTTGAATCGCCGCGGGTGATCACAACGATCTTGTGCCGCTGGTGCAGTTTGGCGCCATCTCCGTCTTCCGTGCGGAAAAAGAAGGCATTCCCTTCCTTGTCGCCATTTTCAATGATTCTTTCGATGATCACGTTTTGGCCCATTCCTGCCTGACGTTCCTGCAGGGTCGCTTCCGCGGTATTCAGCTGGCCGTCGCGCTCGTAGCTCAGGTTTACTTTCTGGCCGATCTCGGCGTCCTTCATGAAGTCCACCAGATCATTGAAATCCTCCAACTGCCGGCCGTCAATAGCTTTCAGGATGTCTCCTTCTTTCAGTCCCGCTTCGGCGGCAGCACTGCCCTCGATGACTTCACCGATCCGCACTCCGTCCACGTCTTCTTCTTCACCGGAAGTGTCGACGGTCTGGGTTTCTCCGTTTTCATCAACGACAACGGTTACTTTGCTTTCCACGGCGCTGGTCACGCCCAGGAAGGGACCTCCCTCGTCATCGATGCTGTTCCACTCAAAGTTTCCGGTATCATCGCCGCGGTAGAAGAAGATGTTCTCGCCATCCAGTTCATTTTCGCCGGATTCGTGGATGAAGATGCCGTCGGCTTCCAGCTTTTCGCGTACATCCGCCGGGATCTCTCCCTCTCCTTTCCATACAAAGGTCTTCGCTTCGCCGTTCAGCGGCATCACTTTTACATTCACGTGTTTTTCACCATTGATCGTTTCGATCTGGACATCCACATTCTGCTCTACTTCCACTCCGTCTACATCCGGATTGACGATCACTTTGATCTGTTTTTCGCCATCTCCTTCGATCTCTTTCACGATCACTTTGCCATCCTGGCCGTCCAGACGGATCTCGTGTAATTCTTCTCCGTCGGTCACGATCCGCTCGGTTTTAATTTCGCCATCCTTCGCCTTTTTGATGATGATGACTTTTTTGGGAGATTCCTCCTTTTGCTTGTCCTGCTTTTGCTGGCCGTAGCTAAAATTGGCGACCAATAGAAAGCTAAGCACCAGGCTTCCGAGCGTAATTAGTCTAAAAGATCTCATATGGTAAATGCTTTTTTATTTGAAATATACTCCAATATAAGGTGAATTAAATAATTCCGATTGTTCGGTTGCGGGCAGCCGTGGCCGCGCCTATTCCAGTTGTTGACCGGTCGTCTGCCAGTTGAAGAAATACATCGCATCCTCGTCCAGCGGCTGATCGAGCGACTCCTGCAACAGACGCAGGTATTTCTTGTGGGTGGCCGGGGATTGCTCCTTTCCATTGATCAGCAGGCGATCACCGGAGATCTCCACCCGATTGCCTTTTTTCGGGTCCAGCAGTCGTTCGGAATACATACTCTTTTCCAGCTCTTTCTGCCAGTTGTTATGGAGGCTTTGCTGGTGGACAGCCGCCCGCCGGTAAAAGGTATTGGGCGCTTCTTCCCGGAACTGAAAGCCGTTGGCAACGACTACCTCGCTGGTGCCCGGCGTCTCCACATCGGCCATTACCTCAATGACCACATTTTCTCCGGGCTCGGGAACGATGTCATTTTCGTGGATCCGTACCACTACTACCTCATCTTCCAGTAGCACGTTTTGATCCTGGGAAACCCATACGGAAGCGCTGGCTTTTTCATCACCGGCCGACCGCCATACATAGTGGGATGCATTCCCTTCCTTTTCGGTATTGCCCTGGTCTGTCCGGTAGAAGAACATGGAAGTCCCTCCTTCTCCCTTCACCGGTTTTTCCAGTTTGATCCGTTGCACCGGAGCCGGTGGTGCCGGCGGAGCGGGTGGCGCTGGTGGGCTCACAGATGCGCCAGCAGGTGTGGGCGGAGTGGGTGGAGCCGGCACGGGTATATCTCCTTCACGTACCGGGCTGACCGGGGCCGGTGGCGCCGGAGGTGCGGGCGGAGCCGGAACCGCTACGGGGGCCGGGGCCGGCACGGGAGGCGATGGTGGCGGCGGTACATCATCCAGGAGTTCCTGTACTACATCGTAGTAGTTGGCCAGATCTTTTTCGGGGATCTGTTTTCCGTCAATGGACAGTTCCTGGATCTTATTATTCTTGATCCTTACGTCGTAGGCCTTTCCCCCTTTGGTCATTTGCAGATGGGTCGTTCCCCGGGGAATGGTATCCAGCTTCAGTTCAACAATTCTGTGGGTGCCCTCAGCGATCACATTTACGTGATCTTCCTCCGTCAGGTGAAGTTCCAGAATAGGCTCCGTTTCGTCGGATAGCAGCTCTACATGAATTTTGGCCTCCGCTGCGGTGGCCTTCGTTTGGGTGTCCGCTGTCGGTTCTTCCGGCAGGCCGGCGCTCAGTAGCGTAAAGGACAGCGTGATTAATAACAGGCAGGTGATTACTAGTTTTTCCATCAGGTCTGATTTATCTTTTGGTTGTTTCAAGATACGCCGTACCCGATTCAGCAATTCCGGTTTGGATCTCACAAAGGTCATCGCCAGACCGATGCCCGGTCTTCGGCTCAACTCCTGCAGGGCCACCAGGGCACGGACGTAGGATAAAGAGTCTCCACATACTTCCAGTGCCATGTCGTCGCAGCAGTGCTCACGTTCGGTCCGGATCTGGGCGGAAAGCCACCAGACGGCCGGATTGAAATAGAACAGCACTTCCACTAACGAACGGATGAGATTCAACAGATAATCGTGCCGCCTGATGTGCGCCAGTTCGTGGGCCAGGATCGCTTCTACCTGTTGGGGGCTTAACGCGTTCAAAGCTCCAATCGGTAAAAGGATGGCCGGTTTCATCCAGCCGATCACCATGGGGACCTTCACCAGAGCGGATTCGAGTAGCTGCACCGGCCGGTTCAGGCCCAGCTGGCGGCTAATCGCTTTCACTTTGGCCTCCCACTCAGCGGACATCGGCTGTACTTTGTACGAGCGGAGGTGCTGGAGGAAGATCAGGCCTCCCAGGAATCGGAGCAGGAAAATAACCATGCCCATAGCCCAAAGGCTGACGATCAGGGGAAGATGGCGGTTGAAATATTCATCGAGTATATGAAGGTAAGACTCCAGGAGTGAGGGCGAAGACAGTGTTGCCACTTCGCCCTCAGGAGTCAGTCGGGTCATTGTTGCCAGAGCTGTGCTGTCCTCCGGATGGTAATAGGTAAAAAAGGTGATCACCGCACAGATGATGATGGAAAACCACCCCAGATGAGCTACCCAGTATCGTCGCCCTGCCGGCTGTTGCGGCATGCGGTAGAGCAGTACGCCCACGATCAGCGCGATCACGGCGGCCTGCCAGAAGGAATGCAGGACCGTCCAGCCAAGGGCATTGATCCATTCTCCGGGTAAAGCGTATTCGATCAGATTCATATTTTTATTTTTTACAGCGAGTGGGATCCTGCAGGGCGGTGCCGGATTTCCGGTAATACTCCGCAAACTGCATTACTCCTGTTCGTCTTCCATTTTTTGGATCAATGCTTTAATGGCAGCGAGTTCTTCCTGCGAAGCATCGTGATTGCCGAGTGCCTGCATGACCAGATCCATGGCAGATCCCCGAAAGGTGGTGTTTACAAATTTATCCAGCAGACGCTGGCGGGTTTCCTCTTCGGAAATAAGCGCCCGGTACACATGCGTCCGCTGACTGGTATCCCTGGCCAGCAGGTGTTTTTCCAGCATCAGCTGCATGAGTTTGAGGGTAGTGGTATACCCGATCTCGCGCCCGTCGCCCACCTCTTGGTTCAGTTCGTCGTTGATGAACCGCACCGTACTCGGACCGTTCGCCCAGAGCACCTGTAGTATCGCTAATTCCCCTTCGGTGGGGCGGGAAAATGAAGATCCTGACATGTTTAAAATTTAATTACGAATTGTTTCGTATTACAAACGTAGGTTTAATTTTTCAGACAAGCAAGTTTTAATACGAATTATTTCGTAATTAAATCGGAGCTTGTATTTTATTATTAGATTTGCCGGACAAACAGCAGAGGGAAAATTTTTCCTACCTTTATTCCTTTCCCCAAAAAAAGCAAAACATGCGTGCACTAAAAATGCTTCTCGTTTACCTTTCGATCTCCCTGCTTGCTGCCTGCGGAGGCGAAACTTCCGGCGATACGGTTAACGGTGACGACCCAAACGGATCGGATACCACCGGCATGACCGACACCAACGTGCCCTCCATGGAACTTCCCGCCAGCCACGATTGCACCATTAGCAATGAAGTGCTGGATGGAAATCAGTTATGGGTAAGGGAAGCCAATACGCTTATTGCCATCACGGCGGATTCCACCACATTTGATGATAATTTCGGCGCCAGTCACCGGGTACTGGAAATTTACAATACGGAAACCTGCGAACAAGTTGCCCGGGAGGTACTCCCGGTCAATGTCAGTCCGGATTTCCCCTATTTCCTGGCCGAGATCACCTATAATAACGAAAGTGACCTCGTAGGCATACGCGGTGCCCGCACCATATATATATACGATGTGGGTAACCAACGCCTGCTCCCGCCGCTGGAGCCGCAATACCTGAGTGCGCGGGCGTCCGAGGACGCTCAGAGCGGTAATATTCTCCGTTTGGAAGTGTGGGAAAATTATCTGATCGGATTTGCCGAAGACGAAGGCACCTTTGCCTTTGATCTGGATAATGCGGATGCTCCCGCGGCCATTCTGCCCATCGCCGAATTCAAAACCACCGAAACGGAATACGTTCCTTTATTCGCTTTTTCATCCAGCGACGGTAAGGTGCAGCTAACGCTACCTGCCTACAACCGCAATACGGAGGAGTATTCCATCAATGCCCTCTACCCTACTCCGCAGGACATTAATACGACGATTGCCGCCAACGCCCGGAATAATCGCTTTATTGTACTGCGTAAAACCGACGCGAACCGCTCGGCCGTCGCCATCGATATGCTCAACCGGGAATTGCTCAATCTACCGGCAGATGTAGCTACCCAGCCCACCCAGCAGGTATTGCAGTGGGCCCGGGGACGGAATCAATAAGGTATTCGTCAGCCGGTATTCGATCGGAATACCGGCTGACGATCAACCTACCTCACCTACCAGATCTTCACCCGCAGGCTGTCCGGCCGGAAAAGCGGATCTCCATCCTCGATATCAAAAGCCTCGTAAAAAGCCGTCATGTTCGACACCGGCCCGATCGCCCGGTACATACCCGGTGAATGCGGATTGGTATTGATCAGCGTCTTCAGGGCATCATCGCGATATTTCCCGCGCCAGATGGTGCCCCAGGAAATAAAGAAGCGTTGTTCCGGTGTGAAGCCATCGATCAGACCGGGATCTCCGTGTTCTTCCAGGTGGCGCTGCAGACCGTCGTAAGCGACGTTCAGTCCACCCAGATCACCGATATTTTCCCCCAGCGTAAAGGCGCCGTTGACATTCACGCCTTCCAGCGGTTCGTAGCCGCTGTATTGATCGACCAGCTTTTTGGCCCGGGCTTCAAAATTAGCGCGGTCCTCGTCGGTCCACCAGTTCTTCAGGTTACCTTCGGCGTCAAACCGGCTTCCCTGGTCGTCAAACCCGTGGGAGATCTCATGCCCGATCACGGCCCCTACCCCACCGTAGTTGACGGCGGCATCAGCTTTATAATTGTAGAAGGGCGGCTGCAGTATGGCGGCCGGAAATACAATTTCATTAAATAGCGGATTGTAATAAGCGTTGACGATCTGGGGCGACATAAACCACTCGCTCTTATCTACGGGTTTCCCGATCTTGGCCAGATCCCGCTCCCAGTTCCAGCGCGTTGCGTTGATCATATTCCCCAGGTAGGAACCGCCTTCCGCCACACTCTGGATGTTGAGGTCCGAATAATCTTTCCATTCATCCGGATAGGCGATCTTAACTTTGAAAGTACTCAGCTTTTCCAGGGCTTTTTCCTTCGTCGTTTCGCTCATCCAGTCCAGTTGCTTGATGCGTTCGCCGAAAGCGATCTTGATATTTTCGACCATTTCCTCTGCGGCCTGTTTGGCTTCCGGCGGAAAGTAAGCATCTACGTACAGTTTACCGATGGCTTCTCCGATCACCCCGTTGGCATTGTCGAGTACCCGTTCGGAGCGGTCACGCATTTGTTCCGTACCGCTCAGTTCCTTACCGTAAAAATCGAAATTGGCCTGGTCGATCTCCGTCGACAGATAAGGAGCCGCCTCTTTGAATTCCGTCCATTTTACGTAATCCTTCAGCGTTTCCACATCGGTATCGGTCATGACCTTACTCAGGGCATTAAAGTAATCCAGGTCCGAAACGATGATGGTATCCACCGATCCGGCACCGATACCTTCCAGGTAGGCATGCCAGTCGAAAGCCGGGCTCAGTTCGGCGATCTGATCGATGGAGCGCGGATTATTGCTTCGCAGAGGATTTCGACTTTCCTCCTTGGTCATCCGGGCTTCCGCCAACTGGTATTCCAATTCGTAGATCTGCTCTGCCGCCCGGGCGGCCTTATCGGCATCATAGTCCAGGAATTGTAACATCCGCGCTACGTGATCGCGATATTTTTGCTGCAGCGCTTTGGATTCATCATCGCTTTTCATATAGTATTCCCGTTCGGGTAGTCCGAGGCTGCCGGCCCCCAGATAGGCCGCATTGCGGCTGCTGTTGTTGAGGTCCGAGAAGATGCCCATCCCAAACAGCGCATTGTGCTGCAGCGGAGCGGAAGCGATAAGGTAGGCAGAAAGATCCTCCTTATTTTTGATGGCATCGATCTGTTCCAGTTCGGAGCGTAGCGGCTCGATGCCCAGACCGTCCAGATGGGTCGTGTCCATGGCCGTCTGATAAAAATCAGCAGCTTTGGCCTGATCGGAACCCGGCGAGTAAGTATCTCCGGTCATGGCTCCCTTCAGTACGGTGAGGACCTGGTCGCTGGTCGCTTTCCGCAATTCGTTGAAGCTGCCCCAGCTCCCCCGGTCGGCCGGGATCTCGGTCGTTTCCAGCCATTGCCCGTTCACGAACTTAAAGAAATCCTGGGCGGGACTGACGGTCGTATCCATGTAGCTGATCTGCAGACCCGGAGTGGCCACTGCCTCCTCCGTGGGCGTCTCCGGCTGGCAGGCAGCCAGGAGTAAGATCGCGCCTAAAAACCATAAAGCTTGTTTGAACATAAACTAAAGATTGAGTGAAATATTGATGTCTCAAGATAAACACTAAATTAGCAGATTCGCGCTACGCGCGGTCGACCAAACCCTTACTTCCGTAGAAAATGCAGTCGCATTGAACGGTTTTGCTTTATTTTGAGCAAGCTGTTTCGCAATCATCTGCTTATGTTTAGAAAATTACTTTCACTGGATATCCTTTCAAGGATCCGCTCTCCATTCTGGCAAAAAAGTATCGGCATCAATGTTGTGCTGATCCTGCTGGCGCTTTACCTAATGCTGAATTTTCTGGCATTGGGTTTCTTCCTGGATAAATTTTTGATGCATTTTTATCCCGATGCGGACCCCATACAGGTGTTCAACCGCTTTTTCCTGTACTATCTGGTATACGACCTGATCATGCGTTTCTTTATGCAGAATATGCCGGTCACGTCCGTAAAATCCTTTATGCTCCTGCCGATCCGGCGGTCCCGGCTCGTTTATTACCTGCTGGCCAAGTCGTTTCCCAATTTTTTCAACCTGCTGCCCTTTTTATTCCTGGTGCCCTTTATGTTTAAGGCAGTCATTCCCAGTCTGGGTCTAGCCGCCTGGGCCTGGCTGGCGCTCTGCGGGTTGCTGGTCTTCATCAATCATTGCCTGGCCATCCTGCTGAAGCGATCATTCATGATCCGTCCGCTGGCGGCGATCGGACTTGTGGTGGGGATCCTGACGATCGCCTGGTTCGATTTTCAGGGCGTTTTACCCTTTTCGGAATCTTTTGGCCGCTGGATGGACTGGACCGCCCGGAATACCTGGGGGCTGTTATTGCCTCTGTCGGTATTCGTGACCCTGGTTTATCTTTTATACCGCCTGTTCTACAGCAATATCTATCTGGATAAACTCATTCGCAGCGACAAAGAGGAGGCCAGTAATTCGGGAAGCCTTGACTGGCTGGGCCGCTTCGGCAAGATCGGCCGGCTGATCCAACTCGACCTGCAGCTTATCCGTCGCAACAAACGCCCGCGGGTAATGGCGACCATGAGTATTTTTTTCCTTTTGTATCCTCTGATCGTTCTACAGGACGGCCTGGAGAACAAGATGGGGATCGCCATTTTTGTCAGTGTATTCACTACGGGATTGTTCATGATCAATTACGGACAGTTCATGCTGGCCTGGGAAAGCAGTTTTTTTGACTACCTACGCGTCCGCCAGATATCGATCAAGGAATACTTTGAAAGTAAATTCTACCTGTTCGGGCTATCCACCACCATCGTGCTGATCCTGAGTATGCTCTACGCCTTTGTGTATCCCATATTGCCACTTTTCTTTGTGGCCGGGGCACTTTTCAACATGGGCGTGTCCACCTTTATCCTGATGTTCACCTCTACTTATAATGTGCGCAAGATCGATCTGGGTAAAGGGGCATTTATGAACTGGGAAGGTGTAGGCGCCTCCCAATTTCTGCTGATCCTTCCGATCATGGTGCTCCCGATGCTGATCTACTGGCTGTTTAGCTTATGGGCCGGGATGTACGGCGGCCTGGCGGCCATTTCTATTTTGGGCATCATTGGGATACTGCTAAAGGACCCGATCCTCGATGCCCTGGCCCGACAGTTCGAGCGCAGAAAATACATTATGACCAGCAGCTTTAAAAAAGATTAAATCGAATGATACAGATCCATAATTTGAGTAAGGCCTACGGTGGCCACATCGTTTTACAGGTACCCGAGCTGGAGATCCCTACCGGGCAGAGTTTCGGCCTGGTCGGCAATAACGGTGCGGGTAAGACCACGCTGTTCAGTTTGTTGCTCGACCTGATACAACCCTACCAGGGAGAAGTAAGGATCAATGATATCCGGGTGAACGAGTCTTCCGAATGGAAAGACTTTACCGGTGCCTTTCTGGACGAAAGTTTCCTGATCGGTTTCCAGACGCCGGAAGAATATTTTGAATTTACCGGCAGCCTTTTCGGTCTCAACCGCAGCGATGTTTTTCAATTTTTGGAGCGCTTCGAAGTCCTGTTCAACGGAGAGATCCTCGGCAAACGCAAGTACATCCGGGACCTGTCCAAAGGAAACCAGAAAAAAGTGGGGATCGCCGCCGCACTGCTCGGCTCACCCGAACTGGTGGTGCTGGATGAGCCCTTTGCCAATCTGGACCCTACCTCCCAGATCCGGCTCAAGCAATTGATCCGCGAACTGGACGATCAGAAAACCGTACTCATCTCCAGTCACGACCTGATGCACGTCACGGAGGTCTGTGAGCGCATCGTTGTCCTGGAAAAAGGCGAGGTGATCAAAGATATTTTCACTCAGGAAGACACCTTGCAGGAACTGGAAGCCTATTTTTCCGTATAACAGGCTTTCCGGTATTGATAAAACTAAACAGCCATGTTCAAATTCCTGAAACGACTCTTCATGTTGTCACTGATCCTGATCATCTGTATTGGGATCTGGGGCCACCAGCAGGGACTGACCGTAGCCGATTACCAAGACTTTATTGCCGACTTCTACGAAAAGTACCTCAGGGAAGGATCGTCTTCCCAGGAGGAAGAAACGCAGGAAATCGGGGAGCAGCAAGAAACAGCGCCCCGGAATGGGGATAGACCCGCCCCGGAATCTTCCGAATCCCTCCTCTCTCCGCCCCGCAATCCATTTCAACAAATAGATCGCCACGCCAGGAATTCTCCCCCGGCGGTGGAAACAACCGTAAGCACACTGGCCGCTTACCTCGAAGAAAAGACCACGACCGAGCTGGATAAAGCGCGCTCGATTTACGTCTGGCTGACGGAAAATATCCGTTATGATGACGATGCTTATAACTCCAACACCTACGGTGATTACAGCGCCGAAAAAGTCCTTCGGTCCAGGCAGGCGGTATGTGAGGGATACAGTAATCTATTCCTGGCGCTCGGCCGGGAAATGGATCTCGAGATCGAAAAGATAACCGGCTATGCCAAGGGCTACGGGTATAAAGCCGGCACCCGGTTCAAAGTGGCCAACCACGCCTGGAACGCCGTAAAGATAGCTGGAGAATGGAGAATTTTTGACGCCACCTGGGGCACCGGGAACGGCTCGAACGTTCGCGGACGACTCGTCAGCAAGAAAGAATTCGACGATTACTGGTTCAATGTCGATCCCTATCAGGCCATTTTTAATCACTTCCCCGAAGACCCTCAGTTCAGTTTTGTCCAGCCGGTGATCACCCTGGCTCAATACGAACGCCTGCCGTACCTGACGGCAGCCTATTTCAAACTCGGTTTCGACGGTGCAGCCATTTACCGGAAAGCGATTGTGGACCAGCAACTGCAATTCCCGGAAGTCTATTCTACCAAAACTTTTGTCAAAGTCCATTCGGCTCCCGAATACAAACTCCTGCCCCGGGACCAGACGATCGAATTTGACCTCTTCGTCCCGGAAGGGCTCAAGGTAGCGGCAATCGATGCGGCAAAAAACTGGAAATTCTTCGAAAGGAAAAACGGACGTTTCCGGCTGAATTATGTCCCACAGAAAAGAGGAGAGGTCAAAATCGGGGTGCAGCACAAAAACAGTGGAAAATCCTTCGAAACGGTCTTGGTCTATCAGGTGGTCAACCGGCAGCAGAATTTCTGACGCACCGCCCATCACCACGGCTCTTTACAATCACCTTGAAATCAAAAAATTAAACATAAAAATTTATCTACCCGGTAAATACTCCTGTTTACCGGGCCCTACAGTCTGACCGTTTTCCATCCTCCCAACTCCCGATCCCGGCCGGATCACCGGGACCAAAATCTTCCTTTTGGTGTCATTTTCCTTCCAATTTTGCTTAGCCGTTTTTTGCCCAACCCCTATAATTGCGCCGCTCGTCTGAATAGACGGGCAATTGGGGCTCTATTGACGGTGACCCATTTTGGGTTGCCGTCGCTTAGTTCTGCTTTTAGATGAAAGGTCTAAAGGAGCCCCCCCTCCGCAGTGGGCCCCAATAACTTCAGTAAGTTGCCCGGGTTGAGTTCAGGGTTGGTGGTTTCCGGAATAATTTCCGAGACTATCTGATTTGCCCCTAATTAAAGAGCGCTTTTCGCATCAACCTACCATCAATTCGGCAACTTAACTGAAGTATGGGTGGTATTCTCCTATTTTCCCGGAGCGCACTTCCGGTAACGCACGGTGCAATTTTCCGGGACCTCCCTTGTCTTTAGCCTACACGATACATTTTTCACAAACCAAATGAACAACATGTCAAGATCAGTAAGCCTACTGACCACCCTATGGATGGTATGCACTTTCCTACAATGCACTATCCAGAAAGACCATCTCCAACTGCAAAGCCTGGCCGAAAGCGACCAAAAGGATCGAATAGAAAACAACCCGAGAACGTCCGTCAATGACGTGCAGCGGCTGAAAGAAGTTTATCACTTACTGGATAGTCTGGAACTACGAACGGCCAATGATCATTTCCACGCAGCCATAGTTCTGCAGCACGGGGAAAAGCCGGAAGATTTTCTCAAAGCCAATGAGCTTGCCCAAAAGGCGGTCGCACTGGACCCCGATATGGCCGATGCCAAAACGCTGATCGCCCAATCGATGGATCGCTATCTGGTGAACACCAACCGCCCTCAGCACTACGGTACCCAGCGCACTACCCTGGGGGACCTGGATTACCTGCATCCGATCGACACCACAGCGGTAACGGATGCGGAGCGCCGGGCGCTCGGAGTCTCTACTCTGGAAGAAAAATTGCAATATTTCAACAAGATGCACCGGCGGCAGGAAACGGATATCAGCGCCTATTATGTGACGGATTCGCTGTACCACGCCTACTATCCGGAAGTAAGGGCCGAACTCATCGGCACCTTCGACGAACTACTGGCCCGGATCGAATATCCGGAGGAGGCACTCAAAAATGATATCAGCGGTAAAGTACTGGTGGAATACACCATTGACAAAGACGGGAGTACCAAAGACATCATGGTAGCCGACGGTATCGGTTACGGCTGTGACGAAGAAGCCAAAAGGATCATTTCCCTGGCCAGATACAAGAACTTTATGGGGCAGGATATTCAGCGGCGGACTCGTATTCCCTTTGTGATCCAAGATCGGAAGTAGGCCGGTGACCGGGCGAATGATGCCTATAAAAAAGGATTGTTCGCCCGTTCGAAAGCTACCGTGGTTTTCGGACCGTGGCCGGGATACACCACCGTATCGTCCGGCAGCACCAGTATTTTATTCTTAATATTCCCGATCAGCGTATCGAAATCTCCGCCGGGCAGGTCCGTGCGGCCGATACTGCCGTAGAATAGCACATCACCGGCAATCAGGAAATTGGATTCGCGGCAGTAAAAGGAAATACTGGCCGGAGAATGACCGGGGGTGAACAGCACCTCCAGTTTGGTCTCTCCGAACTCAATGATGTCCCCTTCTTCAATAAAATGGGTTGGCGCGGGTGAGAGCGGGGCCGGCGGCAGGCCGTACATCATACAAACCTGGGGAACGGCTTCCAGTACCGGTAATTCACCGCGATGGATCTCCAGACCGAGGCCAAAATGCTCGGCGACGAACTTATTGCCAAAAACGTGGTCCAGATGACAGTGCGTGTTGATCAGCCGGACGGGCGTCAGGCCAAGCTTCTGAATAGTGCTTACGAGTTCTTCCTCTTCGTGGGTGCGGAAACATCCCGGGTCGAAGATGATGCATTCACCGGTATCATCGTAGACGATATACGTATTTTCCTGAAAATCATTAAAGGTCAATTTGACAACATTGGCCATTATTTTTCCGTTTTTTATGATGTGATAGGCATTGTTTGGTGATTTTTTGGCGCGGTATGAGAAAAATTTTGTCTTCTACCAGCCCATCCAAACTAAAATCACTTCCGTATGTTGATGAAAATAGGTACTTTACATTAAAGGAATGTGGAAGGATAAATGAGGAATGTATGTACAGCGCCGTCTGTACCTCCTCCCGTTCGAAAATTCATTCCTCCTGGCTCGCTTCCCATTCCCGCTGAAAGTGATTTCGCCTTTTTTTGCACAAACGTACTAATTTAAAGAAAACTGCAAGCCGAAAGCTAGTGTTTTATTACTAGTCCGAAAAGCTCCCTCTATATAATCGTTGTTGCCCATGCAAAAATTTATTTACGCCATCATCATTACCTGCCTGTGCCTGACTACCCAACATACCAACGCACAGGGAACGCAAACCAAATTCGGTAAAAACCGCGTACAGTATCACCGCGATTTTGACGAATGGATGCAATACGAAAGCGATAACTTCATTACCTACTGGTACGGAGAGGGCCGGAACGTCGGCCAGTTTACCGTGCAAATGGCGGAGGAAGATTTCGAGTACATCCAGACCATTCTCGAACACCGGATCAACGAGCGCCTTCAGATCATCGTCTATACGGACCTGACGGACCTCAAACAGAGTAACATCGGGAGCGAGGAAGCTTTCACCAATACCGGCGGGCAAACCAAGATCGTGGGCAATAAGATCTTCGTTTCCTTCAACGGGAGCCACTACGATCTGCGCCGGGAGATCCGCGAAGGTATCGCTTCGGTCTATCTGGAAAGTATGCTCTTCGGATCTAATATCCAGGAGATCGTGCAGAATGCCGTTATGATGAACCTGCCGGACTGGTTCAAAGAGGGACTCGTCAGTTACATCGGAGAATCCTGGAATACCGAACTGGACAACAAGTTGCGCGACTATATTCTCAGCGAAGACTTTAAAGATTTTGAAGACCTGGCGGAAGACGATCCCCAACTGGCCGGCCACGCACTCTGGTATTTTATCGGCGAGAATTTCGGGACTTCCACGGTATCCAACCTGCTTTACCTTACCCGCATCAACCGTTCCGTGGAAAGTGGTTTCCTCTATGTACTGGGCAGCCCCTACGAAATGGTACTGACCAGCTGGACCAATTACTTTAAGGAACGCTACAAAGGGGATGATCAACGCCACGATGACCCGACCCGCACCCAACTGAAAATTAAGAACAAACGCAAACTTCCCATCAGCGAGCTCAAGGTAAGCCCCAACGGCCAGCAGGTCGTTTATGCTACCAATGAGATCGGGAAATACAAGGTTTACCTGCACGACCTAGGAACCGGTGATCGCAAAGTGATCCACAAAGGAGGTTTTCGCAATGCTTTCCAGGAGACCGATTACAACTACCCGCTTCTGGCCTGGAGCCCCAGCGGAACGGAATTTTCCATACTCTACGAAAGACGCGACGTCATCAAACTGATGACTTACGATATTTTCACGAAAAAGAAAAAAACGCTGGACCTCGCACCCGAATACCAGCGGGTGTACAGCATGGATTATATCAACCCGATCTCCCTCGTATTTTCGGCCGGAGTGCGCGGGTTTTCCGATATTTTCATCTATTACACGAATACGCGCCAGACCCAGCGCATCACCCAGGACCACTGGGATGATCTGGATGCTACCTTTATGCGCATCGACGGACGTAAGGCGATCGTCTTCGCCTCCAACCGGCAGGATACCCTGCTCGCCACCGAGCGCCTCGATTCCATTCTACCGACCAATAAGTTCGATCTTTTTTATTACGATCTGGAAGATCGGGAACAGGAACTGGTACGTATCACCAATACGCCCTGGGCCGACGAACGCCAGCCGGTAGCGATCGACTCTTTTCACTTTGCCTACCTGAGTGACCGCAATGGTATCTATAATCGGGAAAAAGGCTATCTGGAGGATTACATCCATCACTACGACCGGATCATTACCCTCACGGATGGAGAAGAGATCATCATGGACGCGGACTCCAGCATGGAAAAACTGGATTCTGCCATTCTGGCCATGGTAGACACGTCTATTGTGGTGCCCATCATCAAAAAACGGGCGATCACCTATCCGACTTCCAACTATAAAAGAAATGTGGTAGAACAAAATTCCAGTCCACGGGCCAACCGCCTGGTGGAGATGTTTTACCAGAATGATCAATACGAAGTATTTTTCGGCGGCATGCCGTCGGATTCGCTGACCGATCTGCCACCCACGGTATTCCGCGCTACCCGTCTGCGCCGTTCCACCGGCCTAAGTGGACGATCGCGTCCGGCTATTCCCAACCGGCCACTGGAAAATGTCGTACCGGTACAGGAAGATGAAGTTGACCCGGCCAAAGATCCGGCAGTTCCTATTACGGAGCCGCCGTTGATCGCAGAACCACAGCGGCAGGATACCCCGCCGGATACGGCCAAGATCGACGTGGATAATTATCTGTTCCAGAGCGAATTTGACGATGAACCCCAGCGCAAGGAAAAACCGGTCGTCACCGAACAGCCGGCACCGGTCCGGGAAACACCACCGGCTAACCCGAACCCGGATCTGGAAACCATCCGCGTAAGACCCGGGCAGGCCGCCGGCAGACCGGTACCGACCGAAGTACCGACCCAGTCCGGTCAACCGGTAGAAGAAGTATTCCGGTTCCGTCCGGGGCGCATCACACCGTACCGCCTGCAATTCCGGACAGATTACGTGACCACCCAGATGGATAACAGCCTGCTGTTTGAAGGGCTGGACAGCTACGCCTCCAATACGGACGGCTACAATTATCCGCCACCGGGCATCCTGCTAAAGGCCAATTTCAAGGATCTCTTTGAAGACCACGAATTTGAAGGCGGCGTAAGGATCCCGACGACCTTCAACGGTACGGAATATTTCATGACCTACAGCAATAAGAAAAAACG
Organism: Flavilitoribacter nigricans DSM 23189 = NBRC 102662; assembly: GCF_002646595.1. GTDB lineage: Bacteria > Bacteroidota > Bacteroidia > Chitinophagales > Saprospiraceae > Flavilitoribacter > Flavilitoribacter nigricans. Next base: position 29,342 of record NZ_PDUD01000010.1, read on the forward strand.
TTTAGATAAGACCTTTGCCGTTTATCGTCGCAATCAGCGGTTTACGGAGGAAAGCAACACCTTTGTGCCCAACCGCCGGGAAACCAATGTGCTGCTGGGACAGTTCGGTGTACGTTATCCACTGGACATCTTCCGCAGTCTGCGGGCTACCGCCACGCTCCGTCGCGACCGCACGATGCTGCTGGCCACCGATGTACAGTCGCTCAACGCTCCGGTGATCCGCGAACAACGGGCCGGTATCAAACTCGAATACGTATTTGACAATACCCTCGACGTTTCGCTCAATATCAAGAACGGTACCCGTTATAAAGTATTCGCCGAGGTGGTGAAGAAATTCAGCCTGGACGTAACGGAAGGTTTCAAACTGGACCTGGCCGAAGGATTTATGACCGTGCTGGGCTTCGATGCCCGCCATTACCAGCGGCTCGACCGGCGCTCAATTATCGCCTTGCGGGCGGCCGGCGCCTCTTCTTTCGGCTCGGAAAGGAACATCTATTTCCTCGGTGCGGTGGACAACTGGCTTTTCCCGATGTTTAACAACGACATCCCCCAGCCGTCTTCTGCCGCCGGCATTGCCTATCAGACCCTGGCCAGCAACCTGCGGGGTTTCGATTACAATATCCGCAACGGTACGACCTATCTGTTGGCCAATGCCGAATTGCGCGTACCGATATTCCAATACCTGTCGAAGAACATCCGCTCCTCTTTCTTCCGGAATTTCCAGGTGGTCGGCTTCTTTGACGTCGGATCGGCCTGGACCGGACCGTCACCGTACAGCGATGACAATCCGCTCAACACTACCGTATTTGCCGGTGGGGACAACATCCAGGTGAAAGTAACCTACTTCCGCGATCCGATTGTTGCGGGATACGGTGCCGGTGTAAGAAGTATGCTTTTCGGCTATTTCATCCGTCTGGATTACGCCTGGGGCATAGAGACCCGCCAGGTTCAGGATCCCAAATTATACATTTCTTTGGGTACAGATTTTTGAAAAAATTGTTAGTATTGCAGTAGCGAAAGCGTTAAAATATGGCTTCTGTCGAAAGTGAGTGGACACAAAATTGTCATTATTTTTTTCACAAATTCGCTTTCATAAACAAATAAATAATTGAAAATCAGGCACAAAAGCAAAATTTTCCTATTTTTTAGGAAATAAAAAAATTCACAATCCAAGTTTTTTGTCTTTGTTTCAATTTGTTTTCAGTTGCATATTTGTATCGTGAATGAAAGATAAGTGTAGAGAGAAAGCCGGTAAATCAAAAGCGATTTACATTACTTTTTGAGAAAATATGTTCATGGGATTATAATTTGTTGGTGGTAAGTCGTCCCGAGTTAATCGGGACGATCTACTCTTTCTTCAACAAAAAATCCTGGAAAAAAATATATCGCGCCCGACCAATCAGGGTTACCCTGTAAATAGCACTAGGTCACTTAGCGTAAGACTTTCAGGCCGAAAGATTACAATTTGTTAGGTTAAAATTTTTTTCGGTTGTATTGGCGCGAAAATTATCCAAATGATCAAATTTAGAGTTAAGCAGATTTGACGGTGATCATTTTGGAAAAAGTCTTATTAATTTTGGATATGTTCATGGGATTATAATTTAAAAGAGTCGCATCAAAATGGTGCGACTTTTTTTTTGTTGTGGCCCGACCGCTCGAAGCCGCAGAACCCCAATAAAAAAGGCTCTGCCGGATCGACAGAGCCTCTACCATCATGCTGAAAATGATCGGTCAGGTGCGCGCCAGATTCATATCGATCACCCGGGTAAGAATATAAGAGCCGATCAAACTAATAACAATGCCTTCCATTAAGATGAAGAGACTTGCAGTAATGGGCGTTAGGTAATCGCCCATCGGCATTGCTTCTCGAAGCTCTTGTAAAAAGCCCGGATTAAAGGAAAGGAAGAGGATCATAAAGATTGTGAACCCCAGCACGCCTACGACGGAGACATACATGCCCATCGCCGTTCCCGACACATAATTGCTCACCGTATCAGGATACTTCGAGCGAAAAGCTTTTATTGCAAAGTAGATCACCCCTAAATGGATGACCCCATTTAAAACCCGTAGGTTGTAATTGTTACTCAGGCCGAACAGATGCATCAGTAAAAAAAATGCAACGAAACCGGCAAGCATCCAAAGCCCAAATCGAAAAGCCAACTTTTTCATAGTTTGGATTTTGCTACTCCTTTAAAGTTATGAAATATTCTAGCAAATAAAAAATTACAGAATTAAATTTTAATTCTGTAGCGCTATCCAAACAATTACCTTATTCTAAAAGCCCAATTCAATTTATCCGTATGAAACGTCTGCTGAGCTTCAAATATGCCTTTCAGGGCCTCGGTGATCTTTTCCGGACCCAGCCCAACGCCCGCATTCATCTGGCCATAGCGGTGCTGGCGATCGCTCTGGGCATCTGGCTCGGACTCACTACCACCGAATGGGCCCTCATCTGCCTCTGCATCGGCTGGGTACTGGCCGCCGAAGCTTTCAATACTGCGATCGAATACCTGACGGATCTGGTTTCTCCGGATTTTAATGTGCTGGCGGGAAAAGCGAAGGATGCAGCCGCCGCGGCCGTGCTGCTTTCGGCCATGGGCGCAGCGCTGACGGGCCTGTGGGTATTGGGCCCTCCGCTCTGGCGGAAAGTGGTGCTTTTTTTCTGATTCCCATTTACGGGGAACAATTTTTGATTTAAGGCCTCCGTTATACACCACATTACTCGCTCTGTCAAAGCTTTCTATCCATATACAATAATAGATACTCCCTTGCTGTTTGTAACCTTAGATCAACCTCTATCGTATAATTCAGAACTTAGGTAGCTGATTGGATCTGATCCTGTCGCTATGATAATGTCTTTTTTCCCGCATTTTCTACCTTTTTTTTTGCGCCGCACCGAAGTGTGCCTGGTTTGAAAAGCCGGTTAATGCCGGAAAAATGACCCATAAAGGCTAGAGCGGATCTAAGTGATCGCCAAGTATTAGGTCCCTTTAAACCAAAAAGGTATTTTTGCGCCTCTTTTTCACTAAACCTCCGAATTAACGAAAATTAACAGGGAAAGGCCTTGTCTTTTCCGACCATGAACATAATGCCCAAAAACTAGGGGTTCAATTTTAAGGGTTAAAAGAGTTCTCAGGTATATCGAAAATTACTGGATATTGTCGATAAGCTTGTAGTTGTCTGCTAACATCTATTCTTTCCCATTGAATACCGGTGTTTGGGTAATTTCCAGACCGTATAAGCAACAAGCATGAATTTGCGTCTACTGATTTTCCTCTTCAGCTTGATCCCCATGTCCCTCATCGGACAGGAACAGATTGGATTAAGACTTAACTTTTTGTCGGGCATCAGTTCCGTACGACTCAACCCCGCAGCTCCGGCCGCTTCTCCGTATCGCTGGGAGGTCAGCATTGCCGAAGGTTCCGCATTTCTATCGAACAATTACCTCTTCTTTCGCAACGCCCGAACCGGCGACCTGCTGAATGAAGAACTGACCCAGAACATCCTGTTGGCCCCGGATCTCGCGAATCCGGAAACGATGCCTCCCGGACACCTGGTACTGGATTTCTATAACGACGCCCGTCGGCGTTTTGCCTATAGTTCCGTCACCATCGGCGGACCATCCTTCTACTACAAGATCGACCGTTACAACTCCCTCGGCCTTATTACGGGGGCTCGCTTTATCGGGAGCGCTACGGGTATCGATAATGATTTTAGCTACTACAAGTTCAATCAGCTCCGCGCGGACGAATTATTTACAGTCTCGCCCTTTCAGATCGGTATGATGGGGTTTTCCGAGATCGGACTCAACTATACACTTAGTTCTCCGGCCCCGGAAGGCAGTTTCAATCTGGGGATCACCGCCAAATTCCTCCAGGGATACGACGCCCTGTTCTTCTCCAGCAAGCGGGATTTTGACCTGGCCCGGATCGTCGGCAACGGACTGGCGGGCACTTCCGGTCGTTTCAAATACGGCTATTCCCAGAACCTGGTTTCCGAGGATTACTCGCCGGAGGTTACCGGTCGGGGTATCGGTTTTGATATCGGGATGTTCGTAACGGTAGATGGTTTTGAGCCCGGAGAGTACATCTGGAAAATCGGTTTCTCCATTCTGGATATCGGTGAGGTGCGTTTTCAGGATACCGCCGAGCGCCATAATATCCTGTCCAATAACAACGACGTAAAGCTATATCCGGAAAACTACGAGTTTGTAAAGGATCAATCGGACCTCCGGGAACTGACCCGTGCTTTCAGTTTTGATGTGGTCGGTGATTCCCTGGCGACCATGCAGGACAATTCCATCAGTATGATGTTGCCATCGGCCGTTAGTCTGCAGGTGGATCACGCGATTACTTCCACGGTATTTATCGGCGGTCTTTTCCATCATTATCTTCCACTGAGCAACGACGGTGTACGGCGCGGCAGCCTGCTGGCCCTCGCTCCCCGTTTTGAGAATAAATGGGTTTCCCTTAACTTGCCGGTCTCAATTTACAACTGGCAGCAAGTCCGCTTCGGTGCAGCCCTGCGACTCGGGCCGTTCACGATCGGCACCGATCATCTCGGAGCCTGGATGAACCGGAAAGACCTGTACGGATCGGATATTTACGCGGCCTTTACACTTTTCCCATTTGGACAAAAAGGAAAAAAAGGCGGGAACAATGGGCAACTCCCCTGCTATAAGTTTTGAGTGTCTTCCGTTTTACGAGCTGACGCTCGATCAGCTTTACGAACTGATGGCACTTAGACAGGCCATTTTTGTAGTGGAGCAGGATTGCCCCTATCTCGATGCTGACGGCAAGGACCAGCCCGCCCATCATCTGCTGGCTTATAATCAACAGCGCGAAATGGTGGCCTATACCCGTCTTCTGGCTCCCGGCATTTCCTACGATCAATACGCCTCTATCGGACGGGTGATCACCCGGGCCAGCGAACGGCGTACGGGACTCGGTCGCCGGCTGATGCAGGAATCCATCGCTCAGTGCCGAAAGCTATACCCGGACGCCGGCATCAAAATATCGGCCCAGTGCTACCTGATCGAATTTTATGAATCTTTCGGATTTCGATCCGTAGGCGAATCCTATCTGGAGGACGGCATTCCGCACATTAGCATGATATTGGCCTAAAGGAAAAGAAGAATAACTCACTCCGGGCGGAGTCTTATTTCATCATCATATCATCCAGGATCTCATCCTGCTGCTCCCCTGGCTCTCCCCGTCGGAGCAGAGTCAGTTTTCTTAGGCTAAGCACGGACATCAGTCCCAGTAAAAGGGTAATAAAGAAGAATGGGAAACCCGCCCGGACGGCCGCCAGCAGGATTTGATCAAAGGAACCCCGTTCCATGAATAGGTATGCAGTCAGTACGGATAACGCGGCCGCCAGCAACTCCGCACCGACCATCAGCGGAATAAAGGCGATCTTGACCGGATACAGGTAATTTTTGGTCATGTAATAGAAAGAACTGGCCGTAGTAACTACAAGCATCGCCATGATGAGCCACAAAAGATAAGGAGAAAGATCAAAAACGGGAAAAGGCAAAAAGAGGGAATACACAATACTCTTGGTCAGAAAAAAAGCGATGATCCCCACAAAGTAAAGCTCCAGGCCCGGCAACCACAATTTCTTCCAGGAGATCCCGCGGATCACCCCCACCGGCAGCAGATAAGCGATAACAACCAGGGCGATGATCCCGAAGATAGAGCTCTGCGAACCCCACAACCAGCTGAACTCATCCCAGCCCGTTCTCCAGATCAATTCGGTCAGCCAGAGGGTAATGGCCGCGAGGGCCAAACCAATTACTGCCAGTATACTTATGAGTAATTTTTTGTGCCGCACCTATTCGCTGTTATACTTGCTAATAACGTTAGATCTACCGCAATGTTACTTTTTTCGCAGGAACAATAACAACTTTGTTTTCGGATTTGCGTTATTATCGTCAAAGTGATTGATAGGTGCCACGCGGAGCCAAAGCTCCAATAAGTATGAAGTTGTCTGTCCTCAAAATATCGTTGCTTCCTGGTCCGGACCGGATCGAAAGCAACTGCCGGTGTTTGCCCCAATGACTACCGGTCATCATTGAAAGGACGGCTCAATACGGTTATTCCAAAGATTGTACGAGTCTGGTTGCTGCTGCCATGTTGGTGGCCAGGGGAACGTTGTGGACGTCGCACAGACGCATGAGCATATTCACATCCACTTCGTGCGGATGTTTGCCCAGGGGATCCCGAAAAAAGATCACCATATCCACCTCCCCTTCCACGAGCCGGCTGGCGATCTGGGCGTCTCCACCCATTGGGCCGCTGAGCATTTTTTCAACTTCCAGGCCGGCGCGCTCCAGGTGAGCGCCCGTAGTGCCCGTGGCAATTAGGCGTATATTGTGGCGGTTAAAAAGCTGGTGGTGGTCTTTGATAAATCCGACCATGTCTGCTTTTTTACCGTCGTGTGCGATAATAGCTATCGTCATGAGTTTTTTTTGTTTAGGGTATAAATTTTGCCAATTATAAAATCAAAAACCAAGTTACAGATGAAAAAACTGGTTCTCAATTACTTTGTATTGTTCTTTCTGGCTCTGATGAGCCAACCTCTGAGTGCTCAGATCAGCACCCCGGCCCCTAGTCCGGGTAGTAAATTAATGCAAACGGTGGGATTGACCGACGTTACCGTCGAATATTCCCGTCCGGCTGTGAAGGAGCGCAACATCTTTGCCGCCGACGGTCTGGTACCTTTCGGTGAGATCTGGCGTACCGGTGCAAACTCCGCTACCAAGATCACCTTCAGTGATGATGTAAAAGTAGGAGAAAAGGACCTGAAAGCCGGTGCTTACGCGATCCTGTCCAAGCCGAATGCCGCTTCCTGGGAGGTTATGTTTTTCCCGTACGAAGGTGGCAACTGGGGCAGCTACGTAGAAAAGGAGCCCGCCGCAACGGTAGAAGCCAAAACGATGAAGACCGGTCATAAGATCGAGAACTTCACCATCATGATCGACGGGATCACTACCGATGCCGCCAATCTGATCTTTGCCTGGGACAACACCGCCGCTAGTGTACCGCTGAGCGTTATGGTAGACAAGCAGGTGATGGCCAACATCGAACGCGTACTGGCCGGACCTTCTACGAACGACTACTTCGCAGCCGCCAGCTACTATCACCAGACCGGTAAAGACCTGAACAAGGCACTGGAATGGGTACAAAAAGCAACCGCCGGGGAAAATCCCGCTTTCTGGCAGGTACGCCTGGAAGCACTGATCCTGGCCGATCTGAACCGCAAAAAAGAAGCTATTGCAGCTGCTAAAAAATCTATGGAACTGGCTGAGAAAGCCGGTAATGCAGACTACGTTCGTATGAACAAGAAGTCTATCGACGAATGGAGCAAGTAATCTAAACCGCTCCGGACGGGAAGCCGATCATTTCTGATGATCGGCTTTTTTTATGCTCCGTGAGCATTGACTTTTCGGGCGATTAGTAGTAAATTGCAGGTAATTACTCAAGAGAGAAGGGAATAAGCAAACAATGAACATATTTGATGGTTTCCATCAAAGTAAAAGATATACAATCCCAATTTTCTAATTAAAATCTTTTCCCATGATCATCTTGAGCATTTTACTACTGGTAATCCTATTATTCAATCTGGATTACAGAACTAACAAAAGAGCGTCTTAGTAATTCTAAGCCCAGTTAAAAAAAGGATTTCATTACTCTATCAGGTATTGAAATCCTTTTTTGTTTTTTAGGGATACGAGGTTCGCATTCAGCGCTACCGATCTTATTGTTGTACCGCTTCGTACATGCGGCGGGCCTGCTCTTCGGTAAACAGGCCGGTCATACCCGGTTGAAAGATATATTCCATATCTCCCTGGACCGTTACGTAACGGAAACTGTAGTTGATGTTGGTGGAGTCGATAATATTCTCGTAGAGAAACCCGTTCTCATCTTCCTCAACTATTTTTGAAAAAAACGGGAATTCCTTAACTTGCCTGAGCTGGTCCGACTTAACCTTGGCAATGTCATTGGTAGTAGCTTCGGAAGCGTAGATCTGTACAAAATAATCATCACCACTTTTGATGGTTACATCTTTATAGAGATCTCCAAGTTTGGAAGATTTGATATTGGCGCTATCGGGAGCAAGCACAGAGATAGGTAACTGACAGCAAGCCAGCAAATTGGTTTCTTCCCAGCCTAGAACCTGTTCATTCTGACAGGCTAACACAAAAATACAAGCAGCGATAAAAAGGCCTGATTTTTTCATTTCAATCATTTTCATTTTTAACAGAGTATCCCGCAAAATTACGGATATTCTTCTCCAAACATAATGCCGGTGAATAATTGAAGCTGTTTAAATTTGGCTTTTGGAGTTTTAAGCGGTCTTTTTCTTTCCTTTCCCACAGTAATTGAACCGTCCGGAGGTTAGGATCCGGGTTCGGGGCAGCGCGAAAGTGGGATTTGGAAGGGAAATCGGCCAGAATATCGGCCATTAAAAAACTGAGTGTTAAATTTAAATAGCTTCTTAGACCAAAAGAATTAAATTTGCGCCGGATTTACACTGGATATGATCAACAGCCTAAAAATCAAGAATTACGCCATCATTGAGTCGCTGGAAATTAAGTTTTCCGAGCAGCTCACGATTATTACCGGAGAAACCGGTGCTGGAAAGTCCATTCTGCTGGGCGCTCTGGGCCTGATCATGGGCGAAAGGGCAGACACCAAAGTCCTCTACGTATCGGACCAGAAGTGTGTGGTAGAAGGTGTTTTCCATGTTGGCAAATACGGAATACGGGAGTTCTTTGTACGGCATGAACTCGATTACGAAGAAGAACTGGTTATCCGCCGGGAGATCACTCCTTCGGGTAAAACCCGGGCCTTCGTAAATGACACGCCCGTCAATCTTAAGATCCTGCAGGAACTGAGTTCCAGCCTGATCGACCTGCACCAGCAGTTCGACACGCTCGACCTGCACCAGGTGTCTTTTCAGTTGCGTACGCTGGATGCGCTGGCGAACAACGCGCCGATCCTGAAGGAATACCAGCAGCTCTACCGCAAACAACAGGCGGATCTGCGGCAACTGGAAAGCCTGCAAGTACGCAACAGCAACGCCAGTAAAGAAGTGGAGTTCATCCAGTTCCAACTGAATGAATTCAACCAGGCGGACCTTCAGCCCGATGAAGAAGAAGGACTCGAACAGGAGCTGAACCGCCTCAGTAATGCCGAAGAGATCAAGCGCACCACCGGCCAGGCTTACCAACACCTTGCGGAAAGTGAACAGTCGGTTGTGGACCAGCTCGAAAGTGTGGCCGGCAGCCTGCGTTCCATGGCGAAAGCGGATCAGCGCGTCGGCCGACTTACCGAAAGGCTGGACGGCGTGATCGCCGAACTGCAGGACCTCTCTGCCGAACTGGACAAAATTGCCGAGGATACGGAATACGATCCGGAACGGATCATGGAAGTGCAGACCCGCCTGGACCTGATCTACCGCCTGCAGAAAAAACATACGGTGGCTTCCGTGCAGGAACTACTGGATATCAAAAGAGACCTGGAAGGTCAGCTGGACGATTTTGAAGACCTGGGCACCGAGATCGCCGGGCTGGAAAAACGTACCGTGCAACAGGACCAGACCCTCCGGGAACTGGCGGCGCGCCTGAGCGAAACCCGCCGCAAAGTAGCTCCCGGCCTCGAATCGGATGTGCAGGATATGCTCAGTCAGTTGAGTATGCCCCACGCACGGTTGCAGATCAGCATCGAGGATCAGGAAGAGGTTGGTCCGACCGGGATCAACGAGGTCCATTTTCTCTTTGCCGCCAACAAGGGCGGACGACTGCAACTGATCAAGGATGTCGCTTCCGGGGGTGAACTTTCGCGCCTGACCCTTGCTATCAAATCACTGGTAGCCAGTGCGATCCCGCTGCCGACCCTCATTTTTGATGAGATCGATATCGGGATATCCGGGGATGTGAGTTTACGCATGGGGCATATCCTGCGCCGGCTCTCCCGCCAGCACCAGGTCGTATCCATCACCCATTCACCCCAGATCGCCTCACAGGCGGATGCGCACTACTTTGTGTACAAAAAAGATACTGAAGAAAGAACACTGGCCAAATTGCGGCTGCTCAACAACGACGAACGCATCCGGGCGATCGCGACGATGCTGAGCCAGAGCCCGCCCAGTGATTCCGCACTGAATAACGCCCGGGAACTGATCGCAGCTGCGGACCAACTATAAGGCCTATTACAAATAATGAAAACCTGAACTATGCCTAATAACTTACTTGCTGGAAAAAAGGGGATCATCTTCGGTGCCCTGGATGAGAACTCTATTGCCTGGAAAGTAGCCGAGCGCTGCGTGGAGGAAGGTGCCTCCATTACCCTGACCAATGCACCGGTTGCGATGCGTTTTGGTCAGATCAAGGACCTGGCCGAAAAGCTGAATGCAGAGATCATCCCGGCTGATGCCACAAGCATGGAAGACCTGGAGAATCTGTTCACCAAATCCATGGAGATCCTGGGTGGTAAAGTAGATTTCGTCCTGCATTCTATCGGCATGTCCATCAACGTGCGCAAAGGAAAAGAATACACGGACCTCAACCACGACTGGATGCAGAAGACATTTGATGTGTCTGCGATCTCTTTCCATAAAATGATGCAGGTGATGTGGAAACTGGACGCCATCAATGACTGGGGTTCTATTCTGGCCCTCACCTACATTGCCGCCCAGCGGACTTTCCCCGATTACAACGAAATGGCGGAAAGCAAAGCGCTGCTGGAATCCTTTGCCCGCAGTTTCGGATACCACTTCGGTATGCGCAATAAGGTACGGGTGAATACCATTTCTCAATCCCCGACCATGACGACGGCCGGTAGCGGGGTGAAAGGATTTACCGAATTTTTCGGTTACGCGGACAAAATGTCCCCACTGGGCAATGCCCCGGCCGAAACCTGCGCGGATTACTGCGTTTCCCTGTTCTCCGACCTGACCAAGATGGTCACCATGCAGAACCTGTACCACGACGGAGGTTTCTCCAATATGGGCATGAATCCCGCCGTATTGGGATTGTAATATACTGTAAGCAAGGACGGGAAGACCGGGTACCGACCGCAAAGGTCCGCGACTACCGGGTGTTCCTGTCCGCAGCGATCCCGGATCGTGTAAACACCTACCTAACCTGAACTTTTAGAACGATCCTTTTTTTTATCGCTTCCCATTCCCGACCGTAACTTCAAGAACCACAACCAAGTGAGAATCAGATTGCTTTTTTGCCCGGCTTTATTATGGCTTAGCTGTTTCGTTTATCCTTTGTTCGGCCAGGTTCCCTCGGAACTTCTTGGCCAATGGTCCAATGACGAACTACCCGGATCCGGTCTTTACAATAATACCTACAATGAAATCTGGGGACTCGCACTGGATGGCCGGGAATACGCCGTGATCGGTTCCACCCTCGGCACCCATTTCATCGATGTGACCGAACCGGAAAATGCCCGGGAGGTAGCCTTTGTGACCGGTGCTTCCTCCGGACCGAATATCATCCACCGCGATTATCATAATTATGGCTGTTACCTCTATGCGGTTAGTGATGAGGGCAACGGCAGCCTGCAGATCATCGATATTTCCGGACTACCCGATCAGGTAGAAGTCGTATACGATGAGGATACCCTTTTCGGCCGGAGTCACAACATATTTATCGACACCAGTGCCGCCATCCTGTATGCCTGTTACGCCCGGGGCGGTGAGGCCACTACGACTCCACTGAAACTGCTGGATATCAGCGATCCCACCCGCCCGCAGGAAATTGCTACCTACCGGGACTTCGGCAGCGGCCCCGTCAGCCATGTACACGACTGCTATGTAGACCGGGGGATTGCCTTTCTCAATCTCGGATTTGACGGCATGGCGATCGTCGATTTTTCGGATCCGCTGAATCCCGTCAACCTGAGTACGCTGACGGATTATCCTTTTTCGGGCTACAATCATTCCGGCTGGGCGACCGCCGATCTGCACTACTACTATCTGGCAGACGAATCCCACGGCCACCCGCTCAAGGTGCTCGACGTATCCGATCTGACGGAAATTGAAGTAGTGGATACTTTTGATGCCGGTTCTCCGGCCGAACTGAGCATTCCGCATAACCAGGTCGTGGCCTGCGATTATCTGTACGTTTCCTACTATTACGATGGCCTGCAGGTATTCGATATCAGTGATCCGGCGCAACCGCAACGAATCGCCTATTACGACACTTCCGACATCGAACACCGCAAGTCCTACGAGGGAGCCTGGGGAGTGTATCCCTTTCTGCCTTCGGGCAATATTTTGGTTTCCGACATGCAGGAAGGATTATTTATCCTCAGCGGTCCCGACGGTAATTGTACCACAAATACCGAAATGTCCTTAACTTGCGGCCTTTTAAGTCCGGTTCGAGTACCGGATACACCCCAGCGTTCGGTCAGCATTTTTCCCCAACCTGCCGGTGATTACCTCTCCGTTTCAGTCGACGGCTACGGTAAAAGCCAAGAGAAGGTTAATGTCCGGATTACGGATATACACGGTCGCCTGCTGCAACGTTGGGAAAAAGAGGCTTTCAATGGCAACTTCCGGTTGTCGTTGGGCAATGCCATCCCTTCCGGAATGTATTTATTACAATTTCGGATCGGTCATGAGCACTTTACACAAAAGATCATAATTCGCCGATAAATGTCCGTACTGCGATCTTCAGGCCTTTTTTTACTATTCTTGATGGGGTGGGTACTCACCGCAAACGGGCAGCGTTTTCCGACCGGTACCAACAACACCGGCATTGACAGCCGCACTTCCGGCCGCTCCGACAGCGAATTTGAAGAACAGGTCACCGAAGAACCGGATACCTTCGGCGTATTCATTTTTTTTGCGGACAATCCCAATCAGGAAACTGAATACGCTGACACCACTCTCCATCGCAACTTTCAGCAATACGATCCCGCCCGGCGGCGGGAACTCGACTGGAAGACCCTGGGTAACCTCGGATCCGCTTCCGAACCGATGGTCTATCAACCCCGCTTCCGGCAGGGGCTGGACGTAGGGCTGCATCAGTATGATCTCTACATCACCGATGCAGGAGACTTGCCGTTTTACCGGCTGGAACGGGCATTTACCAAACTGGAATACGTTTTGGGCTCCGAACAGGCCGACGGCTACCTCAAAACGAGGTTCAGCCGTAATTTCGCCAACGGGCTCAATTTTTCGCTCTACTACGACCGGATCAGTCAGCTGGGGCGTTTCGATCAGTATCCCAATCAGAACTCCCGGAATACCAGTCTGGGTGGCGGCATGTGGTTCCACAGTAAGAACGATCGCTACGACGGCTTTTTCAGCATCATGGCCAACACCATCGAGCAGGAGGATAACGGTGGGCTGGACTCGCTTCCCTCAACGGGTGGTGTTTTTGCCGATCCGAGTTCCGCCATCGTATTTCTGGAAGACGGCCAGACGCGGCACAGTCACCGGGATTTTAGCTACAAACATTATTACCGTTTCGGGGGGCGTGCCGATTCCACCGGCAATGTTAAACGGGCCTATACCCTATCGCACCGTTTGCGCTACAAACGCAGCAACTATAAGTTCTACGACGCCTTCAATGCCGGCGATACACTTTTTTACAATCGTTACCCGTCGCTGATCACCGACGCGCGCGGGGCTCGCTTTTATATCAATCACCGCGAGATCTCGAATGAATTTACGCTGAGTACCTATAAACTCAGTCAGGTACAGTCGGAGAACGAAGCGCGCAATCAGCGGGACCTGCTGGAGCTGGGATTATTACATCGATACCACGTACTGGATCTGGATGTAGCCGACTCGGTAGTCAATAACCTTTTCCTGACCGGGAAGCTGAATTTCCGGCCGGGCGCGGCGCTCCAGCTCAATACGTCCGCTCACCTGGGCATACTGGGTAATGTTGGTGATTATCGCATCAACGGACAATTGTTTATCGATCTGAAACGATTGGGTAGCCTGAAAGTGGAGGCGACCAATCAGCTGTACCGACCGACGGTACTGCAGGACCGTTTCTATTTGTCCCAACAACAAGTCTGGGACAGGAATTTCACCGCTACTCTGGAGACTAATCTGACGGCCAGTTATCGCCTGCCCTGGCTGGATCTGGAAGTAGGTGCCGGGTACCACCTGATCAATAATTTCATCTACTTTGATACCACCGGTCTGGTACGTCAGACGGGCATTCCGCTCAGCATCACTCAACTTATTATCCGTAAGGATTTCCGGGTAGGGAAATTCCATCTGGACAATACGGTAGCGCTGCAACAGGCCAGTGAACAAACGATCCGCCTGCCAGGTGTTTTCGGCAAACACAGCCTCTACTATACGGGTAAATGGTTTCAGGTACTGGATGTTAAACTGGGACTCGACCTCCGTTACAACACTGCTTACCGGCCACATTACTACAATCCGTTTACCGGCCAATTCCAGTTACAGGACGAGCAGGGAGTGGCCTTTTATCCCATCACGGATGCCTTTTTCAGTATGCGGGTTACCCGTTTTCGGGCCTTTGTGAAATACGAGAATGCCACCAGTGCCATCTTCAACGAACCGAAAAGCCTGATTAATCCCAAAGTCCCCACCCGTGATGTACTCCGCAGTCGGGCCTACTATCAGACCGCCCGCTATCTATTTCCGGACGCGGCCCTGCGGATCGGCGTAAGCTGGCGATTACTGGATTAGGATGTGATGTTGCGGTATTGAAAGATATTTATCCCTTATTGAACTATCCCGGAGCTTCCCGCATTAATCAATTGTCACTTATTGTAAGGCAGATCTTTCACTGTCGGCTAAAATCACTCCGTTTTCATGGACCTCTATTTAAAACCAAAAGACTACCATCCCTGGATCGATGTTTCCAACGTCAATGGCGTTGCGCGCGATGAACCATTCCTTTCGGAACTAGCCCAGGAACTGGCTTGGCCCCAACCGATTACCGCGGCTTTCGGGAACCGGATAGCGATGCTGCAAAACCTGGGTGTGGGGAGTGGAGACTATGTGATCTTGCCCAATCTGAGTCCGGTAGCCTGGGCGCAGGCGGCTATGGCCCTCGGTGCCGACTGCATCCTTATGGACCACGATCCGGAGCACTGGCAGATGGATCTTGATCTGCTGGAAGAGTTCCTGATGAATTACACCATGCTGAACGAACGGGACGAACTGATCCTGAAAAAGGATTCCCGGATCATTCGGGCGATAGTCGTACCTCATCTGCTGGGCGGGATGTGTGATATGGACCGGCTGGTCTTTATCGGCCAACGGTTTAATGTGGCATTGGGAGAAGATATCACCCACGGGCTCGGTAGCAGGTGGAAGGATCAGCCGGCCGGAAGTTTTGGAAGGATCAATTTTTGTGCTTTTTTATCCAATCCGATCGTTCCTTTCGGCCGCTCGGTGATCTTTACCAGCCAGGATAATGTATTGAAAAAGGCGCCGACGGAAGCCTATGTATTGGAACAGATGGGGGAAGATCTGGGTTGGCAGCTGGTCTGGCATGTCAGGTTCATTATCGAATCCTTTCGAAAGCGAGAAGCGGGTTTGCGAAATTTAAGCATTACCGCGGACCTGCAGTGGATGAGCCCGCTGGCGGAAAATCAGACCAACGGTATGTCGATAGCTTTTACCAGCCAAAGAGCGATGTCCGAAACGGCACCACCCCCTGGCCGGCTTAAGCCCCCTATCTATCACCAGCTTCCGTTCAAGAAAAGCCTGTATATTCGTCGGGAGGACTGGTCCTCCAAACTGTACGAAACGGCCCGCGTGTTTCCCATGCATTTCAGCAGCAGGGATCTGGAGGATCAAATTAAAGCGTATTTATCGGAATAAAGGTCTCTCCGGTTTATCAGGCGGCAACTTCGTTACCGGCCTCGATCATAGTGGTAGCGATCAGTCCGTAGACCTCGCCCCAGGCGGTTTTTACCTCCGGAGTGAAATCATCTCCCAGACCGGCTGCCAGGGTATCGATCAGCGCCTGCCCTACGGTATTGTAGTGTTCAGCCGCTACACCGTAGCCAACGTGGCGGCGACCGAGGTTTTGCAAAGCGGGGATTAAAACTTCCGGTTTGGATAAGCTATTAACGGCAACGACCAACATATCGCGCAGTTTATTTCTTTGTTTACCCATTTGTTCTTCGCCGGTGGGGAACAGGTTTTGCAGGGAAGGGTCAATCTCAAAAAGTTTGGTGTAAAAGATCTTCATGGCCAGATCTGCGATCGGAATTACTTTCTGAAAGGAGGTCTGTACCAGGTTTACCGTTTGTGGGTCCATGATCTGATTTTAGGGTTTAACAGGGTTAATTAATGTTTACAGCTGGAATGTGTAAACAAACCCGAAAATGTACCCACCCCATAAAAAAATACCCCGCCAGACGGTAATCTGACGGGGTATACGACCGTAATTTCGGTTGGGTCTTAGCTCAATTCGCGGCCGACTTTCACCAGCAGCTCTTTGGTCAGCCGGATACCTTCCATTTCGGAAACTCCGCTTCCCTCATATTCCACTCCAACAAAGCCGGTATAGTTGGCGTCTTTGACGATCTTCATCAATTGCATGTAATCCGAGTGAGTCTCCATGCCGTCCGGACCAAAATCGTGGGTCTTGGCGCTAACGCCCTTGGCGTACGGCATCAGTTCCTTCACCCCTTTGTAACGGTCGTATTCCTCCAGGCAGATCCGCTCTCCGGCATCGTTCTGGCCCCTTTCGATACAGAAGTTCCCGAAATCGGGCAGCGTACCGACATTGTTCTTACCTACTTCCCGCATTACTCCGGACAGCCACTGCCCGTTGGAAGAATATCCTCCGTGGTTCTCCACGATCACGTTGATGTTGGCCTGGGCGGCGTAATCACCCAGCAGGCTCAGGCTTTTTACCGCTTGTCCGGCTACCTCTTCGGAAGATCCTTCTCCGTATGCATTCACCCGGATAGAGGAACATCCCAGGAAGTTGGCGGCATCTACCCATTTGTAGTGGTTTTCCACAGCTTTCATGCGCTCGGCTTCGTCGCCGTTGCCCAGTCCACCTTCACCGTCGATCATGATCAATACGTTCTGCACGCCGTGATCACTCGCTCTTTTTTTCATTTCGGTGAGATAGGCATTGTCCTTGGCTTTATCTTTAAAGAACTGGTTCACGTATTCCAGGCCGTCGATATCGAACTCCTCCCGGGCGATCCGGGCAAAATCCAGATTATCGATCTCTTTGGCAAAGAGGGCCTTGTGCAGGGACCACTGGGCCAGGGAGATCTTAAAGAACAGATCACCACCCGCATCCATTCCTTCGCTTTCGCTGGCAGTATCTTCGGTACCTTCGGCAGTTGTGTTAGGTCCGCAGGCGGTCAGGTGCAATAGACCGGCTCCTAAAACAAGCTGTCCGGAGCGCGTGATAAAACGTCTTCTTTTCATAAATCTTTAGGTTTAAGTGAAAGGTAAATCTTTAAGCGTGAGGTTCAGTACATCATTGCAGCGGTTCGGGGAATTCGGTTCTCCCGATCGTAAAAGCAAAGGTAATTATTTTTGCGGCTCCCGCCCCCTACCCTTTTGGGCAGCGTAGGTCCTTCCCTTTTCGTGCTTTCCACTGCTCCCATTCGCACCGTACGCCTGGACTCCGATCAGTGATAAAAAGGGCCGGATGGGCCCTTCGATTCCCGGGCCGGCCCAAATCCGGCACCGGCGGGATCATTTCCCGTTTTCATCCCTTGTAATGGATATTTTTTCTCGATCACGGTCTAATATTACCCGATCCCGCTACGTTTGAAATGACAACAGGTATTTTTGTAGTCAAATGCGCTAAGTATTATCCCTTATACCTATATTTGGTTTCTTACTGGAGTATGCTTATTTTTTTGAAATTTTAGAGCTTTTTGGTAGCGGGTTTTAGACTTAACAACCTAATTGTTGTCTAAAAAACCCGCCAAACAGGATCTCATAGCGCGAATCTCCGTATACACTGCAGAAGTGCCTGCCACCATTCACGAGCAAAACCCATATGGTATATGTTATCCAAACTACTGGACGCGATCAAATCCCTCTTTAGCAACCTTTTCGGCGGAGGGAAATCCAAAGAAAAAACCGACACCTCCAGCCCGAAAACCACCGACGAAGATATCCTGATCCCGCAGGACGGCTCCGAGATCACTCCCGATACCGTGGTGGTGATCGCCAACGAAATGGAGACCATCGAGATCATTCCAACCGAACCGGACAAAGATTTTGACGAAGATGTTTTTGACGAAGACCCTCGGGTCGATCCCGCTCCCGAGGAGATCATCATACCGCCGGTGAATGAACCGGTTGTGGATCCGGGAGAGCTGGAGGAACCGGCACCGCCCAAACCCAACAGCCGATACCTATGGTGTCTGGACAACGGCCACGGTGAAAAAACACCGGGAAAAAGATCGCCTCTTTTTGAAGACGGCAAAACGCAACTGCTCGAATACGAATTCAACCGGGACATCGTCCGCCGGATCATGATCGAGCTGGACAAGCACGGTATCGCCTACCATAACGTAGTACCGGAAACGGATATCGATGATTTTCTGCAGGGCCGGGTGGATCGGGCCAATGATTTTGAGACCGAACTGCCTAAGCTATTCATATCCGTACATTCCAATGCTGCGCCCGCACGTTCCAGTAAGAGCTGGGCCTCCGACAGCATCAGCGGTATCGAGACCTGGCACTACCACGGAAGCAAACGCGGCCAGAAAATGGCTTCGATCTTCCAGCGTCACCTGATCAATAAAACGAAACTCAAGAACCGCCACCTGAAGTCGAGACCGGAAAGCCAGTTCTTCGTACTGCGCAAAACTAAAATGACGGCGGTCCTGACGGAAAACGGATTTTACAATAATCGGGCGGAAGCACTCAACCTGATGAAGGAAGAAGTACGCCAGCAAATTGCGGATGCACACGTAGCCGCCATTCTAGAGATCGAGGAAAACGGCTTATAAAAGTATGCGTCCTGAATTATTTGAATTAGATACGGCTTTACTCACGGCCCGAACCGTTGTTCGGCGATTCCGGGAAAATGAAGGTGGCCAGTTTTACGATCTGTTCCAGGCAAATCGCAATTTACTGATCGACAATTTCCCGAAAACCGAACGCGCCCTGGCCAGTAAGGAAAAAGCGGAAAAATACATTCGCCAGAGTATCTGCGACTGGCTGTTCCATCGCGATTTTGTTTTCGGCATCTGGGATAACGAATCCGCCCGGCTGATCGGGTTCATTCGCATCTTTCACATCGACTGGGATGTCCCGAAGGGCGAACTGGCCTATTTTCTGGATAAAGATTTCAGCGGAAAAGGCATCATGACGGAGACGATGTATGCAGTAGTCCAGCTGGCCATCAAAAAAATGGGCTTCTCCAAGCTCTATATCCGTACCGCCACCGATAATTACGGCAGCCAGCGCGTTGCCCGCAAACTGGGCTTCCGCCGGGAAGGGGATTATCGCAGCGATTTTCGAACGCCCACCGGCGATCTGCTGGATACGATGGTTTTTGGCCTTACGGCGCAGGAGTTTTAGTGAGGGGTCAGGGGGAGAGGGGTCAGGAGTCAGGATTATAGGGGTCAGAGGTGTCAGGGGTTAGGTGCAGAACAAGCTCACCCCTGACATCTTACACCTAAACTCACCAGTCTTCAATCTACTGATTATCAAACAATTATATAAATTTCCGCCATTAACCACCAATTAACCTCTCAACAACTCATATCTGACACCTCTTCCCCTGCCCCCTGACACCTCAACAACCAACACATCTCGCCTCCCCACTCGCTCCTGCTCACCTGACACCTGACACCTCCCTCCTAATACTCCACCTCCGTCTCCTTCCCGGTTTTGGCCGCTTTAAAGATCGCTTCGATAATTTTCAGATCCTTCAACCCTTCCTCTCCCGGAGCTTTGGTCGTCTTTTTTTCCTTGATCGCCAGTGCGAAATCATCCATCTGCGCCGTTTGCTGGTAGGTCGGGGCTTCGATCTCCATGGTACCGTCCCGCGTTTCTCCTTTAGCACCGGTGGCATTGAATGCCGGCTGGAGTCGCCACCATCCACGTTCGGCGGAAGCGTACAGTCGATCCAGATAGGTAGAATACGAAGTACTGTGATTGCTCAGGCCGCCGTCCGGAAAGCGCATTTGCCAGGTCATGGTTTCGTAGATCCCCTTGAAGATATCCGGCTGAAAAACGTAGCCCTGGGCCGTTACCCGCATGGGGTCGGTACCGAATACGCGACGCGCCCCCTGGATAGCGTATAGCCCCAGATCGACCAGCGCCCCGCCGCCGCCTTTGTCCTTATGTAAGCGCCAGCTTTTGGGATCGGCCATGGAAAAACCCAGTCCGGCTTCTACAAGATTGACCTTTCCGTAGACTTTCTCCGCGCCGAGCCGACGGGATTCCAGATGGTGCGGTTCGTAGTACAGGCGGTAACCGACCTGTAGTTTGACGCCGGCCTTTTTGCAGGCCTCTACCATGGTTTTTCCCTCTGCCACCGACATAGCCATCGGTTTTTCACAGATGACGTGTTTACCGGCTTTGGCCGCCCGGATGGTGTATTCCGCGTGCATGAAGTTCGGCAGTACGATATAAATGATATCCACCTCCGGGTTGTCCTTGAGCTGGTCAAAAGTCTCGTAGTTGTAAATATTCTTTTCGGGGATATTGTAATCTTTCGACCACTGTTCGGCCTTTTCCGGAGTTCCCGTTACGATGGCGGCCAGGCGGCAGTGTTTGGTATGCTGCAGAGCCGGCGCCAGTTGGTGGGTACTGTAGCGTCCCAGTCCCACCAGGGCGATCCCCAGTTGCTTCTCCTCACCGGTTTTCTCCCCAAAATTTAACAACGGCAGACTCATGGCGGCAAGCCCCATCATCGAAGATTGCCGGATGAAATTTCTTCTTTTATGATCCATATACTATTGGTATTAGAATGATTAATAGTCCGATACGGGGGGCGGGTGTTTCTGTTCCGAAATTGAAATATAATTGGTCCGGAATTGTGATCATGACCGGGCGCCGGACAAGAAATAGCCGGCACCCGATCGCTCTCTCACCTAATTTTTACCTAATTTTTTATGCCCTGTCCGCATACTGGCCTCCATCCAGTCGGCTACGATGCGGACGAGTTCTTTATTAAAATTGGCCGCCATGTAGCTATTGTTAAAAGATCCATTGCGGCGCATTTCCACATACTCCGACATGGAAGGCACCCGGGCAAAAGCATGTTCGGTGCCTTCCAGCAGTACGAATTTTCCTTTACCGGGATGATAATCATTGACCATTTCGGCGATCAGCTGTGCCCCCGTCGGGTTGATGGCGTGAATGTCGTGCTCGCCGTAAATGGCTAAAGTCTCCACACCGGCATCGCGCCAGGCCTGCACGGGATTAGCCGCGTTCAGCCCCCGCCAAAAGGTGTAATGCCTGCCAACGAAACGGCTGTCGCCATCATAGTCCAGTATGCGATTGTCCAGTTGATTTTTTATAGTGGGGTCTTCGGCCATTTCCGCCACGGATTGGTCCGACAAAAAGAGCGCCGCCAAAAATTTCTGAGCGTCCCGGCTGGCATCCTCGGTCCGGATCCAGTCGTCCCGGCGAACGTAGGCCTGGTCCCGAAATACTTTTTGCATGTATTCGTACCAGGATTCGAAAACCGTCCCGTACACCGCCACACCCCGTGGATGATGGCGCGCTGCCAGCAAAGGTGCCGTCACCCCTCCCAGAGAGTGCCCGAAGTAAAAGATATGCTCCTGATCGATAAAATCGAGATCGGCAAGTCCGCTAATAGCCGCATCGAAAGCAGCTACTTCCGTATCGTAGTCGATATCTCCGCAATCCAGGCTGCCCTCGCTATCCCCTACCCCCGGCTTTTCCACCCGGTATACGGCAAAGCCCCGCTCTACCAGTCCGTCTACCAACTGCCGGATGGGCGAGCCCGGATCATAATAGTAATCAATGGAACTACAACTGAAACCCTGTAGGAAAACCACCAGAGGAAGCTGCCCATCCGCTTTGGGTACGTGCATAATGGAGCGCAGTTTACCACCCTCGAAGGGTACGGCTCCATAGATCACCTCCGCCAGATCGGAAGTCTCCATCGGTTTGCCCTGCACATTACCACTCAGAGAGATGGATTTCCCATCCCTGCGAACTTTCAGTCGAAGGGGCTGCCCGGCCCGCCAGGTTTGGGTGATCGATACTACTTCCGATATTTCATTGGTGGGTACACCGTTGACGGACAGGAGCACATCTCCCGCCCGCAACTGAAGGGCCGCTCCCGTTCCTCCGGGAAGCACTTCCGAAATGTAAGCGCCACCGGTCGCTTCCAACCCAGCGGCCTTCGCTCTGGTTTCCGTCATCGCCTCCAGGCGAACTCCGAGCGATCCCTTCCGGGCCAGATCGGCCGTCTGAGCATTAAGCGTGAAGGTGAATAGCGTCAATACCACGAATAAATAAACAGTCGGGTGATTCTTTTCCATAATGCAATCGTTTTGCCGGCCCGCAGCAGGGCCCGGGCGGAAAGTTAGGATCAATACGGAATAAGATGTGGCAGGAAAATTACAGGAAAGCAGCCCGTTTCAAAACGGGCAGGTGGCATTGATTTGAAAGCTAAAATAAGGATTTCCGAAGCCATTTCCCCGGAACCGGCTGTGAAATAGATCAATGGATAAATTATATCCCTAAACGGGGATTCAGATCGGATATAAGAAACTTTTTTAAAATAAATACTGGTCTAGGAAGCGCGCATTTTCCACCTGCTCTTCGTTACGAAAAAGATTACGGAGCTGGGCTATGCTCACTTTTTCGCGCCTCCATCAGTCGCAAAATGCGAGCTTCCCGACGGCAGCACCATTTTTAAAATAGTTTCTAAGTAAATTCCCGAATACTGAACCATTTCTGACCTGATCCCGTTGCTACTATACTGCCGTTACGGCCTGCTAAAATGTGCAGGCAGTTGTAACAACTGCCCCTTCTTTCCGGTCCCGATCAACAGTACGAACTGATCATTCGGCCAGCTTGAAAAGTTGTCCGAAATTGGGCACTGATCTATTGCCTTCACCAGAGACCCCTACTCTCATTTTCCTTATGACTTTTCATATTTTGCGTTTTTTGGCGAAGAAAATTTGTTAAACAATAAAATTTCAAAATAAAACACAGTTTTAGTTTGAACTAAATGCAAAAACTTCTCGTTCTTTGAGTACGCATAATACCGGTTCGGAGGTTCCGATAATCTCCGCTCAACACCGCCAACATGAAATACCTAACCGCCTCCAGGTCTATCCTGGGGTTTTTGCTGCTCTGCCTGCTCGCCCTCCCCGCCGGCAAAGCTCAGACGACTGTAGAATTGGACATGATGTCACAGGATGACAAACCCCTTGTCCGGGCCCGCATCAACGGTCAAAATGCCTATTTTCTAGTGGATACTGGTTCCGATATCAGCCTGCTGTTTGCCGAATTTCAGGATTCTTTCGGTTTTCAGACCAATGATGGCGCACCCTCCGGCCTCAAGAACATTACCGGCGTGCAGGGTAAAAGTGTTTCGCTCCAGCGCACCTACAACGCCCGGGTAGAGGCGGAAGGCTGCTTCTTCCCCATTCGGTTCCCCGCACTGGAAGGCGGTCGCTATCTACAGGTAGTGAAACAGAACAGTGAACTTCAAATTGTCGGGATTATCGGCGTTGACCTGATGCGTCAACTTAAAGTACAGATCGATTACAGCCGGGATAAGGTAGCCATGGTCTTTCCGGATCGGGTCTGTAAGGTCAGTCAGGCGGAAACCAAAATGACGGGAGATCGCTAAAGCTGATAAGCAGATAATTTCTTTCAATACCTGAAGCGGATGATCTCCGCCAGTTTACCCCGTATCCGGGTCGTTGCGATCCGTTCGCTTTTTCTTTCCAGCTTTTCCTCCAGCAATTCCCGCAACTCAGTAGGCAACAGTAAGACCGATACGCTGCTGTGTCGCAACCATTGCTCCAGTCCGGCCACGAAGCCGGCAATGTTTCCCTCACTGATCTGATGCTTTTCGTCCCAGGGTGGATTACTCAGTAGATAGTAGCCCGTTTTTTCGGGGAGCTGCCGGAGGCTATTTTCGGAATGCAGTTCGATATTTACGCCGGCCTGTTCGCTGCTTTTAAGGGCGATGCTCAGTGCCTCCTCGCTAATATCCCAGCCCTCGTGGGTACATTCCGGATGGCGAAGGGCCGATTCGATCAGGATCGTTCCCGAACCACAAAAAGGGTCGAGTATATGACTGCCCGGCGGTGGAGCCAATGCGCGGGCCATGGCCGCGGCGACCGTAGTATGCAACTGGCCATCGTAGCGAATATTGCGCCAGGGCCGTCGGTGCAAAGGTGTATCCCACAATCCCAGGCCAAAAAAAGCGGTATCGTCCTCAATGTGGCAGCGCAGTCGCAATTCTCCGTCCACTTTGCCGTCTTTATTTTCGTTGTTCAGTACCTGCAGACCGGAATGCCGGGTGATCTGCCTGCCGATAATTTCCTCCACATAAAAGCGATTGAAATTGCGCTTCCCGACAAAACTGACGGTCGGCCGGATGTATCCGCCGGAATGATCGCCCGCAAGATTACGGTCCAGGACTGCTTCCAGAAAGGGAATGATCGACTGCACGCTGTCTTTGCTACGATCCATCCCGCGACAGCCTCCCCAGAAAGCGTAGACATCATCCACCAGACGGATCTTTCGGACCAGTTCCCTGTGGTCAAGATCGGCACCGGCCTTGAGACGAACGAATACATTGCGATGGGTCTGTACCGAACGCTCGACGGGCAGCACAGCACCGATCTCGGCGGCAGCTTCAGCCTCCAGCCCCATGGGCGTTCTGAACCAGTAGCGTTCGTGATCTCCGCCACTATCCAGCAACCATTCCGGCCGGTTCATACGCTCTGTTTTTTCAGGGATAATTCCGCCATGGTCTTTTTCGCCAGCAGGCTTTCTACCCACAGTGGAACATTCAGGTACAGAAACGCCCGGCGCAGGAAGGGAGCCGACTCCAACGGCAGCAGTTCCGCCCGGAATTCCCGTAATCTTTTCTCGCGATCGTAAGTACCGGCGGTACTCAGCTTTTTAAAATGCCGCAGGCACAGCTTCTGCAGTCGGTTGCGTTCCTTGGATTTCTGGATAAGCCGGCCCGCTGAAGCCAGCAGGTATTCCAGTACTTCCAGATTATTCATTTCATAATGCGCCATGAACAGCAGCAGCCGGGCGTAGATGATGATGTCGTCCCGCAGGTGCGAACCCGCATTGATGATCGGCTGCAGATAGTGTACGCAGAGATCCGGCTGGCCATTGGCCAAATGGATGGCTGCGATCTTATAGTACAACAGGTGGACTTTGTGCGGGTCCAGCAGCGATTGGAATTTTTTAATACCGGCATCGATCTTCGGCAACAGCAGCAGGCTCTTTTTTAGATCACCGGAAATAAAACAGTGATTGATCTTGGCGAGCTGCGTATAGAGAAAGGCCAGGATCCGGGAATTTTCGTTCAGGCTTTTTCCTCTTTGCCGAACAAATGTTTCCAGTTGATCCCGCGTAGCAGAGAAGGTAGGCAGGTCGGAAAGATAATACGCAGCGATCATCAGGGAATGGAGCGCGTGGAGATAACTATCCACATCTTCGTCAATTTCCTTCGGAGCTTTCCGGTAGAGCACCACCCATTCGTTGGCGACCTCCCGGCACTTTTCCATGTCCAGCAGTAAATAGTGTAACCAGTACTGCGACTGGTGATAGTGTACCTTTTCGAAAAAAGTCAGGTCCGACACCTCCACGCTGGAAAAGCAGTAGGCGTAATCGATCGCAATCTCCTCCTGGGCTTTCCGGTTGCGTACGTGTCCGTTGTTGATAAACGAGCGCTGAAGTTCGAGTTTCAGATTGGACCATTCCACAATATTGCTGTTCACCTTCGCTCGTTTGGAGGCTTCTTCGATCAGTCCCGACATGCGCTTGGTAGTACTGCGGGTAATGTGCCTGGATTCGATCCGTTTTTCAAATTCGACGATCTCCAGGTGCAGCAGGTCCTGGTGGTGGTCCCGCGCTTTGGTCTTGGCCTTGTCCAGAATACGCAGGGCCTGCAGGTAAAGTCCGCGACCGTAGAGGATCTGTGCGTAGTTGATCAATTCGCGGATTTGAATGTCCAGATCCTGCTTGATCCGGATCAATCGCAGACTCGTCAGTATATGTTGGTAAAGATTGCGTTTGAGGTTGGACAACTGATGAGGCGTTTTGATCTTCAGTTGTTTACGCAGTTGCGCTTCATCATAGGTATCCCACTTCTCTAAAATGGCAAATAATTGAAAAAACTTTACTTCACCCTCTTTTTGCAATCGCCGGATGTAAAGCTTGAAGTTTCGTTTTTCTGCCTTGGTTAGAGACTGAATAAGCCCAAATAACATGTCCCCTTGGGAAATAGGCATAGCATTACTAGTTTCTGTCTACCCGCTTAATGAAATAAAAAATTATGCCAAACCAGCCTTTTCAGAATAGTGATTTGGGAAATATCAGCTCTAGTAAAATTTTTGATGGAAATTCCACCCCCTAAAGGTGAAGCCCATAATATTGGCTAAAGCAAGTTACGCAAAATTCGATTATTTTTTAATACTGCCCAACTATACCTTTGAGTTCATCATTGATATAGAGAAAAAATCAAGTCAGCCCCGATAGCCAACGTGAAACCTTACCAGTAAAACCAAATTAACCATTAGCAAGCAAATACTCCCGGACCAGGTCCTACTCTGAGCTCCGGGAGCGCGTGCTTCTCTAGACATCAATTTCGTGGCGAAAACCGCCCGTTCAAACAAGTCGTGCACGCTTTCATCAAACGTTTGGTTCATTGGGGAAATGTTCGAACAGTCCTCACAATTACTTTCATCAATTACATAAGCCCGGCAATTGCTACTGCGACAAAACTAGAGTTCTTTTTCTGGCTTTGGAAGGTTCTTATTTAAGCATAAGAAAGGGCCCTCCTACAATCAAATTTGCCATGATGACACGTTTACACTTACTGCTTATTTTGTGCATGAGCGGAGCGATCTCCCTTTATGCCGACCGTCCCCTGGAAGGGATCATTACAGATGGTAACGAACCCTTAATTGGTGCCACCGTTTTGGTCAAAGGAACAGCCAAAGGTACCATTACCGATTTTGAAGGAAAATTCGAACTGATGGTAGCCGAAGATGCCGAGATGCTGATCGTCTCCTATACCGGCTACGAGACCATGGAAGTGGCTATCGGTTCTCAATCTTACCTGGAGATCATTCTCAAAGAAACGGAAATAACCCTGGGCGAAGTGGTCGTCACCGCACTCGGGGTCGAACGCGAGAAAAAAGCGCTGGGTTACGCCGTGCAGGATGTGGATGCATCCGAATTGGCCAAAGCCCGGAGCACCAATGTGGTCAACGGCCTGTCCGGAAGGGTAGCCGGTATCCAGATCACGGCGGCCAATGCCCCGGGAGGCGGTTCCCAGGTAACCATCCGGGGGAATGCGTCCATTCTGGGTAACAACCAACCCCTGTACGTCATTGACGGGGTACCGATGGAAGGCGATTTCGCCGCTCCGATCTCCAATGCCGACGACAACAATGTTTACGGTGGCGGCGTCTCGGAGATCAGTCCCGATAATATCGAATCCATTACCGTACTGAAGGGAGCCAATGCGGCTGCGCTTTACGGCTCACGCGCCGCTAACGGCGTTGTACTGATCACGACCAAGACCGGTGCCGGTACGGAGGGCATCTCCGTGGATTATACCGGTGGATACACCGTGGAAGATCCCCTGGTAGTACCTACTTTCCAGGACACCTACGGTGGTGGTAACGGTTATGTAACCTGGTATGCGGACGGACGGAACGGTGGCATTACCGACCCGCTGGCCGTAGAACAGTTCCAGGCCGCTTACGGCACGGATTATCCGCTCAACGGTACGGCCGGGGTGGACGAAAGCTGGGGTGCACCGATGGACGGCCGCCTGGTACGCACCTGGTGGTCCGGCACGGAAGTAGCGCCTTTGGTACCGGTACCCGATAGCTGGTCCAACCTCTGGGAAACCGGCTCTACCATCAACAACAGTGTGGGTATTTCCAGTACGTATTCCAAAGGGAATTTCCGCTTTGCTTTTGGCAATCTTCGTCAAAAGGGGATCCTGTATAATAATGATTACCGCCGCGATAACTATCGCTTCAACATCACGCATAACCTGACGGACAAACTATCCGTTAAGGTGAGCTCCGAATACATCAAATCCGGTTCCGACAACCGGCAGCAACCTGCATTCTGGGAACCGCAGACCTGGCACCACCGCCACGATGACTGGGGCAAACTCAAGGACTGGAAACAATTTATGGGCGTACACATTACCCGTGAAGGGGATGAGTATCCCTACGCCAACTGGCAGCACTCCTTCGCCATGAACCGCTTCTACGAGCAGGAGTTCCTGACGCACAGTAATGATAAAGACCGTTTCCTGGGTAATATCGCTTTAACGTACGAGTTCACACCGGCCCTGAGCCTGATGGTCCGTACCGGTACCGACCTTTGGACGGACACCCGCGTCAACGTTACCCGCCACGCTCAGATCAAAAGCGGAACCCTGCGTACGGAAGCCTTTAACGAGGATGTATTGCGCAGACAGGAGAGCAATTCCGATTTCATTTTCACCTTTAATAAATACATCGGACAGGATCTTTCCGTTAACGCCCAGTTTGGCGGTGCCAACCGGACGAACTATTACAAAAGAAACTACACGGCCGTCAATGACGTAACCATCAACGGCTTGTACAACGTAGCCAACAACGCTACGACGAATACCAACCGCAGCCGGATCGAAGAGAAGGAAGTAAACAGTTTATTTGGTGCACTGAGCTTCGGCTACCGCAGTTTCCTCTACCTGGATATCACGGGCCGGAACGACTGGTCCAGTACGCTGCCGGTTGCTAACAACTCCTACTTCTACCCCTCTTTCTCCCTGAGTACGGTACTGACGGAAATGTTGCAGATCCAGAGCCCGGTACTCTCCTACGCCAAGGTTAGAGCCAGTTGGGCCCAGGTGGGTAACGATACTGACCCGTACCGTTTATCTCAGATCTTCAATCCGAGAGATCCCTGGAATGCCTCTACCCCGGTATTCTCCGAAAGTACGGCTATCGCCAATAATGACCTGAAACCGGAACGTACCACCGGTATCGAATTCGGTGCGGATCTGCGCTTCTTCGGAGCCCGCCTCGGACTGGATGTTACCTACTACAATCAGACGACCACCGACCAGATCATCAACATTGCCGTATCCAAAGCTACCGGTTACGACAGTAAAGTGATCAATGCCGGTGAGATCACCAATAAAGGTATTGAAGCCGTACTGTACGGCACCCTGTTCAAACAGAAGGATTTCACCTGGGATGTAGCGATCAACTTTGCTAAAAACAACAACCAGATCGTAGATCTTTACACCGACGCCAATGGCAACGAACTGGAAACCATCGTACTGACCTCCCGCCGGGGCCTCAGCCTCGAAGCACGCGTAGGCCAGCCTTACGGTACCTTGTTCGGCAGCGCCTATCTGCGGGTGCCCGACGGCCCCAATGCCGGTCAGATCATCTTCAAGGACGGTATCCCACAGGTGGATCCCAACCTGCAGATCATCGGCAACGTTACGCCCGACTTTCTGGGCGGTATCCAGAACAGCATCAGCTGGAAAAACTTCAGCATCAGCGCTTTGATCGACGCCAAGATCGGTGGTGATATCGCCGATGAAAGTTCCTCGACCGGTATGCAGACCGGTATCTACCCCATCACTGCCCTGGGGCGCGAGGAAGGTGTGATCGGTATTGGTGTGAAGAACATCGGTTCGGAGGAAAATCCGGAGTATGTGCCTAACGATGTGGTGGCACCGACCAAATCCGTCACCCGGATGTTGAGTGTACGCTCAGTCAACGAAGGCGCTATCTACGATGCAACTTACGTCAAGCTGCGCGAGGTGAGCATTTCCTACGCACTGCCCAATACCCTGATGAACAAAATCGGCTTCGTTAAAAGCGCCCGCCTTTCCCTGGTAGGTCGCAACCTGGCCATGATCTACAACGGTCACCATCAGATTGATCCGGAACTAAACATCTTCGGCGGTAACCTGCAGGGCGCGTTGTACTACGCTACGCTGCCTTCCACCCGCAGTGTCGGTGTCAACCTGAACGTGGTATTCTAAGAGACTGTTTGAAAACCTCTCACTGGGTTCCAAAACGCGGCTTTTGCCGCCACTTTGCACCTATTTTTAACTCCGTAGCTGGGCTATGCAGTGAAAAATAGCTTTCAATTAACGGCAAAATCCGGGTTTTTCTCCGGCAGCAGAAGTCTTCAAACAGTCTCTAAGCGGTAGCTGGCCGATCGCTGACTACTGATTATGACTACAGACTAAATTCAACAATTATGAAAAAATTCATCATATACACTATTCTCGGACTGTTCGGAACGGCGTTTCTCCTGCCTTCCTGCACCGGGGATTTCGAAGAAATGAACACCAATCCCAACGAGCCCACCCTGGTGCCGCCGGAAGTTATCTTCCCCTACGCCACCCGGGAAGGTATCGACCGCATCCACGGCCACCGCTCCCGTCTGGAACGGCTGGGGCTCGACGGAGGGATGCTTTGGGTCCAATACTTTGCCCGCAATCAGTATACGAACGAGGGCGACACCTACAACCCTGATGCTTCCATGCGGAACAACAACTGGGAAGGATTCTACAATGAAAGCATCATCAACTTCCAGAAAGTGATCGATCTGACGAGCGATCCGGAAGGACAGTATTACAATGAGAACTATACCGCTATCGCGATGACCATGCGGGCGTACCTGTTCGCCATTGTAACGGACACCTGGGGATCGATCCCCTACTCCGACGCATTGAAGGGATCTACGGAGAACAACCTGGCTCCGGCTTATGATTCCCAGGAAAGCATTTACGCCGGTTTGCTGGCGGATCTGAAAATGGCGGCAGACATGCTCGACCCCGCCGGAAAACGGCTGCCCGGAGATATCCTCTTCGATGGGGACATTCTGCGCTGGCAAAAATTCACCAACTCCCTGCGGCTGCGACTGGCTAACCGTCAGGCGGCTAAGAAAGCCGCCGAATCCAAAGCCGTTTTCACGGAGATCATGGGCGACCCTGCGGCTTATCCCATTTTCACCAGCAACGATGACTTTGCGGCACTGAACCACGAGGCGCGTCTGAACAGCAACAACAATAACGCCTGGCACGATGTCATGGTGATCAGCGCCCGGGAAGACTGGTCGATTAGCCAGACCCTGATCGACGCTATGACGGACGGTGAAGGTCGCCCGACAGATCCCCGGATCACCGTTTACGCCGAACCGTCGCTCGCCGGTCCGATGGCCGGCGGATACACCGGTGCCCCGAACGGATTACCGGAAGCCAACGCTAGTGTATACATCAACACCGCTTCCCGGCCGGGTAGCTGGTTTACGCAGGAAAAGGCTCCGTTTTTCATCATGACCTACAGTGAACTGCTGTTCACGCTGGCGGAAGCCGCCCTGGACGGTGATTACACCGGAGGTGAAACGGCAATGACCTACCTCGAAATGGCGATCAAAGCTTCCTTCGAACAATATGGTCTGGAAATGCCCGCCGGCTATACGGATGGCATGACGGCCGATAAGGAAACCATCATGACGGAGAAATGGAAAGCGCTGTTCAGCCAGGGCATCGAAGCCTGGACGGAATACCGCCGTACCGGCTATCCGGTACTGCCGGAAGCCCATCCGGATGCCATTTTCGAAAACGATGGACAGGTACCCACCCGACTGCGGTATCCGGAATCCGAGTACTCGCTCAACGGGGCTAACGTAGCCCAGGGTGCCAGTCTGAACGGAGGATCGGACGATAAGCTGACCAAACTCTGGTGGGCGGAATAATGACCAGATAGGTAATCATTAAAAAACTAAGAACGGCTCACCGGGGCGATTTCCTCTGCTCCCAGCTCCGGTGAGTGCGTCAAAAAAATAACGTTATGCTAAGTCGCAATTTATTCCTGTTGGTACTGGTCGGTTGTTTCCTGGCTTCCTGCGCTAAGGACGACCTGGCCTTTGATATCATCGAATCGCCGGTACTGGCGCAATTTGAAGCCCTGGGCGATACCGATCCGGGCATGCTGAAAGTGAAAGCTACCTTCCTGGACCTGGACAAAAGTGGCATTCTCGACCAGAACATCGGCATTGATTCGCTGCCGGTAGCCGGCCTCGAGATCAAGGTGTACGTCTTCGAATCCGACCTCGTCGGAGAGTTGATGACCGATTCTGACGGAAGCGTCATTTTCGAAGAGGAGATCACCAATCTGATGGGCGCCAGCCGCCTGGAATGGGTCGGCGTCTACGAAGATACGCCCTTCCGTATTTATCAAAACTTCTAAAAGCAAAGGGAGAACAGGGGCCGCGGGCCGAAAATTACACCGGCTTCCGGTTTCTGTCTCCCGATAACTTTCTTACACCACTAAACATCCTTAATCATGTCAACTACAACAACGATCAACCGCCGCAACTGGCTCAAACGCACGGCTTTATTCACTACCGGAGTAGCACTCACCCCGGGTATGAACCTGCAGGCCAAAACGGCAAATCGCCAGAAAGAGACTTTTTTTGAGTACCAGCCCAGCTGGGAATGGGAAACGCAAATGAACGAGCGTCCCGAACTGAAAGCGAGACTACTCGCCAACGAAAACCCCTTCGGCCCTTCCGATAAGGCCCGTCTGGCCATCATGGAATCCGTCTCCGTAGGTAACCGTTACGGGCACGGTGATGCGGCCGAACTCATCAGCCTGATCGCCAAAAAAGAAGGCGTTTCCGAAGATTACATCATGCTCGGCCCGGGATCTACGGACCTGTTGGAAAAAACGGCCATCACCCATTTCATTGACGGGGGCAACATCGTTTCCGCCGATCCGGCTTATATGTCGCTGATCAAAACCGCAATGGCCTTTAAAGCCGACTGGAAAAAAGTGCCCCTGACCTCCGATTGGGCCCACGACCTGAAAGGCATGGAAAAAGCAGTAGATGGCGATACCAAGCTGATCTACATTTGTAATCCGAATAACCCGACCGGTACACTGACGCCGGCCGACGAACTGCGCAGCTTCTGCAAAAAAATGGCGGATAAAGCCCCCATTTTTGTGGATGAAGCCTACCTCGAGTTCCTGGACAAACCGATCGAATCCAGTATGATCGACCTGGTGAAAGAAGGTAAAAATGTGATCATCTCCCGGACGTTCTCCAAGATCCACGCCATGGCCGGACTGCGGATCGGTTACATCGTGGCCCTGCCTTCTACGCTGGATAAGATCTCCAGCATGGTGCGGAGCAACATGGGACTGTGCGTTACTTCCATCCGCGGCGCCATGGCCAGTATGGAGGATGAAACTTTCCAGAACAACTCCCGGATGTGGACCAAGGAATCCAGAGAGATCGTTTACGCCGGTCTGGACACTATGGGCTTCGACTTTGTACCCTCTTATACAAGTTTCATCCTGTTCCCGATCGATATGCAGGGGCAGCCGTTCCTGAAAAAGATGTACGAGCAGGGAGTGGGTGTACGGGCGTTTGAGGTATTCGGGAAACCCTACTGCCGCGTGAGCATGGGCAAAAAAGAAGAAATGGAGATGTTCCTGGATTCCCTGAAGAAAGTACTGGTTTAATTATCCACGTGATCAGTAATCAGTAGCGCGTAAATAAGCGATCAGGGATCGGTAAATTCGCCGGCTGCACAACAAATGGCCGATGGCGATCCGGAACTGACTGCTGATTTACTGACTGCGGAAAAGATCAACTCATATTTGTAATTGGCATGCAAGGTTCATCCGTTCGGTGGCTCCGGCCGCCGGACGTGATGCTTTGTTCTGGCTACTATACTGATAAAATGGCGCTACAGAAAACCATATCGTTTATACTATTGATCCTGATCGGCGTATTACTAAAAAAGAAGCTAAAAGACAAAGAGCAGCTGGGAGGTGTGAAAATACTCATCCTGAGCATTGCCCTCCCCGCCACTATTTTTGTGGCTTTGCTGAAGATAAAGATCGATTCTTCGTTGTTGTTTTTACCATTGTTGGCACTTGTTTTTAACGTTATTATGCTTTTGGCAGCCCGTTTTATGTTGCCGCAATTCGGTATCCGCAAGGATAGTGCTGACTCGCGGACCATAATGCTGTTGTTACCATCGCTAGCGCCGGGTTTGTCCTGTTTTCCATTTATTCTTGAATATCTGGGAGAGGAAAGCCTGGCGCGGGCTGCTTTAACGGACGTTGGAAATAAGGTGTTCGTACTCATCTTGTTATACCTGCTGGCCATGCAGTGGTACTACACGCGCCGCCGCCGGCTGCAGGGAGATGACAATACGGAAGCCGTCAGTACCAAAAGCCGGCTGAAAGACCTGATGGTTTCCCTGGTGCGGGAACCGGTTAATATGGTGATTGTCACCGCACTGGTCATGTTAGGTTTTGGCTGGAATCTCGATTCCCTACCGCTTTTCCTGCAGGATTCTGTCGTGCGGATGAGCGTACTGATGACGCCGATGGTACTCCTGTTCATAGGCATGGCCGTGAAATTCCAGAAAGCGGAGATGGCACTGATCTTCAAATTATTGAGTTTCCGGGCCGGTTTGGCCTTTTTACTGAGTGCACTGTTCCTCACTTTTGTACCGGCAGCGACGCCGGCGGCCATCTTACTGGCCATCGTGTTCCCGCAGAGTGCCTGTAGTTTCTGGCCTTTTGCGCACATGTCTGCCGTCAGTGCACTCGAATCCGAAGATGCGGCGAAAGCCCGGCATAAGGAGGGTGAGCCCACTTTCCAACTGGACCTGGCACTGAATACACTGGCACTCTCACTGCCGTTCTCCACGCTGATCATTCTGAGCATTTTCAGCCTGAACGAATTCTTCCTGACCAGCTGGCATACGGCACTGGTGGGGCTGGGATTCCTGGTCATTGCCGCCGTACCTGGCCTCTACGCCATGCTGCGGCCCAAGGAAGGAACGGAGGTAAAATCCGAGCCTAAGATCAGCATCCGGCAACTTTCGGAAGTGGAGCGGTAATTATTTTAGAGGCCTTAGGCATAGCAAAGGCCAGACCGATTTTTAACAAGGTAGAAATATAAAATTGGGAAGACCCCACCTTATTTTTCAGGAAATTTTGCAATTCAAATTCGAAGGAAATTAAAAATGGTATCGATGAAAAATATATGGATCGCAAAATTCTTGGGGAGAGCAAATTTGACAAAGTTTGACTCATTTTTAAGCCTGGGCCCTTCTAATTTTGTATCAACAATTGGAATTGGATTAGTATGAAATAACAGTCATTACAGTTCAGCCAAATAATACCAAATTAATCACACCGAAACGCCTGGGGTTTTAAGACTAGTAAAAAAAATCCCATAAGCTGAAGATATAATGTCTTGCTTCAATCTAGGGAGGGAAACACCTTAAAGGGTGATTTCCCTTCTCTTTTTTAGCACATAAGTAGGTAAATGATCTTACCGAAACATCGCACAGCAGGAATACAGCAGGAAAAGAAAAACGGAGAAAAGCAACGGCCAGGCGAGGCAGCATGAAGAGAAAAACGGAGAGAAAGTATAGTTCATGGGATTATTGGTAGCCGATCGACTACTTACCCAGATCAACCAGAACAGTAAACATCGCTGGGTTAAAGCATTCAGTTTTTCGAGACTTAGTTTTACTACTATTCTAAGTCACCATATGAACTACACTTATCTGCACCATTAAAATAAATGTTGCCGTTGTAAACAACGGCAACTTGCTCCAATGAGAGCAAATTTCGTTTGAAATCATTTAACTCATAAGAGCGCTTCTAATCTAATCAGAGACAAATATTTAATTCTAATCACATTAAGTGAGAGCGAATTTTCAGAAGCCTTTCAGTACGAAAACAGGTTTTGTCTTATCGCGATCTTCAATCAATTATCCTAAAACTACACAGTTGTTTTCACTTTTTTCCCTACTTTTAAAATCGGCATGAGCCCACTTTAAATTTGGCAGGTATTATTTATTATTTGGTATTACCACAAGGGCACTTATTCAGAAAAAAGATGACATTTCTCCGCTCATCACATTATTTCAAAGCGCTTCATCTCTGGTCTGTTCTGCTTTCCAGCCTGGTATTATCTGCCCAAAATGATCATCAGCCTTATTTCAGAAACTACTCTACGGACGACGGACTGCCCAGTCCGGAGGTCCACGATATCCTGCAGGATCGCCAGGGGTATTTATGGATCGCCACCGATAACGGGGTGAGCCGTTTTGACGGGTACCGATTCCACAATTACGGCGCCAAGCAGGGCCTTATGAACAACGTGGTATTCTTCCTGGAGGAAGATAGCCATGGCCGGGTCTGGATGCAGACGATGTCCGGCAACATGTACTATTACGACCAGGATAGTATCCACACCTACGCGCACAATGATATTTTTGGGCAATACCGCTATTTTCTCCCGAACGGTTTTATGATCCCCGAAGGGAAGTGGCATTACTTTTCCCTGATCCACCTGGGTATTCTTCGGGTAGACTCTACCGGCAGGCACGATTTCCTCAATCGCAACACCTCCAGCATGCTGGTCTTACTGGAAAAGCCGGAGCTAAAGCGCTCGCTTTTTTCGATAGTGGGCAATGCGACGCTGCAACAATTTGGCTTTCCCGTAAATACTTCGCCGACCAACCACCAACTGGCGGTATTTTCCGACAGTCTGAACGGAGTACACGACGTTTATTTGAAACCCGGCACCACCCGGTCTAGTGGCTTTTCGGAAGGTCAACACCAGCTATTTGATTTCCGTAAAGAACTCGTCATTTATCAAAACTACGAGTTGGTGTCCAGGTTTCCCATTCCCTCCAAGGCGGCCGAAATAGACCGGATAGACTCTACTTTCTGGGTAGGCCTGAACAATAAGGAAGGCGTTTGGGCTTTTCCCTCTGTTTCGGATCTCCACCAGGGCCGGTATCAAAGATACCTGAAGGGGAATTCCATTTCCGCGGTCTACCGGGATAATCTGGGCGGTCACTGGTTCGGTACGCTTGAGGATGGCCTGCGCTATGCCCCAAATCTGGACCTGCGAGTGATCCGGCCCGAAATCCTGTCTCCAAATGAGAATATCCTGTGCCTGCAGCGAGGTAGCGACGGTCAACTTCTGCTGGGCACGGATGCCGGACAGATCTATGCCCTGGACACCACCGGTAACTTCCAAAAACTGCAAAAAATTGAAGGTGGGGTTTACGATCTCCGGTATACGACCAATGACCGGACGCTTTGGGTGACCGGACAACCGCTACAGATGATTCGTGGAGGTAAAAGAAAGCCGGTTCCCTACGCTGACGCTCTGAGTCGGGCCGAATTGGTTTCCTCCAAAAGGATCCTTCCCAGTGCGGATAGTAGTCGGATCTATTGCTTGTCGA
The DNA here is from genome assembly GCF_002646595.1 of Flavilitoribacter nigricans DSM 23189 = NBRC 102662. Taxonomy (GTDB): domain Bacteria; phylum Bacteroidota; class Bacteroidia; order Chitinophagales; family Saprospiraceae; genus Flavilitoribacter; species Flavilitoribacter nigricans. Next base: position 66,807 of record NZ_PDUD01000010.1, read on the forward strand.
GCATCGGGCTGGAGGTGGTGGACCGTTCCGCCGAGCAGGTAGTATTCAGCACCCTGGGTACGACGTACCAAACCAGTTTCCTGGACGCATTTGAGGACTCCGGAGGCCGCATCTGGATCGGCAGCACCCGGGGGTTACTGGAATTTTCGGAGGATCAACTCCGCCCGGTCGTCCACAGAGAACCCTTTTTCCAATTGCGTATCGAAGCCATCAATGAACTGGCTGACGGCACCCTGGTGATGGGATCGAAAGGTGGAGGGATAGCGCTTTGGAAAGATGCTCAGGTGACTATTCTGGACGATAAAGCCGGTCTTACCAGTAACATGATCGAAAGTATCATAATTGACGATGAGCAACAGATCTGGGTGGCCACCCTGAACGGACTGAATGTAGTCCGAAGAGATAGTGTTACCCGGGAGTGGAGCATCCGGCAGGTCACCATGTCCCACGGCTTGCCTTCCAATGAGATCCACGACCTGTGCCATATCGGCAACTGGCTATACATTGCCACGGGCAACGGCCTCGTGCGCTTTCCACTGAAACAAAAAATCACGAGATACGCCCCAGCGCCATTTTTTGAAACCATACTCGTCAACGGTCAGCCGGTGGATCAGGACCAGTTGGGCCGGCTTAAGTACAATGAAGGCAATATCCAGTTGCACTTCATTTGCCTCAACTACAAGTTCCGGGAAAACATCCCCTATCGCTATAAACTGAACGCCGATGCGGCCTGGTCTTATACCCGGGACCGCAGTGTGAATTACGCCGCACTTACCCCCGGAAACTATACCTTCGAACTGCAGGCACAGAACGAAGACGGCGCCTGGAGCGAATCACTGATCGCTGAATTCTCCATTTCGCGCCCCTTCTGGCAACGGCTCTGGTTTCGCCTGGGTGCAGTCGCCTTTTTGCTGTTTGGAGGGATTTATTACTGGTATCGTGTCCGTCTGACCCGGCTGCGAAAAGAAGCGCTTACCGAAAAGCAGATCAATGAACTACACCGCTCGGCCCTGCAGGCGCAGATGAACCCCCATTTTATTTTCAACTGTCTGAACTCTATCCAGAGCTTTATTGCTTCCGGGGATAAGACCAGCGCCATGCATTACCTGGCCCGTTTTGCCAAGCTGGTCCGGGCCACCCTGAATGCTTCCACCCAAGCCAGCATCTCTCTGGAAGAAGAAGTGCAGGTACTAAAGAATTATATCGAACTGGAAAAACTTCGATTTCACGACCGGTTCGAATACACTATTGAAATTGATCCGGAACTCGATCCTTTTGAGATCTCGCTGCCTCCTCTATTGGTACAACCTTTCGTCGAAAATGCGATCAACCATGGCTTTAATTTTACGGATCCCACGCGGATCGGCGACCTCCGTATTCGTTACCAAAAAGCGGGTGGTTATCTGCGGGTGAGTATTCGGGATAATGGTCTGGGCATTGACCGGTCCCAACAACACCAGGCCAATGCGACATCTATCCACCAATTGATGGGGATGAGTATTACCCAAAAGCGTTTGTCCTTACAGGGAGCGCCGGCCGGAGATCACCTCCAGGTGGAAGAACTGAAGGATGAAGCGAATAATACCGCAGGAACCGAGGTAGTTATCCGGATTAAAATTTAGTTTTGGCAAATAATTGCGGGGAAGTGAAGCATTATTACCACTATTCTATTCTTGTTCTATTCAGTTTACTATCTGGTCTGGGGATCGGGCCGCTATCGCTATCGGCCCAGACGGGCCGCCAGCCCCATTTTCGCAACTATACGACTGATGACGGTCTGGCCAGCCCCGAAGTGCACGACATCATTCAGGACAATAAGGGATATATCTGGATCGCAACCGACAATGGCGTCAGCCGCTTTGACGGATACCAGTTTAAGAATTACAGCGCCAAGGAAGGATTGAATAACAATGTGATCTTTCACCTGCAGGCGGACGAGCAGGACCGGGTCTGGATGCAGACCATGTCCGGAAAAATGTACTACTACTGTCAGGACAGCATTTATCCCTATACTTTTAATCACATCTTCGAGCAGTATCACCCTTATCTTCCGCAGGGATTCATCATGTCGGAGAACGGCTGGTCCTACTTTGCGCTCAGCGACCTGGGATTACTGCGGATCGATCCCGAGGGCCGGCACGAAATAATGAACCGGAAACACAGCAATTCCGTCATGCTGCTGGAGAGTCCCGAGCACGATCAAACCCTTTATTCCATCGCCAGCAATGCCAGTCTGGAAAAATTCGGAATGCCCACCCAGAATCAAAAGGATACCTTACGCATGGCGATCTTTAGCGACAGCCTGGAATGGGAATACAAGATCAAAGTAACCGTGGGAACCACCCGGTCGAGCGGATTTTCCGATAAGCAGTACCAGTTCTTTGATTTTCGTAAGGAACTGTTCGTCTTCCGGGATCATCAGTTCCAGGCCAAATATCCGCTACCGGCCAAAGCCGCCGTTCTTACCATGAAAGATTCCATCTTCTGGTTGGGCCTGAATGACAAGTTCGGGGTGCGCGCCTACCGGGGCTTTTCGAACCTCAGTCAGAATAAATACCAGACCTATCTCACCAATCATTCCATTTCCGCCGTTTGCCGGGACCGGCTCGGAGGCTATTGGTTCGGAAGTCTGCAGAGCGGCATATTCTATGCGCCCAATCTCGGCCTGGAAGTAGTGGAAAGACCCGGCGAATCCGCCAACGAGCAGGTCCTCAGTCTGGAGCAATGGTACGGCGGTCAGTTGTTGATGGGCACCGACGAAGGGAGTGTTTACGCGATGCCCCCTTCCGGCGACATCAGGCAACTAACTACCGGTCAGAGCCCGATCTTCGATCTGTACCATTCCAGGTACGATTCCTCGGTCTGGATCACCGGTCGCCCCTTTCGGATCTACCAGTCGGGCACTACGCGTGAGTTGAGCTACCGGCCGGATCTCGGGGTGAAAAATATGGTTTCGGGCAAAAAACTGCATTACTCCCAGGACAGCTCCTACCTTTTCAGCCTGACCAGTATCGGTCTGGAAATAATCGATATCCAAAGCGAGCAGGTCATCTATACGACCGGCAATTCGCCCAATCAGGAACGTTTCATCACCGCGTTTCAGGATCCCCAAAACCGGATCTGGATCGGCAGCACCCGGGGATTGCTCGAATACCGGGATGGAAAATTCGAACGCAATTCCATTAAACACGATGAATTGCGCATCCGCATCGAAGCTATTGACCAACTGGACGACGGCACCCTGGTGCTGGGTACCAAAGGCAATGGCCTTGTACTCTGGAAGGATTCGATCACCGTCATTGACGAAAATTGGGGGCTTACCTCCAATATGATCGAGAATCTGGCGGTTGACGACCGGCAGCAGATATGGGCGGGCACCCTGAATGGCCTTAACGTACTGAGCAAACAAAGCGGCGAATGGCGGGTCAAGCGGTTTACGATGGCCCACGGTTTACCTTCCAACGAGATCCACGATCTGTGTGCCATCAACGATCGGATGTACGTGGCTACTTCGCGCGGTCTGGTCAAATTGCCCCTCGGCAACAATACCCAGGCGGACCTCACCAAACCGTTCTTTGAAAGTATTCTGGTGAACGGGCGATCTATGGGGCCGGCGGAAATGCAGGATCTTACGCCCAATGAGCGGAATATCCAACTGCAGTTCGTTTGTCTCAATTTTAAATTTAAAGAGAACATCCCCTATCGTTACCGGCTGACTTCGGACCCCGAATGGTCTTACACCCTCAACCGGAGCGTTAATTATGCCTCGCTTTCGCCCGGCAATTACCTCTTTGAAGTACAGGCCCAGAATGAGGATGGCAACTGGAGTGACTCCCTGAGCCTTCCGTTTTCCATTTCTTTACCCGTGTGGCAGCGCTGGTGGTTTATTCTGCTGAGTGCGGCGGTCCTGATCGGCCTTGTGTATTACTGGTACCGAATGCGGTTGCACCGACTGCAAAAGGAAGCCGGCATTGAACGGGAGATCAACGAACTTCAGCGATCCGCCCTGCAGGCACAGATGAACCCCCACTTTATTTTCAACTGCCTCAATTCCATTCAGAATTTCATCGCTTCCGGTGATAAGACCAGCGCCATGGAATACCTCTCCCGCTTTGCTACGCTGGTGCGGACAACACTTAATGCTTCGGTCGAACCGGCCATTTCCCTCCAGGATGAGGTACAAATACTCGAAAATTATCTGGAACTGGAAAAATTGCGCTTCGGCAAACGTTTTGAATACGAGATCCGGATCGATCCCCAACTCGATCCCTTTGATACCATGCTGCCGCCGCTACTGGTGCAGCCCTTCGTTGAAAACGCCATCATTCACGGGTTCAATTTTGAGGACCGGTCCCGAGCAGGTAATATTTTCCTGGCCTACGAGCTCGTCGATGATCTGCTTCAGATCACCATCCGGGACAATGGGATCGGCATCGAACAATCCCGCCGGAATAAGGAAGGGAAAGAACATCTCAGGACCTCCCTCGGCATGAGCATTACCCGCAAAAGACTTTCCCTCCAAAAGCAGGCTCAGGAACAGCAATACCTGATGATCCGGGAGTTGACCGAACCCGATGGATCTCCCGGCGGCACGGAGATCACGATCAGGATAAAATTCTAAAATGTCGAGCTTTGTAAAACAAAAATAGTCACTTCTCAAATATTCCTTATTTTTATTCAGAAGTTGCTCCGGCAATTATACTTCGAACAGCTTTTCAACAATCAAAACGAAACAACCAAAACTGTGACTATTAGAAAATCACCTCACAGGCTACTCCCCTATGGATGGCCCACAACTACCCTCATTGCATTTGCTTTCATTATGCTGATGGCCGCCTGCTCGGCCACACAGAGCGATCCGGACCCCGTGCAGCGGGTCATCAGCTCCATGTCGGATAGTTTTCCATTGATCGCTATGCCCGCGGATGCCGATCCGGAGAGCGAAGACTGGAAAGGTATTGATCTGGAACCGAAAGCACCGGTGCTGCCGCTTTATCCCGCAGAGGAAGCTAAAAAATTCCTGCTTCCACCGGGTTATAAGATCGAACCGATCCTGACCGAACCCCAGATCGAACAGCCCGGTGCCATTGCTTTTGACGGTAACGGTCGGATGTATGTACTCGAACTCCGCACCTATATGCTTACCGCCGATTCGGACGGTACCCTTGATCCGGTCAGCCGCATCTCCCGCTGGGAGGATAAGGACCAGGACGGGGTTTACGAGACCGGTACGGCTTTTGTGGACAGCCTGATCTTCCCGCGCTTTGTCCTGCCCTACGGCAAAGATTGTGTACTGACGATGGAGTCCGATGCCGACAACATCTACAAATACACCGATACCGATGGTGACGGCCGGGCCGACAAAAAAGAATTATTCACCACCAAATACGGGCGTTCGGGCAATGTGGAACACCAGCAGGCATTCCTCTACTGGGGTATGGACAACTGGCTCTACAGTACGGTCAATGCGTTCCGGGTACGGGAAAGCCCGGGCGGAGTGATCCGGGAAAAAACCGGATACAACCGGGCCCAGTGGGGCATCAGCCACGACGATGACGGCAAACTCTGGTTTATGGGCGGAGCCAGTGGCGTTCCTTCCCATTTCCAGTTTCCCATCCACTACGGCAATTTTGAAGTTGAAGATCAATATGCAGAAGGCTTCAGGGTGCCCTGGGGTGCCGCCGTGAAGATCGCCGATCTGCAGGAAGGCATGGACCGCGTCCGGCATCCGGACGGTTCGGTTAACCGGGTGACCGGAGCGGCCGGCAACGACATCTTCCGCGGCGATCGCCTTCCGGAGGATCTCAAAGGCCAGCTTTTCTACGGCGAACCGGTTGCCCGGATCGTGCGTCAGATCAATCCGGTGGTGGAAGAAGGCCTGACGACCCTGCATAATGTTTACCAGGATGAAAAATCCGAATTTCTCCGTTCTTCCGATCCCTTATTCCGGCCCGTAGATATGGCCACAGCACCCGATGGTACCATGTACGTAGTCGATATGTACCACGGTATTATCCAGGAAGGACAGTGGGCGCAGAGGGGCAGTTATCTCCGCGCCAAGATCGAACAATACCAATTGGACAAAGTAGTTAGTCTGGGGCGGATCTGGCGGATCACCTACGACGGGATGGATCGCGATAAAACCAGGCCCAATATGCTGAACGAAACACCCGCTGAGCTGGTGAAACACCTGGAGCACCCCAATGGCTGGTGGCGGGACAAAGCCCAGCAACTGCTCGTACTCAGCCGGGATCAGTCGGTGGTACCGCAACTCGAAAAAATGGCCCGTGGCAGTCAAAACTTACTGGCCCGCTTCCACGCGCTCTGGAGCCTGGAAGGACTCGGTGCGCTGAGCGCGGACATCGTACGCGAGTTGATGCAGGATGCCAGCCCCCGGCTCCGTATTCAGGCCATGCGCGCCGGAGAAACCCTGTACAAAAAAGGAGACCGGTCGTTGGAAAAGGATTACCAGAAGATGATCCTGGATAAGCATACCGATGTGGTCATTCAGGCTATGATGAGTGCCAACCTACTGGAACTTCCGGGACTGGAAAGCCAGATCAAGACCGCCATGGCGAACAACAAAGCGAAAGGTGTACAGACCATCGGTGATCAGATCCTTAATCCGCCCGTGGTCCGTGGTTTTGGCGTAGGTTCCGGTCAGGATCTCAGTGAGACCGAGATCGCCATGATGGAGAAAGGCAGTGAGATCTTTAATGAATTGTGTACCCAGTGCCACGGCTCTGACGGCACGGGTACGCCCATGGGCCAGGGCATGGTGATGGCTCCGCCCCTGACCGGCTCTTCCCGGGTACAATCGCATCCGGATTACGTGATCAAGGTATTGCTCCACGGCCTGACCGGAGCCATCGAAGGGAAAACTTACCCGGGGGCGATCATGGTTGGCATGCCGGAGCAAACGGACGAATGGATCGCCTCCATCGCTTCCTTTATCCGGCTGAACCTGACCAACGAAGCTTCTCTGGTTACCGCGGAAGAGGTCGCCAGGGTACGATCCGCCACGGCCGGCCAGGAAGGCCCCTACCAATACGATGCCCTGCTGGCCAGTGTGCCTCAGGTGCTGATCCCGCAGGAAGGATGGAAAGTGACCGCCAGTCACAGTGCTTCGGCCCGTATCGGCGGCACCGCTTCTCCCAAAAGTGCTTTTAACTTTGAAGGCTGGACGACCGGCGAGCAGCAAAAGGAAGGCATGTGGTTCCAGGTAGAGTTGCCCCAGGCCACTACCCTCACCGAGATCCATTTCACCGCTCCCCCCATCCGCCGGGGCTGGCGCCCGGGTTCCCCTCCGCCCATTCATACCTACCCCCGCGCTTACGAGATCCAGGTATCCATGGATGGTAAAAGCTGGAAACAGCCCGTTGCCTCCGGGCAGTGCGACGAGCCGGATAATATCATTGCTTTCCAACCGGTAAAAGCCAGATATCTCCGGATCACGCAGACCGGTAGTGTTGAGCAGGAGGAAGAAAAGGCCCCCTGGGCAATGAAGGAGTTGAAATTATTCGGACTGGCGGAGCCCGCTACGATGTAGGATTCCGTAGCTGACCGGCAACGCGGGTATCCGTTTACTGTATTTTTCACCGCGAAGGCGCTAAGCCGCAAAGATTAAGGACCCTACCTTTTGAAAGATTTGTGATCTTGCCGGAGGCAAAATCGCAAAAACTTAGCGGCTTGGCGTCTTCGCGGTTAATTCTTTATGTCCTATCGCGTTAAACATATATCAACGCGGAGTTGCCGGTCAGTTATAGATCTCCGATCTTGATCGCCCGGAAATGGAGGTCATCCTTCCGGTAGACCAGGTTATCGTCAAAATCCGTCCGGTAACTGATCCAGATCGCTTCCGGGAAATCTTCCGCCCAGGGATTATTCGGATCGGGGAACTCGTAGTCCAGCGGAATAAACCGCCAGCTCTGGCCTCCGGGAAAATTTGTCGTGAGGTTCAGGATGATCCGGCGCAATAACAGCACATCCATTACACTGACGTGCCGGGAATTATCCACATCGGCCGCCAGATACTGCTCCGGATGGGAAAAGGGCGTCAATCCCAGGATGTGCTTTTGCATCCTTATCAGATCGGCCGTAGTTACGGATTGTAATATATCCGCGTCCGAACGGGGCGCCAGTGGAGTACCTGCGTGCGGTTCCCAGTATTCCGGCCGGAAAGGAATTTGTTGAAAATAGTAACGTCCTTCCCCATCGGTAATCAAACTAAGGTCGTTGATCTGAAAACGAAAAGCAGCCAACCCACTCGTTGTATCCCGCCAATCTACGATCCGGCCGGTGCCGGGCATATATTCCGATAACTGCTGGCATTCCGACAGATTGGCCAAAAAATCCGTGTAGGCTGTTTTTTCCTGCTCCGGATAACTCCAGCCACCAAAGGAAAGCGAATCCCGTTCGTAAAATGCGTAAAAAACGCCGCAGGCGCTCCAGGCGTAGGTAGCTGCGTTGCCGCCATTCAGGGCCAGCAGGATCGTATCACTAAACATGCCGTACAGGACTTCTTCCAGACAGTTGGCGCCATCATGGCCCAGCACCAGGATCGTATCACCGGTAAGATCATTATTGATCCCCTCCACTACCCGATAGTGCGCATTGGGGCCACCGTCGGAGGAAATAAAGGACGCCAGGACCAATTGGTGGTCTTCGTTAATGGATTCACAAAAAGTATCCGGAGAAAAACTACAACTACAGGCAAAAACTGCGGAAAACGGAAGTGCTGAAAAGACACAGGTCCATAAGAACAGAGCTGTTCTTCGGGTAAAGAAGTTCATCATAGGGCGCTAATTTGAGATTATAATTCAAGCTGCCACAAAGATATCGTTTTGAAAAGTTAAAGGCAAGAACGGGAGGTTCAGGGCGTCTGGAAAAGCATGAGCTCCGCTTCATCGCCGGGTAGGCGGATCATCCTGGCAAAATTCAAACCGATCCGGTTCAGTAAATGGATGGAGCGGGTGTTGGTAGGCAAAGTAATACCGAGTATCCGGGGGATCAGCAGCTCGGTTTTGGCGTGAGCAAGGGTCGCCGAAGCAATCTCAAAAGCATATCCCTTTCCGCTATATTCCGGCAATAAGGCAAAACCAATATCGGGATATTCCAGTCCGGCCCTTCGAATCAGCCCACAGCCCCCGATCGGCGTCCGGTCTTCTTTCAGGCTCACCACCGAAAAGCCGTAGCCATACTGGGCGTAGGCCGTCATGGGACCTTCCCGAATGTACTGTTCGGCGGCTTCCAGTTCCCGGATGCCTTTGTCGCCGATATACTGCAACCAGCCGGGGCTGTTCACCAGTTCGAGAATAAAGGTCCCGTGCTGCAGCGTAAAGCGTTCCAGGACCAGTCTTTCCGTTTCGAGAACCGTTTGTTCAACGTCCATAAAGTATTTTTTTCCAATTCATTGATCCGGATCTGACGATCACTTCCTTCAGCGATTGTTCCTTTTCCTTATACAGCAAATAATCCTCATTCGGGTAGTGCCGGTGAATAAACTCCTTGGCTATGAATTTATAAGACGGCCAGGCCCGGCGGATCTTTTGGTCCGGATTCGCTAAAGACCAGGCCTGAAAATCCGGCGCCCGGAAAAAGTGGATCAGATTATCCCCCAGTTCATACTTCCCGGGATCCAGGCCGTAGCGTAGGCGGAGGGATACATACTGCCACTTCAGGGAAAAATTCATCCACCAGAGGTAGTCGTAATAAGTACGAATCGCTACCGGCGCCGCATCGACCTGCGGCTGCAGGTACCGGATCAGAGATTCCGAATGCTTAGTGGTACCCAACTTGCGGGAGATATAGTAGAACAACACATCCGGGTACGGTCGGAACGCCTGACCGGTCTGCACCGCGTACTTGAGTTTATCACTACCGAACAACTGATCACCATGCTCTCCGGTCACATTGATATCCTCCGGGCGGATGGCATCGTAGATATTGGTCTGCATCCGGGAATAGTCCAGCCGGCCATCAATTTCATCCCGGAAAAATCCCGGAAATTCGGTAATTGATTCTTTTGAAAGGAGAACGTGCAGCCGGTGCTTTTCCCCCAGTTCCCCAAGGCAGTTCCTGAGGGCGATCAGGGCCACGGTGGAATCGATCCCTCCCGACCACAATACGGTTATCCGCCGTCCGGTGGACTGGGCAACGATCGAGGCCGCTCTTTCCTCGCAGATCCGGTCAAAAGATTTTGTTCCCGTTTCCAGCGTGCCAATCGGATCAATTATCCGGAAAGGCAAACCACAGTCCAACATGCCCGTTCGGTCGATCAGGGTACAGGAAAAGAAGCGGCATGCCTGCAAATACAGCGGATGGGCCTTCCGACGGATACGCCAGTTACCCATCAGTTGTTTTTTGGAAAGAAATTCCAGTTGGTGATCAGGAATTGATAAAGGCATCTCGCGGCAGGCTTTCGCAAATTTGCAAATAATGATCCAGTTGCTCCTTTAATTGTTCCGGAGATCTGGATATGGATTTCAGGTCTTCGGTGAACAGGCCGGAAAAAGACAGGCTATGCTCCTTTTTAAGGATGCGGAGCAGGGGAAAGGTAGATCGGAAGATCCAGAACCCACTCGTCGCGGCAAAGATCCGCCATTCTCTGCTGGTCGATTTCATCTTATAAGTCACCCGGTAGCTCACCAGTCGGCTTCCGCTTTCGTAGTTCACCATCTTTTGTCTCACCAGAAAATCCTTCCTTTTGGACCGGCACATTTCGTTAAAGGCACCAACAAAATTCTCAACTACCCTATCTAATCGATCATCCAGATCCATCATATCAGATCACGATTGTTCCGTTAAACATTGGATGGTTTCGCTCGCTGTGCCCTACCGAGGAAAATACATGCAGTGGAAGGGCCACCAGCGGTTCCGGACCCGGCGTTTCAAAATGATGGGGACTCATCGGATCGAAAATACAAACGGTGCCCGGCCGTAGTTCCCGGGTAAAATTCTTTTCCTCCATGCCCACCACACTTATCCCCCGTCCCCGCAGGATCAGTACGACCCGAACCGTCGAGTGAATGTGGTGCTCCTGCTCTTTGCTGTATGGAGGGATGCGCAGATACTGCAAAGTCGGATCGCCCTGCCGCAATGGTGGAAATAATTGCTTGGTCGAACAACCGTTAACGTAGGGAAGCGTGGTCACTCCCGACAGTGATATGGAAGCCTCCGGATGCATATACCCCCTCACTACCGTAGCCAGATGTTTGGAGTGTATCCGGCAGGGACCTCTTTTTACCCGGGCCAGGTCCAGTTCGTCGCTGAAAAAATAGACACAATCGCCTGCCTCTACCCGAATCTCCTGCGGACCGATATAAGCCTTGAAGTAATAAAGCTGCTCAGGATCCGCTTCGTACACCTGAGCCTCCTTTACATCAAAATATCTAACCCCAAACAGCTCGGTGGCGGAAATTGCCAGTTCTCCGTTCCGCTGCTCTTTTCCCAATTGATCCAAGAGTAAATATTTTTAACTGATAAAATGTTTATTCCAACTGGTCCGAAAATGCCGGAGTGCGCAGTAACACCTTTCCCCTAACTTTGCCGCTTTCCAGGTACGCGTGCGCATCCCGGACGGCGTGAAAAGGAAATATCCGGTCGATCACCGGTTCTAATTCCCCGGATCCGATCTGATCGAAGATCTGGGATAAGGTCCGGCGGTACCACCCGGGGTCTTTCACCGTTTCGGCCGGCGTGCCGCACATGGTGACCCGTTTTCCGTTCGGCACTAAATTTAAGCCAATATAATGGAATATCCCCTTGATCATTTCCCAATATCCTCCATAATTATTTCCCGAAAGACCGTAACTGACCACTACGCCTCCCCGTTTGACGGCCGCAACGGATCGCCGGAGATTACGCCCCCCGATGGCATCGAATGCAGCGGCTACTCCGGCAGCTTCTTGCTGTCTGATCACCTTGACAAAATCCTCCAGCCGGTAATCGATCGGAAATACGTCCAATTCCTGCAGCAGATCGTGCTTGGCCGCGGAGGCTGTACCGTACATTTTCAACCCTCGCTGCCGGCCGATCTGGGCCAGCGCAGTGCCTACGCCTCCGGAAGCGCCGTGGATCAGGATGCTGTCTCCAGTTTTAATGCTAGACTTGCGGTCCAGGATACAAAGTGCCGTCAGATAATTCAGGATGGCCGCGGCACCTTTGACGGGATCCACTCCTGCCGGTAATTTTACGAGGCGTGATTCGGGGATCTCCAACAGGCTTTGGTAGGCTCCCAGGCGGGGTAAAAGCGCCGCTACCGTTTCTCCGACGGCAAATTCACTGGATGCCGGCGCTTTGATCACCCGGCCAATACACTCGTAACCCGGAGAAAAAGGACGACGGGGAGCCAGAAAATAACCGCCCCGTTGGGCCATGACGTCGACGTAGCCTACCCCTATCAGCCAGGTTTCGATCAGCACGCCCTCTTCTTGGTTTGGGCTAAAAATCTCCGGTTCAATCTGTAGTACATCGGGGGCACCGAATTCCCTTACCACAATTTTTTCTATCGTACGGGTGCCGGTTCTTGATTTGAGCTGCATCATCTTTTTTCTACAAAGCTATGCCTGCTCCAGTACCGATACTTGTATGAATTTGCTATTCTTCACGATCTCGGCGGGATTGATCCCCAGTTGTCGGACGAAGGTCCGGCTCATGTGCGAGGAGTCGAAAAAACCGGCATCGTGAGCCGCCCGGGTCAGGCTTTCTCCGGCCAGGATCATCTCCAGCGCTTTGGTAAGCCGCACCCAAAGGATATAATTCCGGATAGGTAAACCCATTTCCTGTTTGAAAAGATGCAGCAGCCGGCTTTCGCTCAGGAAGACCAACTCGCAAAGGGTGCTGGAAGTGATCCGCTGATCCAAATGTTCCTTGATGTAATGCTTAACCGTTTCGATCCGCTCCTCTTTTTCCGCATGCACCGGCGGTACCCCATCCGGTTGGAAGAATGCCAGGCAGTAGTGATACAGCTCGTGGTATGCTTCCGACCGGATCAGTTCTTCCACCCGTTCGAAATCAAAATAATCTAGCGCTGTTTCCGTAAATTGTAGTTGATCCCGGTCCGCCAGATCGTTCTGTATGAGGAACGCTCCCAGTTCGGATTCGGGATCGATACTGAGCGAAAATATCTTTTGCTCCGCGGCATCGCATTCGTGCGTTACATTCGGCGCGACCAGTAAGGACCGACAGCTTTGCCAGGAACCGTCCGGAGCTTTTTTCAGGAAGGGCTTCTCGGTCCCGATGATCAACTGGATGACCGGATGGTGGTGTCGGGCGATCTCTTTCGGCATGGCCCCGTAAAACAGCACCATATCCGGCCAGAGTACGTATTGATTTCGCATCATCCTGGAATTAAGTTCGAAACTGCGCCGCCAGATCCCGCACCGCCTGTGCGAATAACAGGCTATCGGCTCCTACGCCGATCATATTGGCCCGGGCTCCTTCGTAATGTCGCGCCCCGTCGATGGACAGGGAGATGGTGCCGGCGATCTTCCCGGCGGCCCGGGTGCGTTCCAGTCCTTTTTCAACCAGTTGTACGACTTCCGGGTGGTCCATCTGACCGACATAGCCCAGCGAAGCCGAAAGATCGGCCGGTCCGAAAAAAACGCCGTTCACGCCTTCTACCGCCAGGATCTCCTCTAATTGTTCGTAGGCTGCTGCGGTCTCCACCTGAACGATCAGGCACATCTGGTCGTTGGCGGAAGCCATATAATCTCCGATGCGATTCCATTGCGAAGCCCGACCCAGTGCAGCTCCGATCCCCCGGTTACCGGCGGGCGGGTAGCGCAGGCAGCGTACCAGATCGGCAGCCTCCCGGGCGCTATTGACCATGGGTACCAGAAAAGTCCGTACCCCGATGTCCAGCAGACGTTTGATGAAAACCGGATCTCCCGAAGGCGGCCGCACCACCGGTGCAGTATCATAGGCCGCGATGGCCTGTAGCTGGGGCAGTATCCCGGACAGGTCAAAGGGGCCGTGCTCGGCATCGATCAGCACCCAGTCGAAGCCTGCACCCGCCAGTAATTCCATTATAAGTGGGTTCGGGAAGTTGTTCCAGATACCGTAAGTAGTCGGTTTACCGGCAATTTTTTTCAGGAATAGGTTCGGAGGAAGGTTCATTGGATATTGCTTGTATTTGCTCACCGAACAAGATAAAAATTAAATACAAAACCCCGACAGGCTGCTTGCCGTCGGGGCGAATTCTGCTTCCGGTTGAGGAATAAATTAATCTTATGGGTTAGGGTTGTTTTCACTACCCGCGCCTACCGGTCACTGCGGGGAATAATTGCCGCAGCCCTACGGGCTGAAGACGCCGGATCATCGTCCGGTCCAGCTATATTCCAGGGCAAAGCCACCGAATAAACGGAGGTAATTTCAACACCGGCCAAAGGTAGGACCACAGCGTTAACTCCAGGTTAGTACAGGATAAAAGCTAGGTTAATTCACCTGCTGAGTAGGGCGGGTCCGGGCTGCCGCATTCTTGGTCGCCAATCGAACATCTACCCCTATTTTCGTTTTATAATAACAGAACTCATTGAATTACAATCACAAACGAATTTTTATTTTTAGAGAAACCCAAAAAACCTTAATTATGAAAAATTTATTCCTATCTATTCTTTGCATTGGCTTCCTCGGTATGGTGAGCTGTGATGTTGACCAGACCCGCGAGGGTGAAATGCCGGAAGTTGATGTAGATGTCGAAGAAGGACAATTGCCTGCCTATGATGTAGACTGGGCCGATGTAGATATCAGTACCACTACCAAAACGGTCAAAGTACCGAAAGTAACCGTAACTATGGTGGAGAAAGAAGTAGAAGTACCCGTGATCGATGTCAATATGCCCGATGATGGAGAAAAAGAAGAAAGAACATTAATCGTAGAAGCGGAAGTTGCCGAAACCGCCCATGACCTGGAGATCGTTGAAGTATACGCCGCCGAAAATCGCCTCTATGTAATCTCCGAACTCACCCCAACCGACCAGGATCTGCAGGACGAAACCGTAAGAGTATCCGACCGGGTAGTAGTTAATGCCCCGGAAGACCTGGACGTACGTTACTATATTGTTGGTAGCAAACCAGTAGGTGACCACAACAACCAATACAATTATATCCAGAGTCGTAGTTCCATTGCCGATAAACTGAAAAACGGCAAAAAGATCTACTCCTCATAAACCTGAATAATTCAGATCATCACTACCAGTTGCCCGTCAATTGGTAGTGATTTTTTATGTCACCTGTTAATCCCAAAAATCAATCAACATGACTACCGCCGCCAGTACCAATAAACTACTTATGATCATCATTGCGGTTATTCTGCCGCCTCTGGCCGTGGCTATGCAAAGCGGACTATCGAGTCAGTTCTGGATCTGTCTACTCCTGACGTTCCTGCTTTATCTGCCCGGTCTGCTCTATGCCCTCTACGTTATCCTGTAAAATAAAAACCACTAAAACTCCCTTACAAAAATGACTTCTTACAAAAGTATTGATCTAAACAGGGCCCTGGTTGGAGGAGCGATCGCTGCGATCATGGTTTTTTTAGGTTCCTTCCTCGTCGGCCGCCTCGGGCAATCGGAAGCCTTCGTTGCTTTGAAAGAAATGCGCCCGTCCCTGCGCTTTGTAAGCTCGGCCGTACTGACCGCAACCTCCACTATCCTTGCCCTGTTGCTGACCCTGCTTTCCTTTAGCAGTAATACCGATAAAGATCTGAAATCCGATCACTACGAACGCATAAAATGGATCGCCCGGCTCTGCACCATTGCGTTTTCCGCCGCCATCATCCTGCTGATGTGCATGACGCTCCCGCTCAATAATTCCGAAGAAAAATTACAAACCTGGTACCGTACCCTTTATTACTTCTTCATCGTATATGGAGCTTTACTGGGCGGAATAATGATCAGTATCGTGTTGATGCTCTACCAGGCCGCCAATGCAATTATCCTGATTTTCCAGCCTGGTAAAAAAGCCGATCACCTCTTGTCTTCCAAGGATTCGGAAGAACAGGAAGATGACTCCCAGGCGGATGAGCAGGATAATGGGCAAAAGCGGGAAAAAGAAGAAGCTACCGCCTAAAGCGGCGCGGACATCAGACTTTTTTTTCCATAACCCAGTCATTCTGATCTTCTCCACCGATCCGGAAAATATGAGTACCTACTTTTACAAAGCCCTGGCTTTGGTAAAACCGGATCGCTTTGGGGTTGTGTTCCCAGACGCCCAGCCAGATCGCATCCTTACCTTTCTCGCGGGCCCGGTCTATGGCGGTTTCTAGTAACAATTTACCGTATCCCCGCCCCTGCTGCGCCCCGTCAACGTAAATGCGTTCGATCTCCAACACCCGACCGGAGCGTTCATCTGTCTGAGCATCGCCTTCATTGAGTTTAATGTAGCCCAACCACAGTCCGTTGGCTTCCAGCGCGAAAAATTCACTTTCCGGATGCCGGAGTTCCCGGGAGAGTTGTTCTTCCGAAAAGGCATCCTCCAGGTAGCCCGCCATCACTTCCGGAGTGTTGAAGGCCTCGTAGGTATCTACAAAGGTTTTTATAGCCAGCGTCCGGAGCGGAACCAGATCTGCCGGACTGCATTTTATGATCTTTACCATGGAGCTCTTTTTATTTCGCGGTTTCGCCCTTTTTCCCGGGAATACCCAATATGCTATTCGCCTCCGAGCCAGGCCGCCCGTTTGGAGGCAGCCGTTTTTTTGGCCTTTTCGTCAACTTCCAACGTAATCCGGGGATCCTGCACCAGGGTAAATTCTCCGCTTTCCTCCAGGCCATTCTGCCGGTACTGGATGGCGTAGTTCTTCCCGATCTTCAGTTCCGACAATATTTTTTTCCAGGCTTCCTCATCGCTTACCGCTGTACCGTTCAGGGTCAGCAGGAAATCGCCGGATTGAACACCCGCAGTGTAAAGGGAATGCCCCTTGACGATACCGCCGGTTATTTTCACCCCTTCTTCCGAAAAGTCCAGATTCAGACCGGCCAGATCGGATTGGTCCGGGTTAGCCAATTCCAGCTTCCATCCCATTTGCGCGAACAGCGGACCAAAATCCGGCAGCTCGCTCTTGTAGATATAGTTGGCAAAAAACGACTCCGCGAAGTCCGCGTCACCACAAACTTCCGCCAGGGCATTTTGCAGGTCCGGTACCTGGTAGGGCACTTCGGTCTTTCCGTAGTGTTCCCAGAGATATTTCATAAGATCATCCAGGGTGACCGCTTCGAATTTCTGGCGAAGGCTGAGATCCAGGGCCAGTCCGATCACCGCTCCGTAGGGGTAATAGCTGACGAAAATATTAGCCGTGTTGTGCTCATCGATCGAGCTGGCCGCATCAACGAAGGGAGCACGCTGGCTCATCCCGATGGGACTGTAGGACTGACGGCCGGGACTGTTCAGCACGTAGTTAAGGGTACCGATCAGTCCGCGACGATATCTTTCTTCATCGTAGATACCCGTACGGCGAAGGATCAGATCGTCGTAATAAGAAGTAAAACCTTCTGCAAACCACAGCTCACCGGACATATTGGCCCGCGTAAAATCAAATGGCTCCAGGGATTTCGGACGGATGCGTTCGACGTTCCAGGCGTGAAAAAATTCGTGGGAGATCGTCCCGATCAGTCCACTGGCATTATTCGCCAGATTGCCCTTGCTGGAACATACAGTCGAATTCCGGTGCTCCATACCATCCCCGTTAATCCAGGGATTATAACTCACCAGAAACGTATAGCGCCCGAAATCAAAATCGGGAAGTCCACCGTAAACAGCCTTCTGGGCTTCGACTACCTGGCGCACCCATTCCGTATAATCGTTCAGCTCTTCATCCGTTCCTTCGTGCATAGCCGCAATTTCGATGGTATAGGTCTTACCGTTGGAATCCGACGTCCAACGCCGGAAATCGATAGCTCCAACCATGGTCGGGCTGTCGAAAAAGTAGTAATAGTTGGGCGCCCAGAAAGCCGATTCACTCAGTGGTTTCAACTGCGTGGCAACGGACCAGTCCGGATGCTTACTGAGGTCAAAATGCAGTTCTATCGGCCGCTTTTCCGCTACGGGAGCGAACACAAAAGCCGACGGCATATTGAGGTGCAATTTGCGATTATCGATACCGGAATAGGTGCCGTCACCGTGATTGGCAAAAAGCGTATACTGAAATTTCACGTATCCCTGATGTCCGCTGACTTCCCAACGATCGATATCTG
This sequence comes from Flavilitoribacter nigricans DSM 23189 = NBRC 102662, assembly GCF_002646595.1. Taxonomy (GTDB): domain Bacteria; phylum Bacteroidota; class Bacteroidia; order Chitinophagales; family Saprospiraceae; genus Flavilitoribacter; species Flavilitoribacter nigricans. The sequence goes on from NZ_PDUD01000010.1 coordinate 84,994, forward strand.
TTTTCTGCAGGGGCAGCTGGTTACCGTCGGCATCATAGGCCTTTTCGGCGTAGACATTTTTAGCAAAATGGTGCACAGCGTAACGCCCGGGAGAAGAACTCGGCATAATGATCTCCAGTGGTTGCGGCGGAAGCGCGGGAAATTCCACGGTGATCACCGCCTCGTGCTGGCGGATATGATCCAGCGATACATCGTAACGTACCGCCAGTTGGGCCGCAAGGCTTACCGTCAAGAATAAGAAACAGCCGAACAGCAGGGTGCGATAAAAATTCATGGACACGTTTTTTTGGAAAATCGTAAAAATAGCGTTTAAACTAAATAAATCCGGAAAAGGCAGGATAGTTGTCCCTGTTGAAAGCATTATTTTAGCAAAAATAATCAGGCATGCAGCACCGAACGCAAATAAGCCCCCTACCCTGTTTTCTCTTCTTCCTGGTCGTTTTAAGCGCTTGCCGGGAATCCGGCTCCGAAACGACTACCCCGCAGTATTCTCTCAGCGTATCCGATGACCACCTCACGCTGGAACTGATCGACGAAGCTCCCGACATTATGACGCCGATCGGTCTGACCATCGATCCCGCAGATGCCCTTTTCCTGCTGGAATCCCATACCCATACGCCACCCAAAGACTATCCGGGTCCGGCATTCGACCGGATCAAAAAAGGCATGGATCAGGACGGGGATGGGAGTCCGGAATCCTGGCAGATCTACGCCGACAGCATCAGTGATGGGATGAACCTGGCCGCCGGCCCGGACGGAACGATCTATCTGGCCTGCAAAGATCTTGTCGCTGCTTTCCGGGATGAAAACGGTGATGGCCAGAGCGACCGGGTGGATACCCTGCTGTACATGAAGGCCGGAGGAGATATTTACGATCACGCCGGCATTATGGGCGTTACCTTATCTTCCGACGGCTGGCTTTACGTCTCCCGGGGCAATACCGGTGGGCTCGCCTGGGAAATGACCGCCGCCGACGGCACTACCCTGAGTAATTACGGAGACGGAGGGAATGTGGTAAGGCTAACCGCCGACGGCGGCCGCCTGGAAGAGGTAGCGACCGGTTTTTGGAATCCCTTCGATATCCAGTTCACGGCTAACGGCCACCTGATGCTTACCGATAACGATCCGGACAGTCGCGGTCCCAACCGGCTCATCGATCTGGTCTACGGCGGAGACTACGGCTACAAATCGCTCTATGGCGGTAGCGGTATCCATCCCTTTCTGGCCTGGAACGGGGAGTTACCCGGAACCCTACCCTACGCTGCGCCGCTCGGAGAAGCGCCCTGCGGCCTGATCGATGCGGGATTCACCAATTTCGGACCGGATTACCGCGATCATATTCTGGCGGCAGTCTGGGAAGAGAACAGCATCGTCAAAATACCGCTCGGTGAAGACGGTCAAATGGCCGGTCCTACCGAGATACTGGTAAAAGGGGACAGCACATTCCATCCGGTGGCCTTTGCGACCAACAGCCGGGGTGAGCTGTTTTTCACCGATTGGGTGGTCCGTCAGTACCCCAATCACCGTCAGGGGCGGCTCTGGAAGTTGTCTTCTGACGATCAACAGACTCCTGCAATCAGCCGGCAGGAAGCAATAGCCGGCGGAGCCAATAACTGGATCTACCGCTCGGTCGATCCCGGTGATCCGTCGGGTTTGGAATCCGCACTTAAGAGCGACGATCCGTATACCCGGGCCGTTGCCCGCAAATTTTTGAGCCGGCCGGAATACACCGATCGGGTAACAGCCTGGCTGGTCGGGAACGATGATGATCTAAAATTACAGGCCCTGCTGACCCTATTTCACAACGGGGAACGGGTGGATGCTTCCGTTCTGGCCGGTCTGCTTCGGAATGATCAGGAAAATATCCGGAATACTGCGCTGAAATACATCGCACTGCGATCCCGTAGCGATCTTTACGATCAGGTAAATGCTGCGCTACCGGACGGCTACATCACGCCGGCCCTATTTGCCTCCTACCTGGCCGCCGTTCGTCATTTGCAGCCTAATTTTATTGAGCAATACCAAAACAAAGCCCGGCGACTGGCCAAGCAGTTAGAACGCCGTTTACCGGATGGCTTCCTGCTCGATATATTGCAAAATACGGAGCTGCCCGCTCCCATCCGGGCGGCCGTTCTACCACAGCTGGATCTCCAAGAAGTTGACCCGGCATTACTGGTAGATCTGCTGGAGAACGGCGCTCCTTCCATCCAAATGGCGCTATTGCAACTCTTTACCCGGAAACCGGTAGCCGAAGCGATAGCGGGTATACAGCGTATCGCAGCTAACCCGGCCGTCGATCCGGAATTGCGCAATCTGGCCCTCTTAAGCCTGAGCTACCAGTCCGGCGATCACTGTGGATTTGTTGCGGATCTGCTGCCGCAGGCTACTCCCGAGCTGGCCCAGATCGGGCTGCGCTATCTGTGCCGCTGCCGGGAAAACACCACGATCCAAAACCAAATAACGGCCTTTCTGCAGGATCAGCCGGAAGCGGTCACGGAAGTCTGGCGGGCCTGCGATGGCCTGGCCTCTGATGCATCCCGCCCGGCAAGCAGCGATGCCTGGCTAGCCGCAATCGACGGATCGGGACGGGCCGATCGGGGAAAATGGGTATTCTATTCCCGGAAAGCCCAGTGTCAGAATTGTCATATGGTGGATGAGTGGGGCAGCGATTTCGGGCCGGCCCTCTCCAATATCGGCAGCAGTAAATCCAAGGTCCAGTTACTTACCGCCATTCTGGAACCCTCCGCCGAGATTTCTCCCGAATGGCAGGGCTGGTACATCACCGATGCGGAGGGCAAGACCCACTACGGCCGCCAGATTGATGTGGGGCTCAACAATGCGGAGCTACTGCTGGCTTCCGGCGAATTCGTTACCTACGAGCGGCCGCAATCCTACGGCATGGCGCCTACTTCCCTGATGCCCGACGGTCTGGAAAATCAATTATCGGTTTCGGAAATGAACGATCTGATCGCTTACCTGCTGTCTTTACGGTGATCAATTGTCGCCCGAACCGGGCGGTTAGCGGAAGAATAAACCGAAAGATGTCGGGCGTTAGACGGGAATGAGCGTGGACTTACCATTATTTTGCGGCCCTTATGTCAGACGTATAGTGGTGATTGTGCGTCTAAAGTAGTAAATTCACAAAAGGTCAGCATCCACTTAACATTCGAACTATCAGCCAACGGCCATCCGGTCGTTGCCCGATTGTCAATTGCTAAATAGCTATGAAAATCAGAACAAAACATTTTTTCTATACGATCGGTGCCTGCCTGGCACTTTGCCTGGTCGTATCCTGTCAAACTTCCAAACCCGATCAGGAACAGGAAGCGCAAGCTAATACTCCCACCCAAGAAGATCAGATGAAGGTCGTAAAATTAAGCGCTCAGGATACTTCCGGCTTTGAGTCGATCCGAAAATCATTTGTAACCAACAACCCCGGGTACGATCTGCATTATCATCCACAGACTACCGAACTGGAACAGCGCCCGGTACCCCGGCTGGCCTTCCTACAAACCGGCGGCGGGACCGCGATCATCAATGACGAATCTTCCAAGATCTCCGTGGGGGACATTATCAATATCCCCGCCGGTGCCCGGATGGAAACGGACAGCCTGGTCGACTTACTGGTATTCGATATTCCCGAAGCCCCGCCGACTGAGATCCCGGTCTTTATCCGGCCGGACTGGGACCCCAATATCACCGACACTCCGGGCGGGTGCGCAACGGAAACGAACGCTTACCGGCGTATTTTGCTCACCTGGGAAGGACGCAACGGGCCTTACCTCTACCACGCCCTCAACGCTCACCGGGTACGCATCATGAATTCCTTCACCCACTACCATCCACTGGAAGGCGGTTTCGACGAATTCTATCTCGTACAGATGGCCCAGGCCAAAGCAAAGATCATTACTTCGGAAAAGGTTGATCTGATCACGGAGCCGGGATCGGTCACCAAGGAGGATCTGCCGGATCTGCTCCAGCAAACACCGCTGGACGTCGGCGATCTGGTCTATCTCCCGCGCGGAGTGGCGCACCGCGGCCTGGACGGCGTGTTGGCCCAGGTCATTACGGTACCGGGTTTCATTCCCGGATCGGAGATCGGTATTGACCACCACCTGAAGGCGATCAGCGACCGGCTTTCGCTGGAGGGGGAAGAACGTTTACCTTATCACGAAGAAGCAGCGGAAACGGTCGTGGTCAAATAAGGTGCGATTTACTGGAATTGATCCAGCCGGCGTCCGATTGAACGTTGGTTCGGAAAACCACCAGATCGGCATCCCACTTGGAAGAGGCAAAATAGACGGCCTTTTTAGCTTCACTGCGAATACTGGTGTAGTACCAGATAGGACTACTGGAAGCATCCCACTGACTGGTGGTTTCGTAAATGGCCAGATCGGCATCAGACCGGATATCCGTTACATATACTTTGAGGTCAGCGTCGGAGGCGATATCCGTTTTGAATAAAATAGGCATTGCGGTGTTTTTTTGTAAATTTATAAAAGCATTATAAAAACGCGATAATCCCTCTAATATGCATAATGCCAGCCTTTTTGGCACCATTATTTTAATGTTAGCCGGCCTTGTAACGTACAAAGGGCTGCGTGATGCGTATTTTTTGGATCGTTACGCCTTCAAGATCGATCCGATCCTTATAGATCGCGAATATCTCCGGCTGCTCAGTTCCGGATTTTTGCACGCCGGCTGGCTCCATTTCGGTTTCAATATGATCGTACTGTTATCTTTCAGTTCTTCCCTGGAAGTGCTGTACGGTTTCGGTCCTTTCACGCTGCTCTATTTTGCCAGTCTGATCGGAGGGAATTTGCTCGCGTTGTACATTCATCGCAACCACGGTGACTACAGTGCGGTGGGGGCATCCGGGGCGATTAGTGGTGTCGTATTGTCCTACCTGGTGCTCTTCCCCGATTCGGATATCGGTTTTATCCTGATCCCGATCAGCATCAAGAGTTGGATCTTTGCCCTGCTTTTTGTGGTGATCTCCATTTTCGGCATTAAAAGTCAGTCGGATAATATCGGGCACGAAGCCCACCTTGGCGGCGGCATTGTCGGCGTATTGCTCACGCCCTTTCTCGCACCGGAGGGCATGACCATTCACTGGTGGGTTATGGCGATGATCCTGGTACCGACCACTTTGTTCCTGCTGCTGATCATCAGGAATCCGGCGGTGATGATGGTGCGGGAATACTGGGGAGAGAATGTGCGCGATTTCCAGTCCAGCTTAAATAAGACGGAAACACCCGCCAGTCGCCAGGCCGAATTGGACGATCTGCTGGATAAGATCCGGCTGCAGGGCTACGAAAGCCTAAGCCAAAAAGAACGAAAGCGCCTGGAGAACCTCAAGGACGAAATGTGATCAAAACACTTTATAACCCGCAATCCTGACGGAACATTGAAAGCCCCGATGGCGCATACACGCGCCGACCGGTAGCTTCCAACCGTAAGGATTGTACTGACTCCTAATATCGAAAAACCATGACAAGCCCAACCAGAACATTCATAGTGGTGGCCATCCTTTGCAGCAGCCTCTTCCTGGCCTGTTCTTCCTCCAACAATTCAGCGGCCTCCGGTCCGGATACCGATCAGGCAGTTATGCCGCAAGCGGCCGAATCCAATGCAGCCCTACCACCGATGGAGCAGGCGGCCACGGCTATCGTGAAGAGCCTGGATGCGGCGCAGCAGGAAAAAGCCTTGTATAGTTTTGACGATAAAGAACGGAAGAACTGGCACTTTGTACCCATGGTAAGAGGTGGGCTCCCGATGCGGGAAATGACCGAAGACCAGCGTAAAATGGTGATGGACCTCCTGCAAACGGCGCTCAGTGAGCAGGGCCGGGAAAAAGTGCAGGGCATCATTCAACTGGAAAGAGTACTACAGGAACTCGAAAACCATCCCTACGAAAATGACCGTCGCAATCCGCTGCTTTATTACCTCGCGCTTTTCGGAGAACCCGGCGGAGCAGATCCCTGGGGCTGGCGCTTTGAAGGACACCATCTTTCCCTGAATTTCTCCTCCGTCGACCGCCACCTGGCCATTACTCCGGCTTTTATGGGCTCCAATCCGGCTATCGTCCGCGACGGCAACTACAAAGGAACGGAAGTTCTGAAATCCGAACAGGACCTCGGCCGGGAACTGGTGCATATGTTTACAACCGAGCAGGCGGCACAGGCTATTCTGCCCGATCCCGCTCCTAGAGACATCATCACTTTTGTGCAGCAAAAGGTGGAACTGGATGAATATTCCGGCCTGCCCTATACGGCCTTTACCGCACCGCAGCGGGCCAAACTTGAAGAACTGCTGACCGTCTACCTAGATAATATGAAACCCGAGATCGCGCGGGAACACTGGGATAAACTACAGGAAAGCGGCATGGATAAGCTGTATTTTGCCTGGATGGGCGGCATCGAACCCGGTGATCCGCATTACTACCGCATCCACGGCCCTACGCTCCTGGTAGAGTACGACAATGTACAGAACGGCAATAATCATATTCATACCGTTTGGCGCGATCTGACCAATGACTTCGGAGAAGATATCCTGCGGGCTCACTACGAGCACGGACATAAGCATTAGACCAGCGGATACTGGAAAAATACAATCCACGACCGGCCGGGAAGATCGGAATACTTTCCCTTTTTGGCGCAAATTAAAATGGTTCGATAGTTAGCAATCATAGGAACCCAGAGTAGCTGTTTTGGGGATCAATCCGTACACCGTCGGGCAATTTCGCCAGCGGACCATGACCTTTATGATTTGATTGCATTGGTCCCGTTACTTTTAATCTTTAAAAGTGAACATATCCAAAAAGTACTCGTTCTATAGGATGTTTGGTATTTATTTTCGGAAGGTAAACGTTTTGCAGGCAAGCAACATTCGGAGCGAAGACCGAAGAAATAATGTAAATTGCTGTTTGTGATCATTACTGCCTCCGCTAATATTTCCGAAATTTTTCTGAATCGTAAACACGACTTAACAAAAACCATTAGTTACCCCCTTCATTCTACCCTCTGCATTAGATCCTCTCAGTAGATACCGATTTAGAAGCCTCAACTAAAAACACAAAAAACGATTTTCCATTGCGTGGCTCCGGGAGCCGTGTGATAACCATTATCTCTACATAAAACCATGAATTACCCTATGGCAAATTTTTCCAAACTTATCTTTTTAGGTATAGCCCTGATTAGCTTTTCTCTTCAGGCTCAAACTACTTTTGTAGCCAATCTCGCGGGCCGTAATCAAACTACTCCGGTAGTGACAATGGCCAGTGGAGAAGTTACGCTGCAGATCAGCAACAATCAACTGATCGTTAGTGGTTCTTTTTCGAACCTATCCGATGAACTGGCCACCGATATTGCCGGTGGAGCTCATTTGCACGCAGGTTATGCGGGGCAGAATGGCGGTATCCTACAGAACCTCACGGTCACTGCGGACGCCGATCTGAAGGGTGGCACTTTCGAAGCCGCCAATAATACTTTTCCGCTGACCAGCGAACTACAAGCTGCCATCGACGAAAGGAGACTTTACGTCAATGTTCATTCCCTGAGTCATCCGGGAGGGGAACTTCGCGGTCAGTTCCTGCGCGGCGATGCTAACAGTTATTACACTTCCAATTTATTCGGTAGCAATGAGATCCCTTCCGTGATAACGCGGGGTCACGGTGCCCTGTCCATCGAGATCAAAGGCACGACCATTGCCATATCGGGTTCTTTTGCGGATCTGGAAGGTGATTTCGACGCGACTGTTAATGGAGGCGCTCACCTGCACCTCGCAAACGCCGGCACCAACGGTACCATCTATTTCCCACTGGTAGCTACTGTAGACCCAGACGGTAAAGGCGGGGTGTTCACCCTGGAAGATAACACTCTAACGGTGGACGGATCCGAACTTACACCTTTTTCTTCCCGCAATCTTTACGCCAATATCCATACTACGGCCCACCCGTCCGGTGAGATCCGCGGGCAGGTAGTCGGGCAGGCATCCGTAGTCTTGCGGTCCCGGCTCACCGGCAGTAGTCAGGTACCGGTGCTGAATACCATCGGAGACGGCATAGTACTCACGGAGATCTTTCCGGATAGTACTCTCGTCGTTTCGGGCTCCTTCAACCGACTCAGTTCTAGCCTGGATGTCAGCATTGCAGGCGGCATGCACATTCATCAGGGATTGGCCGGTCAATCCGGCTCGGTCCTCATTCCATTGTCGGTAGTTCCCAACGGAGACCTTAAAGGTGGTACCCTGACCGCACCCGATAATGGGTATACCGCTGATGCAGCTACTCTCGAGGCGCTGCTCAACCGGTCTACCTACCTCAACGTTCATACGGTAAATCACGCCGGCGGCGAGCTCAGAGGCCAAAACCTGCCGGAAAGCAATGCTTATTTTCACGGTTTCGTATCCGGCAACAGTAGCGCACCGGCCCATGCATCTACGGGGACAGGGCTGATCGTAGGTGAATGGCTGGGTGATCAACTAACGCTTTCCGGATCATTTTCCGATTTGCGCAGCGCTGTCAATACGGAAATCGCCGGAGGTATTCACCTGCATTCGGCCATGATTGGTAGCAACGGCCCGATCGAATTCCCACTGACCATGCTCCTGGATGAAGACGCGCTGGGTGCCCAATTAATGGCGGATTCCAATACCTTTGACCTGGAAGAAGATCAACGGCAGCAACTCCTGGAACGCGGCATGTACGTCAATGTCCATACGATGGATGCCCCCGGCGGAGAGGTCCGCGCCCAGCTGCTGCACGAAGCCACTACTTTTTATATTGCACCATTGAGCGGAGCCAGCCATACGCCGCCTTTTGAGACCAGTGCCTTCGGTACGGTGGCGGTAGAGGTTTCGGAGGACCGGGCGTTTCTCACAGGTTCGTTTTCCGGCCTTTCGAGTGATTATGCAACTGCGGTCGGTTCTCATATTCATACGGGCATGGCCGGCCAGAACAGCGATGTGATCTTCGCCCTTCAGCCAACGCTGGGTGATGACAATCGCTCCGGTACTTATTTCGCGTCCGATAATACATTCACCCTCAATTTCAACCAAAGATCTGACCTGTCCGCCCGTAAGGATTACGTCAATATTCATACGGTAGACCGGCCTGCCGGAGCCATCCGTGGGCAACTACTGCCGCTGGCTACGGCCTACTTTACTACTTCTCTGCTTGGGAGTAATGTGCCAACCCCCATCATTTCCGAAGGCCGGGGAGAAGTAAAACTGGAATTGACCGGCAATCAACTGGTCGCTTCGGGTAGCTTCCGCAGTCTTGCCTCTACGCTGGCTACCGAACTTGGCGGCGGAGCACACATCCACCTGGGGGCCGCCGGAGAAACCGGAGATGTGGCATTTCCGCTAACGGCTTCCCAAACCCTCAATCTGCTGGGTGGTCTTTTTACCCCACAGGACAATACGTTTGAATTGACGGATGAACAGGTGGAAGCGCTGTTCGGAGAAATGTACTATATCAACATCCATACAGCCCTAAATATGGACGGAGAGATCCGTTCCCAGATCCTGCCGGAAGTCAATTTTTATCCCAGTGCACCCGAGATCACTTTCCCTGCCAACGGTGAAACGCTGGTGCTGGAAGGAGATTCCGCCATGGCTTTCACGGCCAACTGGATGCCCGCAGTAGACAGCAACCGCGTGATCTATACCTGGCAACTGTCCGCCATTCCTGATTTCACCGGCATCCTGGTCAGCGAGAATGTCGGTACCGATCTGTCTTTTTCCACCACCTTCGGGATCGTGGATGATCTGCTGGCGCTGGCCGGGATCGAAGTGGGTGCTTCCATCAACCTGTACCACCGTGTAATCGCTACCGACGGTAGCCTGACGAAAGTTGGCGCCGGTTCTCTTGTCACCATTCAGCGGGGTGAAGTAACAGGTATCCGCGACTTTTTGCCCCGGGAAAATTGGGGACTTCGGGTTTATCCGACCCTATCCCGCCCCAACAGTGAGATCAATGTAAATATCCGGGCGGCGAGATCCACGGAGGCCCAACTGGTACTTTTTACCGGTACGGGACAACAGTTACGCACCGAAAATATTCAATTGCTGCAAGGGGACAACCGGCAGTCGATCCAGTTACCGGACCTCAGCGCCGGCACCTACTATATCAACCTTATTGTAAATGGGCAGTTATTACCGGCCCAAAGAATCCTGGTTGGAAAATAAAGCGTTCAATTGTCCTCTTAACGCCTTTATAAAGTTGGTTTGCGCCCTGCTGCTCCCGGAGTGGCGGGGCGTATTTGTTTTGGAGATCGCCACCAGTCTTGGGCCTACTTTCCCGGGCAAGCCCGCCCATCACCACCATGATCAAATGTTAAAATACGACATCAGACGTAGATTTATTTGCATCTACGTCTAGTGTCGTATATATTTGTGCATACGATAAATGAAAAAGGGAAGCTGAAGATCAGCAATCCGCCAAAATATTTGGCTCATCGGCAGTCCTACCTCCCTTTACAAAATTGTGCTTTATGGAAGAACAGGAGATCTACGAGCCCAGTAATTCCGAACTGGAGATCCTGCAGATACTTTGGGCCCATGCCCCCGCCACCGTGCGCTTTGTACACGAACAGATCAATCTGAAGCGGGAAACCGAGATCGGATATACGACGGTACTGAAACAAATGCAGCGACTGGCCGACAAGGGAGTCGTGAAACGCAAACTGAAGGGTAAGACCCATTATTACAGCGCCATTCCCAAACAATCGGAGATCCAGCAAAATCTTTTCCAACGCTTTCTTTCCAATGTATACGAAGGCTCGGCCATGAAATTGGTCATGCACGCGCTCGGGCAGGGTAATACCAGTCCGGAAGAATTAAAGAAACTGGAACAGTGGATAGAAGAACAAAAAGACCAACAACATGAGTAATGCTACCTGGTTTTTCGACGCGCCTCTGAAAAGTGCTATCGGCTGGACGATCTTCCATAGTCTGTGGCAGCTTTCTCTGATCGCTCTGATCATCTACCTGATCCTTCGGTTCATTCCCCGAAAAAAAGCAGAATTCAGGTATAGCCTGCTTCTGATCGGGATGCTGGTAGGGCTGGTCTGCACCGGGATCACTTTTTTCCAGGAATGGAAACCGGAACGATCCGCAGCCAACATAATGGTAAATGCCAGACCGGATACTCCGGCGGCCATACCGAACGCCTTACCCGCCGGTGAACCGACGCCCTCGCTCTGGGATCAATTCGATATCCTGGGACAAAAACTGGATGCCCACATACCGGTCATTACCTTTTTCTGGTTGAGCGGACTCCTGCTTTTTTCCGCGTATCTGTTATTCGGACTGCTCTATTTAAAATACCTGGAACACCGTCGATCATCACTGCCAAGTGATCAGTGGTTGATTCGGCTCGAAGCATTACAGTTGCAGATGGGTGTGAAAAGCCCCGTGCGGCTTTTCATTTCCGACGCGGTCCACGAACCCATTACCTTCCAGCTATTCCGCCCGGTCATCATGGTGCCGGTATTTTTCTTCACCGGATTAACGCCGGCCCAGATCGAAGTACTTCTGTTGCACGAACTCGCCCACATCCGCCGATACGATTTCACCATCAATCTGCTGCAGAGTCTGGTGGAGATCATCTTTTTTTTCCACCCGGCGATCTGGTGGCTTTCCGGTCGGATCCGGGAAGAACGGGAGTATTGTTGTGATAATGCTGTTTTAGCCGTCAGGCAGGACCCATTTCCGTACGTAGAAGCGCTCACTCGAATTCAATCAACTCATTTCAATCATAAAAACAGATTAGCTATGTCCGCCAATGGAAAAAACAGTATACTCAGCAAGCGGGTATTCCGCTTATTCGGCCGCTACGAGCGGGAACCTTCCCGCTATAAAAGTGTGCTGATCGCCCTGCTCCTGCTGGCCGTCAGTTTCTCCGCTCAGGCTTTTTGGGTGGAAGAAACCGCACCGGTCCAAATTGAATCTCTACCCATCCTGGCAGTAGTCGAAGACCAGGAAGCTACACCGGAGCCCATCGAGCCGATAGTCCCGGAAACGGTCCGCGAAAACAGTCCCCTTCCGGCCACAACGCCGGCCGTCGCCATCAACCCGGAGCCTACTCGTTCGGAAACCGTTCGGGATACCCTGCCACTATACGTCATCGACGGGGTAAAGAAGGGCAGCTCCAACTCGCTTAATGACTTAAAACCCGATCAGATCAAATCGATCAGCGTACTGAAAGGCGATAAGGCGGTCGAAAAATACGGTGAGGCCGGGCAATACGGCGTGATTGAGATCAGTACCAAACAAGCTGACGCTTCCGAAGAAGGCAATGAAAACGCGAAACCCGAAACTCCCGCCAGTCCGCAGGGGACCATCCGCATCAGAGCCAAAACGGAGGTATCCAATACGACGGTAAAAGGGACCGTAACCGACGAAAATGACAAGCCACTGATCGGCGTTAACATCCTGATTAAAGGCACCAGGACCGGCACCATTACCGATTTTACCGGCGAATTTCAGTTAGAGATTCCCGATGATTGTGTTACGCTCGTTTTTGCTTACGTTGGCAAAGAAACAACCGAACTGGAAAATGTATGTGCCGGAGAAGAAAAAGTACTGGTGAAACTGGGCGCTTCGGAAACGTCCGGATCCGGAGTCATCAGAAAAAATGAACGCAATGCAGCTCCTCCCACCGGCACCATCATTAGCGGCCGCATCCTGAATGAAGATCAGGCGCCCATGATCGGTGCCAGTATCATCATCAAAGGAACTACCGTGGGGACCATTAGCGATATGCAGGGGGACTTCCGGCTGCGACTGGATTCCGACTGCGCTACGCTCGTGATCAGTTATGTAGGTATGAAACCTAAAATGCTGGAAAATATCTGTGAAGGAAAGGATTTGCAGATCATCCTGGTGCAAAAGACGGCCAATACGGTGAGCCCTACGGTTACGCCCAATACCAACGCAACTCCTTCGGCGGAGGACCTGGTCCAACCGGAAACGGTGAACTTAAAGGTATTCCCGAATCCGGCTCAGGGAGCGGTGAACATCTCTTTCCAGACAGAGCAGGAAGCCCGCGTGAAACTAAGCGTTTATACGTTGGATGGTAAGCTGGTTAAAACACTGGTGGATCAAAAACTTAATGCCGGACCACATCAATTCAAATGGGAATCCGGACCGGAGATGAAGGGTACTTTCCCAATTCTTTTGGAGATCGGGGATAAGATAGCCAGAAAACAGGTCGTGATCGAATAAAGACCGCGACCCATTAACGTCTTTCCGCGAGTATTTCGAGGATCACTTTTCTTTCGAAATGAACCGGAGCGGAAGCCAGTAAAGCGATCAGGGCCAGATTCAGGGTCATGCCCGGGAATACGCCGCTGACGGCGCCCTGGATGACGGTAGCGACGATCGCGAAGGCGGCGCCGAACCAAACGGTATTCAAGGCAAAATTGGATAACCTTTGCTTTTGATCCAGGCTTGCTGTCGACATTGATTCTAGGATCTCTCTGGGTACCATTCTCGTTTTTTAAAGATTTTAAACAAAAGATTGATCAATAATTGCACGGAGTCGTCACGACTCGGTAATGGGGGTGAAATGTATCTTTTGCACGCAACTGCTGCCGTTTCGGCACTATGGTCAGACGCTGTAAAAGTTCATTTCACCCCACCTTTGCCTTAGTAGCAAATGGTTGTGATGTGTTCATGTATGGTTGTAATTAGAGTGATTGATCGGCCGACATACGCTTCACTATATCCTTTCTGCCTATCTCACTCGTTCCGCCGTTGCGGAACCGATGTTTAAGTTGTCATTTTTTCCGTTCAACTCTTTACAAATTTCTATTTTACGGCTGATTTTATCGACCAGCGCCATCACTTGCCGGGTGGTCTTATCCAATACACATGTCAGCTACACCGATTATCCAGGTCAGTACGCCGGATCAATACCGGCAGGTACGAGCACTAATTGAGACTTATGCGGCTTCCCGCAACTTTGACGCGGCTCTGGCCAATCTGTTTAAGGAGTTGGATGATCTGCCGGCTTACTATCCGATCATCCTATTAGCTTACCGGGACGAAAGACCGGTCGGATGCGTTGCCTTTCAGGAACTGGAGGCAGGGATCTGCGAAATGAAACGCCTTTTCGTATTGCCGGAATACCGGGCATTAGGCATTGGAGCACAGTTGATCCAGGAACTGATCCGAGGGGCCCGGGAGATGGGCTACCGGGTGATGCGGCTGGACACCCACCCGAGTATGCTCCGGGCCCAGGAACTCTATCGTAGTTTCGGTTTCACCGAAATTGGCCGGTACAACCAAAATCCTATCCCCGGCATCCGTTTCTTTGAACTTCGGCTCTCGGAAGGTGTTTAATTTTATTGTTTAAATTTGCCAAAAATAGAGTCCTATGTTATCAAAAAATATGGAAGCAGCCTTGAATAAGCAGATGGAACTGGAGAGCTATGCCTCCTTTCTTTACTTATCCATGGCTTCCTGGTGCGACCAAAAAGCAATGGAGGGTTGTACCAAATTTATGGAAAGACAATCGGATGAAGAGCGGGAGCATATGCTCCGCATTTTTCGTTATATAAATGAGATGGATGGTCACGCACTGGTACCGGCGGTCAGCGAACCGCCGCACGAGTTCGGGGACATCAAGTCCATGTTTGAGAAAGTTTACGAGCACGAACAGAAAGTGACCGCAGCGATCCACAACCTGGTAGACCTGAGTCAGCAGGAAAAAGATCCGACGACCTACAATTTTTTGCAGTGGTACGTGGATGAGCAGCGCGAAGAGGAAACCCTCATGCGCAACATCCTGGACCGGATCAAGTTGATCGGAGAAGGGCCACAGAGTCTGTACTACATCGATAAAGAGGTCGATAAGATCAATCAGGCGGAGTTGGCCGCCGAAGGCGGTGCGGCCGAATAGCGGTCGGAAGATAACCGGGAGAGCCGGCGGGTGGTGTAATCAGCATCCGCTGGCTCCGGCGGACGCGCTTAAATGTTCTAAAAACGTACTACCCATGGGAAACCCGCTTGACTATTTTGGCGAGTTTGAAGAAGGTATTCAGGTTGTTGCAGTTCGCTACTTTTCTTTTGCTTCCGAGGCCAGCCTCTACGCTGCCCACCTGCGGGATGCCGGTATCCGCTGTTTTGTTTCCAATACCAATTCGGTAACCATGCTGCCGCTCGAACAACCGGGCATCGGTCTGCACATCCGCTCGGAAGACTGGCAGGCCGCCAATGAGATCCTCCGCGAAATAGATCAACAACTGGCCGAAGCTCCGGCCGAATCCTACCACGATGCGGATGAAGACGAGATCGAATACCTCCGCTCCGTTCAGGAAGGTGCCAAAGGGAACAATGCCCTGATGTGGCTGGTGGTGCTCATCATCGGCCTGTTGGTATTCCGCACTTTCGCCCGGGCGGCCGGACTCGCACCGGTCTTTTGGGATTGGTTTTAAGCTCCCTTTACAGGTACTTTTCCTTCGTCAGAATAATGTGGTGCCGTTCGTGGCCGCCGATCAGGTAGGCCAGAGCCCGCACTGATATGGGCATGCCGCTCATCGTACCGGTACGCAGCAAATCCTCCTCGTCCAGATAGCGGAACAGTTCCAGTGTAGCCATCCTTACCGCCTTATATTCGGCTATAATGGAGGCCGGGCTGCGTTTCTCTGCGTGGTAGAAAGGCACATAATCGTCCTGCTCAAAACCCGGCAGCGGAGTCTGATCATTTCGTGCGATGCGCAGCGCCCGGTAGGCAAAAATGCGTTCCGTATCGATCATGTGGATAATGGACTCCTTCAGGCTCCATTTGCCGGGAGCGTAGCGAAAATCCCAACGATCAGCGGGAATACCGGCAAGAAACTCGAGATGATCCGTAAAGGCCTGCTCCAAAACGGCAAATGCATCCGTTTCGCTGACCTTTGAAGTGTAGCGTTGAAAATAGGGAGCGTATTCAGACTCAGTCGGCCGGGTGATTACTGGCATGGTCTTAAGTGTTTATGGTGATTGAAAGTTAATTCTACACAAAATCTGCAACAGATCGCAATGAAAGTCCACGAAATTTAACGGAATAGATGACTTCCGCAATGGATCTGAGCATTGAATGTATGCAGTCCGAAAAACGCCCCCTAATTTTATCTTTAGCGCTCCGAAACCTGTAAAACACTGGCCGGCAGGTCGAGTTCTTTGCGGCTCAACGGGTCTTCCTGCGGCGCTCCGTAGCTTTGGTTGATGGGCAGCACTCCCGCCCAGATCGGCAGTTCGTAATCTTCCTTATCGTCTCCCGGAGGGCCGGTCCTGATCTTTGCACTGGCCTGCTCGATCTCCAGAGCCACCACCGAAGTGGCTTTGAGCTCTTTGGCATTGGGACCGCGAACTTCTTCCCAGCGTCCCGGCAGGATCTGTTCCGAGATCACTTCGAGGGCTTTGTTCTTTTCCGCCCCTTCCACCAATCTGGCGGTACCGAAGATCACGGCCGATCGATAGTTCATGGAATGGTGAAAGGCCGAACGCGCCAGCACCAATCCGTCGATGTGAGTAACCGTGACACAAACGGGCAGGCCCTTCTGGAGCGCCACCAGCATCCGGCTGGTCGTGGCACCGTGCAGATAAAGCGTATCCCCATCCCTGCCGTAGATAGTCGGGATCACAAAGGGTTGACCGTCCAGGGCAAAACCGACATGCCCCACGCAGGCATCATCCAGGATCGCATAAATCGCGGGGCGATCGTAATGCCCCCTTTTTGGAATGCGTTTTACCTGGTTTCGGCTGGTCTTTTCAAAAGCTTCCATCTTAAATGTGTTGTTTTACCCAACAAAGCTATATTTTAACCGGAGTATTTCAATCCTCCATTTTTTAACTTTTAGATGGTCCGGTTATGCTGCCCTGGAAAAGCCTGATCTCCCTCGATCGTCAATCTCCCAAATCGGTCTTTTTACAAATTGCCGAAGGGGTTATTAATGTTATCCGGTCCGGTCATTTGCAGGCCGGGGAACGCCTGCCCGGCTCGCGGCAAATGGCTCAGCTGCTGGACATCAACCGGAAAACCGCCCTCCTCGCCTACGATGAACTACTGGCACAGGGCTGGATCATCAGCCGCGCTTCGCGGGGAACTTTTGTAGCGGACAGTCTGCCCATTTTGCAGAGCCGGTCCTGGTCCGGTGAGGAGTTTCCCCGCCGGGCCGCAGGTGACTTTTCCTGGGAGATTCCCGATTATCTGACCCAGCCCCTGGCTTTTTCCTATCCGATGGCCTTTGACGACGGTTTGCCCGACATTCGGCTCGCGCCGATCGAAGAGCTTGCCCGAGCTTACTCGCGCAACCTGCGCAATCTTTGGGATCACCGTCGACTGAGTTACGGCGATGCCCTCGGTCATCCGCATCTGCGGGAAGTACTCGCCCGGGAATTGAACAATACCCGCGGCTTGAACATAACGCCCGATCATCTGATCATTACCCGCGGAAGTCAGATGGCGATCTTCCTGGCCGCCCGGGTGGTACTGAGCGATAAGCAATCGACGGTGGTCATGACCGATCCCGGATACCGGACAGCCGGATTGAACTTCCGCTACGCCGGGGGCCGGATCTTAACCGTTCCGGTAGATGAGGAAGGTTTGGTCGTAACCGAACTGGAAAAGATCTGCAAACGCCAATCCATCCAACTGGTCTACGTGACTCCGCATCACCACTACCCTACCACGGTAATGCTGTCGCCTCAACGCCGGATGGAGTTATTGCAATTGGCCGATGTTTACGATTTTGCCATTCTTGAAGATGATTACGATTATGATTTTCACTACGGCAACAGCCCCGTTCTGCCTCTCGCCAGCGGCGATCACCAGAAGCGGGTGCTGTATATCGGATCCTTCTCCAAGAACATTTCTCCCGCGATCCGGATGGGTTATCTGGTGGGGCCACCGGACTTGATCCGGGAATTACCCAAGATCCGGCGTTTGATCGACCGGCAGGGAGATGTAACGATGGAAGCGGCTATCGCCGAACTGTTGGAAGAAGGGATCATCCGCCGCTATCTCAAGAAGGCGCTCCGGCAATACCGGCAGCGCCGGGATGCGGGTTGCGATCGCCTGCAGACGGAATTGGGTGATTATCTAAAGTTCGACAAGCCGGCGGGAGGATTAGCCATTTGGGCGAAGTTCCACCCGGATATAGACTTACCGGCCTTATCGGAAGTGATGCTCCGACAGCAGGTCTATTTATCCAACGGAAAATTTTACGCGCCCGAAGAAAACGCCATTCGGATGGGATTCGCCTGCATGTCGGAAACGGAAATGGTCCGCGCGATAACTATTTTAAAGGAAAGCATTCAGTCCGCATTCCCTACTTTTGTGCCGGGTAACTGGAAAAAAGATTGACGAAGAAAAAATTCATATTGGCATTCTGTGGACTCTACCTGGTGAGTATGAGTTTTTCCCCGGCCCTGCTTTCCATCAGTATGATGGGGCTGGCCGTTGCGGCCCTTATCCGCTTCGAACCGGAGGGTAGCTGGCGTCCGGCCTGGGATGTCCCCGCTATCTTGCGGTTGATCCAACCCTGGAAACAGCCGGCACTAGCTGCGATCGGTGTACTTTTTTTAATCGTTCTGTTTAGTGGCGTGATGGGAGGCGATCTCTCCTACTGGGCCGCCCGGCTCCGCATCAAGATCCCATTGCTGGTGATCCCCCTGATGTTCCTCATGTTTCCGCGATTTAAAGCGAAGGAAGTCCATGGCCTTTACTATCTACTGATCCTCTGGATGAGCCTGATGAGTCTGGGTACCGGGATCAACTACTGGCTGCAGGCCGAGACCATCAACGAGCTGATCAAACAGGGGCAACCCATGCCGACGCCCGGCAATCATATTCGCTTCAGTATTCTGCTGGCCTACGCGGTGATCTGTGGTGCCTATCTGTATACCCGGAAATATTACGTGAAGTATCCATGGGAGAGGAAGTTGCTGGCCGGATTGACCGTTTTCCTCTTCCTATTTCTGCATTTCCTTTCCGTTCGTTCCGGACTGGTAGTCTTATACAGTGTTATTTTGGTTATGGGTCTGCGCTATATCTACCAGACCCGGCGATATGCGATCGGTGCGATCGGACTGGCGATTCTTTTTCTGATGCCGGTAGCGGCCTATTATCTGGTGCCCAGCTTCCGGGCAAAGATTGAATACATGAGTTACGACCGGTGGATGCACCGGCAGGAGATGGGAGCTTTGTACGCCGATTCCGGCAGGATCACTTCTTTGGAGGTAGGCTATCAAATCTTTCGGGAACATCCGGTGTTCGGCATTGGTGTGGGACATATCCAACGGGAGGTAAACCGGAAATTTGCGAGCGAATATCCCGATCTACCCAATCCATTGATGCCACACAATCAATTACTGTACGTACTGGCAACTACCGGTATTTTGGGGTTATCGCTGTTCATCCCAGCATTTGTATTTCCGGTATGGTATCAAAAAAATTATCGCCATCCAATGGTCCTCGCTTCCTTTATTGTATTCACCGTATTGATCATGCTGGAACACAATCTGGAAATTACCGGCGGCATAGCGTTCTATACCTTTTTCCTCTGTTTGTTGCTCAATCACCTGAATGTTAAAACCGAAAAGTAGGGCTACCGGAGTAGATACGATCCTGATAGATAGCAAAAACTCCAGGGAGCAAAAACAGGAAGGGTGCCGCAAATGTGCACCCTTTTCGTTTTGAGCTTATCAGGCAGCGTCCGCCAGGATGGCTTCCAGTTCCCGGATCCCCCGGGGATTGATCGGCGGAGCAAAAAGTGACTGACCATTACGATCATCGAAGATCTCAATATGCAATTCCAGGGCCAGCGTTTTAGAGAGATCCCC
Organism: Flavilitoribacter nigricans DSM 23189 = NBRC 102662; assembly: GCF_002646595.1. Lineage (GTDB taxonomy): Bacteria > Bacteroidota > Bacteroidia > Chitinophagales > Saprospiraceae > Flavilitoribacter > Flavilitoribacter nigricans. The sequence goes on from NZ_PDUD01000010.1 coordinate 104,824, forward strand.
CATACGGCGTGCGTAGGTGGCAGTTTTGCCGAGTGCCATGAAGAGGTCGATGATACCGGCCCGGATCAGTTCCAACTGATCAACGGAGGCGATCAGTTCCCGCTGATTTTTACCTTTCGGGCTCTGCCCTCTCCGGCGCAATTTATCCCGGAGTTCGGCGGCAGAATAACCGAGTATTTTGGAGCGGTAAGTCCACCAGTTGACCGCCTGACCTTCGTTTCTTTCTTTGTACGTACGCAGATGTTCGCGTTCGCTGGCTTCCTGGCAGGACACAATGCTCATGGCCTTGGTCAGTTCCAGCAGGTGCATTAACTGATCCGTGGTGAGTTGTTCCTCTTCGTTCAGGTTGCCGTCCAGCGCAAGCATCTGTTTGGCCACTTTCAGTTTGGCCTTACTCTTGGTGCGCAGAGCGATCATTTTCGCGAACTCCACTGACAGATAATAGTCATCGAGGATAGGATTATCCTTCACGCGACGGGGACCGTAGTCCCGCAGGCGGATAGGTTTCCGGATACCGTCTCTGAATTCATACCAGTCATTCAGCCATTTTTTCACATTGGTGAGGAAATGCTGATTTGGAAGTCCCAGGACCTGATGCAGGTTGGTTGCCGTAACAACTTTAGTACCTTTTTTGCTGACCAGAATTTGTAATTCCATATCCTTATTATCTCTTGGTTCGATAACAAATTTACATCATTTGTTTTTATTTTTCAAATTCAAAACAAAAATTTTTTATTACAAAAACAACTATTTTGTTTTAATAAATCAGAATATAGCCCATAAAAATCTAATTTACAATGACTTAAATCACATCTATACTAAAAAAACCGACCGAAAAAAACATCAAAAAAAGAATAAATAAAAATTATACAATCAAAAAAGTGACAACATTTTTTTGTTTTTTGTTTGATTCCGGTACTTGTTATTGTTAATTGTATACATACGTTCGGAAAGCCTCAGTCTATTTTTTTTGAAATACGCTAAAATGAGGTACCTTTAGGGGCTCAATGAGCACTAGATACTTCTCTGAGAAACCTACCACCGCACAAACCTTACACTCCCCCCAAATTGATACCCACACTATGAATGGGGCAGGACCGGTCTGTACGGGCCGGATCATATTTCTATGAACTAAACCCTTACACCTTTTCCCCATAACCATCTTTGAAAATAATTTTAGATCACCTGTCAGTCCGTTGGCTTTCAGGATGATGGTATCGAATCATAATCTCATAATTTGTCACACCTATGAAAAATAGTATAACACTACTACTACTTTTATGCAGTATCGTTGGTCTGGTGCCGGAGGCTAATGGTGCGGATTACTACTGGGTCGGAGGTTCCGGCACCTGGACGGATCTCTCCCACTGGGCCTCAAGTTCCGGAGGAGCAGGCAATGCCTACATGACCGTACCCACCCAGGACGATAATGTAGTTTTTGATAACAGTTCTTTTCCCAGCGGATCCGGAGAAACTGTTGTGCTTCCGATCGGCAATGCCTACTGCCAGAATTTTGAGTGGACGATCTCGGGAAGTCGGAACCCAACTTATCTTGTATTTCCCATTAACAGTACCCTGAATGTATACGGCACCTTCTCATTAAATTCCAATGTTGAAGTTTCTTATAGTTCTACCACTTCCGCGTTTATTAAAATGCTGGGTAGCGGCCTTTCCTCAGTACCCGGCGTTTTTGGCGGCGGGAATCAACTACCCAACATTGAGTTCGATGCGGTCGGCGGAGAATGGGGAATTACCGGCGATCTCGATGTAGAAGGAACTCTGAGAGTAACTGCCGGTACACTCGGGAGTGGAGCTACGGGTGTAAGGAGAGATATTACGGTTGGAGAATTCATCGTAGACGGTGCCGACGCCTCCGTAGATCTAAGCCGGATGGATATCATTGCTTCCACAAAATTCGAAGTGGTCGAAGCCGCTTCGATCGTCGCGCAGAATTCAGGACGACTTTCTTCCATCAGCACGCCGCTGTTCATGGTGAGCGATCCGGATGACCTGGAATACGGCTTTCTGAGTCTGACCGGTACCGACGGTTTACTGGACGCAACCGGCCTGAGCCTGACCTTCCTGGCTCCGGTTGACTTTTCGGCTACGGAAACCAATACCATTCTGGGAAATATTACTTACGAAGCACCAGTGACTCTTGGTAGCCCCGGAGCTATCTATCTGTTCGAGGCCGGATCAACGCAGACTTTCGCTACTAATTCCGACCTGCTGGCGGATTCGGACTGTCTGGACTACTTCACAATCAAGTCGACCGAAACGGGTAGCGAAGCTAATTTCAGCAAACCCAACGGAGACCCTATAGAAGTGGAACGGTTCTATATCCAGGATATCCACGCCACGGCGACGCAGTTTATCGCAGCTATCTCCTTTGATCTGGGCAATACCGACGGCTGGGACATTACCTCTCCTGCCACCATTGATCTTTACTGGATCGGAGGTTCCGGCAACTGGTCCGACGGCAGCAACTGGTCAACCAGCTCGGGCGGTAATGCATTCAACTGTATCCCAAACATTTCCACGAACGTTATATTCGATGCAAACTCCTTCCCCGGTCAGAATGAGACGGTGACGGTAGACCTACCGGCGATCTATTTCAATAATATGACCTGGACGGATCCCGACAATGATGTGCCTACCTGGTCCATTCCCACGGGAGACGTTCTGGTAGGTGGCTCGCTCACGCTTGCACCAAGCATGCTGGTTTCGCTGGCTTCCCCGACAACTACCGAATTCCACTTTATATCCACTGCCATGGGCAATACCATCGATGCGGCCAATGGCGGAGGTATTGGTTTCGACCTCGGCAATGTAACTTTCGAAGGAACGGGTGGTTGGACACTCAATACCGAATTGAAAGTTTCCGGAGATATTGTATTCAACAACGGTACTTTCAGCACCGGAGCCGATCACAATCTGAACGCTACGACGGTAAGTCTGGATGGTGCCTCTATTGATGTCAGCTTTAACACTTCCGAGATCTTTTCTACTACATTTGAAGTACTGGACTATGGCACTTTCGATGCCGGTATGTCCAATATTTATACCGAGCTTTTTGATATTACACCAAGCGGTATGTCATTTCACGAAATGATCCTGCTGGGAACTGAAGGTATACTCCGGGGAGACGACATTACCTTTTTTGACGTCAAGCTGAGCTCTTCCGAAAAGTCGAGCGTGTATGGTGACCATACCTATACCAATGAACTGCAGCTCGACCAGCCGGGGATGATCGTAGAATTTGAAGCCGGTAGTACCCAGACTATTAATGATCTTATTTCACTGGGTATCGACTGTGGTGGACAAATATTCTTGCGGAGTACCGTAAGCGGAGTACAGGCCAATTTTATCAATCCGAACCTCACGGCGATTACCGTATCTAACCTGCTGGTCCGTGATAATGCGGCTAATCAACTCGCCGGTGCACTCCCCAGCTTTATTGCCAGCAGTTCGCAGGATCTGGGCAATAACAATGATGGATGGTCCTTCTCATCGATATCGGTCGGTGGCGATGTGACGGAATTCTTCTGGATCGGCGGTACAGGCAACTGGAATGAAGGAATGAACTGGTCCGATGTATCGGGCGGCGACCCGATCAACTGTGTACCCACGCCGAATGATAATGTGACCTTCGATGTCAACTCCTTTGACGGTACGAATGATGTGGTTACGCTGGATGGCCCCGAGCAGTACTGCCTGCGGATGTTGTGGAAAGGTAACGCCATGGACCCCGAAAGCGTGACGGGAGGTCCGATCATGCGGCTCCCGGCGGGTAACCAACTGTATATCTACGGTGGTATGACCCTCGCCAGTCCGGATTTCATGTCTCTGGACCTCCTGGATGGAGATGCTGCTACTTTTCATTTCAATGCTACGGCGACCAACAATTTCATTATTCCCGGCGGTCAGTCTATCCCGAACCTCGAGTTTAACGGCCCCGGTGGCGGCTGGACTATTTCCGGAGCGATAAGCCCGCCCGATGATGTAGAGACAGATCCCGCGCTCGTAAAAACGATCAGCCTCCTGAATGGCAGTCTGACTATCGGAGCCAACATTTACATTGAAGAATTTCTGATCGATGGAGCGGATGCTGCGTTGGATATCCTGACCCCCAGCCTGACGGCAACCGATAAGTTTGATATCAACCTCATCGATCCGCTCAATTTTAACGCCGGAACGTCTTCCATCACTACCAATATTCTGGAGAGTGATATTGAAGGCGTGACCTTTAATCAGGTCATACTGGACAACCTTCCCGATGATATTGACGCCAGTCCGGCAGTCAATGGCAATAACTTGATTTTCGGAACGCTGCTCCTCCAGGGTGCTAGTACTAACTTCGTCTACGGTAGTCATCAGATCACCGAAGCGCTGCAGTTTCACGTGCAGGGCGGTTTGGCGTTTTTCTATTTTGAATCCGGTTCTACCCAGACCCTGGGCAATAATGCCATGATACTGAGAACTTCCGAAACGGAAAATGCGCCCGCATTTGTGGAGTCGACAGTTACCAGCAGCCCGGCCAGCTTTTTCAAAGCATCCGGTGCAACCTGTACGGATTATCTCCGGATCACCGACGTCAATGCCACTACCAATAGCCCTGGTGGCGCAACCTTCGGGCTGATTCAAGGTACTTCTTCCGTAACGGACGCTACGGGTTGGACGTTCACCGACCTGTCCTGTGTGGAATTCCTCCCCGTAGAATGCATCGACTTCGCCGCTGCCGTCAAATCGGACAACAGCGTGGAGCTCTACTGGATCACCGCTCAGGAAATCAATAACAGTGGTTTTGAAGTACAGCGCAGCACGGACGGTCGCCGGTTTGAGGCTATCGGCTGGGTCGACGGAGCCGGCACAACTTCCGAAGCGCAGAAATATACTTTCACCGACCTCCGTACGGAAGGACTCACCGAAGCTTATTACCGGATCAAACAGATCGATTTCGACGGTACTGCGGCTTTCGCCTGCGATATTCAGGTGGTCAACTTCCGGCAGATCGGGGCCGGCCCCATGCAGGTATTCCCGAATCCTGCGGGTGAACAGATCCAGATCCGCTGGTTCGGCAAAAAGACGGGTAGCACGCTGCTGCGCCTCTTTGATCAAAGCGGTCGTCTGATACTGAACCGGGAGTGGAATACGCTGGAAGGAAACAATCAGCGAGAACTGCCGATCGCAGAACTGCCGCGGGGTATTTACGAACTGCAACTGGTCGACACCAACGGTCAGACTCAGGGCACGCGGCTGATCAAGCAGTGATTTCAAGTGTTGATGTGCTGATGTGTTAATGTGTGGATGTTGAAGTAACCTTCACACATTAACACCTCAACACATGGTTCATTCCGCCGGTTCCAGGAACTGCATTTCGTACAATTCTTTATACCGGCCGTTATCGATCTTAAGCAACTCTTCGTGGGGGCCGAATTCCTTAACTTCCCCCTTATCCAGCACCAAAATATTGTTGGCGTGGCGAATCGTAGACAGACGGTGAGCGATAATGATCGAGGTCCGCTTGGCGATCAAGGTCTCAATCGCAAACTGGATCACCGCCTCGGATTCCGGGTCGATGGATGAAGTAGCTTCGTCCAGAATGAGAATGTCCGGATTGAAGACCAGTGCTCTTACGAAGGAGATCAATTGCCGCTGCCCCATGGACAGGGTCGCACCGCGTTCCATTACTTTGTAGTCATATCCTCCCGGCAGCTTATCAATAAACTGATGGGCTCCGATCATTTTTGCAGCTTCCACCACCTGTTCGCGACTGATATCTTTATCGAGCAGTGTAATATTTTCCAGTACCGTTCCGGAGAAAAGAAAAACATCCTGCAGCACCAGCGCCACCCGCCGACGCAGACTAACTAGATCGTAATCGCGAATATCTACCCCATCGATCAGGATGCGCCCCTTCTGGATCTCATAGAACCGGTTGAGGATATTGATGATGGTCGTTTTTCCCGATCCGGTGCTGCCCACAATGGCCAGGGTCTCTCCGGGAGCGATGGAGAAGTTGATATCTTTCAGCACGTAATCTCTGGCGGTATAGGCAAACCAGACGTCCTCAAATTTCACATCGGCTTTTAGCCGGTCCGCCTGGATCGTACCGTTGTCTTCGATCTTATCCGTCCGGTCGATCACATTAAATACCCGCTCCGAAGCCACCAAGCCCATCTGCAGGGTATTGAAGCGGTCCGCCAGCATTCGGATGGGCCGGAACAACATGTTGAGGTAAATGGGAAAAGCGACCAGCGCACCCAGGGTTACTCCGTTCTCTACCAGCGAATTCTTGGCCCCCCACCAGACCATCAGCCCCAGCGAAGCGGCCGAGATGATCTCGACTACCGGATAGAAAATGGCGTAATACAGGATAGAGTCCAGATTGGCCTGCGTGTATTCCCGGTTGATCTTTTTGAATTTGTCCATTTCCTCCCGCTCCACGTTGAAGATCTGAAGAATACGCATACCGGTGATCCGTTCCTGCAGGAAGGCATTCATCCGCGCGATCTCCGCCCGTACCCGCTGGAAGGATTTTTTCACCTTTTCCTTAAAAATATAGCTGGCAACGATCAGCAAAGGCATGGTGGTCAGACAGATCAGGGTCAGTCGCCAACTGGTAATGAACATGATCCCCAATACCACCAGAATGGTCAGGATATCGGCAATGATAGTGATCATACCCTGGGAAAAAACGTTGTTGATCGTTTCGATATCGTTGATCGTCCGGGTAGTCGAGGTTCCGATGGGCGTCTTATCGAAATAGCTCAGACGCAGACTGTTGATGTGTTTGAAGACCCGTACCCGGAGGTCGCGGATCACCGACTGGCCGAGCCAGCCGGAAGAATAAGTAAACACATACCGACAGATGGATTCTATGATCAGCAGACCAAAGATCAACATAACGATCTTCGTCAGTCCGGGAATGTCATTGTTGAAAATGTAATCATCTACCATGACCTGGATCAGATAGGGCCGCATGGTAGCCAGAGGAGCCAGTACAACCGCAAGAATACCGGTAACAATAAATACAGCCCGGTACGGCCAGGCCAGACGCAGTACTCTACCGAGTACATACCAATCCAATTTGTTTTTGTCTACTTGAGCCATATCAATGATTACCTCTTATAAAGGCATGGAAGTTAAAAAAGTTTCTTCATTCGGCAAATTCGGCAGATTCGGGTCCGATTTTTATTCATAGATAAATAAAACATATTTTTCCCTATTGCTTATATCATGCAATTCAGATCATTTATCGTATCAAAAAAAGTTATTCATTATTGACATACAAGCTGTTAGCCGTTTTCATTTGAATTAGTTTTATTTTTACTATGTCACAAACATGCCCGTTTAAACAACTTTCTCATCCCACATGGGCCTATATTTGAATATCTGAATCAGCTTCGCTTACTTACGAATCTTTCTATTTCTACCATACTACAGTCTATTTGTATCTGCCTTACCATCTTACTTAGAACTCGAACAACACGTCCATATTCGATTTTCTAAGCCTTTGCGGTAAAGCAGCATATAACACATGAAACAAATTTACTCCATTCCACCAGGAATGGCTGTCGTGCTATTACTGGTAGTGAGCATTTCATTTCCTCTAAAAGCACAGATCAGTCAGGAAGCTTGTCAAACCATACTCCCAAACCGAACCTATGAACAAATGCGCCGCGAGGCACCAATTATCCACTACGAGGGGAATAAAGTTCGGGGGAGAGGGGAGGCAGCTTCCACTGATACGGTACCGGTTTTTTTCACCGTTTTTCGAAATGATGACGGCAGTTTTGCAGATCAGGCAATCGATGCAACCCTTGCCGATCAGGCCCTGGAGCACCTCAATCAGTACTTCCAGCCGATCCGTATCGTATTTGTGCGGCTGGGAGAGATCAACTACATCGACAATACGATATTTACTGATTTCAGCCGGCACCATCATCTGGCCCGTTTCTCTTACCTCAGTTCGGCCCTGAATCTCTATTCCCGGAGCGGAAGCGGTTCCTTTGCCCAGTTCCCGACTACCCTGGGTCCGACTGCGGATTATTCTCCCACTCTTTCTTCGAACGACCGTAGCAATATGATCTCTCTCAACAGTCATCATTTTACATCTACTTCTTTCGCCCACGAGGTGGGACATAGTTACGGACTGCTTCACACCTTTGAGGGAGCCCAGGTATACAATAATCCGGCCGATCCCACTCCCGGCCTGCAGGCTACCGCTTCCGATCACCCCTACGGACAGGACGGCAATTCCAGAAGGCGGGAACTGGTGATCCGTAAGACCGATGAAGTAAAGGTCTTTTCCGTACCCAACGGCCAAACGGCCGGAGACTTCGTAGAAGATACACCGGCTTTTTGCGTGAGCACCAATACCTTTCCCGACTATTATCCCGATGTGCAGGCGAGTCAATGCGACCGTTATCCCTATGATCCGTCCCGCTGTAATGGCTGCATCGTGGTCGATTGCGATTACCGCGGCAATTATATAGACTACAACGGAGATACGCTGGTTAATACCGAAGTCAGCATCCGCAATCTGATGTCCTATACCAACTGCCGCACGGAATTTACTCCGGGTCAGTACGAACGTATGGCATTCTACCACGAACAGGTACGCAAACAACAATACCGGGCCGACCGCCGTCTCAACTTCAGCGATACCGTGTTTTTTGCCGATTCCCGCATTCCGATGGACGACATTATTATTCAGGTCAGTCACCCCGGGAACAGTTCGTACGCTAATGCGACTACTAATTCCGCCGGGGCCTTCCAGGCTATCCTTTACGAACCTTCCGCTACGGTCCGCTTGATGAAAGCCGGCACCGCATTGGATCCCGATTATCAGTTGTCGCCCTGGGTCCAGGCCTCCGTGGAGGAGATCATCGCCCATAGCTACCACCCGGAGGACTGGCGGCAGGGCATTGATCAGGCGGATCTCGACCGTTTACAAAGACACCTTTCGGGCACGCAATTGCTCAACGGGTACCAACAACTGGCCGCCGACCTGGACGCGGACGGCCAACTGACCCAATCGGACCTGCAACTGATGGAAGCACTGACCCGGGCTGAGATCAACCGACTGGAGGCACATCCTGCTCCCTGGCAATTCCTTCCGGCCTACATCCCGGAACAATACGCGGATAATTTTCACCAGGATCCCTTCAGTATGATAATCGACGGAGTAGCCTACCAGCATTTTGCCCCGTATACCGAAGCAGACTGGTTGTACCGGGCCGGTGACCTCCCACAGAATCAGCAAGGTTTCCGGACGATCAAACTCGGTGATCTCGACGGAAGCAGTGTAGGGGCACCGACGGATGATACCGACGGGCCCGAAACGCCACCAACCGGCACCAAACCGGACGATACGGTGAAGAAATTTGCCTGTTTCCCTAATCCGACTGCGGGAGACATCACGGTTGCTTTCCAGGCCACCGAAGCCGCCGAGGCGACCTTACTGGTCACCAACCGTTTTTTCCGGGCGGCCTATCGTCAAGAGCTATACCTGGAAAAAGGCCACAATGAGATCACGGTAGACGGCACTTCGCTCGCCAGCGGCCTGCTGGTGGTGATGTTAAAGACTCCGGAAGGGATCTTTTATAAAAAGGTGATCAAGGTGAATTCCGGGAATTAGGGAACTCCGGTTCATTCGCCCGGCTTTCCGTAGCTTTGAGGTCTCATCTAAACATCGGCACTATGGCTCATCAGTATGACCTGTCCAGGATCGATCACCTGATCTACGGCGCACCCGATCTGCAAACCGGCATTGATCTTATCCAACAAAAACTGGGGATCGTTCCGGCTTCCGGCGGGCAACATCCCGATTTCGGCACCCACAATGCCCTGTTCCGGATCGGTACCGGCACCTATTTCGAGATTATCGCTCCGGATCCGGCATCTGCATTACCTCCGGAAAGATGGTGGATGGGACTGGCGGACCTGAAAGCCCCCGGCCTGATCTGGTGGGCCGCCAAAGCTACCGGCCTCGACCGGGCCCGGCAACTGGCCCAAAAAGCGGGGTGGACCATCGGGCAAGCCGTGGCCGGCAGTCGGAAAACTACCGACGGCACTACACTGAACTGGCACCTGACCGACCCTTTCCGGGTACAGGAAGGTGGCGTATTACCTTTCCTGATCGATTGGGGCAACGGAACCCATCCAACCGACAGCATGCCGGAATCGGGCTGCGAACTGACGTCATTCCAGTTGCTGCACCCCCGGGCGGAAAAGATCAACACCTATTTGCAATCGATCGGCATCCAATTGGAAGTAAAGGATCATCCAATACCCGGCCTTCGGGCCGGTTTTGCAACCGCCAACGGCACCATTTTTATTTAAAAAGCCGACCTTACACTATAGATACGTGAAGGGGTCAAAGCTCCTCAAAGGGAGCGCTCCGTTGCGGGCCAACTACTTCGGTCGATTCCTCCAGCCGTTTTATATCGGTATCCGTGATCATGCCCACCAAGTGCTGGTGCACAATGATCGGTACGCAGCCGATACATTTTTCGTTCATAACCGACCGGATCGTTTCCATACGGGCATTGGGCGCGGCGCAGACCGGCTCCCGCACCATAATTTCCCGAACCATGGCAAAGGGATCCCGTCCCTGCTCCGACCATTCCGTCAAATTACTGTGGGTGAGTATGCCCACCAGTTCACCCTGCGCATTTTCTACCGGTAGGTGCCGTATGTTGCGCCAGTGCATAATCCGCTCGGTCAGGATGACGGGATCTTCCTCCTTGACGGTGAACAGGTCCGTACTCATGGTATCCTTGGCGTAGAGTTCCCGAAACGGTCGCGGATAAATACGGGTCGAATGAATATCGTCCCAAAAATGGACCGGTAACCCGCCTGCCTGCTGCTCGGCCATAGCTTCCGTGATCAGGCTGCTGGCCATGCCGCGCCCGTAGGCCTTCCGCAGCCGCTGGAAATTCTGCACCATCCAGCGGGAACCGGACCGCTGCCGCTCGCAACGATCGTAGATCACGCCCAGATAATGAGCAATGGAATCGCTGGTGATCCCGGATGCTGCCAGTCCGGCCTCGGCAATCGGCAGGAGGACTTCCATCACCAGATTGGGCGCGGACCATAATTTACCTTCCCATTCCAGACTGGTAGCCATGCCGGTATGCGCCGCCCGCATGAAGTTGGCCTTAGCCACCCGGAAGTCCAGTGTATCTTTCAGGTTGCGATAGCTCTCGGGCATACCTTTCATCAGGCCGACCCAAAAAACGAAGTTGGCCATTTCATCCAGCACGCTCGGACCGGCCGGCAGGTAGCGGCATTCGATCCGCAAATGCGGTACGCCCTGGGAGAGGCCGTAGCAGGGCCGGTTCCAGGTATAGGTAGTGCCGTTGTGCAACTGCAAAGACCGCAATTTGGGTATCTGCCCTTTACTGAGCAGATCGAGGGCGTCTTCATCCTCCCCGGCGATACCCAGCAACATGGGGAACCGGGCAATATTGTCCTTGAACAGATCGGCCACGGAGTGGTGGATCCAGTCGTTACCGAAATTCACCCGCGGTGCCTTATCCCGCAACTGATGCTTCGGATTGCGGGTGTCCAGACTTTGCTTGAACAGAGCGATGCGGGTTTCCATCCACAGCTCCCGCCCCAATAGCAGGGGCGAATTGGCGGCGATCGCCAATACCGGACCGGCGATCAGCTGGGCCCAATTGTACTGGGCCACAAAATCCGCAGGATCTATCTGCAGATGCAGCTGAAAGCTGGTGTTGCAGGCTTCAAACAGCACACTGTCCAGGGAAGCGATGAGTTCGTCTACCCCTTCCAACTGGATCTTAAAGTCCTCGCCCCGCACTTCCAGCATCTTTTCACTCAGCAACTGATAGCGCTGGGCCGGTGTCATATATTTAGGTTGCAAATGCCGCCGTTCGATAGTTGGCAGAATACCGGCGAGGATGATCCGGCTGTTCCACTGATCCGCTACCTCCTGCCCACGGGCCAGCAGTTGTTCGAGTTCCCGGTGCATTTCCTGAAAACTATTTTCACCCAATTCTTTGGGTGGCAGGTTGATTTCCAGATTGTAGCGGGCCAGTTCGCTGGTGTAAGCATCCGCGCCTATTCCGGCGAGTACTTCCGGACCGGTCATAGCCGGACTGAAATCCGGCTGGATCAGGCACAGTTCCTGTTCGGCACCGATGCGCTGTATACCCCGTTCGAAACGTCCTTCCCGCAACATGGTTTCCAGGGCAGTGATGTCCCGGAGTACGGAGCGGCAAAAACGGTTGCGTTCCTCGCGGGTACGCAGGGGTTTCGTGTGGTGTTCACCCATTTTTCATCAGATTGGGTTGGTAAAAGCCGTTACCAACAGATCAAGGGGAGTAATGATCCCTACGAGCAACTCCCGCTCGACGATCGGTATGGCGTGAAATTTATTCAGTTTGAAAATAGCCAGCGCTTCACCGATGGTATCGGCGCTGTCCAGTACCGTAACATCCCGGGTCATGATGTCCCGCACCAATACACTGGCGAACAGGGTGCGGTTGAACCGCTCGGGATCGTGATTACGGAAAAGAGAAAGACCGTAGGAGATCTTCAACAGATCGGAGTGGCTGAGCATACCGATCACCTTGCCGTAAATATCTACCACCGGTAAATGGTGAATATGGTACTCCCGACACAGCTGATCGGCCCGTTCTACCGGATCCATGGGGGATAGGCTGTGGGGCTGACGGGTCATTACATCGCCCAATGCAATATCGATATTACTCGCGATCATGGTTCCTGGATTTTTTCCCGCTTTTTTCTTTTGACAATGAGCGCCGGCCAGGGGCCGGAAATTAGCTATCATTAGAATAAAACGGGGCAGCTTGCAATACGCCGGAATGCTAAATCGCTCATTTTCCTATCCTTATAAAGTTCATATACTCTCCGTTCCAAAGTGATGATCCTGGTCACCCCCGGGGTTATTGTTGCTCAGTGATAATGATCATCATCCCACCTATGATTCGTCATTATTTAGGTTTGCCGCTGCTCCTACCTTTGAATCAACAAAATCACCAAGATCATGCAAAAGCGAATCCAAATCTTAGTCTTACTCCTCCTCGGTCTGGGATACCTTCAGGCTCAGGAAAAATACCAGCTTCGCACTGCAGAAATTATCATAAGCGGAACATCCAGCTTGCACGATTGGACCTCCAAAACCGATAAGCTCACTGCTTCTGGTGATCTAACAGTTGAAAATGGCACCCTGGTAGACATTCCTTCCCTCAAGGTTAATATTCCGGTAACCAGTATCACCAGTGAAAAAGGCAGGATCATGGACAACAAGACTTATAAAGCCTTAATGTCGGATGATCATCCCTACATCACTTTCAAACTGGAGGATCTACAATCCATTGACACGAATGGAACTGAAATCACACTGACGGCGAAAGGTCAGCTGACCATCGCCGGTAAAACCAAGACGATCCAGCTCAAGGCTAAGGCCAAAGCTGACGGTAAAGGAGGCTTCCAGTTCAGCGGAAGCAAGGCACTCAAGATGACCGATTTCGGCATCGATCCGCCTACTGCCTTATTGGGCACGCTCAAGACCGGAGACGACATCACCGTTGCCTTCAAACTGAGCCTCGCTAAAGGCGAGAAGGAAAATTGAAACTTAAGTAAAAATTAAAGTCAACAACTCACAGAAGCAACTTGGTTGCTCCCAATCAACTAGCTTCATAAAATTTAATCGTATGAAAACCCTAAGATTTTTTGCCAGTTGGATATTGGCCATGATCGTACTACTTTCAGCTAATACAATGTTGGCTCAGCAAGCGAAAATTGATTACTACCGGCCTTATGACCAAAACGGTATCAATGTATTCGAGGCAGCCAACGAAAGCACGGTTCCTTTTAACGGCTTGGACGTAAAGATCGGCGCCAATTTCACTCAACAGTATCAAATGTTGAGTCACAGTAATAACTCCACAAATCCCGATAACGAATTGTATCCATTAGGTTCAGGTTTCAACCTGGCAACTGCCAACCTTAACCTGGATGTTCAACTGGACGACGGTATCCGGGTATCTCTGGAGAACTACATGTCTTCTCGCCACCACTCCGAATTCTGGGTGAAAGGCGGATACATCCAAATCGATAAACTGCCCATGCTGGGTAACCCACAGTGGTTCACCGACCTGGTACGCGTAAAGATCGGTCACATGCAAATCAACTACGGTGACCAACAGTTCCGCAGAACCGATAACGGTAACGCCCTGTACAACCCATTCGTAGGCAACTACATCCTGGATGCATTTGCTACCGAGATTGGCGGTGAGGTTTACCTCTTCCCTACTGATAACATCACGGCTGCCGTTGGTATGACCGCGGGCCTGATCAAAGGGGACGTGAAAGATTACATGCCGGATGACGACGGACGCGGAGGCAAAAACCCATCCGTATACGTGAAACTGGCTTACGATAACCAGTTCAACGAAGACCTGAGATTCCGCTTATCCGGATCCCTGTACGCAAACAGCAATACACCGAGAAACACCCTCTATAGTGGTGACCGTACCGGTTCCAGATTCTACAATGTAATGGTAACTCCAGACGGAACCAGCGCTTTTACTACCGGTCGTATCAACCCGGGTTTCAACAACGAGATCACTTCCTTTATGATTAACCCGTTCTTGAAATACAAAGGCCTGGAATTCTTCGGAACTTACGAAGTGAGTAGCGGTAAATCCAACAGCGAAAGTGCCAAACGCGACATCACTCAGGTAGCCGGCGAAGTAGTCTACCGCTTCCTGGATCGCGAACAACTGTACCTGGGCGCACGCTACAACACCGTAACCGGACAACTCTCCGGCATGACCGAAGACATCACTGTTGACCGGGTCGAACTGTCCGCTGGCTGGTTTGCCACCAAGAACCTGCTGCTGAAAGCTGCCTATGTCGGCCAAAACTATAAAGACTTCCCGGCAGACGACATCTACGCAGAGGGTGAATTCAATGGACTGATGATCGAAGCAGTGATCGGTTTCTAAGGTCACCGCGCATCATCAAACTCAAAAGTACAACAGTCATTTGATCGGTGTGGGAGGAGTCCATAGAACCTCGAACTATGTGGCTCCTCCACTTTTTTTTGATACTCTGATGATCGGATACTGTACGCCAATGATTATATTGTTTTCAACCGCATCGTATCCGCCACCTAATAGCAAAAACAAGCAAACATGAAACGCTTAACGCTTCTCGGGATCTTATCCTTAATAGTGAGCTTGGTGTTTCTTTCCAATCGATATGCCGCACTCACCGGTGAATTCATAATAGATCCGTCTAGTCAACTAAGATTGGAAGGAGTAACGAACGTCAACCGGTTCTCTTGCGATTGTTCTGACAATTTCCCTAAGGATACCTACGAACTGATTCAGGATAACCGTCCTTTCATTATCAATTTGCGAAATACGGATTTTCGCCTCGCCACCAACAAACTGGATTGTGGCCGCAAAGGGATCAATAATGACCTCCGTAAGGCCCTGAAGGCCGATTCCTTTCCGTTTATCCGGATCGAGGTACAAACGATCCGCCTGCCGGAAGGAGCGGGCGAAATCAGCTCTACGGCCTGGACCGAGATCCCCGTAAAGACCCAGATCACCATTGCCGGTACCCGGCGTCCGCTTCACCTGAGCGTAGAAGCCAAAGCGCTGGGGGACGACTACTACCAGTTGCGCAGCCGCACGGAAGTGGCCATGTCCGATTTCGGTATCGATCCGCCCCGGCCCATGTTCGGGATGATCAAAGTGGAGGATGTGATCACCATTCACTTTGATCTGAAAGTTCACCTATTGACCTGATCAACACCTTATCCGGTGCCTGTGCACGCTGCAATGGACGGGCACCACAGGTATAACTCCCGGCCGCTTGTCCTACAGGTAGCCGGGAACGCCTGCCCCTTCAGTCGGTTCCGGCCAGTCTTCCCGGTCAAAAATGCCGAAAAGCAGCCCTTAAAATGCGAAAAAGCACCGCAATCTGCGGAAATTACCCGGCTTTGCCCGGCCCCCTCACCGAATCACCAATCGATCACCCGGACGGATGATTTTTCTCACCACCACTTCTGCCAATCCTCATTTCAACATCAGCAGTAAGGTCATAAATTGAGACATATAAGAAATCAATTTATTCACCTAAATGCTAAAGCCATGATGACGGACTATGGTATCAGCGGAACAAACCTAATGCTTATAGCGGCAATTGGCCTGGGATTATTTATCCTGTTCATTGTAGGTGGCCGTTTGTATCTGAATCGCCAAACGGATAAACACCTTGCCGAAAAAGCCAACCACCCCAAGCGGGTATCAAAAGCCCTGAGAAAGTATCAGGACGTAGACGTATTCCGGTTCCGGTCCATCTTTTTGTACCTGGGACTGATCGGCGTCTTAGCGGTAGCGATCTCCGCATTCAACTGGACGGATTATGATGACGGCAGCGTAGCGCAGGCCGTAACTTATGATCTCGACTTCGATATTGAAATGGAGCCTCCTCCAGCAACGGCGGAAGCCCCTCCTCCTCCCCCACCGCCCCCGCCGACGGTAATTGAAGAGATCCCAAAGGATATCATCATGGAAGAAGAGGAAATTGAATTTGTCGACCAGTCTATCGATGCGGACGCTTCCATTGATGCACCGGTTTTCGAAGAACCCGAAGAAGCAGCACCTCCTCCCCCGCCGCCCCCGCCTCCTCCTCCAAGAGAGCCGGAAGTAGCCGAGATCTTCAAGATCGTGGAGGATATGCCCCGCTTCCCCGGTTGTGAAACTGCCAGCACCAGCAAAGAAGAGAAAAAGGCCTGTGCGGATAGAAAACTGATGGAGTTCCTGTATTCCGAACTGCACTATCCGGGCATCGCCCGCGAGAACAATATCGAAGGTATGGTCGTGGTCGGATTTGTGATCAATACGGACGGTTCCATTACCGATGCACAGATCTTACGCGATATCGGAGGTGGCTGTGGAGAAGAAGCCCTCCGGGTAGTCAACAAGATGAACAACATGGAAAACAAGTGGATCCCGGGACGTCAGCGCGGTATTCCGGTACGGGTACAATTCACCCTTCCGGTACGCTTCAAGCTGGCTAACGACCGAGCACAATTGTAGCTGCATTTATGTTCTATTATAAAAAGACCGCCATGGAAAAGATCCAAAAAATACTGGTCCCTACGGATTTTTCGCAAGCCGCCCAACATGCATTTGTCTACGCGCTGCGAATGGCCGACCGCCTGGAAGCATCCGTACATCTGCTGCACGTAATTTATCCACAGGTGGATAGCTTTGATGCGCCGATCATTGCCACCCAGGCAACCCGGGCTCAGATAGATGCAGCCAAAGAAGTGATGATAACCTTTTCCGATGCCGGCATTGCCGAAGTGAGCAAAGAACTGACCCATGAAGCCGAGGTCACCAGCAGTGTGGAAGTAGGCAGTGCCGTAGCTGTAATCAACTCCGTTGCGGAGAAAGAATTGTTCCCGCTGATCATCATGGGAACCCGTGGTGAGCATAGCACTTTGGAAAAACTACTGGGCACCGTCGCATCCGGCGTTGTCGGTCATGCACCCTGCCCGGTAGTTGTTGTCCCCGAAACTGCCGGCCTGAAGGATATTCTGCGGGTAGCTTACGCTACGGACCTGCAACTGGCCGATTCCTATGAGATCTGGAGAGTAGCCAAATTACTGGCCCCTTTCCATACCATCATGCATGTGGTGCATTTCGGCGATCAGGAGAAGAAGGGCGCGGCGCCCCGGCTTGAAGAACTCGAAAGTTTCTTCCAGGATAATGCCCCTGCTCTGCAGATCCAGTTCCATCAATTTGCTCAGGAAGAACTGACTGATGATATCAACGCCTTTGCCGATCAATACGGTATTGACCTGCTGGTCATGTACCGGACGCACCGGAGTTTTCCGGACCGGCTTTTTCACCGCAGCCGGACGAAGGCCATGTCCAAAAAGACCAAGGTGCCATTACTGGTCATGTAAAAGCAATTACTAACCACAAAAAACAAAGTCATGCAACTGGAAACACCCATCAGGGAAATCATGACGACGGCACTGATAACAGTCGCGCCGGATACGCCCGTAAAAGAGATACAAAAGATCTTTGCCGCCAACAGCTTCCACCACCTTCCGGTAGTAGAAGCCGGTAGCCAGCTCGTCGGTATTGTTAGCCGGGAGGATTTTCGGATCTTCTACGAACAATTATCCGCCCAGAGCAGTGGACCGACCTGGTCGCACATGCAGTTGGAACACCGCCGGGCCAAAGATCTGATGACGGCCTCTCCGCTATGCCTCGATCCCGATGATACCATCGGTCTGGCGGCGGATATCTTTCTGGCCAATAAATTTCACGCGCTTCCCGTAATCGAGGATGGCCTGCTGATGGGCATTCTCACCACGCACGATATTCTGGCCTACAGCGTGGGAGCGGGAAATCTCAGTGAAGAAGAAGTGGGCTGATCTCACGAATCAGCTCCAGTCACAATAGGTGACCGGGAATGCAGGGACCTACCGGATAGAGAATTTCCGGAGATCCGCATTACCGGCCACCTTTATTTTTTTGTCCACAACTATTTTTTCAGCTACCAGAAAAAGAAAGGCGTTTATTCCGTAACGGTATAGCTTTCTCTTCGACCGTGATCCGCCGGGCTCAGACCGCCAAACTTCACTGATTCCCGAAAAAAGGTGCGCCGGACCGGAAAATCCTGATAGGTGAATACCGTCGCCTCGTCCAGTTCCAGATCCGGCAGGTGAGACTCCACAAAAGGTAGGGCCTCCGTGATGAGATCCGGTAACTCAGGAAACGGAGGATTGATTTTAGCGGCGTAGGTCCCCCGTACACTCCATACCAATAACTGATCCCGATCCGGACCCCGTTCCAGATACCGGGCGGAAATATCGTAACCGTCAAACGGGCGACCCGCCTCAAATTCCAGATTCTTCACATCCGTAAGGTGGACCATCAGATCCAGCTCCGGCAACTGGTAATCCGTCCGGAGCGGCCCGATCTCCGTAATACCGTAGAAGCCCTTTCCGAAAATTCCGATCCGGCAATAATTCCGGAAATAGTCAAATACACCGGCCGGCACGAACGGGCTTACACTGTTTGCCCCACCTTCAAGATGGTGATAAAATACTTCCTTTTCCTGAGCGGGAGCATCGGCTTTGTAGCCGTAAGCGGCTACGTAGCCTCCTGCCGCCGGGGGTACGCTAATGGACACGGGTTTTTCGATCAGGGGTAAGTCCAGACTATTGATCTCCTGACTTTCCGGTCCGCTTACCCGTTGCCAGAAATACCGGACCCCGCTCTCATTTTTTCTTTTGAATGCGATATATACGTCTTCCGGAAATTCATCGACCAGGATCGTGCGAAAATAGGTGCCGTTATCACCGTCCGATTCACTTCCGCTGCCGTAGGTGTTGCTGTCGACAAAATGTTCATTCTGCTCGATCTCTCCCCCGGTATTGATAAACTTCAGGTTCAACTCCTGCCGGTTCGGGAGGGGCCGACGCTCCAGATCCCAGGTATCGGGCTCAATATCCGAATAGGAGTCAACGGTATACCTTTCCGAACGATGCGAGCCCTGGAACCGGTAATAAACCCGGACGATGTGGGCGTGCATGGGCCGGTTGGCATGATCGTAATTACCGGAAAGCTTCAGGAGGGTACCGTCCAGGAGTTCTCCCGCATCGATCACCGTTCCCGTTTCATCGGTGATGTAGGCAAAACTCCGATCGGCATATCCTTCCTGGGTACGGTGATAGTCCTCCGGTACATTAATGGAAAGTAAAACTTCGGGGCCGGTCGATACCGGATCTTTCTGTACACAGTGGGTGCAGGTGATCAGGACCAGTAAAGCCAGAATGGAGCGAGAGGTGGGCGTCATGAATTTGTTTTTGCGCTGTTTTCCTAAAAATACATCCAGTTTTACAAAAACCATGAACTGCACCCGGAAATAAAAAATACCCTGACACCGGTTCGGCATCAGGGCATATTTTTATCAGTCGGGTAATAATTCGGCTCTGGCAGCGCTTGTCTTACTGCACAATAACCGTAGAAGTATACATTTTCTCTCCCTGCTGTACGGAGATAAAGAGCGTGCCTTTCGGGGCGTCACTGAGATCGATCTGTTCGTCAAAGTTACCGTTGAACTGCGGTATGTTTCTTTGGTAAACCGCCTGTCCCTGGGCCGTCAGCACCCGCACCTGCAGTGGTTGGGCTTCCGCCTGGAACCGCAGATTGATCAATCCGTTGGTCGGGTTGGGCGCGGCTTTGAAGTTTTTAAGATCGAGCATTGTTGTGGCCGGTTGCTGGTCCGGACCATTTACTTTTACCGTGGTCGCCGGGCGTTCTACACTGGTCGTTTTAAACCGGACGGGCAAATTGAAGATCACATCTACCAGCTTGCCATCCTGACGGCCCGGTATCCAGTCCGGCATTTTATCGATCATATTCAGGACCGATTCGTTGAGGCCGTGCCCCAGTCCTTTCAGGATGCGTACATCCCGGATCTTGCCGTTCTTTCCGACTACAAAGCTCACCACCACCGTACCGGAAGTGCCCGCCTTTTTGGCGGCTTCGGTATAGGTGACATTTTTGTAGATGAAATCGATCATGTTTTTATCGGCACAATTCTGACGTTCTGCAACATCCACTCCTTCACAACCCGGGAAACGCGGCATTTCTTCCGCGATCTTGAAGGCCTCCAGCGGAGAACGGGTCTGTCCGTAGCCGGTTACGACTATCTCTTCCGCAACCTGGCCATCAATGGCCATTTTTTCCAGGTAAGCCCTTTTACTTTCTTTGTAATTTTCGTTACCGATCGCTTTTTTCGCGGCTCTACTTTCCTCTTCGTCCCCTTCAATATTGAATTGTACGGGCAGGATCATATCTACCG
This sequence comes from Flavilitoribacter nigricans DSM 23189 = NBRC 102662, assembly GCF_002646595.1. Lineage (GTDB taxonomy): Bacteria > Bacteroidota > Bacteroidia > Chitinophagales > Saprospiraceae > Flavilitoribacter > Flavilitoribacter nigricans. The sequence continues at coordinate 125,725 of NZ_PDUD01000010.1, forward strand.
CTACGGGTTTACCGTCCTTGAGGGCCGGCTTCCAGTCCGGAAGTTCGTTGATCACCCGCAATACTTCATTATCCAGCGCCTCGTCAATGCCGCGGTGGATCATGGCGTTTTTCACTTTACCATCCGTGCCGATCGTATATTTCACGACGATCATCCCTTCGATATGGGCATTTCTGGCGGAAGCCGGATAACGGATATTCTTATAAACGTTCATCAGAAATCCTTTCCGGGAACAGTTCAGCTGGTCCTCGCCTTCCAGATCCTCACATCCGGGAAAGATCGGGCTGACATCGTAAGGACGATCCTTCGTAGAGATGCGTACCACCCCATTGGCCCCGGCCTCTCCGAATTCTTTAATAGCCGACTCACCTTTGAGCACATCGATCATCTCAATATCGTTCGGATCCAGGTCATTGATATCCCCTTCGAACACTTCACCGTCCAGGATGAACAGGGGATCCACAGGGGCGTGTCCCAGCTTGGAAATGATCACTTTGGCCGAAGGCGCTTCTTTGTATTGGTTGTCGGTCTCGTTGTTCGCTTTCTTGAAGTCTTTGGTATAGATCTGAATGGCGCCGTCTTTGGCTTTCTCTCCGTAGGCAGCGATGGCCGCTTCTCCCTTCAGCACATTGACTTTTGCGATATTTTCCTTATCGATGCTGCTTTTCCAGTCGGCCGGAGCGGGTTGGTCATTGATCAGTACGTAGGGTTCTCCCTCGCCTTTCAACTGGATCTCTTTTTCAAAATCCTTTGTATAGATCAGGACGGCACCGTCTTTGGCTTTCTCGCCGTAGGCTTTAATTGCCGATTCACCCTTCAGTACATTTACACTTTCGATATTGCTTTTATCCAAAGTTTCTTTCCAGTCAGCCGGTGCGGGCTTTTCGTTGATAAGAACATACGGATTTCCATCTCCGTTGAGCTTGATCGATCCGGTTTCTTTAAAGGATGCCGGCATCTCTACGCGTTGGCCACGGGTAAATAACTGAACACCGTATCTGTCAAATGCTTTCTGTATCTGTCCATCTTCGATGACCAGGAACAGACGAAATTCTTCGGCCACTTTTTTAGTGACCTGTAGGATATTGCTCCGGTGTTCCGGGTATTTCTGACTCCAATTCTCGTGTAAAACGGCAAACTGATCAATCAGATATTGCTCCTCTTGGGTTCCTTCACCATCGGCTTCCAATTTTTTTGCTTTGTCCAGAATGGCCCTCATCTTCTTTTCCAATACTTTAGGATCGAAGTCTTCATTCAGCGTAGCATTTTCGGTCACCCTTTCGTTTGAAGGACTATTTCCCAACAGATCCAGTGAATCATTGGCCACTGCTTCCCAATTGGAAAAGACGACCATCGCTACCACCAATAATGGGATCACCGGCAGATATTTCAAAAAGGCCTGGCGTCGAGAACGTGTCTTAGTCATCATCATAATTCGTTTTTTCAGTTGTGATTGAATAAAGTGATTCGCCAAGGCAAGCTGTAGTCCGGACTGCGATTGCCTGATTAATAAATGGCCATATTTTTTCTTTTCTCCGGTACGGATAGCTGCCGAATCGGCGATGTATTCGTGTACTATCCGAAGGGAGCGACGGTAGAGGTAGACCGGCGGACTGCACCATAAGAAGATGCTCACCAGTTCGACCAATAGCACGTCTATCGTGTGCCAGCCCCGTACGTGGGCCAGCTCGTGATCGGTTATTTTTTCTTCCGCAAATTCATCCAGGTTACCGAGTTTGCTTTTGAATACGACGCGGAAGAATGAAAAGGGCAAATGAGGCTCATCGGTAAGTGCTACCCGGTACTGCCCGACCCGGATGTGCTCGGCCCGTAGGTAGAGCGTGCTGATGCGCCAGATGCCACTCAGGAAGCGGAAAGCGGTCAGAAAGACCCCACCCCAGTAGATCCATTTCAAAAGGAGCATCCAGTCGAAATGCTGCTCGGCTGCTCCCGGGGCGGTCACGGTGACCTCCAGCGACTCCAGTCCCATATTGAGGGGCGCTACGTATAAAGTCACCCATTCACTCTCCTGTACCTGCATGCCGAACGGAGATGGTACGAAAGGGATGATCAGTCCCAGCACCAGCGTACCAAGTAGATACCATCGGTTCAGGTGAAAGAAGGTCTCATTGCTCAACCAGAAATAATAGAGCAGATAGAAAGTCAACCAACACAGGCTCACATCGAGTAAATAGGCTATCATATTTTGATGATTGAATTATATGATGATTTGATGATCTGATGGGTGTCAGCACACCTCCATCCTGGTCTTTTCCCGCAGCTACCCGGGACCTAACCGTATCATCATATCATCAAATAATCAGATGATCAATATTATTCTTCTTCCAACTTATCCATCAGTTCCGTCAATTCATTCAGGCTCAGGTCCTTCTCCTTGACGATAAAGGACACCAGCCGCTTCATGGAACCGTCGAAATAATTACTGACCAGGGTATTGAGACGCAGCTTACTGTAGTCCTCTTTTTTCACTTTGGGGTAGTACTCATAGGTACGGCCGTAGGCCTTGTGATCGACGAAGCCTTTTTCCTCCAGGCTCCGGACCAGCGTAGATACCGTACTGTGCGGCGGCATGGGCTGCCCCAGTTGTTCGTGAATATATTCCCGGATATTTGCTACCAGGCAGGGGCCCAACGTCCAGATGATCTGCATGATCTCCTCTTCGGCTTTGGTCAGTTTTTGCATAGCTTTTTGTTGTAGTACCGACTTACAGTCGATTAATATTCAAAAGTATCGGTCAATCAGCAATAATGCTTATCGCACCAGGCTCAAAATATTATCAATTACGATCCCCGGAACATCCCGGTGGACGAAATGTCCGGCCCCCGGCACGTAGATCAGGCCGCCGCCGCCACCGGTTTCATCGATCAGTTTGGACCAGTGATGCATCCATTGCTGCTTGCGGGCTTCGAAGAGCGCTTCCTGGTCCAGGTCTTTGCTCCGGTATTGCGGCGGCACATCAAACCGGCCGCCGATAAAAAAGACGACCGGGATCTTCGGCAGGGGAATATCCCGCAATCCGGCGAAATCCACTTTTCGCCAACCTTTCAGCACTTCCCGTTCCTGCCGGAGGGCTACCGGCATGTCCGGATCGATCTGGTCGGTATACAGTCGCTCGTACAACATTTCGTCGAGCTTCTTTTCCGGTACTCCGATCCGGCGGAAAGGCATTTTCCAATCTTCTTTGGATTCGGTAAAATCCGCCGGGTCCACACAGACCACTCCGGCTACTTCTTCCGGATAAAGTCCGGCGTACCCCCGCACGTATACGCCTCCAAGCGAATGCCCGATCAGGATATAGGGCGGCGGTATTCCCGCTTTTTGCAGTAAACTTCGCAGGGTAGCGGCCGTATTTTCCAGGCTCGGCACCTTTTCGTTGTATTCGGACTCCCCCACCCCGGTGCGATCGTAAGTGAATACGATCTGCGTGCGCTCCAGTTCTTCCAGGATCGGCTCCCAGTTGCCCATATCGGCACCCCATCCATTCTCAAAGACCAGGGCCGGTTGGCCGGGTTTGCGACCGGAAAGATCGTTATGGTACACCTGGAATTGTACACCGTCCAGCTCCAGCATTTTAGCCTGTCCGGAGACTACTCCTGCCAACAATAGCAGTAGTACGATGATCTGAAGGTGTTTTGCGTCCGTCATTTAACAATTTCCGTTTACTGCGCCGGTTGCGCCGCTTAATTACTGAAATGGATAAATTCTTTTAGCTGTTTTATCCGCTGTTCCGTGTATTCCCGGAACTTTTGGTTTTTGGTGTTTAGGTACTGTTCGTAATATTTCAGGGCGATCTTTTTATCCTTATAATATTGGTCACAGGTACGCGCCAGGTGAAAAATGTGCTCCGCGCTGGGATCGTATTTCAACGCTTCCCGGTAGTGATCGATCGCCGCTCGGTAGTTGTTTTCTTCCACCAGCACGGAAGCCAGATCAGCCTGGAAATCCGACATTTTTTCGGAAACGCCGAGTTCGATGGCCTGTTCAAAATGAGCGATGCTTTTGGCGTGCTCATCTTTGGCCCGGTAAGCCAGCCCCAGGTAGTGGTGCGTATATTCGGAGTCCTGCCCCCGATCCACTATCGCTTCCAGATGCCCGATCGCCTGGTCCATACTGTCCAGATAAATGTAGGCCACGCCCAGCATCATCTGGTAGTAATCACTGGTATCCCCCAGTTCCATGGCCCGGCGAATCGCCCCGGCTACTTCCTCGTGGTTTTTCCGCTTCTGTTCGAGCCGGGCGTTGTTGTAGAGCAGCGCCAGGTTGTTCGGATCGATCGCCCGTCCGCGTTTGACCATCAATTCGGCAGATTTCAGATCATTCAGCGCGAGGTACAGATCACAGAGTTGATCGATCGTTTCGATATCCGCTTCGTTCAATCCGTGGGCCCGTAAGAAATAGATCACACTTTGCAGCGGCTTGTTCATGCGCAGGGCCACATAACCGTTGCGCTTGTAGTAATAGGCATTGCTGGTATCGATCCGGATCAACTCCCGGTAATACTTTGCCGCTTCCCGGTAGTTGCTGGTCCGCTCGTAGATCGAACCGGTCGAACTCAGAGCGGTCGTATTCAGCGAATCGATCTTCAACACTTTATTGTAAAAGATCAGCGCATCCGGATAACGGCCCGACTGCTGATTACAGTAAGCGATCTTCAACAGATAATCGACATTCTCCGGATCTTTAATGTAGCAGGTGCTCAACAGGGTCTGAGCTTTGTCAAATTGGAACTGATTGATTAGTTCCAGGGCTTGCTGGTAGTTTCTACTGAGGTCGGTGGTGCTGTCGCTTTCCTGCGCAACACCGCTCAGACTCCAGAATAACAGCAATAAAATGCCCCACTTTTGGGTAACTTTCACAAACATACAACGTATTTTTTAGATTCGCAACTATTTTTTTAGATTCATAACGTATTTTTACGTTATAAAGCGTATTTACTAGATAGATGCGAAAAATCGGAGTTTTGGTGGGTGGGAAATAGAAAGGAAGTCCTGAACTACTTCTACTAAGTCTGGCCCTCGATCATTGCTCAATTCCGCTTTTAGCTATAGGCGGTATTACCAGTCTGGGCTCCCTGAGAAATATCGATTAGAGAATATTAATTTTTTATAAAAAAATATCCGAATAGATCTGATCCCTCAGCTGCATTTATACACCAAGACGTAAACGCCTGAAAATCAACATTAAAAAAACAAACCTCCCCCTTTTACGAGGCCGGACAAACTGATCCCTCAGCGGCCCTTTTAAAAGTTTTTTCAGGATTTTTTCCCGTTTCAATCTGACATTTTTTGCCTGTCCCGTCTAGTAAATGAACGCACCGGAAAAGCAGATTACTTCTACTTTTTCTTTCCAAAACATCAGTTTTTCAAGACGCATTCGCCATCACGAACAATGAATGGGCACTTGTTCTGACTGATTTGCTATTGCCGGCAACAATAGGTGTTCCAAAGGGCGGTTCCCGAAAAGCCTTAAAACGAGTAGGGATCAAATAACAAAATAACTAATCATGAAATCTTTTAATTTATCCTTCTTTATCGTACTGATCATCAGCTTCTTCGCTATCGACTCTGCCAACGCGCAGATCTACACTCCCTCCGGAGCGATCCAGGGCACTTCCGGAAACAATAACATCGGCCTCAGTCAAACCAGTCCCCAATCCAAACTCAGTATTTTCGGAGCCGGTGATCCACGGTTCAGCGCCTATATTTCTACCAATACCAGCGGTAACGGCGTCGCCGGTCTGGTTTCCGAACTGCCGGCGATCACCGGCGGAGCCGACTGGAATCGCAGTATCATGGCCCGGATCACCTCCGGCCGCGGCTATGCGGTCGGCCTGGATGCCCGGTCCTACAATACGGCCCCGGGTGCCGGTCGCTCCTACGGCCTGTACGCTACGGCCGGTAACGCGACCAGCAACTACAACTACGGGGTATTTAGCCGCCTGCTCGGCAGCAATAGCGGAACCGCCATTTTGGGTTGGGATGCCATCAATAATCCTGGCTGGAACCACAGTACCAACGGCAGTTGGGCGGGATATTTTGTCGGCAATGTAGGAGTAGACGGTAAAGTGGGGGTAAATACGGTGAATCCTCTATCCCAGGTCAGCATCAACGGAGACGGTGACACCCGCTACGGCGCTTATGTAACTTCCAACACCGCAGGCAATGGTGTAGCCGGCCTGGTATCTGAATTACCGAAAATTACCGGTGGGGCTGACTGGAACCGCAGTATCATCGCTAAAATTGAAGCCGGTACGGGTTACGCAGTCGGCGTGAACACATCCTCTTATACCGATGTGGCTTCCAATCAGGGACGTTCTTACGGTCTGCACGCTACGGCCGGTAACGCGACCAGCAATTACAACTACGGCGTATTCAGCCGCCTGCGGGGTGCCAACGCCGGTACCGCCATCCTGGGATGGGATGAGATCAACAAACCCACCTGGGACCACAGCACGAATGGAAGCTGGGCCGGATACTTTGTCGGCAATGTAGGAGTAGACGGTAAAGTGGGGGTAAATACGGTGAATCCTCTATCCCAGGTCAGCATCAATGGAGACGGTGACACCCGCTACGGCGCTTATGTAACTTCCAATACCGCAGGCAATGGTGTAGCCGGCCTGGTGTCTGAATTACCGAAAATTACCGGTGGAGCTGACTGGAACCGCAGTATCATCGCCAAAATTGAAGCCGGTACGGGCTACGCAGTTGGTGTGAACACATCCTCTTATACCGATGTGGCTTCCAACCAGGGACGTTCTTACGGTCTGCACGCTACAGCCGGTAACGCGACCAGCAATTACAACTACGGCGTATTCAGCCGCCTGCGGGGTGCCAACGCCGGTACCGCCATCCTGGGATGGGATGAGATCAACAAACCCGCCTGGGATCACAGTACGAACGGAAGCTGGGCCGGTTACTTTGTGGGCGATGTGGGAGTAGATGGTAAGGTCGCTATCGGCACCAACCAGATGCCCACTACCCTGAACGGATATAACCTCAGCAATTACAAACTGTATGTATGTGGCGGTATCCTGGCGGACGAATTACTGATCCCAAGTGTAAGCTGGTGCGACTACGTTTTCGAAGACACCTATGACCTTACCCCGCTGGAAGACGTAAAAGAGCACATCGCCACCAAAGGCTACCTGCACAAAACACCTTCCGCCGAAGAAGTAGAGAGCGAGGGCATGAAGATCGGCGAGATCACAGTAAATCAGCAGGAGAAGATCGAAGAGATCTTTCTACACCTGATCGAAATGAACGATCAGCTGCAGGAACTCAAAGCGGAAAATGCATCCCTGAAGACTCAGCTGGAACAGATCCGCAACAAGTAATAATCCCGGAACCGGGAGCGTGCGCAAACTGAAGACCATGATCCAACTGCGGTTGAAACGGCTTCACTTTACCGCACGCTCCACTATTTCTAAAAAGCAAAAATTCAATACCATGCAAAAGTTACTTTTCATTATACCGCTTTTCTTTTTCGCTCTTTTATCCGCACAGGCCCAGGAACCCAAGATCGTCGAATGGGTCGTATACACCGAGCACGCCTCGCTCCCGACAAAAGGTCGGCAGGCTTTACCCGAACTCACCTACGCATCCGAAAGCATTGAAGCCGAAGGTGAAGTGACCATCAATACCGGAAGTGCCGCGACCTTCCGTACCAGCCCGCAGGGAGAGATCAGTCTGATGGGACATTTTCAGGTAGAAAAGGGCGCTTTTTTCCGGGCGCACAAAGGACAACCGGAAGCCGAAGTAGTCGAAACGACTCCGGCCGAAGAACAATTCGAAACCCGGAACCCCGCAATAACTACCGCGCCGGAACTGTCCGTTATGCGGGCCTACCCGAATCCCTTCAGCGATTATCTGCAAATTGACCTGATCCTGGAAACGGATTCTCAACTGGAAATCGCACTTTACGACGCTACCGGAAAACTGGTAAAGGAGATCGTTCGGGAAAAACATCTACCCGCCGGTCGACACCAGGCAAAGATCAATACTTCCGGACTGGTACCGGGCATGTACTTCTGCGAAGTACTTACCGATAGCCAGCAATTCCGCAAAACCGTCGTTTGTACGGAATAATCACCGGAAGGTTGAGACTAAACGGGAATTGAGTACCAGGTACCGATCTCCCGTTTAGCTCATTATACCGGTGTTTCCTAGCCTTTAGCCATTCGGTGGTAAGATCGGAAACGTGGTCTTGGGAAATTTAACATAAAACTTTTACCTTTAATATTTCCTCCCGCATTGTCATCTTTTCTTGTTAAGTCTTCCCGAATTGGTTTTGTTCGTGGACGGTCGATGGTCGATGGTTGACGGTCGATGGTTGATGGTCGACGGTGGATGGTTGACGGTGGATGGTTGACGGTGGATGGTTGACGGTGGATCCGGGGGCTGTCGGAAGGAGGCCATCAGTATTTTCCACGATCTATTACGGATAGTATTTTAATTCAATCAACAATTTTACGGCGGTTCCCGAAAAGCCCCGATGTAACAGAGTAGGGATCAATATTAAAATTTAGAAAAATGAAACTACGCTCGCAGTTTACAGCAATTCTAACCACTTTTATTCTTCTCTTCAACCTGCCCCTGATGGCACAGGTAACGATCGGTCCGGATTATATCGGTATTAATGCCGCCGGTCCCTTATCTCCTCTATCCATAAATGGAAACGGCGATACCCGTTGGGGAGCACTTATCAAAACGACTTCCGGAGCCGACGGGGCTATTGGACTAAAAGCCGAAACGGCCGCTCCGGCTTGTGGTTCCTGCCGCGTCAGCGCGCTGGACGGACGGGTAGAATCCGGCCTTGGCTATACCATCGGAGCTCGTGGTATTTCCACCAATACTACCCCTTCCGGCAGCGGCCGGTCTTACGGAGTCTGGGCTCAGGCCGGCAATGCTACCAGTAATTATAATTACGGCCTGTACGGAGTGCTCTCCGGTGACAATGGCGGAACGGCCGTACTGGGCTGGGATCAGGTCAACTATCCCTCCTGGGACGAAAATACCAATGGCACCTGGGCCGGATATTTCAAAGGGGACGTGGATGTGGACGGCAGACTGGCCATCGGTGTGGATCAATTTAACTTTGTGATCCCGAATCCGACAGATCCCTTAAATGATCCTTTTGACCTCTCGAATTATAAACTCTTCGTGTGCGGAGGCATCCTGGCCGATGAGTGGCTGGTACCCAACGCGACCTGGTGCGATTATGTGTTTGAGGAGAATTACCGGCTCACTTCGCTGGAGGAGGTGGAGGAGCACATTGCCGAAAAAGGGCATTTGCACAATACCCCTTCGGCCAAAGAGATCGAATCTTCCGGGCTAAAAGTGGGTGACATCACCGTTAATCAACAGGAAAAGATCGAAGAGATCTTCCTGCATCTGATCGACATGAACAAGCGGCTAAATACGCTGGAAAAAGATAATGCCGACCTGAAAGCGGAGAACGCCCGCCTGAAGGCTCAATTGGCCGGGCAGCGCACCGGAAGTAAGTAATTTTTTCAAACCCTAAAGACAAGACCATGAAACGTTTGCTTTTAATGGGCATTCTGGCTTTGGCGTTTGGAATAACGCTTTCGGCTCAGCCCGATGTGATCATTGATTCTATTTTTATCGGTCAGGATACCCTGGTGCCGGATAGTTCGGGTTCCGTAGTGATGCTGGAGGATACCATACCCGTGTTTACCGATAGCTTTTTACTCCAGGTGAAAACCACTACGGAAAGTGAGTTGGTTTACTGGCGATTTTCCGGGGATTTTGACGGGGATGGCAGCATTACCGCGGGGGAGATCTTCACCTACGGCGGCTTTCCTCCCGAAGGGGAGCCCAACGGAGGGGTGATCTTGCAGATCTCCCAGCTCAATGATCGAGATTTCTCCGATCTGGTGGAGGTCTCGCTGGAAGTCGTGACTGACCCCGGCGACTTTGGTATGGGGACCGGGCAGGAGATCATTTTCGATATCATTGTCCTGGGCGGAGGACGGCTGGCGGTCGGTAATTCAACATCGGGAGGGACCAACTCCGATGATTGTCCATATAAAACGGGCACCTGTCGTTTGGGGAAAGTTAAGAACGGGATCCTGGAATTCTACGTCTATAATTTCGACGCTTCCTATTTACCGCTCTGCGATGCTGAATTTAGTAACCCGAATATCAACATCAGTATTTTTTCCGATCCCATCACGAAAATCGAAGATTGCACCCCCATTCCCCTGTCCACCGCCGGTATCAATATAGAGGTCTACGGACCTACCGGTACTTTGACGTCCATGCCGACCGGCGGTATCTTTGATATCGTACCCGGAGGATCGGCGAAATTTGAAATTCCCCTCTCCAGTACCTGTGTCACCGATGTAGGAAGTTTAATTGACTATTCCATTTACGTAGAGATTCCTTATCTGTTAAATTGCGTAGATACGACCATTGCTCCCTCGATGGAATTTGCGGGGGGAAGTATGTGTTTTGGTTGTGAGCAGCAAATTGAATACTCCTACCATACCACCGAGCCCACACTTTGGTACGGGCCTAACCATCTGCCCCGCTATAGCCGGGCAACGGAAAGCATTACGCTATACAGTGATGTGACGGTGGAATCCGGAGATATGGTCGAGATGGAGGTAGATCCGGACGGATTTATTCATGTCAAAAAATTTGTGTGTGATCCCGGCACCCTGGGCACCATTGCCAAAAGCGGATCCTTCTTTTACGCCCATCGATCCGAAGAAAATTGTATCTTATTAGCGGCGAATGAAGCACCCGAAATACCTCCGGACGCTGCCTCCCCGATCCGCGAACCGATCGAAGTGGCCGCCGTGAAGGTCTATCCAAACCCGGTTCGGGATCATTTTACGGTTGATCTGTTCCTGCCCGGAGAGAGCCGGGTCAGTCTGGTGTTATTTGACATCTTCGGGCGAGCGGTCAAACAGGCGATCCCGGAACAGGTATTCAGCCCGGGTGAGCATAACCTCCGGATCAGCGCCCATGACCTTGCCGATGGCATGTATTACGGTCAGGTCAGGATCGGGAACCGGCTGGAGACCATACCGCTCGTGAAATCGCAATAAACATTATGCCGTGAAATTGGTTTGATCCTGACTGTCTTTGACGGGCCAGGATCAAACCAGTTTAAGCCGGGCATACAAGTACAGGAAGCAATGTTCAGAAGTCTAAAGTCCACCATGCAACAAAAGAACCAGTTATCAATTCTTTTATTGATCATATTCCAGGGGATGATGCTAACGGCCTTCGGTCAGGTCGAAGCCATTGAAAAAATAGATAAACAGATTTCCGAACTGGCGAATGCCGGAGACCTCGAAGCCTGCATCGATCTGCACCGGCAGGCCCAGGCTATTTACGCCGCGGAGGAAGACTGGATAAATTATGCCGACCGCTACTGCGTGATCGGCTATTTGTACTGGAATCTGGAAGCTTTTGCGTCGATGGAATCTTATCTGGATTCGGCGCTGCAGACCGTACGCCGGCATGAGATCGACGAGCTGAATGACATCTACGGGGTCATCTGGAATTACTACGGCTTTTACTACAATGCCATTGGTGACAATCAGCAGGCGTATACTGCCTTTCAAAAAGTTCTGGAGATTGATCTGGCCCTGTACGAACAGGATAAAGAAAATTTTGATATCTCCTATCTCGGGTATGATTACCAGAATCTGGGGGCCGGTTTTAACGAGACCGGAGACTACGCCAAAGCCCTGGAGTATTTTGCGTACGCACTCCAGTATTTCCCAAAAAATAGTGCCGCTACTGCAACCTTGCTCAACAATATGGCCTTTGCCCACCAAATGCAGGATAATTTCAGCGAAGCGGGAAATTATTACCGCAAAGCCATGGAAACGGTAGAGCGCAGTCCCGAGGGAGTGGAAACCACCGCCACCAAAAAGCTGATCCTGAAAAATTTCCCCAGCTATTACACTATGACCAACCAACCGGATAGCGCACTCTTCTATCTGGAATTGCTCAGGTCATCGATCGATGATTCCGATAAGATCCCCCTGGCCCAATACTACCAGTTGATCGGAGAAACTCATTTCAACGCGAAGAACTACGCTGCCGCCGAAACGGCAGTCCGGCGTGCACTGCAATTGCGCCGTGAGGTCTATACCGCCAAACATCCGGAAATCGTTTATTCCTATACCAATCTCGGTGAGTTGTACGCCGCGCAGGGAGAGCACCAAAAGGCTCTACCCTATTTTCAGCGATCACTGGAAGCCGTGGCCTGGAACTTCCATGACACCACCGACCTCGCCGCCAATCCAGGTCTGACGGATAATATCAGCGATAAGCGGCGATTGCTCCGAACGCTGGATGGTAAAGCAAAAAGTTTGCAAGCCGGCGGCCAATCTGAACTGGCCAAGTCTACCTACCAACTCGCCCTCAATCTGATCGATTCGCTCCGGCTCAACTACCAGGCGGAAGGATCCAAATACGACCTGCTGAAACGTTCTTATTCGGTGTACGACGGAGCACTCCAACTGGCCGTCAACACCGATGACCCAGAGTTTGCCTTCCGGATAATGGAACGCAACAAAGCGACCGTTTTGCTGGAGAACATCAAACATCTGCAGGCCCGACAATTTGCCAACCTGCCGGAATCTCTGCTGGAGCAGGAGCAGGATATTAAAGTGCAAATGGCCTTCCTGGAACGAAAGATCAATAACAGTCTGGGAAATAAGGACCCGGAAAGTGAGCAAAAATACCGGCAGCAGCTTTTCGTTTACCAGCAGGAATATGAACAACTGATCGCTACCCTGGAGCGGGACTTTCCGCAATACTATGCGCTGAAATACGATCAGTCCTTACCGACCATATCCGAGGTGCAACAACAATTGCTCGACCCTTCTACGGCTATGCTGGAGTACTTCGTTGGGAAGGATTCCATTTTCGTAGCGGTGATCAGCAACGATCATTTCGAAGTACTGGCATTACCAAAGCTGGACGACTTCCGGATCGATATAGAAACCCTCCGCCGGGCCATGAACCAACCCGATGGCGGGGCGGCGGCATTTCAGGAATATACGACCGCCGCCTGGCGGATCTTTGATCGTTATGTGCGTACACCGCTCGGCACGCTGCCGGCGCAGGTCACCCAACTCATTGTGATGCCGGACGGGCAGCTTACCCAGATACCTTTTCAGAGTCTGCTTACCCATTCGGTGGTCGGACCGGTTGCGGAAAGTCGTTACGATACGCTGCCGTATTTGCTCAGGGATTATACGATCTCCTACGCCTATTCGGCCCGCCTGCTCAATACTTTTCAGGCCTCCGACCAGGGAGCTGCTGCTGGATCATTTCTGGGATTTGCGCCCGTATTCGACCAGGCTCCCTCCTTTGGCCTGGGCGCGTTGGCCTATAGCGAGCGGGAAGTCAACGACATCCGATCCATCATGGCCGGAGACGGTTATCTGCGCACCGCTGCCAGCACCGCTAATTTGCGTAATAAAGTGAATCAGTTTAACATCCTGCACCTGTCTACCCACGCCATGATCGATGATGAGTTCCCGCAGAACAGCAAGATCTATTTTAGTGATGATTTTCTCACGCTCAGCGATATCTACGCCTTGCCGCTGGCCGCCCGGCTCGTCGTGCTCAGTGCCTGTGAAACCGGCTTAGGTAAACTGCAAAGTGGGGAAGGAATGATCAGTCTGGCACGGGCGTTTATGTACGTTGGCTGCCCCAGTCTGGTCACCAGCCTCTGGCAGGTAAACGACCGGTCCACCAACGAACTGATGGTCGATTTTTATCGCCAGCTGCATGCCGGATCCTCTACCGCCGAAGCGCTCCGGACGGCTCAGGTAGATTACCTGGATAACATAAGTTCGGTGCAGCAGGCACATCCTTTTTACTGGTCTTCTTTTATTTTGGTGGGTCAACCCGATAGCCTCGGTAGCAACAACTCTAATTTCCGGTGGCTCTGGGCCATTGCCGGTTTCTGTGCCGTTCTAATCGGAGCGAGTTTACTCAGACGAAGGAAAAAGACGGTAGTTAAAACGTAACTCAAGCTATTGCGGCTATGCCCGGCAACACCTGGATTTCCCGACTCGTTGGGACAGGTTGTGCAAATACGCCATCGATAAATTTCTTCTCAATTCGTTGGCAGCCTCCCGACTGCATCGGGATAGGTTCTCCAGATGAGCACAGTTCCATTCCAGTTAAGAAACGTCCTCCTCAGGGGGGAAGTGTGCCGCAGGGCGGAGGAGGTAATATCAAATGCAAAAACCTAAAGTTGTGCAATATAACTCCACTCAATCCTTCAATTGCTCGAGCAGTTCGGTGGCTTTCCCCGCGAGCGGATACCCTTCGTCAATGATCGCGGATAAATTCCTGCGGGCGGATCCGACTTCATTAAGCTGCAGATAGGACAATGCCTGAAACCAGAGGGCCGCATCCCGGAACACACTGCCCGGGGTATCTAGTATGGTTTGGTAATTGGCTACAGCCGGCTCAAACCGCCCCATGGCGGTCTGGCTTTCCGCCCGTAGCAGGACGGCGTTCACATACAGACTGTCGTCCGCAGCAATCCCTGAAAGCCGGTCCAGCGCCTCGGGGTATTGCCCCTCATCAAACAGGCGGGACGCCTCCAGCAGAGCGGTTTCCGTATCGCTCCGGTCATTTTCCGACCTCAGATCACTGAAGGTAATTTTATTGCTGTCTTCCCAGTATTCCAGGGCCAGCGCCTCGTTGGAGCTACCTCCCAGGTCCGGCAGGACCAGCCAGGCTGCGATCAGCAACAAAAGCGTAGCGGCAATTCCGATCAGGAACCGCAGCGGCCTCATTTTTCCTTTTTGCGGTACGGTGGACGTCCCGGACCTCAGTTGCCGCTGAAAGGCCTGTTTTTTTTCGAGCACTTCCGGTTCTGCATGAGTCGTTTGGGAAACCAGAGTTTCCATTTCCAGGTACCCGGACATCCGGCGCTCCAGTTGTTCATCCTCCGCAACCCTTTTTTCGAAGTCGGCCAATTCCTCCTGATCGAGCTCGTAATAGAAAAAGCGACTGATCAGTTCAAGCTGATCCGCAGCAGTATCACCGGTAGCAGTAGCTCCCGTCGGCATACTTTCCGTAACATGGTCTTCCATTTCCCGGAAAAGCTCCACCCGGCGGGCAAACTCAGGGTCATCCCGCAACCTGCGTTCAAACTCAGCGAGTTCCTCCTCGTTGAGTTCAAAGGCAAAGAACCGGCCAATGTATTCGTATTCTTCCAGTTTATCCATGTCCTTAATTACGCTTGTTGAGCAGTAGTTCCAGTTCGAGGGCGGCCAGTACTTTAAGTCTTCGGGTACAATCGTACCGCAAAACGGTAGCTGACCGTGCATCTTCCAATCCCAGGAGGGAATAAATTTCCCGGGACTTCTCCACTCCCTGCTCAATGATCACATTAAATAGTTGCTGGCATTTATCGCTAAGCTTGACTCTGGCGCGTTCAAATGCCTCTTTCTTTATTCCGGCCCGGTCTTCTTCCGGGAACTGATCCGGTGCTGGCCCCTGGTCTGCACTTTGGGCCAGGGTCTCCTCGTCGGAAACGACCCGCAGCTTACTCTTTTTGCGGTGCTGGTCAATGCACATAAAACGGGCCATGGTATAAATGTATCCCTCAATATTAGCTTTCGGCAAAGGCCGGTCTCCGTTGACGAACTCTACCCAAAAACGGGCCACTGCTGCGGAGAAGTGCTCTTCGGCTTCCGTTTCCGAACGGGTGAGTTTCAGGAGGTTTCTTTTGCCTTTCTGATACAGATCTTGCAAAAAGGTATTGAGCGATTCGGGGCGACCAGCTTTAGCATCCCTGATCAGTTCCTGAAATTGCTCGTTGGTAGTAGTTTTTGACAGGCCTTCCGAATTGGGCATTACGGTGTATTTATAAGACGTAAAAAAGCGTAAATATCAGAAGCGGTATCCCGTTGATCTTAAAAAAAATAACCGGCCATCGGAAACATCTCTCCGCTCCGTATCCACAAAATCGCGCAGTATTTTTGGGAGAACAGAGCCGACCAATGATCCGACAACCATCGGGACCGCTTCTCTAAACCATGGAAATATATAAAAAATAAGGCGGTTAGCAGTTGGTGTGTATCTTACATTAGCAATTTTCCGGCCAAAGAAATGAACTGAAGCTGCGTTCAATGGACCGACTTGAACATGAGGGTCTGTCCCAGCCAGTTCACCACGCCGTACCCGCGCTCCTGCAGGAAGCGATAGAGTTCGGTCTCCAGGATCTCTTCCAGGGTCGTTTCCTGCATCTCCACTGCGATCAATCTGGGAGCGTAGCGATCAAAATCGAGTGACTGCAGTACCGGCAGATCGTGCCCTTCTGCGTCTACGGTGAGAAAATCAATGGTTTGGCCCCGGTAGGAAGTCTGATCCAGAATATTAGTGAGGGTATCCGCCTTCACCTGACTGGGCCGGTAATCGTATTTGGTCCTTTCTTTGGTAAAATCTTCGTCCAGTGTGACGACGAGGGAATAGAATCCGTTGGTCCAGTAGGTAAGTTCACCGGATTCAGTGCTGACGGCCCGCTGGATATTGGTATCGCCGGGGCGGCGCAAGTTGAAACCTTCGATCTTGATCTTATCGATATCGATATTCACACCCCGCCAGCCTCGCTGGTAGAGTCGGAAGGTGTTGTTGTACTTGGTAGGATGGAAACAGCCGACATCGACAAAGAAGCCTTTGTAATTTTTGTCGAATTGCCGGACGATAAAGATATCCTCACCGGATTGGCCGTAATGCCGTTTACTCGTTCTGGTTAGAAATAATTTCCGCAGCAGAAACAGCTTTCGAAACAGCCAGTTGTTTTTCAGCCAATCCGGTAAGTGTTGATAACTTAGTCTCATAAGCGGCTAAGGTCGGAAAAATAGACTTAAGTCCGGCCCCAGCTCACCTTTTATTGACAATTTTCCTGGTTTTTCAGTTCTTCCGCCTGAGCTCGTATTTCGTCCAGTAGGGGCTGAATGGAGGGCACGCTTTCACCCTGATTCATTCTGACTTCTTTGGCAAAATCGCCACTTTCCACCCGTACGGTCTCGATGGGCGCATCCGCACAACCCGGACAGCCGATGGTTTCTTCGGTATCGATCAGATTATCGATATCCAGCGCTTCCACGATCGCCTGCCAGTCCTTTCCGGACAGGGTACGGTTACAAGTCCAGAGTGGGGTTTCATCATTTGGTTTACTGAATCTACGGGTTACCACCTCACCTTCTCTGAACACAAAATTATAGCGGCAATTATCGGCACAGAACCAGGCCGTCTGATCAAGGGTGATGGCCAGTTCGGCCAGATCACTTTTCTCTGTACTTACTTTTTCCTTTTCACACTGCGACGATTGGGTCAGGATCGACAGCACCAGGATCATCATTAAGAATAGGTTGTTTTTCATTGGTTTTTTAATTTTAAAATCCTATTCCCATAGACCATGTTCGGTGAAAAAGGGTTGGGTGTGCCTTGAGAAATATAAAACGAAGCGATCCGGCGTACGGTGGCGGACGGAAATTTTATCCGAACCGACCACCCGGAAAAACGCCGGAACGCCCCGTTGTTCACCAACACATCATTACTGCAATTTAAATTTCACCGGCAGGTTGAACATCACCCGCACCGGTACTTTTCGTTGCTGTCCGGGGGTCCAGGTCAGGCCTTCTTTGTTCATCAGTTCTACTACCCGGAGTGCTTCTTCTCCCAGTCCACCACCCGGAGCGCGGACGATCTGAGGATCGGTAATACTGCCGTCTCTTTCCACGACAAAAGAAATATAGGCCGTCCCTTCGATACCGTTCTCCCGAGCGATCACCGGATATTTGATATTTTTTCCGAGAAAGCTCATCAATTCCCGGTCGGAACACTTTTTGCGCTCCTCCTTGGTCGGCAGATCATTACAACCGGGGAAAAGGGGCATTTCTTCCACAAATTTGAAGATCTCCGTTACGTTCTCCTCCTCTTTCGGCGCGGGCATCGGCGGGGGCGGAGGCGGTGCTTCTTCCACGACCGGCTCCGGTGCGGTAAAGGAATCTTCGTCGGAGATACTCATATCGATGAATTCCGGTTCTTCTTCATCCAGCACTTCCTCATCCGGTACGGGCTCCAGAACGGGAGGTGGCGGAGGAGGGGGAGGTGGTGGCGGTGGTGTGGTCGTCGGCGGACTGACCAGTAATTCCGGCAGATCCTCCAGGTCCAGGGTATTATAACCTACCTGTCCGTCGTATTCCGTCCAGGCGAACCCAAGTACGGCTAAGCCGAGAGAGAGCACCAGGCCGTACTGTAGAAAGGTTCCACGCAGTCGGAATACGTCCGCGAAACCGTACTTGTTCCGTTCGGAAGCAGTCGTTTTTTTGTCCAAAGGAATAATCCGTCCGGAGCGCGAATGGAAATAACGACGCATCAGAGCGATGATCAGCAAAGTCGACAGGCTAAGCCCTGCTACTACCCATAGCAATGCCTGTCCGCTGATGGTTACATCTAGCGATACCATAATTTTTCAGTTTTAAAATGATGTAGGAAATTGGGAACGAGCTCTTATCCCTTTGGTAGTTCGACGGTACAATTCAATAGATGTGCGGCACCGCGATTATGGCGTACGGGAGCATGGATTTTTTAGTGCCGGTCATACTGCTTAAAATCAAACCGGGAAAGGACTGCGCATCCTTTCCCGGTTTGAATATCAGAACAGACCGAGGTAATCTCGTTCTTGATTTACTGCACGATCACCCGTCGGGTCAACACGCTGGCACCGATCTGCAACCGGACGAAATAAAGCCCGCGGGGCAGGTCCCCAACCTGGATCAGTTGCTCCTGTTCTCCAACGGACATCAACGAACGTTGTACCTGACTGCCTCTGGCGTCGAACAGCGATACCTGAGCCGCCTGTTCCAGCGGTCCCGGCAGTTGGAGTCGGAAACTGGACCGCGCCGGATTCGGATACAACAGAATCCGTTCCGGCACCAATTCGGGATCATCCGTATCCACGATGGCCGTATTATCGATCTTGATGGTGAAGGTCTGGGGTGGTATCCAGCCGCCGGTACCGTCTTCCACTACAAAAATGAACTGATCCAATCGGGCGTCCGGATCTTCATTGGCATAGTACAGGTTAAAGGCATTGATCGTCGCCTGCCGGAAGGTATCCCCTACCGAAAGAGCCTGATCGAGAAAATACAAAGTACCGGAAGCCGGTGCCTGTACCAGCGTATATTTCAGGTCTTCCGGGCCGTTATCCTCATCCAGTGTTTCCAGTACATCGGCCATCACGGGATTGGCCAGTCCCGGCGGCACGTAGAGCGTATCGTTGGTCACCAGCACGGGATCGATGGGTGTAGAACTGGCACAAAACTCCAGTCGCCATTCCCCAATATTCCCAACACCACCAAAACCGGAGCTGATCACCTGCACCTTCAGGGTCCAGTCGCCCCGGGTGGATTCGCCGATAAAATCAGCGAGGGGTTTGACCGGTTGGAAAACGATGCCGTCATCCGGCGGACAGGTCAGGGTGTCCGGAGCCTGATCGTCAAATCCGATTAATAGGTCGGTTGTATTTCCGCAGTTGCCGTCGAACAGGATGACTTCCGTTCCAGCCGGACTGGTAAGCGATAAACGCAGACTGCTCACCGGCTGGTAGCTCCCTTTCACCAAAGGAATGTTCAGATCGCTGATGGTCCCGTCAAAATCAACGGAGATCACCGAGGTCTTGGTTGGCAGGCCCGAACCCGGGATCACTACGGGCGTATCATTTGAAGTAAAGCCGGTGCAGATCAGATTTTCGGTATGGAAAGTATTCACCGGCAGGTATTCACCGTCACTACATTCGTTGATCGGCCGGAGTCGCCAGTAGTGCAGGGTATTTTCTTCGAGAATAACGTCCGGTTCAAATTCGGTGGTTCCTTCCGCCAGTTCCGAAGCATCCAGTAGATACGGATCTTCGAAACTGGGATTATTGGCCAGTTCCACTTCGTATTTACTGGCATTGGCGGATTCGGTCCAGGCCAGCGTGGTGGTCAGGCCAATGCCGTTCTCTCCGTCCATCGGCTCAACGATACTCACGTCACTAAAATCATTCGAGGTCAGGTTGAGGTAGAGGGTTTGTACCACCGTATCGCGCCCCGGCACGTAGGCTCGCAGTTTCACCTCGTAGGCACCGGTATTGTTCCGGTCCGGTATGTCGATCCGCAAAGTAGAAGTCTCTCCGGGTTTAATAATGGCCGGGCTGAAATCAAATGCCGCGTCATTCGGCAGGCCTTCCATGACTTCGAAAGTTATATCCTCATTGAATCCCAGAAAACTTTGGGTAGCCAGATCAATACTTACCAGATCCGGCAGGCAAACGTTCTGATTATTCTGCGAAGGAGTCATTGTAAAACCCGCGCTGGTGGGGGCAGTGATCCGAAAATTCTGTGAAGAAATATTGAAGAAGATATTGTCATTGGCCTCCACTTTAATGCGGGCCGCCACCGTTTCGATATTCGGTACCGGCACCATGGCCGAGCCGGTATTGGGGACACCCGTGGCCAGTACATAGGGATAGTTGAAGCCACCATCGGTAGATAGGCGGATATTGACAAATTGGCAATTTACCGGGTCGCGGTTGGTATTCGCTACTTCCCAGACTACTTTCTGATAAGTACCAGCCTCCCACATCGGGCGGTCTGTATCGGGCGACAAGACCATGAACGGGCCGGCTACATCCGTGGTGTGAAAAGCCACTTCCTGCCAGGCGGCCGTTCCTCCGCCGGGGTGATTATCCCGAACCGTCATTCGGAAGGTCATATCCCGGGCATAATCGGCCATCAGTTCGTTGCGGTTGGCTGTGTTGGTAACGATGTCCTCGATCCGGGGAAATACCCTGGTCGGGATCGAGGTCGGTGGGTAGGAGCGAAATAATGGCGTGTTACCACTGGGATCTCCCAGCACACTCAACGGCCCCACATCGAATTGCTCCCAGCAATAGGTCAGGTCTTCGTCTTCCAGGTCGGAACCGCTACCCGTCAACTGGAATGGGGTATTGACGGGAATATAAAACCCATCCGCATAGTCGATCCGGGCCTCCGGTTCGGTATTGTCAATACTGATCTGGGTGGCGCAGGTACGACCGGTTCCTTCGCGACTGTAGGTCATGATCTCTTCCAGAGATTGTACGTGAAAATAGCCGTCGTTATCGTTGATGAGGTTCTGGTTACCGCAGAGTCCGGCGTAGGACATGATGGTGGATCCTGAGCCGGGTTCTACCGCTTTCCCACCGACCACAGCTCCCTGGCTGGGCGGACAATTGGTAAAGGAATGGGAAGCGGAAAACTGGTGCCCGACCTCATGGGCCATGATCCGGCGCACCATTAAACTCACGTTGGAAGAGGAGTGACAGGTTACGCCTTTTTCCCGACCGAAATTACAGGCCCGACCGGGGGCAACGCCGCCCACATCCGTGCAGTCGCCGGTAAACAGGTGCCCCAGGTCAAAGGAAGAAAGCGAGATCTTCGCATCCGTGGTGAAGGCATCGCTGATCTGATTGACCAGGGCCAGACCACCGTTGGCGTTCACAAATGGATCCAGTTGGGGATCCAGCCAGATCAGTTTTTCAATATCTTCGATCAGCATGAAGCGGATCGACAATTCACTTTCGTAGATCTCCGTGAGCAGGGATACGGCCTCGTTAAAGCTGGACAGTACCGATTCTTTAGTCCCGCCGTGGGTTTGCGCGTATTCGCCCGTACAGGCCAGCGCCAGAGAGTAAACGCGGAGATCCACGGAAGCGGCGCCACTTCGACCGCCGGATACGGGTCTCTCTGCCTCCCATTCATCCGCTTCCAGGGTTTCCGGCGTCATTTCCGGACTCAGCCCGCAATCCAGGGCAATAGAACCATCCGACTCCAATGTCACCTCCCGACCGAAATAGACGCGATAGAGATCGTCCCGCTCCAGCGTAAGGGCATCAATGTACACTTCGCCAAAACGGGTCCGCAGGATCGCGGATAAGCCGTTGGTACCGTAGGTCATCCGGCCGCTGCTGTTGGCACGCTGGGTGCCTATCAGCCGGAATGATTGAATGTTGGGATATTTTGCCGCCAGACGGGGCATCATCAACGGAGAATGGACCACCAGATAGGTTTCGGTCTCTCCGTTGGGTAGCGGGAAGGTGACTTCCAGCGTATTCCGGCCCTGGCCGGCACTTTCCTCCGGAGCGTTTGCCAGCAGGCTTTTAAAAGCGGACATGTCCACCGTTACCGGGCGAAACTGCTTAATATTGACCGTGCCGTCATCCGACCGACCGGTTCCGGGAGCGATGCTGACATCCCGCCAGAAAATATGTTGCGCCGAAAGACTTGTCGAAAGAGCCAATAACAAAACGAGGGGTAAAAATCTACTGATCATCTGACATTTTTAAATTTGGTACGTAGTAAATCTTATGAACAGGGGCCGTCTCCACCGTACACCACGGCAGACAGGCAGCACCTGCCGGCAGTAACCAGTTTTAATCCGGTTGCCGGTAAGTGTGGCATTTTTCAGAAGGTTCAATAAGATATATGTAGTAGCTATCGTAGCTGCTCAAAGCCATAATTTTCCAACATATGAGCTCCTCTTCTGATCTAAAAGACACCCATATTTTACAAATTTCCCGAAAAAAAGCGCTTCAATTCTGTTTTAAAGCGGACAGTTCAGGGTTCTTTGGTATAGTGATCCGTCGTTCTGCCATGCTAAAAAGTGGCTGCCACCTGCGCCCGTCCCACATGGACCACCCCCGCCGTACCGGTTTTCCGGCCTTCGTAACTAAGAGAAAGCTGAATATTTTTGGAGAGCTGCCGGTTCAGATTGATGTTCCACAGAAAATTCTCGCCCCGCTGCAGGCCGTTCAGTATCGCAAAACCTACCGGAGAATTCGTCGCTCCGGTAAAATCTACATTAATATACGAGAAACTCAGTCCATAGGATGACTGGCCGGGACGAAAAGTTCCCTCCAGGCCGAGATTGTGCTGTACCGCTTCCTCATCACCTCCCCCACTCAGGACGTTGCGATCCTGCCGGAATTTATAGTTAAAGATCAACCGGAAATTTCGGGAAGGTAGATAAGTTACTTCCGGCTCGAGTTCCCGAAAAGCCAGGGTGTAATCGCGATTATTAAAAAATTCCGAATCGCTGGCCTTCTCTCCCCAGCTCAGTTTCACTTCACTACTCAGTGCGGTGCTGAAGTTGGCGCGTCCCTGTAGAAAGTACTCCGACAGCCGCCGACTTTCGTAACCGGTCGTCTGGACAATGCGGTTGCGGTTGTCCGACTGTCCCAACTGCAGTGAAAAATCGGGATTCGCCCGGTTAAAAAACAACGTATTCCGCATATTCGCATTCAGGGCAACCAGGGCCGTATCCGGCACATTCAGTTGCAATGGATTCCAGGCATTGACGGCATCCGATGCTCTGGTCTTTCGGTTGATCTGTAAATTGCTCAGCGTGGAAAACCGCCCCAAAAACTTCCGAAAACCGGTCGCACTCCGCCAGATCCGCCGGGGATCGATGCTGATGCTCTGATTCAGCCCCGCATTATCCGTCCGAATGAAATCATCCGTGATCACACTGATCCGCACATAATCCGCCAGATCCTGAAAAGGAGCGATCTCCATTTCATTAAACTGGATTTTCCCATCATTATTATACAGCGAATCCAACCAGATGTGGGTTCCCGATCCGGGCGTCACCCGGGCGTAGGTAAATTCTACCTTGGGTTCCTGCCCCGAACCGATCTCGTAAGTCGTATTGGTGCGCAGTACGCCTTTCCAGAGATTGGTGTTGATATCAAACCGGCCCAGGAAAGTTTCCGCCGGGTCCTGATCGGTGAGCTCCTGATCCTGAATACTGAGCTGGCGGTAAGACAAGTTGCCGGTAAGCGTGAATTGATGCACTTCGTTCCGTGCGTTCCAGGTACCGTTGAGGTTGCCTTCCTTAGCCCGGGAAGAACGGGAGAATTCCCGGATCACCGGAGCGTAATCCTGCCGGTCGCGGTAGCTCATTTCGAGCTGAAAGTTATCCTGTTGCGGACTGCGCAGAAACAGCCGATGCCGATCATAAAAAAAACTGTTGGCCTGTAGGGTATCCGAAGCGATTCCGTAGCGCTCACTTTTTTCCCGCTCGGCCTGCCAGCCTACCGACCAGCCGCCGAGTTTTTCAAAAGTCTTGCGAATATTGAGCCGGGGGCGCGATAAACTGGTGTTCTTGGTGCTTTCTTCGGTATTGACCCAGTCCAGCAGACCGTTTACCTGCCAGCCGGCAGTATTCAGGTCCAGATTAGCCCGGTGTCGCCAGCCGTTATACAATTCATCCCGCAGAAAAGTGCTCAGGCGATAGCCAAGCTCTCCCAGTCCGCGTCTTTGCAGGGCGATTCCCGCCAGCCCCAGGTGTTCATCCGCCTGCTCCACGGTGCCCTGCCCCTGAATATCGACCAAGTTCCAGTCGCGCAAAAAATCCGGAGAACGATAAGGGTTGAGCGGTTGAAAAGTGGCGGCTTTGTATTCATAGCTGAGGTCGGTGTACAATTGCCACTTACTCGAATCGGCACCCAGTGGCGTGCTGCGTTCCAGTTGACTGAATACCGCTACGCCCCGATCGTTGGCATTATCCAGGTTGGAGAACCGGTTGAGATCCAGTTGGCTGTAAGCGACTTCCGCCCGCAGGTTACCGCCTTTGATCTGCAGGGCA
Source organism: Flavilitoribacter nigricans DSM 23189 = NBRC 102662 (assembly GCF_002646595.1). Classification (GTDB taxonomy): domain Bacteria; phylum Bacteroidota; class Bacteroidia; order Chitinophagales; family Saprospiraceae; genus Flavilitoribacter; species Flavilitoribacter nigricans. The sequence goes on from NZ_PDUD01000010.1 coordinate 150,432, forward strand.
CCTCCGGCCGTAAGCATGCGTTGCTGCTGGGGCGCCGTCAACTGCCGGATCGGTTCATAACTCCCCGCCGGCTGACAGCTCAAGGTATCATAACCTACCCAGCGATAGACCTTTTCATTGGCTATGTTTTCGGGATCCAGTTCGTAAGCTCCGTTACCGGCTCCCACAAAAGTAAAGCGGGCAACATACCGGCCCCGTTCCGGATCGGTTTCGTACCGGAGATACTGGAATACGGAATCTACGCCCCCGCAGCGAAAGCTGGTATCGATCAGTTCGTAAGTTGCCCGGGTAGCAGCCGTTTGATCCAGCGTGTCGATCGTGGAAACCAGCGCCAGCCCCAGATCGTCCCCAGCCTGGCTCAGTACGAGTTTATCTGCGTCCGACAGGGGCGTATCTCCGGTAGCATTCCGGCTATCCTGCTGGCTAAACATATTCACATAAAAGCTGGCCCGTTTATTCTGGTAATTGGAGTTGATCGCATACAGGGAGCGGACGTATTCACGATCCGAATATTCAAATTCCACCACGATCCGGCTGTCCTTGGTGATCAGACGCCGGTGAGTAAAAGTCAGTTCGCCCCGGTCGTAATTGATGATATAATCCTGCTCCAGGCCCCGCTGCATCAGCTCGTTATCGATCCAGACCTTTTCCGTACCGGCCAGTACGATGATGAAGCGTTCGCCCTGAGCGCCCCGAAGTTTATAAGGCCCCTGGTTACCTTCCTGCGCTACGATCCGGTTGCGGGTGAACTGACCACGCGCCACGGCGACGCTGGCATTGGAGGTAAGACTCGCTTCTTCGGTCAAATCCAGTCGGTTGCTGAAGGTAGCCCCCTGCAGTTTTTTGAAATAATTCATAAAGTACCCCTGCGGACGCTGTAATTCGTAATCCCCGGCAATTAACTGGTTATTGTCCTTCCGCAGACGAATGAATACCTTGTCGAATTCCCGCAACTGCTGGGTATTTCCCTCCGCCTGTAGGGGAATATTTTCATCGGTGATCGCGGCAGCGACTTCTATGCCGTCTCCGATCTCGCCGGCCATTTGTAGATTGAATCGCGAATTGAGTACCAGATCCTGGCTATTACCGAAGGAAATCCCGCGGGCGAAGCTTCCATTGTACTGTAATCCTTTGAAATCGATGGCCGGTTCATCCTTTTCAAAGGGATTATAGTCCAGCATCAGAATACCTTCTTCGTTGGCTATGCGGCTGGTATCCAGCCGCTGTGCGGGCCGGCCGATATCAAAGGGAAATACCCGGTAATCGATACGGATCATGGTAATAGGACGTTTTTTCCAATAGATAAAGCGCCCGTCCGTCCGGTATGTACTCGTATCGATACGACTTTTTGACAAAGTATCCCGGATCAGAATGGAATTGGGGATGATGGTGAAGGTATCTAGCAGTAAAGTATCGGAGGTCGGCAGCAGTACCCGGCTCCGCTGATTTTGCCACAGATCGGTCTGCCCCCAGACCGCTACCGGCAAGAGTAGTATGCATAGTATGTTTAGGTACTGCTGTTTCATTCGCAGCAATACAACGCAAAAATCGTGCTAGCGCGTATAGCGTGGTTCTGCCACTCAAGTGGTTCTGCCACTAATCAATAACCGTGCCACCTTGCCATTTCCCGCCAGCCAGACTACCCGCCAGCTATCTCCGAAACGAAAGGTGTAAAAACTCTGATCGTTCAGTTTTTCCCAGCTTTCGCCTCCGTTCAGGGAATAGGAAGTGCCGGGAATACCCGCCGCCAGAATCATTTGCCCGTCTGTACCGGGGGCATAGCGCACACAGGAGCGATAGCCCGGTTCCTGGCCGTCCGCTATGAGCTGCCAGGTGCGACCGCCGTCGCTGGTCATGGCTTTGTTGCTGGAGTTGTTGGGTTTGTCGTTCCAGTCGCCACCGAAGATGATCCCATGCTGTTCGTCCAGGAAATCGACTGTGTAGATTCCCGTCATCTGACCGCCTTCCCGAATCGGGGTATCGAATACTTCCCAGCTTTGCCCGCGGTCGGGAGTGTGGAGCACCCGGGCGCGAGCGCCGCCGCTGACGATCCAGGCGTGATCGCCGTACACGGAAATGTTGGAGTTACTGGCGGCAAAGGCCGCTTCTCCTTCCTCGGCGGCCGGTAGATCTTCACAGTCTACTTTTCGCCAGGTACGGCCGCCATCCCGGGTGATGATCACGGAGAGGCAACCATCCGTCGGATCGCCCATGGCAATTCCGTGCTGCTCATCCCAAAAGGTCATGGCATCATAGAAGGCTGCCGGATCGTCTTCCCGGTAAGCGAGCTGCCAGCTTTGGCCCCGATCCGTAGAGCGAAACAACAGGGCCGGAGAAGCTATACTTAGTAAAAACACCGCTTCGTCCGTTACCGCTATAGCGCGAAAATGGGGTTGTAGACTATCCCAGCGCAGACTGTCAGTGTACCAGTTTTGTCCACCGTCTTGGGTATAACCGTAAACTCCCCCGGAACCGGCAAACCACACCGTACTGTCATTAACCACCTCCAGCGCCCGGATACTGGACGCGAACGGGAAGGTATCCAGTTCGGCGACCGACAGGCTGGAAGGCAGCGTTTCACGATCCTCAGTAAGTTCCAAATTCCCGCAGGCCGCCAGCCCGGCAACCACAAAAAACAGGGTAAATAAACGTATCATGATGGTGAATTTGCAAAGAATGAATGGATAGGCCCTAAATTGCGAAAACTCAGGAAGTAAGTTGACTAAAACCGCATAATTTTAAAACTGCAAAACAAAACGACTTATGAAAAGACGGAATTTCATAAAAACAACCGCGGCTACGGCTATTACCGCCTCTACGATCGGAACGGCCGCTGCGAGTAATCAGTCCGCACCGGTGGCCACCCAGCAGATCTACGAACTGCGGGTCTATACCCTGAAACGCGGCGGAGCTCTCAATCGGCTGACCAGTTACCTTTCCTCCGCTTTAATCCCGGCGCTTAATCGCTACGGCTGCCCAACGGTGGGGGTGTTCAAAGAAATGTCAGCGCCGGAACCTACCAAGATCTACCTCTTGATCCCTTATGTCTCCATGGAGCATTTTGGGGGCGTCGGTGAATTCCTCAGTGAGGACGAAGACTACCAGCAGGCGGAAAAGGACTACCGGATGATCCCGCAGGATAATACCGTGTATACCCGCTTTGACACCTGGCTGATGCGGGCCTTTTCGGTCATGCCCGAGATGAAAGCGCCGAAGGCGGAATCTCGCATCTTTGAATTACGGACTTATGAAGGTTACAGCGAAGATGCCGTGCGCCGGAAAGTAAAAATGTTCAACAACGGCGAATTACCCATTTTCCTGGAAACCGGGCTGCATCCCGTATTCTTCGGTCATCTGCTCAGCGGTCCGGAGATGCCCGCTCTTACCTACATGCTTACGTTCAAAGATATGGAAGAGCGCGATGCCAACTGGAAGGCTTTTATCGATCACCCGGATTGGAAGGAGCTCTCCGGCCTGGAAGAATACGCCAATTCTGTTTCCAATATCATTCGGCGATTCCTGCTGCCGCTGGATATTTCGCAGGTTTAAGTATGTGGTAAGGTTGGAAGGTAGTAAAGTGTTTAGGTGTAGAGATTCGCTATTTGAAGATCGGACATTTATACTTGGCCGCTTTTCCACTCAGGCCGAGGGAATTAGGAGCTGATTTGTGGGCTTCAGTAAAAAGGTAGCCATACTGACCGAAGTGGTTTGGGAATCCTGACTGTGACTAGCGCGTCAGGACCAAACCACTTTGCGTAATTTATATCATTCAACTTCAATTTCCCACTCCTGGCTTTCGCCCTGTGGGTTTTCCAGTCTCAACCGATATTTACCGGGCTGTAGGATTAAAGGAATACGCTCTTCCGCCCGGCTTCGTTCAATCACTTCAATGGGTGCTGCGCTTTCCAGATCTCCCGCCGGCCAGACTTTAAAGATGATCGGATAATGGATCGTAATTTTTTCTTTATCGGGGAAATACAATTGGTTGCCCGGCTCATTTACGAGCCAGACCGGACGTTCCAGCACGTATTGGGTACGCGGATGGTAAACCAGCATATCAAAACGATCATCCGTGCCCGGCCAGCCGCTGAATAACTTCCCCTGCTCATCTGTAAAGACGCTGGGCTGGGTCAAATTGATCATCCGGTATAGACCGGTAGCCATGCCATCGTGGGTTTCGCTCAGCAAATACTGGTTGATCGTCAGCGGGTCGATGCCGGTCATCCGTTTGAGATGGTAAGCCATTCGCTTTTGGTAGCGAGATCTCGCTTCGCTGTCGAGCACTTCGATATTGTGATCAAAACCGCAAAGCACGACGATCCGGGCGTCCGGGTCCTGTTCAATGACTTTGGCAATGTAGACGGCCTGCATTGAGTCCCGATCATCACCAAAATTTTCGTATGCAAACAGTTGAAATCCCAGGCGATGAGCTTCGCGGATAAGGCGACTCATTTGGGGTTCCCGCACATAACTACCGGATGCTTTGGAGTAGAGTGGATACCCTCGTTCATTCAGTTCATTATCACAGGGAAATTCCTCCGGTAAGGAAGCACAATTACTCAAAGCTTCCAGACCGAAATACTGAAAGCCAACCGCTCGTAAACCGGACAGCAAATCTTTAGTGAAATGCCGGTGCCGGGGATTGATATGCGATTCATTGATCAGCACGATCCGCTCATTCGCTGCCCGGCGCAGAATTTCGGCTTTGGCATTAATGGGATGGAAATTCCGAAAGTAGGCGATCTGCTCCATGGTCAGCGTATCGAACCCCATCCGGTCGGTGATGTAATAATCGTGTACTTTGAAGGCTTCCCGTTGGCGTCCGATATAGGTATATTCCCAGGCAGCACGCACTTTACGGAGGGTTCCGGCGGCTAATTCTTCCCGGATCTGGTGAGCAAACCGGTTGGGATAAAGTGGAATAGTATCCCGGGCACTTAAAGCCAGGCTGCCACCCAGACAGCAGAACAGTAGAAAGCGCTTCATACGATAGCAATTGGACATTGGAGGCCGGCCCGGTTCCAACAGCCCCGACCGGCCTCCAAGGATCAGGATTTTCCGTTGAACAAGTCGATCAATCCCTGCGAAGTTACATTCACACCGGTTTCAATGGAAGTTTCCGGATCCGGGTAGTAAAAAGGAGAATGCAGACCGGGAAGATCGCCGGATTGCAGACGCTCTTCGGGGGCGGTACCCAGCCAGAACAGTACTGCCGGCACATCCTCGGGGGTGAGTCCGTAGCGGGAGAAATCCTCTCCGATCATCAGCGGTTCGGCGTCGATCACCTGCTCCGCACCGATGGCTTTCTGAGCGGAAGCTACCAGGTGATCCACCAGTTCCGGATCGTTGTAATTCGCCGGCGTAAATACATCCGGGATAATTACCTCCGGCATCATATCTTCCGGCAGGCCGGCTCCGAGGGCCACACCCCGGGTAATTTCCTTGATCCGCTTGTGCACAAACAGTCGGGTCTCTTCGGCGTAGGTCCGAACCGTCAGTTCCAGTTTGGCACCATCGGGGATCACATTATAGGCCGTACCGCTCTGGAACACTCCTACCGTCACGACGGCCGCATCGGTTGGTTTGATATTTCGGCTGACTATCGTCTGCAGGTCCATCACGATCATACTCGCGATCACCACGGGGTCGATCGACATATGGGGGGAAGCTCCGTGCGCGCCCTTGCCGAATACATTGATCGTGATCTTTTCCGTATTGGCCATGGTATATCCTTTACCAAATCCCACCTGGCCCGCGGGGATGGTCGGGCTGCAGTGCAGTCCCACGGCATAATCCGGCACGCCGAACTTCTGATACAGCCCCTCATCGATCATCATCTTCGCACCCTGGCCAATTTCCTCGGCCGGCTGACCGATCATCATCAGCGTACCCTTCCACTGGTCTTTCATCTGGGCCAGTGCGCGGGCCGTACCGAGCCAGGTGGTCATGTGCATATCGTGACCGCAGGCATGCATGGCGCCGGGGCCATCCGTTCCGGGGACATTTTTACTGGTGTAAGGTAGCTCCGTCCGCTCGGCCATCGGCAACGCATCCATATCCGTGCGGTACAGGATCTGAGGGCCTTCTCCGTTTTTCAGAATGCCGACAATGCCGTGCCCCCCGAAACTTCTGGTCACTTCAAAACCCAGTTGCTCCAACTCTTTGGCCAGCGCTTCGGCGGTTTCCTTCTCCTGCAGGGATATTTCCGGGTGCTGGTGGCGGGTTTTGTAAAATTCCAGCAAATAAGGGAGATCCCGTTCAATCAGATCCCCGGGAACGATGGGTCCGTTCCAACTCATTAACCCGATGGCGACGATACCTAAAACGATCAAACTCAATTTCTTCATACTAGCTGCATTTCTGTTTTGCCAACAAAATAACCATTAATTTATGATTTTGGCAGAGCGACGACGCGCTTCGGCGAGCGGAACGTACTTTTTGGATATTGTCCGGAGAATCATAGCCGCAACGAATTTTTTTGAATATTTTTAGGTGGATAAGGAGCCCCACTAAGATTTCCGAAAATTATTAACCGCAGGTTCAGCATACAGTACCTGGCTACGAATTAGCACGAATTTCCACCGATCTAATACGGAGCAAGTCATCAATTCACCAAGATATTCGTGCTGATTGGTGCCAAAGGCAATGCCGGGGTCTCCGGTATCGCCACCGGCCCGCACATGGCGGCAACTGACCACGCATCGTTCTTCATTTGTTAATAATCTTTTCGGGAATATGAAAACACTTTTTCAGGGATTTTTCCTTTTGCTATTGCTGAGCACGGCTACAGCTCAGGCCCAGACTTTTCCGGGTGAGGAATGGACTTTTAACGAAACGCCGGAACAGGATGGCTGGGACCGCGACAAGGGCCGTGACCTCTTTCGCTATCTGGTCGACAGTACACACATCACCGGCATGGTGGTCGTGCATAAAGGACAGATCGTTTTTGATTACGGTGACATCGTTGAGAACAGCTATATCGCTTCCTGCCGCAAAAGTGTGCTCGCCATGCTGTACGGTCGCTACGTGGAAAACGGGCAGATCGACCTGAGCAAATCGCTGGCGGACCTCGGCATCGATGATGTCACGCCCCTCCTGCCCCGGGAAAAGGAGGCTACTGTCCAGGATCTGATCTCCGCCCGTTCGGGTATTTTTCTCAAAGCATCCAATCCCGGCGACTTCCTGGAATTTGCGCCGAAACGGGGCGTGGAAAAACCCGGAAATTACTGGCTTTACAACAACTGGGATTTTAATTCGGCCGGTTATATCTTCGAAAGCCAGACGGGTAAGGATATCCACGATGAGGTGACCGTACAACTGGCCGAACCACTCCGGATGCAGGACTGGGACCACTCACTGCAGCGCAAATCCGGCAACCTGGAAGTCTCCAGATTCCCTGCCTACCACATGTGGTTCTCTACCCGCGACATGGCCCGGATCGGTCTGCTGATGCTGAACCGCGGCAACTGGGACGGACAGCAGATCATCAGCGAAAGCTGGATCGACGAAATGCTGAAACAGCGTACGACCTACCAGGAAGTCAATAATAATGTGCCTATTTTCCACGGTACCGGCGTCGATTTCGGCTACGGTTATATGTGGTGGCTCTGGGAAAACGTGAAGGACGAAAGGCTGAAAAATGCCTATTCGGCCATGGGAGCCATGGGTCAGAGCATTACCGTTTATCCGGAAATGGACGTTGTGGTTGCTTACAAAACGAAGAGTGCGTACCGCCGGGTCAATTCCCAGCAGGTGCGACTGGATATTCTCAAAAAAGTAGCGGAACTATACCAGCCGGAATAAACCTGCATCCAAAATTTCCATCAACCAAAGTATAAACAACGAACCAATGCTGAAAAAGCTATTGCTCTTCATAGCCTTATTGAGTTTTCTGTCTGCGGGAAAGACCACCGCGCAAAACGAAGCATTCGATATTCTGATCATTAACGGTCGGATCATTGACGGCACCGGCAATCCCTGGTTCTACGGGGACGTAGCCATTAAAGACGATCGGATCGTCCGGATCGGCACCATCAAAAGCAGAGATGCCAAAAAGGTCATCGATGCCGACGGACAGATTGTCTGTCCCGGCTTTATCGATATTCATTCCCACGCCGATGATACCCACGGCCGCAATAATCTGCGCTCCGATGACCCCATGCTGCGCGCTGCGCATAATATGGTCATGCAGGGAGTGACCACCCTGGTGGTGAATCACGACGGTCGCAGTCCGGGCTCCATCGCCGAACAAAAACGCGCTATGGAAAGCGGCGGTATCGGTCCGAACGTAGCGCTTCTGGTGGGCCACAACTCCATCCGTTCCCGTGCCATGGGTAGCGACTTCGAGCGCCTCGCCACTCCGGCGGAGATCGAAAAAATGAAAAATATGATCCGGGAAGGACTGGAAGACGGCGCTTATGGCCTCTCGGCCGGTCTGGAATATACGCCGGGCCGCTGGAGCAATACGGAGGAGGTGATCGAACTGGTCAGCACACTGAAAGCCTACGGCGGCATCTACATTGTACACGAACGCTTTTCGGGATCCGATCCGATGTGGTATCTCCCCAGTCGCGACGGGCAGAGCCCCGGCAACGCCATCGACAACATCACCGAAGTCATCAAGGTGGCGGAAGCAACGGGCGTACCGTCCTGCGCCACCCACATCAAGGTCAAGGGCGCCGATATCTGGGGCGCCAGCACTGCCATCGTGAACCTCGTGGAACGCGCCCGGGCACGGGGCGTGGAGGTTTGGGCCGACCAGTACCCCTACAACACTTCCGGTACCGACGGGCGGACAACCCTGATCCCCCGCTGGGCCGTTGACCTGGATAATGCGAAAAACGCGACTACCTATCGCGACGCGCTGGAGCAGACCCTGGCTGATCCGGGATTGTACCAACAATTTGAAATGGATGTATTACGGGAGATCGAACGCCGGGGCGGACCGGAAAATATTGTCGTTTTCGAATTTCCCATCGAATCCTATATCGGTAAGTCCATTGCTGATATCGCCAAAGAACAGGACCTTTCGCTCCTGGAAACCGCTATTCACCTCCAGATGAAGGGGGACCCGCAACAGCGGGGCGGCGGTCGGCTCCGCGGCTTCTCCATGTCCGAACAGGATATCGAGATCTTCGCCCGCCAGCCCTGGGTGATCACCGCATCCGACGCCGGACTCGGGGTACCGTTTAACCCGGTGCACGCCCGCTTTTACGGAACCTTTCCCAGGAAAATTGCCTGGTACGCTAAAGAAAGAGGGGTGATCAGCGTGGAGCACGCCATTCGATCGGCCACCAGTCTTCCGGCCCAGTTCATGGGCTTCAGGGACCGGGGCCTGCTCCGCGAAGGCTATAAGGCCGATATCACTATTTTCGATCCGGACCAGATCAAGGATAAAGCCACCTTTTTCGAACCGCATCAGTATCCGGAAGGCATTCGCTCCGTAATCGTCAATGGGACCTTTCTGGTAGACGAAGGCCAACTACAGGAAAAAACCCTGCCGGGAAAGATCCTCAGTATCAAGGATAGCCGGCGGTATAGCGTGGAACGCCCCTAGCTTTACCGTAAAAGTGAAAGACCATGAAAGCATAAGGACCATACTACAATTCATTTTACCAAACCCTTATACATGACCAGTCAAAGAATCTTCTCTTGCCTTTTGGCCTTTTCCGTATTGCTGGCGGGCTGTCAGGAAAATACGGATCAACCGGGGTCGGGCCCCGGCTTCAGTATTGCCTTACCGGACACCGGACAGGATACGACTTACGACGGGCGGCTTATTCTCATGCTCTCTACCAATGAAGAGGCCGAACCGCGCTTCCAGATATCGGACGGACTGCAAACGCAGCTTGCCTACGGAATGGATGTGGAGGGCTGGGCCGCCGGAGCGAGCCTGGATTTTGCTACGGAAGCCTTTGGCTATCCGATCGAAAGCATGCAGGATATTCCCGCCGGGGAATATTACGTGCAGGCACTGCTGCATAAGTACGAAACCTTCGAACGAGCGGACGGCCATACCGTAAAAATGCCGATGGACCGGGGCGAAGGCCAGCAGTGGAACCGGGCACCGGGCAATCTGTACAGCACCCCGCAGAAGATCAGTTTTGATCCGTCCGACGACGAGACCTTCACCATCACGCTGGATCAGGAGATCCCGCCGATCAAAACGCCCGAGGATACCGAGTACGTGAAACACATCAAGATCCGGAGCGAACTGCTCAGCGATTTCTGGGGGCGCGATATGTATCTGGGCGCCCACGTCCTGCTCCCCGAAGGCTGGGATTACCATCCCGATGCGAAGTACCCATTGGCCATTTTCCACGGACACTTCCCCGCTGACTTCGGCGGTTGGCGCACCACTCCACCGGATACTTCGGAGCCCTGCGTTTTCAGCGCCCGCTTTGGGGTCGAATGCTACAACCACGTTGTGCAGCAGGAAGCCTACGATTTTTATAAAATGTGGACCGGCCCCGATTTCCCCCGGGTGATCGCCATTGAGGTCCAGCACGCCAATCCGTTCTACGATGATTCCTACGCGGTAAATTCCGAAAATCTGGGCCCGTACGGAGATGCAATTACCTACGAACTGATCCCCTACATTGAAGAGCAGTTTCGCGGTATCGGCGAGGGCTGGGCCCGGTTTACCTACGGAGGTTCTACCGGTGGCTGGGAAGCCCTGGCGGTACAGGTTAAGTATCCCAAAGAATACAACGGCTGTTATGCGGCCTGTCCGGACCCGATCGATTTCCGGGCCTATTGCCTGATCAATCTGTACAAAGATAAAAATGCCTATTTCCTGGACAGCCAGTTCAAGCGCAACGAGCGGCCCGGCCACCGCGACTCGCTGGGTTTCGTGGACGCTACCGTCAAGGATATGAATTACCGGGAACTGGTACTGGGTACCAAAAGTCGCTCCGGACAGCAATTCGATATCTGGGAAGCGGTTTATTCGCCGGTGGGATCCGACGGCTACCCACAGCGGATCTGGGATAAAAAAACGGGAGTGATCGATCCGGAGGTGGCCGAATACTGGCGGGAGAACTACGATCTGGCTTATATTATGAAAAGAGATTGGGCGACGATTGGTCCTGACCTAAAAGGAAAGATCGCCATCTACTGCGGCGATATGGACAACTATTACCTCAACAATGCCGTCTATTTGACGGAGGCCATGCTGGAAGCCACTACTGATCCGTATTATGACGGTGAAGTGGATTACGGAGACCGGGCGGAACATTGCTGGAACGGGGATCAGACCCAACCCAACGCCATTTCCCGCCTACGTTACCACCGGATGTTCATTCCAAAATGGACCGCATCGGTAGCGGAGCGGGCACCCAGCGGTGCGGATCTGACGTCCTGGAGGTACTAAATCCCCGAACGAAAGCTGGCGGCACCAGGATTTTTCTATAGATCCTAGTGCCGTTAGCCCGGATCGGATCGAGTTAGCCCGAATTGCCGGAGTTTGATTAGTAATATGCCCCTCAGCATAAATGGGAACAAAGGCGTATTTTTCACCCTGAGAGTCCTGACTCCGTCAATTGCTGATCCCCAAACGACCATGTAATAAATATGACCCGACTCAAAAAATATTTTCCCTATCTGCTGGCGCTGGTAATCGCCCTGCTGTATTTCGGCCTGCCGGTCTTTGCAGACTACCTGACCAGTAAACCGCAATTTGCCAAGTACGCTTCCCGGGACGCCCCAAGAATTGTGGAGGGCATTCAGCAGGCACTGGTCTACCCTATCGGTCAATGGATACCGTCTCCCTGGCGGGATCTTATAGTATTTCCCTACTGGTTATTGATCTTCCTGGCTATCGGCTGGGTCTATCAAAAAACGCAACCGGTTTCCCGCTACCTGCTGTGGGCCGGTCTGGGTCTGATTGTTCTCTTGTACCTGTTCCCCAATCTGTTGCTGCTGGCGGAGCGTTCGCGGCCAAGCCTGGCGCATGGCTCCGTGAGGGATGGCTGGATAGAAGGTGCCAAGCGACTGCCTTTCCGGGGTGCGAATTTCACCACCTACTCTTTTCCGGGATATTTGTTTGGGCGTACTTACGTTCACGAACGGGTCCGAAAAACGGTACTGGATGCTTTTGCCGCCAGTACCGAAAAGGTACCGGAAACGACTTTTGTGATCGGGGAAACCGGACTACCGGATGGCGGGGTTTTTCATCCCCACCGCACGCACCGGAACGGCCTGAGTGTAGATATACTGACTCCGCTTTTGCGGAACGGCCGGCCTTACCAAACCCACCATCTGTTCAACCTGTGGGGCTACGGCCTGGAGTTCGATGATGCTGGAAACCTGAACGCAAATACGGCAATCGATTACCAAAGTCTGGGCGTGATCATCCTGGCGCTTAAAGAAGCGGCAGCGGAAAACGGCCTAACAATTGAAAAGGTGATCTTTGATCCCGTTCTACGCCCGCCCCTATTCGCCACGGAAGCGGGGAAGAAGATCCGGGACCTGCCCTATACCCGCAACCGCATTATCCTGCGGCACGATGATCATTTTCATATTGATTTTGGGATGAGATAATGCTAAGTCCCGTCCGCAACCTTTTTCTTTTTTATCAGGGGTGCAGCCAGCCAGGAAGTGTTGACTTTTCCACGATGCTGGTAAAAATAGGCGCGGCGGCCTTTGATGATCACTTCCCGACTGCGCGGCATTCGCTCCGTATCGACGGGATGGACAATAGACAGGGAAAAATAGTTGGCCCCTTCCGGTTCGACCGGGAACCATTTGATATCCTCAAAACCGTAAGTCATGAAGCCGATCTGTGTGACTTCCTGGGCGGGTATCCGAACTTCGTTGTTCTCCTTAACCACTACCTGATTTTTTATCCTCGGCGCAAAAGCACAGTTCCGTCTTTTTTCATGCCTGACCAGGTGATGGTAATTCCGTTTTTTATTGATGTAGACGGTGAGTTGATCAAACTCGAAGGATTCGCTCGATTGTAAGACTTCCGCTTCGTAGGTCTGCAGCAGATAATCGATCCGGAGGGTAATGGAATCCTGGTCTTTTAGCTCCGCAGACTCAAAGGTCGTTTCAATTTTCCGCTCCCGGAGTTCCGGATTGAGGATTACTTCATCCCCATTGCTCACCCAGTTTCCCTGAGTGACATATTTCCCGTATTGGTAAAAGAAAACCGGATCTACCGTGCTTAGGCTGAACGTCCCGTCCGTTTTCAATTCCAGACTGGTCAGCGGCATGCCATTATAGTCCGTATAATGACCGGCAAATTCCGGATTAAATTGTTGGGCGGAAAGTTTTCCGGCAACAATGATCAGTAGAAACAGAGTAAAGGCGCATCGCTTCATTACCGTTTTATTTTCCATGACAGTGCATAAAACAGAAACGATGCAATGCGCCTTTTAAGCGTTTATTCGGTCAATAATATTTTTCGCTTTATTGAATGATGCGGCAGCTGCTTATTCTATCCGCTTGCCCGGGTGGGAACCATTCTGATGCAGGATCACTTCATTCACTACCCCTTCATCATTAACCACAAATTCCAGTTTGGCATTTACGATCTTTGAAAAGAAGATCGTCTCACTTTCCGGAAAAACAGGGGAAACGTTCTGGTTGGTCGGATGGATCAGCAAATGATCCCCGTTTGGTTCGATCTCAATGTCAAAGCCGGGGAATAGATTGTAAGTACCCGCGTACTTTTCGAGTATTTCGGGTCCGACCTCTACAACTTCCAACTCTTTGGGCATTTCGACCTCTTCGCCCAGATACATTTTGGCCATATCCTGAGCCACCCGGGTGCTGTTGGCCGATTCCAGGTTGGCGAGTACGATAACGGATAGTTTTTCTTCCGGCATCAGGATACCCATAGAACGGAAACCGTCGATCCCACCGCTGTGCGAATACACCGTTTTACCGGAGCGTTCCTCTATGGTCCAGCCGAACCCATAGTTATTCAAAAAGGGGGTGAATATTTTTTCGTAAGCCGCTTCGGAAACGATCTTTTTCTCCAATAGCGCACGGTGCCAGCGCAACAGATCCTCCGTTGTGGAATAGAGGGCGCCGGCCGCGCCGGCCATATCCGTAACGATGTTTCCGGCTTTTTCCGGATAATCGCCCACCGCCGCGTAGCCTTCGGCCATATTGGGAATAACGTCCCGGTAGTGTTCGAAGCCGGAATTTTTCATGCCCAGCGGATCGAAGATATTTTGCTTCAGATATTCATCGTAGGGTACACCGCTCACTTTCTCAATGATCATGCCGAGCAGGTAGTAGCCCGAATTGTTGTATTTGAACTCGGAACCCGGTTTGAACTCCAGTTCCTTATCCCAGAAGTTTTTAATAAAATCTTCGGGTGCTTCTTCCATGCTGCCCCGGTGTTTCATGATCTCCGCCATGCCGGTATAGCTGGGAATTCCCGAACTGTGCGTAAGCAGATGATGAATGCTTACTTTTTTACCGATTTCTTCGGGATAATCCGCCAGATAATCCACGATGGGAGCTTCCAGGTCAATTTTGCCCTCTTCCACCAATTTCATGACGGCCATTGCTGTGAATTGCTTGGTGATCGATCCGATCCTGAATTTGGTAGTGGGCGTTATAGGTACGCCATATTCGATGGCGGCCTCCCCGAATCCCTTGGAAAACAGGACCTGATCGCCGCGGGCCACCAGCACGCTACCGCTGAATTGCTCTGCGTCCGTGAGCAATTGGAGGTAAGTGCCCATGCGCTCGGCTGCGCTTTGACCAAATAATTCTCCGACAGTGACCAGTAATAGTAATAATGTGGACAGGTTCTTCATGCGCTACAGTTTTAGTTTTGGTATCCAAACTTGCTCCTTTTGGGGATCAGCACACGAAATAAATAGACCAATCGGTAACGGTTTTTGATGGATGCAGGAAAATTACCAAATCCACACCAGCCTCCGGCAACTACCCAAACGGGAAACGATCCGGTCTAGTTTGCCGTTTTTCGGCTCAGCTTACGGATCGCTTTTTCGATCTTCGGCCAGGCGACACTCCCCGGAGCGATCACTTCAAAATGGCCGGCGTTTTTCACTTTGACGATCTTAACGCGATCACCTTTGGCCCGGGCCTGCTCAAAATACGGCTGTAGGTGGGTGAGCGGGACAATCGGATCTTCCATGCCGCTGACCAGGACCTGACGGACGCCGAGCGGAGCCATCTGCAAGGGCGATGCCTGCCGGTAACGTTCCGGCATATTTTCCGGTAAACCACCGATGAGTTCGTCCACACTGGTCCCGCAGCTTTGGCCTTCGCGCACTAGATAGCCGGCCGGGTCTACAATGCCGGCCAGACTGACCACTCCGGAAAGGGGCAACGGATCACCAGTTTTCAGTTCACTGCCGGCCGGTAGCTGATCCTGCGCTCCGAGCCAGAGAGCGAGGTGCCCGCCGGCGGAGTGTCCGGTCACCACTACGTGATCCAGGTCCAGTTGGTATTCATCGGCAATTTCCCGGAGGTAATTGACACCCTTGGCCACATCCAGAAAAGTATTGGGCCAGGCGCCTTCCCGATCTCCGACCCGGCGGTATTCCAGATTCCAGGTAGCATATCCCGCTTCGGTCAGCGAAGTGGCCATCGCATCCATCAGGTGCAGGTCGTAAGCGGACAGCCAGCATCCGCCGTGAATGATCACCACCACGGGAAAAGGCTGATTCCGGGCCGAAGGCAGGCGCAATTCACCGAATTGCAGCGAATCGGGTCCGTAACTGATCACGGCATCGGCCGGTGCAACCGGCAAAGCGAGCACTTCGGGTACCCGCATCAGCTTAGATTGTGCAGACAGGTGCAGTTGGCAAAAAGCGACAAACAGCAGGCAATAAATTAATTTTTGCATGGAAGCTTTTAGATATTTATTTCAAGAATAGTAACTTCTGGCCGCATCTTGAAAATATGGATAAAGAAAATACAATAATCGGAGTTGACCTGGGCGGCACCAAAGTGGAAGCCACCCGGCTACGGGGCACTGAGATCCTGCAAAGTGAACGCAAACTGATCCAGGCGCAGGGCACCGCCGATCAGGTCCTGCAGGATATGATCGAGGTCATCCAGAGGGTCTGGTCGCCGGACGTTTCCGCTATCGGCATCGGAGTTCCCAGTATCGTAGATGTTGAACAGGGAATCGTATACGATGTTCAAAACATTCCGTCTTGGAAAGAGGTCCCGCTCAAGGCTATTCTGGAGGCTCAATTTGAGTGCCCGGTCGCCGTCAACAATGACGCCAACTGCTTCGCTCTGGGAGAAAAGCATTTCGGGGAAGCGAAAGATTTTGACAATGTGGTTGGCCTCATCGTAGGTACGGGCATTGCCGGCGGTATCATCATCAACGGCCGGCTGTATACCGGGCGGCACTGCGGTGCCGGAGAATTTGGCATGCTCCCCTATCTCGATCATCATCTGGAATATTACGCCAGCGGCCAGTATTTCGCCAACATCCACGGTACCGACGGTGCCGCGGTAGCGGAGCGGGCCATGCGCGGGGACGCCACGGCTCTGAGCCTGTTCAAAGACTTCGGCTACCATCTGGCCAGTGCCGTCATGGCTATCCTATACACCTACGATCCGGAAGTGATCGTCATGGGCGGCTCCGTGAGCAAAGCTTATCCATTTTTTGCACAAAGCCTACAGGATCGATTAAAGACCTTTGCTTATCCAAAGGTGATCGAATCCCTCCAACTGCGCATCTCACAGCATCCCAATATTGCCGTTCTCGGTGCAGCCATGTTGTGCTACGAAGCCGAGGAGGAATGATCCGCTACAATGACCCAGTCACCTTTGATCTTTCGCCACACCAGTAGAAAATGGCCGGTTGGCTGGTCGTTTTCGCGGGTGAGGGTATATTTTCCGGTAAGCATGATCACTTTTTTGCTCAGTTGCTGGACCTCCAGGATATCGAACTTAAGTTTCCCCATAGCCGCCTGATCGGGATAGACCCGCTTGTAGCGTTCCAGCGTATTCTGCCAGCCGTAAGTCACCCCATTTCCGCCGATAAACTGTAATTTTTCCGAAGTCCAGTAGCCGACCATGAAGGCGTCGATATCTCCTCGGTTCCAGTCATCCGCCTGCCGCAGCAAGATGGATTTTACAGTCTCGACATCCTTGTTTTTCTGGGCAGAAAGCCCGGTAGCCGTTCCGGCAAAGATCAGTAATAGGCAAATTTTGATCCAATTCATATTTACAACAAGTTTTATTAGGTCGGTTTCGGGACCAGATATTCAGGCCACCGGTACCGCAAAATTATTGCCTGAATATAGCAAAAGCGTTATGAATGGTTTACCTTTGCGTCTTTATTGCAGAATCCACCTCCATTCCCGTACAACTGACCTGAAAAAATGCCGATAAAACGGTCATTCTGCGCTGTCCGGCAGCGTAATTTTTAGACGCAAACAATTAAACGTCAGCATATCCATGAGTGATGCTATCAAGCACGAATGCGGAATTGCACTGATCCGCTTGCTAAAACCATTAGAATATTACCAGGAAAAGTACGGTACCTCCCTGTACGGACTCAACAAGCTGAAGCTGTTGATGCAGAAGCAGCGGAACCGCGGTCAGGACGGTGCCGGTATGGCAACGATCAAGATCGGCGCCGAACCGGGTACTAAATATATCAGCCGGCGCCGAAGCAATGCGCCCAACTATATGTCCGACCTGTTTGATGGGGTGTACCGTCGCTTTAAGGATCTGCCGCCCGAAAAGCTGAACGATCCGCACTATCTGAAAGCCAATTTGCCCTATACCGGCGAATTGCTGCTCGGACACCTGCGCTACGGCACCCACGGCGAAAACGTCATCGAGACCTGCCACCCCTTTCTGCGGCAAAACAACTGGGTAAGCCGGAACCTCATCCTGGCCGGGAACTTCAACCTGACCAATGTTGACGAATTGTTTGACGAACTGGTGGAACTGGGTCAGTCGCCGAAGGAGAAATCGGATACGGTAACGGTACTGGAAAAGATCGGCCACTTTCTGGACGATGAGGTACAACGCCTGCACACCTGGTTCAAACCGGACGGCTACACCAATAACGAGATCAACGATCTGATCTTTAAAAACCTGGACGTACAACGTCTGTTGAGACGGGCCAGTAAGAAATTCGACGGAGGTTACGTGATGGCCGGACTGATCGGCCACGGTGACGCTTTCGTTCTGCGGGACCCGAACGGGATCCGTCCGGCATTCTACTACTACGACGATGAGATCGCAGTGGTGGCCTCCGAACGACCGGCCATTCAGACCGTACTGGACGTTCACCACAGCAAGGTTTCGGAACTCAAACCCGGCCACGCTTTCATCGTGAAGCGGGACGGACAGGTATCCGAAAAACCTTTTATCGATCCCAAACCGCGCGCCGCCTGCTCATTCGAGCGGATCTACTTTTCCCGCGGTACCGATCGCGATATCTATCTGGAAAGAAAGAAACTGGGGGAACTGTTGGCCGACAAAGTACTGGAAGCCGTGGATTACGATTTCGACAGAACGGTATTCTCCTTTATTCCCAATACGGCGGAAACGGCCTTTCTGGGGATGATCCAGGGCATCGAGCGCCGGCTGGACGACATCAAAAAAGAGAAGATCGTCAATCTGACGGAAAAGGAACTGAACAGCAAAAAACTGGAAAAGATCCTTTCCCTGAAGCCACGGGTGGAAAAACTGGTGGTCAAGGACGCCAAGCAGCGTACTTTCATCGCCGATACTACCTCCCGGGGAGCGATGGTTTCCCACGTATACGACGTGACCTACGGTATTGTGGAAAACGAACGGGATACCCTCGTACTGATGGACGACTCTATTGTTCGCGGTACGACCATGCGCGACAGTATCATCCGGATCGTATCCCGCCTGCGCCCCAAAAAGATCGTGATCGTTTCTTCCGCTCCGCAGATCCGCTTTCCGGACTGCTACGGCATTGACATGTCGAAAATGGGAGAATTTGTCGCTTTCCGGGCCCTGGTCGAGCTTCTGAAGGAAAACGGGAAAGAAAACCTGCTGCAGGAAGCCTACGAGCGCTGTAAGCAGATGGAAAATCTGCCCAAGGAGCAGATCACCAATGCGGTAGCCTCCCTGTACAATGAGTTCTCTTACGAATGTGTTTCGCAGAAGATCGCCCAGATCATCTCTCCGGACGACATCAAACCGAAAGTAGAAGTGATCTACCAGACCATCGACGGCCTGCAGGAGGCTTGCCCCAACAACAACGGGGACTGGTATTTCTCCGGCAACTACCCCACTCCCGGCGGGAATAAGGTAGTCAACAAGGCTTTCGTCAATTACATGGAAGGAAAGAACGAACGGGCTTACTAAACGTCCGATCTTATCGAATATAAAAAAGGTGCATACCGATCAATTTAGCTCAGGGTGCACCTTTCTTTTTTGCGTTGTCCGACCTTAGTTCGACTTTAGCATTTTATGTTGCGTCCAGTAAATAGAATGGGAAAACGGACATTCTGTGATTAATACATGGCCACGGCTACGCCCTTCAATATGAAACCCCTTACTGATCTACAGATATCTTCGCAGCTACGCCGCTGACATCGATAAGGGCGTAGCCCTTTAATATTTGTAGCTGTATGATTGAGATCAGATCGGGGAAGGGCATAGCCCTGAAGATAAAATGGGATTTCTCCGGCAACTACCCCACTCCCGGCGGGAATAAGGTAGTCAACAAGGCCTTCGTCAATTACATGGAAGGAAAGAACGAACGGGCTTACTAATAGTCCGATCCTATCGAATATAAAAAGGTGCATCCCAATCAATTTAGCTCAGGGTGCACCTTTCTTTTTTGCGTTGTCCGGCCTTAGTTCGACTTTAGTATTTTAAGCTGCGTCCAGTAAATAGAATAGGGAAACGGACATTATGTGATTAATACATGGCCTGGGCTACGCCCTTCAATATGAAACCCCTTACTGATCTACAGATATCTTCGCAGCTACGCCGCTGACATGGATAAGGGCGTAGCCCTGTAATATTTGTAGCTGTATGATTGAGATCAGATCGGGGAAGGGCATAGCACTGAAGATAAAATGGGATTTCTCCGGCAACTACCCCACTTCCGGCGGGAATAAGGTAGTCAACAAGGCCTTCGTCAATTACATGGAAGGAAAGAACGAACGGGCTTACTAAACGTCCGATCTTATCGAATAAAAAAACATGAGTTCATCCTGATTTTTTTCAGGACTCAAAAATAACCTCGTAGCGGTTAAACATTCGTAGAAAAATAGTCGAAATGCTGGTTTCGACCTCTCTTAGGTCATACACCGCTTTTTATAAAATTCGGGTTGATTCATGTTCCTTTTTTGGCTCAGTTCGACTTTAATGCGTCGGTTTATCCGGTGCCGGCGCGCTGGCGTGGAAATCATTAAAGATCCGCTGCGCGTATTTATCCAGCAGTTCGAGCACCCGTTCCCGGGTTTCCGCGCGCACGATCAGTCCCACGTGGTGCTTTTTATTCATCCGCCAGACGATCTCCGCATCGTCGAATACCGAAAGGTCCGGCCATTCGAACCGCGATAAAGACACGATGATACCCGCATAATCCTCCCGGACCAGCGGCAACTGGTAGGCCGATTCCGTCGCCATGGCGGTTTCTATCTTGGCCCATTCCGCCCAGAGGTTGATCCCGGAGGAAGCCTCCACCATTTCGGCCAGGTGCGCCCCGCCTACCCGGGAGGACGTTTCCAGAAAATAAAATTTGCCATCTTCGTTTGACTTGATGTATTCGGTATGGGAAGCACTGAAGCGCATGCCGAAAGCCTCCATTACCTTGGTATTAAGGATCTTGAGCGCGCGGTCATCATCCCCGCCGAAGGGTACGGTATGGGAACGGAAGATCCCTCCGCCGTGGGCTACCTCAAATGGCGTATCCAGATAGCGGGAAACCCGGCAGAAAATAACCTTCCCGTCTACCGAAAGGGCATCGGCATGGTAGACGTTGCCGGGTTTAAACTGTTCCACCAGGTACTGATGTCTTTTATCTCCAAGTTCGTGGATCACCCGCCAGAGTTCCTCGGCACTGTGCACTTTACGGATACCCGTAGCCGAAGCTTCCGCCCGCGGTTTGACCACCCAGGGCGCCGGCACATTGGCCGCAAACTGGTTGATGGCCTCATCGTTAAAAAGGGAGGAGAACGGTGGCACGGGGATACCTTCCTCCGCAGCCTTCTGCCGCATAGCCAGTTTATCCCGAAACAGGCGGGCGGTGGTTTGTCCCATACCGGGGATCCGGAACTCTTCCCGCAAATAGGCCGCTTTTTCCACATCAAAATCATCCAGAGCCACGATGCGATCTACCGTCCGGCTCCGCAACAGCCAGGCCATGCCGCCCGCCAATTTGCCGAAATTCTCCGGGGTATTGGAGTCGTCCTCCATGTAGAAGAATTCATCAATAGCTTCCCGCGGCCAGGCGGCGTCTTCCAGTTTTTTATTGGTCAGCAGAAAAACGGTATTGCCCGCTGCCTTGCAGGCACGCATAAAATCGACGCCTTTGAAGTAACAGGAGATGCAAAGAAAAGTCATAGGTTGTATTTATGAAGTGTCAGGGAACGGATCCGCCGGACGGCATCCTTCCCCCAATATACAAACTCACGCCTGTTCTGTATCGGCAGGAGCAGGACTTATTTTAGTCAGGTATTCGATCAATAGCCGGATGCCGTAAGCGGTTGCACTTTTTTGCATGCTGAATTCCGAGTCGCCAAAGGCAACTCCGGCAATATCCAGATGCGCCCAGGCCGGATGGTTTTCCGTGAAAAATTCCAGGAATTTAGCCGCACCGATCGCTCCGGCAACGGGTTTTCCACTAAAGTTGCGCACGTCGGCTACATCCGATTTGATGTCATCATTGTAAGCATCCCAGAGCGGCAGTCGCCAGACCATTTCTCCGGTCGTCTCGGCTACAGTGTTCAGTTGCTGATAGAGTTGATCGTTGTTGGTGAAGATAGCCGCAGCGTGGTAACCCAGGGTACGCACCGTACTACCGGTAAGGGTGGCCAGATCGATCAGCACTTCCGGTTGGTAATGGCGCAGAATATAGGCGATACCGTCCGCCAGGATCAACCGGCCTTCGGCGTCCGTATCGATGATCTCGATGGTTTTGCCGCTGTAGGAATCGATCACGTCACTGGGTTTGACCGACTTGGCATCCACACTGTTGTCCGTTGCGGGCACCACCCCTATGAGGTGTATCGGCAGCTTCAGTTTGGCGGCCATTTCCATGGTCCCGAAAACGGCAGCAGCTCCCCCCATATCGCTTTTCATGTAATGCAGATTGGTGGAGGGCTTGATGGACAGGCCGCCGGTATCGAAGGTCACGCCCTTACCCACCAGGCCGATACGGGGTAATGACTCGGATTCCTCTTCCGGCTTATACTCCATAACGATGAACATTGGAGGGTTGGCACTGCCCTGATTAACGGCCAGCAGGGCGTGGAGTCCAATATTACGGATCCGGCCCATGTCCATGATATCTACCCGGAATCCGTTCTTATCTCCCGAGCGCATGGCCCAGTTGGCCAGATCAGCCGGTATCTTTTTGTTGCTCGGGGCGTTTACCAGATCCATCATATCCCATTGGGTCTTCGCCATTTGCAGTCCTTTTTCCGCCGCTTTCCGGCAGGCTGCTTTTTGATCTTCGGCAACCTGCAGGGTGAGGCCGGCGTTTTCGGACCAAAGCGCAGGTTTATTTTTCCGCTCGGACTTATAACGTCCCATCTGGTAGCCCCCCAGATAGCAACCGTTGACGGCGGCTTCTACCCATACGGGCAGGGCGGGGGTATCCGGTACGTGGAAAAAGCTGATGCCAACGTTTGCCGGCAGTTTTTCTTTCTGCCGGTGGGCCAGGGTGCGAAAGGCACGTACAATATCCACGGTTCGGTCCTTCCGGCCCAATCCGAGTAAAAATACTTTTTGTCCCTTGGTGTAAAGTGGAAGGATCTCGCAGTAGTCCGCTTTAAAATCCTGTTGAAAACTCTCCAGGCTCAGGCCGGTGATCTCGGCTATCTTTTTCAATTCCGCCTCCAACTGATCATTGGCGGCAATAGGAATGATCGAGACCTTTTGCGAAAGGTTTGGTGTAGCTGTAAATTCGAATGTCATGATCTAGGCTTTTGGGAGTTCGGGAGTTTCAGTTTTTTTTATCGAAATATAACCATTCTATGGCTCGTGGAAACTCCTCCCCCCATCGTTTTTCATTGTGCTCCCCATTGGGGTCTATGGCTAGTTCAAATTGCATACGCTGGTCCTGACCTTGCTTTTCCAGCGCCGCTTTAAGTTTTTGTATGTTGGGTATCACGTTGGCTCCTTCCGCGCCACCTCCGTAGAGATACACCTTGGTGCGCAATACATCCTGGAACTGTATGGCGTGAAAATGAATGTTCGGCGCAACCCAGAGCGAAGGAGAGAAGATCATCAGTTTGCTGTAGATGTTCGGATACATCAACCCGGCATAAATGCTGATCAATCCACCCATCGAACTGCCTCCGATCCCGGTATTTTCCCGTTCCGGCAGAGTACGAAAATGACTATCCACGTAGGGTTTAAGTGTATCGGCCAGAAAGCTGACGTACTTTTTCCCCTGCCCTACGCCCAATCGCGTGCGGTAACTCGGCGTAAACTCCTCGATCCGTTCATCCTCAGCGTGATCGATAGCAATAATGATCAGTTCGTGGGTGCCCCGTTCGGCCATTATGGCGAGCTTCTTATCCACTCCCCAGCTACCGAAAGGTGCGTAATCATCAAACAGGTTTTGCCCGTCCTGCAGGTACAGCACCGGATAACGCTTGTCGGAAGTATCGTAATCGTACGGCAACAAGGCTGCGATACGGCGGGTTTTGATCAGTTGCGGGATCTCAAATGCATCGGATATCACCTGGATGCGGGGCAGGAATTCCAGCGGGTAGGTGCGGCCGGAAGTTTTCCAGCGCACGACTATATCGCGACGATGTCCTTCCTCGGTAGTGACCATGCGGTTGGAGACCTCATTACCGTACTGATCCAGTTCTACTTCATCCCAGCTACCTCGGTGGTATTTGTATTCCAATACCGGCGGCAGTTCTTCGAGCGGGATACAAAGTTCGAAATGCCCGGGTGCGGTTCGGGTCAGTTGAAAACGTTCGTCGTGGATATGCCAGTCGTTGAAATTCCCGGCCAGATAGATGGCGTGATCGCCTTCCTCCACACTAGTCTCCAATTCAAATAAAAAGCACGAAGCCGTACGCATTTCCTCATCCTGCGTTTTGGCCTTTGAATTTCCCATCGTTCTTGTAGTCAATCGGCAGTGACGGGTATTCAGTAATGGATAGATTCTGAGTGATCATTTACCGGTATATCTCCGGAACTCGTTTTGCTGTCTACTGATCACCGTCAACTGCAACGTACTTTTCAACAAAAGCCTGAAAAGCCAAAATATCCGGCAAAGTTAAGAAAACAGTGAGCTTTATTAGGGATTCCCAATAGGAGTTTTAAATTTGTTTTCACACAGGAGTTGTTTAATCTTTCCTCTTTTTGCTGCGCGCAAAGCACGGCGGCTCCCGGCTTCTGCCATTTGCCCCGTACCGCCCGGATACCGAATTTCCGATCAGCTATTCCGGCAAACACCGTTCACTGCGTTTCGGCGAAAGGAAAATTTAAACCGTTCCATAAAAAAGAAGAAAAGATGGCATATATCTGGGGCATTGATCTGGGTGGCACCAAGATCGAGGGAGCGGTATTGGACGCTAATGACAACTGGCGTGTCGTGCACCGGCAACGTATTCCCACCGAACAGGAACACGGTTACGAACATATCGTCCGTCAGATCAAACGGCTGGTTGACCTGATCGGAGAAGCCGTAGGCCAACAACCGGAAACGATCGGGATCGCCACCCCGGGCACGATCGATCCGCCGACCGGGTTGATGAAAAACAGCAATACGACCTGCCTCAATCATAAACCTTTCCACGCCGATGTGGAGGCAGCACTCGGCATTCCCGTAAAAATGGCCAATGATGCCAACTGCTTCGCGATTGCGGAAGCTAAAATGGGCATCGTACAGGATGTCATGCCGGGAGCACCCGTCGTTTTCGGCGTGATCATGGGCACGGGTGTCGGCGGCGGTCTGGTGATCAATGGGCAGATCCTGACCGGAGCCCAGGGTATCGGCGGGGAATGGGGGCATACTTACCTCGACGGTTCGGGCGGTCCGTGTTATTGCGGCAACGTCGGCTGTACCGAAAAAGTGATCGCCGGCCCATCGCTGGAAAGATTTTACGCGGTGCTGGCCGGTCAGAAGCGCTCGCTCAAGGAGATCTACCAACGCCATCAGGAGGGTTCCGATCCGATCGCCAGCCGCACCATTCAACGGCTGTTGCACTTCTTCGGAAAAGGCATCGCCAATATCATCAATGTAGTGGATCCGGATGTGGTCGTCCTCGGCGGTGGCGTGGGCAATATCGACCTGCTCTACACGGAAGGAGTAGAAAGCGTGAAGGAATTTGTTTTCAACAATCGTTTGGATACGAAGTTTTTAAAGCCGAAACTGGGGGATAGTGCGGGGGTCTTTGGTGCGGCTATGCTGGTGGGGTGAGCGTGGGTTTTGCTGTTTACACTCTAAAAATTAAAAGGCCACTATGCACTTCATACACGCCCGAACCGGGAAAACTCATTATCTACTCACCATTGCTCTACTACTCATCGTCTCTACTTCCTGTCAAAAGGAAAACGATGCCCAGAAGATGGATCTCGAACCCGTTAGGGATATATCGATGAGGGATAATGACAACCAGGGAAATGCGTCCGACATCGAAGTAAATTTCACCAAGCAATTCAATACCAGTCCTATCGAATTGTACCGCATATACCTCCTGAAATCGAACCAACTGGCCACCCATGATCTTTCCTTTCTCGAATCTCTCTCCGAAGCGCACTACGTGGAAGTCGCCCCGGACGATATTTTTCCAGTGCAGGGAAAATTGCTCAAGCAGCAAATGCTCGATACCGATGGGGATCAAATAATGGAGGGGGCGTCTTACCGGACGGCAGTCGTATCGGCACCTAAAGATCCTGGTTTATGGCGTCCGTCCTTAGCGTACAGTGAAGTGGACCTCGTCCCGGCCCAAAATAACCTGGTGAAGCCCTATTCCAGTTCACTGGAAACCGGAGCCGGAAATTTGGCCATAAGTGATCAGGGTACGCTGGCCATGAGTCCGTACGATATCGTTGCTGACCTGAGCGGAAGCAACACGGAAACCTCACCGGTGCATTTTTTTGATGCAGCGGCATCTTTCACTGCTCCCAATCAGTTATTTGGCGTGATGGGAGGCAGTGCATTTGACAGCCGGGGTAATTTTTACATGGCCCATACTTTCGCGGGCCAGATCCTGAAAATTGATGACAATGGCGTCATGAAAATGTTTGAATACGCGGGTCCGGAGCTTTCCGAACCGGACGGGATCTTCATTAATGCCAAAGATGAGATCTTTATAGCCGATCGCAAGACCGGAGCAGTGATCAGGATCTTACCAGATGGCACCGGAGATCTGGTAGCTGTTATCGAACCCGGCGTGCGGGGCCTCACCGGAGACGACGCCGGCAATCTTTTTGCCTCCATGAACCGGGAAAACGGAGCGATAATTAAAATTACTCCGGATGGCCAGACCTCGAAATTTGCCCAAATCCCCACATTTGTTCCGCCGGATTATCTCCCTCCTTTCTTATCCTGGACCGGTTATCTCACGTACCATCGCGGTGACCTCTACATAGCCGGCACTTCCACCCATCGTATCTATAAGATCGACGCTATTGGTACGGTAACTGTCTTTGCCGGGTCCGGCACCAAACTCTTACCAAAAGGAGATGCTCTCACCGCGCATTTTAATCGGCCTATCGGGCTTGCCTTTTCCGCTGACGGTAAGCATTTATTCGTCAGCGGCTGTCTGGATGTAACACCACAACATGTACAAGCCTCCAGGCCCTCGAGAATTTATGAGATTGAGATTTTTTAAGACGGGAGCGATGATTTTCCCCGGGAAGTCGAAGCTACGGGATCACCTCAATTCCTTCTTGAGGATCTTGCCCGTCGCACTCATCGGCAAAGCGTCCATATATTCAATGATGCGCGGGTACTTGTAGGCCGCTATGTGTTCTTTGGTCCAGGCTTTCAGGTCCTCTTCCGGGATCTCGTGCCCTTTATGCAACACCACACAAGCTTTGATCTCCTCTCCGGCTTCGTCATTGGGGACCCCGATCACCGCAACCATGGAAACGGCATCGTGTTGCATCATGACCTCCTCAATTTCGCGGGGGTAAACGTTCAGTCCCTTACGGATGATCATTTCTTTGGTCCGGTCGACAATGAAGAAGAAACCGTCTTCATCCTTAATGGCTACATCTCCGGAATGTAACCAGCCATTTTTCAGTGTTTTTTTATTGGCCTCCGGCTTATTGAAGTAGCCTTTCATGACATTGTGGCCCCGATACACCAGTTCGCCCTTTTCCCCGACGGGTACCTCATTATCATCCGCATCCACAATTTTTACTTCTACGCCCCAAACCGGCGTACCCACACTGCCCGGCTTCTTACCGAATGCTTTCTGATTAAAGGTAACTACCGGCGAGCCTTCCGACATGCCGTAACCTTCGTAAATGGGGACATTGAATTTTTTCTCAAAATTTTCCAACACATTCACCGGTAGCGCGGCCCCGCCCGAGACGCAGGTTTTTAGGCTTTCGGCAATCACCTTCAGATCGAATTTGGTATTCTCGTAGTTGAGCAGTCCCCAGTACATGGTGGGTACGCCCGCAAAAATGGAAATGCGATGTTTTTCCATGAGCCCCAGTACCTGCTCCGCATCGAAGCGAGGAAGGAGTACACTGGTAGAACCGCGGTACAATCCCGCATTCATCAGTACAGTCATCGCAAAAATGTGGAACAGGGGCAGCACGATCAGTTGCTTATCCTCCGGATCCAGATCCAGGATATTGACGGAAAGGATAGCGTTGTGTACCAGATTGGAGTGGGATAATTCGGCCCCTTTGGGTTTGCCGGTAGTCCCGGAGGTGTAAATGATAACGGCCGTGTCGTCCGCAGAGGTAACTACATTTTCGAATACCGGAGACTGATTGGCCATGAGCATGCCCATCGTCTTGGTGCCTTCGATTGACGAAGCTGCCTTGGGGTCCGCCGTAATGACGTAGAACTGTTCACAAGCATCCGTTTTTTCAAATCCGGCGTAACCTTCCCGGGCCATGGGTAATTCCGGCGTTCCTTCAAAGCAGAAGTAAGCTTTGGCTCCCGAATCCTGCAGATGATAGGCGATTTCTTCCCTTTTGAGCAGTACGCTCATCGGCACAACAATAGCCCCGGCTTTCAGGATCCCAAAATAGACCATGGGAAAGTAAGGTACATTCAGGCAGCTCAAAGCAACCCGGTCACCCTTTTGGATCCCGGCCGCTTTTAGTCCGTTCGCAACCTGATTCGCCGCACCGTTGACCTGGGCGAAACTCACATGGGTATCCATAAATACAAAAGCATCCTTGGTCGGATATTTCCGGGCACTATCTTCTAACAGGACAGAAAGATTTATCATAAAATTTGCAGGTTAAGGCTCATTAAAAAATAATAACAAGTATAAACGGACAGTATACAAACATTGTTCTTAAAATTAAAACATAGCCGCATGATTAAATACCACGATCCTCTCAAGTTCTCAAACAGCCCATGTTTAAAGTAATAATCACCGTATCCGGCAACACCAGTTCGCTCCCCCTCTCCAAGTCCCCCCATCTCCAAATCTCCCCATCCCCAGGTCACCCCCTCTCCAAATCTCCCCCTCTCCAACTCCCCCCAGGAACCAATTCCCACCCAAATCAGTTAATTCGATAACCCAATCCCTAAGCCATGAAAAGGATCATCTGCCCGAGGCACCAAAATAAAAACTCAGATGCCTGGAAAAAACTGCTGGACTATGTGGAAGAAGTAGCTGCTGACGGCAGACCGAAGTTCGAACCCAGGTCAGCGATTGGCCGCGATTATTTTAAGGAGATCCAGGTCCTTCCCGAATCGATCGGAAAGCTAAAAGAGGTTAAGGTCATGGATCTATACGGTAGCAAGCTAAAATATATTCCTCCCCAGATCGGGGAAATGGAAAACCTGCAGGATTTTGATCCCTACACTTCCTACCAACTGCATTGGTTTCCGTACGAGATCACCAATTGTAAAAAATTAGTTGATAGCCGGATCAGTACGCGGGCCCTTTACGGAAATTTTAAAAACAGGATGCCCTTTCCCGGGCTTGAAGACCATCGCTTCGAATACGGCGGAGATACCGTGCATTGCAGCATTTGCCGCCAGGAACTGCCCTACGCAGAGATCCGGCAGTTCTGGATTACGCTCTATGTGGGCACTGATTACATTCCGATGCTGGTCAATCTGTGTTCGGATGAATGCCGGGAACAACTCCCGCATCCCCAAGGTGATTATCTGCACTATGCCCACCGGGGTGGTCCGGATCTGGTGCAGCCTGAACGGTATTAAGGCCCCTGATTTGGATACAAACGGAAGATATAAGATTCAAGCGCCATTTTAGTCAAAAAAAGTAGGGTAATGGCCATGGTGCAGTAGGTGTAACTTTATCGGAAGATTACCGGCGTCTACTTGCATCTTCTCGCAAAAGGGCCTAAATTTGCAGTTCAATTCAGGACATGAAAACATTTCAGCACATAATTATTAGCATTATTATTACCAGCTTGCCCTGCAATCTGCGATGAGATGCTATTGTCCTAAGAAAAAAGCTCCGGCAGATTGCGATTTGCCGGAGCTTTTTTTATGTCTATCTTTGCAGCTGTTTTTTAAAAAGCGGACCGATGTACCAGGAATTTAAAAATTTCAACCTACCCGAGATCGATCGGGAGATCCTTGCCTTTTGGGAGCAGGAGAACGTGTTTGACCGCAGTGTTGAGCAACGCGATCCCAAGAATAGTTTTGTCTTCTACGAAGGACCGCCTTCCGCAAACGGAAAGCCGGGTATTCACCACGTTATGGCCCGGGCCATCAAAGATATTTTCTGCCGTTTTCACGCCATGCAGGGGCAGCGCGTTGAACGCAAAGGCGGCTGGGATACCCACGGTCTTCCCATCGAACTGAACGTAGAAAAAGAACTGGGCATCACCAAAGAGGACATCGGTAAGACCATTTCCGTAGAGGAGTACAACCAGAAGTGCCGCGAGACGGTAATGCGCTATAAGGATATGTGGGATGACATCACCCGCAAGATGGGCTACTGGGTGGACCTGGATAATCCCTACATCACCTACGAAAATGAGTACATCGAAACCGTTTGGTGGCTGCTGCGCCAGTTGTACGATAAAGACCTGCTGTATAAAGGCTTTACGATCCAGCCGTTCTCGCCGGCTGCCGGTACGGGACTGAGTAGTCACGAGCTCAATATGCCGAATGCCTACCAGATGATCAAGGATATCTCGGCGGTAGCGCAGTTCAAGATAAAAGGAAAGGATAACGAATATTTCCTGGCCTGGACGACCACTCCCTGGACGCTCCCCTCGAATACTGCGCTGGCGGTTGGGGAAAAGATCACTTACGTAAAAGTGCGCACCTTCAATCGTTACACCCAGGAACCCATTGTGGTGATCCTGGCGAAAGACCGGATGGGGGCTTACTTCAGCGAGCAAAATGCGGATCTCCAACCGGAAGATATGAAACCGGGCAACAAACCCATCCCCTACCTCGAGATCGTGGAGGAAGTGAAGGGTAAAGACCTGGAAGGGATGGAATACGAGCAACTGCTACCCTACGTGGTACCCGATAAACCGGCCTTCAAAGTATTGCTCGGTGATTTCGTCTCTACCGAAGACGGTACGGGTATTGTCCACATCGCCCCAACCTTCGGTTCCGATGACTTTCGGGTAGCGCAGAAATACGGCATCCCTCCCCTGATGGTGAAGGATGAAGCGGACAATCCCATGCCGCTGGTGGATCGCCAGGGCCGCTTCGTGAAGGAAGTGACCGACTTTGCCGGTCGCTACGTCAAGGACTACGGACAGGAAGAAGAACGTCCGGTAGATGCCGATATCGCGATCAAACTGAAAGAAGAGAATAAACTTTTCGTTTCCGAAAAATACGAGCACTCCTATCCCCACTGCTGGCGGACGGACCGGCCGGTACTGTATTACCCGCTGGACAGTTGGTTTGTACGTGCCTCCAGTATGAAGGAGCGGATGTACGAACTGAACCAGACCATCAACTGGAAACCCGCCGCTACGGGCGAAGGACGTTTCGGTAAATGGCTGGAAAACCTGCAGGACTGGAACCTTTCCCGTTCCCGTTACTGGGGCATCCCATTACCGATCTGGAGAACCAAGGACGGCAAGCAGGAACACTGTGTTGGTTCTATCGCCGATCTGCAGGAGCAGATCGAAAAGGCCAACGCCAAACTGGGCATGGAGCAGGAAGTGCCCGCGGATCTGCACCGTCCCTACATCGATGATATCGTGCTGGTGAGTGCGGACGGCGAACCCATGTACCGGGAGCTGGACCTGATCGACGTCTGGTTCGACAGCGGCTCCATGCCCTACGCGCAGTGGCACTATCCGTTTGAGAATAAAGAAAAATTTGAACGCAATTACCCGGCAGACTTTATCGCCGAGGGCGTTGACCAAACCCGGGGTTGGTTCTACACCCTGCACGCGATCGGCACGATGGTTTTCGATAGCGTAGCGTTCAAGAACGTGGTGTCCAATGGTCTGGTACTGGATAAGAACGGTGCGAAAATGTCCAAACGGCTGGGCAATGCCGTGGATCCGTTCGAGACGCTGGCGACCTACGGTGCTGATGCCACCCGCTGGTACATGATCTCCAACTCCGACCCCTGGGACAATCTGAAATTCGACAGCGAAGGGGTGGCCGATATCAGCCGGCGGTATTTCCGTAAGGTATTTGAACTGTACTCCTTTTTCGCGCTTTACGCCAATCTGGATAGTTTCGACTACAGCCAGGATGTGATCCCGGCCGGTAAACGTCCGGAGATCGACCGCTGGATCATCTCGATGCTGCACACGCTGATCCGGGATGTCACCGAAGATTACGCCAACTACGAGCCGACCGCCGCTACCCGCAAGATCATGAATTTTGTGGATGAGCACCTGAGTAACTGGTACGTCCGGCTCAACCGCCGCCGCTTCTGGAAAGGAGATTACAGCGATGACAAACGCGCTGCCTACCAGACGCTGTACGAGTGCCTGCTGACGGTCGCTAAACTGTCCGCGCCGGTAGCACCTTTCTTTACCGACTGGCTCTACCGCAACCTGAACGGTGTAACCGGGAAAGAACAACACGAATCGGTCCACCTGACCGATTTCCCGCAAGCGGACACGAGCCTGATCGATGTAGAACTGGAACAGCGCATGGATTACGCCCAGCGGATCTCTTCCCTGGTGCTTTCCCTCCGGAAAAAAGACTCCATCCGCGTACGACAGCCGCTGCAGAAGATCCTGCTGCCGGTATTGGATGCCGATTTCCAAAAACGGGTGGATGCTGTACAGGATCTGATCCTCGCGGAAGTCAATATCAAGGAGATCGAATACGTGACCGATACGGACGGTATCGTGAAGAAAAAGGCCAAACCCAACTTTAAGACTCTGGGCCGGAGATTGGGTAAGGACATGAAAGGAGCCGTACAGGTGATCAGCCAGCTCGATCAGGCCGCGATCACCCAGGTAGAAAAAACGAACTCCTTCCAACTTGAGGTCAATGGAACTACCTACGATCTTACGCTGGAAGATTTTGATATCGTAACGGAAGACATCCCGGGCTGGCAGGTAGCCAGTGACGGAGACATCACCGTGGCGCTGGATGTAACCATCACTCCCGAGCTGGAAGCCGAAGGCATGGCCCGCGATCTGGTCAACCGGATCCAGAATATCCGGAAGGACAAGGATTTCGAAGTGACCGATCGCATTCACGTGCGTCTACAGCAACACGATGCGGTAGCATCGGCCATCCGGCAGTACGGAAATTATATCCAGGCCGAAACCCTGGCGGAAAGTCTCGAACTGACCCCGGAGGTGAAGAACGGCACGGAAATTGAGCTGCCGGGTGAACTTAACCTGCTGGTAAGTGTAGAGAAATAATAAATCGATAGTTCTAGTCGGTCAGTCATCAGTTGCGACCCGTATTTCCGGTGGCCTGATGACTGACCGCTACAGATCAAATACTAAAAAAACCACTTGAATGCTATCAGTTAGCAACTTAGGATTACAATACGGAAAAAGAATTCTGTTTGACGAGGTAGATCTCAAATTCACCCCGGGCAACTGCTACGGTGTAATCGGTGCCAACGGAGCCGGTAAGTCTACTTTTCTTAAAATTCTGTCCGGCGAGATCGACCCCAACCGCGGTAAGGTAAATATCGAGCCCGGCAACCGCATGGCGGTATTGAAGCAGAACCACTTCGAATTCGAAGAGGAAGAAGTGCTCAATACCGTGATCATGGGTTACCGAGAGCTGTACGATATCATGGTGGAGAAAAACGCCATCTACATGGACCCGGATGCTTCGGACGCGGACGGCCTGCGCGCCGCTGAGCTGGAGAATACTTTCGGTGAAATGGGTGGCTGGACCGCGGAGAGTGATGCCGCCGAACTCCTCAGCAATATGGGGATCGACGAGAGTCTGCACTACAAGCAGATGAAGGAATTGAGCGGGCCGGAAAAAGTGAAGGTACTGCTGGCACAGTCGCTGTTCGGCGATCCGGACATTCTGCTGCTCGATGAGCCTACGAACGACCTGGACGCCCAAACCGTTTCCTGGCTGGCCGATTTCCTCGCAGATTTTAAAAATACCGTGATCGTGGTGTCTCACGACCGGTATTTCCTCGATATGGTGTGTACCCACATGGTGGACATCGACTTTCAGCGCATCCAGCTCTATACCGGTAACTACACCTTCTGGTACGAAAGTAGCCAGTTGATGGCCAAACAGATGGCCGACCGGAACAAAAAGACCGAGCAGAAGCGGAAGGAAATGATGGAGTTCATCCAGCGGTTTAGCGCCAATGCCTCGAAATCACGGCAGGCCACCAGCCGGAAAAAGGCACTCGATAAGCTGAACCTGGAAGAGATCAAACCTTCTACCCGGAAGTATCCCTTTATCAATTTCCAGCCCGAGCGCGAGCCGGGTGATCAGATCCTGCGCGTAGACAATCTCAGCTACGAGAACGAGCAGGGTGAATTGCTGTTCAGCAAGGTGAGCTTCGTCATGAACCGGGACGAAAAGATCGGTCTGCTCAGCAAGGAAAGTTCGGCCATCACGGCCTTCTTCCAGATCCTGGCGGGAGAGATCAAACCCAAGACCGGCACGATAGAATGGGGACAGACCATCACCTTCGATTACCTGCCGAACGAGAATGACGCTTATTTCTCCGCGGAAAACAATCTGGACCTGATCAACTGGCTCCGTCAGTTCTCCGAAGAGAAAGATGAGCAGTTCATCCGCGGCTTCCTGGGCCGGATGCTCTTTTCGGGAGAAGAAGTGCACAAGAAATCCGGGGTACTGTCCGGAGGAGAAAAGGTGCGTTGCATGCTCTCCAAGATGATGCTCAACCAGCCTAACTTCCTACTGCTGGACGAACCAACCAACCACCTTGATCTGGAATCCATCACGGCCCTCAACAACGCCCTGACCGATTTCAAAGGGAACATGATCTTCGCATCGCATGACCACAAACTGCTTAGCACCGTTGCCAACCGGATCGTCGAGATCGCCCCGGGCGGCATGATCGACAGCCTGCAGAACTTTGATGATTATCTGGAATCGGATAGCATTAAAGCCCAGCGGGAGCAGTTGTACGGTGCGGTAGCCGTCTAAACGTAACAGATATGCCAGATTTTAAAAATCTGGCATATCTCTTTCTGGCATATCTACCTTGGCATATCTATTTCATCTCCTTTCCATGACTCCCATCGATCAACTCCTCGGTGCTCCCACCTCTTTCCTCGATCAGCTTTTTTCCGTATTAGCAAATGACGGCATCGACGTCAGCAATTATGAGCTGGATCACATCTGCTACCGGGTAGCAGACCACGAACGCTACGAGGATCTAAAGACCAACTTGGCTGGTATCGGCCATTTACTCGGTGAAAATCTCATCGGCGGACGGCCGATCGCCAGTTTTCGGCTGCGCGAGCCGATCCGTTACCAGGAGCGGGAGATATATGTGCTGGAACTGCCGGCTCCGAAAGCGGGCAGCCCCTATCCGGAGGGCTTTGAACATGTAGAGTTTGTCATCGATCAGCCGTTGGAGGATTTTGTGGCCCGCTTTCCTGCGCTGCCGTTCAAAACCCACGG
The DNA here is from genome assembly GCF_002646595.1 of Flavilitoribacter nigricans DSM 23189 = NBRC 102662. Classification (GTDB taxonomy): domain Bacteria; phylum Bacteroidota; class Bacteroidia; order Chitinophagales; family Saprospiraceae; genus Flavilitoribacter; species Flavilitoribacter nigricans. Next base: position 185,758 of record NZ_PDUD01000010.1, read on the forward strand.
CCTGGCGAAGGCCATCAATGCGGATGTACAGTTGTCTTACGACGGATTCGGGGTGAAATTTCACCGGCAGAGTTTGGAGGAGGTGATCCGACAGGAAGATGCTGCTTAGAGATTGAGCTTCATTCTATCCAGGTCGAGCAGTAACTCCAGCCGTTCTCCTTTTTCCCAGGTCGCACGCTGAAAATTTCGATGGTATTCATCAATCGGGTGCTTAGACGCGGCAAAGATTTCCGCAGCCTTTTTCGGATCCCGCATTTTCATGTAGTAGATCAGGTAATTTCCTGTATCGGTGCGTTCCAGAAAGACACTTTCCAGGAAAATACCTTCCTCTTCCAGCGTTTGCAGGGCTTCCGGCTGGCGACCGTTGAGCTCCCGGGACCATTCGTAGACACTATCCAGCGAATCAGCTTTCAGTTGAACACGGTAACAGACAGTCTGTAGTTCCTGACTCATAAGCAATAATTTTATTCGGGGTGAGCTTCATTCTCGTTGGATGGGTCCGCTTCTTCTGTTTGTGCCCTGATTTTGGTGAAATAAGGCATTTTGGCCAGATCCGATTCTCCTTTATCCGTACGGATCGCAAAGAGCACCGCCGCCACGTGTTTGCAAACCGGTCCCCAATCGTAGGGACAGTCACAAAACCAGTTTTCCACCTGATCCCCGACCAGATCAATATTTACTTTATAGTTGTGCGTTCCCTGCACATCTGCCTCCCATTGTCCATCTTGCTCCGCTAAGTTGTCCACCAGATCCGAAGCAAGGTATTGCAATCCTTTCTCAACAATATCCTGCGGTAGGGCCGATTCCAGATCTCTTAGTAAAAAACTCATAGTACCCCGGGAATTTTTGATGATAGCATTTCGGTGGTTTGCCGCAAATGGTCCAGCAACTCCTGCCGGTCCTTCAGGTGGGCAATTTCCGTAAAAGGGATCGGCTCTCCGATGGAGATCAATACTGTTTTGCCGATCTTATTTTTCACTTCGTTCAGCAACAAGCTCAACCGTAAACTCAGGCTAAATTGACTGGCCAGTTGAAAGAGCCGGCTGTTGCGGCCGTGGATATACATCGGCAGCACGGTCGCCCGGGTCTGCTGAATGAGTTTAACCACGAAGCGTTTCCACTCCAGGTCTTCCGCCTTTTTCCACATTTTGGGAGCAGTTGCGACTCCTCCCGAAGGAAAGATGCCCATCATCTCGCCGGCCTGGAGGCGTTCAAGGGCGGTTTTTCGGGTTTGGATATTCGTCTGTAAGGCGTCCTTGGTTTCCCGGAAATCGATCGGCAGGAAGTAGGGTGCAAGTAGTTCTTCCCGACAAAGTACCTCGTTGACGAGTACAAAGTATCGATCGCGCATCCGGGACAGGAGATGTCCCAGGATCAGGCCGTCCACCACCCCGAAGGGATGATTGGCAATGACGATCACCGGCCCGTCCGGAGCGACCTTTTGCAGCTGGGCTTCATCAAAGATCATACTGACGTCCAGTTCGTCCAGTATGAGTTGCCAGACTTCTCCCCGGCCCGGCTGTATTTTTTTCACCCGGGAATAGACCTTTTCCAGTCTTTTTCTTCCGGTAGCGTATTCCACCGTCCCCATCAGCAACCGGCGAAAAAGCGGATCTTCGGGAGAGGTATAGGAAATTCTGGCTTTGAACGGATCCTTATGCTTTGCCATAATCTAGGATGGTGATTACAAGCTTAAAGATATTCTATTTTAGGTGCTTATTTTAAAATTAGCCAGTGTTTACCTTGCTTTACGCAAACACAACACTTAGATTTGTCGACAGAGATAACATTGTTACTTTTTGAAAAAGTGATTTCTAAAACAGCCTATGGGGATAAAAGAACGAAAAGCCAGGCAAAAAGCCGAACTGCGAAAAAAGATCCTGAAATCCGCCCGGAGTCTCGCCCGGAAGAACGGCTGGGAAGCCGTCACGACGCGCAAACTGGCCGAAAAGGTGGAATACAGCACCACGGTGATCTACGAGCATTTCGGTAATAAAGACCAACTCCTGCTGCTGCTGCGGGAAGAAGGGTTCGAAAGAATTCAGCAGGCGGTAGAAAAGGCACTCGATCCGTCCCTGCCTCCCAAGAAACAATTAGTCGAAGCGGGACTGGCCAGTTGGAAATTCGCACGGGAAAAACCCGAATACTATCAGGTCATGTTCAATCTCGGTGGCATTCACTGTCCGTCCGATGAGGAAAGCAAGGGGCTACAGAAAGCGGCTTCGGTCGTTTACCGCATTCTCGCCCAGGCGGGGGTCGCTGATTCCGAAAGCACTTTTATGAACTGGTGGGCGTTGGTTCACGGTTTCATCGCCCTGGACATGAACGGTCAGATGCCGTTCAGCTCCGAAAAGATGGAACGATTGTTGAAAGAATCTCTTGAACGTCTAATGACCCGATTGTAGCACTATGGCTATTAAAAAAGAAAAAAAAGATCGGTTCCTTAACCTTGGCTGGGGCTATTCCGTTCCATCCTCGCTGATGAACCTGCAACTGGCGCTGGGCCTGTTGATGGCCGAATTGCTGCTGGGTACGCTGGGGTATATGATCCTGGAGAACTATTCGGCGGAGGAGGCCATCTACATGACCATCATTACCATTTCCACGGTAGGCTTCACGGAAGTACAACCGCTGGATATTGCCGGACGGATCTTTACCACTATTTTAATTTTGGCCAACATTGGAATTTTTGCGTATTTGTTGGCGGTTTTTTCCTACTTCATCATTCAGGGAGAAATTTTCAAAAAAATGCACCTCAATTTGATCAATAACCGAATTGCAAAACTGGAAGATCACATCATACTCTGCGGCTACGGCAAATACGGGAGAGAAGCGGCTGCCCATTTTGACGACCACAAGCTCTCCTACATTGTGATCGACAAAGACCCCGAACTGATCGAGAACATCCAGAAAAGTGAAGACCCCATTCTCTACATCGAAGGGGATGCCACCACCGATGAAACGCTGGAGAAAGCCGGTATCGACCGGGCGGCGGCCATTATCTCGGCTTTGCCCGACGATTCCGAAAACGTCTTTATTGTACTGACGGCCCGGCAGATCAATCCGGAGATTAAGATCATCAGTCGGGCCCGGGATCCCCGCACCAACAAAAAATTGCTCAAAGCCGGTGCCAACCACGTTGTGATGCCCGACCAGATCGGAGGTTTCTATATGGCCACCCTGGTGAGCAAACCGAGTGCGGTGGAGTTCTTTTCCTTCCTGACCAATGATTTTCATTCCGATATCGGCTTTGAAGAGATCAGCTTTGACAAGCTTTCTCCCGAATATCAGCATAAGACCATCCGGGAACTGGGCGTACGCCATGCAACCGGGGCCAACATCATCGGTTACAAGCAACCGAACGGTAAATACATCGTCAATCCACCGCCGGATACGGCCTTTCTGCCCAATAGTAGCTTCATTATTCTGGGGAATAGTGAGCAGTTGAGAGCCGTTAGGGATTTTTTCTCTCATTGAGAAAGAGAGAAGTGACTTTTAGGTAAAAGTTAGTCTTTATACCGCTGGTTGCATCAAACTATTTATTACCAGCAGGGTTACTCTATAAAGAGTTACACCCGATTTCATCGTTATAGAGTTTGTCAGAATGTGGTTTTGGATAGGATTTTTAATACTGGTATTCATCTTACTGGCCCTGGACCTGGGCGTTTTCAACCGGCGCTCCCATGTGATCAGCACCCGTGAGGCTGCCGGATGGACCACACTTTGGGTGAGCCTGTCTCTTGCCTTCAGTATTTTCGTCTATTTCGCATACGAAGAGAACTGGATCGAAAGCCCCATGGGGGGTATGGAGGCCGCTATCGACTACCTGACCGGTTATCTGGTGGAGCAGTCCCTCAGTATGGATAATATCTTCGTGATCGCGCTGATATTTGCCTATTTCAAGGTGCCGGAGCAGTACCAGCACCGGGTTTTGTTCTGGGGAATTCTCGGAGCCCTGTTCTTCCGGGGTGTAATGATCGCATTTGGTATTGTCCTGCTGCAACAGTTCCAGTGGATGATCTACGTTTTTGGGATATTCCTGCTGTATTCAGCTTATAAAATGCTGACGTCCAGCGAAGAGGTCCATCCGAACAAAAACCCGACGATCCGGCTGCTGCGGAAATACTTTCCGATCACTAAATCCTATTACGGTGAAAAATTCTTTGTCAAGATCCGGCACATTCGCGCCGGTACGCCCCTTTTTGTAGCGCTGGTGATGGTGGAGACCACCGATATCATGTTTGCCTTTGATTCTATACCAGCCATCTTTGCGATCACTACGGACCCGTTTTTGGTATTCACCTCCAATATTTTTGCCATTCTTGGGTTGCGTTCACTGTATTTCGTACTGGCCAATATGCTCAACCGTTTTGTCTACCTGAAATACAGTCTGGTATTTATTCTGGTGTTTGTGGCCCTGAAAATGCTGGCGCACGAGTACGTTCACCTGCCCGGATGGGTTTCGCTGGTGGTTATTTTTGCAGCACTGCTCATCGGAGTATTGGCGTCCTTATTAAGGCCCGCAAAGAGTACGGAAAAAGAAGTAGCCCAACAGGGGCAGAACGGATAAATTAAGTATTGACTTTTATAATTTTTTTCCTCAATTTTATATTGTTTTTCTAACTAAAGTCACGCAGCTGATTTAGCTGCACTTTTATTTTTATCATGAAAGATAAAAAGAAGACCGGGAAGCAAAAGCAAAATGCTCCCGCTCAAAACCACACTTCAGAAGGGCCCCGACGCAGGCGCCTCACACCGGTTAACAAGACTAAATACAAGATTAACCGTTACCAATTATCCGAAGATTTCGAAGATGAAGACGATCTGCTGTACTACGATCAGTTAGACGATGAGGATTAGTCCCATCTTTATTTCCCAACATTATTACAAACTTAGCAACACATGATGCATCCGAACACCCAGGTGCGGTTCATCAATGGTGCCATAGGATGCGGGGTTTTTGCGACCCGGTTCATCCCTAAGGGTACTATTGTCTACGTGAAGGACGCCCTGGAACTGGAGGTAAGTGCCGATCAATACGCACTGCTGACACCTGTACTACAGGAAGCTGTCGAAAAATACAGCTATATCGATGAACGGGGATACCGTATCCTCAGTTGGGATCATGCCAAATACGTCAACCACTGTTGCAATTGCAATACGATGAGTACGGGTTATGGCTTTGAGATCGCCATCCGGGATATTTATCCGGACGAAGAGATCACCGATGAGTACGGTCTGTTCAACCTGGAAGCCGAAATGCCGCTCTCCTGTGCCCAACCCAATTGCCGGCAAAAAGTAGGCAAATACGACCTCGATACCTACTTCGCCAGTTGGGATGAAAAAGTCCAGTCCGCGCTGGAACTGGTCAAAGCGCTCGACCAGCCGCTTTATCCGCTGATCGAATCCGATACGCGGCACGCGCTGGAACAGTATCTTGCCCACCTGGCGGAATACCGCTCCGTTCGTGGGCTGAAATTCCATGAGGAAGCATCCCTGGCCGTTACCGGTAGCCCGAATGGGGTACATTGATCGTTGTCCACCGAGAGGACATGGCAAAGAGCAGGGGCCCTACCCTGCTCTTTGCATATATGCCCTTTTGTAGCTTATTTTGTTTCCATTCCCGCGATAAACACTTCCACCACACCTTCTCGCGCCCCGTTTCATAACCTGCCTCGTCGATAATCCTCCTAGGTCTACCGATAAATTTTCTGCTCTTTAGGAAATAAGCCCCTTCTTAGCACTCGTTGTTTATAATAAGCATTGCTTATATTTGGATCTCACAAAGAAGTGATTTAATGACCTACGACAATTTCACGATAAAAGCCCAGGAAGCCATTTTAAAAGCACAGCGCATCGCCGCCGGCCTTGACCAGCAACAGGTAGATACCATTCACCTGCTGAAAGGAATGATGGAGACCGACGAAGATGTTATCACCTTTGTTTTGCAAAAAGTAAATGTGAACCTAGCTGCTCTGCGGGAAGATCTGGAATCTGGCATTCAAAATTACCCCAAAGTAAAGGGGGCCGAAAAACAATACCTCACCAACGACGCCAACCGGGCGCTCAGTCGGGCAAAAAACATGCTCAAGGATTTCGGAGATGAATACATTTCCGTTGAATTGATGTTGCTGGGCATCGTTCAGGGAACCGATGCCGGGGCCAAATTGCTAAAAAAGCTGGGCGCAAACGATAAAGGTATGCGCGACGCTATTGAGGAGTTGAGAAAAGGCAAAAAGGTAACCGAGCAAAGTACCGAGGGCAGCTATAATGCCCTGCGCAAATTTGCCATCGACCTCAACGAACGCGCTGAAACGGGTAAACTCGACCCGATCATCGGACGGGATGAAGAGATCCGCCGGGTACTGCATATCCTTTCCCGGCGCAAAAAGAACAACCCCATCCTCGTCGGTGAATCCGGAGTAGGTAAAACCGCCATCGTAGAGGGGATCGCCTGGCGTATCGTCAAGGGTGATGTTCCCGAAAATCTTAAAACCAAAAAGATCTTTACGCTGGATATTGCCGGCCTGATCGCCGGAGCCAAGTATAAGGGAGAGTTTGAAGAAAGACTGAAAGGGCTCATCCGGGAGGTTACGGAATCCGGAGGTGAGATCATCCTGTTTATTGACGAGATCCATACGCTGATCGGTGCCGGTGGTGGCAACGGAGCGATGGATGCCGCCAATATCCTGAAACCAGCCCTCGCCCGCGGCGAGCTCCGGACGATCGGAGCAACGACCCTCGACGAATACCAGAAATATTTTGAAAAGGACAAGGCGCTGGTCCGACGGTTCCAGACCGTACTGATCGACGAACCGAGTGTAGAGGATACGATCTCCATTCTACGCGGTATTCAGGAAAAATACGAGGTTTATCACAAGATCGAGATCCTGGACGAAGCGCTGATCGCGGCGGCGGAACTGAGCCATCGCTACATTTCGGACCGCTACCTGCCCGACAAGGCGATCGACCTGATCGACGAAGCTTCCGCAAAAATGCGCCTGGAACTGGACTCCGTACCGGAGGAAGTCGATGAGTGGGATCGCCGGGTACGCCAGCTGGAGATCGAAAGAGAAGCCATTAAACGGGAAAAGGATCCCAACAAACTGAATGCGATCAACGAACAGATCGCAAACGCCAAGGAAAGACGCGATGGTCTCCGGGCCGGCTGGCACAACGAAAAAGAGATCGTTGATACCATTCAGAATATCCGAAAAAAGATAGAAGACCTGGAAATGGTCGCAGATAAAGCCGAACGGGATAGTGACTTCGAAACTGTTGCCAAGATCCGCTACGGTGAGCTGCAGGAACAGGAAGCCATGCTGCGGGCTGCGGAGGAAAAACTGGATGACCTGCCCGACGAAAAGCGATTTACCAATGAGGCCGTAACGGCCAATGATATAGCCGAAGTGGTAGCGCGATGGACGGGAATCCCCGTAGCCAAAATGCTGCAGAGTGAAAAAGACAAATTGATCCATCTCGAAGCGGAGATCCACAAGCGTCTTATCGGTCAGGACCAGGCCGTACGGGCCGTAAGTGACGCGGTACGGCGCAGTCGGGCCGGACTACAGGACGCCAACCGCCCCATCGGTTCATTCATCTTCCTGGGCCCTACCGGGGTGGGTAAAACGGAATTGGCCAAAGCGCTGGCGGAAGTCCTTTTCGATGATGAAAAAGCGATCATTCGGATCGATATGAGCGAATACCAGGAGCGGCACACCGTCAGTCGACTCGTGGGTGCGCCTCCGGGTTATGTAGGTTACGATGAGGGCGGCCAGCTGACCGAAGCCGTGCGCCGGTCCCCCTACTCCATTATCCTGCTGGATGAGATCGAAAAAGCCCATCCGGATACCTTCAATATTTTATTGCAGGTACTGGATGACGGGCGCCTCACGGACAACCGCGGTCGGGTGGCCAATTTTAAGAATACGATCATTATCATGACTTCCAATATGGGAGCGGAAACTATCCTGGAAAATTTTGAAGATCTCGAAGTTGTCGGAGAAGATAAACGCGACGAGATCATCGAGACAACCAAAGAGGAAGTTTTTGATCACCTGAAAGAACATCTCCGCCCGGAATTCCTCAACCGGATCGACGAGCAGATCATGTTCACCCCGCTCAGCCGATCTGAGATCCACCAGATCCTGAAATTATTGCTGAAGAAGGTGGTAAAAATGCTCGGTCGTCAGGGAATGGTCCTGAAACTCAGCGAGCCGGCTATGGATCACCTGGCTGATCTCGGTTATGATCCCCAATTCGGAGCCCGGCCGATGAAACGGGTGCTTCAGCGGGAGATCATCAACGAACTCTCCAAGCATGTGATCGCAGGTTCTTTCTCCGCGGGGGATACCATCCACGTCAATCTCAAACAGGGCAAGTTGAGTTTTGACAAAGAACCCGCCAAGGCCACGGAAGCAACACCGGAGCCCGCAGCCGCGAAAAAGGCAAAGGAGAAGGCGAAGAAGGAAGAGGAAAAGGTCAAGAAACTGGCCAAGCATAAGAAAGACATCAAGGAGCTGGAAAAGGCCACCAAAGATGTCCAGGATGCCCTAAAGGACATCAAGGAGGAAGATCCGAAACAGGATTAAAATAAAAAAAGCCCGTTGAAATTTCAACGGGCTTTTTTAACGGGTAAACCGTTTATAAAAGATCACGGATTAATAGTCAAAGGAACCATTTTCGGCATCGAAGGTGTACAGGAAGGTTAACCCACTCGTAATATACCAATCGTTACCATCACTGTGTCCTCGGCTGTTGACCGGACCAATGCCATCCAACAGGTCGGAGAAAGTAGCTCTCGCGCCGGCGCTCACCGTTACGGTCCAGGATTCGGAAACATCCAAACGCAAACCGATACTAACCGGCAGAACAAAAAAGGAAGAGACTTCCTCATCTTCACGCAAATATTCTCCTTCGGGAGTGACTACATCCACATCAGCACCGCCGAACGCCAGTCCGGCACCAATCGAAATATAGGGAGAAAACGCCCGGGTGAAAAATCCCTGATTGGTAAATCTCGGCCGCCCCATTGGGTGCCATTCACCGTTAACCGTAAATTCCAGTAAACCGGAATTGAACTCCACCCCTCTGCTTAATCGTCCATAATCCAGATCATTCCCGGAGAGACGGCACCAGATTGCACCGGCCCGTAGAGCCAGGCGGGGAGTGAATAGCTTTCTGTAAACAACTCCGATCGCCGGATTAAACTCCCTGGAATTGAAAGGACCAACGGCCAGATCACCCTGGTAAGTAGCAACCCCAAGATGAAGCCCCACCTCCGTTTCTCGCTGCCCGAAAAGAGCAGTAACGGCCACTAAAAAAATAATTGTAAAAATTGATCTTAACATATTGGATGGTTTTTTGTGTGACTGGGCACCCCTAGAGTGAACAAATGTATAGTTTTCTAATGAGGCCAAGATAATAGAAAAAACGCTGTCTATCAAGCAATTTATCAAACAATAACACCCGTGGCAGATGGGGCTAAGCCCTGCAAATAAGGCGGTTTCAATTCGTTTTCCAAAAGTACGGTGTAAATAAAACCAATATCGTGAACAACTCCAAACGTCCCAATAACATCAGAAAGGAGAGGAACAATTTTGCTCCATTAGACAACCAGGCGAAATTATCAACCGGTCCGACTGCACCAATTCCGGGTCCGACATTACCCAGTGAAGTAGCTACGGCACCTACCGAGGTCATAAAGTCATATCCCATAACGGATAGGACGATCGAGCCGAATAGGAAAAGGGAAAGATAAAGCAGCAGAAATATGATAATATGGGTGATCACTTTCCCTCTAACCGTTTTCTGATTCACTTTTAGCGGAACGATTGCTCTTGGATGGAGTATCCTTTTAAACTCATAGAAAGAATTTCTGAGGAATACCAGGTGGCGGATGATCTTGATCCCACCACTGGTCGAACCGGCACAGGCCCCAACGAACAGTATGATGAAGAAAAACATCGTCAGACCACTGGACCAGGCCGTGTAATCGGCCGAAACAAAACCAGTAGTCGTGATCAGAGAAACGATCTGAAAAATACTGTCCCGAAAAGATTGCTCCAGGGAGTGATTTGTCACGGAATATACCCGGGCCGTCACGATCAGGGTCGCCGCCAGAACGATGTATAAATAGGCCCGGAATTCATCACTGTGCCAGACATTGCTAAAGCGGCGCTTCAGCGTGTAGTAAAGCACCGTATAGTTGGTTCCGGCCAGAAACATAAAGAATACAATAACGTACTGAATGGATGGCTGATCAAAATGCGCCATACTCGCATTTTTGGTGGAAAATCCACCGGTGGCCATAGTCGTCAGGCCGTGGTTGAAGGCATCGAAGAAATTCATCCCCAACAGATAAAGGATCACTACCAGTATACCGGTAAGCGATACGTAGATCAGCCACAACCGCTTGGCGGTTTCCCGGATACGGGGATGTAATTTATCCGAAGTGGGTCCGGGAGCTTCGGCAACAAACAATTCGATCCCTCCAATCCCCAATAGGGGGAAAATAGCCACCGTCAGCACAATGATACCCATACCTCCGATCCACTGGGTTAGGCTTCGCCAGAAGAGTATGCCTTCGGGCACCGATTCAATATCCGTTAGGACACTGGCTCCGGTGGTGGTCATGCCCGATACTGATTCAAAAATAGCATCGGGTATGCCGGGGATCACGCCGCTGATCAGATAAGGCAGTGCGCTGAAGATCACCATGGATAACCATCCCATGGCCACGATCAGATAACCTTCCCGTTTCTTGATATTACGGGCAGCGTCTTTCCGGATCAGCAGCCAGGCCGGTACTCCAGCCGAGATACAGATAAAGCCGGATATCATCAGTGCCCAGGCATCTCCGCTTTGGTAATACCAGGAAAAACCGATGGATAAAAGCATGAAGGCCCCAATGATGGTGATCAGGAGTCCGATGACCCGGATGACGGGTTTAAAATTGATCATTTCAGAAATATCTACCGGCATACACCCTACGGGGCGTGTGCCGGGTCCTGTTTATAATAGAGGGGAAATCAGTCGCTACTGCCCCCTAATGGTATCAGAATGGTTTAACGGAACAGTTGCTCTACCCGGTTGATAGCTTCCGGGAGGGCAAACACAATGACTTTATCGTCCCGTTGCAATTGGAAATCTCCGTTCGGGATCAGACTTTCATCCCCACGGATCACCCCACCGATCAGGGCCGTATCCGGGAAAGGTAAATCCTTGAGCGGTTTGCGGGTAAGCTGATTTTCCTTGTGCACCAGGAATTCGATGATCTCCGCATCCACCCCCTGCAGACTGGTGAGCGCTTCAATTCGTCCTTTACGCACGAAGCGGAAAATGTTATTGGCAGCGATCAGTTTTTTATTGATCAGCGTGTCCACCCCGATATTCTGCGAAATGAACACATACTCTTTGTTTTCTACCTGGGCGATGGTCTTATAAACCCCGTGATTCTTTGCCGTTAGACTGGCGATGATATTGGTTTCCGAATTGCCGGTCAGGGCAATAAAGGCATCCATATCACTCAGACCTTCTTCCTGCAGCAGATCAATATTGCTGTAGTTGCCGTTTATGATCAAGGTATTATTCAGTACTTCGGCAAAAGCTTTGCAGCATTCTTTTTCCCTCTCGATCAGGGTAACGCTGTATTCATTCTCCAATCGCTGCGCAGTGGCAACCGCCATATCCGTACCGCCGATGATCATCACGTTTTTGACCTTTACTTTCTTTTTGCCGACGATGCTTTCTACCATGTTGATATTTTGCTTGCGGGCAATGAAGTAAATGTGGTCGTTGCGGTGAAAAACCGTATCACCCCGGGGAATGATGGTCCGGTGCCCGCGCAGGATCGCGATGGGGATCGGCGTCAGGGTAGAATCAGCCAGTTCCAGTTCCGAAAGTTTCTTATTGACCAATGGAGAGTAATCGTCGACTGTTACTCCTACCAGATTGATCTTTCCGTTCTCAAACTCAAAAATATCCGTGAAGGAACACTGTTTCACGAGTCGGTAGATCTCTTCCGCGCCCAGTTTACGGGGAGAGATCAGCGTATCCACACCCAGTTCCCTGAACATTACTTTCTGATCCTCTTCCAGATACTCTGAGTTGTCTACCCGGGCAATGGTTTGTTTCGCGCCCATCTTCTTGGCCAGAATGGCCGCTACCAGATTGGTCTTTTCGGAAGTGGTGACCGCCAGGAACATTTTGGCATCGTAAACCTGTGCCTGTTCCAGAATATCGATCGAGGTGACATCTCCGTGTAGGGTAAGTACATCCAGGTGGGTGGCGGCATAATCCAGTACTTCCAGATTTGTATCTACCAGAACAATGTCTTGATTTTCGTACGCCAATAATTCCGCCAGGTGAAAGCCTACGTCGCCGGCCCCGGCAATGACGATTTTCATAATTGTAAGAGTTGATTACGAGAATATTGTCTCGAAAAAAGTTTCCAGTTTCGTTTCTTCCTAACTATCCAATTAGTCGAGAAGTTTACTAATAAGCTAGTTTTCAGTGTGCAAAGGTAGTATAAAGCCCAAAAGCAAGATCATCTTTTATTAAAAAAGGCTGACCGGGTGAAAATATTCACCCGGTCAGCCTTAAAGCCTATACTTTCGGACTTTCATCCGGTAATTTTTTTGGATCAATCTACCCGGTACCAGGTCTGGGTGCGGTACAATCCGGTCCAGTGTTTACCCCGGACCTGCAATTCGTCGGACTGTCCATCTTCAAACCAAATGCTACAGCCGTATTCCTTTCCGGTTTCCGGATCCAGGATACTGCCGTTCTTCCAGTAATCATCTTTAGTTTCCAGATCTTCGATGATCACCATACCGACGAGTTTTTTATCCTTTTTAGCCCCCGGGCACTTTTCGCAGATCGTTTCGGGCCCTTTCCGGAGCAACTTTAGGATCTTTCCGTAATATTTCCCGTCATCTTCGTAGATCTCGATGTGCGATTTAGCTTCTCCACTTTTGTCATCTATCGTTTTCCAGACACCCACCGGCGAATTCTGAGCCTGAGCGGACAGGCTGAAACCGACAAAAAATAAACAGGCAATTAATAAAATGCGCATTTCCTTGTTTTTTAAATGATTGGATAACGTAGACTAAACGCTAAACTGGTAAATTTTAGTTTATTCAAAAGATTCATCGAAAGCTTCCTGGCTCAGATGATCCGCCGGTATCCAGAGTATTTCTTTGAAATTCTGTACCTGATCGTTTTTGACGGTCACCCCTTCCTGCTCCAACAACTCCTGCATTCTCTGGGGTGGATTAAAATGTACCCGGCCGCTGAGTTCTCCTTTCCGGTTGACCACCCGGTGGGCCGGAACTTTCAGATCGTAAGCGACCTTATTGAGCGCCCAGCCCACCATACGGGCCGAGCCCAAAGCCAAAAAATCGGCAATAGCACCGTAGGTGGTGACCCGCCCCCGCGGAACGGCCCGGGTCACGGCAAATACCTGATCGTAGTAGGTTGGTCTGTCCATAATGATTTTCGCGCTTGGGAAGTTATGCAAAAAGTAATAGCTCTTACTACCTTTGCCGGTCACAAGATACGACATATGCTGAAGACGAAGATAAAAGCCGGGAGTATAACCAATCTGACGGATGCCCGTTATTTTGCCGCCCGTGGAGTGCACTGGCTGGGATTTGATCTGTCGCCTGGTTCGGACAATTACATGGCTCCCGCCCAGGCCTTAGCCATCAAGGAATGGGTAGATGGGGTGGAAATAGTCGGAGAATACAATCTGGAACCGGCAGAAGAGATCCGTACCGCTGCTGCGGAACTTGGCCTGGATGCCGTGCAACTGAGCATGGTAGCTGCGGATACGGTCATTCGGGAACTGGTATCGGAATTGCCCGTCATCAAAGAGATCGTTCCGGGTTACTACCATTCCGCCGAAGACCTGAAAGAACTTTTCGAATCGGCACCGGAAGGTATCCGTTACTTTCTGCTCAACCTGGAAAAGAACAGCTTCACCTGGCAGGATATTCAGGCGGGTTCTCCTTTTTCGCTGGCTACGATCCGGGAAATTTGCCGGGAATTTCCGGTACTACTCGCCCTGAACTTCAAGCCGGCGGAAGTCACGGAGATCCTGGAGGAACTCCCCCTTAAAGGCTTACACCTGAAAGGAGGAGATGAAGAAAAAGTCGGGTTTAAATCTTTCGATGATCTGGATGAGATCCTCGATCTGCTTGAGGATACAGACGAATAAGGACGGCAGAACCTATCCCGGACCAGCTTATCCTATTTTAACCTTTTCGGCTACCACGGACAATACCCGGTCGATCTGTTGGAAGTGGCGCTGCTCGTGGGCGATCACAAAACGGAACGTGTCTCCGAGTTTCAAACGTATGAAACGGGTTAATGAAATGGGCACCCGGATCTTTCCCAGATCAGCGGTCCGGGCGATCTGCAACAAATTCAGGATCTGGTGCTGATGGGCCACAAACTCCGCGATCTCTTCCTGGGGGCTTAGTGCTGCGGGAGCCTGGGGCCGTGCATCTTTCGGGGTATTCATTTTATTTTTCACCGTACCGTCCGGGGAAGGTCCGATCGACTTCGTGAAATAGTTGCCGAACCAACCCGGGTGGAATTCCGTTTGGGCTTGGGTTTGATGCCCGTCGAGCTGTTCTTCCATCGCCTGCACATAAAATCGGGCGTAATAGTTGAGGTGAGCGATCACCTCCACCACCGACCAGGCATCCGCCGTCGGTTTCTCCCGCAGTTCTGCTTCCGGTAGTGATTTCAGGGGTTCCGTTTTCAGTAAGATCTCGCGCACATCGGCGGCTAATCGGTCGAGTAATTTTTCAGATTGAAAGCTTGCCATTGTTCTTATTTTTTTGATAACACAAAGGTGCCGCCTTTGAAAAAATAAAATCTTGCGCTGGATCAAGATTAATGATTTTAAACGCCGATCTACAATTTCGCCGTGGCCAGCAGCCGGCTGAAAGTACTGGGGTCGATACTCAGGTAAGACGCCAGGTACTTATGCGGCACCAGGTTCAGCATGTGGGGAGAACGCGTTAAGAAACTCCGGAATTTTTCTTCCGCCGTGAAACACTGGATCTCGGCCTGACGCACCAGGATACCTTTGATCACCTGCGCCATAAAATGAAAGGTCAGGTCCTTAAATGCCGGATGTTTCACCAACAGCTCCTGGTAGGAGTCGTGACCGATCCGCAGCAGCCGGCTGGCCGTGAGGGTTTCCAGGTAAAAGGTAGACGGGGTCTGCGTGAGGAAGGAATCGGCCACACCGCTAAAAGAGGGCGGATAGGTAAAGATCACGGTAGCTTCCCGGCGATCGTCCGGACCGAGGTAAAATGCCCGCTGAATACCTTCCGTAACGAAATACAGGTAACGTTCGGTTTCGCCGGCCGCCGTGAGAATAGTTTTCCGCTTAAATACCACTGGTTGCCAGCAGGCCTGGAGATCCTGCCACAGTTCATCACTGACCGGATGAATAGCCTCCAGAAATTGTCGTAATGATCTCAGATCCTTTTCCAAAGCAGATTTTTATGCAGTCCTTTTCGAAACAGTGATTTTAAAACGTCCCTGAAAGTAGGAAAATATCCCTTTTCCGGTACACCAAGCCGGCAAAAACGATCATCTTCCAGACAAACCACTCAATAAAACCATACTTATGAAAACTAACCTGATCAAAAGTCTGCCGTACGTGCTGCTTTTACTCGGCGGCTACGCCTGTAATCACCATTCGGGAAGCGTGCAATACGAACCCGGTCCGGCGATTCGGGAAGCACCACAGGAAGAGATCATCCTGGAAGACGCCGAACCAGAGTTTATGGATATGTCGGCAGCACCGCCTCCACCACCACCTCCTCCTCCCCCGCCGCCGCCAAATACCCCGGAAAACAATCCCAATCTACCGGGTAACTGGGATAGCACGGGGGGCGAAATGAATACTGAAGGTTATGACTACCTCCCCGAAAATGACTTTCAGGCAGTCCTCAACCATCCGCTCTCTACCTTTTCGGTTGATGTAGACCGGGCTTCTTACGCCAACGTCCGGAGATTTCTGGCGGACGGATACTGGCCGCGACCCGGCTCGGTCCGGCTGGAGGAGATGATCAATTACTTTGACTATGACTACGCTCCACCCCGTGACGGTACTCCATTCTCCGTACATTCGGAAATAACGCATTGCCCCTGGAACCCTCAGCATGAATTACTCCGGATCGGGCTGAAAGGACGGGAGATCCCCGCCAGTCAGATCCCCCCCAGCAATCTGGTTTTTCTACTGGATGTATCCGGTTCCATGAACGACTACAACAAATTGCCGCTGCTTAAAATTGCATTTACGATGCTTACCCAGCAGCTTCGCCCGGAAGACCGCGTTGCGATTGTCGTCTATGCGGGCGCTTCCGGTCTCGTATTGCCGGCTACTTCCGGCGATCAAAAGCTGACGATCCTGGATGCGATCGAAAGACTGGAAGCCGGTGGCAGTACCGCCGGAGCTTCGGGTATTCAACTGGCTTACCGGACGGCCCGGGATCACTTCATTCCCGGTGGGAACAATCGGGTCATACTTGCTACCGACGGTGATTTTAACGTGGGCGCCAGCAGTGAGGCTGCTCTGGTGGAAATGATCGAGCGGGAAAGACAGGACGGCGTATTCCTTTCCGTCCTGGGGTTCGGTCGGGGCAATTATCAGGATAACAAGATGGAACAGCTTTCCGGCCACGGGAACGGGAACTATGCCTACATTGATAATATCCAGGAAGCCCGCAAAGTACTGGTAAATGAATTTTCCAGTACGCTTTTCACCATTGCCAAGGATGTGAAGATCCAGATCGAGTTCAACCCGACCCACGTTAAAGCGTACCGCTTAATCGGCTACGAAAATCGCCTGCTGGCCGATGAAGACTTCAATGATGACACCAAGGATGCGGGTGATATCGGTGCCGGCCATACGGTAACTGCACTTTACGAACTGGTGCCGGCCGACCTGTCTTCTCCCACTGCCGCAATTGATGGCCTCGAATTCCAGGAAAGTCGGATCAAACCCGAAGCCCGGGATAATCCCAACTGGCTAAGTCTGAAGCTGCGCTATAAATTGCCCAATGAGGATCAAAGTAAGTTGCTGCGGTTCTATACCCAAAATGACGATATTGCTTTTGATAAAGCCTCCGAAAACACCCGCTTTGCCGCCGCCGTTGCCGGCTTCGGAATGTTGCTTCGGAAGTCCCAATATGCCGGAGATCTCAACTTTGACCAGGTACTCGAAATGGCAAAAACATCAAAAGGCGAGGACAGGGAAGCTTATCGGGCCGAAATGATCGAGCTCGTACAAAGGGCCAGAGATATTAGTCGTTAAAAACATTAGATAGAAATGGCGGATCCCTGCGATTCACTTACCGGGATCTGCCATTACTCACTCACCAGCGGTCCATCCTTACCCAGCAGGCGCAATAAGGTACGCAGACTCTCCTGGTTCTCTTCGAGGGAGATGGCATTCAGTACGTCTTTTTTCTCACCGTCCGTAATGTGAAACGATACGGCTGCTTCGTACTCACCGGTAGGTTTGTAAGTGAAGCGGACTACTTCGAATTGTTCGGGGCCGAGCAGATCGTAGATGAACCCGAGGCTATTGTCGTGTTCGAACTCCTGAAGATCGAACACTTTACCTGCAATACCGATCGGGTTGAACAATGAACCGATCACCCCGCTACCGTCATTCTGGGCAACCTCTTCGATCTTGGGAGCGCTGCTGATCTGCACCAGCACTACCCCACTAGTATTCTCCCGGATCCAGTCGGTAAAGACCTGAATAAAGCGGGTAGCCGACAGGATACCGTAGTTGTCGCGCAGACCGGCATCGATCACTTCGATGCTCGGGTCACTGGGTAGATGCACCGTCGGCAATACGTAGGGGTAGGTCGCATTCATGCGCAAGGCGCTGAGGAATCGAAGCTCGCTGGCTCCCTGGTGTTTGAAGAGCCACCCGAAATCCACGGCGTCCACCTCAACGGATTCCGGCTTTTGTAGACCAACCGGAGCTACCATCATAAAGGAAACGCCCTGGGGAGATATGATCAGCCGGCGGCCATCGTTGATGATCGATGGCGTCAGGTAGATCATGGGAATGCGGGCTTCCGCTTCGGCCCGGTGGTAGGCCCAGAGCGGTTTATCGAGGATGGAATCGGTATTTTCATTGAGTTGCTGCTCGAAGATATAGCCCCGGTCTTTAGTGTACACATTACCCCGGTACTCAAAACGGGACCAGGGCAGAAAGACATCATTGGTGATGATCGTAAACGCCACCGAATTGAGCAGGTCCTTACCGATATTGTCCAGGTATTCCTGATCGTACAAATTGACCGAATCTCCGGATTTTTCCCGGAGCATCAGTTCCCGCAGGTAGGCCATCCCCAGCATGCCGCCGGAAGCGCCCGTTACCAGTACCGTCTGATCCAGGAACTGCCCGCCCATCAGGCTGTCGATCGTCTGGGCCACATGGACCGTCCAGGTAGCCGCTTTCAATCCACCGCCGCTCACCGAAAGGATCACCATTTTGGGTTTACCTTCCGTATGCGGTTCCATTTTCAGCCGCCATTTATCCAGGATACGTGTTGTTTCCTGTTTGTCCAGCTGCACCTGGTCGGAATAACAGATGCTCTCCAGCGTATCGTAGGAATAAGTGACCGGCTCTGCGAGATAATCCAGCCCGTACGCCCGGTTGCGGTGGTCGAAGACCTCAAAGCTGGTCACAAAATTGATGAAGACCAGCAACAGCACGAAAATGGTCAGCATCCATTCTCCGAACCAGTAGATGAATGCTCCCAGAATGGCGATCAGCACGCTCATCAGAATAAAGATACTGGCACCGGCCGGTATACGAAACAGCGGCACGTCGATCAGATAGCCGAGAATAAGCAGGATCACCATGGTGATCAACTGCAGGAGCAGCGCATTCAAGTGATTTTGCCGGAAGATATTCATGAGCATGCGCGCTTCGTAGTGGGCTACGCTGCGCACCAGTCGCGGCTGAAAAGCTTCGTTGAGATAGGTTTTGACTTTCCAGCGGTTATTGTCCAGTTTGATGTAATCCAGATCCACCCTTCTCCGGCCGGGAGCGATCGGTTTGGCCAGATTGGGCGGCATCTCCCGGTCCGATTTGTAGTAAGATATATCCCGGTTGGTATAGTTAAAATAGATGGAATAAAAGCTCACCAGGGTGAGTCCGCCAAATAATAATCCCAGTCCATTGAGAAAAACTGAATCCAGCGAAAGCTTTTCGTAACCCGCCTGAAAATTAATGATCACGACCAGGTAATACACGAAAAACCCCAGGGGGATCAGTGCGTTGTTGAGGGAGAACTTGGTAAAGGGTCGGGACAGTGTAGCCAGAAAAGGAAAATACTGGGCCGACAGCAGATAAGTTGTTAAGTTCCAACTCATAAAGAATCCGCCGTACGCAAGACCAATGAAGAAAAAACTCCAGAAATTCACCTCGCCCAGGTATTCCGGATCCAGGAAAAGATACTGCAGCCCCAGTTTTCTGCCCATATTGCCGGTGAGCATCAACAGCAGTACGATCCAGCTACCGATCAATAGCAGATTACTGCGCAAATGAAGGATCAACAGCTGCACAGGAAAAGAAAACCAGATATCCGCCAAACTTCTTCTCACCGCTCTAGGTTCCATTGTTTTGTTGGGTTTTAATATTACAATTTCTCCGTTGAAAATTGTCTATCTTTACCCTTTAAATCTCATTAAACCATCTTTTCAAATCAATTCTAAGTATGAATATTGCTGTTGTTGGTACGGGTTACGTAGGCCTGGTAACAGGAACCTGTTTTGCAGAAACCGGAAATAAGGTTATCTGCGTAGACATTGACGAAAAAAAAGTCGAACGTATGAAAAATGGGGAGATCCCCATTTTTGAACCCGGACTAGACGTTCTATTCGAAAGAAATACCCGACAGGGGCGTCTTAGTTTTACCACTAAGCTCGATGAAGCGATCGAAGACGCTCAGATCATTTTCCTGGCGCTCCCCACCCCTCCCGGAGAAGATGGTTCTGCCGACCTTTCCTACATACTCGGCGTAGCGGATAAACTTTCTTTCCTGATCAAGGACTATAAAGTAATTGTAGATAAAAGTACCGTTCCGGTAGGAACTTCGGAAAAGGTACACAATATTCTGGCCAAACATCTGGACGAAGAACTGTTCGATGTCGTATCCAACCCCGAATTCCTGCGGGAAGGTGTAGCCGTGGACGATTTCATGAAACCGGATCGCGTGGTGATCGGTACCAGCTCTTCCCGAGCACGCGATGTGATGAAACAGTTGTACGAGCCTTTTGTCCGGCAGGGCAACCCCATCCTGTTCATGGATGAGCGTTCGGCCGAAATGACGAAATACGCAGCCAACAGTTACCTGGCGACCCGGATCACCTTTATGAACGAGATCGCCAACCTGTGCGAAAAACTGGAAGCCAATGTAGACATGGTTCGGATCGGTATGGGTAGCGACTCCCGTATCGGCAAACGCTTCCTTTTCCCCGGTGTGGGATTTGGCGGTAGCTGCTTCCCGAAAGATGTCCAGGCCCTGATGCGCACGGCCACCGAAAGTGAATACGATTTCCAGATCCTCGATGCGGTACTCAAAGTAAATACTGAGCAACGCCGCCTGCTGGCCAAAAAGATCAAAACGCATTTCCAGGACGATCTCCAGGGCAAAACGATCGCCATCTGGGGACTCGCTTTCAAACCCAATACGGATGACATCCGCGAAGCTCCGGCTATGTATATCATTGACGAACTGTTGGAAGCCGGTGCCAAGATCAAGGCTTACGACCCGGAAGCAATGGAAAACGTACAAAAGATCTACGGAGATAAAATCCAGTTCATGGACGATCAGTACGAAGCGCTGATCGGAGCCGACGCACTGGCTATTGTAACGGAATGGACGGTTTTCCGCACTCCGAGTTTCAAAGTAATGCGGGAGCTACTCAAAGAACCGCTGGTCTTTGACGGCCGTAACCTCTACGATCTGGAACGTATGCAGGAACAAGGATTCCACTACCTGAGTATCGGCCGGAACCCGGTAAGTGTCGCCACTTCGTCAAAACCGGCATAAGTCCATACCTAAAGTAGTAAAAGTTCGTTACTAGTATAGATTTACCCAAGCTATGGTATAGTTTGGGTAAATTTGTTTTTGCTATACTTGTAAAGACCCAGTTCACCCCATTCTCACAAAGTGTTATCATGAAAAGTCAGATGCGTTTTCAAATATTATCCACCTATTCGAAAACATCCGGGTACATTGTGGCGGGCCTGCTCCTGTTACTTACATTATTTGCCGCTTGCAGCGGACAGGGCAGCTCGCCCGGTAAAGGAGTAGCCGAAAACGAATTGGAAGTAGTGGAAAAAACGGATGCCTACGGCAATACCGAGCGTTTTACCCGTCGCCTGGACAATTACGCCAAAGAAGGTAAATACAGTAAAATGAGCCCCGAAGGAAATCTGCTGGAAACGGCAGAATTCTATAACGACAGCCTGAACGGTGCCCGGGTAATTTATTACGAGAACGGGGACACCCAGATCGTTGAGCATTATGAAGGCGGCACCTTTGCCGGCCCCTACCAGGCTTATTACGAAGGCGGCCAACTCGAACTGGAAGGGAGCTATACCGCCAACTCGATGGAAGGCACCTGGAAACGTTATTACCCCAGTGGTCAGTTGATGGAGGAAGTCAGTTTTCAGGATAACCAGGAGAACGGTCCCTTTGTCGAATACCATGAAAACGGCAAGCTGAAAGCTGAAGGTTATTATAAAGAAGGAGATAACGAGCACGGCCTGCTCAAGATCTACGATGAAACGGGCGAATTGGTAAAAACCATGAATTGTCAACACGGCGTTTGCCGGACCGTCTGGGAAAAAGAAGGCGCTACGGACTAAACCCGGCCGGCACTAACGCAAACCATTAACCGATCGTCCCAACCCAATGTATATGCAGCGAATTTTACTCCCTATTGTCTTTTGTGTATTCTGGCAACTTCCCGTTTTTGCACAACTCGGGGGGCAGGCAACCTACGAATTCCTCAACCTCTCCCCTTCCGCACGGGTGTCCGCATTGGGTGGAAATCTGATCACTGTACGGGACGATGACGTTAACTTGGCGTACGCCAACCCGGCGATGCTTAATCCGCTCGTACACCAGCAGCTGAGTTTCAACCACAATTTTCACTTCGGAGGCATCAGTAACGGTTATGCCGCTTACGGGCACCATCTCGAGAAAGCGCAGATGAGTCTGCACGGCGGGATCCAGTACGTCAATTACGGCACTTTCGATCTGACCAACGACCGGGGAGAGATCGAAGGTGAGTTCAAAGCTTCCGAATATGCCTTTGTGCTCGGAGCCGCCAGAATGGTAGACGAACGCCTGGCCCTGGGCGCCAACCTGAAAATGATCAGTTCCCGCCTGGAGAGCTACACTTCTCTCGGATTCACCAGCGATCTGGCCGCCATGTATATCGATACGGCAAAAAACATCAATATCAGCCTGGTCTTCCGCAATGTAGGCTCCCAGGTACAAACCTACCGGGAGGTCAACTTTGAGCCCTTGCCTTTCGATCTGCAGATCGGCATTTCCAAAAAATTACGCTACCTACCCTTCCGCTTTTCGGTTATCTACCATCACCTCGATCGCTGGAATGTTATCTACGACGACCCCAGCCGGGAGAACAACACCATCAGCTTTGGCGACATCGATACCGAACGCAGTCCCACCAGTATCTGGATCGACAACTTTTTCCGGCATCTGATCTTTAACGGAGAATTTCTGCTGGGTAAAAAGGAAAATTTTCGATTGCGCCTCGGCTACAATCACTATATGCGAAAAGAACTTACGGTCGAGAATTTCCGAAGTCTGGCGGGCTTTTCTTTCGGTTTCGGCGTCAAGATCAACCGTTTCCGTCTGGACTACGGAAGAACGAACTACCATCTGGCCGGAGGCATCAATCATCTGACGATCTCCACCAATCTCCAGGAGTTTAAAAAATAAGCCGGCGAAAGCCCGGGCAGGAGTTCATTCTAAAAAATAATGCGATCATTAGGTAACCTTTCCTGATTATTGTAAATTTACTGTTAGTTCAACGGTAAACCTTATCCAGTCCCTCATCAATAAGCCCTGATTAGCCAGACTACAGTGTTGTTAGTCTTTTGCGTGCTTTTACTCTTACAACCAACACTCATTCCTCTACCAATTTCTCGTCAACCACACGTACAACATGGATGTACCTGTTATATTCCTGGCTTTTGCCAATAATTCCGATGCACCGCTTCCCCAACTGGAACGGGAGGGCGAAAGCATCTATCGATGTTTGAACGAAGGTTCGGGAAAAGGGCATTATATCCTCCACCGGGAATCCTTTGCCACCACGGAAAAGATCGCCCATTATCTCATTGATTTCAAAGATCGCGTTGTCGTTTTTCACTACGGCGGCCACGCCGAAGGGGACGGTTTGGAGCTTACCGATCAAAAAGCCGGCTCCGAGGGTATCGCCCAACTGATCTCCGCCCAAAAGCAGTTGAAGCTGGTCTTCCTTAACGGATGTTCCACAAAACCACAGGTAAAACAATTACTCGATCTGGGCGTGCCGGCCGTGATCGCCACCTCCTGTCCGATCAACGATACCAAAGCTACCGAACTGGCCGAACAGTTCTACAGCGCTCTCATGAAACGGCACACCATCAGGGAGGCTTTTGCCATGGCTGCGGGCCTCATCAAGGCCAAAGGAGGAGAGGCTGAGCAATATCGCGGCATTGTGCTCAAGGAAGATGCCGAGACTTTTCCCTGGGGATTGTATTCCGAAAACGATGAGGTGCTCGACTGGAAATTGCCCGATCAGAAAAATAACCGGCAGGAGATCATTATCCGGAATGCCAGCGAGCAGTTCAACTTTTCAAAAACACCGGTCAATACCCATCTCACTCAGATCCTGCTGAACGTCCTGCGTCCATTTAGCCGGGACATTGACTACGTACTGGCCAAAGCGGAGGATGACGGCGAAGATCCTGATGTACGCCTGCTGCAACGGGCCATCATGGACAGCCTGCCCGCACCGATCGGTGAGCAGGTAAGAAAACTGTTCTCGCTCGACCTGCAGGCGGACCAATTGGACCGGATCGGCAAACCCCGTCTCCAACAGCTGGTGCGCACCTACGATACGCTGGTGGAGTTCTCCACCCACGTGCTGCTTTCGCTGATGTGGGAAGCGAAGATCAAAAACGACCAGTTACAATTATCGCCGGAACTGTCCGACCAGATCCGCAAAACACTCAGTCTCAAAAAAGAGGAGCTGCCGACCTTTGATTACAACGAGACGATCAAAGGGATCCTGAGCTTTTTCGATGAAGCGTCCCTGCTGGGCAAGGCCGACTCGGCTATATTCATCGACGAACTTTCCGTGCTCTGGGAATCCATGCAACAGGACGAAGTCTTTAAGGACGCCACCGCTTTCATGAAAGAGATCAAGAGGGAGGTGGATACCGATAACGTCTCGGCGGATGAGATCGAGAGTTTCTGCGTACAATCGGAAACGCACCTGGCTGAGATCTTCGAATTCCTGGGATTCATTGCCAAATACAAACTCAATACCATCAAAAGTATCGCCGTCAGCAAGGCCCGCAACAAATCGCCCCGCTTTCGCCATTACCGGGTGAAGCTCGATACCATTACGGCCGGTTATAAAGACGTCGACAAGGAATACGATGGTGTCTTCACCGATAATCGTTCTGTGATCCTGCTGAAAGAGGAGCGCAGTATCGACCGCTACCTCAACCTTTCCCCCTTCATTATTGACGAACACGCCCTGCTGGGTAAAGAGAAATCCAAACTTTTCTTTTTCACCTATTGCGATCGCGACAAAATGGAACTGCACTACAAGTACGCCTACGTGCAGTCGGAACAGGACGAACTCATCCTGTCGGACCACCATAAGGACGGCGCCTACCTGCCTGTGTACGAAGAGATCAAAGAGCAACTCGACGAATTCTGCCAGCTGTTTTTCTCCACGAATTTTAAAGATCTTTAACCATGCCGAACAGCCCTTTCAAATTCCTCGATCCCTATACCAAAGAGGATAAACAGATCTTTTTCGGGCGGGACCACGAGATCGAACAGCTTTACAATATGGTTTTCGAGGCCAGTCTGATCCTCGTTTACGGAGAATCCGGCACCGGCAAAACCAGCCTGATCCGCTGCGGCCTGGCCAGTCGATTCGATATTTCCGACTGGAATGATATTCTCATCCGTCGCAATCAGGATATCAATGCTTCTCTCTGGCAATCCCTGCGCGCTGCGGCCCGCACGCCCATCAAAGACGGTGCGACAGTAGCCCAGGCCGTGGAATCCATTTTCCTGGATTATTTCAAACCGGTTTTCCTCATTTTCGATCAGTTCGAAGAGCTGTTCATCAGTGGCATGGGGCGTCCGCAGGAACGCGAGGAGTTTATCCGGCAGATTGCCGAACTGATCCGGGCCGACCTCAAATGCAAGGTTATCTTCGTGATGCGGGAAGAATATCTCGCCAAATTATACGAATTTGAAAAGGTGATCCCGGAACTTTTTGACTTCCGGCTGCGCGTAGAACCGATGAAATACGCCGATGCCTACCAGGTGATCGAACGCACCTGCCAGCATTTCCAGATACCGATCGAAACGCCCGAGAACTCGATCGAGCAGATCATCAATAATATTTCCGAAGGAAAATCAGGAGTGCAGTTATCCTATCTGCAGATCTACCTGGACAAACTCTATCAGAATGCCCTCAAAAACTAACCCAGACATTACTTCGGATACCTCCAATAACACGGTAACCTTCGACCTGCCGCTGATACAGAAGACCGGCGGCATTGGAGATGTACTGGTGGAATTGATGAACAATCAGATCCGCAAGATCAAATCTGAGATCCGTCAGGAACTGAAATCCGAGAAGATCCCGCCCAAATCCGTTGAACGAATTCTGAACGGTTTCGTTTCCCTCGAGGGCACCAAGCAGCCGCGCCACCGGGAAGAACTTCAGTACCCGGAATTATCCGAGATCCTCGTTGCCACTATTCTCACCAAACTGGTCGACGCCCGACTCCTGCGGGAATCCGATGACGGCGTTTACGAACTGGTCCACGATACGCTGGCCGCTCACATCGAACAAACCCGCGACCAGGCGGACATCGCCATTGATGAGACCGTCAAAATGGTCAAGGACGCTTATTATTTCCAGGATAAAACCAACCGTTACCTTTCCGAAGACGAACTCAATCAACTGGATAAATACTCGGAAACGATCCAATCCACCAATCGGCTGACAAAAGAGGAATGGAAGTTTGTCAAAAAAAGTAAAAGAAAAGAACAACGCCGGACCCTGAGAATGCGGGCGGTATTTTTCCTGGCCCTCGGTATCGCCGTTCTGATGTCCGTGCTCTATGTGCAGGTAAAACAAACCGAGCGGGAGAACCAGGCCTTGCTGGGAGAGATCGGGGTCAACCTGGAGCAGTTGAAGAACAACAAACAACTTACCCAGGCCACCGCCGAAGCCCTCCGCAATAGCCGCAACGACCGGACCCGGGCTTTCCTTCAACTGAGAGATGTTCAGCAAAATGCCCAGGTAGACAGTGCCAATAATGCCTTGGTTGGGCAACTGACCAACAACTTCCTTTCCGAGTTTTCGCTTTTCCCGTTCTATAACCTGGGAGAACGGCTCTCGGAAACCATCGACGAAGTGATCGTAGAAGACAGTCTGAAGTTCATTTTGGGAGCAGCGATGGATTCTCCGGTACCATTCTTTAAAAACCTGAAGCTTCCGGATGATCAGTTGCGGACCTCGATCCGGGAAAAAGGATTCCTTATCCCACCCAAAGACTTCAACAAATACGGTAAGATCCGAGACATGGTATTGTTGCAGGATGGAAAGACCGTAATATCCGGACACGCCGACGGCAAGATCTGGAAATGGCAGGTAACCAACGATACGCCCCCCCAAATGGTCTACGAGTTCAAACAGGGCCGGGTCCGGGAAATGATCGTTGTAGACAACAGCCTGCTGGTCGGCGTAGACAGCATCATTTACGAATTGAATCTGAGGCGAAAAAAACCATACGCAGAGTTTCTGATCGGTTTTAATCGCCCCATCAAATTGCTGGTCGGCAACCCGCGGAATAGGGCCCAGTATGCCGTTGTAAAAGAGAACTCCAATAAAATCTTTATTTGCGACCGCAACAGTAAATCCATTACGCAAACTGTGGAAGTAGGTCTGAGTACGGTTACCAGTATGGCCTTCTCCCCGAACGGCCGGAAAATGATCGCGGCCTTTGAAGAGGGGGATGTGGCCAAGCTGTGGGATCTGCGTTACCCTCAACTGATCACTGAATTTAAGGGCCACCGCGCCCTTATCTCCACCATTGCGTTTTCTCCCGACGGGCGTAAGATCCTGACGGGCAGCTGGGACCAGTCCGCTATCCTCTGGACGTATAAGGGAGAGATCATCAAACGACTGGTCGGCCACGAACAGCGTATCCATTCGGTAGCCTATACCGCGAATAATTACGCCGTCACCTGCAGTGAAGACGGAGATATCAAAACCTGGTTCCTCGCCCCGCTCGCGGAACGCGATCTGATCTTTGAAGACAGCGTCCGCGCCCTGGCGGTGAGTCCCATGCACGATACCATTGCTTTCAGCCTATACGGAGATAAAGGCTTTTTCCATCTCTGGCACTGGCCCAGCGATCAGCGGGATACGGTCTGGCAACCGATCAAGCGCTTCGACCGGCCGGGAGATATTGTAGCCCTGGCCTACGCTTCGGACGGCAAAGGCATCGTGGCTGCTTCGGAAAATACCCTGACCACGTTTATCGATCGGTCGGGCCGTAATCAAAATGAAGATTACCGGGGCGGCGGGTACGCCCGTGTTCCCTCTACTTCCTCCATTGCGGCCGTGGACGTCAACGATGATTATGTACTGATCGTGGATAGAAAAAGTGGAAAGGTACTGCTCCGCGATCGGAAAGATCCGGCGAAATTCAAGGTACTGGACCATCCGAACCGGGTGCATGCGGCTAAGTTTTCGCCGGATAACCACTATGTACTCAGCGGTTGTGAAGATGGAGACGGCTACCTCTGGGATCTGCGGGCGGATTCGCTGAGTCGTCGTTTGGAGGGACATACCTCCAAGGTCGTTGCGGTGGATTTCTCTCCGGACGGACGCTATCTGCTCACGGGCAGTTACGATAATACGGCCCTGCTTTTTGAATTGCAGGAAAACCGTAAAGGGAACCTCAATCCTACTTTCGAACTGGAAGGGATCAGCGCGTCTTACCGCGGGCATACCTCGGATATCAATGCGGTGGCTTTCGCCAATGAGCTGCACGACGGCACTTACCGCTTTACCACTGCCGGTGCGGATAAAGTGGGTAAGATCTGGGAACTCACCAAAGATGGGAGTTTGCACGAACGCCCCAGTCTCATCCGTCATCTGGACGAAGTAACCGTCACGGCTTTTCTACGGGGTGATTCGCTGATCGTGACCGGAGGTTTCGATGAAACGCTGAAAGTATGGCGAGCCGATGGCGTCGGTGCGTTGATCGACGAGCGGGTACTACCGCACCCGCAGTAAAGGCCGGCTCTTTTATGGCTCATGACCTTTGGATAGAAAATATCGGGCACTGTTCTTCTTTTAGAAAAACGAACGTCCTGATAACCTCCTATTCATCGATCCTGATCCCCATCCGTTTCATCAGCAGGGTAGCATTAAAACTCTCGCTGACGCCTTTTTTGAGTTTGTAGTCGAAATCCAACTGACCGTCCTTGATCTCTACCTCGATGCGTAGGTTTTCGATCGCACCTCCCGCTTCGGCTTCCAGGCCGCCCAGTTCCAGATCGTGGGTAGCGATAAGCCCGCCACCCCTTTGCCGGATCAGTTGCCGGATCAAAGCTGCTGACCCCGTGTGCCGGTCTACGGAATTGGTGCCTTTCAGTATCTCGTCCAGCAGGAAGAAAACCGGGAGCTGTTCGTTATCGGGCTGATTCGCGGCATCCACCGCTTCGATGATCACCTTCAGTCGTTTCAATTCGGCGAAAAAAGAAGACGTACTCTCGTGCAGTGCATCCTGGGTGCGCATGCTGGTATACACCTGCAGCGTGGGGAATTCCATCGCTTCGGCACATACCGGAGCGCCGGCCTGGGCCATGACCAGGTTCAGACCAATGGTACGCAGGAAGGTACTTTTGCCAGCCATATTGGACCCCGTGATGAGTTTTATGTGACCCCGGGTAGGCATCCGGAGATCGTTACCGACGCGCACGTTCCGATCCAGTAGGGGGTGCCCGATATTCTGTACCGCCAGTCTTGCTTCTTCATTCCATTCCGGCAGAATCCACACCGGATTATTGTACCAAACATTGCCGAAGCTGCTCAGCGCCTCGATCTCACTCAACACCACAAACCATTCGGGGAGGGAATGCTGCAGTCCGGCTTTCCATTTTTCCAGTCGGTAGACCCACTGCAGGTCCCAGAGACCGATGATGTTGAGAAAAATGGCAAACACATTAAACCGGACATTGAGCTGGCTGATAATATACGCCAGGCGTTCGATGTGTTTGGAAGCGGGCTGTTCCTCCCGCCCCAGACGATCGTGCAATGCCCGTAGCAAGGGTGACTGAAAGGTATGACGCTCGATCTGGCGGATCAGCTTTCCGTAAACCGCCAGGGTTTCACCGGCGTGGGTGGTACGGCGGTGGGTAAAATTCACCTGCTCGATGGTTTTGCGTATGACGAGGGCCGGCGGGATCAGGAATACCAGCATGATCTGCCAGGGTAGAACCGTCCACCAGAGCGCAATGCCGATAGCAAACCAGACCGGAGCCAGATAGAGCGCCAGACGCAGCCACCGGTTGTTCATTACGAAGGGCGGATCCTCCAGCCATTGTTGCAGCAGGTGCAGGTGCTCGGGGTCATCCTGTGCGTTGGCCCCGTAGGCCTGAAAATGCTGCCGCCAGTCGAGGCTGTCGCGCAGTTCGAGAATGGCCTCCTGTCGGGCACGGATGGCGTTGCCGTCAATCAGCGGTTCCAGGAGGTAATCCGCCAGACGGGCCTGTCCGATGGCCGTATTGGCGCGGCAGGTATACTGGAAGAAGGAATACTCTCCAAAGATATCGAGATCCAGTGCGTAGGGATGATCCATACTCAGAAAAGCCTTTCCGGTTGGAAATACCTGATACTTGTGTTGCACGGCATCGCCTTCGTAGCCGTTGATCCGGGCCAGAGATTCCAGGTGTTGCGCTTCTTCCTGGATGCGCTGGTGCCAAAGCACAAAACGATAAAATCCGGCGATAAAGGCCGCAATGAACAGGATCCCCCACCACCAGGCCAGGCTCCAGAGGAAAATGGTAAGCAATATGGCTCCAATAAAAAGTGCCAGACGCACCAATGAGAGCCGGTCGTATCTTGCTTTCAGCTGGCCGGCTTCTTTTTCAAATTCAAGTCGGCGCTTTTCGTATAGATCTAATAGTTGTTGCACGGTTTCAAAGGTAGGCTATCCCCGAGAGGGGGCAAAATGAATTTGGGCAAAGATCGATTAATTTCATTTGCGAAAGGATCAAACCCCAATTTCAATTTATGAATTTGATTCTTATCTTCGAAGCTAAGAAACCGCTTTATGGACAACCAACCATCCGCTGCTCCCAATACCCCGGAATGGCTCAAAAAACTGGAAGAAGAAAGCTGGCAGGCAGAACTGATCATTTCCGGACTGGCCATTTACGGCACCATGCAATTGCCCGATCTGGTAGAATGGCTTATGGATTGGAGCCTCGCTTCGCTGGAACAGAGCTATTTTTTGCTGCTTTACCTTTTCTTCACCTATCTGGGCCTGGGCGCTTATATGCTCATTTTTATTTTCATCGCTCACCTGGTACTGCGTACGGTCTGGATCGGCCTGCTCGGCCTGAATTCGGTTTTCCCGATGGGTATTAATGAAAATTCCGAAACCTATTCCAAAAATTTCCTCCAACAGTTCAAGACGGATCATTCGGGTGAAAAATCCCGTATTCGTCAACTCGATGACGTCTGCAGTATACTTTTTGGTTTTGGTGCCCAGCTGGTAATGATCTTTATGGCGATCAACCTGGACATAGTCGTGGTCGGTGGCATTTGGTACCTGCTGGAAAGTTTTTTCGGTCCGACGGTGAGTAGCATTTTCGGACTGATCTTCCTGCTTACTTTTCTGGCTTATACGGTACTTTTCCTGATCAGCAACACCAAAAAATGGCGGGATAAGCCCTTTATAAAAAAATGGCAGTATCCGATCTACAAGCGGGCTTCCGGTATTTATCTGCACCTTTTTGCCAAACCGGCTTCTTATCTGGGAATGATCTTCCAGACCAATCTGAGTATGAAGCGCTACGCCGGCATGGTCGTACTGATCATGATCTTCGTGCTTTTTTTCTTCGGCAGTCGGTTCTTTAACTACCGTTTTCTCAGCTTTATGAAATCCGAGCGTTTATACGAGCATTTTGATCGCAGTGACCGCTTGATCCCCGAACACTACGCGAACCTGCGCACCGATGATCGTCGCCTGCTTTCCCTGGAACTGGAAAGCGATGTCATATCGGGTGATCTCCTGCGGGTATTTGTTCCCATGCTCTCCTCCGAATCCGACATCAGGCAGGAACTTTGCGGCGATTTTGATCCGGTGGGCAGCAGTCGGGAAAAGTCCGAACAGTGGCGCGCGTATTATACCGATTGTTACCAACAAATGCACCGTTTCTACGTCAACGATAGCCTGTACCGCGAACCGGAAATGATTAAATATATTCACCCCAATCAGGATGAACACGGCATTTTGGTTTACCTCCCGACCGCCAACTTTCGTAGCGGCCGTAACTTACTCCGGGTAGAAAAGATCGGACCGGAAAGGGATAGTGTTTTCCGTCAGATCCAGGCGGTGTTTTGGTTGGAACAAGCCGGAGATTAGGGCCAGGAAGAAATGGCCGGCCGGATCTCCCCCGCTGCACATTTCTCCGCGTACCGCTTAATAACCCGCAAAGTCGAATCATCCCGGTCGTATACCGAATACCAGCCCTGATGTTCGTGCGGTGGATCACCAATCAGATCGTCTCCTGCAGCCCAGATTACCTCCGGTGCACCCGGTCTGCCCTGCCCGCCCCAGGCCCAGAAATTGCAGCCGGCCATGGCGGTTCCCCGTTCGGCCAGTTGGTAGATGTGCTGGAAGATATCCCCGTAGTACTGATCCCGCTGCCGGGTAGTGGCCGCCGGATCGTGATCTCCCAGATCGCGGGCAATCCCGAATTCCTCCAGGACGATCGGTTTTTTTAATTTTTCGGCTTTTTTCAGATGCCGGTCGATGTAAGCAACGGCTTTGGCCAGCGCCCGCTCGTAAGTGGCCTCGTGTTGTTCCGGATCGTACCAGCCCCAGTTCTGGATCCAGATGTGAATGGTGGTATAATCAATGAGGTCCGGCGCGTGGTCCCGGCGGAAGTGATTGCCCGTCGGGCCGGCGGTATTTCCTTCGCTACCAATACTCACGAGGTGGTTGGTATCGATCGATTTGATCAGTTTGGCCGTCCGCTTGATCCACCGACGGTAGGCACGGGGACGAAATATGCCCCGGGGTTCGTTTGCCAGTTGCCAGCTCATGATGGTGGGATCATCGCGGTAGGCCTTGCCCGTCAGGCTATTCACCCGACCGACGATCTTGCGGATATGCTCATCGAAAGCCGTCATGGCCAGTTGATTTTTATAAAAGCGGGAACTGTAGCGGGCAAAGGTAAACCAGCTCCCCCCTTCCGCCGGTGGCGGGTAAGGGATCTCGCTACCACCAAACCAGCGATGATACTGGGCGAACCCACCCGACCAGGGCCAGAAATTATTCAGGCAAACGACGGCGGTCATCTTCCGCTTCCCCATCTCCAAGAGCAGAAAATCCAGGCCTTCCAGCAGTGCCTCGTTGTAAATCCCCGGAGCGGGTTGCAGACTGGGATCTACCCGCCAGGGCGCTCCGTCCGGACCTTCGCTACCGGCCATGATCCGTAGATTGGTGATGCAAAGCGCTTCCAGCTGGTCGAGTTCCTTACGCAAACGCTCCCGGTTGCCGGGGGCGGAAGGCGCTCCCAGATGCATACCGTACCAGAAGTTGGCCCCTAAAAAATAATAGGGTTTTCCATCCCGGTAGAAGTGGTTGCCCCGGACCTCGACAATCGATTGAGCCGACAAACTAACTGACATTAGCAAAAAGAATAAGGTCTTCAAAAGAAATTAATTTACTTTTGGAACTGGAAACTGCCCGGATATTGAGCTTCCAATAAAAGTAACGTTTTTTATGGCTCGTGTAAAGCTGACTCCCGAACTAAAGAAAGCAATCAGTGCTCTATCCTCCAAAGAAAAGGATAGGCTGTTATTCCGTCTGATCCCAAAAGATGAGATACTCGTAGCTCAACTGGAATACCAGTTGCTGGAGGAAAGTGCCACCGTCGAACTGCGACGGGACAACATGCGCAATACGATCGAGAGGTCGCTGCAGCGCGCCGCCAACAATTATTATTCGCCCGGCTATTTATTACTGGATATCCGGGCCATCAGTGGCCGTATCAACCGCCACGTTAAGATTACCAAGGATAAATACGGCGAGGTTGAGCTCAATCTATTTATGATCAACCGGACCCTCGAACTGCTGGGAAGTCAACTGCGCTTCGCCAGCCCCTGGCACTCCCGCACCCTGAATGAATACGTTGCCAAGCGGATACTTAAACTGCTTAAACTGCTGGAAAAGATCCCGGAGGATTATCATGCAGATTTCCGGCCGGCTTTCCAGGATCTCGCCGATGCGTTGGGACAGCAGGGGAATTTTATCCGGGTAGCTAAAAATCTCCAACTGGACCTCAAAATGCTCACTGATCTGTAAAATGATCTTGATCCGGCCTGCGTCGGTTCTACTGTACCAATAAGCCGGGGAATCCCGGCAATCCGCTATACCCTCCGAAAATCCTATGCGAATATTCGCTTGAAACTAGTATTTTTGGATCAATGAGTAACAAGACCCAAAACGAACGGATTATTTTTGGCCTGAAAGTCAAACAGCTTCGGCAGGAAAAGGGCCTTTCTTTTGCCGATATGGCCAAGAAGTCCAAAATGTCCGTTTCCTACCTGAACGAGATTGAAAAAGGGAAAAAATATCCTAAAGAAGATAAGATCCACCAGATCGCGAATGCGCTGGACGTCAGCTTTAACGAATTGACTTCCCGGCAACTCAGCCGCAATCTGGAACCGGTCAACCAGTTACTCCAATCCAACTTTCTCAACGAACTTCCACTCGATCTCTTTGGTATTGAACTCAGCAAGGTGGTCGAGATCATTGCCAACGCTCCGGTGCGGGTGGGCGCCTTCATTTCCACCCTATTGGAATTGTCCAGAAGCTACGCGTTGAAGGAGGAAAACTTTTACTTTGGCGCCCTACGTTCTTTTTTGGAACTGAATTCCAATTACTTCCCCGAGATAGAAGCAGCCGTAGATCGTTTCTGCCAGGAGCATCAGATCCCCAAAGGCCGGCCTATTCCCGTGGAAACCCTGCAGCGACTACTGGAAAATCAGTTCGATTATAAGATCGTGGAAAACGGGCTGGATCCTTATCCCGAACTCCAGGGACTACGCTCCGTCTATGTGCCCGAGCGCCGGGAATTGTTGCTCAACAGTCAGCTCAGTCCGAAACAGAAGGCTTTTACCTACGGAAAGGAAATGGCCTTTCAGTATATGAATATGGAGGAAAGGGCATTTACCTCTTCCCTGATGCGCATCAATCAGTTTGAAGAAGTGCTCAACCACGCCCGGGCTACCTACTTTTCCGTTGCTCTGCACATGCCGCTGGCCATGTTTGTGGATGATATCCGGGCTTTTTTCCGGCGAAAAACCTGGAACGGGGAAGCTTTTCTGGGCATTATGAACAAGTATCTGGCCAATCCGGAAATGTTCTATCACCGCCTGACCAATGTGCTGCCCGAATTTTTTGGTCTGGACAAGTTATTTTTCCTGCGTTTCGCCCACGATCTGCGACAGGACCAGTACGATATTGACCGGGAACTGCACCTGAGTCATCGCCACCATCCCCACAGTAACGGACTGTTCGAACACTACTGCCGCCGCTGGATCGCGCTTTCCATGCTGGAGGAACTGAGAAAAGACGATTCCGGAAAGATCATTGTCGGCATCCAGCGTTCCCGGTATATCGGTACCGAGGATGAATATTTGTGTCTCACCATCGCCCGGCCTTCCTATCCGGACCCCCAAAAGAACGTTAGCGTTACCCTCGGGCTTAAAGTTACCGATGAATTGCGGTCGACCATCGGTTTCCTGGACGATGAAAAGATCCCTTTCCGTATGGTCAATAAGACCTGTGAACGCTGCTCTCTGACCGATTGTAAGGAACGTGCGGCGCCACCCATCGTAGCGGATCGCCGCCAGCAATTCAAAGCGATACAAAAACGGTTGCAGGAGCTTTGACCCGATCCATCAGTACCTGACAACCGGATCCTTAATCGCACTAAATAACGCCGGAAACGCTATTCGGACTGTTTCATTCCACATTTACGCTTATTTTTGAGATTGGAAACGCAGGAGAATAGGTATTTGAACTTTTAATCCTCCCGAAACGTTTCGGAACAAAGCATTGACAGCACAGCAAGGCCGGAGTATGAATACCGAGCCCGAAATACGATAAACAAAGAATGGCAAGCGAGAAGAAACCGACACTGGAGATAATCAACCGTAAAGCAACCTTCGAATACCACTTCATTGATACTTATGAAGCCGGCATTGTGCTGCAGGGTACCGAAATTAAATCGATCCGGAAAGGTCAGGCTAACCTGCGGGATGCATACTGTGTATTTAAAAAAGGGGAGTTGATCATTCGCAGCCTTTTCATTGCCGAATATGCCCACGGGAACCAGTTTAATCACGATACCCGTCGCCCTCGAAAACTGCTGCTACGTCGCGGCGAATTACGCAAACTGGAAAAGAAAGTAAAGGAAAAGGGATTCACCATTGTTCCCTACCGATTGTACCTGACGGAAAGAGGGTTTGCCAAGCTGGAGATCGCACTGGCCCAGGGTAAAAAGAGCTACGACAAACGCGAATCCATCAAACAGAAAGACCTCAAACGGGACATGGCCCGGATCAAAAAAGCGTATTAAAGTATCTGATCTGGGGCCATCTGAGGCAACAGCAATTTTCCCTCCAGCCAGCCCGGGCTATTAATTCCCAATAACACTGATCGCGGCTTCTGCTTTCTCATCCACCGCTTCCACTGCATCGTTAATATGCTTGCGCAGGCTTTTAGGCATCTGCGAAATCAGAATGTCGCTCACTTTGGGCAGCGCCACCCGATACCAATTGCGCCAGCTTTGCAGAATGCGTTGTTCCTCTTCCCGATCCTGACCATCTTTTACCGCCTGTATCGACAGGTCCAGTTCCGCATCCAACCTTTTTAAGGCCGCTTTTTTGGTAATATCCAGTACGGATTGAGCTGCATTTTTTGTTCCTGCCGTCAACAGAAAGCCGCAGCTCAGCGCACTGCACCCCACATTTTTAAGGGTCTGCGCCGAAACTTTGTCGATCCGGTCGGCATCCGTGTGGTAAAATACATCCGTAAAGTGCCAGAACAGCAATCCCGGTATCCGGGCATCGAGGAAAGGCTGGTGATCACTTCCCCCTTCGAAAGGATTGGTGTTGACTGTCCAGTTGGTTCGCAAAGCCTGCCGGCGACAGATCCCCTCCACTACATCGTTAAAATAGTGGGGATTGAAGTTCTCTTCGCTTACCGGACTGGCGCCCCATTCGGTATGCTTATCGGTACCGCGGGTCCAGATAGCCGATGGGTCCGGCATTTTTTCGATAAGAAAAGTCCCACCGGTCTTTTCCGTATCCTCTCCGACCATATCCATGCTCATACCCCAGCCGATGCCTTTGGCCCGTGCCTCATCTTCCTGGATATAACGCCGGGTGGCGCGGATCTCATCTCCCCAGATAAAAGTCAGCGTACGGGCGGGTCGAACCTTGCCGGTCTGAAAGAGCCTGGCCGCTACCCGGGCCATTTCCGAAAGCGCCCCAACTCCCGAAGCATTGTCATTGGCGCCCGGCTCCTGCACGTGCGCACTGTAAACGAAACGTTCCTCCGGCAATTCGGTACCGGGGATCTCAGCGATGAGAGTAAGTTCTTCGCCCGGGCTGATGCGGGTTTGGATATTGACGCGGACCCGCACCGGTCCGGCTTCCAGCGCCTGCAGAAGGTTTGATCTGGCGGCGTAAGACAGGTTAATGGCCCAGGATTCGAATTCGGTATTGAACGGAATGGAGGAAAAGGGGATCGAATTCGGAAATCGCTCGGGCTGATTATAGTTGGGAATTCGATAGGCCAATACGCCCAGTGCCCCAAATTTTTCCACGGCAATCCGGTACAGGCTATGACTGTGGCAATCGGCCATAACGATCTTTCCCCTGACGTCCATTTTTTCTAATGCTTCCGGATCACAGCCCGGCAGATAAACCACTTCCGCTTCTACCCCATCCGCCGGAGTAGAGAAAGAGTTGATCGCGATCATATTGCGGTTGGAAGAAAAGGCCAGCAGGGGTTCTTTTTTGCCGACGATCCGTAGACTGGCATCCTGCGGTTCCCACGCCGGCAATCTCAGCGGGTTGCGCTCAATGCGGTAGGTCATTCGGTCCGCTAACGGTTGCTCTGAAGCTTCAAAACCGGCTTTTTGTAAAATTCGCTGCACGTAATAGATACTGGAATCGAAACCGGCATTACCCGGCAGACGCCAGCGCTCGGACACGTAGGCCGTAGTCTGAAGAGCGGTTTCGCCCGAATATTCGGCATTGATCAGATCCAGATATTGATCGATCTGACGGTAGGTGGTCTGGCCGGCCAGGCTCTGAGTCGTAAAGATTAGAATGGCCAGAGCCAGAAGTCGGGAGATGGTCTGCATGTGGTAGTGGATTGTTCAGTAGATCTGTCGGTACGGAATAGCGGCTGCCAATCTCGTATTTTCGGTTTATTCCTCGTCCGGGCGCATACCAAAGCGCGTGATCAGTTCCCGGATCTGTGGGTTGACCTCGTTCATTAAGCGGTATTTATCCTTGGCGTTGAGCGGTTTCTGCCGTTTGGGTGGCTCGACCACCATACTGGGATCGATCTCGATCCGCAGGCTCAGCTCCGGATGTTTGAGTTGCCCGCGCAGGTAGTCCATCATTTCGGTTTCCTCCCGTACGGAGCTTTCCGCCAGGCGCGTCCCGACCTTAACGACCAATTCGGTATCTTCCAGATCCAGCTTCACGTTTTTAAGCAGCATTTTTACGCTGTTCTTATCGTGTTGTTCGATATAGTCATCGAAACTCTGCTGGATCGTTTCCAGTTTCAGTTCGGGGATCTCCTGGGGCTGTTGCTCCAGGTCTTCTTCAACTTCCGCCAGAAGGGCATCCATATTCAGATGCGCCAGGCTGTGACGAGCAGACCGCTTCAGGCCGGGGCGACCGTTGGCTGCTGCCGGCTCGGGTTTACCATTTTTAACGGGTGGATCGACCGAAGCTGCCGGCTCGGCTGGTTCCGGCACTTCCTCTTCAACGACTTCGGTCACCGTAGCGTCGTGAGGAACTTCCGAAGATCCGTTCTGATGCTCCGGACTGGCCGCAATGGGTTCGATTTCCGGTTCGGGATCAGCAACCGGGGCTGATTGTTGCTCCGTTTCCGCAGTATTTACCTGCTTTTCCGGGCTGGTCGGCGTGGGAATAGCGGATTCGCTTAGGTCAGGCGTTTTTTTTTGCGCCTGTCCGTTAGCCGGTGCAGCCTGCGGTGCAGCGCTACCCAGACTGAAAGCCCGACCGGCGTGGGTCATTTTGATGAGGCTCAACTCGACGTGCAGCCGTTTATTCCGGGCCATCTTATAGTTCAGATCACACTCATTAGCCAGATTAAGCGCGGTAAGCAACAGCGAGGTAGGACTGAGATGTGCCTGATCCTGGTAGCGTTTGCGCAATCCGTCACCACATTCCAGCAGTTGCAGGGTTTCCGGATCCTTGCACACCAGCAGATTCCGCAAATGTTCCGCCAGTCCGTTGATGAACAGTTCGGGGTCAAAACCTTTACGTAGCACCTGATCGAAGATCAGCATAACCTCCGTAATATTTTCCATCAGCATGGCATCCACCAGGCGGAAATAATAATCGTAATCGAGGATATTGAGATTAGCGATCACATCCTCGTAGGAGATCTTCTTTCCGGCAAAGGCAACGATACGGTCGAAGATGGACAAAGCATCACGCAGGGCACCGTCCGCTTTCTGGCCGATAATGTGCAGGGCATCGGGCGAAGCTTCGATCCCTTCCTGCTGGCAGATATTAAACAGATGGACCACCATATCCGATACCTGAATACGACGGAAATCAAAGATCTGACAACGCGACAGGATCGTCGGAATGATTTTATGCTTTTCCGTTGTAGCCAGGATGAAGATGGCGTAGGGTGGCGGCTCTTCCAGCGTTTTCAGAAAGGCATTGAAAGCCTGCTGGCTGAGCATGTGCACCTCATCGATGATGAACACCTTATATTTCCCCTGCTGGGGTTGGAATCGCACCTGTTCGATCAGGGCACGGATGTGTTCCACCGAGTTGTTGGAAGCCGCATCCAGTTCCGTGATGTTAAAGGAGGCATTTTTGTTGAATGCCTTACAGCTTTCACAATCGTTGCAGGGCTCGAAATCCGAGGTTGGTGACTGGCAGTTGAGCACTTTGGCCAGGATCCGGGCGCAGGTGGTCTTACCGACACCACGCGGACCGCAAAACAGGAACGCATGGGCCAGATGATCCGTTTGCAAAGCATTCTTCAGGGTCCCGGAGACATGCTCCTGACCGACAACATCCTCAAATCGATTCGGACGGTATTTCCGCGCAGATACAACAAATGTGCTCATGTAACAAAAGTACGAAAATTTTACCGTCAGGCCAGCTTCTGCAACAATTGTGTTCAGCTTTTAAATTAAACGCCCAGGCGGGTTGCCTGGGCATCT
Organism: Flavilitoribacter nigricans DSM 23189 = NBRC 102662; assembly: GCF_002646595.1. Classification (GTDB taxonomy): domain Bacteria; phylum Bacteroidota; class Bacteroidia; order Chitinophagales; family Saprospiraceae; genus Flavilitoribacter; species Flavilitoribacter nigricans. The sequence goes on from NZ_PDUD01000010.1 coordinate 225,852, forward strand.
TTTAAGCGATGATTACCGTTGCCGGATCACCCTTTTACTGATCCAGTCTCCGTCGGAAGTCCTGATCCTCAGGAAATAAAGTCCCGGTGGAAGATCCTGTAGAGAGATGCTCGCCGTCTGAGTTTGCAGTGGGAAGTTTTCGACAATTATTTCCTCCCCGCTTGCCTGGAGTACGATCACCCGATCGAAAAAATATTCACTGACCGACAGATGGATCATATCCCGGGTCGGGTTGGGATACACCCGGGTTCCCGTCGATCGGTGCGTTTTGCCAATATTGATCTTCAGGTTTTCCGGCGGGCTACAGCTCTGCTCGCAGATAAAATTCTTTTCGGTCAGAAAGTGAGTCAGGTACCAGGGCCCATTGGACCAGGCGCCGACGTACACGCCGCCCGGCCGCCGCTGACTGAAAGGATTTCCACTCGCCCAATTGAGGTAATCCGCCGTACTGCCGTCCGTCCATTCAAACTGACCATCCAGATCCTGATCCTGCAGGCCGATGAAAGCGGTAGAGGTGCCGGCCTGCCGCAATTCGTCCAGGATGAGTTGCTGCTCGGTATCATTATCGATCCGGACCAACTGTCCGCCAATGCCCTCGCAGATCTCGCGTGCGTCGTACCAGTTCTCTTTTTTATCGGACAGCAGATAAGCGTGTTCCTCATCCTGGGCCAGCGCCCGAAAACCGTCCGGTGGATCGTTGAAGAGGCAATCCTCTTCGGGCTCATTGCAGTCATCCGGCAGGATATCTTTCAGCACCGGATTCGAATAACTAAAATCCGGACATCCCGGACGGCGCACTCCCCGGCGGAACCACGCTGTCTCACTGATCAGTCCCGGAGCAAAGGCCGGCCCCGTAGCCCCTTCCACATTCTTCCAGGTCAAGTGCCAGGGATTGTCCGAATACTGCCACTGGTAGATCATATCTCCGAGCCCGACGGGAATCTCTTCCGCCGGCACGACCGCCGAACTCTGGAAGGGCTTGCAATCGGACTCATCGCCCAGGATCGTATTGGGAATGGCCGGGCCGTCACAGCTGTCAGTACCGCCGGAAACCACTTCCCCGTGGGCATTGATGTACACATCCGTTTCCTGCAAGGGGATCACCACGGGCACCGCCGAAAGGATCAGGTAATGCTGATCAGGATTATTCAGATCCACGCTTACGATGGGGCGTTTGGTAATGTTGGCGTCAAATTCATCCGTCCAGGCCAGATAACGGAAGTAACCCGTCCGGGCCGGCTGGATGGCCGGATCCGCAAACAACAGGCTGCGCACACTCCGGCCGAGCGGGAAGGTTTCTTCGTGGTTGGTCTCATCCGGCAACCAGGCCACCAGGTGGGTGGGTTTGCCGTTGGCATCACCGTACAGATAGGCATACATGCCGTTCTGCTCATCCGCATCTTCCGATAAGGCCTTCAGAAAGATCTTCTCGCCCATCAGGTCCATGAGCCTGGCCACGGAACGAAATGCCTTTTTTTCGTGCAGATCGGTATTGGAGATCAATCCGGTGCTGTTGAACAGATCATCTTCCGGCCGGTCGAACAAGCTGTAGATAAACGCCTTGTCCGCCCCGTAACGACTGGCCATCAGCAGCGACCGGATCGTATAGATGGCCTGGGTAGCTTCTCCGACACCGGGGAAGTTGGCACCATTATCTCGGGAGTTCCAGCCAAATTCACTGATGTTGAGCCGGGCGTGGGGCATGTGGGTTTGTCGCCACTGCTCCAGATTCTCCACCGAGCGGAACTGCCCGTAGGGAGACTCGGGAGGTGCCGTGAGCGAACGCTCTTCGATCGAGAAAGCGTAAGGGTGAATATTTACATAGCTGAAATACGGCCGGACGTCCTCGGGCACCATGTCGCCGATATAGTCATTACTGGAGCTTTTCGGATCGTGGGCCTGGAATGCCGCAGTGGACAGTTTCATGCGCCAGTTTTCCGGCTGATCGCTACCATAGTAGTTGATCATCCCGGCCACCATACCGCGACTGATGGCCCAGTAAGCCTCTCTTCCGGGGATGCCCCAGGGCTCGTTGCCTACTTCCAATACATTGACTACACATTGCTTGGAAGGATCATTAGGACAGAAAGTGGCGGCAAATGCTTCGGCGTAGATCCGCGCATTGTCCTCAATGGCTGCCGTATTGTGTCCCCATTCTTCTGCCGAATACCACTTATCCGGCCAGGGACGCACGGTAAATGAGGGCGTCGGGCAGCCGTTTTTGTAATAGGGGTTGATCGTTTCCAGGGAGGCGAAAACGGTGGGGAAGTTTCTCGCCCAGTTGTTACAGTACCGGGCTTTGTAGTAGGCCAACGTGCTCTTTTCACTGCCGGGGCCCGGTAATTCACAGGAATTGGCCGGATAGCACATATAGGCTTCGTCACAATCCGCCAGGCAGGGCTGTATCCGGTAATTAGCCGGATTCTTCTGGTAGCGGTAGTCGATCTCCATCAGGTGAAAACTGCGGGCATTCCAGATCACACCGCTGACGGGATTGGGAGAGGCGTGTCCATCCCAGTTCGTTCCGCCGTTCACGCCGACCAGTTGCCGGAAGGTGTTGTAATTTGGACGGTTTTTAATTGTTAGGAGAATGGAATTATCCCCCAGTGAAGAGGCGGAATTTTGACTTTCAAGGTAAATGGTGCTTAAAAAACAGGCAATAAGTAGACAGGACCTCAAAAGCCAACGGCTTCTACCGGTGTAGTTTTGTGTAATTTGTTCCATGATTAACGATTGTCTGGGTAAAAAAGGTACCAGCCATAAAGCTGTACCGCACTAAATAGCTTTTGTGTGTGGACCAATTAAACCAAGCAACCTATTTCAGGGAGTCATCGATGTCAAGCCGCCGAAAGATTTAATTGTTAGTGTCTGTTTGTATTTGACCACTAAACCATATTTCCATCACGGACAAATGGTAGGTGTGCCGTCTTTTTTAAGCTCTAAATTTCTAAGGGGATTCATTCTGAGTTGAGGAACAAATTTAAGTAAACACATTATAAATATATATTATTTTTTTTGAAATTTCAATTTTCCCTTATACATAATTTTCAAAAAACATGGCCCACACGGCGCCCAGCCCCCACCGTTACTGAATCCTGGAAGAAAAGCTATGCAGTAAAAAAAATTGCTATTTTTAGCCAAACGAATCAGGCCTTATGGAAGAAAGTTACGGTTTCCTCTCTCTTTTACCTCCGATCATTGCAATCGTGCTGGCCATTGCTACCCGGCAGGTTTTTATCTCTCTGCTTTTCGGGATCTGGCTGGGTTGGATGATCATCAGCGGTTTTCAGCCCATTATGGGTACCCTGGCTACGGTGCAGGCGCTGGTGGACGTCTTTCAGGATCCGGGCAATACCCGTACCATTATGTTTGCCGCTCTGGTAGGCGCGCTGATCATTTTTATCCAGCGTAGCGGCGGGGTGGAAGGATTTATCCGCAGGGTTACGGCATTCCTGGATCGGTACGAGGCAAAAAGGAGTGGAAGCAACCGGATCATCGTTCAGTTACTGGCCTGGCTGACCGGTCTGCTGATCTTCGTTGAATCGAGTATTTCCGTATTGACGGTCGGAGCACTGTACCGGCCGGTATTCGATAAGCTGGGCATCTCCCGGGAAAAGCTGGCCTACATTGCCGATTCCAGTTCCGCACCCTCCAGTATTCTGATCCCTTTCAACGGATGGGGTGCATTTATTATGGGGCTGTTGGTGGCACAGGGATTCAGCGATCCTTTCTACACGATGTTCAGCGCCATGCGCTACAATTTTTATCCGATTCTGGCGCTCATTCTGGTCCTGGTAATCGTGTTACGTCAGAAGGATTTCGGCCCCATGGCCGAAGCGGAAAGACGGGTACGGGAAGAAGGGAAATTACTGGCCGACGGTGCCCAGCCGATGGTAGCTGATGAACTGACCGAAGTAGAGGTTGCCGAAGGCGTCACCCCTCGCACCTACAATATGATCATTCCGGTACTGATCATGGTGCTTATGATGCCGATCATGCTCGCCTACACCGGCTGGGAAGCGGCGGTGACCAACCGCCCGGATGCCGGATGGCTGAATCAGGTTTTCTACGCTATCGGTCAGGGCTCCGGTTCCACCTCCGTTCTGGTGGCCGTACTGACCTCCATATTTTCCTCAATGATCCTGTACAAAGCGCAGGGGATCATGGGCATCCGGGAAATGTTTGATCTCACGCTAAAGGGAATATCCGGCATGATGCCGCTGGCGCTGCTGATGCTGCTGGCTTTTGCCATTGGAGCAGTTTGTAAACAACTAAATACCGGTACTTATGTAGCCGATATCACGCGGTCCTGGCTGTCTCCCGGCCTGGTACCTTTCCTGGCGTTTCTGGTCAGTTGTTTTATCGCTTTTTCAACGGGGACTTCCTGGGGGACTTTCGGGATCATGATCCCGATCGTAGTGCCGATGGCCGAACAAATGGATGCCAATATCTACATGGCCATCGCCGCCGCTATCGGCGGGGGAGTATTCGGCGATCACTGTTCTCCGATCTCGGATACGACCATTCTTTCCTCGATGGCTTCCGCGACGGATCACATTGAACACGTCCGAACTCAGTTCCCCTACGCTTTGCTGGCGGGTGGACTGGCCGCGATCATGTATCTGCTGATCGGTATTTTTTGATCCCGCGTACGGCCATCAGGTGGTTAGTAAATGTTTAAGCAAACAGTCCCTGGTAAGCGTACCGGTCAAATCGCTGGTATTCCCAGTACATAGACTGGCCGTAAGCTTCTCGTTGCGCGGGCCAGTCGTAATCTCTGAATTTTTTCAGATTGTTATCCCGCTCCAGGCGGATATCCTGACTGTTTTCAGCCGGGGTGCAGGCCCAGAGGCTCAGCAGCCAGACTATGATGATATATACTAAGTATTTCATGGGCTTTGTTTTAGATAAATAACTATCCGTCAAGCCCTAAAGGTTCGGTAGCGTGGAACTGGTTTTGCAATTTTAACTTACTTATTTTCAGCCTCCGTCTGATAGTCGCTCGGCAAAAGCCAGGAGACCCCGCGATTGCCTAAATTACCACTGAAATACAGGCTGCTTTCCCCGGTGGTCCCATCCGCCCGAATGACGCATTCCTGATCCCCGAAATGCAGGCCGGACTGTACGGGTTGTCTATTCTTCCACCTGGACTCCGGCAGCGGCTGGCCTTTGCGGTCACCATAGTAGAGAACGATCAGATTGCGGCCGGCCAGACCGGTGATCTCCAGCTGATCGTTACCAACCGGTTTCAGATAAGGCTGGATATCAAAAGGGACGATAGCCGTGTTTCTCCCATCGCCCTTTCGCTCCTCTTCCAGTAGGCGATAGCCGTTTTCCGCTAAGGCTCCCTGGTACAGTGCGCGCAGAAAATGGAGGGAGGAATTGTAATAAGCCCTTTCTCGTTTCTTCTCGAATCGTCTTTTTCGTTTCGCATCCCCGCCTTCTTTTCCCTGAAAAAAGAAATGCCCGAAATAGGAGGTCGTTCCCTGCTTATAGATCGTCTCAAAGCTCTTAAGGTCCACCCGCACGGTATAGCCCAGGTCCGGCAATTCGACTTCCAGAGGCACTTTGGCGGTCGCTTCCAGGTTGACCGCCTGATCGAAAGTCACGTAACTGCCGTCAGCTGCCCATTGGATATTCGGCCGTTTGGCATCCTGCACCATCTTTCGCATATAATCGTTCCGGATCACGAGCTTCTGGTTTACGTAGTCCCGGTTAAAGACCAGCGCTTCTTCGTTGAGGATACGGGCTGCCTGCCCCCATGCGTCACTCCCCAGGAACAGCTGCCGGAATTCCTGCAGGTTCTTCTGCCGCTGATTGCGATCCTGGACGACCACGGTACTCATTACTTGCTCCCGGATGCGGATCTCCAGTTGCAGTTCTTCTTTCGTGTCCTTTACCGGCAGGGTCAGCGTTTCGTAACCGACATGGCTGACTACCAGCACGGCCGGCAATTCAATGCCGGATACCGAAAGTTGGAAACGCCCGTCTTCATCGGTAGTCTGGCCCGTGGTTGTCCCATCGAAATAAACGGTTGCGAAAGGTACCGGCTGCTGATTGCCGGCTTCCGTTACCCGTCCGGATAAGACGGATTGGCCGCAGAGGAAATGCAGGCCGGCCACCAGGGCCAGGAGTGTCATTAAAGCGCGCATAGGCTGAATTTTACATGTCGGGAAATCATTTTGTACATCCAACAACTGAGCCCTGACCTTGGTTTTTGCTAATATTGGCAGAAGCCCTATCCCTGTGACTTTTGCCGCTCCCGATCATTATGATCACAAACTTTCATTCATAATCCAACGTCCGATGAGATCCATATGCGCTTCGCTCTGTACTCTGCTATTTTGCTTTACGCTAATCCAAGCCGTTGCCGAGATACCTTTATCCGGTACAGCAGCTTTCCAGGATAGCCTGCCGATCCCTGTCTTCTCCGCTTTTGAGGGAGTCGTTTATAAGATCCCCATCAAACGGGTCAAACTCGGCTACGGCAACGATATCCTCAAGCTGCCCGTTGTGGATACCATCCACTGGGATCGCATCGACTTTCCCGACAGTGACATTAAGGAAACGCCTTTTCCCGGCGTAAACCTCACCCAGGGTTTCGGGATCATTTTTACCGGCACGGTGAAAATTCCCAAGACCGGCTGGTACCAGTTCGCCACCAAGTCGGACGACGGGACCATTCTGTGGATCGACGGCCAAAAGATCGTGGATAATGATAAAGACCACCGGATGCGACTGCGAGTGGATTCGGTGGCCTTGCGGGCCGGTACCTATCCGGTACGTCTGTGGTACTACCAGGCTTACCCAACCCGCTACGGCGTCCAGCTTGATGGCCGGTATTACCACGATCTGGGCTCGGAGGACGAAGGGCTGGTGCGGGATACCGTGACCCTCAGCCAGGAGCAGCTGCTCTTCGCGCACAACAGTAATCAACTCCTGCCTCCGGCGGTACACTTACTCGACAGTCTGGCCGATAAACTCCGGCTGAATGCCGTCCGACGGATCTCCATTACCGGTCATACCGACAATACCGGTACTCCGGCCTACAATGCCCGTCTTTCCAGGGAGCGGGCCCAGGCGGTACAGGCCGCCTTGCAAAAACATTTCACCGATCGTCAGGTTGCTTTCGCGGTCGAAGGACGGGGGGAAACCCAACCCATTGCCGGTAACGATACGGAAACCGGAAGAGCCCGCAACCGGCGGGTGGTCATCGAGATCGAGTATTACTGATACGCAGTCAGTCATTTGGGGAGTTGGTCGGATCTGCAAGCCGGTCATTATCCGACCGGAACATCAAAAAGTGCCGCCATTATTCCATATTTTCGGCCTTTCTTGCTTAATTGCGAGATGCAACCGATAAAGCCACAAGCAGTCTTTCTCACGGCCGAATGGCGTCGCCTGATCATGGCCAATTACGAAATTGATCCGAAGGTTCTTCAACCTTTCGTACCGTTCGGAACGGAGTTGGATACCTGGAAGGAGCGTCACTACGTGAGCCTGGTCGGCTTTATGTTTCTCGATACACGCCTCAAGGGGATCCCCATCCCTTTCCACAAAAATTTTGAAGAGATCAACTTACGCTTCTACGTTCGCTACAAAGACCCCGAGCTGGGCTGGAAGCGAGGCACGGTGTTCATCAAAGAGATCGTCCCCAAAGCAGCGATCACGCTGGTCGCTAATACCTTCTACGGCGAACACTACGTTACCATGCCCACCCGCCACCGCTGGGAAGATGCCAGTCAGGAACTCTACGTAGAATACGGCTGGAAACAGGACCAGCAGTGGCAGCATCTGGGGGTTAAGGCCGATCCCAATCCGGTACCGCTGAAAGAAGGCGGAGAAGCCGAATTTATCACCGAACACTACTGGGGATACGTCCGCCAGAAGCCGGACCGCACTACGGAGTACCAAGTAGAGCATCCCTCCTGGCGGATCCACAATGTCCATTCTTACGATATCCAGTGTGATGCCTCCCGTTTGTACGGTGCCCCTTTCGCGGAAGCGATGGCCGCCGAACCACTTTCCGTCTTCATGGCGGAAGGCTCCAAAGTGATCGTACGGGAAGGAAAACGTATCTGATCAATCCCAGCCAAATACCCGGTTAAAAGGAAAACTACTGGAATAAACCAATTATAATGTTCAAACGCAGAAAATTTATCAAAAAAGGCCTCCTTGGGGCCATTGCTATCAGTAGCGCCGCTGCTGCCTGTGAGTCGACGGCGACCGAAACACCCGACACGACCGATCAGCAGGGGCCCTCGGATCCCGTCAATCCAAATTCTAAAGCGGGTACGCCGGTGGTGATCGCAACCTGGCCCCACCTCCCGGCAACGGAAGAAGCCATGCGGGTGATCGGCGAGAGCGGCCGCGCGGTGGATGCGGTGGAAATGGGCGTAAAGGTCGTAGAGGCGGATCCGAAGGATACCTCGGTAGGTTACGGTGGACTGCCCGATCGCAGCGGAATCGTCACCCTCGATGCCTGTATAATGGACGAGACCGGAAATGCCGGGAGCGTTACTTATCTGAAAAATATCCTGCATCCGATCTCGGTAGCCCGGCTGGTGATGGACGAAACGCCGCACGTGATGCTCAGCGGTTCCGGGGCCCTGGCATTCGCCAAGGAAAACGGTTTCGAAGAAACCGACCTGCTGACGGAAGGTTCCAAAGCGGCCTACGAGAAATGGCTGGCGGACCATGTGGACCCGAAAGTAGACGAAAACCAGCACGATACCATCGGTATGCTGGCAATCGATAAGAACGGGAACATCAGCGGTGCCTGTACCACCAGCGGCGCGGCCTATAAACTTCCGGGACGGGTGGGCGACTCCCCCATTATCGGTGCCGGACTGTTCGTGGATAACGAAGTAGGTGCGGCTACCGCTACGGGTCTCGGCGAACTGGTTATGAAAACCCTCGGATCTTTTCTGGTCGTTGAACTGATGCGCAACGGCGCCAGCCCGCAGGCCGCCTGCGAGGAAGCCGTTCGCCGGATCAGCGAAAAACACCTGAAAGGTATGGATACTCCACCCCAGGTCGGTTTTATCGCCATCAACAAAAAGGGCGAGCACGGTGCTTATTCCCTGTCCGAAGGTTTTAAGTACACCATCTACCAGGGTGAAGACAATCAGGTCATTGATTCGGAATTTGAATTAAAATAAAGCACTTAGGAAAGTCGCCGCCGGGATTATCCAAATGCCCGCGGCGACTTTCCGTCTCACCGCCTTACTACCAAGCCATATGTCTCCCAAACTTCCCGTTTTGCAACAGGTGCCCAGCCGGGCCGATATCGAGGCCACCCATCTGGCGATCGCTGATCTAATCCACCGGACACCGGTAATGACCTGCGACAGTCTGGATCAGATCTCCGGCGCCAAGCTCTTTTTCAAATGTGAAAATTTTCAGAAAGTCGGCGCTTTTAAAATGCGCGGAGCGGCCAGTGCGGCGCTGCGGCTGACCAAAGCGGAACTGGAAAAAGGGATTGCGACCCATTCGAGTGGCAATCACGCTCAGGCCGTAGCGCGGGCGGCACAGTATCTCGGCGTGCCGGCCTATATCGTGATGCCGGAAAACGCTCCGGCCAGTAAACGGGCCGCCACCCTGGGCTACGGAGCGGAAGTGATCTCCTGCGCGCCCACGATCGAAGCGCGGCAGGAAACCCTGGATCAGGTAGTGGCCAGAACTGGAGCTACTTTTATCCACCCCTACGATGATTACCACGTGATCGCCGGGCAGGCTACCGCCGCCAAAGAACTGATCGAAGACGCACCTGCGCTCGACATCATTATGGCTCCCGTTGGTGGTGGCGGACTGATGAGCGGTACCGCACTGAGTAGCTCGTATTTTTCTCCGGACTCCCACATCATGGGGGCCGAACCCGAAATAGTGAATGACGCAGCCCGTGCTTTCGAAAGTGGCCGGGTGGAAACCAATACCCGGATCGACACCATAGCGGACGGCCTGCGCACCAACCTAAGTGAGAAGACCCTCACTATCATCCGCGAACACGTCGAACGCATCAACACCGTAGAAGAAGCAATGATCATCCGGGCCATGCGGCTGATCTGGGAGCGGATGAAGATCGTTATTGAACCGTCCTGTGCCGTACCTTTTGCGGCCGTGCTTACCTATCCGGAAGTGTTTGCCGGCCAGCGAGTGGGGATGATCCTGACGGGCGGTAATGTGGACCTGGAGAAACTGCCTTTTTAGAATGGATCGGTAAGCATTAAGCAATTGTCCACGGATTCAAAGTTGGCATCTTGCTGTGATCGTTCGCGGGTTGTAGACGATCACCAGGAGCGATGGAACCTGACCAAAATCACACGACTCCCCCCCAGCCGTCATTACTTTATTCCCATCTTTTCCGGATATTTAGCTATACCGACCTACCGGAAGTTCGGGGATTTTCTCCGTACTCCTTCGCGTCGGGTTTACAATTTTCCTGACTGAATAGCAATCTTTTCTCTAACCCAAAAAGTTTGCCTTATGCTATTCATTCACCAACCAAGGATCCGGGGAAGTATCGTCTATTTCCTCGCCCTGCTGATGTTTGTCTTTTCCGCCGGGTGTTTCCACGAATTTTATAAAGTGCAGAACACCAGCCTGAAAAACTTCAGAGCTACCGTCCAGACCGGTACGATCCAGCGGGCCGATTATTACGTATTACACCACCAGGGAGTCGCTATGCACCTGGTCGATCCGTATTTTCAGGAGGGCTCGCTGCACGGTAACCTATCCGCTCTCCCACCCTACCGGAACCGCAACCCGAAAGACTACCAAAAACCTACCCGGTACCGTCCGACCGAAAAGTACATCCTGGAAGAAGTCCATATCTTTATCAATGATGACGCCGAGTTTCCGTTGGAGATCGGAAGTTATTTCGTTCCCGACTGGGCGATCACAGAAGTACACGTTTACGACAAGGATAAACAGGCCACGAGCGCTTCCTACGCCGCCAGTATTCTGGGGCTGAGTATTCCGCTGGTTATTACCGGGGCCGCCATTGCCGAATCGAGAGAGAGACCTCCCAGCTTTCAGATGACCACATCGAGTCACTACCAGTCGGCTTCCTGTCCTTTCGTGTATGCACACGACGGGAAGACCTTCCGACTGCAGGGTGAGGTTTTTGCCGGCGCTATTTTCCCGCAGCTGGAAAGACACGACTATCTTCCACTCCCGGACATTACACCGGTAGATCACGGTTACCAGATCCGGCTCACGAATGAACAGAATGAATTCCACCATATCAACCTGACGAGTCTGGTAGTGGTCGAACACCCGAAGAACAGCACGGTACTGCTCGATCAAACCGGCCGGCCCCACACTATTGTCGCGCCCCAACGGCCAATCACGGCCTTAGCCCCGGACGGTAAAGATCTGCTCCCTCTAATGACTGCCAAAGACGAGCTGGCGTATTACTACGAAGCGGGTGAACTCCTGCAAAACTACGTGGACCTCCGCTTCCAAAAGCCGCAGGCAAGCCGGGAAATGAAGCTGGTGCTGAATGCCCGGAGCTCTTACTGGTCGACCATGATGTTCGGTGCCATGACGGAAATGCTCGGGGATAATTACACTCAGTGGGCCGCCCAGATGGCCGATATACCCGCCGAAAACGTACGCCGGATGATGGATGACCAGGGGCTTCGCCTGGGTATTTATCTTTGGGAAAACGACCAGTGGCAGCTGGTGAACCGGATCGAAAACGTCGGCCCCATCGCCTTCCGCGATCTGGTGGTACCGATCGATCTGAGTACCCACCGGGGTGACGAAGTTCGCCTTAAAGTTGAGGGTGGTCATTTATTCTGGGAACTGGATTACGCTGCGGCTGATTTCAGCCCGAATCCGTCAGAGGTACAGATCAGCGAATATCAACCCGGCTACGCCATTGCCAGTGACCAACAGGTCTATACCGGCACCCTGGCCCGGGACGATGATCAATACCTGGAACAGCCGTCCGGCGGCCACCAGGTCAGCATCTGGTATCCGGCCCAACCCGCCCGTGCAGGTTTCACGCAATCGGTCTTTTTACACAGTAAAGGACATTATGAACATTTACGGGACTATCGGGGTACGCCCGATATGGCAAATTTCCCACAGCTGGACCAAGCGGGATCTTTTATCCAGTTTTCCAAAGATCAGTTTGAATTGTACCAGGCTCAGCGTAGCTGGTTGAAATAACATAAAGATCTTTGACGATTTTACCGAAAGGCTGAACGTCCATACCGTTCCGTTTATCAACACGCATCGACGGTCTTTTTTACCCGGGCGGGTGAAAGAGACCGTCAACGGTAACCACGACTTTACTTAATCTTCTTCTGCTCCGCTGCATTCACGAACAGCGTATTGCCGATCTCTTCGTAGCCGGAGAAGACGTCTACCCCATCGTGCTTGAGCACTTCATCGCGGAAACCGACGATCGTCAGGTCCGCATCCTTGCTTTTTTCGTTGATCACAGTCCGTGGATCGATATCCGGTTTACGGGGGATAACCTGAATGTTTTTCGGAGCGATCGGCAACTGACCCGCCGCGATCATTTTGCCCAACTGCTCCCGTTCCCGGTCGCAGATCTCATCGGGATACAGGGCGTAGATCTTAATATAACCACTGTTCCATTCTTTGTGCCCCAGGATGACGTAGGCCAACAGGATCATCAGACTGGCATTTTCATAATCGTTGGAAGTGATCCAGATATGAATGCTCTGTTTCAGTCCGTATCCCCGCTCGCTGCTACCCAGCAACAGAACGTCAAAATCAACAGATTTGACCAGCTTGAAGTTATCTACGATGTCCTCCAGATTGTCAGGTTTGTGCTTAGAGAATTCCAGTAACAGCAAATTATTTTCCGTGCCGGAAATGCCCGGAAGCTGGATCACCTGCGCAATCGCCGAAGTGTAACTCGGACTGATGAGGGTGTCGATATACACATTACTTTTGCTGGCTTCCGCCATCCGGATCAGCCGGTCCTGGGCTTCCTGAGCCTCCAGGTGGGTGGTTTTGGATAAGTAGCCCGATATCTTATGGATATAGGTGCCAAATCCGTAACGCTGGGCAATCCAGCGCAGCAGATCGAAAGCCGCCAGCCGGTCGAACGAATATTCCGAAATACAGACCGCCGACGGGCGCCAGCTGGCCGTTTGTTCCTTGTCCGCTTTTTGCAAAAAGACCTGCAACTGCCGGCTTAACTGGAAGATTACCCCCTGAAAGATCACGGCGATATTTTTCTTTTCCGGATTGTAGGCACTCACCACCAGGTAGATGATCGTCATGAAGACCAGCGCCAGGATCGCGTAGCCGGGATTCATAAAGAACATCAGACCGAAACAGGCGATGGCCCCGAAGAGCGAAATATACCAGCGCGAACGGAAGGTAGGCCGATAGGACGGATCCGCCGCAAAATGCTGCAGGAAGGAGATCAGACAGAGTGATCCGTAGGTCACCATGAAGAACATGGAGATGATCTCCGCCACAAAATCCAGCCCGCCCATCATGATGAAAGCGAAAGCGATCACGATCACCACCAGGGTGGCATTGAAAGGTTCGTCCGTTTTCCCGCGCCCCCGGGATAACCAGTAGTTGATCGGTGTAGAAGGCAACAGCCGGTCCCGGGCAATGGCCTGTAACGTACGCGGCGCCACCAGTATGGAGCCCAAGGCCGAAGAGATCGTAGCCGCCGCCAGACCAACGGGAATGATCCACCAGCCCTGCCAGGCGATATCGGCCATAACCAATCGGCTGGTATCCGCCAGATCTTCCGGACTGGCCGATGCGGAAAGTTTATAGGCAATGAAAAAGTAGATCACCATACCGGAAAGCGTTCCCGCCAGGGTCCCCAGTGGAATGGACCTCCCGGGGTCCCGCAGATCGCCGGACAGACCGACTCCCGCCGTCATGCCGGTAAAGGCCGGAAAGATAATGGCGAATACCGTAAAGAAGCTGATCGGCAATTCCGAGCTATTATTGACCGGATCCGGATCCGCTTGCCGGGGTTCGATCACCGGAGATTCGTTCAGTACGGTGGTACTGTCGTCCACCGGCGGTAGCAGGTCCTTCCGGGCCACGGTGGTATCGTCGATAACTTCGGTATTGTAAACGGTCGCAAAGGGATCGAATGGTTGTGATTGGTAGGCCGTCGTTCCCAGGAAGAATGCCACCAGCGACAGGAATAGAGTAACCACCACCACGTAGAGGGTTTTTACCCCCAGCTCAGCGCCTTTGGAAAGTACGATCGCAGTCAGCAAAAACAAAGCCGGAATGCTCACGGTCTGTTTCTTCTCCAGCAGCCAGATCAGTGACGGATGCAGTTCATAATTACTCAGCAGGTATTCGAACAGCGAAGCAAAAGCCTCCGAAAAGGCAATGATGTAAAAGGCCACACTAATAGCCTGGGAAAAGAAAAGGGCAATACCGATCGAAGACCCGATCACCAGTCCGAACGAACGGGAAATGATATAGTATTCACCGCCGCCCTCTACTTTCTGGTTGGTAGCAATCTCTCCGATGGCCATGGCCGTGGGGATGGTGACCGCGTGTCCGATCAGGATGATCGCAATGGTTCCGAATAATCCTACTGTTCCTACGGCAAATCCAAACCGCAGGAACATCACCGCTCCCAAAATGGTAGATATCGCCGTGAAAAAGACCGGAGCCGTACCAAATTTATTCGCTGTGTTACCGTTCATGCTGTTCGTGTATTAGCTCGTAGTGTTTAGGTTATCAATCTGCTGCTTTGCCGCCTATTGCCGGTATCTTCCGGATAGGGCAAAGCTTGAGCCGGATTATATAAGTGAAAACTAAGAAACTTTTCTCTGATCAAAAAGAATTTTCCGGCTACCTGCGAAAATGTATCCTTGTGGCGAAGTGTTTCAGACTGTAAATGCTGCGCTCAAAATGGTCTGGGAAATCCAAATCAATTTTACGTCAGTATAGTACTGAGATCAGCGACAAAGGTTCCGAATTCTTGGAGAAATTATTCGGGAGCCTGGAGGATAGGAAGTTTGGCCAGTTGGAAGGTAGATGAAATATGCGAATCAGGAGTTAAAAGTCCCGTAGGCCTAAAGGCACATTGATTTCAAGTTTAACCCCTGATTCAGATGAAATATAGTCTACCTCCCAACAGTCAGCCTAAAATACGGCGACGATCCCTTCCGGATCGTTGGGGCCGCCAAAATTATAGGGCATTTCACCCTGGATCCGTAATTCTTCGGCCGGAACCGGCAACTGCGCGGGCGTGCCCGTCTGCAAACCGCCCAGTGGCGTCACCTCCAGGTAGTCTTCGCGGGACATCATCCGGCGGCGATCGAGCCACAGACTGGCCGGACCGGTACTCAGTAATTCGATAGCTCTTTCGTACAGAATGGCTTGCCGTACTTCCTGTTCTCCCGCCTGTGAGGGGAGGTTCGGCAACTGTCCCCGGGTTTTCCGGGTACCGGCATTCAGGGCGGAAATAGCTTGTGATTTCTGCCCCAGTTCCAGCAGGGCTTCAATGCGCAGGAGCTCGTTATCGGCTTCCCGGAAAGCCGGCATGGGACCGGTACTGGACCCGTCGCCCGCGAAATCCGGATCGGTCAGGTTCCGGTTGTGCTTGTAATGAGAGTAGTGCCATTCGCCACGATCTACCGGGAAGTTATTTTTTGGAAGATAGACAAAGTCCGTCTTGAGGCGCTGATCATTGGATTGGGCTTCGGTTTTGCCCAGGGGAGCTTCGCCTTTAGCTGCCGTTTCCGGATAGCGGCTGGGCTGACTGGGATCCAT
The DNA here is from genome assembly GCF_002646595.1 of Flavilitoribacter nigricans DSM 23189 = NBRC 102662. Taxonomy (GTDB): domain Bacteria; phylum Bacteroidota; class Bacteroidia; order Chitinophagales; family Saprospiraceae; genus Flavilitoribacter; species Flavilitoribacter nigricans. The sequence goes on from NZ_PDUD01000010.1 coordinate 241,602, forward strand.
GGCCGCAACCAGTCGCTGATCCACCCGGGCCCAGAACGGCCCCTGCCCGGTTTCCGCAAAGACCCATTGGTGGTAACTCTGCCAGGATTCACCGTCGGCCTCGGGGGCGAAATTGTAGGTCAGTCCCTTTTCGGCGTGATCCAGTACGGCCTGCCAGTTCACCGTTTCATTTTCTTCCGGAGTGCGGGGCCATTGCGTCAGAAAACGGGCGGCGTAAGCGTGGCTCAGTTGCACGAACTCATCCGTATTCAGTCGCACTTCGTTGAAATAATTGTGCACAAAATCTTCGCCCAGCGGCGTAGCGGTCTGAATGCCCAGCTCCAGTTCGGCCACCGAGGCGGCGATCATTTCCGGATAAGGTACAAAGTTCAGTTCCTGTTCCAGATCGGTGTACTCATCGACCAGGAGGCCCTCGTCAAAAATGAGCCCGAGGTAGCCCCAGCTGACACCGCGCAGGAAATAAGCTGCCGCCCGCACCCCCTGATCCTGCGGTCCGTCCCGGTCGATGGAAACGCCACGATCCAGAGCGGCCAGAATATCATTAGCCGTAGCTACGGCCGAAAGGCAGCCAAACCAGGGCTCCTGTACGACCTGACGGTAATCACTTTCTTCGGTTGTGCGGTTGTTGTAAGCGGTTCGGGGTTCCATGCCCATTCGCTGGGCGCCAAAATCCGCCCAGGACATACCGTAGGCATCGCCGGCAACGGATAATGCCAGCGCCGGATGATCGCCGTGCACGCCCTGCCACCAGTTGATGTAGCCGCCTTCCAGGGCGGCGATCAGGTCTCCTCCGGTAGTCAGGACCGTTTGGCGATCGGGATTATTTAAGTTTACGGTATCCAGCTCTTTGCAGGAAGTGAGCGAAAAAATGAGGAACAGGATATATGCTGGGTAAAAGTTTATTTTCATAATAATCGAATGTCAAAATTTTTGAATTTCTGTGGTTGTCCGGCCGCTCTATATTGATGGTAACGGCGATTTAGCATAGAAAAATTAAAAACCGAACTGCACGCTAAACGTGAAACTGCGGGGCAAGGGATAATTAAAACTGTCGACGAGGAACAGACTGGGATCCCCGTTGGGCGTAGTCAGGTCGCTGCCCCGGGCGTCGGGTGCGCTGGTCGATAGCAAACTCTCGCTGCGCGGCACGCTGCTCACATCCGGATGGAAACCCGAATAATCAGTTTTGGTGAAAATATTCCGGCCGATCAGGCTCAGACGAATGTGATCGAATTTCTTGAACAGACCGCCCAGCGACTGCTGCCGGATCATCAGCGTCAAAGCAGCTTCGCGCAGCATAAAAAAGCTGCCGTCCTCAACGAAATGATTATTGGCCACCAGCGCGTTGTACAGCCCGTTGCTGCCGTAAAAATTGGCGCTGATATTTGGATTATCGCCTACTTCCGCGTGCCGCAGGTCCTTGTACAACCACTGTTTGGTCGCATTGTAAATATCGCCACCCTTCTTCCAGTCAAACAGCGTATACAGTTCCAGACTGCGAAAAGCCAGCGTATGGGCAAAGCCCATGCGGAAATCAGGATTGATATCTCCGATCACATCTACGATGGGGTTACCACCGGCATCACGCAGTTTGTAGGGCGCTTCCTGCGCCGTTCCTAGCTGATCGGTTCGCACCACATAGCCCAGATCATTGATCATAAAATCCGCCGGGTTGATCCCTTCCTGCCCCTGAAGCTGTTCCAGGCTGGTCGCAAAGATCTCCCCTTCCATCAGGCCCAGGGTGCGGCCCTCTTCAATAACGAAAAGTGATGCCTGTTGCGCTCCCGGTCCGGTATAATAGGCCGGCACGTCGAGACTGGTTACCGTCTGCTGTACCCGACTGAAAGTTGTAAAGAGTTCCCAGCGCATAGCGGTGCCCTTGAACCGGAACAGACGGGCAAAATCAATATTTAGTCCGCCTTCGTACACTTTCGCCTCCAGGCTGCCGGCATTGCGCCACTGTCCCCGGAAACCCGCTGCGGCCGTCAACGGCACCAACAGGATCTGATCGTCGGTATTGATCCGGGAGAAGTTGAACTCCAGACGAAGCGAGCGGCCGATGGTGGCATCCAGACCGATCTCCTGCTCGGTAGACTGGGCCGGTTTCAGCAACTCGTTGCCCAGCGTATTTTTGGTCAGCTCTCCGTTCACCAGGCTAAAAGCCTCGAAGCGTTGCTCGTAGGTAGGCCGGATACCCGCCGTACCCATGGATGCCCGCAACTTCAACTCCTGGAAAGGTTTGATCTTAAGGTCCTGGGTGATCCGGTAGGCTCCGCTAACCCGGTAATAATTCGCCCAGCGGTTTTCCGGGCCAAAAAGAGAAGACCCCTCCCGACGCAGCAATCCACTAAACAGGTATTTTTCTTTGTAATCAACATCCGCGACCAGAAATCCGCTGTAGGCAACGATCTCCTGTGCCGCCGAACTGATCGTAATATTCGAACGCGCATTGTCCAGAGAATTCAAGTTCCGGACGGCCAGGTCTTCGCCTTTGCCCTCCCGGATCTCCTGGGTAATATCCTCGTACAAAAAGCCCAGCCGGGTAGCCAGATTAAATCCACCCCAGCCGCGTTGGGCACTTACGTTCAAGCGAGAAATAAAAGTTTGATCCACCTGATCCCGCTGGAGAATACCGCCGCCGTTGCTGCCCTGCACATTAGCCGTAGCCAGGGTACCAAATCCATCGGGAAGGGTGGTGCTCAGGTATCCTTTTTCCAGGTATTGTTCGAAGTTTCGTACCGACCGGTCCAGAGCCGCCGCGTAGGAGATATTCAACCATTCCTTCGGGTAATAGCTCACGCCGGCCTGCCCGAGCAGACGATTCCGGCCCAGGCGATTGCTGATATTTTCACGCGTATAAAGTGGGTTGGTAATATTGGCGCCGGTATTATCGATATCCCAGTCGAAGGCCGTTCCGTCCTCTTCGTTCGGGGCATCGAGGGTGAACATGGGCGTCATGAGGAGGGTCGAGGATAAAAAATTGTTCGGCCCGTTGGCCACCGGTTCGATCAGGTCCTGTTCGGACTGCGTATAGGCCGAGCTGAGGTATACGCTGAACTTATTGCTCACCTGATGGTCCAGGTTCAGTCGCAATGCATTGCGCGTGTAGCCGTCCAGGCCCTGTAAAACGCCTTTATCCTGCAGCCGCTGGTAAGAAGCGAGAAAGTTCGTAGCGTTGGTTTTACCCTCTACGATCAAAGCGTGGGATTGCCGGACACCACGTTGAAACAGGAAGTCCTCCTGGTAGTTTTGCAGATTGGGTAATTCCTGGCTGAACAACTGCCCCTCGTTGGGATTCCCCAAAATGGGCTGAGGTTCACCGCTGTCGATGATCTCCCGCTGGGTCAGGGTATTGACCGGATATTGATCAACTACCTCCGAAAAACCGGTTTCATTGCGGTAGGTCACTTTGGTTTTACCTACTTCCAGGTCCTTTCCCCTTTTGGTAAAGATCTGGATCACCCCGTTGGCCGCCTGGGAACCGTAGAGGGAAGCCCCCGCGGAACCTTTTAATACTTCAATGCGGTCAATGTCCTGCACCGGAATATCCGCCAGCGAGCCTTCACTCAGGAATATTCCGTCCAGGATGACGAGCGGTTGCTGCCCGTTGGCAATGGAATTGGCCGAACGGATCTGATAATAGACCTCCTGCCCCGGTTGCCCGCCGGGTCGGGATACCCGCAGGCCCGGTATTCGCGCCTGTAAGCTACTCCCCAGGTTGTCCGCCGGCACCCGGCCGATAGCGGGCCCGGCGATGCGCCCCACAGAATAGCTCATCAGTTTAGGCGACCTTCCGGTAGCCGTGCCGGTGATCACCACCTCCTGGAGTTCGGAAGCGGTTGTGGTCAGTTCCACATTGACGCGGTCCCGGTCTTTCGAATCTATTTCCTGGGTCTCGAAACCGGTATAGGTAAAGACCAGCACCGGTGGCGATGCCTTGCGGGAAAAGAACTGACCTCCCGAGCCGGGAATGCGGAGTTCGTAATTGCCGTCCAGATCGGTAACGGCGCCGTAATTGGTATCTTTAATTTGGATATTGACCCCTACGAGAGGTTCGCCGGTGGCGGCGTCGGTGACCCGCCCCTGGATAATTTGCTGGGCGGAAAGCGGGGTAATAAAAGCAACTAGCAGTACTAGGAGTAACTGTTTGATCATTCGGTAATTTGGTTGTAAAGGGGAAGCCAGGCCTCACGGCTTGTTACTTCCTGGAGTTTCAATGCGCAAAAATTCGCGGGCGGTACAATTGACGGCAAGCCGGCGAAACTACCCGGGTAGACCGCAGGAGCATCCCATCAACCGAAGGCCCAAAAAACTACTGCAAAAATCAAGCCAGGAAAATTGCCCGCTACCCGATAGCACGAGCGATCAAAGGCCCGATCCGTGCAATTCCTTAACGGCTGAATTTTCTCCAAGATTGTAAGATTTTAACATTATTAGTATTAAGATTAAAAATATGGCACGCTCAGGCTGGTTTGCGGCCCCATAATTTTTTAACTTTACTACCTGAAATTCATAGTAGCTATCAAATCATAATTAAGACCTAATACTTTTTTACGTCTGAACTACTCTTTCCCTGCAGAGTAATACTCCCTTTCAAACTAACAAATACTCCAGCTCAGCTGGCACGTAGATCAGAGAGCCCTCTATTAGAATTCAACACACCTGGTACTGTAAAAATGTGTCAAGGAGGGATTACTTTTTGAGATGTCAACGTCTGAAAAGTGACCAGACAGTCGACACAACCCAAAACTAATGAGAAATTATTATGAGGAAAACGTCTACGCTTCTTTGTTTTTTTCTAACAGGTATTTTCCTTTTTTCCGTTTCAACCATCTCCGCTCAGCTCTTTCTCTGGCCGGGTGATATCAACGATAATGGCATTGTAAACGGTAAAGATGTACTCCGGTGGGGTTATGCGAACGGCGCTACCGGGCCGGGCCGTCTGGATGACGGTTCTGTCTGGACCTTCCTCAACCTCTCTTTGCCCTGGAGCGAAAATTTCCCCGGAGAAACGAATTTTTCCTACGGCGACTGCGACGGTAGCGGCCTGATCGACCTGGAAGATGTACGCGGACCGATTACCAATCATTTCGGTCTCACCCATGGCATTGTACAACCGGATTATTGCCCGGTGGGCGATGAGGAGAACTCCCCGCAACTACAGTTCATTGCCGATAAGGAAACCTACGGAACGGGTGCCCGCATCGAACTGGAGGTTTGGCTGGGTACCGAGGATATTCCCGCCGTTGATTTCTACGGCATTACTTTCCAGTTGAAATACAATCGCGATATCATCCGGCCGGGAGCAGTTACCTATACACCGAATGACGGAGGCTGGTACGATCCGGCCAATGCGTCAAGTTATTCTTTCTTCCATAATGAAGTGAGCAGCGGAACGGTCGAGATCGCCGTCACCCGGACCAACCAGGAAGGGGTTGACGGTCACGGCCTGCTGGGGCATATTTCCCTGATCCTCCGGGGAAATATCGACATCACCTTGCCCGGCGCACTTAATCTGGAAGTAGACCTCGTCCAGATGATCAATTCGGAAATGGAGATCATTCCAGTGTTCTACGATCCGAACGTGATCATCGTTATCTCCGATGACGATCAGGCCAGTAGTTGCCCCAAAGTGGTAGATCCCGTTTGCGGCAGCGACGGGAAAACCTACATCAACAGTTGCTACGCCGAAGCGGCCGGCATCACGGAATATACACAGGGCGTTTGCTACAGCGATTGTATCGATCCAGGCATTATGCGGCCGGACTCCGAATGTGAAACGACTACCATTGATCCGGTTTGCGGTTGTAACAATATTACCTACTCCAACCCCTGCCTTGCCGAAGCCGCCGGGGTCACCAGTTATACGTCCGGCCCCTGTGCCACAGGTCCGGATGATCGCAGTTGCTACGATCCCATTCTGGTCGTTCAGAGCAGCGGGACCAGTGTGAACGAGAATACGGGCGAGATCACCGTTGACTGTCCGGCCGAGATAGATCCGGTTTGCGGTTGCAACGGCATCACCTACGACAATGCCTGTATGGCCGAAGCCAGCGGCATTGCCTTTTATACTCCCGGTGTTTGTGACGAGATCTGTATTGATCCCGAGGTCATGGAACCGGATCCCATCTGCGAATATGAATACGAGCCGGTCTGCGGCTGTAACGGAATTACGTACACGAACGCCTGCATCGCCGAAGCTTCCGGGGTGATCGACTATACGCCGGGCCCCTGCGGTCAGAGTTCCGACTGGTGTGAAGAAGCCACGCCGATCCAGTGTGGTGATTTCCTGGCCCAGGAAACTACGGTTGGATACGGTAATCAGATCACGAATTACCCCAACTGTTTGCCACAATCCTTCCTCGGCCCCGACCGGGTATACGTTTTCGACAAAAAAACAGCCGGCGACCTGCAGATCGGTTTGGAGATCCTGACCCCCAATATCGATCTGGACCTTTTCCTGCTCAAAGGCACCTGTGATGAGGTGGTTTGCCTCGGCGCCAGTACTACGAACAATAAAAAATCAAATAATGAAGGGATTGTCCTGGAGGACGCTCCGCTGGGGACTTATTACATTGTAGTGGATGCCCAGTTTGCGGACGTTGAAGGTCGCTTCCGCCTGGAAGTCAACTGCGGTTACCTCTATTGCGGCGACGCTTTCGAGCTGGATTGCGGCACGCCTTTTAAATACAACAACAGTCTCGGGGAAGACGATGTATCGCTCTATACCTGCGGCCCCAATGTATATAATGTTGAGAACAACGGTCCGGAGGTGGTACACTACTTTACCACCACGACTGCCGGGAATGTTGACATTCAGCTTTCCGGGCTTTCCGCCAATCTAGAGCTCTTCCTGCTGCGGGATTGTGATCGGGGGGAATGTATGCAGTACAGTCAGAATCCCGGTACCTCCAACGAAATTATTTCTACCTATCTCGAACCGGGTACTTATTACGTGGTAGTGGACGGCTACAACGGAGCGACCAGTGATTATACCCTGCAGGTGGATTGTGAAAATACCTGTGAGCTGGAATTCACCAGCATAACCACCACGCCCAGTAACTGTGCCACCAATACCGGAACGATCGAGATCACTTCCTCCGGCGGCACTCCGAGTTATATCGTCTATTATTCCGGTCCCGTTTCGGGCAGTTTTTCTACTTCCAGTAATACCTGCGCTATTTACTACCTGCCATCCGGCACCTATCAGATCAGAAAGATCGATGCGAAAGGCTGCGAAGTAGAAGAAACCGTGACGATCAACTCTACCGGCACGCTGAACGCCCAGGTGGTTCCCTATAATGCCATTTGCGACGAACCCGGTGGTTTATCCGTTACCATGCAGGGCGGCGAAGCCCCGTATCGGGTATTCCTTTCCGGCCCCGAAAATGCGGAACTACTGTACAATACCCCCAACTTCGTCATTAACGAACTCGACCCCGGGGCCTACGACCTGTATATCCTGGACGCCAGGGGCTGTTCGGTATCCAAAAAAGCCACCGTTCAGGAAGCCCAAAGCAATTTCACTTTTTCTGTAACGCCTTTCCCCGCGGGTTGTGGAGAGCTGGGATACATCCAGGTGATGACCCAGAACGGATCGGGCCCCTACAGTATTCAGATAGCCGGTCCGGTCAGCGGCAATGCGCAGGAGCAGAGCAGCGCCTTCAAAGTCACCAAACTGCCCGGCGGTACCTATAGTATTACCGTGCAGGATGCTAATGGCTGTTCTCACACCAGTAATTTTACGATCGGAGACATCAATCTGGAAGTGACTACCAGCGTTATGAACGGGATCTGCGGCCGCCCGGGAGAGATCCTCGTCCAGATCACCAACGGTACGGGAGATTACCTCATTAGCTGGTCCGGAGCTGCGAATGGTTCCATTACGACTTCTTCCGAAAATTACCTGATCCAGAACCTGCCCAGCGGCGATTATCAGATCGACGTGGAGGATGCCAATCAGTGTACCGGTTTTGATGTGGCGGAAGTGAATAATACCGGTGAAAATCTTTCCACCACCGTCCAGCCCAACGACGGCACCTGCGGACAGAACGGCTCGCTTTCAATAACGATCAATAACGGGATGGTGCCCTACACGATCAACTGGTCCGGACCGGTCAGCGGCCAAACCCAGATCAACGCCAAATCGTATACCATTCCGAATTTGCCGGATGGGCTCTACGAACTGATCATTTCCGATAACAATAATTGTCAGGACGAAGAATCTGCTTTCGTCAATATTGCCCCCGCTCTCAACGTTGACCTTACCGGTTTGAACGGAGACTGCGGCCAGGACGGAGCCATCCGGGTCAATATGACCACGGGCCAGGCCAATTACATCATCAGCTGGACCGGCCCCACCAGCGGCTCGGCCAATAGCAGCGAAAAAGAATACGATATCACCGGACTCGCATCGGGCACCTACCAGGTTTCCGTCACGGATGCACGGGGCTGTACCGATTCGGGAAGCATGACCATCGAGAATGCCGAAGGGGTATTGGGCATTAACGCTACGCCCCAAACCGCTACCTGTGACCAGCCCGGTTCCATCAGCATCAATGTGACCGATGGTGCGGCGCCCTACCAGATCAGCTGGGAAGGACCCGATTCCGGAGCAGACGAAACCAATGCCGACGGCGACCTGCTTATTTCGGACCTCCTGGCCGGCACCTACCAGATCTCCGCAACTGACCAGAACGGCTGTACGGGGACCGCAACGGTAGTAGTCGAGGCCGATAGTGGGAATGTAGGCATCAGCCTGAGCGCCCAGGATCCGATCTGTACCACACCGGGACGTATTAATGTCAGCATTACCAACGGCAGTCCGGATTACAGCGTCAGCTGGGAAGGACCGGTGAACGGAGTCAGCTCTACCGGAGCGTCCGAGTTCGCGATCGTGGATCTGCCGGCGGGCACCTATAAAGTGACCGTTGCCGATCAGTTTGGTTGCGAGGCCGTAGACAATATTACGCTTACCGCTACGGGTGAACTGAGCCTGATCGCCAATGCGGCGAATGCGGCCTGTGGCTTCGGCCAGATCCAACTGGCGATCAGCGACGGAACGCCTGCCTTTGAAATTAGTTGGGAGGGTCCCATTAACGGGTCCATCACCACCAATAATGCCAACTACGTCATTCCAAATCTGCCAGACGGCACCTACGATGTGTCCGTTACCGACCTCAACGGCTGTAATGACGCTATGGAGGTGACTATTTTTTCCGGCAGTCAGCCCGGTATCACGGCCAGCCCGCAACCGGGTAGCTGCGGTGAGAACGGATCGATCGGCATCAGCATCACCGGTGGAGCTCCCGATTTCACCGTCCAGTGGAACGGACCAAGCAACGGTTCCCGCGTACTGAGTAACAACTTCTTTAATATTCCCGATCTGCCGAGCGGCACCTATAACATTCAACTGACGGATGATAACGGTTGTACGGATCTGACCACCATTGAACTCATCAACGGCACTACCGACCTCGGGGTGACAACCGGACTGAATGAGAATGAATGCGGACAGCAGAACATCATTGAGGTGATCATTTCCGGAGGAGTGGCGGATTTTGTGATCGACTGGACCGGGCCACAGAACGGAACCCGAAACAGCAGCAACAGCAGCCTGACCATTCCGGAACTTCCGCCCGGCGATTATCAGATCACGATCACCGATGCGAATGGCTGTACGGTGGAGGACGCCATCAATGTGCCGGTCACGCCTATCGAACTGCTGAGCCTGAGCGCTCAGCCCGGTATTTGTGGGCAGTTGGGGGCTATCGAAGTGCAGATCACGGATGGCAGTCCGGATTACACGGTTAACTGGGAAGGGCCCATCTCGGGGATTACGACCAGCAGTGAGCAAACCGTCATTATCGATGCCCTGCCTTCCGGTTCTTATACCGTGGTGGTTACCGATGCGAACGGCTGTTCCGAAACGGAAATAATTGAGCTGAATAACGACCAGAGTGATCTGGAAATGACCCTCGAACTGGCGCCCAATGAATGCGGTCAGTTACACCATATCCAGGTCAACATCAGCGGCGGAGCCGCCGCTTATACCGTAGACTGGACGGGTCCGGAAAATGGTTCCGAAGCCAGCCCGACCGATGTATTGATCATTGAAGAACTGCCCGAAGGCACTTACGAAGTAGTGGTCACGGATCAAAATGGCTGTATGGCCACCGCCTCCATTGCCGTTACCGAAGAGCCGCTCGATGTGCTGCGATTACGCGCCGAGCCGGGCACCTGCGGTGAACTGGGCCAGATCCGCGTTACTATGAACGGAGGCGTACCCGACTTTGCCATCAGCTGGTCCGGCCCCGCGAACGGTTCGGTAACTACCGGGGATCAGGAATACTTCATCACCGATCTTCCTCCCGGAGAATACGAGGTAACGACGGTGGATAACAACGGCTGTACCGCCAGTAGAACGGTAAACCTGCAATCCTCCACCGCGCTGGAAGCAACGGTTTCCGGTACGAATGAAACCTGTACCGATCCGGCCTTTATTACCATCAGCATTGCCGCCGGTTCTCCCGGTTACTCCATCAGTTGGACCGGTCCGCAAGCCGCCAACGGTTCCGTGACCACGACCAACGCGTCCTACCAGATCGCGGATCTGATCCCGGGAAATTATGAAGTAACCATCATCGATGCCCGCGGATGCCAACACACCGAATCGGTGACGCTGGAAGCGAACAACAATAACCTGGAGATCGAAGCTATCGGTGAGAACGGCCTCTGTGGAGCTAACGGTAGTATCACCGTGAACGTGCTCGAAGGCAGCCCCGAATTTGCCATTACCTGGACCGGACCGGTTTCGGGTAGTGACGCGACTACTGCGTCGAGTTTCAATATTAATGACCTACCCAGCGGCACCTATCAGCTTAGCGTCACCGATCAGAACGGCTGTACGCAAAGCGCGGAAGTTACTATTGAGAACCAGTCGGAATTAAATATTTCCCTGACCGGAACTGACGGCAGCTGCGGCCAGAACGGTGCTATCCGCGTCGTGATGACGGAGGGAGCGGCAGACTATGCCATCAGGTGGTCCGGACCGGAAAATGGCTCGGCCAATACCAGCGAAGCAACGTATGACATTGCCGACCTGCCGGCCGGCGCGTATCAGGTATCCGTTACGGATGCCCGTGGCTGTACGGCTGAAGACAATGTAACCATCGTCAGTACCGGTGGAATGCTCGTAATTTCAGCGACATCCCAGAACGCTATTTGTGAGGAACCCGGAGCCATTCAGATCGATGTTAACGGAGGGATGGGCGCGTACCAGGTTTCCTGGGAAGGCCCGGTTTCCGGAGCGGGCGAAACGGATGCCGACGGTAATCTCAATATTCCGGACCTGACGGCCGGCACCTATCAGATCTCTGCGATCGATCAGAACGGTTGTTCGGGTACAATTACCACCATTATTGCCGGTGAAAGTGGGGATCTGGCAGTTACCCTCCGGGGGCTGGATCCCATCTGCGACCAGGCGGGCCGCATTAATGTAAGCATCAACAACGGACGACCTAATTACATGGTCCGTTGGCAGGGCCCGGTTAACGGCGTCAGTAATACCGGAGTGAAGGAATTTGCCATAACGGACCTGCCGGCGGGTAATTACCTGATTTCCGTTACGGATGATTTCGGCTGTGTAGTGGAAGAGAATATCGTCCTGACCGATACCGGAAAACTGGACTTCTCCGCCACACCGAGCAATGTGGCCTGCGGCAGCGGCCAGATCGAGCTGGCCATCAGTCAGGGTACATCCGGTTTCGATATTAGCTGGCAGGGCCCGGTAAATGGTTCCGCGACTACCAACAATACGAATTACATGATCCCGGATCTACCGGACGGTACCTATACGGTGATGGTAACGGATGCCAACGGTTGCTCCAGTACCAGAGAAGTAGAAGTGATCACCACTCAGGGTGAACTGGATATTCTACTGGAACTGGCTACCAATCAATGCGGTCAGCTACACAATATCCGGGTCAATATCAGCGGTGGCGAAGCTGGTTATACGGTAAGATGGAATGGACCGGAAACCGGTACCGGGGCCACTCCCGTTAATCGCTTTACCATCGAGGATCTCGACGAAGGAGATTATACCATCAGTGTTACCGATCAAAACGGCTGTATGGCAATCGGTACCATAGAAGTAGTCGAACAACCACTCAACATCCTGCGGCTGCGTGCGGATGCCGGCACCTGCGGAGCAATGGGGCAGATCCGGGTCACCATCAACGGTGGAGAACCTGGCTATGACCTGAGCTGGACGGGACCGGTAAACGGCTCCGCTTCCACTAACGAGCAGGAATATTTCATTACCGATCTGCCTCCCGGCAATTATGTGGTCCGGATGGAAGATATCAACAACTGTGTCGTTAGCAGGTCCGTCGAGTTACAACCTTCTTCCGCACCGCTGGAAGCGACCGTAACCGGTGGCGATGCCACCTGCAATGCCCCGGCATTTATCAGTGTAAACATCAGCGCCGGCTCGCCGGGTTATTCCATAAGCTGGGCGGGGCCACCGCCCCTCAACGGTACGGTAAATACGTCTAACACCTCCTATCGCATCAACGGATTGATCGCCGGAAGTTACGAAGTAACGGTCATCGACGGACGGGGCTGTGAATACAAAGAAACCGTCAACCTGCAGGGGAACGACGGTAATCTGCAAATTGAAACCAGCGGCCAGGATGGCCTTTGCGGCACGGACGGGGCCATTACCGTGGATATTACGGCGGGGGCTCCCGATTACGCTATTGAATGGGACGGACCGGTTTCGGGCAGTGCGAATACTTCCGAATCGAGCTTCACCATCGACGAATTACCCGGCGGCACTTACGCTCTGACCGTGTCGGATCAGAACGGCTGCGTGAAAAACGCCCAGGTTGAGATCGTCAATACTTCGGAGATCGATGCAGCGATCACGGGTATACAGGGAGGCTGCGGAAAGTTGGGCCGTATCGATGTCGATTACAATGGGCAGCCGCCCTTCACGCTGGACTGGACCGGGCCCCGCAGTGGTTCCCAGGTCGTCAACGGTAATAATTACAATATCGCCAACCTGATCACCGGCACCTACGAAGTGAAGATAACGGACTCCAAAGGCTGCTCCTTCACCAGAATGGTGGACATCGAAAATACGGCGAACAACGTGATCGTAAACCTCACGACGCAAACCGGAGCCTGCGATCAGCCGGGTGCCATTCAGGTGGCCATCAACGGCGGACAGCCCGGTTACACCATCGAATGGAACAGTGTAAATGCTCAGGGGTCGGCCACTACTGCGGATAATTATCTGATCGCCGATCTACCCGGAGGTCTTTATACCATAGATGTTACGGATGCGACCGGCTGTACGACGCAGGAACAGGTGCAACTCGTGACCCACATCAATACCGTTTCACTCAGCAGTTCGGTAGTGAACCCCTCCTGTGATACCAAGGGATCCATTACGCTGAATATCGACGGGGATTTCCCCAACTTCACGATCCAGTGGAGCGGGGCCAGTACGGGTAGTGCCGTAGCCGGCCGCGGAAATTATACCATCCCCGATCTGGAAGAAGGAGATTATACCATTGTGGTGAGTGACGTCAACGGCTGTAGTCGTTCCACTACCGCCAGCCTCAACAATGTATCCGGCAGTCCTGATGCTTTTTTCAACCATACGGAGGATAATCTCACCGTCACCTTTGATCACAGTGCCTCTACCGGAGCGTACGCCTGGGATTTCGGCGACGGCGAAAGCAGCACGGAAGCCGATCCGGTGCACGAATTCTGCGACCCGGGCACCTATCAGGTCTGTCTGACGGTCACGAACGGCTGTGGAGCCGATGAGTACTGCACGAACATTACGGTAAGCATCCCGGATGACGTAGTCCTGCTGAATGTCGGCGAGCGCGTCGGCTCCGTGGGTGGAAGCGTACAGGTTCCCGTGACGGTTAACAATCTGGAGCAGCTTATTTCGCTGGAGGGCAGTATTGCCCTTGAGAATAACGGAGTGGCTCAGATCACCGGTCTGTCACCGGGCGTGATCTCCCCGCAATACATTAGTCAGAGTCAAAGCTTCACCTTCTATCAAAATGATCAGGAAGGCGTTACGCTGCTGGATGGTGATATCCTGTTTTACATCGACCTCCAGATCAGTGGAGCTCCGGGCACCCGGACCTTCATTCGTCTGGTAAACGATCCGATGTCTCTGGAAGTAGGCAGTATCGATAACGGCCTGGCCGTAACCGTTCCTCATTTCACCCTCAAGGGATCAGTTACTGTCGCCGAATTCGGCAGTATTGCTGGTAAAGTATCCACCTATTGGGGAGCGCCCATTCCCAATTCGGAAATTGCGCTCACCGGACCGGATATCAATACCACCACCAATACGGATGCGAGTGGTAATTACCGCCTGCCGGACCTGGACCTTAATCAATCCTATACGGTACGGGCCGGAAAAAATAATTTCCCGTTCAACGGGCTTTCTACCTACGCGCTGTTTATCGGACAGCGATTTATCCTGGGTATGGAGCCGGAGCAGGTGTCCTCGCCCTATCAGATCATTGCCGGTGATGCCAACTGCAACGGATCTTTTACAACGCTGGACCTTTTCATCATCCAGCAGTTGATCGTGGGCGCTACCGATGATTTCAATTACTGCCCCTCCTGGGTATTTATTTCGGAGGATAATCCGATGCCTACGGATTTTGACGCTTACAACGTCTTCCCGTATCTGGACGAAAAGACCCTGAACCTGCAGGGAGACAGCATTGCCAATTTTGTAGGCGTTAAAGTAGGTGACATCCTGGGACAAGCCAATCCGGAAGCGCTGAAGAGCGAACCGGAAATAGAAATACGCAATCCGGTCTATCTCGATCTGCTGGCGGAGAACCAATCGATCCGGGCCGGTGAAAGTCTGGAACTACGCGTGACCAGTGCCGGCTTTGCCGATATCGTCAGCTATCAGTTTAGTCTCGACTTTGACCAACAGGCGCTGCGATTCAGCGGATTCGAGAAAGCAGCACTGTCGGACCTGGCCAGTGCGGTTGCCGGTACCCAGCTGGCAGAGAAAGGACAACTCGCGATCAGTTGGTTCAGCCAGCGGGGAATGGGGGTCGATGCGAAAACGGACGATGCGCTGTTTACCATCCGCTTCGAAGCGCTGCGGGATATTGCTGATCTGCGGGAACTGTTTGCCGTAAAAGAGCTGCCCGTGCGGGCGGAGGCGCATAACCAGAACGGAGAGCGTTATAAGATACGGCTGGACTGGACCGGAGAGGAAGTAATTCCGGAAGTATCCGACTTCCGCTTGTACCAGAACGTGCCCAACCCCGCCAGGAAACAGACCCGGATCCGCTTTGATCTACCCCAGGCGTATTCCGGTGAACTGATCCTGCACGATAACTTCGGCCGTATTATCGACCGCCGTGCGGGCGATTTTGCTGCCGGTACCAATTATTTGACATTACCCCTCGATCCATTGCAGGGAGGTGTATTTTATTACACTTTAAAAGCCGGGCCCCATACGGCTACCCGTTCAATGATCGTAGTAAAATAACCGATGAAAAGCTGTTCATCTCTATGAGAAACTTTGTTTTAATATTGCTGACTGCAATAGTTTGGGCTCCCTTTTCCAATACGCAGGCCCAGACCCTTACACTCAGTATGCCGGATACTACCGTCGCCCCCGGAAGTACTATCAATCTGCCGATGAGTTGTCGCGGATTCGATGAGATCGTGAGTATGCAATTTTCCATTAGCTGGGATACGACCGTGATCGTTTACCAGGATACGGAGAAAGGCCAGTTGGATAATGTAGCCGTTGGAGACTTCCAGGCCGGCTCCGGAGTGCTCAGGGTATCCTGGTTTGATGTGGAAGGTATGGGTCAAACCTTACCGGATGGCACCGTGATCACCTATCTGCAATTCCTGGCCCGCGGCGCTGAAGGCGATAGCACTCCCGTAAGTTTTGTGGATAGCCCCCTGCAAATCCAGATCCACCGCGCGGGCGAAAACCCCGGAGAGTTCATTGAAGTCGAATTCAACCCGGAACACGGACTCGTGAAGTTAGCCAATCCTTCCGGGATCAGTGTAGCGGAGATCCCAACCAATGTAAGCTGTGCCGGAGCGGCGGACGGCCAGATCGAACTAAACATCACTTACGATGATGAATTTTCGGTAAGCTGGACCGGCCCCGATTTTACCAGTTCCGAAACGACCATCACCGATCTGGGCCCCGGCACCTACAATCTACGCATCAGTGATACGGATGATAATCCCCTCTACGAATCCGCCATTGAGATCACCGAACCCGAAGCGATCACGGTCACCAGCCTGGAAACGCAGTCGGCCAGCTGTATTTCGGGACTGGGCAGCGCCTCGCTCAGCCTAACCGGCGGTATGGCTCCCATCACCTACGATATCGGTAACGGTCCGGGCGATCTAAGTCAGCTGGAAGAGTTGAATCCCGGAGCTTACGCGCTCATCATTACCGATGCCAACGGGTGTACCACCAGTTCCAGTTTTTCCATTGCCGGCCCTACTCCACCGGATGTAGACCTCGGCTCCACCCGGGTCATCTGTCCGGGCGAAACGACTACCCTCACCCCGGGAACCTATGAAACTTATAACTGGTCTACCGGGTCCACCAGTCCCGTTATTGCTCTGAGCAACCCGGGCACTTATAGTGTGACGGTCACCGACCAACAGGGCTGCCAGGGTTCCGATGAGATCCTGGTACAGTTTCCGGATGATCTGCCGGAGGTAGATCTCGGACCTGCCGTGGCGCTCTGCCCGGGCGAAATGGCCACGCTCGACGGCGGCACCTATAATAGCTATTTGTGGTCTACCGGAGAAACGACGCAGGTCATCCAGGTAGGCGAACCGGGCACCTACCGGCTGACGGTTACCAATTCTTCGGGTTGCGAAGGTACCGGGAGCATCCAGGTGCAAACCGGGGGGGAGATCACTCCACCGGATCTCGGTCCCGATCTGGAGATCTGTCCGGGTCAGTCGGTCACCCTTTCCGCCGGCGCCTACGTGACGTACAATTGGTCTACTGGTGCCAGCAGTCAAACTCTGGTAGTGAGCGAGCCCGGCACTTACGGCCTCACCGTAACCAATGCCGGTGGCTGTGAAGCGTCGGATGTAGTGGTGATCCGTTCGGAAGGGGAGCCTATAAACCTGGACCTCGGTCCGGACACTCAGTTATGTGCCGGAGAAACCCTTTCGCTGAGCGCCGGTTCCTTCTCCACTTATAACTGGTCTACCGGATCCACGGCGGCCAATATCGTGGTGAGCGAACCGGGCACGTATGCGCTTACCGTGACCAATGCAAATGGCTGTGAAACCTCCGATGCGATTGCCGTCACTGCCGGAGAAGAGGTGCAGTTGTTGGTTGAAAATGATTTTCTCGATCTCTGCCCGGGTGAAAGTATAGAACTGCTGGTTTCCGGTGCCGAAAGTTACGTCTGGACCGATACGTCCAACAGTCTGAGTGCACTGGACATTGCTAATCCGATGGCCAGTCCGGACACTACGGCGGGCTACCGCGTCATTGGATCCAGCGCCTGCGGATCGGATACCGTCGATCTGGAAGTCTATGTTTATCAGACCATGGCTATGGCCGGACCGGACACCTGCATCGGCCCCGGCACGGAAGCCCAACTCATGGCCTTTGGTGGGGTGAGCTACTTCTGGGAAAGTAACCGCTATCCCGTTAGTGATCCGACCAGTCCCATGCCTACCGCCAGCCCGGAGGATTCGACAACCTACTTGGTGGCCATTACGGATTTTCAGGGATGCGTGGTCCGGGATTCAGTGCTGGTACTGGTAGCTAACGATCCCGAGGGTGCCATTACAGCGGTCAATATGATCACACCCAATGGCGACGAAAAAAACGATGTATTGTATTTCCCCAATATCAGCAAGTTCGGGCAGAATAGTCTGAAAGTCTTTAATCGCTGGGGCAATGTCATTTACCAAAAGGTCAATTACCAGAGTGATGACGAACGCTTTGACGGGACGTATAACGGTCAGCAACTCCCGGCGGGTACTTACTATTACCTGCTATCCTTCCGTTCGGGAGAGATCAAACAAAAACTGACGATACTTCGCTAGCATTGCCGGTAAAGGCTCCGGCCTGCCGTGCATTTAGAAACCCCTTTGGGCTCGATAAAAACAAATAGCATGCAAAAACCTCAACCTTCCATATTTCAGGCTCACCCCGGCCCGAGTTCATTTTTCTCCGGACGCTCCTTTACGAGTGATAGGCACATTTCCCTGGTGTTACTGATCAGCCTGGTGTCCGCATTTTCCCTTTCCGGGCAGCAGCTCAGTCAACGCAGTCCCTTTTCCGAAAACAGTTTCATCTGGAATCCGGCGATGACCGCTCCCTGGGATTACTGGGAAATGGGCGTCAATTACCGCCAGGAGTGGCTGGGCTTTCAGGATGCCCCACGGACGGCTACGCTGCAGGTACAATACCCGTTTGAACGGGAGAACATGAGCCTGGGAGGATATTTTGTCCACGATAACGCCAGTCCGGTCACGATGAACTCCGCCAGTTTTGCCTACGCTTACCGCATGCAGCTCGACCGTCGCCGGGGCGGGCGGCAACTTTCGCTGGGACTCAACGCCACGCTGAGCCACATCTACGTCAATGCCCTGGAGATCGTAACCAACGACCCGGATGACGCCGTACTGCCGGCCGGTGAAAACAATAAGATCTCTCCGAATTTAGGATTCGGTGTTTTTTATACCAGCTACAGCAAGGATGAATTTGAACGCACTTTCTTCTTCGGAGGGCTGGCGATCAACCAGGTATTACCCCTGAGCGTGATCCTCGATGATTTCGGCGGATCGTCCAACCTCATGCGCGCCCTGCACGGTAATGTCATTCTGGGTACACGCATCGTCAACGGCGATATCTACATCCAGCCTTCCGCCTGGGTCAATTACAGCGCACCGAATATTGTAGAAGCCAACCTGAACTTCAAACTGGAACAGCAGGAAGCGTTCTGGGCCGGCCTGAATTATTCGACTACCCAAACCATCGGGCTTCAGGCCGGAGTGATCCTAAACAATGATTTCACCCGTGACGGTACCATGCGCATCGGTACCGCCGGCACTTTTAATGTGGGACAGTTCGGGAAATTCCGGGGCATGGGGTTTGAATTCTATCTGGCCTATCAGTTTGAGATGTAAGCAGGAGGATTCGGAGAACTCATTAATTTACGATCGGGTACCGAAATACCGAATAATTTGAACGATCTTCCCGGTACTTATAGCCTGACCCCATACCTAGCTGTGGACCGTCAGGCTGTATGTCGAAAGTATTCAGATCGATTAATCTAAGTTTCATCCATGCAGGATCGATTACAACTCCCGATCCAATTTGACCAACAACGGCTGCAGCAGGATCTGCAACAGCTGGAGCAGCAGCGCAAAGACTGGACCGATCACTTCGTCAGCCAGAATTATGAAGGATCCTGGAGCGTTATACCGCTGCGGGGCCCCAAAGGCGCCGAGCATCCGGTGATGATGATCTATTCCAATCCTACGGTCACCGAATATGCCGACACTCCGTTTCTGGATCATTGTCCTTATTTCCGGGAAGTACTCCGCTATTTCCAATGCCCGTTACAGGCCGTACGCCTTATGAAGCTGACGACGGGCTCCCGCATCAAGGAACATTGCGACCACGATCTTGACTACGATCAGGGTAATGCCCGGATCCATATTCCGGTACACACCAATCCGCTGGTTGAATTTTACCTCAACGATAAACGGGTACAGATGCAGGCCGGCGAATGCTGGTACCTACGGCTATCCGATCCCCACCGGGTGTATAATCCCGGTCCCGATCGTATTCATCTGGTGCTGGATATGCAGGTGAATGACTGGCTCCGGACGATAATGAGTCCCGCACGGTAACACTACAACTCCGTTGGGCTGCGTTATAGGGCTAAATTCTAATCAATACATCCCCCGATGAAAAACCTTTTACCAGCTTTATTCATCTGCTTCCTGTATTTCCCACTTTGGGCCCAGTCCGACCGGGCGGTAGTGGAGCTTTTCCCGGCCGAGGAAAACGGCCGCTGGCAATCGCCGGTTTACGAGATCCCCCTGGCGGAGGCGACTCCCTTCCTGTCCTATTTCCTGCAATGGGAAGGCCCCGAAGCCGCATTGAGCATTCGTTTTTCCGAAGATGGTCAAAGCTGGAGTGAATGGCATTTGATGCCCCGGGACGAACACAGTCCGGAACTTCCCTTGAGTATTTTGGGATCTACCGGGGCCGAAATGCGTTTCTTCCAGATCGGGAACGGCAGTACCGAAAGCAGGATCCGTCGTATTGCCTGCCACTTTTATAATCCCCGGGCTACGGAGCGGGCACCCGTTCCCTACACCGGAGGCAGCGGCCGCTCCTGTTCGGATCTGACCCCGGAATACATCCGTCGCTCCGACTGGTGCCCTGCCGGCAACTGTGCCGAGCATCCCAATCCGGCCTACGCCACGGCTACGCATCTGGTTGTGCACCATTCCGCCGGCACCAATCAGTCGAGCGACTGGCCCGCGGTAGTGCGTTCGATCTGGGATTACCACGTCAACGGACGGGGCTGGTCGGATATTGGCTACAACTGGCTGATCGATCCCGCAGGGAATATCTATACCGGCCGCAGTAACGATGCCATCGGTGCCCATTTTTGCGGGACCAATACGGGTACGATCGGCATCTGCATGCTGGGGGACTTTACCAAACAAAGCCCGCAACCGGAAGCGCTGAGCTCCCTGAAAAAATTACTGGCCTGGAAAGCCTGTGAAAACGATATTGATCCACTGACGAATGTCTACCACTCCTCTTCCCAAAAAACACTGCCGACGGTCATCGGCCACCGGGACGGCTGCGCTACAGCCTGCCCCGGCGATCTCTTCTATCCGCAACTTCCCGATATCCGCACGACGCTGACGGAAGACCAGACTACCGCCGTGAACGACCGGAATACGCTGCTGGATTTCCGGGTCTATCCCAACCCCAGTCCGGGTGATTTCCAGATCCTGCTTCCGGAATCCGGTCCGTTTGAACTGGAGGCGGTTCTGTACGACCTGCTCGGGCAACGGGTGAACGCTACAGTGTCTTCCACCGCAGACCGGCAGTGGGACTTCCATACCGATGTTCCGAACGGGACTTATTTTCTATCGCTTCAATCGGAGGGCCGTCTGGTCGGCGTAAAAAAGGTGAACATCTTCCGTTGATCGGGGCAGCATCGGTTAATAAAAGCTTAAGCATGACCAAAAAAACCGCAGAACCCTTACTTTTGCAAAAATTGAATGCAGTAATCCGGCATGCTGAAAATCCTTGATCGGTATATCATTAAGAAATTTCTGTCGACCTTCTTTTTTGTGGTCCTCATCTTTACGATGATCTCCGTAGTGATCGACTACAGTGAGAAGGTGGAGAAATTTATCGAAGAACCGATCACCACCAAGGAGATTGTACTGGACTATTATCCCAGTTTCATCATTTTTATCGACGGATTGCTGTGGCCGCTGTTTACGCTGATCTCCGTGATCTTCTTCACCTCGCGGATGGCCTACAATTCGGAGATCATTTCCATTCTTAATGCCGGGGTCAGCTTTCGCCGGTTCATGCGTCCGTACCTGCTTTCCGCGGCTTTCATCGCCTTCTTATCCCTCATCGGCAACCATTACTTCATTCCGCTGGGCAATAAGAAGCGGCTCGATATCCAGTATACCTATCTGGATAAGGACAAAGACAAAGGGAAGACCCGCGATGTGCACATGTTCGTCGCGCCGGATACCAAGATCTATATCAACTTTTACCGGAAACGGGACAGCACGGCCCGCAATTTCCGCCTGGAACAGTACCAGGACCACCAACTCATCAAATTCATCAAAGCAACGACCGCCGAATGGGTCGGGCCACCCGACAAATGGCGATTGCGCAATTACGAGATCCGCACCTTTAATGGCCTGGAAGAAGACCTTGTCGTCGGCCGGGGCGATCAGATCGATACCACCTTTAATCTGATGCCGGACGACTTTGTGGATTACGAAGAGCAGCAATCAATGCTCACCACCGGCCAGTTGCGGGAGTATATCGATAAGCAGAAAGGACGCGGCATCGGCAATACGACCAAATACGAGATCGAACTCTACCGACGATCGGCCGATCCGTTCACCGCTTTCATCCTCACCTTTATCGGAGTATCCATCGCCGCCCGGAAAGTGCGGGGTGGGATCGGGCTTCACCTGGCTCTCGGTATCGGCCTGGGAGCCATCTTTATATTCATTTCCCGTTTCTCGATCGTGTTTGCCACGGGGCAGTCCATTCCGCCCATTATGGGGATCTGGCTGCCGAACATCATTTTTGCCGCCATTGCGATCTGGCTGATGTCCCGGGCGCAGAAATAATCTGTCGAAAGTCCTTTTAAAAGTCAAAGCCGTTAACGAAAGATTAAGCAGACCGGAGGTATCCACAGGGGCTACTACTTTTGGATAAATCCAAAGGTATTACCCATGCTTAAGCTCGCGGACCGCTACATCATTCGAAAGTTCCTGCAGACCTTTCTTTTCATTGTGCTGCTTTTCAGTCTTATCGTAGCCGTGGTGGACTTCAGCAGTAAAGTGAGTGATTTTACGGAGGCGTCCATTTCAGCAGACCAACTACTCCGGCAATACTACCCGAATTTCATAGGCTTTATCAACGGGCTGCTCTGGCCCCTGTATACCCTCATCGCCGTTATTTATTTCACTTCCCGCCTGTCGGCCAATAACGAGATCCTGGCTATTTTCAATATGGGGGTCAGCCTGCATCGGTTGCTCCTCCCCTACCTGCTTTGCGCTACGCTGATCGCCGCCTTTGGTCTGGCAGCCAACCATTACCTCATTCCCAACGGCAATAAAAAATGGCTCACTTTGCAGTATACCTACCTGACTCCCGATGAGGATGAAGGCAAGACCCAGAACGTTCACCTGTTTATCGCTCCGGATTCAAAGGTATATTTCCGCCAGTACAACAAGAGGGATAGCACCGGCACCCATTTTCGGCTGGAAGAATATCAGAACCAGGAACTGGTCCGCCTCATAAAGGCCCGCAACATCGAATGGATCGGTCCGCCCGATCGCTGGCGGCTCCACCATCCGGAAACCCACCTGCTCCGGGGATTGCACCAGGAAGTAGAGCATTCCGGTCTGCCGCTCGATACCTCGTTCAATCTGGTTCCGGACGACTTTGTGGATTACAAAGACCAGCACTTCATGTTCACTACTCCCGAATTAAAGCGCTATATCGACCGGCAAAAAGCCCGGGGCATCAATAATACCGCGAAGTATGAGGCCGAAAGGTACCGCCGTACTGCCGACGCCTTCACCATTTATGTGCTGACCCTGCTCGGCATGGTCATCGCCGGCCGGAAATCCCGCGGTGGCACCGGCTGGCACATGGCACTCGGGCTGGGGTTGGGAGCTATTTTTCTGTTCCTCTCCCGTTTTGCCATTGTATTCGCCAGCGGGCAGATCATTCCGCTGGTGTTGGGGATCTGGATGCCCAACCTCATTTTTGGCGGGATAACCTTATATTTGATGCTCAAAGCACAACAATAGATGAATCCGGAATCACCCAAAGGGTTACTGGCCGGTACGGACGGCCATTTGCGCTGCTGGTGGCACGGCGGCTACGAAGATTACCAACATTATCACGATACGGAATGGGGTTTTCCGGTCTACGATGATCGGCGACTGTTCGAAAAGATCTGTCTGGAGGGGTTCCAGTCCGGACTGAGTTGGCTGACCATTCTACGCAAGCGGGAAAATTTCCGCCGGGCTTTCGCCGAATTTGAATTCGAACGAGTTGCCCGTTTCGGAGAGCAGGACGTCGAGCGCCTCCTGCAGGATACCGGGATCGTCCGTCACCAGGGTAAGATCCGATCCACGATCAATAACGCCCAGCGCGCCTGTGAACTGGTGGAGCAGGAAGGTTCTTTACAGGAATATTTCTGGCGTTTTGTGCCGCCGGCTGGCGAACGGCCGGATCAAATGACCTACGAAAAGCTCGGGAAACTGAGTCAGACACCTACCTCCAAAGCACTGAGCAAGGACCTAAAAAAACGAGGCTGGTCTTTTATCGGCCCCACTACGGCCTACGCTTTTATGCAGGCCATGGGTCTCGTAAACGATCACCTGGAAGGCTGTGTGATCCGGGAAAAAGTGAAGGACGCCAGATAGCAGCGTGGAAAAGGAGCCTACCGGCTCAGCTTGAAAAACAGAAACAGCGGGATGCGCTTTCTGCGTACAAAGTTTTCTTCTAACTGAAAATTGCTGCGCTGCGGACGCGACTCCCGAATGGATTCCACCCTAAATCCTGTATCCTGGCAGACGCGAAAGTAGGTTTCCAGCGTACGGTGGTATTTGATGACTTTTTTATCCAGCCAGATATTTTCGCGCAGGCCATCTTCGAAATAGTTGTCAACGATCCAGTTGCCGCGTTTTCCGGGCACATTGTTGTAGGATTCGTAGCAACTGGTCAGGATCGGATGTTCTACGGAAAAGATAAACTCGCCGTCGGGCAGCAGGTGATCGTAAACTTTTTGGAACAACGGCCGGAGATCTTCCAGGTAATGCAGCACCAAACGGGATAAAATGGTGTCGAACTTGAGGTTAGGAAAAGGCCAGTGGACCAGGTCCGCCCGAAAGACTTCTGCGGATTGCCCGCTCAACTGTTCCTCCGCCAGTCGGACCATTTGCTCCGAACCGTCCACTCCGTAATACCGGGCAGCCCCCTCTACCAGCAATTGCCGACCAAATTTCCCGTCACCGCATCCCAGATCCAGAATGGTTTTGCCCGCCACAGATCCCAGAAGTGCTTCAATAACCGGTTTTTCCAGCGCATCATTCGGATTATCGACTTTTTGCCGCTTGTGGTGATACTGCCGGGAAAATTCCGGATCATCGTAAACTTCGGGGCCTCGGTACTGCACGTTGTGGATAATTTTATGATGAATAGTTCGCTCGCCGGCCTAAAGACAGTGTATCTCGTTGATATAGGTGGAACAACGGATCATTCATCGGTTTCTCCGCGGGGGCGGTCGCAGGTACAATACCACCACTGCTCCCGTTCGGCGTAAAGCTTATCGAGATAATCGCCGATGGGCTTTGCCCCGTCGTAATCCGTTCCGCTGTGGGAAAGCCGGGGGCTTTCCAGGTCCTCATCAATTTCCAACTTATGCGCAAGGGACAGATCTTTTAAGGTTTCCACCCATTCTTTCGTCTCATCGGTTGCTGCCGGATAACGTAAAATGATCATTAGAATGTTATCTTTAATTTAAGGTTTTGCCGCTGCTATCGCGTCAAAACTAGAAACAACTGTATCCTGGCTTAGTTGTTTTCTTAAGAAACGAGCTACTTCTCTTGTTGAACTCAACGCTGGCGAATACCTTTGTAAGATACTTCTAATAAACGAAAATCATGTCCGTAGAATATACTAAACAAGCCTTTGTACAGATCCATCCGCAGGATAATGTTCTGGTGGCCCTCCGCAATCTGGCCGCCGGTGAGCAGATACAATGGAAAGGTAAAGAGATCACCCTACCCGAAGCGGTAGCGGCCAAGCACAAATTCGCGGTAGAGTCCCTGGAGGTAGGTGACAAAGTTTTCATGTACGGTGTACTGGTCGGTAAAACCACCCAGGCCATTCCATTGGGTGGCCTCCTGTCCACCGCTAACCTGGTACACGCTACGGACAGTCAGGCAAACGGTTCCCGCAAGACCGACTGGGATGCGCCCAATGTCAGCCGCTGGCAAAATCGCACCTTTATGGGCTACCACCGGGCCGACGGACAGGTAGGTACGGCCAATTACTGGGTGGTGATCCCGCTGGTATTTTGCGAGAACCGCAACGTGCAAACCATGCGCCAGGCCTTCCTGAAGGAGCTGGGATACAGCCGGCCGCAGCCGTACCGCAAACAGGTGCGCCGTCTGGTTGAGCTGTATGAAGACGGCCATCCGGCCGAAGCCCTCCTGGGTACAGACCTGGAAACGCTGGTAGAAAATACGGATGACGAAAGAGTATTTCCCAATGTGGACGGGATCAAATTCCTGACCCACCAGATGGGCTGCGGCGGTACCCGGGATGATGCCCGTACGCTCTGCGGCCTGCTCGCCGGGTACATTACCCACCCGAACGTGGCCGGCGCTACTGTGCTGAGTCTGGGCTGCCAGAACGCACAGATCAGTATTCTCCAGGAAGAGATCCAGCTACGGGCCCCGAATTTTGATAAACCACTGGTCGTTCTGGAACAACAACAGGAAGGCACGGAACAGCAATTGCTGAGCAAAGCTATCCGCGAAACCTTCGTAGGTTTGATCAAGGCCAATCAGGTCTACCGCCGGCCGGCTCCGCTGAGCAAACTCACGCTGGGCCTGGAATGTGGCGGTTCCGATGGCTTTTCGGGTATTTCCGCCAATCCGGCCGTTGGCCATGTTTCCGATATGCTGGTAGCGCTGGGCGGTACCACTATCCTCTCGGAATTCCCCGAGCTCTGTGGTGTGGAAGACGAACTCAGCAGCCGCTGCATTACGGATGCCGTTTCCAATCGCTTTCTGCATCTGATGGAAAGCTACCAGAACCGCGCCGAAGCAGTAGGTTCCGGTTTTGACGCCAACCCCTCTCCGGGTAACATCAAGGACGGACTGATCACCGATGCGATCAAATCCGCCGGAGCGGCGAAGAAGGGGGGTACCTCTCCGATCCAGGACGTGCTGGATTATCCCGAAAAAGTCAACAAGCCGGGTCTCAATCTACTGTGCACCCCGGGCGGAGACGTAGAGTCCGTAACGGCGATGATCGGCAGCGGAGCTAATATCGCAGTGTTCACTACCGGCCTGGGTACGCCTACCGGCAACCCCATCGCTCCGGTACTGAAGATCTCTACCAATACCCCACTGGCGGTGCGTATGCCGGATATCATCGACCTGGACGCCGGACCGATCATATCGGGAGAAGCGACCATCGAGGAGATCGGTGAACAATTGCTGGACCTGATAGTTTCAGTAGCCAGCGGTGAAACTACGGCTAAGGCCGTGGGGCTCGGACAGGATGACTTCATTCCGTGGAAACGGGGCGTTTCTCTGTAAAAACGGATAAGCGAACCGGCCACTGACTTCTAAAACAAAGCAAATATTCTATGCTCTATATCGTACCTACCCCCATCGGTAATCTCGAAGATATTACCTTGCGTGCCCTGCGCATTCTGGGGGAGGTCGATCTGGTCCTGGCGGAAGATACCCGGGTCAGCAAGCGCCTGTTGCAGCACTACGATATCACGACGCCCATCCGGGCCCACCACGCCCACAACGAGCACGGCACCACACCGCAACTCGTACAGCAAATGGAAACGGGCACCACGATGGCCCTGGTGTCGGACGCAGGTACGCCCGGGATATCCGACCCCGGCTTTTTGCTGGCCAGAGCCTGCCACGAGGCCGGTATCCGGGTGGAGTGCCTGCCCGGAGCGACTGCTTTTGTACCGGCGCTGGTGGCATCGGGACTGCCCTGCGACCGTTTCCATTTTGAGGGTTTCCTCCCCCACAAAAAGGGCCGGCAGACGCGCCTGCAGCATCTGGCCGAATTGCCGAATACCTTTGTGCTCTACGAATCGCCCAACCGGCTGGTGAAATGCCTCGATCAACTGATCGAGCACTGCGGCGAGGATCGACCCGCTTCCGTAGCCCGGGAATTGAGCAAATTACACGAGGAAGTTCGTAGCGCTACCCTGGGAAGTTTAGCAAATCATTACCGGGAACAAAACAAAGTGAAAGGGGAAATTGTCATTGTAGTAGGCGGCAAGTAAACTTTGACCTAACCTTTTTGTATCATTGTCCATTCTTATTTAAAAGCTTTCGCACACACAAGTATGGTAGAACTCGCGGGAATCATCATTTTAGGCATTCTGGCTCAGTGGTTGGCCTGGAGGATCAAAGTACCGGCCATCCTGCCGCTGATCCTGATCGGACTGATCGTTGGTCCCCTATCTGCCTATTTTACCGCTGATGGGACCAAACTGCTGGAACCAGTGTACGATGGAAGGACGGATTCCGGACTTTTCCCGGGGGAATACCTTTTCTATTTTGTGGCACTCTCTATCGGGATCATCCTTTTTGAAGGTGGCCTGACCCTGAAAAAGAAAGAGATCTCCGATGTCGGCCCCGTCATCCTCAAACTGATCACCGTTGGTTCGGCCATTACCTTTCTCGGTGCCGGCCTGGCGGCCCACTTTATCATGGGTCTCAACTGGGCTATTTCTTTCCTCTTTGCGGCCCTGATCATCGTTACCGGCCCGACCGTTATCGCTCCGATCCTGCAGAATGTGCCCCTCAATCGCAACGTAGCTACCGTACTGAAATGGGAAGGGATCCTGATCGATCCCATCGGCGCGCTGGTGGCCGTCATCGTATTTGAGTTCATTCGCTCCACGGAAGGCAGTATGGCCTATACCTCGCACGCATTTGTCACCTTTACTCAGATCATTTTTATCGGTCTGGCCCTGGGGGCGGTAGCCGCCTGGTCGCTTTACCAATTGATCAAACACGATCTTATACCCCATTATTTGCTCAATGTGTTTACCCTGGCTTTCGTACTGGCGGTATTTGTATTTTCGGATCTCATCGCCCACGAATCCGGGCTACTCTCCGTCGTGATCATGGGCATGGTACTGGGTAATATGGACGTGCCCCGGCTCAAGGATATTCTCGATTTTAAGGAATCGCTCAGCGTACTGCTCATCTCGATCCTCTTTATCCTCCTGGCCGCTAATATCGACCGTGGAGAACTGGAAATGGTATTGAAGGACTGGCGCAGCTTCGCACTCCTGGGTTTTGTGGCATTTGTCATTCGGCCCCTGGGCGTATTTTTCAGTACCCGGGGCTCGGACCTGAAAGTCAAGGAAAAGTTGTTCATCTCCTGGGTTGGTCCCCGGGGGATCGTGGCGGCCGGTATTGCCTCCCTGTTCGGGATCACCCTGACCCGGGAGAATGTGGAGGGGGCCGAGTACATCACGCCTCTGGTATTCCTGATCGTTCTGGGGACGGTATTGCTCAACGCGGCCACCGCCCGGATCGTTGCCCGGCTGCTAAAGGTCATTCAGGATACGAGCGAGGGCATTCTGATTGTAGGATCCTCCACCGCCAGCCGGGTGATCGGAAAATACCTGCAGGATAACGGCCGGCATGTAGTGCTTATCGACAACAATGATTACAACGTGCGCAAGGCCGTCAGCATGGGACTCAAAGCCTTTAATCTGAACATATATTCGGATGATCTCTCCGAGCAGTTTGATCTGCTCGATGCGGGTTACCTGATCGCCATGACGAGCAGTCCGGACGTCAATGAATATGCTGCCCGCCACTACGAACGACTGTTCGGGGAAAACGGTACTTACCGGCTCATCTCACCCGATGAGATGCAGCAGGATCCGTCCGAGATTCCCCAGCAGGGCATTTTTTCCTTCACCGATGATTTTATCAACCTCAGTGAAGTGGCCCGGGACTATCCCGTTATTCACGAAACGCCGGTCAACAATATCGACGAGCTTACGGCCTTACTTCGCCGGTTGAATGCCGAGAAAAAGAGTATTCCTATCTTTATAAAAAATAAAGAAGGCCAACTGGAGATCCTGCAGGCCAAACCAGAGGAGATGGAGGTTGAAGAAGGAAATATGCTCGTTTATTTGGGTAAAGAGATGGAAAACTAAAAGAGATCACCCGGCTTTTTCCTGCGCACTTTTATTTTATCGCCCGATCCGGGTATTTTTGCCGCGCATCCGACAGCAGCCGGCTGCTACCATATCCCTCATTATAAGTCATATTCATGAAGTTCTTAGGTACCGTTCTGATCCTTTTTTCCTGCGTAGCCTGCAATTTGGTCTCTTCCGGCAACTCATCCGCTCCAGATATCACGGCCTTTCCGGTAGAAGTTGTCCAGCCGGTGGTTCCCCAGTTGATCCGGGATACGGTACCACCTCCGCCTCCGATCGATTACGATACCAGTCAGTGGACAGAACTGATCCGGCTCGACAGCAGTTTTGTGATCGACCTGCGCTATGCCACCGACAGCAATTTTGTGGATACCATCATGTACGAATGCGGGCGCTGCTTCCTGCGACCGGCCGTGGCCCGGGCGGTACTGGCTGCACAGGAAGAACTACGCCCCCAGGGATACCGGCTCATGATGCTGGATTGTTACCGCCCCCGGCCCGTTCAGTGGCGGCTCTGGAATAAAGTGCCGGATCCCCGCTTTGTATCCGACCCCCGGAAAGGCTCTATGCACAACCGCGGCGCAGCCGTGGACCTTACCCTGGCCGATCCCGACGGCAACGAACTGGATATGGGCACTCCTTTCGACTTCTTTGGCCCGGAAGCTTATCCGGCTTACACCAAACATCCCGATAGTATCCTGGCCCGTCGCAAGCTCCTGAGCGAAACAATGATCCGTCACGGTTTCCGCGCCATCCGTACCGAATGGTGGCATTTTGCCTATACCGGCCGGGGAAATGCGCTGGCGGACTGGGAGTGGGATTGCCCGGAATAAGCTTGGTCCTGATGTTACTTCCAACGCTACCGGATGGCGGAACATTTATCCTACCCCTCGAATAACCTAAAATTTTCACTACCTTTGCGGCCCCTTAACGCAAGGCCCTAGTCATACCCATAACCTTCAGCAATTTTATATCTCAAATTTTTTCCTGGCTCGGAAATCGACATTTCCGTAACGGGCTAACTTTTTTTTATTGCAAATGAAGAAATATTTCAACCTTTTCGACCTCTCACAAAAAGTCGATTATAAAACAGAATTCCTTTCCGGACTGACCGTAGCGCTGGCCTTGATCCCCGAAGCAGTTGCTTTTGCTTTCATGGCGGGGCTTTCTCCACTGACCGGCCTGTACGCCGCTTTTGTAATGGGTCTGGTGACTTCCATCCTGGGCGGACGTCCGGGCATGATCTCCGGAGCGACCGGAGCGGTAGCCGTCGTGATCGCCGCGCTGGCGCATTCCCACGGTGTGGAGTATATTTTCGCAACGGTGATTCTGGCGGGTATCCTGCAGGTCGGTGCCGGTATGCTCCGGCTCGGAAAACTGATGCGGCTGGTGCCCCATCCCGTGATCTTCGGTTTTGTCAACGGACTGGCCATCATCATTTTCATGTCCCAACTCGATCAGTTTAAGGATGCTTCGGGCGCATGGCTGACCGGAACGCCGCTGTATGTTCTGCTCGGACTGGTACTGCTGACCATGCTGATCATCTGGGGACTGCCCAAACTCAGCAAGGCGATCCCGGCCTCCCTGGTGGCGATCCTGACTATTTTCGGTCTGGTGGTTATGCTGAATATCGATACCAAAACCGTTGGAGATATGGCATCTATTCAGGGTGGATTTCCGCCCTTCCATTTGCCCAATGTGCCGATAAACCTGGAGACTTTCATGCTGATCCTTCCCTACGCCGGTATCATGGCGGGGGTAGGCCTGATCGAAAGCCTGCTGACCCTCAACATTATCGATGAGATCACCGAAACCCGCGGCCGCGGTAATAAGGAAGCCGTAGCGCAGGGCACGGCCAATATCCTTTCCGGACTGTTCTCCGGCATGGGCGGCTGTGCGATGATCGGACAAAGCCTGATCAACATTTCTTCCGGCGCCCGGGCCAGAATGTCCGGCATTGTGGCGGCAGTGATGCTGCTCATCTTCATCATGTTCGGAGCCAGCCTGATCGAAAAACTGCCGATGGCGGCGCTGACCGGACTGATGATCATGGTGGCGATCGGTACCTTCGAATGGGCCAGTTTGAAGACCTTCAACAAAATGCCCAAATCCGACATCTTTGTCATGGTCCTGGTAACGGCCGTTACCGCGCTCCTGCACAATCTCGCCCTGGCGGTGATCATCGGAGTGATCATTGCCGCGCTGGTCTTTGCCTGGGACAACGCCAAACGCATCCGCGCGCGCAAACGGATCGATGAAGACGGCATCAAACACTATGAAATTTACGGACCGCTATTTTTTGGTTCCGTCACCGTTTTCAACGAGAAGTTCGACGTGCTGAATGACCCGGAAGAAGTGATCATTGATTTTGCCGAAAGCCGGGTGGTCGACATGTCCGCAATTGAAGCGCTCAACAAGATCACCGAGCGCTACCAGAAGGTGGGCAAAAAAGTTCACCTGAAACATCTCAGTCCGGATTGCCGCAAACTCCTGGCCAATGCCGAAGAGATCATCGATGTGAACGTCATGGAAGATCCAAACTACAAACTGGTTGTAGACCAGATCTAACAGCAAGCGAGTGAGGAAGTGCAGAGTTACTTCCTCACTCCTTCACCTCCTTTCCCGTCAGCCATTCCACATTGGCTGTGATCCATTCCGGGTCCCGGTCCCACCACTTTAATTGCAGCAGTTTTTCGATCTGTGCGTCCGGAAATCGCCGGCGGATCACCCGGCCCGGATTGCCCCCGACGATCGTATAGGGCGGCACATCTTTGGTGACCGTAGAATTGGCGGCAATGATGGCCCCGTCGCCGATCTGCACGCCCGGCATGATGGTAGCCCGGTAGCCGATCCAGACGTCGTTGCCCACAACGGTATTCCCTTTACTGGGATAACTTTTGCCGTCCATGGCTTTTTCCCAACCGTTGCCGAATATGGCAAAAGGATAACTGGAAACGGCATCGGACAGGTGATTCGCACCGTTCATAATGAAAGTGACATCGGAAGCGATCATACAGAACTTGCCGATGATCAGTTTGTCTCCGATGAAATCGAAGTGGTACTTCACATTTTTTTCAAAATTGTGCACATCCGAAAAGTCATCGTAATAGGTATAGTCCCCCACTTCAATATTGGGATTTTTTACCAGATTTTTCAAAAAGCAGAGACGGTCGTAATGGGGCAGCGGAAAGAGGGTATTGCGATCAGGTCCTTGCATGTTCTTTTTTTCTACAAAGTTGCGCCATTGCATCCGCTTTGTCGTCCGCAATTACAATTAATCAGCTTCCGGTGAGATTCCGAACCAGAAAAACGGCCCCGCCGGTCAGCGAGCCTGCTTTTGGGCGTTCAGCCAGGCCGAAGGTGTGCGTCCCATATGTTTTTTAAAGAAAGCGTTGAATACGGTTTTTGAATTGAAGCCGCTTTCGTAGGCCAGTCCCAGAATGGTCAGATGTGCATTCGATGGATCTTTGGCTTTTTCGCAGAATGCTTCCAGGCGGAAGCCGTTGATGTATTCGTTGAAGTTTTTCCCGATCTGCTCGTTGAGGAACCAGGATAGTTTATTCGGATGCAGGGACAACATTTCCGCCAGGTCTTTGAGCGAAAGAGCCGGATCCAGGTAGGGATATTCGCCGGCCAGCAGTTCACTCAGTAACTGCCGGTAACGGGCAATTTCCTCCTCATCCATTTTCGGTACGTCCTCTGCCGGTGGTGGCGTGGAGGTCTGGTTCGGCATATCCCCGAAGGCGGTTTTTTCCAGAGCGGCAAATGCCGGATCGTCCCGCAGGGGCGCCAGGAAAGGATCGTGAAACAAGGTAAAGAACCGTCCGTGCCTTCCCGCGATACCTTCCCGCAACTGCTGCATTACGGCCTCCTTTTTTCCCGCATACAGATCGAAATATACCCGCCAGGGTCGAAATCCGCCATCCAATTCCGGACTGTCCGCTACCGGGCTCCGATCGATCCCATGGTAGCGATCGTACAGGAGCTGATAATAAGGAGCGAACGACTTATCCCGGTGTTTTTCCAGGAGGCTATTCAGCGCATCCGGTTCTTTGAGTAAAATGAGGTTGGCCGCTTTCACCTGCAGGGCCAGTTGCCAGTTGGGATCGAGTTCCTGCACCCGGTCCATATATTCATTAGATGTGGTGTGATCGCCGGCGAAGAAGAGAATATTTCCCTTCATGAAGATATGATTCGCCGAAAGCGGATTGACCACCAGTGCCCGGTCGATACACTCCAGGGCCTCTGCAAAACGCCCCTGGGTGATCAGCAGGCCGGCCTTGGCCTCGAGGACCTCACTGTGATTGGGCTGAATAGCCAGTGTTTTATCCAGTTGCTCCATCCCCTGAGCGACATCCCAGTCCAGCAGGATGCTACAGGTAGCCGCCGCCAGGTAGTAATCGGGCCAGTCGTTCTTGAGTTGGGAAACGATCTGCAGGTATTGGGCGGTCTGCCGGCGGCCTTCTGCCAATGGCGTTATATTCCAGGAGGTAAGGTAAGCGTGGCATCGGATCAGACCGTAGTACGGCAGTGGGTTCCGGGCATCCAGCTGGATGCTCTTTTCGTAATATTCGATGGCCCGCGGATAATTGACATTGCTCCACTGCAACTGAAAGGAACGACCTTTCAGGTACAATTGGTAAGCCTCAATGTCCTGAGTCGGGGCCTGCACCAGTTGGTCCTGGATGTCGAGGTGGCCGAAATGTTCCCGGATCTGTTCGGCGATCAGCAGACTGATCTCATCCTGCAAATCGAAGATATCCACCATTTCACGATCGAAACTTTTGGTCCACAACCGAAAGCCGTCGGCCGCCCGGATCAGTTGGGCCGCAATGCGCACCCGGTTCCGAAACCGGCGCACACTCCCTTCCAGCAGGGTGCGAACGCCCAGTTGCTCACCGATCCGGCGCACGTCAATATGTTTTCCCTTGAATACAAAAGAGGAGGTACGGGCCGTCACTTTCAATCCCTTCACTCTGGTGAGGGCATTGATGATCTCTTCCGTAATTCCGTCGCTGAAATATTCGTTGTCCCGGTCGGAACTGATATTAACAAAGGGAAGTACAGCCACCGATTTTTCTTGCTCTTGCATGAGAAAGGTTACTGCTGCTAAAGGTAATTACTTCTCCTTAAAAGGTCGATATTTGAACTTTATATAATTTCTCCGGCCAGCGCCTGATAGCTTTGTTAATGGCCCATAAATTCTTGTTAATAAGCTGTTAAGCGGCGAGAGGGGCTCGTTTTTTAATTTAATTTTGGATTCCAAATTAGCATTTCGCAATGAACGATAAGATAATCCGGCGCGTGTTGATCTTCGGTGCAGTGGCCATTCTGGGCATTGTGGCCGTGCAGTCTTATTGGGGCATCAGCACCTGGAATATCAACGAGGAAGAGTTTCACCAGAAGGCCAGTCAGGCTTTGTTCAATGTGGCGAAAGACATGGCTAAGCTCAGCGGAGCCACCCTCCCACCCCGGGAAGTGATCAAGCAGCGCACCAATAATTATTATCTGGTCAATGTAGAATACGAGATCAACTCCATCTCCCTGGAAGCCTCCCTGCACAAGGAACTGGAAGCCATTGGCCTCAATATCCCGTTCGAATACGCTGTCTACGACTGCTATACCGACGAGATGCAGTATATGGCCTACTGTACCGACCGCCCCGTGGATAAGGCCAACCTCGAACTGGGCAACCTGCCGAAGGATAATCAGAATGAATCCAACTACTACTTCGGGGTGAAATTCCCGACCCGGGCCGGTTATCTGTTCAATAAGATCCAGCTCTTTCTTTTTCTCACGCTGATCCTGTTCATCACGGTCGCCTTTTTCGGCTACGCCATGAGCGTCATCCTGCGGCAGAAGCGCCTGTCCGATATGCAGAAGGATTTTATCAACAATATGACCCACGAGTTCAAAACGCCGATCTCCACAATCAAAATATCGGCGGATGTTTTCCTGAATAATCCCGATGTGCGGCAGAATGAGCGCCTGCTCCGCTACGCCGGTATCATAAAAGAGCAAAATCTTCGTTTGAATCATCAGGTAGAGAAGGTTTTACAACTGGCCAAAGTGGAAGGAGACAATTTTGAGCTGAAAAAAGAATCGCTCGATCTGACCGAAGTGCTGCTGCCCATCCTGGAGAGTACCAAACTCCGGGTAGAGGACGTCAATGGCAAACTGGATTACAGCATTCCCGAACACGCCATTATGATCCGGGCCGATAAATTCCACCTGACCAACATTCTGCATAACCTGCTGGACAATGCGATCAAATACTGTTGTGAATATCCGCAGATCAGGGTCGAATTGACCGAAGAGAAAGGCAGGGCCCACTTGACGATCGCGGATCAGGGTGTCGGTATCAAAAAAGAACATCTCCCCCACATTTTTGATAAATTCTATCGCGTTCCTACCGGTGATGTCCACAACGTAAAAGGTTTTGGCCTCGGCCTTTTTTATGTGAAAAACATTTGTGATGCCCACCAGTGGAAATTACAACTGGAAAGTGAAAACGGTAAAGGCACCCAGGTCTCCATCCGCATTCCGGTCGGGTAATCATTTTGCGGTTCAAGACACCACTTAACGACCACTATTTAACTGACTACTGACTCACAAAATACCATGAAAGCTCATTTACTGTACGTTGAAGACGATGAAAGCCTGAGTTTTGTAACCCGGGACAATCTCGAATTGCAGGGTTACAAGATCACGTACTGCCCCGACGGGCGACAGGCGCTGGATGCCCTCTCCCTCCACCGGTTTGACCTCTGTATTCTGGACGTGATGCTTCCGGAGATCGACGGTTTTACCCTGGCCCGGGAGATCCGGAAATTCGACACCCAGGTGCCGATCCTTTTCCTCACCGCCCGTTCGCTGAAGGAGGACCGCATTCAGGGACTACGCCTGGGAGCGGACGACTACATCACCAAACCTTTCAGCATCGAGGAACTGATCCTGAAGATTGAAGTGTTTCTCCGCCGCAGCAAGATCTCCCAACCCGAACAACCCTCCCATTTCCGTCTGGGGAAATTCGAGTTTGATTATAAAAACCTCAAACTGAAGCTTGGAGAGGAAGAAAAAAGGCTGACCCAGAAGGAAGCTGACCTGCTGAAATTCTTTGTCGATAACCGCAACCAGGTGGTCAAGCGCTCCCGCATCCTGCAGCAGATCTGGGGCGAAGATGATTATTTCATGGGCCGCAGTCTGGACGTTTTTATCTCCCGTTTACGAAAATATCTGCAGCAGGACCAGCAGTTAAAGATCGAAAATATTCACGGTGTAGGCTTCCGTTTGGTGGAAGAAGGAGCCGGTTAACAAATGTTTGTAGAAAAATCAAAGAACTTTAGGAGGTTTTTTTCAACAGGGGCCTTATCTTTGCACTTCCAAAAAATTCAGTAAGACATAACTCACTGATTATTAAAACCATGAAAGGAGGTTGGAAGGTGTGAAAATCCACTGATCCGGCCCGATCCTTGGAACATATGCTAAATAATTCTAGAAACAGATGGCATTAATAGGAAAAATCAGAAAGAATTCGTGGCTCCTGGTAGTCCTTATCGGCTTGGGCCTGGGCGGCTTTGTGGTAATGGATATGATGAACTCCGCCAGCGGCCCCGGCGGTGCCAACGCGCAGCGAGACCTGGGAGAGGTTGACGGTCAGAAAGTAGACCGCGTAGAATTTGAGCGTGCCTATAGCCTGCTCTACGGCAACTCCGCCACCAGCGCCATGGCCAACCGCACCCAATTGTGGAACTGGTACGTGGAAAACAGCATTCTGCAGGAAGAAGCCGAAGAGATCGGCCTCGGTGTAGGCAGAGCGGAGATCAATGAACTGGAATTCAGCCCTACCCGTCGGAGCGGTATCGTAACGACCCGTTTCATGGATCCCACTACCCGCCAGGTGAACGAGCAGCAACTGGCGCTGATCAAGCAAACTATTGAGAACGGCAATGTACAGCAGGCTATTGAAACTGGCCAGCTGAGCCCGTCTTTCGTTGAATACTGGCGCCACCAGCGCAAAGAGCTCGTTAAGGAACGCCTGCAGGCGAAACTGAACGCGCTCGTATCTAAAGGGATGTACGCTCCGACCTGGATGGCCGAAATGGGCTACGCCGAAGCGAACCAGCCGGTGGATATCGCCTACGTAAAAGTACCTTTTGACGAGATCGATAACTCCGAGATCGCCCTGAGCGACGACGATTACCGCAACTATCTGCAGGCGCACCGTGCTACTTACGAGCAGGACGAGGAAACCCGCGGACTGAAACTGGCGATCTTTACCGTTGAACCGACCGAGCAGGACTCTGCCGCTCTGCGTCAGGAGCTGAATGATAAAAAAGAAGCTTTCCGCACGGCGGAAAACGACTCTACCTACGTACTGCGTAACGAAGGTCAGCTGCTGAACGCTTACTACAGCGCTACCGATGCGGCCATCGTTCCGATCGCCGATCAGGTATTCAGCATGGCAGTTGGTGATGTCTACGGTCCTTACGCCGAGGCCAACACCTTCCGCATGGTAAAACTGCTGGAACGCCACATGATCTCGGATTCGGCGGATACCCGTCACATCCTGTTGTCCGCCAGCACTCCGGCCCAGTTTACCCAGGTAGAGACCCGGATCGACAGTATCAAGAACGCTATCGAGTCAGGCAGTGACACCTTCGAAGCCCTGGCCGAACGTCTGAGCGAAGACCCCGGTAGCAACACCAATGGCGGTGTTTACGAGAACGTAACACCGAACCAGTTCGTACCGGCTTTCAATAAAGTACTGTTTGTAACCGGTGAGATCGGTCAACTGTACAAAGTGCGTACACTTTACGGATGGCACCTGGTAGAAGTACTGAGCCGCAGCGCCGCTCAGACGGAAAGAGCCAAAGTAGCCTTCCTGGCCAAAGAGATCGTTCCTTCCAAGGAAACTCAGGATAACGCTTACGATGCTGCTTCTGCATTCATCGCCAACAACCAAAGTGCGGCGGATCTGACAGCTGCCGCCGAAGCGGATCCTTCCGTACAGCTGGAAAGCTCGCAGATGTTCACGACCAATGACTTTACCATCAACCCGGTTGGAGACGGAAACGATGCCCGCGAAATGATCCGCTGGGCGTTCAATGCCGACAAGGGTGATGTATCCGGTACGGTATATGTATTCAAAGATCAGGCTTCTTACTTCGACGGCAAATACGTAGTTGCTGCGCTGGATAATGTCCAACGCGCCGGTCTGCCGGAAGTAGCCAACATCAAGAGTGAGATCGAACCGCTGGTCATGAATGAGAAAAAAGGCGCTCAGCTGAAATCTCAGATCCAGGGTTCTGACCTGATGGCCATCGCCAATCAGTTCAGCACGCAGGTTGATACCGCTACCAATATCACGTTCAACCAGACGCTGGTATCCGGCCTGGGCAACGAACCCAAAGTGATCGCTTCTGCCTACGGGCTGGAAGAAGGTCAGGTTTCCGGGCCGATCGTGGGCCAGACGGGCGTATTCGTAGTGAAGATGCTGCGTAAGCCGACTCTGGCCACGCCGACCAACCTACCGCAGGTTCGTCAGCGTCTGCACGCTGATCAGCGTTCCAAAGTAGCCGGAGCACTGGTACAGGCTATGAAGAAAAACGCCGATATAGAGGATTACCGATCCGTATTTTATTGATATTGGATTTAAATTAGCCGGGAAAAGCCGGAGAGTTTTGAAAACAGCTCTCCGGCTTTTTCGTTTTTGGTTTTTTTATTCATCTTTGTGCAATTATTGAAAATACTTTCTTTCACTAAATAAAGAAGCAATGTCTGAGATTGAAAATGCCGGCAATAAAGGCTATTGTTTAATGTGGTTTTTCATTTTCTTATTACTGTTTGTCATTCTCGTTGTCGGCATCTACCAGTATAACGGACGTTTTATCGGATAAGAAGCGATCTACACCTATACCTGTATGCCACGCGTACGGGAGGTCACACGGAGAGACCACTGAATAATAACTTACATAAAAAAATCCCGAATGTTCCGGTATGGAAAATTCGGGATTTTTTATTGTTTAAGTTCTGCGAAGCTTTACACACTTACGTTTTCGTAAAGTGGGAAACGCTCCATGTATTGGTTAATATCCTTGCGGACCTGATCAATTTTCTGCTCGTTCTCGATGTCCGACAGGATCGCATCGATCCAGTCCACTACCTGCAGGCAATCCTCTTCTTTGAAGCCCCGGGTAGTGATGGCGGCCGTACCGACCCGCATACCGGAGGTGACGAAAGGAGATTGCGTATCGAAGGGAACCATGTTCTTATTGACGGTAATATCCGCGCGCACTAGCGTATTCTCAGCGGCCTTACCGGTCACATTTTTTGAGCGAAGGTCAATCAGCATCAGGTGATTGTCCGTACCGCCGGAGATCACGTGGTAACCTTTTTCCACAAAAGCCTGGGCCATCACCTGGGCGTTTTGGATCACCTGCTGGCCGTAGGCTTTGAATGACGGCTGTAGCGCCTCTCCGAATGCCACCGCTTTGGCGGCGATCACGTGTTCCAGCGGACCGCCCTGCATACCTGGGAATACCCCACTATTGAGTACAGAAGACATTTTGATCGGGCTACCTTTCTTGGTGGTACGTCCCCAGGGATTTTCAAAATCCTTACCCATCATGATGATACCACCGCGGGGACCGCGCAGGGTCTTGTGCGTGGTGGAAGTCACAATATGGCACTGCTGCAGCGGATCTTTCAGTAATCCTCCGGCGATCAGACCGGCCGGGTGGGCGATATCCGCCAGCAAAAGAGCGCCAACTTCATCGGCGATCTCCCGGAAACGGGCGTAATCCCAGTCCCGTGCGTAGGCAGAAGCCCCGCACACGATCAGTTTGGGCTGCACCTCACGGGCTTTAGCGGCTACTTTATCCATATCGATCAGACCGCTGTCCTTTTCCACACCGTAAAAATGCGGCTTGTAGACCTTACCGGAATAGTTTACCGGTGATCCGTGCGACAGGTGTCCGCCGTGAGCCAGATCGAATCCCAGGATGGGATCTCCCGGCTTCAGAGTGGCCAGAAATACCGCAGCATTGGCCTGAGCGCCGGAGTGAGGCTGTACGTTAGCGTACTCGGCACCGAAAAGTTCGCACAGGCGATCGATCGCCAGTTGCTCGATCTCGTCCACTACCTCACAACCGCCGTAGTACCGTTTGCCGGGGTATCCTTCGGCGTATTTGTTGGTCAGGCAGGTGCCCATGGCGTCGATCACCGCCTGGCTGGTGAAGTTCTCCGAAGCGATGAGCTCAATGCCCTTTCTCTGGCGCTCCAGTTCTTTATGGATGAGATCAAAAACTTGTTTATCTGTATGCATAGCCATAAGAATTATTAGAAACGGTAAGTTAATTCGTTTTAAAAATGGTGCAGGCCGGGATCGGGGATCAGAAACGGCGGCGTCCGGATGTTCTTTTCCGCAGCGTGATCCGATCCGGTATCTACAGTTACTAAAACCGTTTCATTTGGTATAGGCAAAATCCGGGAAGCAGTCTGAACGGTCTCCCAAGAAGGGGCAAAGGTACGATTTTAGTCATTAATGCTCAGTTGAATAGTTGATATTATCCCCTCCATTGTGCAAACTTTTTCTCTTTTTACCGTTTGTTATTGAAGGTGTATTTACTCAGCCGGGGGCCGAGGTCCGAAAAGTATTTTACTTCCTGTTTAAAATTGGTAGTGAACGGTATTAGCGGGAAAGGATCAGACCGAAGGGCATGGCTACGGGCAGAGGACGGAATAATTTTCCGGGCTATACTGCTGTAAAATGGATTTTGGAATCCGGATCAATTTGAGTACCGCATAAACGGACGCGAAGCCGTTTGGAAATTCTGACGGTCACAATACGCCAGGACTAAACCACTTCGCCGCAGACATAATTTCTTTAACATATTGGCAGTAAAACTTAAACCTCTGCCGGATT
Source organism: Flavilitoribacter nigricans DSM 23189 = NBRC 102662 (assembly GCF_002646595.1). Classification (GTDB taxonomy): domain Bacteria; phylum Bacteroidota; class Bacteroidia; order Chitinophagales; family Saprospiraceae; genus Flavilitoribacter; species Flavilitoribacter nigricans. Next base: position 283,287 of record NZ_PDUD01000010.1, read on the forward strand.
TGGTAAAATATATACGGCATTTATACTATCCGTAGGTTTATAATCCGTTAATGACTTACGACTTAATGATCCCCCTTCGCTACTTTCATAACTTTGCGGAACTGAACCTATTTTTATTTTAAGATTAATAATGCATAGACGACAAATTCTAAGATCGGGCTGGATAATCTTCTTTTTGTTTCTGCTGCAGTTAAGCCTGTGGTCCAAAACAGCGCGTTATCGCTGTATGTGGCGGGAAGAGCCATCCACTACCATGGTCATCGGATGGGATCAGGTATCGGGTTATAATGCCGAAATAAAATACGATGTGGTGGATCACGGTACGGACGCCCGTTCTTACCGCTACTCGGCCAAACCGGCAGCTAAGGTATCCGCCAAGGGCATGAATAATCACTTCGCCCGCCTTACTCACCTCAATCCCAATACGACTTATTACTTCGTGATCCAGGATACGGAAGGCGTAAGCAAGCGCATGTCTTTCCGTACCACTCCGGATAATCCTAATTTAAAACTTTCCATAATTGCCGGAGGCGATTCGCGTAATCACCGGAAAGCCCGCATTTCCGGCAACCGCATTGTCGGTAAGCTGCGGCCGCATTTTGTGATGTTCGGTGGAGATATGACGGCCGGTGATACGCCGACCGAGTGGGTGGAGTGGCTGGACGACTGGCAACATACTATTACCAGTGACGGCCGGCTGACACCGATCGTAGTGGCCCGGGGCAACCACGAAGCTTCCAATACTTCTTTGGTAGAGATCTTCGATGTCGCAAAACCGAGCTTGTACTACGCATTGACTTTCGGCGGCAACCTGGTGCGCATCTACACCCTCAATACCCTGATCCCATCGGGAGGAGACCAACGAACCTGGCTCGAGAAGGACCTGGCCGCCAACCAAAGTGTCAGTTGGAGAATGGCTCAGTACCACCATACCATCCGCCCCCATACCCGTAGCAAACCCGAACGGGACGAGCTGCTCCTGAACTGGTCTACCCTTTTCAATAAATATAAACTCCGGCTGGTAGTTGAATCCGATGCCCATGTGGTGAAATGGACCTATCCCATCAAGCCTTCGCGGGCGCCGGGTAGTCAGATGGGTTTTATTCGCGACGATGTAGACGGCACCGTTTACGTCGGTGAAGGATGCTGGGGAGCGCCGCTACGTTCCAACAACGATGATAAATCCTGGACCCGCAACAGCGGTAGTTTCAATCAATTCAAATGGATCTTTGTCGATCGCCGGAAGATCGAAGTTCGCACCGTCATCATTGACGGTTCCAGCGGCGTGGAAGATACCGATGTCAATAATGTTTTCGACATGCCGCGTGGGCTTTCCCTCTGGAATCCCAGTAACGGATCGGTCGTGACCATCGTCAACGATAACGTGGCGACCTCCGAGCCCGAACCGCCGATGATCGCCGGGCCGCCCATGGAGATCCTCGATTGTACCGCCAAACAGAACGGCGACGATATTATCATCAGCTGGACGGTCAGCAACGATGCACTGGGCATGAACTACGAGGTACAGCGGTCCGTTGACGGCGGTAGTAAGTTCACCACCATTGCCGATTACCGGGCTAAAAAGACCGGAACGGCCACTTATCATTGCCCGGATCTGAACGTAGCCCGTAGGTACAAGCTGAAGGATCTGAAATACCGGCTTTCCTACGAAGATAAACAAGGCGGCCGCCAGTGGCAGGAACCCAAAATACAGATCAGTACAGCTGCCGCTCCGCCGGCGGGCAACAGCACGGATGCTTCCGGTCTGCCCCCGATCATCCCCCTCAACATCAGTGATAAGGGGACGGTGAAAGTTGCTTACAACCTGCAACGGCCCGGTGCGGTAGAAGTTATCCTAATGACCCCTGAGCTCCGGGAGGTATCCCGCCTCAATTTTCCCGGTCAATCGACGGGTGCGGCCAGCCAAACCATCGATATCAGCCGGGTACCCCGTGGACAATACCTGCTGGTGGTAAAAGGAGAAGGAAAAGTCATCCGCAGGTTTAGGGTCGTCCGGTAATCCACTTGCTTGCCGCAGGCAACTTCGCCGGAGTATTAGTTTAAGTTTTGTAGCTTTGGCCTCCGAAATACAGCTATTCGCCCGAATAGAACGAACTTTCCTCGTTCTCAATCGTATTCATTATCACTTATTGAACTAAAACCGGCGGACAGGCCCAGCTGAACAGCTTAAACTAAGAGGTATGGGAAATTCCCTGCAGAGTATCCAGGAACCGATCGCGGAAGAACTACAGGCTTTTGAAGAGCATTTTCGTGAGGCCATGCGCAGCCCTGTACCCCTGTTGGACCGGATCACGTATTACATCGTTCGCCGGAAAGGGAAACAGGTGCGGCCGATGTTCGTTTTTCTCTCCGCCAAACTCTGCGGAGCAGTAGGCGAAGCCACTTACACGGCCGCTTCCCTGGTAGAATTGCTCCACACGGCATCCCTGGTCCACGACGATGTGGTGGACGATTCCTTCGAGCGGCGGGGTTTCTTTTCGATCAATGCACTTTGGAAAAATAAGATCGCCGTACTGGTCGGGGATTACCTCTTATCCCAGGGACTTTTGGTCTCCCTAAAAAATAAACAATTCCACCTCCTGGAGATACTGACCGAAGCGGTCAAAGCCATGATCGAAGGCGAACTGTTACAACTGGAAAAAGCCCGGCGACTGGATATTGACGAAGCGGTCTACTACGAGATCATTCGCCAGAAGACCGCCTCTCTGATCTCTTCCGCCTGCGCGGCCGGAGCGGCATCTACCACCAATGAAGAAGCGCTCATCCAACGGATGCGGATCTTCGGGGAAAAGATCGGGATCGCTTTTCAGATCCGCGATGATCTTTTTGACTTCGGCACCGATGATGTGGGCAAACCGCTGGGGATCGACATCAAGGAAAAGAAAATGACCCTACCGCTGATCTACGCCCTCAACCAGGCGGAGAAAAGCCAGCGGAGGAAGATCATCAATATGATCCGGCGGCACAACGAGGACCAGGAAAAAGTACGGGAAGTTATCGATTTCGTCCGCAATAGCGGCGGGCTCGAATACGCCCAGAAAGCCATGCTGCGCTTCCGAAGTGAAGCTTTTGAACTGCTGCACGAATTCCCGGAATCGGAAGTCCGCCAATCCCTGGAAGACCTGGTAATATTCGTCACGGACCGGGAAAAATAAACAACCCTTTGCTATCTATATCCCTAAAAAACAGAAGCGCCACGGAGGATGTCCTCACGTGGCGCTTTTTATTTATCCGCCGGCTATCCCGCTACGGGGCTATCCGGCCGGTCTTTTATACATCTACTTTCGCATATTTAGCGTTAGCTTCGATGAAGGCACGCCGCGGCGGTACTTCATCCCCCATCAGCATGGAGAAAATGCGATCAGCTTCTTTTGCATCGTCAATGGTTACGCGGTTCAGAATACGCGATTCGGGGTCCATGGTCGTTTCCCACAACTGTTCGGCGTTCATCTCACCCAAACCTTTGTATCGCTGGATCTTCACGGAAGTATCGTTCTCTCCTTTGGAGTAGGCGGCAATGGCCGCTTTCCGCTCTTCTTCGGTCCAGCAGTACCGGAATTGCTTACCCTTTTTCACCATGTACAGCGGCGGGGCTGCAATGTAGATATAGCCCTGCTCGACCAGTTCGTGCATGTACCGGAAGAAGAAAGTCAGGATCAGCGTAGTAATGTGACTACCATCGACGTCGGCATCACACATGATGATGATCTTGTGGTAACGCAGTTTTTCCAGGTTGAGCTTCCGGTCGCCGTCTTCCGCTTCTTCGATCCGCACCCCGAGGGCGGTAAAGATATTCTTGATCTCCTCGTTATCGTAGATCTTGTGCTCCAGCGCTTTCTCTACGTTCAGGATCTTACCGCGCAGCGGCAGGATAGCCTGGAAGGTCCGGTCGCGACCCTGCTTGGCGGTACCACCGGCCGAATCACCCTCCACGAGGAAGATCTCACTGGCGCCGGGATCCTTGGACGAACAATCAGCCAGTTTACCCGGCAGGCCACCACCGGTCAGCACGTTTTTGCGCTGTACCATTTCGCGGGCCTTGCGGGCAGCGTGGCGGGCCGTAGCCGCCAGGATCACCTTATCGATGATCTTACGGGCAGCCGTCGGGTTCTCTTCCAGGTAGTGGCCGAGGATCTCCCCAACCGTCCGGGAAACGATACCGTTCACTTCCGAGTTACCGAGTTCGCCTTTGGTCTGACCTTTAAACTGCGGTTCGGGCACTTTGACCGAAACGATCGCCGTCAGGCCTTCCCGGAAGTCTTCACCGGAAACTTTAAATTTCAGTTTCTTGAACATGCCGTTGTCTTCGGCATATTTGGAGAACACCCGGTTAACCGCCCGGCGGAAGCCCTGTACGTGGGTACCGCCCTCGCGCGTATTGATATTGTTAACGAAGGAGTAAATATTCTCCTTAAAGGACGTATTATAGTGAAGCGCTACTTCAACTTCTACGTTGTCTTCCTCGCCTTCGACGTGGATCGGCTTATCGATCAGGCCCTGTTTACCTTCATCGAGGTACTCGACAAATTCTCTCAGACCACCTTCGGAGTAGAAGGACGCTTTTTTGAAAGAACCGTCATCTTCCTTTACCCGCTCGTCGATCAGCTCCAGCTGCAGACCGCGGTTCAGGTAAGCCAGTTCGCGCAGGCGATGAGCCAGGGTCTCGAACTTGTATTCCAGCGTCTCGAAGATATCTGCGTCCGGTTTGAAGGTCACCTTCGTTCCGGTATCATCGGCTTCTCCGATCACTTTCACGTCAGCCAGTGGCTTACCGATAGCGTATTCCTGTACGAATATCTGGCCCTCGCGGTGCACTTCGGCACGCAGGTGGGAAGACAGTGCGTTTACACAGGATACCCCTACCCCGTGCAGACCACCGGAAACCTTGTAGGTATCTTTATCGAACTTACCACCGGCGTGCAGTACGGTCATTACCACTTCCAGAGCTGATTTTTGCAGCTTCTTGTGCATGCCCGTAGGAATACCCCGGCCGTCGTCCTGTACACTTATGGAATTATCCGGATGGATGATCACGATGATCTTGCTGCAATGCCCGGCAAGATGCTCATCGATCGAGTTGTCGACCACCTCCCAAACCAGGTGATGCAAGCCCTTGCTATCGGTACTACCGATATACATGCCCGGGCGTTTTCTTACTGCTTCCAGTCCTTCAAGTGCCTGAATATTATTGGCACCATAGTCGTTTTTAGCTGTTTGAGTTGGAACTTTTTCTCTTGTTGTATCCATAGTGCAAAGATACGAAATTTATCCCGCTAATTGGTAGGCAAATGCCCTCTGAAAGCCTTATTAAAATCTTAAATTATTTGGTTAAGAAACAACTAAATGACCCCAAAATGGTGTTTTATAATTACGGTAAAAAACTGACCTGTGGAAATAGTGATTTCGAGCCTTGACGAGCTAGATAAAGGCGTGCAGCAATTGCTGCAATACCTGGGTGATAAACGGATACTGGCCTTCCGGGGCGAGATCGGAGCCGGCAAAACCACGTTTATCCAGTCCTTCTGCCATCATTTCGGCGTGCGGGAGCAGGTAACCAGTCCGACCTTTTCACTGGTTAATGAATATTCGTACCGGGACGAACGGGGCCGGATACAGTACATCTATCACATGGACCTGTATCGTCTCAAACGAATGGAGGAAGCATTGGACTTCGGTATCGAGGAGTATTTATACGATGATCACTACTGCCTGATCGAATGGCCGGAGATCGTCGAAGAGATCCTGCCGGAAGATACTGTATGGATAAATCTTCAGATCGTCAATGATTCCACTCGAAAAATGTTAATTTTGTGAGTTACACTCGATGCGGGACTCAAAAGAATTCCAGGAATGACTATGATTCCCGTGTTCGGTGGCTGGATTTAATACCGCTTTGAAGCTATGAGTGAACAGGAGAAGAAAATACCTATTCCCAAGATATTTACCGAGAGCAAGTACAGCACGCAAACGGAGATGCTACCGGTGAAGCACAAGTCGAGCAAGCTGTTCATCGGCATTCCGAAGGAACTGACCCTGCAGGAGAACCGGGTAGCCCTGGTGCCTTCTTCCGTAGCTACGCTGATCGGCCACGGCCATCGCGTCATGATCGAGACCGGAGCCGGAGAAAAATCCCACTTTTCCGACCACGATTATTCCGAGGTCGGCGCGGAGATCGCCTACAGCCAGGAACAGGTCTACAAAGCCCACGTCATTCTCAAGGTAGCTCCGCCCACACTGAAAGAGATCGATCTGATGCAACCGAACCAGATCCTGATCTCCCCGCTTCAGCTGCCGATCATCTCCGCCGAATACATTCTCAAACTCCGCCAAAAACGGGTGATCGCCCTCGCGATGGAATACATCAAGGACGATGAATCCGATACCTTCCCGGTAGTGCGCATTATGAGCGAAATGGCGGGCCTGAACGCCATGCTCACCGCTGCCGAATTACTCAGTACCACCGGTGGTGGTAAAGGCGTTCTGCTCGGCGGAATTTCCGGCGTACCCAGCTCCAAAGTGGTGATCCTGGGTGCGGGCATCGTTGCCGAATACGCTACGCGGGCCGCACTGGGCCTCGGAGCGGAAGTCCGCATCTTTGACGACAACATCTACAAGCTCAAACGCATCCAGAATCAGGTAGGCCGACCGCTGTATACATCGGCTTTCAATCCCGTCTATCTCGAACGGGAGCTGGTCAACGCCGAAGTGGCCATCGGGGCCATCCATTCCGAAGACGGGCGTACGCCGGTTATCGTTTCCGAGGAAATGGTTTCCAAAATGAAAAGCGGATCGGTTATCGTGGATGTGAGTATCGATCAGGGTGGCTGCTTTGCCACTTCCCGCGTTACTACGCTCAGCAAGCCCACTTTTACCAAACACGAAGTGATCCACTATTGCGTACCCAATATCGCGTCCAAAGTGGCCCGTACTGCATCGATTGCTGTGAGTAATATTCTGACGCCCATCCTGCTGAAGGCGGGTTCTACGGGAAGTATCGAAACACTTTTCTTCTCCAATCTGGGGCTGCGTCACGGTATTTACACCTACAAGGGTTGCCTCACGAACGAATACCTCGGACGTCGATTCGAAATCAAGTCTACCGACCTGGATCTGTTGATTACTTCTAGTTTGTGATCGTATCGCGAAAGAGTGGATCCAGCTTCAGGGAATCCTTCAGCTTTTTGAGTTCCGGCCTATCCGGTTTGAGCGGTTTCGGCGGTTTATTCATACTGTCGCGCTGCAGGCGGGCCTCGGCGATCAAAATAGAATCAGCGATCTTTCCCGCTTCTTCCAGTACATTATCCCGGCACTGCTGGGTCAGAATCTGCCGGTAGGTAAGGATCCTTTCTTCTACCTGTTGTTTCAGAAAAGCCTCCACGGCCACCTGGTTTTCATCCGGACCGTCCCCGCAGGCCACCAGGGCGGTCACTATGACCAGCGCCAGACCTACCGGATATATGCGGGTATTCTGAAGTATTGGAGTGATTTTTGATCTCAGATACATACGATCATTTTTCGGGGAGCGTGAGTCGGGAGCGCAGTTTCGCCTCTTCCAGGCGGCGCACCCGGATGATGGAATCCAGGGCGATCTCCAGCAGGCTGTCGTGGGTAGCCAGACAGATGCTATCCCACATCGGGCGCAATTCCTGTACCCTTTCCAGGTACATGGTATCGATGAGGGCCCGTTCGCGGGAGGTCAGTTTGATCCGGATCTCATCCTGCTTTTTACAGCTTCCCAGGGACAACGCCAGTATCAGAAAAAGTATCAGGCTGGATTTAGTCGACATCGAGTACCTTTTTACGCAATTCAAAGTTTTTACCCAGATACACTTTGCGCACCATTTCATCGGCGGCCAGTTCTTCCGCCGTTCCGGCTTTCAGAATACTGCCTTCGAACATCAGGTAAGCACGATCCGTGATGGAGAGCGTCTCCTGCACGTTGTGGTCCGTGATCAGAATGCCGATATGTTTCGTTTTCAGTTTGGCTACGATGTACTGAATATCCTCCACGGCGATGGGGTCGATCCCAGCAAAAGGTTCATCCAGGAGGATAAAACGCGGATTGGTAGCCAGCGCCCGGGCGATCTCGGTCCGGCGGCGCTCCCCTCCGGAAAGTGTATCCCCACGGCTTTTCCGGACTTTTTCCAGACCAAACTCGTCGATCAGGTTTTCCAGCCGCCGTTCCTGCTCCTCCTTACTGATGTTGATCATTTCCAGTACGGCCTTAATGTTGTCCTCCACGCTGAGCTTGCGGAATACGGAGGGTTCCTGCGGCAGATAACCGATCCCCAGTTGGGCCCTCTTGTACATCGGCAGGTCCGTGATTACCTGATCGTTGAGGTACACCGCTCCGCCATTCGGTTTGATAAAACCCACCGTCATGTAAAAAGTGGTGGTCTTACCCGCTCCGTTCGGACCGAGCAGCCCCACGATCTCACCCTGGTTCACCTCAATTGAGACGCCCTTCACTACTTCCCGGCGACCGTAGAACTTCCTCAAACCCTCACTGCGCAGGATCATGCTATCTCCGTCCATATTGTCTTTTTGTACAAAAGTCTCCATTTATCGCTATTGGTGAAAGTCTGGCTTCCTCATTAACGCTTTGTTGACTAAAGCTGTTTAAATCAACTCCAAAATTAAGAAATTCAGCTGGTGGTGCAACCGGCAAACGACTGGAAAAGGTTTGTATGCCCGGGGACCGACCGGAGAATGTGGGAAAATCATCGTTTTGCCCCTTTTGCCTACACTACTGGACAAAACGGAAAAGAGTAGGTGACCAGGGGACCTGGAGAAAGGGAGAGGGCATTGCGTTGCTCTCCTTCACCTTGTCTTCCATTCTCCTGGTCTTTACCCGCATTTTTTCGTTTTGTCCGGTAGTTTACCTTTCGTCCTGGTCCAATGAAAAAGCCCTTAACGATCAGATCGTTAAGGGCTTTTAGGTGCAGTACGCTTTACCTTACGCCTGTTCTGTCAGGGCCGTGTGTTCGCTGTAACGCAGAATGTTACGGATAGCCTGATCAGAAGGGCTGAATTTTACCTTAGGCAGTTGCCGGTAAGCTTCAGAAAGCGATTCAAACTCCTCGCGCAGAGATACATCCTCATCAAGGGTCTCTTCAATAGCAAGGGTGTCGCAAAGATTAGTTTCTTGGTAAAGGTACTGGATCAAATGATTAGGAGTAAATTTTTGCTGCATATAGGGTGTTTTGTATGAATAAATGTGTTCTGCAAAAAAATCAACTATAGAACAGAAATTTACCGGGGGTTATTGTTTATTAGGATTATTTTTTTTAGGTAGCCCGCCGGCGCTTATGATTCCAGCATTTCAATCCGGTGACGGAAGATAAATTTGGGGGTAGAGCGGTACAATTTCCGGTACAGATCGAGGGCTTTCTTGCGCGCTTCCTCATCCGTCGGGTCGATGCGGTATCTTTCGAAATAGGCATTGGCGCTCTGATCCGGGTCAAATTCTCCCCGCAATAATTTATTCAGGATAGCGATGGCCTCGGCGGTATTCCCCTTGAGGAAGGTCACCCGCGCATCCAGCAGTTCGGCGTCGAACAGCAGATCGGGATTCCCCAGATCCAGCGCGATCCGCAGCGCCTCTTTCCGTACCCGTTCCAGTTCCTGCTCATCCTTCATTTCGATCAGTACCGCTCCTTTTTCCACCAGGCTGGCGCCCAGCACGAGCCGGTTATTGATGGAGCGGGCAATGTCGATGGCCCGGTTGTAGAAGTGCAGCGAACGCTCGTACTGTTGCGTATAGAAAAATACGTCGCCGAGGGTATTCACCGCTTTGGCGATCCCTTTTTTATAGCCCAGTTCTTCACAAAGCATCAGGTTCTTCTGCAGGTACTCGATGGCTTTGTGAAAATTTCCCTTGATGCTGTGCAGTTCACCGATGAGTCCCAGAGCAATAGCGATACCCTGCTTGTCTCCCAGTTCTTCGCAGATCTTGAGATCCTGATCGAAATGTTCCATAGCCCGGTCGTAATCGCCCTGCCGCTCGTAAACGCTGCCGATACAACCAATCGCAATGGAAGTAAGCAGTTTATTACCCAGTTCCTGGCTCAGGTCCAGACCTTTCCGGTAGGCGGAAAGGGCATTCCCGTAGTCGCCCTTTTCAAAAAAGACGATGCCCAGATTGGTGTATAAAGTAGCCATGCCCTGCTTATCGTTGCCGCGCTGGGCCACTGCGAGCTGTTTTTTCATTACCTCGATACCCCGGTCGAAATTGCCCTGATTCATGTGCGTAAGTCCCAGATTGGCCACAATATTGGCACTGCTGGCCATGCTGGTCTCCGTATATCCGAGGTCAATACTCTGCTCAAAATACGAGCGGGCCTCGTTGTATTTGCCCTGCCGGAAATTGAGGTTCCCCATATCACCGTAGGCACGGGCCATCCCGATGCGGTCTTCAATGGATTCGGAAAGACCGGCGGCGATCTGCAGATAATTGCTGGCCTTCTGGTAATCACCCCGCAGCATCAGCAGGCGACCGAGACTGTTGTTGGCCTGGCCGAGCAGCAACACGTCTCTCGACTTTTTGGCCAGTTGCAATGCGATCTCGTAGGCCTGCTGGCAGGCCTCCCATTTGCCGATGAGTTCCAGGACCTTGCCCTTTTTCAGATAGGTAGAGATCTCATCCACCCGGTCCGGCTGGCGGCCCAGCTTTTTCAGCAATTTCTCGTAGTATTCGAGCGCCTGCTGGTTCTGGAAATTCCGGCGGGCGTAGTCAGCCGCCTTCCGCAAATATTCACAGGTCTTATCAAAATCATCCGCCTGTTCGTAGTGGAACGCCAGATCGACGTAGCGCTCTTCCAGATTGTCTTTGTAAAGGCGTTCGATCGCTTCCGCGATCAACTGGTGCAGTTGTTGCAGGCGGGTACGCAGTTGCATACTGTATACCGCTTCCCGGAGCAGGGAATGGCGGAAGATGTAACGCAATTCGTTCATCGCCAGCCAGATCTGTCCTTTTTCGGCGGTTTTCACCTGCTCGTGCAGCAGAGCGATCGGGTTGTCGTGATTGAAATCATCCTGGGCTTTCATCACCTCACTCAGGATGGGTATCTCAAATTCGCGTCCGATCACGGCGGCAGCCTTAACTGTCTCTTTCACCAGTTTGGACAGGCGATCGATGCGGGCCGTCAGGATGGCGTTGATGGAATTCGAAAGCTTGACATTGGTATCTTCGATCGTCCAGGCGCCGTCCTCTTCCAGTAAAAGTTCACTTTCAGAGAAGTACTCCAGCACCTGTTCCAGATAGAAAGGATTGCTATTGGTGGTGCGCAGCAGCAATTCGTAAAACGAAGCACTGACCGGCCCGCCGAGTTTTAGTTCGGCGAAAGCACGCACGGCCTCCGGGCTAAGCAGATTCAGGTTGACCTCCATCCGCTTCAGGGGAGAATTCATCAGTGAGTTACTGATGAATTCCGGCTTTTCGCCTTCGTCCCGGTAACGGGAAGTGATCATGATCAGAATGGGGCGGTTGATGCTCTTCCGCATCAGTTCCTGCAGCAATTCCAGAGAGCTGTCGTCCAGCCAGTGGCCATCCTCAATTTCCACCACCAGGGGCTGGAGCAGGGATTCGGCCAGGAAGAGGTTCGTGACCGCAGCGATCGTATTCTGATAACGCCCCTTGGCATCCAGCAGATCCCAGAGGGAGTTGGTATAATGCACGCCGGTCAGCGCGGCCAGAACGGTACGGGTACGCTCCAGTTCATTGCGGATCCGGAGGGCTTCTTCGGTACCCAGATCTTCCAGGTGGCCTTCCAGCAAACGCAGGCGGCTTTCAAAATTGAAGCGATTGTATTCAATCGGTTCTTCGGAAGACTGCGCGAAGTAATTCTTCAGGAAATAGAGAAAAGCATTGAACGGTTTGCGCAGGATCTGATCCGCCTGGCAGGCCAGCCACTGAAAATCGGTGATGTCCTGCAACTTGTGCCGGATCTCAAAGGACAAGCGGCTTTTGCCGATACCGGCTTCCCCGAAAATGGACAATACGCCCCCTTTGCCTTCTGCAAAGACCTCCCGGGCAAAATCGAGGGTGTTTTCTAATTCCTCTTCCCGGGCGATCATTTTACCGATGTAGGATTTCTGATTCTCAAAATCCTTCCCGATCAGTTTGAAAGTGGGGATATTTCCTTCGATCCCCTTGTATTTGATATCTCCTTTATGGAGGAATTTGAAAGACTGATTGCGCCGGAGGTCGTCATCCACGAGGATCTCGCCCCAGTCGGCGTAGGTCATGAGCCGGGCCGCCAGATTGACGTGGTTGCCGACCGCTGCGTACTGGCAGCGTTGCTCTCCGCCCACAAAACCGGTATAGGCGGTACCGAAGGTGATCCCAACCCGGAAAGACTGCAGCGTAACATCATTTTGTTTACGCACTTCTTCCCGCACCGCACTGATAAACTCCAGCGCCCGTTCGGTCGTGTTTTCGAAGGTAATGGGTGCTCCGAAAAAGCCAACCATCACCGCACCTTTATCCCCGAAATCGATCTCCTTAAAATAGCCGGAGAAATTATTGATCTGGTCCAGGATCAGACTGGCAAATCGATCCATCAGTTCGTGGGTATCTATACCCTGAAAAGAGATGAATACCGATACGACCGTCCGGAATTCTCCCTCCGTCTGTACCTCGCGTACGGCTTTGGGCAGGAAGTGGGCGACCACCTCCGGTTTGGGAGCGGGATACTCAGCCTTCGGGATGGGTTCCAGACTGGCCGGCTTGCCGCCCAACAAGCGATAAAAAGCCAGATCCACCGGCTCCAGACCGAAAGTGTGATCCCCGAGCAGGGCGTAAATGGTATTGTCCAGAACGATGTCCTGGTCTTTGGCTTTGATCTGGGAAATGGCACAATTATCGATGGCCGAACCCCGGAAATAATAGGCCTTGTGCTTGGCGCCAACCACGCCCCATTCTACTTCTCCGTAGGAAAGACCGATCTTGATGCCAATGGTAAAGTCGCTGAACTGGTATTCGCGTTCACTAAAAAGACTGCGGGCCCGAATGGCCGTTTGCACCACATCCTGGGCCCGGATACCCGTGTCGGATACCGGGAAAATGGCCGTGAAGGCGTCTCCCGCAAAATAGGGAATGAAACCACCGCGTACGTAGACGAGATTGATCAGCGGCTCGAAGATATCGTTGAGGATGAGTGAAAGCTGTTCCGCACCGGTACTTTCTTCACGCATCAGGGACTGGGTAAGCGGCGTGAAGCCCGAAAGATCGATAAACATCGTATACGCCTCTATACTCCCCCGCCTTTCGCCCGCGGCAAATTTCTCCTGTATGAAATGTGGTATTAAGTGCTTCACTGCTTCTTTTAAATCCTACGCTTGAAAGTAAACCAAGGCCAAAACTACGATAGGTTTTGTAATCAATGGACAGTAATTGCCTAAATTATAAAACAAATTTGGCTTGGTTTCAAAACAGAAAGGTATAGTTTCTTGCAACTATACCTTTCATAATCGTAAAAAACTGGGATTATATTGAAAAAGCAATGAGTTTTTTTGAGAAGGGTGACCCAAAAACGGGATCACCGCGGGGGTTGATCCTTAGTTTCCAATGCCCATGATCTCCACGTCGCTTACATCCAGAATGCCGCGATTGATCTGGTCTCCGGTCTTGATATTGCTTACCTTGATATGGGAAGTTTCCTGACGATCCTCGTCTACCGTGGTCGCTTCGATGAGCACGCCGTAATTTTGGTAGATCATCATGGAATTGTCCTGCTTTTTACCTTTCCCGGCGCTGATGAAGCCGGAATAGAGCTGGTTCATATCCGCCTGTACTTCTTTGGTCAGCCAGGCGTTGGTGGTCGTGCCTGCTTCGGATTCAATGAGGTATTCCCGGCAGAAATAACCGTCGATCATTTTGGTATTGCCGGTAGGGGTGATCTTGACGTCCTCCATGACTTCATCCATATCCGGAGTGCCGAACATACCGCGATTCATCCGATACCCCTGACGCTTACCGTCTTTTTCCACAACGGTGGTCATGGTGCCTTTCTCGTTGTCCAGCAACATCAGCATCTCTTCTTCGTTTTCCTGCTTCATTTTCATGCCCAGCACCCAGGTGTCAAAGGTATATTCCACGTCGGTGGTTGTGGTCTTTCCCTTCTTTTCCGTACTGATCGACATATCAAAACTGATCGGAAAATCATTCTTAACCGGCTCCCAGTCTTCGGCTTCTCCGCCCATCATTCCGGCAATGGCTGCCTGCGCACGACGCTGGGCCTCCGCATCCTCGTAGGCTTCACTGTCTTCGTGATCACGGGCGTCTTCCGGCACGGTCCCTTCTTTGGTTTCTTCCGTCTTTTTCTTTTTCTTCTTCTTGCCAAATAAACCGTCAAATACATTGTCCAGGGCCTTGTCCACCGTTTTATCCACTTCCCTGTTTACCTTGGATTCCGCCCGGTGTTTGGCGCGGTTCTCAATTCTTTTGCCCACATTCTGGGCACTGAGCAGGTTGCTGGAAAGTAAGCCGGCAATCAAGAGTACAAGGATTCTGATTTTCATGATAAGGATAGTTTAAGATTTTGTTGCAAAGTTGTCGATACCTTAGTGGAGCGATTTCAGCAAACCGGATGGATCGGTAGCGAGGGTCTACCGCCGGCTCAAGCGTGATGCGCCACTGTTAATTCATACCCTGATTTTCAGAGAAGTTACGCATGTTTGTCGAAAAATTCCAGTCACTGGTCCGATCTGACGAAGGAAATGGGCTCCGGACCGCAGAAAAAACCACGATCATCTGCATTTTGAAAATAATGCGCCGGCCCGGTGAAAAAATAAACGGTCTTTTTTAAAAAGGATCCGGTGCTTGTCCGGCCGGCAAACCCAGCCTATCCGGTCACCATCCGGCAGATGGGATATCCCGCAGCTACTCCAATCTTTCGGAGGAGGAGTTGATTCCGAGTGTTGGTTAGGTTATATTTGTCTGCCGATAAAATCATTTGTGATGGATGCACCCAACCGGAAAATAACGCAATTGTACGCGGACGGGCTGGCTTACGAGGCGGCTGGGGATAGCTATCTGGCCATCAAACTTTTTAAGAAGATCATTCGCCTCGACAAGCACTGGCCTCCTGCCTACGCCAGGCTCGGCGCGATCTATACGTCGCGGGCCGAATGGAAGCCCGCTCATTACTATTGTAAAAAAGCCCTGGCTCTGGACCACGCCCAGCCGGACATCTGGTGGGCCCTCGGCATCTCGGCAACAGCCCTGAAAAAACGGGGGATCGCCAAGAGCGTCTGGAATAAATTCGGGCTCGATAATTTTAAAGCTAACAATCCGGTCTGTATCCGCCTGCGTTATCAGAAACGGATCGAGATCCTCTGGGTCCGGCCGATCGATCCGGCCCGCGGTGAGATCATCAACATTCCCCACCCCAATTCGGATCGCCGCTACCGGGATATCATCATCTACGACCGGGAAGTGATCGGCCACAATGTGATCGGTCGTCGCCGTGTGCCCATCATGGACGAACTGTCGCTCTACAAACGCTCCGGTTTCCGTACCTTCTCCTGTTCCCTCTACACGCAGGACGAAAACCACCTGCAAAGCCTGGAAAAATTGTGCCTGGAACACGGGCTCGGTTTTGAGATCTGGTCCAACAGTACCCAACAGATGATCCCCGCCAAAGAACAGGCCAATCCCGAGTATTTCAGTCGCGATATGCTGCCCAACACGGGATCCGACGGCTGTATCGTCGCCTTCGGCGCCTACGAACTGGTGGATGTGCAGACCGTACTCGAAAACTGGCGGGTGGTAAGTTTGCAGGGATACGGTGGCCTGCAGCGCCATTAGGCCTTTTCCGAGCATTCGTTCCCTCCCTTGTTACCCACCATTCCGACTTAATTCCGCATCTCTTTTTACAGGACTTAAATCGGAGAGATGCGAAGGATTTGGTGTTTTTGTCTGCTGTGGGGTCTAATTGGACTGAATTGCCAAAAGGAGCACTGGGTGCCGGCTTCCGGGACTACCATAAAGGAGGTTACCCCAGCCCCGTTCTTTGGAAACGGTCCGTCACCGGAAGCCGCCTGTATCCTGCCGATAGAAGAAATGCCCTATGCGCTCGTTTGCCATCAGCTCGAAACCCGGTCGGAACGAAGACAGTGCTCGGATCTCGTATTGAAAAACATCATCCGTAAAAATTTGCAGTACCCTCCGGATGCCGCTGATTATGAAGGAGTGGTATTCGTTTCCCTGATCATTCGAAAAGACGGTAGCCGGGGCGAGGCACGAATCCGTAGAGGGGGTCCCGCTTCCATCAACCAGGAGGCCCTCCGGTTGGCGGAATTGTTTCCTTCCTTTCACCCTGGCAGCTTTATGAGGCACCCAGCCGATGTGGAATTAAATATCCCAATCCGGTTTCCTCAGCAATAATCCCTTCCCCAGATAAATGCTAACCCACAAAAACCAATGCCATGCAAAAAGTCAATATTCTGCTCCAGATCATACTGATCGCTTTTTTTGGACTGTTTTGGCAGGTGGATCTGCTGCCGGCATTTCAGGCAGAAATAAAATTGCCGGTCGTTATTCAGGTGGAAGATGAGACGGCAGAACCACTGCCGCTTATGGCCTTGTGCAATTTACGGTATCCTCCCATCCCCGATGAGATCGTAAATTATGCTCCGGAAATGCCTTACCTCGCTTCCTGTGACTACATTTCCATTAAAGAAGAAAAAATGGAGTGCTCCGATCGGGAGATCTACCGGATCATTGCCGAAAATTTTCGCCCCCCAACCGCTAATCTGAAAGCCGGGATGGAGGGCGTGGTTTCTTTTGTCGTCCACGGTGACGGCGATATTTGGGCACCCGAAGTCGTACGAAGTGTGAATCCGGAATTTGATGCCGAAATGCGGCGAGTCGTTTATTTACTGCCCCGATTCATCCCGGGAAAAAAAGAAGGGAGAATTGTCCCGGTGCGACTCAAGATCCCGTTCCGGGTAGGCAGTATCCGAAGGTAGTCCCCTACGGTCAAATGGGAACGATGGCGGCCCGGATGGGACCGGTTTTGGCATATTTCCAAAATTTACCGCATCTTGGCCGCTAAAAAATGACCATTCGCCAGGCTACCGTTGCCGATTACGACCGGATCGCTCAGCTTTTCCGCAACACCATTTTGAACGTCAATATCCGGCACTACTCACCGGAACAGGTCAAGGTATGGTCCGAACGGGTTAAGGACACTCCCCGCTGGCTGCGTAAGATCACCGATCAGTATTTCCTGCTCGTAGAAGATGGGGACGAACTGCAGGGTATGGGTTCCATCACTCCGGACGGTTATCTGGATATGATGTACGTTTCCCACCTGCACCAGGGAAAGGGCATCGCCCGCATGCTGGTGGAAAAACTGGAAGCTTTCGCCCGCAAACGAGAGGTATCCCTGATCCGGGTAGATGTCAGCCTGACGGCCCGTCCTTTTTTCGAACGAATGGGTTTTCGGATAGTTCGCCCCCAGAAAGTGGAAATGGATGGCCTTATTTTTGATAATTTTGTCATGGAAAAACAGTTGTAGGCAAATAATACCGGACCCGCAAAGCACCTTAATGGAAGATATACTAACCAAGATCCAGTCACTCAAAGCACAACAGGACAGCATCGAACGGGCGCGGCGCTACCGGCAGGAACTGGAGCGTAACCGCAAGGCGCTGCAGTCCAAAGCCGACCAGCTGGGCCGGACTATGGACAAGGAACACCAGGACCTGCTGGATCTGGAGAAGTGGAGTGTGAAGGAATTGTTCATCAAGGTGATCAATAAGCAGGAACAACTGGAAAAGGAGAAAGAAGAGTATCTACAGGCGGCGATCGCTTTCCAGGATGCGAAAAAAGAACTGGAGATGCTGGATTTTGAGATTAACGTACTCCGGGAAAAAGAAAAAGGGGCAGAGACCATCAAAAAACAGATCCGGGAACTGTACGAACTCCGGGAAGCAGACATCCTGCAGCATCAGCCGGATCACCCACTAAAACCGGTACTCAGTGATCTGGCCCGCTGGAATCAGATCGATCGGGAACTCGAAGAGGCCATTCTCCACGGGGCTAATGCCCAGTCCTTACTCGAAGAGATCTCCCAGAATCTGCACCGGGCCAATAGCTGGGTGAACAACAATATGCGGGAAGTAGATTACCGGCTCCGGATGATCGCCGAGGAAGTGGACGAAGCCCGTCTGCGCTTGCCGAAACTACGTCTCGAATTCATGAAATTTGATCAGGAGATCAAGGAAGTCTACCAGTTCCCGGAGGTCCGTAACCTCGAGCAGCAAAATCCCGGATTAGAGCAGGTACAGCAACTCGCACAGGAACTTTCCGGTTTTATCCGGCAAATTACCCGCGGATTCTCCTACCACCGTGGTTTGCCCATCCAGCTGCATCAGATCCATACGCTATCCAATCATCTGCGCAATCAAATGGAGACCAGCGTCAAGTGGCTCCGGCTGGAACAGCAACGCACCCAGCGGGAATCGCTGCGACTGGAAGAGCAAAAACGGGAATTGCTGGGTTGAGCAGCGCATGGCCCAGCTACCGGATCGATAATTCAAGTTTTACCCCGTATCCCTTTCTCAGGAAAAATCTAGTAAGGAACATTAATAGTTAAAAATCGAAAACCAGAAATGACTGAATTTCACCGCGGAGGCGCAAAGGCGCTAAGCTTTTTAGTGAATTTGCCGACGGCAAATCCACTAACCTTTGCGTACTTAACCGTCAATGTCGCAAAAGATCGAAACATGAGTCATCGTACATTGCGATTGAACCCAAAATAGTGAAAGAATATTAGAATAAGAGTAGGAAGAGCGAGATAAGGCCGATGAGTCACCTGCTTCAAAAAGCCGTTCGGTATGT
>NZ_PDUD01000100.1 GCF_002646595.1 Flavilitoribacter nigricans DSM 23189 = NBRC 102662
CGGCCAATAAATTGTTCTAATTCTTTGATTTTTTGCTCTAAAGCCAGGCGTTTTTGCGTCTCGCTTTTTTCCTCAACTACCTTGGTAATGCTTCTTTGGTAGTGAGGCGAATATTTCTTGATCCATTTATAGACCGCCGATTTGGTAACGCCATACACCCGACAAATTTCGCTGACACTGGTCTGACCTTCATCATATTCTTTCACGCGGGATCGACGAAAATCTTCGCTGAAGTAGCGTCGTTCCCGAAGGTAAGATCGAGTTTTCTTTGACTTTTTCATGTGCCTGAATTTAAGGTTTTTTGAGTGTATGTACACTCGTTTTTTTGTCAACCTATTTCAGGCGCGCACACACCCTCAACCGTCGACCGTCGACCGTCCACCATCCACCACAACCATGCCCAATAAAAACGTCAACCTCTCCCTCCAGATCGTCCCCATCAATACCCAAGACGCCTATCCCGTCATTGATGAGGCCATTTACGCGATCCAGCGATCCGGGGTCAAACACGAAGTACAACCCTTTGCCACTTTAATGGAAGGAGAACTATCCGAACTCTGGCAGGCCGTGCTGGATGCCAAAGCTGCCGCCCTGGAGGCCGGGGCCGAAGAACTGATCCTGAACATTCAGGTCCATTTGAAAAAGGATAAGGATGTGGCACTGACGGAGAAGACCGAGAAGTTCAGATAAGCGGTTGAGCAGTCGTTCCGGTCAGGATAAAAAAAAGGGAAAAGATTTTCTATTCTATGAGATTGGATTCAAATTATTGGGAATCAATTATTTGAGAGGTTTAAGTCTGCGTTTTAGGCTCGTATTTTCAGCATTATTACAAAAAAAAGATAAAAAAAATCTACCCATCTGGGTACATCTCATTTCACGGCAACACATCAGGGTGTAAATCAAAATTAACCTATTTAACCCTAAAATGTTTTTAACGTGAAAAAGATCTATTTGTTAGCCCTGGCCATGATGATCGCCGGAACCGGAATGTTCGCTCAGTTGTACTCCCTGAACTTCGAAAAGATCAAAGCTTCTACCGGAAATTACGAACTCTCCAGAGTAATGACCAGCTACGATGCCCGCAGCGGTATCGCTACGCTTGACCTGAAAAACATCAAGGATGGTAGAAACTACCTGGCTACGGATAAAACCAACGGTCGCAGATTGTTCCTGCTTGCCAAAAGAGACGGTAGCCGTGTGAAAATTGGCGGATTTGCCGTACAGGATCGCAGCGGTCGCTGGATCGACCTGGGCTCACAAGCTGCCGGAAAAGGTGGTGACGACTTCGGTTGCCCCGATGGCTGGGATTCCAAGATCATCTGCTATACGCACCCCACTTACAATGTGACGGTTTGCTACACCAGATGTACGCCTACCCAGCTGACTATGTCTTTGCCTTCCGGTTTGTAAAAAATACTGTTGAGACGATAGACGTTGAATGGCAGAAGGACAAATTCTTCGGAGGTATCCGTCCAACCAATGACGGAACTCACACCCAAAGATCAACGATAAAAGTTTCGATACGATAGACCACAGTTAGGTGAAATTACAGTCTCTCCGGGCTTTAGCACTTTTCTTACAGCAAAACTGTACGGAAAGCCGCTAAAGCCCATTTTCATTTTACCGGTAGTTGCAGCCGGTCTTTCAGGAGATGGACTACGCGGGTAAAATCGTTGGGATCCTCAAAAGAAAGCAACCTAATTTCCTCCCCCCTGACGTAAATCTTCACCATGAAGTAGGAACTGAATAAAAAGCTGCCGTAATTCCGGGTGGAATAATACTCAATATCCCGAAACGGGATCTTCCGGCCGTCGAAATCCAGTACTTCCGTTTGGAGCTGCTCGTTTTCCCGGTGCTGAATAAAAATAAGGTCCCGCTGAAAGTCAAATGTTACCTTATTCCGCCAGCGGAGCGGATTGTCCAGCCAGAGCTGCCGGATCCCCAGGCTCCAGGCTATAAGCAGGATCAGGTAAAAGAAGGCACCGCCCGTTGGCAGTCCGAAGATCAGTAAGAGGAATTTCAAACCATAAAAGGCGGAGACCAGTAAGGCGATCATGCGCGTGCCGAAGCGCAACCACAATCCGGGGGTCCGGGATTCGTATGTTATTACCTGATCCACTACCTATATTTTGTTATCCGTTT
Organism: Flavilitoribacter nigricans DSM 23189 = NBRC 102662; assembly: GCF_002646595.1. Classification (GTDB taxonomy): domain Bacteria; phylum Bacteroidota; class Bacteroidia; order Chitinophagales; family Saprospiraceae; genus Flavilitoribacter; species Flavilitoribacter nigricans. The sequence continues at coordinate 2,143 of NZ_PDUD01000100.1, forward strand.
TGTCCGGCTGGTGCCGTGATCTGAAACAAACTGCGGTTCCAGCGAGATGATGCGCTGGGGCCGCGCCTAAAAATAAAAATTTGCGGGTATTCTTCGGGGAACGTTTGCTACAGGATCTCCATATTTAAAACAATTTAACACTGCGGAACTCATCTTTTTGCTATCTTAGCTGTTAATTGATGTATATACATGTATTTCCATGAAAAGAAAAGATTTTATCTATAAACTAACAGGAGGATTAGCAGCTATGGCAGGATTAGGTGCTTTAAGCAAATTTTCGGATGCCTTGCCCCGGCAGGGTAAAAAGATGCCCGTGCTATTTATCGGGCACGGTTCCCCTATGAACGGGATCGAGGACAACGAATTCAGTCAGTACTGGAAAAAGCTGGGACAGGAAATTCCGACTCCGGCCGCCGTTTTGTGTATTTCGGCCCACTGGCTGACCCGCGGTACTCACATTACCGCTATGGATACGCCCAAAACGATCCATGATTTCGGTGGATTTCCGCAGGAGTTATTTGCCGTGCAGTATCCGGCACCGGGTAGCCCGGCTATCGCTCAGGAGACGGCCCAGCTGATCCAGAGTACGGATGTGGGACTGGATCACGACTGGGGGCTGGACCACGGTTGCTGGACGGTGGTTCGCCACATGTATCCGGACGCCGATGTGCCCGTGCTGCAACTGAGCATCGATTACAATCGCCCCCCGGCTTACCACTACAAACTGGCCGGAGAACTGAATGCCCTGCGCAGTAAAGGGGTGCTCATTATGGGCAGCGGTAATATGGTGCACAATTTGCGACGCATCGACTGGCAAAATATGAATACGCCCAACTTCGGTTTTGACTGGGCGCAGGAGATCAATGAAGTATTTAAAGATAAGATCCGGCACAAATTGCACAATGATCTGATCGATTACCGTTCACTCGGTACGGCCGCTCAGTTGGCGATCCCGACACCGGATCATTATTATCCGCTCTTGTATACCCTCGGGTTGCAGGATAATAAAGATGATGTCGAGATCTTCAATGATAAATATGTCGGTGGTTCGCTGACCATGACCTCCCTGCGTATATCCGCCTAAAGCGGAATCATCAGGGTTAAAATAACAAACATGAGTCATCCCGAATTTTGGCCTAGGCTGAAATTCGGGATGCTTATTTTAGGAGGAAAAGGAAAAGCCCCTTGTATATTTGGGTATCTGACCACACCAAATCACAAGGGGCTATGTTCAAAGAACGTTTGCAAGATAAGTTAAATCAGGAAAGTGCACCAAAAGCATCACAATTTTTGCTGTGTCAGATTGCTGCTTATTTATCTCCACTAGATCAGGTACTGGATCGTCAACTGGACAAACGCCTGGTGCGTACCTTTTTCGATCTGTTCGTTTCCATTCTTATTTTTCGTCACAGTAAAATGGGGCTACTCCTGAGTGAGTTGGGGGCTTATGTCTGTGGCCCGGCTCATGCTCCGGCCGGTACCAAACGGATCAGCAATTTACTACGGTCTAAAAAGTGGACGGCATCGATAGTTGATCAGTTCTTATTTGAGCGTACCCGTCAAAACGTGCAAGCCTTGCAGCAACAGGGTAAGCGGCCGTTAATGCTGTGGGATGATTCCCGGATAGAGAAGCCTGAGAGTTGGTTTTTGCAAGGGCTGTGTAGTGTATACAGTAGCAAAGGTCGACGGCTGACCAAAGTCAAAAGAGGCTTTTATCGGCCTCCGGTAAGCCGGATCTGCGTACCCGGTTTTAAGTGGACGGCCGTCATGCTGTCGGCTCTTGGGAGTGTGCCCAGTGTATGCCAGATGAGTTGGTGGACCACCCGGGGTAAATTTAAAGAAGATGGCCCCAGCATT
>NZ_PDUD01000101.1 GCF_002646595.1 Flavilitoribacter nigricans DSM 23189 = NBRC 102662
TCGGTGCAAGGCGCTCAAGCCATCGCCAACCTGAGGTGCTACAAGCATAGCGGCGCTTGGAACCTGGTCAAGGCAGTTATCGCTGCGGCTGCTTGATTGTGCAATTTGTTATACACACGCGGAAAAGAGTTTTGTTCTGTACATAACTAAAATTGTTTATCTTTAAAAGGTCAAAACTAAATCCACATGATCATTCTAAAACCGAACCTCAGTTGTAAAAGCCTTTCCACCTATTTGTTTTTTTATTTTTTATTGACAGTTTGCGCTAACATCGAGGCGCAAAACATACAGGTATCTACCTCTGATGGGGTAGCCGAATCCGCGATCAAGGTCAACCCTGTTCATCCTAATATCATTGTTGCCGGTTCAAATTTCCGGGATAGCGGACAAGGCTTATATTATTCGTCCGATGGCGGCATGAGTTGGTCCGTCTCTTCGTACCCATCAGCAAACTATTCTGGAGATCCGACGATCGACTGGTCTTCCGATGGGCAGCTGGCCTTTACGGCCATGCTGACCAACTGTGGAGGAGGCTGTGAGCTCTGGTTTTTGCGCTCGGGCGACAATGGTCGAAGCTGGGCTGATCTGCCCGGTAATCCACAAAGGGTACTGAGTTCCAATAACGTCGATAAGGAATACTTACACGTTGACAAACACCGAACCTCCCCCCATGTCGATAATATCTATATTACCTGGACTTTTAACGGAGGACCAGCCGTAGGTAGATTGCAATTTGCCAGATCCCTGGATCGTGGCCGTACTTGGGAGCCAACCATTTCTTTCACCGGTGACCCCCGTGGATTTGGCAGTGATATCACCACCGATGCAGCCGGGAACCTTTACTATGTATGGCATGCTTATGAGGAGAGGGAGATCGTCCTCAAAAGATCTACCAACGGAGGCGGTAGTTTCATTAATGGCACCATAACTATTGCGGAAACCTCGCCTACTTCGCAGCAAACAAACGGCATTCCGATTCCTGCTCAGGAGACAAGAAGGGCCTGGATTGTACCCTCTGCGGATACTGATCTCTCCGATTCACCCTACCGCGGCAGTATATATGTAGCGTGGTCGGACAGCTACGATGCGGTGGATGTCAACAATCCCGCGAATAACCATATGCGGGTACGTGTAGCTCGCTCCCGAAACGGAGGACTGAACTGGCAAACCGTGACGCCGCATCCGACCTTTGATAGAGCAACGGTAGACCGCTGGCATCCCTGGATCACGGTGGATAATCGGGGAACTGTACACATAGTATATTACGATACCCGTCGTAGTAATAATCGTACTGGTGTTGATCTTTATTACTCCTATTCCAGAGACGGTGCAGAGACTTTTTCTACTCCCGTTAGATTAACCGATAGGACCTCTCCTAATGTCGTAAATGACAATTTTGAATTCGGAGATTATAACGGTGCCGATCATTTACCGGATCGGGTCATCGGAATATACACGGATAACCGTTCAGGAAACTCAAAGGATATTTATGTAGCCTTCGGCCCGGTCGTACCTGGAGCCTGTACTTTCGTGGATTTTGGAGAGAACGGCCCTGGGAACGGCCTGCCGAATGCTCCTTTCAATACGGTTGCATCCGGAGTGTCTGCTACTCCTGCCGGCGGAAGTATCTGTATCGAGTCGGGCACCTCCGCCGAGACCATAACTATCTCTAAAAGGCTCACTATTGAATCGACTGGAGGTATAGTCCGGATCGGACAATAAGGCCGTATAAAAACTAATAAAATTAAGGATAGCTATCATCCGAACTTTTCCCCATTAATTCGTACACATAATGAAAAAACTTAAGCACTCCCTTTTATTGCTATGTTTCATGTCCATCTTATTTTCAAAACCTGGATTTGGTCAATACTGGAATGGAGATGAAGGTACAGAAACCGACATCTGGAGAAGCGGAAATATTGGATTGGGCACAGATAATCCCACTCAGCTTCTGCACTTATTTTCGAGCACATCCGGAGATTTGTCTACCTTTCCCGTTTTCTTCCCCGATGCAACACTACCCGGTACAAAGGCCCGCTTTTCCAATTTAAGGGTCATCCCGACCGGCAATCCTCTCTCCGGAGGATCGGAACAAACTTTACACAACTGGGATCTAAGAGTTTTGGGTGATCAAATGAATTTTGATCACTCAACAGATAATAATTATCTGAACACTGTCTTTTCAGTTGATGGGAGCGGGCGCTTAATCCTAAGGGGAACTACTTCCGGTAATGCATTTCTGTCACCCACTGCTTTTCCTGAAATAGAATGGCCAGGCACCAAGTTGCGTCTTTTCAACCGCAGGATAATTCCCAACCCTACTGCTCCTGGCTCGCTCCCGGAGCAGACACTCCACACTTGGGACCTGAATGCCCTGGGAAATCAGTTTACCCTGAATTATTATGAGGACAACTTGTACGTAAATACTTCCTTATTGGTGGATAACAATGGGAAAATGACAGTTAGAGGAACTACTTCCGGTAATGCCTTTATCTCTCCTTCTGTCGTACCTGAAGCGGAAATGCCCGGTACTAAGCTGCGCCTGGCCAATTACCGGGTCATTCCCGATCTAACACCTCCGATCACCGAACCGGAACGAAACCTGCACAAGTGGGATCTGAGAGTATTCGGCAATCAATTTGGTGTCGATTATTATCTAAACAATCGCTACGAGGATACTTTCCTGACTATCCACGGAGAGGGCATCGTGAGCGTCAACGGCACTACTTCCACCAATATATTGGAGATCAGAGGCGGAAATGATATAGCCGAGCCCTTTACCCTGAGCATAGGAGAAGAGATCCTGCCCGGCTCGGTTATGATCATAGATGAGCACCATCCCGGAAAATTAAAACTCAGTGAAGAACCCTACGATAGAAAAGTTGCTGGAGTAATCAGTGGAGCACAGGGAATTAAGCCAGGCATTACACTGGCTTACGATGAAAGCGTGAATACAGAAAAACTGATATCCATCGCCGGCAGAGTGTATGTCTGGGCAAACACCTCAGCCGGCCCTATTAAGCCGGGTGATTTACTCACTACTTCCAATATCCGGGGTCAAGCGATGAAAGTGACAGATTATCAACAGGCTCAGGGGGCTATATTGGGTAAGGCAATGTCCGCTCTCGAGACCGAACAGGGATACGTACTGCTGCTGGTATCGCTTCAGTAAGCTGATAAGGATGATGCGCTAAAAACGTTTCGTGGCAAAACATCGTTGGCACTAAGTGGAAAATTTCGGCGACCTTCCATATAAATAGGGGCGCCGTTGATAGTCTGTGGATATAATTTGAATATTCAACCGAATTGTCTAGGTACGGAACGAAAAAAGGACCTTTCGCGACCTATGCCTAAGTCTACTTTAGGAGTAAAAGGCGCAGGATGGGCATTGAAAAATTTTGTACTATACGTAAAAATGAATTTTCATCCATGAATCGCTACCTATTTGTTACGCTGTTTCTTGTCTGCCATTTACCTTTCTCATCAGCTCAGAAATTTGCCCGGGAAACTGCGGTCAAACTTTGTAGCTATGATAGGGAGGATGAAGAGATTGTTTTACAAGCAGTTGAAGCGCAGGAAGTGTCACTTTTGAAGAAGTCCGAAAGCACCTTGGTGTAGAATCGCAAAGACAGTGGTCCGATTTGGCCATTGCCAGATCTACACCCATACTCCTGGCCCTTTTCAGCATCGTGACCCTTTGGGCTGATCAACTTAACCAACTACAATTAATCCGCATCAAAACTTTCGCATGGTATCAAAAATCACATCCGACTTTTTCGGATGCTATCGCCTCGGTTCGAAGGCGAATTTAGGCCGTCCCTGTAAATTCTCCAGGAGATAGTCTTCGATATAAAATTTGGCTATTGGCCGTTTCCCTTGTGGAGTTGTAAATCCGAAGATTGATGATTCTAGGTCTATACGGTCCCA
>NZ_PDUD01000102.1 GCF_002646595.1 Flavilitoribacter nigricans DSM 23189 = NBRC 102662
AATCCATTCCAGTCGAGGGTATCACCCAGACAGATTGCTTCGAAGCTGGTATCGCGGAATATTTCATTGACCATGAGGTCGAGCACGACGATGCTATCGCAGCCAGCGGTTGACGCCAGGGTATCCACATAGATGCCGGTCGAGTCTAGCATGAATCCGTTCCAGGCCAGGGTATCACCGAAGCAGATAGCTTCGAAACTGGTATCGCGGAAGATCTCATTGACCATGAGGTCGAGCACGACGATGCTATCGCAACCGGCGTTTGAGGCTAGCGTATCTACATACACTCCGGTGGAGTCTAGCATGAATCCGTTCCAGGCCAGGGTATCGCCGAAGCAGATAGCTTCGAAACTGGTATCACGGAAGATCTCGTTGACCATGAGGTCAAGTATGACGATGCTATCGCAACCGGCGTTTGATGCCAGGGTATCGACATAAATACCTGTGGAATCGAGCATGAATCCGTTCCAGGCGAGGGTATCGCCGAAGCAGATAGCTTCGAAGCTGGTATCACGGAAGACCTCGTTGACCATGAGATCGAGTATAACGATGCTGTCGCACCCGACGTTTGATGCCAGCGTATCGACATAGACCCCGGTAGAATCTAGCATGAATCCGTTCCAGGCGAGGGTATCGCCGAAGCAGATAGCTTCGAAGCTGGTATCGCGGAAGACCTCGTTGACCATGAGGTCGAGTACGACGATGCTATCACAGCCGGCGTTTGAGGTTAGCGTATCGACATAGACTCCGGTGGAGTCGAGCATGAATCCGTTCCAGGCCAGGGTATCACCGAAGCAGATAGCTTCAAAGCTGGTATCGCGGAAGACCTCATTGACTGTTAGGTCTAATATAATTACACTATCGCAGCCATTCATCGCAGTGACCGTGTCGATATACATACCTGTGGTGTCAAAGAATGCACCATTCCATTGTAGACTATCTCCAAAGCAGATAGCGGCTATGGTCGTATCCTGGAAGACATCTTTGACAAACAGATCCAGCACAATCACACTGTCACAACCATTGGTCGAAGTGAGGGTATCGATGTAAACACCGGTCGTATCGAAGAAGGCTCCGTTCCACATAATACTGTCCCCGAAGCAAACTTCAGCGATAGTAGTATCCTGGAAGAGATCTTTCACGAGCAGATCGAGCACGATGATGCTGTCACAACCGTTAGTGGCCGTCAGAGTATCCAGATAAACACCGGTGGTATCGAAGAAGGCATTGTTCCACTGAAGGCTATCGCCGAAGCAGATCTCGGCTACGGTGGTATCCTGGAAGATCTCCTTGACAAACAGATCGAGTACGATGACACTATCACAACCGTTGGCGGCGGTGAGGGTATCGATGTAAATACCGGTAGTATCGAAGAAGGCCCCGTTCCATTGGATACTGTCTCCGAAGCAAACTTCGGCGATGGTGGTATCCTGGAAGAGATCTTTAACCAGCAGGTCGAGGACGATGATACTGTCACAACCGTTAGCGGCCGTCAGGGTATCCAGATAAACGCCGGTGGTATCGAAGAAGGCATTGTTCCACTGGAGGCTGTCGCCGAAGCAGATTTCCGCCACAGTGGTATCCTGGAAGATCTCTTTCACGAACAGATCAAGTAGGATGACGCTATCACAGCCATTGACGGCGGTGAGGGTATCGATGTAAACACCGGTGGTGTCAAAGAAAGCCCCGTTCCATTGGATACTATCCCCGAAGCAAACTTCGGCGATGGTCGTATCCTGGAAAAGGTCTTTAACGAGCAGGTCGAGCACGATGATGCTGTCACAGCCGTTAGCGGCCGTCAGGGTATCCAGATAAACGCCGGTAGTATCGAAGAAGCCATTGTTCCACTGGAGGCTGTCGCCGAAGCAGATCTCAGCCACGGTGGTATCCTGGAAAATGTCCTTCACAAACAGATCGAGGACAATGACGCTATCACAGCCATTGGCGGCCATCAGCGTATCGATGTAAATGCCGGTAGTGTCAAAGAAGGCCCCGTTCCATTGGATACTATCTCCGAAGCAAACTTCCGCGATGGTGGTATCCTGGAAGAGGTCTTTAACGAGCAGGTCGAGCACGATGATACTGTCACAACCGTTAGCGGCCGTCAGGGTATCCAGGTAAACGCCGGTGGTATCGAAGAAGGCATTGTTCCACTGGAGGCTATCGCCGAAGCAGATCTCGGCCACAGTGGTATCCTGGAAGATCTCTTTGACCAACAGATCGAGTACAATGACGCTATCACAGCCATTGGCGGCAGTGAGGGTATCGATGTAAATGCCGGTCGTATCGAAGAAGGCCCCGTTCCACTGGATGCTGTCTCCGAAGCAAACTTCAGCGAGGGTGGTATCCTGGAATAGGTCTTTAACGAGCAGGTCCAGTACGATAATGCTATCGCAACCGTTAGCGGCCGTGAGTGTATCCAGGTAAACGCCGGTGGTATCGAAGAAGGCATTGTTCCACTGGAGGCTATCACCAAAGCAGATCTCAGCCACGGTGGTATCCTGGAAGATGTCTTTCACAAACAGATCGAGGACAATCACACTGTCACAACCATTGGTTGAAGTGAGGGTGTCGATGTAAATGCCAGTCGTATCAAAGAAGGCCCCGTTCCATTGGATACTATCTCCGAAGCAAACTTCGGCGATGGTGGTATCCTGGAAGAGATCTTTAACGAGCAGATCCAGCACGATGATGCTGTCACAACCGTTAGCGGCCGTCAAGGTATCCAGGTAAACGCCGGTGGTATCGAAGAAGGCATTGTTCCACTGGAGGCTATCGCCGAAGCAGATCTCGGCCACGGTGGTATCCTGGAAGATCTCCTTGACAAACAGATCGAGTACGATGACACTATCACAGCCATTGGCGGCGGTGAGGGTATCGATGTAAACACCGGTGGCGTCGAAGAAGGCCCCGTTCCACATGATACTGTCTCCGAAGCAAACTTCCGCGATGGTGGTATCCTGGAAGAGGTCTTTTACGAGCAGATCCAGCACGATAATGCTGTCACAACCGTTGGCGGCCGTCAGGGTATCCAGATAAACGCCGGTGGTATCGAAGAAGGCATTGTTCCACTGGAGGCTATCGCCAAAGCAGATCTCCGCCACAGTAGTATCCTGGAAGATGTCTTTGACGAACAGATCGAGTACGATGACGCTATCACAGCCATTGGCGGCGGTGAGGGTGTCGATGTAAACACCGGTGGTGTCGAAGAAGGTCCCGTTCCACATAATGCTATCTCCGAAGCAGACCTCGGCTATAGTCGTATCCTGGAAGAGGTCTTTCACGAGCAGGTCAAGGACAATGATGCTGTCACAACCGTTAGCGGCCGTTAGGGTGTCCAGATAAACGCCGGTGGTATCGAAGAAAGCATTATTCCATTGCAGGCTATCGCCGAAGCAGATTTCCGCCACGGTGGTATCCTGGAAGATCTCTTTGACAAACAGATCCAGTACAATGACACTATCACAGCCATTGGCTGCCGTCAGGGTATCAATGTAAATACCGGTGGTGTCAAAGAAGGCCCCGTTCCACATGATGCTGTCTCCGAAGCAAACTTCAGCGATGGTGGTATCCTGGAAGAGGTCTTTAACGAGTAGATCGAGCACGATGATGCTGTCACAGCCGTTAACGGCCGTCAAGGTATCCAGATAAACGCC
>NZ_PDUD01000103.1 GCF_002646595.1 Flavilitoribacter nigricans DSM 23189 = NBRC 102662
GCTTGCTAATCGCACTCACTTACCTTGTGCGATAGGAGAACTTTCATCTCCCTAGAGTAGACTACTATCTCCGATTCGTTATCTTTGACAGTAGTGATGCCCATTCGGGGCACACACAAAGTATATGTGTTTATGTCGGGCAAAAGCCCGCCACGCCACATACACGAAACGTTGCCGTGCCATATAAAAAGAGCAAAATGGAAATTGAAATAAAACCACTAACCAGCGATTTAAAAGAAGATTACTTGTCTCTTTTTGATAACATGATTCATAAAGAAAATCCTGAATGGTCAAAATGTTATTGCAATGACTATCATTTCCTTGGAGATGTTGAAACATGCACACGTGAAATGAGTCGCTCATTGATAATTAAACGAATAGATGAAGAGGAACTACAGGGATATTTGGTTTTTGAAAATAGTAAACCAATTGGATGGTGCAATGCAAACGATCGCTCAAATTATCAAAGGTTATTGAGGGACTATGATTTGATTGACAATCCTCTTGATAAAGTTTGTTCAGTTGTTTGTTTTCTTATTCACCCTGACCATAGAAGAAAGGGGATTTCTCAAAAGGTTCTCGAAAAAATCATCGCTGATTATTCAAATACAGACTATGATTATATTGAATCGTATCCCAGAAAAGGAGAAGCGAATGCAAGTAATTTCAAAGGCCCAATGGAATTGTATAAAAAATATGATTTCAATAAACACAAGGAACATGATGAATATTATGTCATGAGAAAAAAACTAAAATAAATACAGTGTACAGCAATGGCTAAAAAACATAGGGGTTTTGTCCTAAGTCCGAAACTTGCGATTTCTGTCTTTGTTGCGTATCCTGCGGACAGGAACGCAGCCCGAAATCCCTACGTTTCTTAGCCTGACCGTTAGCGGGCATTAAAAAAAATTGGATGAGGATTATAACTATTCTTACTTTGGCCTTAACATTTTGTTCAGCTTGCGACCCTGGAGTAGTTAATAAGTACGTTATCAAAAACGCAACTCCATTTAATATTACAATTGAATCTAAATTAGAATATGGCAGCAGAAGTATCTCAGAAAAGGATTCGATTAAAGTATTGGAACTAAAGCCTGATTCGGAATCTCTCATTATGGAGTACGGCGAAATTGGAAATGCTCATGATAAAGGCGTTAAATTTCTTGAAGGACTTGATACGATCATTGTAAAAAGCGGAAATAAAAGGTTAGAGAAAGATATTTTTGATCAGCAAAATTGGAAATATAAAGTATTGAAACGTGGACTTCTTTCAATGGATGAAGTCGAATATACTTTTACTCTAAGTAGAGATGATTTAAAATAAAAACATGCTACAACACCTCGCTAGCCTCAATTATGAAAGAAAATAAAGAAACATATCAATTCGACGGAGACTGGGAATTTAATCTTCGCCTTCCTGAATTCTCCAAAATACATTCTGACTATTGGTTTAGAAACAGGAGAAGAAATGAATTATTGCAGATTCTTGAAAATGGATATGTTCCGTTCCAGATATTTGATGAAAGAACATATGAGCCCGAACCAACAGAACCACAAAAAAATTCAATACACTATTTGATTGAAAATGAAAATTCTTTGGTCGAATCAATATTCAGAATATTTAAAGACCAAATAAACAAGCAATATGTAGAATGGTGCGGGGAAGATGATTGGATACCAGAACTTAACACTTATGAAGACTTGGGCAAGCTTGCGAGAATAAATAGTATCCAGGTGTTGTCAAAAAATAAAAGTCATATCTCCTACATGAGAATAGATTTTGAATATAAAGGTGATGAAGAACATGGAATTGCAATTATCCTTCATAAAGACCAATTAATTGGTTTCTCAGGAATTGGAGATATGGGATATGAATGTATTTACAAAGACTTGGGGTTAGACGAAAAGAAAGTATTTGAAGAAATGCTCGAAAACAGGCACATTGGAGAAAATATTGTTCACAAACCATTGCAAAAATATGGAAAATTCAAGCCTTGGCAATTAAATTCAACAAGCGACTATTTTGGCAAATTATTGAGAGAAAGAAAGAACGAAAAAATAATAGAGGAAATAGAATCCAATCAATGGGATATAAATTTGAGATTTCCAGGATTGAATAAGAATCTCGTAGATAAAGCAGCATACTCGAACAATGTAGAAATTTTAGACTATTTGATTGTAAAAGGAGGAGATTTCTCTAATTCGATTCTCCAATGTATAAATTATGGTTTTTATCATCCAGAATCAATCAAGTTTCTTGTTCAAAAAGGTGCTTCAATAGATTCCTGTGGATATTGGGGTAAGACACCACTCTGCTATGCTTTGGAGAATTTTATCCGAGCAACAGTTAGAAAGGAAGATTATAGAGACAGAGATGAAAAGAGATACGAACAGGCGTTGAAAGAGTATGAAACCAATAAAGAGAAGATTATTTTCTATCTCGAATTAGGCGCAAACCCGAATAACTTAGATGAAGAGAAAAAAACCTATAAAGATATTGCAAACAGATCATGGGCTGAGCATATAATTAAAAAATACAAGATTCACGAACAAATTGAAGAATTAATTTTTCCTGAGCGAACCAAGAAAAATAAATGGAAATTTTGGAAAAGAAATGAAAACTGAGGCTAACAATGACTACTAGCAAAAACTTGCTACGCCGTTTAGCCGCTACCGTCGTGTCACATTCAATAATAACAAAATGGATATTCATCAATATTACATGATAATTTACCTAATGTCATACTTCGGGTTAATTATTGGGGTGAGATCAATTATATTGTTCAAGCAGACTCGCATTAATGCAAGCAAAGGGTTTGGAAAACAGAGTAAAACAAAAAGAGCTGAACGAATAATTCAGGCAGCTTTGTTCTTGATGATAATCATAGGATTGAATTATACTTTTTTTGAACCAAACTACAAATATTTTTTTCCAATCAAATTTCTCGAATTAGGATGGTTGAAAACAATTGGATTTACGATAGGAATCTGTGGTATATTAATAACCTTTATTGCACAACTTCAAATGAAAAATTCCTGGAGACTTGGAATTGATGAACAAGAAAAATTAGAACTGATTACTTCTGGTTTATTCTCTATTACCAGAAATCCAATTTATTTAAGTTTAGGAATATCCTTTATAGGATTCTTTCTGATTGCTCCGAATATAGGAAGTATAATATTTTTGATATTGATGTTTTATGGAATAGCTCAGAAAGTAAACGATGAGCAAGAATTTTTAGCAGGAAAATTTGGAGAAGAGTACGAAAAATATAGATCAAATGTCAATAAATGGATTTAAATGAAACTTGACATTACAAATCATAAAACCGCCGTGCGTTCGAATCCTGATGCGCGGCGCAGAGCGCCTGTCCGTTGTAGCACCACTCGGGCCGAAGAACAATGGCTTTAAAGGAAACGGAGATATAACATCTGAAATCCATTGGGGATCTTCTGAGTTCAACAATGCTACTGTGCTCTTCCCCTAATGCGCAACCACACTAAAGTAGAGATTCTGATTTTGTAATTCGAGTTCATCCGGGGTTTTATAGCCAATCGAGCTATGTGGCCGGATGGTGTTATAAATGACAC
>NZ_PDUD01000104.1 GCF_002646595.1 Flavilitoribacter nigricans DSM 23189 = NBRC 102662
GTCAACTACGATATTGAAGTGCTGAACGACGGCAACATCTCCATTTACAACGTAGTAGTCACCGATCCGGGTGCCGACGCGGGAACTATTCTTCCGGTCGATGCGGATACGGATGGCTTCAACGACGGAGATACCGATGAAGATGGCGTACTGGATGTGGGCGAGACCTGGCTATACACGGCCGCACACACGATCACGCAAGACGATATCGATGATGGCTTTTACACCAATACCGCCACGGTGAACGCAGTAGCGGATACGAACGGCGATGGTGATGGTAATGATGCAGGAGTAGGCGATGTAGCGGTAACCGATAGCGATGATGAAACGGTCAATGCCACGCAGGTCCCGAGCATTATGCTAACCAAGACGGCGAATAATATCGACGGAGTAGCGTCTCCAACGACTTATGATGCAGTTGGCGATGTAGTCAACTACGATATCGAGGTACTAAACGACGGTAACGTTTCCATCTATAATGTAGTAGTCACCGATCCGGGTGCAGACGCGGGAACTATCCTTCCGGTCGATGCGGACACGGACGGCTTCAACGACGGAGATACCGATGAAAACGGCGTACTGGATGTGGGCGAGACCTGGCTATACACGGCCGCGCACACGATCACGCAAGACGACATCGATGATGGCTTGTACACCAATACCGCCACGGTGAACGCAGTAGCGGATACGAACGGCGATGGTGATGGTAATGATGCGGGAGTAGGCGATGTAGCGGTGACCGATAGCGATGACGAAACGGTCAATGCCGCACAAGCCCCGAGCATCATGCTGACCAAGACGGCGAATAATATCGACGGAGTAGCGTCTCCGACGACCTACGATGCAGTTGGCGATGTAGTCAATTACGATATCGCAGTGCTGAACGACGGTAATGTCTCGATCTACAACGTATTAGTCACCGATCCGGGTGCGGATGCGGGAACTATTCTTCCGGTTGATGCGGACACGGACGGCTTCAACGACGGAGATACCGATGAAGACGGCGTGCTGGATGTGGGAGAGACCTGGCTGTACACAGCCGCGCACACGATCACCCAAGATGATATCGATGATGGCTTGTACACCAACACTGCCACGGTAAATGGTGTAGCGGATACGAACGGTGATGGTGACGGCAATGATGCGGGTGTAGGTGATGTAGCGGTAACCGATAGTGATGACGAAACGGTCAATGCTACGCAAGCCCCGAGCATCATGCTGACCAAGACAGCAAACAATATCGACGGAGTAGCCTCTCCAACGACCTACGATGCAGTTGGCGATGTAGTCAACTACGATATCGCAGTACTGAACGACGGTAATGTTTCCATCTACAATGTGGTAGTGACCGATCCGGGAGCCGATGCCGGAACGATCCTTCCGGTTGATGCGGATACGGACGGCTTCAACGACGGAGATACCGATGAAGACGGCGTACTGGATGTGGGAGAGACCTGGCTATACACGGCCGCACACACGATCACGCAAGACGATATCGATGATGGCTTGTACACCAACACCGCCACGGTGAACGCAGTAGCGGATACGAACGGCGATGGTGACGGTAATGATGCGGGAGTAGGCGATGTAGCGGTAATGGATAGCGATGATGAGACGGTGAATGCGGCGCAGGATCCGAGCATCATGCTGACCAAGACGGCGAATAATATTGACGGAGTAGCGTCTCCAACGACTTATGATGCAGTTGGCGATGTAGTCAACTACGATATCGCAGTACTGAACGACGGTAATGTTTCCATCTACAATGTGGTGGTGACTGATCCGGGTGCCGATGCCGGAACGATTCTTCCGGTTGATGCGGACACGGACGGCTTCAACGACGGAGATACCGATGAAGACGGCGTGCTGGATGTGGGTGAGACCTGGCTGTACACAGCCGCGCACACGATCACCCAAGATGATATCGATGATGGCTTGTACACCAACACTGCCACGGTAAATGGTGTAGCGGATACGAACGGTGATGGTGACGGCAATGATGCGGGTGTAGGTGATGTAGCGGTGACCGACAGCGATGATGAAACGGTCAATGCCGCACAAGCCCCGAGCATCATGCTGACCAAGACAGCGAATAATATCGACGGAGTAGCGTCTCCAACCACTTACGATGCAGTTGGCGATGTAGTCAACTACGATATCGCAGTACTGAACGACGGTAATGTCTCCATCTACAATGTGGTAGTGACCGATCCGGGTGCCGATGCCGGTACCATCCTTCCGGTTGATGCGGATACGGACGGCTTCAACGATGGCGATACCGATGAAGACGGCGTGCTGGATGTAGGTGAGACCTGGCTATACACAGCTGCGCACACCATCACCCAAGATGATATCGATGACGGATTGTACACCAACACCGCCACGGTGAACGCAGTAGCGGATACGAACGGTGATGGTGACGGTAATGACGCCGGAGTAGGCGATGTAGCGGTGACCGACAGCGATGATGAAACGGTGAATGCCGCGCAAGCCCCGAGCATCATGCTGACCAAGACAGCGAATAATATTGATGGATTAGCGTCTCCGACGACCTACGATGCAGTTGGCGATGTAGTCAACTACGATATCGAAGTACTGAACGACGGTAACGTCTCGATCTACAATGTGGTAGTGACCGATCCGGGTGCCGACGCGGGAACTATCCTTCCGGTCGATGCGGACACGGACGGCTTCAACGACGGAGATACCGATGAAGATGGCGTGCTGGATGTGGGCGAGACCTGGCTATACACGGCCGCGCATACGATCACCCAAGACGATATCGATGATGGCTTTTACACCAACACCGCCACGGTGAACGCAGTAGCGGATACGAACGGTGATGGTGACGGTAATGACGCAGGAGTAGGCGATGTAGCGGTGACCGACAGCGATGATGAAACGGTCAATGCCGC
>NZ_PDUD01000105.1 GCF_002646595.1 Flavilitoribacter nigricans DSM 23189 = NBRC 102662
GACGGCGTGCTGGATGTGGGCGAGACCTGGCTATACACAGCCGCGCACACGATTACGCAAGATGATATCGACGATGGATTGTATACCAACACCGCCACGGTAAACGCAGTAGCGGATACCAACGGTGATGGTGATGGTAATGATGCGGGAGTAGGTGATGTAGCGGTGACCGACAGCGATGATGAAACGGTGAATGCCGCGCAGGACCCGAGCATCATGCTGACCAAGACAGCGAATAATATTGACGGAGTAGCGTCTCCAACGACCTACGATGCAGTTGGCGATGTAGTTAACTACGATATCGAGGTACTAAACGACGGTAATGTCTCCATCTACAATGTAGTAGTGACCGATCCGGGTGCCGATGCCGGTACCATCCTGGAAGTGGATGCAGACACGGACGGCTTCAACGACGGAGATACCGATGAAGACGGCGTGCTGGATGTGGGCGAGACCTGGCTATACACGGCCGCGCACACGATTACGCAAGATGATATCGACGATGGATTGTATACCAACACCGCCACGGTAAACGCAGTAGCGGATACCAACGGTGATGGTGACGGTAATGACGCGGGAGTAGGCGATGTAGCGGTGACCGACAGCGATGATGAAACGGTCAATGCGGCGCAGGATCCGAGCATCATGCTGACCAAGACGGCGAATAATATTGACGGAGTAGCGTCCCCGACCACTTACGATGCAGTTGGCGATGTAGTCAACTACGATATCGAAGTACTGAACGACGGTAACGTCTCGATCTACAATGTAGTAGTGACCGATCCGGGTGCCGATGCCGGCACCATCCTGGAAGTTGATGCGGATACGGACGGCTTCAACGACGGAGATACCGATGAAGACGGCGTTTTGGATGTGGGTGAGACCTGGCTATACACGGCCGCGCACACGATCACCCAAGATGATATCGATGATGGCTTGTACACCAACACTGCCACGGTAAATGGTGTAGCGGATACGAACGGTGATGGTGACGGCAATGATGCGGGAGTAGGCGATGTAGCGGTGACCGACAGCGATGATGAAACGGTGAATGCGGCGCAAGACCCGAGCATCATGCTGACCAAAACGGCTAGCTCTCCCGTCACATATAGCACGGTAGGAGAGGTAATTAATTACGATATCGAAGTGCTGAACGACGGTAATGTTTCCATTTACAATGTGGTGGTGACCGATCCGGGTGCCGATGCAGGAACGATTCTTCCGGTTGATGCCGACACGGATGGCTTTAATGACGGAGATACTGATGAAGACGGCGTTTTGGATGTGGGAGAGACCTGGCTGTACACAGCTGCACACACGATCACGCAAGATGATATCGATGATGGATTCTATACCAACACCGCCACGGTGAACGCAGTAGCGGATACGAATGGCGATGGTGACGGTAATGACGCAGGAGTAGGCGATGTAGCGGTAACCGATAGCGATGATGAGACGGTGAATGCTACGCAAGCCCCGAGCATCATGCTGACCAAGACGGCGAATAATATCGACGGAGTCGCGTCTCCAACGACTTATGATGCAGTTGGCGATGTAGTCAACTACGATATCGAGGTACTAAACGACGGTAACGTTTCCATCTATAATGTAGTAGTCACCGATCCGGGTGCAGACGCGGGAACTATCCTTCCGGTCGATGCGGACACGGACGGCTTCAACGACGGAGATACCGATGAAAACGGCGTACTGGATGTGGGCGAGACCTGGCTATACACGGCTGCGCACACGATCACCCAAGACGATATCGATGATGGATTCTACACCAACACCGCCACGGTAAATGCAGTAGCGGATACAAACGGTGATGGTGACGGTAATGACGCGGGAGTAGGCGATGTAGCGGTGACCGACAGCGATGATGAAACGGTGAATGCGGCGCAGGATCCGAGCATCATGCTGACCAAGACGGCGAATAATATCGACGGAGTCGCGTCTCCAACGACCTACGATGCAGTTGGCGATGTAGTCAACTACGATATCGCAGTGCTGAACGACGGTAATGTTTCCATCTACAATGTGGTGGTGACCGATCCGGGTGCCGATGCCGGCACCATCCTGGAAGTTGATGCGGATACGGACGGCTTCAACGACGGAGATACCGATGAAGACGGCGTTTTGGATGTGGGAGAGACCTGGCTGTACACGGCCGCGCACACGATTACCCAGGACGATATCGATGATGGATTGTACACCAATACCGCCACGGTAAACGCAGTAGCGGATACCAACGGTGACGGTGACGGCAATGACGCAGGAGTAGGCGATGTAGCGGTAACCGACAGCGATGACGAAACGGTCAATGCCGCACAAGCCCCGAGCATCATGCTAACCAAGACAGCGAATAATATCGACGGAGTCGCGTCTCCAACGACCTACGATGCAGTTGGCGATGTAGTCAACTACGATATCGAAGTACTGAACGACGGTAATGTCTCGATCTACAACGTAGTAGTCACCGATCCGGGTGCCGATGCGGGAACTATCCTTCCGGTTGATGCGGATACGGACGGCTTCAACGACGGAGATACCGATGAAGATGGCGTGCTGGATGTGGGCGAGACCTGGCTATACACGGCCGCGCATACGATCACCCAAGACGATATCGATGATGGCTTGTACACCAACACCGCCACGGTGAACGCAGTAGCGGATACGAACGGTGATGGTGACGGTAATGACGCAGGAGTAGGCGATGTAGCGGTGACCGACAGCGATGATGAAACGGTCAATGCCGC
>NZ_PDUD01000106.1 GCF_002646595.1 Flavilitoribacter nigricans DSM 23189 = NBRC 102662
CAAGCGGGCACCTGCCCAATCGTCATTACACGGACCTTCACGGTGACCGATGAGTGTTTGAATGTGGGTACGGATGTCCAAACGATCACGATTGATGATACGACCAATCCGGTAGTCACGGCTCCGGATGATGACACGATTGAAGCTTGCGATATAGCTGGAGGTCTTACTGACTACTCAGAAACCCCAGTTGATATCACGGGTCAGGAAGGAGCATATGGCCTCACGATCACAGAAGCTTGTAACTACACGACCACTTATGTAGATACGCAGGCCGGTACCTGCCCAATCGTAATCACGCGGACCTTTACGGTGACCGATGAGTGTTTGAATGTGGGTACGGATGTCCAAACGATCACGATTGATGATACGACAAATCCAGTAGTTACTGCCCCGGATGATGATACAATTGAAGCTTGTGATATAGCGGGCGGACTTGCTGATTACTCAGAAACCCCAGTAGATATTACGGGTCAGGAAGGCGCTTATGGTCTGACGATCACAGAAGCCTGTAACTACACCACGACTTACGTGGATACGCAAGCCGGTACCTGCCCAATCGTAATCACGCGGACCTTCACGGTAACCGATGAGTGTCTGAATGTAGGAACGGATGTACAAACGATCACGATTGATGATACCACTAATCCGGTAGTTACAGCACCGGACGACGATACGATTGAAGCTTGTGGTATAGCGGGCGGACTGGCTGATTACTCTGAAACTCCGGTGGACATTACCGGTCAGGAAGGCGCTTACGGTCTGACGATCACGGAAGCCTGTAACTATACTACAACTTATGTCGATACCCAAGCCGGCACCTGCCCGATTGTGATCACGCGGACCTTCACGGTGACCGATGAGTGCTTGAATGTCGGTACGGACGTGCAAACGATCACAATTGATGACACCACTAATCCTGTTGTCACGGCTCCGGATGATGATACGATTGAAGCGTGCGATATTGCAGGTGGACTAGCTAACTATTCTGAGACTCCGGTGGATATCACCGGTCAGGAAGGAGCATACGGTCTCACCATTATTGAAGCGTGTAACTACACGACCACATATGTAGACACTCAAGCCGGCACCTGCCCAATCGTAATCACGCGGACCTTTACGGTGACCGATGAGTGCTTGAATGTGGGCACGGACGTACAAACGATCACGATTGATGATACGACTAATCCAGTAGTCACTGCCCCAGATGATGATACGATTGAGGCGTGCGATATCGCCGACGGACTTGCTGATTACTCCGAGGATCCGGTAGACATCACTGGTCAGGAAGGTGCTTACGGCTTAACCATAACGGAAGCTTGTGCTTATACGACCACATATGTAGACACCCAAGCGGGCACCTGCCCGATCGTGATTACGCGGACCTTCACGGTAACCGATGAATGTCTGAATGTCGGCACCGATGTACAAACCATTACGATTGATGATACCACTAATCCGGTAGTTACCGCTCCGGATGATGATACGATTGAAGCTTGTGATGTTGCTAATGGATTAGCTGATTACTCTGAGACTCCGGTAGACATCACCGGTCAGGAAGGCGCATATGGTCTGACGGTGACTGAAGCTTGTGCTTACACCACCACTTATGTCGACACCCAGGCTGGTACCTGCCCGATCGTAATTACGCGAACCTTTACAGTAACCGATGAGTGCTTGAATGTGGGAACGGATGTGCAAACGATCACGATTGATGATACGACAGCTCCAGTTGTTACTGCCCCGGATGATGATACGATTGAGGCTTGTGATATCGCTGGCGGCCTGGTGGATTATTCAGAAACTCCAGTGGATATTACCGGTCAGGAAGGGGCTTATGGCCTCACGATCACGGAAGCCTGTAACTACACCACGACTTACGTAGACACCCAAGCGGGCACCTGCCCAATCGTAATTACACGGACCTTCACGGTGACCGATGAGTGTCTGAATGTGGGAACGGATGTACAAACGATCACCATTGATGACACCACTAATCCGGTAGTTACGGCACCGGACGATGATACAATCGAAGCGTGTGATATTGCCGGTGGACTTGCAGATTATTCAGAAACGCCGATAGACATCACCGGACAGGAAGGCGCTTACGGTCTAACCATCACGGAAGCTTGTAACTACACGACAACTTACGTAGACACCCAGGCCGGCACCTGTCCAATCGTAATAACGCGGACCTTCACGGTGACCGATGAGTGCTTGAATGTTGGCACCGATGTACAAACGATCACGATTGATGATACGACTAATCCGGTAGTCACGGCTCCGGATGATGATACGATTGAAGCGTGTGATATTGCTGGTGGGCTGGCTGATTACTCCGAAACACCAGTTGATATTACCGGACAGGAAGGGGCTTATGGTCTGACCATCACGGAAGCTTGTAATTATACTACGACCTATGTAGACACCCAGGCCGGCACCTGCCCGATCGTCATTACGCGGACCTTCACGGTGACCGATGAGTGTTTGAATGTAGGCACGGATGTACAAACGATCACGATTGATGACACCACTAATCCAGTAGTTACGGCCCCGGATGATGATACGATTGAAGCTTGTGATATAGCGGGTGGACTAGCGGACTACTCTGAAACTCCAGTTGATATAACTGGTCAGGAAGGGGCATATGGATTAACGATCACGGAAGCTTGTGCTTA
>NZ_PDUD01000107.1 GCF_002646595.1 Flavilitoribacter nigricans DSM 23189 = NBRC 102662
GATTACTCTGAAACTCCAGTAGACATTACCGGTCAGGAAGGAGCATACGGTCTGACGGTGACGGAAGCCTGTAACTACACCACTACTTATGTAGATACCCAGTCCGGTACCTGTCCAATCGTAATTACACGGACCTTTACGGTCACTGATGAGTGTTTGAATGTAGGTACGGATGTGCAAACGATCACGATTGATGATACGACCGATCCGGTGGTAACCGCTCCGGATGATGATACAATTGAAGCTTGTGATATAGCTGGCGGATTAGCGGACTACTCAGAAACACCAGTTGACATTACCGGTCAGGAAGGCGCTTACGGTTTGACTATCACGGAAGCTTGTAACTACACGACAACTTACGTAGATACGCAAGCGGGCACCTGTCCAATCGTCATTACGCGGACCTTCACGGTAACCGATGAGTGTCTGAATGTGGGTACCGATGTACAAACGATCACGATCGATGATACCACCGCTCCGGTAGTAACCGCTCCGGATGATGATACAATTGAAGCGTGTGATATTGCTGGCGGATTAGCGGATTACTCCGAAACACCAGTTGACATTACCGGTCAGGAAGGCGCTTACGGTTTGACTATCACGGAAGCTTGTAACTACACGACAACTTACGTAGATACGCAAGCGGGCACCTGTCCGATCGTCATTACACGGACCTTCACGGTAACCGATGAGTGTCTGAATGTTGGAACGGATGTACAAACCATCACCATTGATGATACGACTAATCCGGTAGTCACGGCTCCCGATGATGATACGATTGAAGCTTGTGATATCGCTGGAGGACTAGCTGATTACTCAGAGACTCCAGTGGACATCACCGGTCAGGAAGGAGCATATGGTTTGACGATTACTGAGGCTTGTAACTACACGACAACTTATGTAGACACCCAAGCGGGCACCTGCCCAATCGTAATTACACGGACCTTTACGGTCACTGATGAGTGTTTGAATGTAGGTACGGATGTGCAAACGATCACGATTGATGATACGACCGATCCGGTGGTAACTGC
Organism: Flavilitoribacter nigricans DSM 23189 = NBRC 102662; assembly: GCF_002646595.1. Lineage (GTDB taxonomy): Bacteria > Bacteroidota > Bacteroidia > Chitinophagales > Saprospiraceae > Flavilitoribacter > Flavilitoribacter nigricans. Next base: position 1,032 of record NZ_PDUD01000107.1, read on the forward strand.
CCCGGGCGATGATACGATTGAGGCTTGTGATGTAGCTACGGGACTTGCTGATTATTCTGAGGCGCCGGTAGATATTACGGGTCAGGAAGCTGCTTACGGCGTTACGGTTACCGAAGATTGTAATTATACCCTGACTTATGTAGATACGCAAACCGGCACCTGTCCGGTAGTGATCACGCGGACGTTCACGGCCATTGATGAATGTCTTAACCAGGGCACCGATACGCAAACGATCACGATTGATGATACGACTAATCCAGTAGTTACGGCACCGGATGATGATACGATTGAGGCGTGCGATATTGCCGGTGGATTAGCTGATTACTCCGAAACGCCAGTCGACATTACCGGTCAGGAAGGGGCTTACGGTCTAACCATCACGGAAGCCTGTAATTACACCACCACTTATGTAGATACCCAGGCCGGCACCTGCCCGATCGTAATTACGCGGACCTTCACGGTAACCGATGAGTGTCTGAATGTAGGAACCGATGTACAGACGATCACAATTGATGATACGACCAACCCGGTAGTTACGGCACCGGATGATGATACGATTGAAGCTTGCGATATTGCCGGTGGATTAGCTGATTATTCTGAAACGCCAGTAGACATTACCGGTCAGGAAGGTGCGTATGGTCTAACCATCACGGAAGCTTGTAACTACACGACAACTTACGTGGATACGCAAGCGGGTACCTGCCCAATCGTAATTACGCGGACCTTCACGGTAACCGATGAGTGTTTGAATGTAGGCACCGATGTACAAACGATCACGATCGATGATACGACTAACCCAGTAGTGACTGCCCCGGATGATGATACGATTGAAGCTTGTGATATTGCTGGAGGACTGGCTGATTATTCTGAGACTCTAGTGGACATTACCGGTCAGGAAGGTGCGTATGGCTTAACTATTACGGAAGCTTGTAATTATACTACAACCTATGTAGATACCCAAGCTGGCACCTGTCCAATCGTCATCACGCGGACCTTCACGGTAACCGATGAGTGTCTGAATGTTGGAACGGATGTACAAACCATCACCATTGATGATACGACTAATCCGGTAGTTACGGCCCCGGATGATGATACAATCGAAGCTTGTGATATAGCTGGTGGACTAGCTGATTACTCAGAAACACCAGTTGACATTACCGGCCAGGAAGGGGCATATGGTCTGACGATCACAGAGGCCTGTAACTACACCACAACTTATGTTGATACCCAGGCCGGCACCTGCCCAATCGTGATTACGCGGACCTTCACGGTAACCGATGAGTGTTTGAATGTGGGTACGGACGTACAAACGATCACGATCGATGATACCACTAATCCGGTAGTCACGGCCCCAGACGATGATACAATTGAGGCTTGCGATATTGCTGGTGGGTTAGCGGACTACTCAGAAACACCAGTTGACATCACCGGTCAGGAAGGTGCTTATGGTCTAACTATCACGGAAGCTTGTAACTACACTACGACTTATGTAGATACGCAAGCCGGCACCTGCCCAATCGTGATTACCCGGACCTTCACGGTAACCGATGAATGTGTGAATGTAGGTACGGATGTACAAACGATCACGATTGATGATACGACCAATCCAGTAGTTACCGCCCC
>NZ_PDUD01000108.1 GCF_002646595.1 Flavilitoribacter nigricans DSM 23189 = NBRC 102662
CCAACATTAAGTCCGTTAACCGAAGGCGTAGCCCAAGCGGAGCTTTCGCTTAACGGACACGTTGGACGAAGGTGCCCGTCACACGAGACTATTATGGGCAAAGTATCTGATTCATCTGTCTTGCATAAGCCAGGTAGTTAACGCTCTGAGTGACTTTGCTCCGTTCAAGGTGTTAAAATACGGCCATTCATTGGGGTAGACAAGAGCCATCACCGATGATTTTTGGGGTTTTGATCCTGGCAGGCAATAGTGTACCTGTTGAAGACCTGCTTGAGGCTTCAGTATCTTATTTATTCAAGGGCTTACTTTGTGTTTGTTGGCGGACAAGAAGTAGGAGGAGCTCTGCTAGGCAACAATACCATAAAGATGTACATCCGGCCTTGCTGACAGCAAGGACAGAAGTTGGGATCTATACCAGTAAGTTGATACAGTCTCTCCTGCCAATTGATGTCGACTTTTTTAGGTTGAAAAACATGCCCCATGGCCTTGAAGCATAAGCTCAGCCGCTTAGTCTTGTCCCGGTTGGCCATCAATCCGTAGTAGCGCACCTTACTGAACCTCTTAGGCAAAATATGTTGTAAAAATCGACGAATGAACTCTTCACAACTCAGGCTCATTACTTTGGACTTATTCCCATCAGCATAATCTCGCCAACGGAAGCTCACCCGTCTTTGCTCTTCGTCCACTTTCAGTATCCGGTCATTGCTGATCGCTACGCGTTTTACGTAGCGCCCCAGATAGTTCAGTGCATGCTCCGGGCCTCCAAAAGGCGCTTTGGCATATACCACCCAATCCTTTCGATATACACATTCCAACAATTGATTCATTTGATGGAGGGATGACCATTGCGCACATAAGCCGCCCATCTTTAGTTGCCCCTGCCGATGAGCTCGACGCAAAAAACTGATGTACTTGGCACGGAATAATATGGATAAGGCTTTTACTGATACCAGGTAATTTTTCCGGGCCTCCTTCCATTTACCCTCTTTGGTCAGACCACCGGCCGGGATCAGACAATGTATGTGAGGATGATAATGTAAATTTTGTCCCCAGGTATGCAATACGGCTACCATACCGGTAGTGGCTCCCAAGTATTTTTTATCCGCCGTCAAGCTACAGAGCGATTCCCAGGCTAATCTAAATAGTTGATTATAAGCCAGTCGTTCATTGTAACGCACCAGATCGTGTAGTTCACTAGGTAAGGTAAAAACCAAATGAAAATACCGCACTGGTAATAACTCGGCTCGTCGTTTTTCCAGCCACACTTCCCGGGCCATGGATTGACACTTGGGACAGTGACTGTTCCGGCAACTGTTGTAACTGATCCGAACATGTCCGCACGCATCACAAGCATCAATATGCCCGCCCAAGGCACCCGTACGACAATCCTGAATATCCCGTACCACTTTAAGTTGCCTAGCTGATAAGCGACGGTGGCGCTGATAAGATTCCATACCTAATCGGAAAACATCAGCCACCTCGTAGCTGGACCTCATCTCACCACTGTGATAATAGATCCGGGACCTTTTCCAGGCGCTTGTTCTGTACATGGATATAACGGGCCGTAGTCGATAGATTGACATGGCCCATCATGCTCTTAATCGTCAGAGTATCTACTCCCGCATCTAATAAGTGGGTGGCAAAGCAATGACGTAGTACATGGACTCCTACTTGCCGTCTTATTCCGGCTTTTTTCATGCACTTCTTAAACACTTGTTGTACCGTTCGACCACTAATCGCCTGGCCCGGAGTCCTACCTTCAAATAAATATACTAGCGGGCGATAACCTCGCCAATAATCTCGCAACTGAGCCAGCATGGCCTGTGTCAATATCGTATAGCGATCCTTTTTGCCTTTGCCCTGTTGCACCCGAACCACCATTCGATGAGAATCAATATCCGATGGCTTAAGCTTGACCAACTCGCCCATGCGTAGCCCCGTACTATAAAGCATCCGTAGTATGGACTTGTGCTTCTGATTATTCGTTGCCTCTATCAGGCTCCTTACTTCCTCAACAGACAATATCTCCGGTAGAACTTTGGCTCGCTTCGGTCGAGGTAGCCGTCTTACATTCCACAAACGCTCCAGAATGTTTTCCCAGAATAGCTTAATGCCACTGTAAATCCCGTTCAAACTACTGGAACTGTAACTCTTCGAGGTGGTCACATAATGTAAATAATCCGCCACATCCGATTCGCTCAGTTTACTCGGGCATCTTCCAAAGTGTCTGGCCATTACTGATACGGCAGTCACATAACATTTGATCGTCGAAGCACTGTAATTCTTGCGCTCCATCCAATGGATCATTTTTTGACGTAATGGTGTCATAGTAGAGAAATTTGGTGAGAAAAAGTTTTCTCTACTAAGTTAAGGTAGGCCCTTAGCTAGCGCCGGTATCGGCGCTTTAGTTCAACATCTTTGTATCCGCCATATGGCGGATAGTAAATT
>NZ_PDUD01000109.1 GCF_002646595.1 Flavilitoribacter nigricans DSM 23189 = NBRC 102662
TAAGCACAAGCTTCCGTGATCGTTAATCCATATGCCCCTTCCTGACCAGTTATATCAACTGGAGTTTCAGAGTAGTCCGCTAGTCCACCCGCTATATCACAAGCTTCAATCGTATCATCGTCTGGGGCGGTAACTACTGGATTGGTCGTATCATCAATCGTGATCGTTTGTACATCCGTGCCTACATTCAGACATTCATCGGTTACTGTGAAGGTCCGCGTGATTACGATCGGACAGGTGCCAGCTTGGGTATCTACATAAGTGGTCGTATAAGCACAGGCTTCCGTGATCGTCAGACCATATGCCCCTTCCTGACCGGTAATGTCTACTGGCGTTTCAGAATAATCAGCCAGTCCTCCAGCAATATCACAAGCCTCGATTGTATCATCATCCGGGGCAGTGACTACCGGATTAGTGGTGTCATCAATCGTGATCGTTTGTACATCCGTACCCACATTCAAGCACTCATCGGTTACCGTGAAGGTCCGTGTAATTACGATTGGGCAGGTACCCGCCTGGGTGTCAACATAAGTTGTAGTATAAGCACAAGCTTCCGTGATCGTTAATCCATATGCCCCTTCCTGACCGGTAATGTCGACCGGAGTTTCGGAATAATCAGCAAGTCCTCCAGCGATATCACAAGCTTCAATCGTATCATCATCCGGGGCGGTAACTACCGGTGCAGTCGTATCATCGATAGTGATCGTTTGGACATCCGTTCCTACATTCAAGCACTCATCGGTTACGGTGAAGGTTCGCGTAATCACAATTGGGCAGGTACCGGCTTGGGTATCTACATAAGTCGTGGTGTAGTTACAAGCTTCCGTAATAGTTAAGCCATAAGCTCCTTCCTGACCCGTAATATCTACTGGAGTTTCCGAGTAATCAGCGAGACCTCCGGCAATATCACACGCTTCAATCGTATCATCATCTGGTGCAGTGACTACCGGGGCAGTCGTATCATCGATGGTGATCGTTTGTACATCGGTGCCAACATTCAAACACTCATCGGTTACCGTAAAGGTCCGGGTAATGACGATTGGGCAGGTACCGGCCTGGGTATCTACGTAAGTCGTAGTATAAGCGCAGGCTTCCGTAATGGTGAGGCCGTAAGCACCTTCCTGACCAGTGATGTCAACCGGGGTCTCAGAATAATCAGCTAATCCACCGGCAATATCGCACGCTTCAATCGTATCATCATCCGGAGCCGTAACAATTGGATTAGTGGTATCATCAATGGTGATCGTTTGTACATCAGTGCCGACATTCAGACACTCATCGGTTACCGTGAAGGTTCGTGTAATCACGATTGGGCAGGTGCCGGCCTGGGTGTCTACGTAAGTGGTAGTGTAAGCACAGGCTTCGGTAATGGTTAATCCATAAGCTCCTTCCTGACCGGTAATATCTACCGGGGTTTCAGAATAATCAGCCAGTCCGCCCGCTATATCACAAGCTTCAATCGTATCGTCGTCCGGTGCCGTAACTACCGGATTAGTGGTATCATCAATCGTGATCGTTTGTACATCCGTTCCTACATTCAGACACTCATCGGTTACCGTGAAGGTCCGCGTAATTACGATTGGGCAGGTGCCGGCTTGGGTGTCTACGTAAGTTGTGGTGTAGTTACAAGCCTCTGTAATCGTCAGACCATAAGCGCCTTCCTGACCCGTAATATCTACTGGGGTTTCTGAGTAATCAGCAAGTCCGCCCGCTATATCACAAGCCTCAATCGTATCATCATCCGGGGCAGTAACTACTGGATTTGTAGTATCATCAATCGTGATCGTTTGTACATCCGTTCCTACATTCAGACACTCATCGGTTACCGTGAAGGTCCGCGTGATTACGATTGGGCAGGTGCCGGCTTGCGTATCCACGTAAGTCGTGGTGTAGTTACAGGCTTCTGTGATCGTCAGACCATAAGCGCCTTCCTGACCCGTAATATCTACTGGGGTTTCTGAGTAATCAGCAAGTCCGCCCGCTATATCACAAGCTTCAATCGTATCGTCGTCCGGTGCCGTAACTACCGGATTAGTGGTATCATCAATCGTGATCGTTTGTACATCCGTACCCACATTCAAGCACTCATCGGTTACTGTGAAGGTCCGCGTAATTACGATTGGGCAGGTGCCGGCTTGGGTGTCTACGTAAGTTGTGGTGTAGTTACAAGCCTCTGTAATCGTCAGACCATAAGCGCCTTCCTGACCGGTAATGTTTACCGGAGTCTCGGAATAATCCGTTAAACCGGTCGCTACATCGCAAGCTTCAATCGTATCATCATCTGGTGCCGTAACTACCGGATTAGTAGTATCATCAATCGTGATCGTTTGTACATCCGTTCCTACATTCAGACACTCATCGGTTACCGTGAAGGTCCGCGTGATTACGATTGGGCAGGTACCGGCTTGCGTATCCACGTAAGTCGT
>NZ_PDUD01000011.1 GCF_002646595.1 Flavilitoribacter nigricans DSM 23189 = NBRC 102662
ACCAGACGTATCCATTCTGGTATAGGGGGTATTTCTCCGAAAGAAATGTATTATCGATTAACTCAACTAAAACAGACAACCTAGCCCAATTCACTGTCCACTATTCTGAGGAGTTCCACCCCACCCCCTGATCACCCCATCTCCCGATCACCCCATCCCCTGGTCTCCCCGTCTTTCCCATCCCGCTTCGGTCAGCTTACCTACATCACCTAACCGGCACTACAAATTTCGCGTCGGATTCTGCCGTACCGCGCGAAGGGTTCCAAAGCCGATGATGGACCCGGTGATCAGGATCGGAATAAGGCCGGAAAGTATGAAGTGCCAGACTTGCAGATCAATCCCGTAGGCAAATTCCTGCAACCACTGGTACATCAGCCACCAGGCAATAGGCGCGACCAGCATAAAGGAAAGCAGGATGATCTTTACATAGTCCCGGGAAAACAGCAACAACATATGACGCCACCTTGCCCCGACGATCCGCCGGATGGCAATCTCTTTTTTCCGGTGGTTGAGCGTATAGGATACCACCGCAAATAGGCCCATGCAGGTTAGGAAAATACTCAAACCGGAAAATAGCGTAAAAATGATGTGGGTACGTCTTTCGGCTTCGTATCTGGCAGCCAGGGTCTCATCCAGAAAACGGTAATTGAAGGGGCGACCCGGTACCAGTGCCTCCCATTTTCGCTCTAAGGTGTTGAGGGTTTCCGATAGGTCGGTACCATCCAATTTGATCAATAGATATTTTATCCGCCCATAGTTATTCTCGTTGCTTTGGATCACCAACGGACGGACCGACTGATGAAGCGATCGAAAATTAAAATCCTTTACTACACCTTTTATGACAAACTCAATTTCCGGGTCATCCGGCTGGGCCTTGTCTACTTTCACCAGTCGCTGCCCAACCGGGTCATTTAGGCCCAACATCTTTACCGCCGACTCATTAAGCAAGATCTGACTGGAATCCTGGCTATTCTCAGAAAAGAAATTTCCGGCGATCAATTCAAAACCAGCCGTTTCTGCAAATTGATCACCAATAATGACGCGATCCATCGGGTAAATCTGCGGATCGGTTTTCTTTCGATATTGATCGCTCCAGGTATCCTGGAATCCATGGACCCAGAGGCTGCCGGCTACCCGTTCTACCTGGGGCAATCGTTCAATCTCTCTCATAAAGGGATGAATAAACGTGGCATCCCGGTGGAAGGCCCCTTCCATAACAATTATCTTTTCCTGATCAAAGCCCAGGTTTTTTTCCGATAGGTAACGTATCTGATCGTAGATCACTAGGGTGCAAATGATCAAACCGATCGAGATCCAGAACTGAAAGCCGATCAGGCCGTTCTGCATCCATCTGCGTTTTAGCGGATTGACCGAAAATCGCCTGAAAAGAGCGTCCAGCTTCAAAGAGCCCAAATGATGGGCCGGATAAGTGCCGGCAATCAGTGTGATGATTATCCACACCGTTAGTATAATCCAAAAGAGCGGACTGTCAAAAGCCAGGCTTAGCTCCTTTCCCGTTAGCCGGTTAAAGGAGGGTAACGATAAGGAGGTGATGAGCATAGCCACAGCGGCAGCCATGCAGACAAGCAATAATGATTCGGTTAAAAACTGCCGGGTTAATTGTCGGGGTAAGGCACCCAGCACCTTGCGCATACTGATCTCCTGGGTTCTTTCCGCAGATTGTGTCGTACTGAGATTAGTAAAATTTATCGCCGCGATCACCAAAATTAGGATGCCCATGACGATCAGCATACGAACCACCAATTTATTTCCGCTCGGTTTCATGCCACCGAAATCCGCCGGGTCCAGATGAATATCCGTGAGTGCACGAAGAAAATACTGATGGCCGTTGCCGGCGGCCTGGTAGTCCTGCCAACTCACCTGTTGCGCCTTTTCGATAGCACCGGCCAGATATTTTTCAATTAACTCCGGTAATCTGGCTTCAAGTTGGCCCGGATCGGTTTCGGAATGTAATTTGACATAGCAGAACGCACGTGCGAGATTAAAGCTGTCCTGGCTGAACCAGGCTACGGAATTGGACGATACCAGCGACTGAAAAGCAAGATGAGAATGCTCCGGTGGATCAGCGCAAACGCCCGTCACTACCGAAGGCCGGCCATTCCCTCCATTGGAAATAGATTTGCCGACGGGATTCTCATCGCCGAAATAACGCCGGGCGGTGCTTTCGGTCAAAACAACGCTGTTCGGGCTGGTCAGGGCTGTTTTCGGATCTCCGTGCAGCATTTCGAAATCAAAAACTGAAAAGAAGGAACTGTCCGCCAGTAAGACACCGTGCTGCAAAAAGCTTTTCTCTTCCCCTTCCTGCTTTTTGACATTCACCAGCTGACTGTTGTAGGGGCCGGAAATGGCCGTAGCCTCGATCACTTCCGGATAATCCCGGACCAGAATACGGGCAAAGGCATAAGGTACTGCTGCGTGCCATTCCTCCTTCGCTGGATTTCGTTCCTGCTCCACCAGTTTGTAGATCCGATCGGCATCGCTGAAAAAAGTATCATAGCTGAATTCATTCCGAACGAACAGGAAGATCAATAGTGCGGCCGAAAGTCCAACGGCCAATCCGAATATATTGATAAGCGCGTGTAGACTTCGCTTTTTTAGGTTGCGTAAGGCTACCAACAGATAATTTCCGATCATGTATCTTGATTTGTACAACATTAATACCTCCGACAAAGATACATCTAAATTGGAGGTATTAAATTTTTTCGCGGAAAATTATCCGGGATCAATCCGAATAATGATTTTCGGGCCGATTTATACCGCACGCGAAGTGGTTTAGTCGGTATAGGTTTTACTCCGATGGATCTGGATTTTTCAAACCAATTTTACGTCAGGATAAAGGCCGGTTTCGGGCAACTATGCCCCTCTCTATTTGTTCTTATTTATGAACTTTTTAAAGAAGCCTTTTGCCTTTAAATTTTGCATTCCGGTATCCGATAGAGCAAGAGTACCGATCAAATTTGCAGGCAGACGGTTTCCAAACCAGAACCAATTAATATGAAACAACTCACTGCTATTGGACTCGATGTAAAGAAATCCAAAAAACTGGCTGAAAAGCTGAATGACCTATTAGCTAATTATTCCATTTTCTACCAAAATACCCGTGGCTACCACTGGAATATCCGGGGTGATAAATTCTTTGAACTGCACCTCAAGTTTGAGGAATTGTACAACGATCTCAAATTGAAGATCGACGAAGTGGCCGAACGGATCCTTACGCTGGGCCAAAATCCGGCTCACAATTTTTCGGATTATCGCAAGTCGGCCCAGGTGAAAGAAAGTGATCAGGTATCGGATGGGAAGAAAGCGGTAAAAAATATCCTGGATTCTTTTTCCATTATTATCGGACTACAGCGGGAACTACTCGAGCTGTCGGCTGATGCCAACGATGAGGGCACGAATGCATTGATGAGTGATTACATCCGCGAGCAGGAAAAACTAGTCTGGATGTATTCGGCTTTCCTGAATAAGTAAAAAAACCTTTTTAGGGCGCCTGCGGGCGATCAGGGAAGAATTTCCGATCAAACTGCAAGTGATCGTTCTTCATAATAGCAACAGGTTGCGGGAAACATCTCCCGCAACCTGTTTGCATTTATGGATTATTAAAACTGCCGGATACCGTTCCGGCCAAAGTGTTTGCTGATTTAGAAATTGTTGTCCTCTCCACCTTTCAGGTCATCGTTGTCGATGGCGCTGCCGCGGCGTCTTTGCTGGTTGAAATTCAGCTTGCCGAAGTTATAGCTGACCGTCAGGCCGAAGGAGCGGAAGGGAATGGTAAATTCACTCTGCTGGTAGAAATTCGGCCCACGCAATTCGGATGGAAATGCTTTCATATCAGAAAATGGCTGGGTGATCTGCACGCCCAGGCTGAAGCGTTTATTAAACTCCTTCCGCGCACCGATGCTGAACAGGGAAAAGGACGGATTGAAGCCCTGCAGGGTCTGGCGCGGTGAGCGGAAAAAGCCGAACATTTCGATCCGGAAGCCTTTTTTCAGCGCAATATTGGAGTTGAGGTTCCCGCTCCAGAGCAGCGCTTCGTTACTCAGTCTTTCGCCGTCGATCACCCCTTCACTGTTGTAGGTATAGACATTCAGGCCCCCGCGGAGCTGCCAGATCTTGAACAGGGTCACGGAAGAAAAGAAATTGGCGCCGATGGAGCGGTTCCGGCCAACGTTCAGGAAAGTGGTGGTCGAAACCTGATCGTCCTGACTGATATCGAGGAATTGCTCGATGATGTCGGAAGTCTGGCGGTAATAGGTGGACAAATTGATGGAAATGCCCTTCACGAAAGTATTGTAGGTCAGTTCCAACTGGTCCACGATCTCCGGAGCCAGTTTGGGATTACCGACCGTAATATTATTGGGATCGCTGTTCTGCGTGTAGGGATTGATATAGAACAGGCTCGGCCGCTGGATCCGCTGGGTATAGCCGAGTTTGATGCTGGAAAAGTTCTTCAGCGTGCGGCTCACGATCAGTGTGGGCAGGATATTGCCGTACTGATTATCGAACCCGGGGAGGTCCTGTCGGTACTCGCCGTTGATCACGGTGCGTTCGTAGCGGGCACCACCGAGCAGGCCGTATTTTTCTCCGATCTTCAGGTTGAACTGCAGGTAACCGGCCAGTACGTCCTGATCGTAGAAGAAATTATTGGTCAGGTCGTTGAGGGATACATATTCGTTCAGGTCCGGATCGTAGCGCTCGAACGTATAATCACTATCGATATCCCGGAGTACCGCCTTGGCCCCGGTTTCCATCTTCAGCGCACTGCTAATGGGCAGTACATAGTCCATTTGCAGGGTATATTCCAGATTAAGTCCGTCGTTATTATTGATCTCGTTGCGCGGATTGTCTCCGTTCTGGACGATGGTGTTTTCCGTGGTACTGTTCGTGCCGCTCACCTGGAAGGCAAAGGTGAATTCCTTTTCGGGTTGTTTGTAGGTGCGTTTGAAGTCGGTGGTCCAGTCGAAACCACTCCGCAGGTTATCGGAATAATTGTCCCGTGTGAACATTTGGTTGATGCCCAGTCGCGGATCGGTAAGACTGCCCGTAATGGTACCGTCGCCCGCCCGGCCGAAGCCATTGAAGCGGAGAGAGGACGTCAGGCTGTTGTACGCATTGAAATCGTAAAACGCGCCGACCTGCCCGTTGTACATCCGGAAAGTGCTGGTATTGGTACCGGATTGTTCCAGTATCCGCAGGGCATCGGCGGTACCGTCCTCCCGGTAGAAGTAAGTGGTGCCGACCCGCGGCCAGCTCCAGCGGGTACCCGCATTGGAATTGAATCCGAACCGGCCTTTGACGATATTGAGACTCAGGTTGCCGCTACTGTTCCGGTTCCCGATGTTTCCCCGGACCGATCCGGTGATCCCCTGGGCGCTTTTTTTCTTGGTGATGATATTGATGATCCCGGCACTGCCTTCACCGTCGTATTTGGCGGAGGGCGTAGTGATCACCTCCACGTTCTTGATCTGATCGGCATTAATGGTTTTGAGTGCATCGCCGATATTGGCGGAGAAGAGGGTAGAGGGGCGGCCGTTGATCAGGATCTGCACGTTGGAAGAGCCCCGCAGACTGACGTTGCCTTCCAGGTCCACCGTTAGCAGCGGCACCCGGCGCAATACGTCCGAAGCATCCCCGCCGGAAGTGGCAATATCTTTTTCCGCATTGTAGACCAGTTTGTCGATCTTGGTTTCCACCAGAGCGGCTTCCCCGGTCACGGTGATCTCATCCAGATCGATACCGGAAGGCAGGAGGAAAATATTACCCAGGTCCAGATCGGGTTTTTCCAGGGTAGTGGTCACCTCCCGGATGGATCGGGTCTCGTAGCCCAGAAACGAGACCTGCAAGGTATAGGTACCGTTTTTAACGTCCTGTAGTTTGAAGCTGCCGTCGCTTTCGCTCAGCGTACCGTTTATTTCCTTTTCGGTTTTGGAATCCACCAGCACGATGGTGGCAAATTCGACCGGGGCTTCGGAAACGGTATCGATCAGGGTACCGGTGATCTTTCCGAGGATAGTGGGCCCCTGGGACCGGCCGCCGGCATTGGGCGGGCGCTGCGCGTGCAGACTGAGTGAGAGCGAGATCATTAAAAGGATAAAGAGTAACGACTTTTGCATGAGATGCGGGTGTTTGAGATTCACGATTTAAATACTAATCCCGGAGGGTCCTGGTGATCCTCCTGCTATATTGCGTACGATAAATTGTATTGGATCCGGAGCTCAATTTCTCTACCGGAAGAAGATGGTTGACAGGTTGAAATGCTGTCCGTAGCCGATTGTTGGGACAATGGAAACTGGCCATAAATAATGCGGCAAACAAATCGGAAATCACAATTTTTAGCAAAATTGATCTGTTACTTATTCCCGGTTTTGCATTATATCCATGTGGCGGTTCCGATGATCGTCACTGATTAAGGGGCAGATAAAGACTTTCGGCGTGTTGTTTACAGAACGGGCGATCCATTTCGGACAAAAAATTGTCGTAGGATCTCATGTCAACAACATTGTTTTTTTCATAAGGTTCTCAAAATTCTTGTAAAGAAAGACGAATTGTCTTTTTTTTATCGTTAAACACTACCTAATCCCCCAGGCAGTATACGAAACCCCAAATAATATTGATAACACGTTTATATCATGCGTATTTCGAGAAGTATTGGCTTCTTCACAGTATTTAGTGTAGTCATTTTATTTGCGTACGATTGGATTGGAAGCGGTAGTATCCTGGCCAAGGACAGTACCAGAATGCCCGTATCTTCTTTTCCCGTTCCCACCACCGAGCCGGCTTTGCAACGCACGCTGGACGGTTTCATTTCGGAATTAAGGCAGGCCATGGCCGTCGAAAGTATCCCCGGCATTTCCCTGGCGGTGGTGTACAACGGCCAGGAAGTGCTGCATACGGGATACGGCATCACCGATCTCGATAATCCGTTCCTGGTAAACGATCAGACGGTTTTCCGGCTGGCCTCCCTTTCCAAGGGATTTGCACCGGTACTGGTCGGCATGCTGGTGGATGAAGGTATCTTGGACTGGGATGATCCCATCGTCAAATACCTACCGGATTTTCGGCTGAAAAGCAGAACGGCTACGAATGCCCTGACCATTCGCAACGTTTTGAGCCACGCCACCGGCCTTCCCCGCCACGCTTATTCCAATTTGCTGAATATGTCAGTGCCGTACCGCGAGATCGTTCCGCGACTGGCGAAAGTGAATCTGCCGCACCGGCCCGGAGAGATCTACAACTATCAGAACGTAGCCTACAGCCTGATCGGCGATGTGGTGGAAAAGGCTACGGGCATTTCCTACGACAGTCTGCTGACCAGCCGTATTTTTCAGCCGCTTGAGATGCAGCATGCTTCGGTCGGATTTGCAAAAATGAGCGCTACCCCGCGGGCCGCCCAACCGCACGCCCGGAAATCTTCCGGTTATTACCGCCTCGATTTTCGGGATAAGTGGTACGATGTGGAGCCGGCCGCCGGCGTTAACGCCTCGTCCAGCGATCTGTCCAAATGGCTGCAGTTAATGATGGGCGAACATCCGGACCTCCTGTCTCCCCAGAGCCTGGAAGAGATCACGAAAAAACAGATCGGCGTTTCTCCCCGGGAAGGCGTGATGCGTTCCTGGAGCCCGATGGAAGATAGCGGTTATGGTCTGGGCTGGCGAAACCTGGTGAAAGACGGACACCGGATCGTTTTCCACGGAGGATTTGTCAACGGTTACCGGGCCGAGATCGGGTTCTGTCCCGAATCGAGGATCGGCATTGTGCTCCTGAGCAATGGTAGCAACCAGTTCCTGCGCGATGCGCTGCCGCGCTTCTTCGAACGCTTCTTCAACCAGCGGATCGCTTCTTAAAGCAAATAAACTGCCCCGAAGCAGATGAGGCCTGTGGATCGTAAATCGATCCACAGGCCTCATGTATTTTTTACGGCTTTGGTCTTACAGGGAAAAATCCAAGCGATAAGTAAAGGTGATACTCTTGTCACCACCGTTGGTGATATCCCATTTCGGGCCTTCCCGGATCAGGCGTATTGCCTCTTCGTACAGTTCGCCGGGGCCGGAAATCGCTTTGATATCCAATACCCGTCCGTCCGGTAGAATGATGAACCGGAGGGTCACCGATCCACTGATCTCCTGGTCGATCGCGGCCTGCGGGTATTGCAGGTTGCGACGTAGGTAACGCTCAAAACGCCGTAAACTAATGGCCGGCTCGGCGATGTTCAGGTTGAGTGAGGAAGGGTTTACGGCCGGTTCGAGTTTGTCCTTTTTACTCTTTTTGGCCTCTTCCTTAGCCGCGATCATTTGATCTACGGTGGTCGCATTTTCGTCCATGGTCACCCGGACAAAATTTTGGGAATCGGGAATGTCAATGCGCTGGGAAGAATAGCCGGTGCGTTGGAATTCCAGTTTCTGTACGTTGGAATCCAGCAGTATTTCGTACTGTCCGTTGAGGTTGGTGATGGTTCCGGTGCGGTCGCCGGGGGTGACTACCAGCACGCCGTTGAGGGGGCTACCCGAACGATCGAGTACCTGACCGGTCACCAGACGGGTACCCTGGGGCGCTTCCAGTTTTACTCCACCGATCGCAAAATCGTTAGCGGGCGGCGGTGCGGGTGGTACGACAATGGGACTCAGTTGCTGGTCTTCATTGACCCGTGACCGCGTTTGGGCCTGCTCTTCGACCGTGCTGCGGCGCAGCGCCAGGGCGCTGTCCTGCGGTTTGGTTAAGACTTCGTTCCGTGCCGGGTTGGCGGTGACGGATTCAAGCAGTTGGGATTCGTCCGCTTCCATTTCCGCCTCCTCCAATATTTCCTGGCTATCGGCGAATGCCTGTACGGCCGGTGCAGGTATGTTTGCCGCGTCGTCTACCGGTCCATTGCCGGCGGCATTCCGGATCTCCGGCACTGTAACTGTATTTTCGGGATTTCGCGGGCTCATTTCGCGGGCAGCGCTTTCACTTTCCGTTTGTTCCGTCGGGGCGGCTTCGGCCAGATCTGCTGACTGGGTGGGATTCAGCCACCAGAATAAGCCAACGGCCAGTACTACTGCGGCGGCCGCTGCAATGCGGTAGGGCAGAGCGATCAGAACGCCTCCGCGTTTTTTTCGTTTTTGGGTATTGGTCTGCAATTGTTCCCGCATGCGCTCCAGGCGTTCCTGGTGCTTGCTGCCGGGAAATTGGCGATAACCCTCGAGCGCTTCCCCCAAAAAGGCATCCTCCCGGGCCTGGCGATCCAGTCGGTTCTCTTCCTTTTGGTCTATATCGCCCTGTATCCAGCGGCGAAGGGAATTGACGATATGTTCATCGCGATTATTCAAGATGCTTGGCTTTGGCTTGTTTTTTCTCCAGACAGATGCGCAGGTTGCGGCGCCCGTTCTGGATGTAAGAACGGATCTTACCGACTTCGTGGCATTTCATGTCTGCGATCTCTTTATAAGTTTTCTCTTCGTAATAGAACAACTTAATACAACTCTTTTGTTGGGGAGACAGCCGGCTGAGGCAATCTTCCAGATGTTTAAGTTGTCCGTTTTCCGAATGTTCATCCATTAGATGCCAGGAATCCTCAAATTGCATAAATTCCGGTTCTAAAGATATTGTTAAATGTGGCTTTTCGCGCCGCAACTGCATCAGGCAGTGGTTGCGCACAAAGGTGTATAACCAGTTTCGGAAATTCTGTATATCGTGTTCGGGAACTTTGACGAGCAGGGATTCAAATACCGTCATCACCGCGTCTTCCGCCAGCCCTTCATCACCGAGGTATTTCAGGCAGAGACCGTAGACGAGTTCCATATAGCGTTCGTAGGCGTGACCCAGCCACTCACTTTCTCCGGTCCGCCGGAAGCGCTCCAGCAGTTCCCGATCGGTAAGTTCGGAAGGTTGGGGACGAAAAAAACGAAGCATATACTGTTGTTAATTCGCGTTGCGGATCGTGAGTTGCGGAACATCTGGGGAGCAGGATCTTTTACAAGTTGTACAGTCGGACCGGAAACTATTTATCCGGCGGTTTTCAGACAGTTCTGTTTGGGTAAGCGCGCAACTCTTTTTAATCGCAACTTATTTTATCAGGCTAGTAATCAAAGTTAGAATTTTTATGCTAATTGATAAAATTTCTTTCTGGGCGGTTTATTTTTATCATTTAAAATGAGCCAAATCCTCCGATTATTGTACCGTTTGTCCGATATTTTCCCCGTTAACTAACCCATCCGCACCACTTACAACAAGCGATACACCACTTCCTAAAACCAGAAAAAACTTAGGCATGCTTAGGCTTATATTTGTGTATAAGTTTTCTCATAGTATGTTTAATTCTTCCTACACCTCTTTTCCCTTCGGGGTGTAGGATTTTTTTTTGCCCCTAAGTGACCTGTCTTTTCTTCTCCCTGTAATCTCTTGTCATTGAGGAAGTTTGTCCGCCGATCCGCCGAAAGTTTTTCGGACGGCTCCATTCTTTTCGTTCTTTTAGGACCCGTTTACCGTGCCGACCGGCTCGAATGCTTCGCCAAACCGATCTTCTGCATAAAATTTCTAATACGTTTCCTAAGTCATATGCACCACAAATGGCCCCGCTTGCACCACTGCATAAAAGAGCCTTTCAGCAGCCGTTTAATTCCCTACTTTTGAAGTGTGTAGTTTTCTCATAGTATGTAATACGCTCCTATACCCGAGAGCCTCCCCTGGTATAGGAGTTTTTTTTTGCCGGCATAGGAGCAAAGATATCCGGCAATAGCGTTCATGCTTTCCCGGGAAGGATACACAACTCCTTAAACACCTAAAGTTCATTTTTTTGAAAAGGGCCCGCTTTCGGTGGGCCGGACTTGATCAAATCATGGGATCATCCCGGTTGTTGGTATTCCCAATACCGGGATGAATTCCTATACTTCTTTTTCACTACAGATATTCCGGTCCGTAATTTTCCCGCACCTTCGCCGTGAGTGCTTTGATCTCCTGTTCCCGGTTCTTGGGATAGATCAGCAATACGTCGCCTTCGTCCACTACGATAAAATCATCGAGCCCGCCGATGACCGCCAGTTTATCCGGTCGGATCCGGATCAGGCTGTTGTGCGTGTCATGGGTAATGATCTTGGCGCCACTGATCCGGTTGCCCTGCTCGTCTTTCTCCGTTTCGCTGTGCAGCGAGGCCCAGGTGCCCAGGTCGCTCCAGCCGAAGGAAGAGGGGATGGTGTAAATGTTATCCGCTTTTTCCATAATAGCGTAATCCACGGAGATGCTGGGTGTGCGGGGATAATTGGTATCGATGAAGTCCTGCTCCTCGTTCGTATTGTATTTCGACTGCCCGGCAGAGAGGATATCGTAGATCTCCCGGGCATTTTTCTGAAAGGCATCCAGCAGGGTCTTTACGCGCCAGACGAAAATGCCGGCGTTCCAGAGGTAGTCGCCCTGGGCCAGAAATTCCCGGGCGCGTTCCAGCACCGGTTTTTCGGTGAACTGCCGGACCTTCTTAACCTCGCTGTCCCCGTTTTGCTCGTACCGGATGTAGCCGTAGCCGGTGTCCGGCCGGGTCGGGCGGATACCCAGGGTGAGCAGGGCGTCGTTTTCGGCGGTGAATTTCAGCCCCTGCTTCAGTGTATCGATAAACTGGATCTCGCTCAGGATCACGTGATCGGAAGGCGCCACGATCAGGTTGGCCTCCGGGTCGAGGGCGTACAGTTTAAGGGCTGTATAGGCAATACAGGGAGCGGTGTTGTTGCGGGAAGGTTCGCAGAGGATCTGGTTATCCGTGAGTTCCGGCAGGTGCTCCCGCACCTGATCGCGGTAGATCTTATTGGTGACGATAAAGATATTTTCCGGTGGGCAAAGGGCCAGAAATCGTTCAAAGGTCAGGCGGATGAGGGATTTCCCGGTATTCATTACATCCAGGAATTGCTTGGGTCGGGCTTCCCGGCTGGCGGGCCAAAAACGGGAGCCGACTCCGCCGGCCATAATGGCCACATAGGTGTGATTGTTCATGAACAGATTATTTTCAATTTTTTTGATCAGCGGACCCCGGGTTTCGGGTTCTTCCTAAGAACAGCCGGAATCGGACTGATGTTTTGGTCAGGATTAATTCGACAAAGATAAAATTTATTGGGTGCTCCCGACCGGTCGTGTTTTGCACCGTGCGGGTAACAAATTGCACTAATAGACCATCGGATTGGAAAGATCTGACAGGACGTGCCAAAACCAAACGATTTCTTCAATCAGTTCGGTTCTTAAAGGCCCATCGCTCTACTGTATGATATATACCCTTGCACCATGCCTGCTTTTGTTTGTCCGGTGAAACTGGGAGTTGGTTGCCGTTTTTATCCGATTGGTATCCTTATTCCGGGTCTGTGTATAATTATTTGTTTCTTTTGGTGAATGTTAAACCATTTTGGTTTAATTTTGCTGCCTGCAACTTTTCGTTGGATGGGAAGTCCTGTTATCGTAAACGGAAGTTTGTAGCCAATAGACTGTATAAATCACCTGACAATGAAACAAACTGTACTCGCGCTGCTGTTTGCAGCCCTTGCCCTGGGTATATCCGCCCAAACCGCCGGTATTTCCGGCAAACTCACCGAAAATTCCGGTTCCGCAGTTCCCTTTGCCAATGTCGTACTCTACCGCCTGGCGGATAGTGCGCTGGTGAAAGTGGAAACAACCGACGAATCCGGGGTATTCCGCTTTCGGCAACTACCGGCCGATCGCTATCGGCTGGAGGCTACCTATGTCGGTTTCGCCAATCTGAACCGCTCGGATATAGAACTGAAAGCCGGACAGGACCTGGAGCTGGGTACACTCACCTTCGCTTCCCAGGCTGTGGAACTGGAAACGGCCACGGTCAGGGCCCAGCGGGTACTGGTGGAGGTGAAACCGGATCGCACCGTTTTCAACGTAGAAGGTACGATCAACAGCGCGGGTGGCGATGGGATGTCTCTGTTGCGCAAAGCACCGGGAGTAACCGTAGACAATAACGATAACATCAATGTGCTGGGACGCTCCGGGGTACTGCTGTACGTCGATGGAAAACGACTGCCGCTCACCGGTCAGGACCTGACCAATTACCTGCAAAACCTGTCGGCCGAACAGATCGACCGGATCGATATCATTACCAATCCCGGTGCTCGCTACGAAGCCGAGGGCAATGCCGGGATCATCGATATCCGGCTGAAGCGGGACAAAAGTATGGGTTCCAACGGTTCGCTAAGCTTGTCTTCCAGCCAGGGCCGTTACCACCGTTCCAGCCTGAACGCGAGCGGTAATTACCGGAATAAAGGGCTGAGTTTGTTCGCTACGGCGGGAGCCACTACCGGAGAGGTATTCAACAATATGAATTTCCGCAGCTTCCAGAATGGCCTGGTGATCGATGAGTCGAACCGTATTGTCAATTCCTGGCAGAACTTCAACGTCAGAATGGGAGCGGACCTCTTCCTGGGTAAGCACCACACCATCGGTGCTTTGTTTACGGCCCAGAACCTGGACGGAGAACGCCGGCTCAACAACCGGATGGGCATTGCGTCCCAGACGAGCCCGGAGGTTACCGACAGTGTGCTGATCGCCAATAATTTTGCGGACAATCGTATGCGGCAGAGTGCCTATAACCTGAATTACCGCTTTGACAACGGCAAGGGGCAAACCTTGAATATCGATGCGGATTACGGCCGCTATCGTACCGAATCGGAAAGGTTGCAGCCCAACCTGTACTACGACGCCAACGAACAGGTGGTACTGACCGAGATCATCAATTTCTTCGATACCCCCACCGAGATCGATATCTCTACTTTGAAACTGGATTACAATACCGGTATCCTGGGCGGAAAGCTGGGACTGGGCGGAAAACTGAGTCAGGTCGTAACCGACAACAATTTCGGATTCTACGATGTCCTGAACAATGTGAACCAGTTCAATGATTTTCGCTCCAACCGCTTCAAATACGACGAGCGGGTCTACGCCGGGTATTTCAGCTTTGACCGCGCACTCGGAAAGAAATGGAACTTTACGCTCGGACTGCGGGCCGAACAAACCGACGCGACGGGTGACCTGCAGGCCTACCGGCCCGAGCTTCAGGAGCCACCGGTAGAACTGAATTATCTCAACTGGTTCCCCAATGCCGGACTTACCTGGAAAGTTGCCGAACAGCACACTCTGGCCCTGGCCTACGGCCGCCGGATCAATCGCCCGGATTACAACGTACTTAATCCGTTCAATAATCAGTTGAGTCAGTTGTCCTACGAAAAAGGGAACCCCTTCCTGCGGCCCGAGATCGTCAATAACCTGGAATTGGGTTATACGCTGGCCTATCGCTATAATTTCAAACTGGCCTACAGCCGTACGACCGATCAGATCACCCGTCTGATCGCTCCGGACGATGTAGACCCCCGGGCAAGTTTCATCACCTGGGAGAACCTGTCCGAACAAAAGATCTACAGCCTGAACATCAGCGCTCCGGTACAGATGACCAAGGGTTGGAACGCTTATTTCAATCTCAGCGGTTCCCACCTGGACAACCAGGCGGATTACGGCAACGGTGCGGTTGTGGACGTACAGGCCTGGACCTATAATATCTTCCAACAGCACACGCTGGACCTGCCGGCGGGTTTCAAAGGAGAAGTTTCCGGATGGTACAGCGGACCCGGTGTCTGGGGCGGCGTTTTCCGCTACGAATCCAGTTGGAGCCTCAACCTGGGTCTACAGAAAAAATTCCTGGGCGACCGGCTCAACGCCAAGCTGTCCGTCAATGACCTGTTCTACGAATCGGGCTGGGACGGCTACAGTGAATTCAATGGCCTGTACTCCGTCGGTTTCGGTCGATTTGACAGCCGCCGGGTTGCCCTGAGCCTAAGCTACAATTTCGGTAACGAAAACGTCAAAAGCCGTCGGCGTCAGACCGGACTGGAAGAAGAGTCCAACCGTCTGGGAGAATAATTTTTCGACTTGCAAATTTTGCCCGAAACCGGGCAAAATTTGCAAGTACTCCGTTTTCGGGTTTCCAACCTGCTGCCCACTTTTCCCTATCTTGCGCCCGATGGAGCGCGAACCCAAATACCTGCAGACAAAAGTGTGTATCGTCGGTGCCGGACCGGCCGGAGCGACCACTTCCCTCTATCTGAGTCGTTTCGGAATTCCACACCTGGTGGTGGATCGGGCCGAATTCCCCCGGGATAAAGTCTGCGGAGAAAGTTTTGACGGTCGGGTCTATCGCATCCTCCGGGACCTTTCTCCGGAATTCCTGAGCCGCCTGCACCGGGATCAATTACTGCTGGAAACCTGGAACTATCGTTTCTGGAGTGATCAGATCGATCTCTCGGTGGCTTATCCGAAATCTAATCTGCCGCGGCTGTCCGCCAACCGGGCCGAGTTGGACGCTTTTTTGTTCCGCCAGGTGCAGGATGCTACATCCGCCCGGGTGATCACTCCCGCAAAAATTGAAGACATCCATAAAAAAGACGGCGGATGGAGACTGACGGCGAAGGACCTGATCATCGATGCCGACCTGGTCGTTATGGCTGCCGGAGCTCAGCCCACACCCACCGAGAATCCTCACCTTTTTGTCTTCAGTCGCCAGTACTACGAAGGGATTGCACCGGCTGGAGAAAAAGGACTGGAAGTCTATTATTTCGAGCAACCGGTGCGGGGATGCCTGTTTATGTGCCCCCTCTCCGGCGGGCGCTACAATGTGGAAGTGGGCGTGCAGCAGTCGCGCTATCGGTCAGCCCCGTTCAACATGCCGGCGTTGCTGACGGCTTACCTGGGATCGGTTCCGGGACTGAAAGGACGTTTTGCCGATGCCCGTGTGCTGGGCAAAAGCAGAGGTACCACCATGGAATTGGCCACGCGGGTTCGGTGGTCGGACTCTAATCTCATCTATGTCGGTGCCGGGGCATTTTGTGTCAACCCGATCACCGGTATGGGCGTCGGCAACGCGATGAGCATGGGGAAGCTGGCGGCGGAACTGATCCGCGATGCTTACGAGGAGGAAGATTTCTCCCAACGAGTGACGAAGAAATACCGGCGAGCCGCCCGGCGTAAATACCGCAACGTACTGCTCATGAACCGGGCCGTCAATCTGATCCAGCGGCATTTCCGTTTCGTGGAACCGATCCTGTCCCTGCTTTTAAACACGGCGCTGGTGAAACGACTTTTGCTACGCAATGACCTCCTCCGGGGATTCACTCCCCGCCGGCTCTACCGGAAACTGATCAATGAAAAATCCTGAGTCCTGCTCTTGTTTTGGAATATTCAAACCAGTTCCATAAAAAAAACTTCCCCGCTACTGAACGAGGAAGCTCTCCTATGTTGAATTTGCGTAATAGTTTTTTGGGATGGTTGATGGTTGATGGTTGATGGTGGAAGGTTGACGGTGGAAAACAAACAAATTACTTCTACCCTTCAGGTCTCAACTTTCGAACCTCCCAACTGCTATCTTAATCAAAGGATGCCGTCCTATTCATATCCCCGATCTTCAAGATCACAAAGTTTTTAAAGACCGTACTGCCGCTGAGGTTAAAGGTGAACGTATTGATCTGGGCCGGATCCGATGGGGTTTGGTCTTCGGCGAGAAACAGCCAGTTGCGTTGCCCCGGAAATTCGTTGATGATCCCGAGGATCATTTCCCGTAAATAGAGCAGGTCCGCGACGGAAATGGAATTGGAACCATCGATATCGGCCGCCAGGAGCAGGTTTTCGGTTGGCAGGGGATTGACGGCGAGCAGGTGCTGGGCAATCATTACAAAATCAAAGGTGGACAAACCGTTCAGCGGATGACCGCTTTTGTCGAGGCGAATGGTATAGTCGTAGCCGGAAGCCAGATTAGTAAAGGTGTACTTACCGTTGACGGTGAGGGTAGTGGTGATCAACTGCCCCTGGTCGTCAAACAGTTTTACTTCCACATCATTCACGAAAGAACCGCTTTCGGTGGATACAAAACCGCTGAGATTGGTATTCTGAGCCGTCAGAGCTACCGGAAAAAGCAAAAGGAGATATAGAGCGATGCGATACATGCTGATAATATTTTTGGTGTAAAAAGGAATGTTGATCATGGGGAGCCGGGCCGCTCCGGTGGAACGTACCCGGCTCCCGATAGACTAATGCAACAATACGACCCGGCGTACCGCTACGCCCTGCGCGGTGATCAAACGGAGCGCATAGGTGCCCTGCGGCAGATCGGTAAGCGGCAAGCGATCCGGCGAGCCGGTCCAGCGCTGCAAACGACGACCCTCGAGATCGTACAGTTCAATGGACTCGATGTGAATTTGGGGCGTCTTCAGAAAGAGCACGTCCCGGGCCGGTACCGGATATACCCGGATCTGCTGATCGAGGGCCGGATCGATCGTACCCGTCGTGGAAACGGTGATCACGGAACTGCGCTCCGCTACGGGTACGGCCTCTTCGGCAGCCGTGATCAGGCGGGCGTTTTCGATGGAGATCGGGATATCGTAGTTATCGGACCGGAAGATCACATCTTCAATGGTCACCAGGAGTTGGGCGATCGCGCCTTTACCGGTAATGTCCACCCCGTCCGTACGGGTCATGGCCACGTGGATACGGTGGGCCTGGGTATCGACCCGGTAAAAGGTCAGCATATCCTGCTCTTCCTGACCGATCCAGGAATTGTCAAACGATAATTGCAGGCTGCCGGGCACGATGGCCAGGGGATCGTAATTGATGCTGAAGGCCAGACCGTATACGGTGCTTTCGCTGCTGGCTTCATCGCCCAGGAGAATGTTGAATACCGGCATATCGCCCTCCTGTACGGCGTAGGTATCGACAAAGATCGGCGTACCGGTAGTACGGGCGGATTCCGGCAGGGTTTCCCGCTGGGTGTAGCCGTCCTCACCGTCCCAGTTCTCGTTGAACAGCCGGTAATTCAGCGCCAGCGCCAGGGTGTCGATGGCGTTGATGGTACCGTTCCCGTCCGTATCGATGTGGCGGTAGTCCGTTTGGGTATTAGGTGTTTGCTGGTTCCAGGGTACTCCGAACTGGGCTTCCCAGTTCAGGTTGCCGTCGGGCCGGGGGTAGCCGTTCTCACCAAAAGCCAGACCAATGTTCAACAGATCGAAATGATCCACCAGGCCGTTGTTATCCGTATCGCCGGGCCAGACATTTTTGGAGATACCGTTTTGTATGCTGATGGTGCCCCCGCTGGTAACGACGGGGATGACCTGCGAGGTGATGGTAGAGGCCTCAATGATCGTGGGGTGGTTACTGAGGATGACTTCCGTCTGGGGGGCGTCACCGATACTGGTGAAACAAACCTCCAACATGGGGCTGTTGTCCGGCAGATCAACGCCCTGGGTATTGACGTCGATCCAGCTGAAGGTGGCCGTACCGGGATAGTTTCCACTGGCGTAATTGCCGAGATTGTAATTGTGGGTACCGAAATTGGGCAGCAGATCGGACGTGATATCATCGATAACCAGTTGGGACGGATCCCAGCTAATGGTGAACTGCAGCCCGGCAATGCCCGTAAAATTCTCTACGGTGATCGGGACACAGACCGATTCACCCGGAGCGTCGACCGTGGCATCGCCAATGTCCATGTGCAGGGGCGTGCCGTCGATCTGACAGACCGGGATGATCTTTTTCGAAATGTGGGTCTGGCCGAACTGATCGGTCACCGTCACGGTGTAGGACTGGATGGCGTCGGCCGGTGCGATGATGGTACTTTGCTGGTCAGCGGTCTCGGTCAATCCGTTACTCCAGGCGAAAGTGTATGGCGGAGTACCTCCGTTCCAAACCCGGTAAGTGATCTCGGCCTGGGATTGCTGGCCGTTCTCATCTTCGATACAGTTGTAAGAAGAGGCGGTGGAAAATGAGGATTCACTGCCGCCGGTGCAATCGGGCGTGACCGGTTCGGCAACCGTTACACAGCCCTTCGAATCGGTAATGGTCACAATTACGGTACCGGGCAGGGAGATGGTGGTGAAGCCGATGAGTTCATCGGTCATACTGTCTCCGTTGCTCCAGTTGAAAGTATAAGGTGGAGTACCACCTCCCCAAACGACCGTATAGACCTTGGCAAAGACCGTTTGTTCGTCAACAACGGTACATTCCCAGTTGCTGCCGGTAAGGAACGCTTCGTCTTTGATGTAGAAATGACGGTAGCCGGTACATCCGCTGGCGGTGTTGGTCACCGTCACCCGGTAAGCTCCGAAGGAAAGTCCACTAAGGTTCTGGGTCTGCTCACCGGTACTCCAGGCGTAGGTAAAGTCCGACGGATCACCCGGCATATTCAGGTTGATGAAGCCGGAACTTTGCTCACAGTCGGTATAGCCGACCTCGCCGGTAAATTCCACCTCATCCGAAACTTCTACTTTCCCGGACCATTCAAAGGTACAGCCGCCGCTATTGGTGACGGTGGCACTGTAATTGCCGGTAGCCAGACCGGTGATCTCCGGGCCGGTTGCTCCAGTATTCCAGCTTACGGTGGTGCCTTCGAATTCTCCGCCAATTACCAGCCGGATCGCTCCGGTATTAGTCGTACCGCAGGATACATCCGTGATGTCGGCGAACTGGAACAACTGGTCATCGTTCTCCGGCACCAGCGTGAAACTGCGGACCACCGAACAGCCCAGCAGCATATCCGTAGCGGTAACGGTATAGATGCCGCCACCCAGACCGCTGCGGTCCCGGGATTCGGAGCCGTCGTTCCAGCTATAGCTGTAGGAGCCGCTGCCATTACGCATGGTAAAGGAAATAGAACCGTCGCTGTTCTCCTGGCAGTCGTTTGGGTGATTCACGAGGACGTCGGAAAAAACCAGTTTGGTGTGGCTCTGATCATTTACATGAAACAGCACGCTGCTGGTGGCCAGGTTGGCGTCCTGTACTTGCAGCAGATAATTGCCGGGGACCAATTCGGAGATCTCGAGCTCACTGGAGGAGAATAAATTAGGTCCGGTCCAGGCGTAGTTGTAGGGTGGGGTACCCATGCTGACGATGGGAGAAAGGCCGGGAGGGGGGACTTCCGAGCAAACATCCGCAACGGGGCACGACTCAATATCGATCTGGGGTACAACCGGAGCGGGGAAGCCCACCGAGACGCTTCCGCTATGCAGTCTGGCGGCTTTGGTGTCAATTTCCCCTCCGATCCTGGCGGCAAATTCAATGTCGGTGGGGGTATCGTCAAACAGAATGGGACTGGAAGTGCCAACTTCCCCGACTACATCAAAACAGACGCTAAAGATGACCGTGTTATCCGGCACATCTACCGAATTGGTAGACTGGTCGAACCAAACCACCCGGAGCCGGTCGGGGTACTGGGGTGCGGTTGCGGGAAAACTGAAATTGGTTTGGCTAAGGTCGGAAAGGTTCATATTGTTAACGCCCGTAACGGAAAGTACCTGGGGATCCCAGCGCATGGAAAATTGCATGCCCAGCATGCTGGTGAAGTTTTCGACCATTACATCGGCACAAACAGTTTCACCGGCGGTAGCGGTCGTGTGCTCAACTTTGAGCGCCAGGCAATCCGATTGGGCCTGGAGCGAAGTGAATCCACTGAGGGTTAGGAGAAAGCATAGGGTAAAATACAGTCTTTTCATTTTTTTCGGTTTATGACCAGGAATTATAATTTGTGATTTGAGAGCAGTTGCTATACCGCACTTTTGCGGGTATGTCGGGTGCCCGTATGGGGTGGGAGTCGTTGGTTTTTCACGTCTGACCTTACACCTTTTTAGAGCTGACCTGCGATTATGGATACAAATTTATCAGGTCAAACGTCCCGGAGAAAGTACATTTAAACGGAATTATAGCTGATAATATGACTTTTTAATTATATATAAAATTGATAATCAAATATTTGTGTTTTGCTGGTATAGCTGTTTTTGTTAGGCGTTTTACTAGGTATATAGCAGTTTTTCAATAACTTTAAGCAGAAAAAAAAGCTCCGCATTTAAAGAAGGCCCGAAAAATGGGGAATATCGATGCCAAAAAGAGATTTATCGGTCTCTGTATGAGCCGGTTGTGTTTTCTCCATTGCTACAGAAGTATTGATCACTCCAATCCGATCAAGCTGGAAGAACTTATGCCTAACCGATTTACGAAGAACTCATGACGGACACCCTACTATTGGAATTACTACGCAAAATGGAAACCCGGGAACGTACCCGTTTCCGGGAACTGGTTGATTCGCCTTTTTTTAATAAGAATACCAAATTGCGAAAGCTTTGCCACCACGTATTACAGTTCGCTCCGGACTTTCAACATCCGGATCTGGAAAAGGCGGTCGTTCACCGGCAGGTTTTCGGCAAACAGCCTTTCCGGGAACTGGCTTTTAACAATCTGGTTTCGGATCTTTTACAACTGGCGTACCAGTACCTGAGTGTAAGTCAGTTCCAGGCCCAGCCCGAGCAGCATCTCGAATACCTTTGTCTGGATCTGCTCGATCGCGATCTTCCCAAACAGGTCAACCGCCAGATCCGCCGCTGGAAGCTCTGGCGCAGCAAACGGGATGATCGCAGCTACGACTATTTCCATCAGGCCTACCAGCTCTACGAAAAAATGGATCAGCTCAGTCTCACTGGCGGCCAGCGGAGAAAAGGGGAGGACCTGCAACGGGAAAACGACGCGCTGGATCGTTACTACTTCATCAATAAGCTCCGGATCGCCTGCGATATGACCAGCCGCAACGCTGTGGTCAATGCCGGATATACCTGCCACTTCCTGGAAGAGATCCGAAGCTATAAGGCCCGTCAGCCGGAACTGGAGGAGATCCCGCTCATTCAGGTTTATTCGCAGGCACTGCGGATGCTGGAATCACCGCGGGAAACGGAGCATTATTTCCAGTTGAAAGAATTGCTGGCGACCTATCGCCCCATCATCCCCCAGCGGGAACTTCGCATTTTGTACAACTACGCCCTCAACGTATGTGTCCGCCAGATCAATATCGGCAAAAGCGCCTTCTACCAGGAGATCTGGGAATTATATAAGCTATTACTCGCCGAAGGCATCCTGCTGAAGAACGGGCAATTGTCCCAGTGGTCCTACAGCAATATCATCACGAGTGCCATGCGACTGCGGGCGTACGATTGGACGGAAGAATTCATCCATACCTACCGGGATTACCTGCCGGAGGAAGTCCGGGAAAACGCCTACAGCTATAACCTGGCATCGCTCTACTTTGAGCAGGGAGATTACACGCGGGCGCTCCATCTGCTGTTTGAAGTGGAATTTACCGACGCTTTTTACCATCTTTCGGCCAAGATCATCCAGCTGAAAGTGTATTTTCACCTGCGGGAAACGGAAGCTTTCTTTTCGCTAATCGAGGCCACGCGGCACTATATCGCCCGCAACCGCCAACTGTCGGAATATCAGAAGAAATCCAATGCGAATTTCCTCAAACTGGCCAGCCGTCTGTTCCAGCATCTCATCCGCACGGAATGGCGGCCGATCAAAGGAAAAGAGCGGGAACGTTTTGTCCAGTCCATCGAACAGACCCAGCCGCTGGCCAATAAAAGCTGGCTGCTGGAACGGATCGGTTGATGGTAACCTTTGGCATCCGGCCGGTATAGTATACCTCAACCTACCATTTAAATCTGCGCTACCATGAAAAGGGATCTATTACTCCATATAATCGTCCTGCTGATCGGCTACCAGAGCGCCCAGGCCCAGTTCGATACGCCACACCGACCCTACGGAACTTTCGAACCGGGTGAGACCGTTCTGCTTTTCGGCGACCGGGTCAATCTGCGCGATGCACCCCATACACAGGGGAAGGTCGTGGCGCAGTTGCCACTGGCCCAATTGCTCCGGGTGCAAAGCATTGGTGCGTCGGCGATGATCAACGGGCTGAACTTCCCCTGGCTGGAAATAGAAACCGAATGGGAAGGCCGTACGCAGCGCGGTTGGTTGTGGAGCGGACTGGTCAGCCACCTGAGCCGGAAGGGAAACCAGGGCGAATGGTTTCTGCTGGGCGCAAGTTCGGCGGAAGGCGATGAGATCACGACTGAACTCCGCGTCGTCAAAGATGGCGCATTGCTTGCACAGCTCGCTTTCCCGGCTATCGGTGAGTTAGGCCATTACCTGGAATTAAAAGTTTCGGGCGGCCATAGTGTTCCCGGGGTGCTTCATCTCATCCAGCCGTCCTTTGCCTACGAGGCCTGTGGTTACACCAACGGAGAAGCCAACATCTTTTGGGATGGCCGCAAACTCCACGATCTGGGCCATACCCGCAACTGGGCGGATGCCGGTTTCGGGTACATGTTTGAGGAGTATCGGATGCCGGATCACGGAGAGGGATTGCCGGACCGAATACTCTGGATAAAGGAAGAAAGCAAAAACGATGAAATGGGCAACGGGGTAATGACCCGCACGACCAAAGCGCTACACTGGAACGGTACCCGGCTGGTGGATTTTACCCACGAAGATCTCCTCAATTCCCGAAAGGACTAGCTGATAGCTGAAATGACATTTTAACTTATACCAAGTGGAGGCCTCAATCTCAATAACAATTGCAAATTAAATTTCAATACCACTCAGCCATTGCAATTGCTATTGAAATTGACGTTGCTATTTTTTTTGCACCCAAGTTCATTTGTCATTACAGATAATGCCCGCCTTACTCATCGGTATAATCGATGCTTTGTACCTGAACGCTGAACCGGCCGTCGGAAAGCCTCACCCAGCCCTCAGCACCCTCGCGTGGCTGAAAGTAGCCCGAAAAACTACCGCTGATCCAGCCGTCTTCCGTCCATTCATCGATCTGAAAGCGGGAAGATCCCTGACTGATCCATTCCAGTACCCGGCCTGGTTCGGGATGATAGGTGTAGGTCATAAACAGGCCCCGGCCTGTACCCTGATGCAATTCCAGGGGGAAATCGGCTTTCCACAGCTCCCGGTCCTGGACAAAGATCCCGAGTTTCAGCGTTCCGTCGGCTGAAGCGGCCGGGATGAACAACACATCCGAATGGGGGCTGGCAGCGTCCGGGTGGCGGTAGGTTTTGTAGAGGATGATATTGTCCTGATCTTCCGTCTCGCAATCGAAGGTATTGGGAAAAGATTCGGTTTCTCCCGCAAGACCGGCCGTTACGTACCATTCGGATTCCAAGGGTAAGTCAACGGTGGCTTCTTTTTCACAGGCAGAAAATAAGCTGGTAAACAGTAATAGCAGGGAAAGAAAATGGTAATGCTTCATTGAGTTTTTCCAGTCCAGACAACGATTAGCTGGCAATGGGTTGCCTGCCGGAACGATTTTTTCGAAATAAGGTAAAAATAGGCGGTCGGGCTACGCAGTTCCCTACCACATCTGGATCAGCAGAATGGAAAAAACGAGATCGGAATGCTCCTGCAGGTAGCCCCGTACAATGCGGGTACCTTTTTGCAGGTGGTTCTGTACGGTATTGGTGGAAATGTGCAATTCTTCGGCGATCTGGCTCAGCGAAAGTCCGTCCAGATAGCGCAGGCGGAAAACCTGCCGGCATTTGGGAGGCAGGGTGTCGATGGCGCGTTTGGCGATGGCCATGCCTTCTTTCAGGTAGATCTGCTCTTCTACCGGATTATTCAGTGCATTGAAGTAACTTTCGATAAAGGCTTTTTTCAGATCCGCGTTTCTGGCCACCTGACGCAGGTAGCTGAGGGCATAATCCCGGGTGATCTTAAAGAGCAATCCGCTGACGGTGATATCATCACGCAGTTCCTCCCGCTTTTGCCAAAGTTTCACAAAAACGTCGGAAGTGATCTCCTCGGCTACCTCCCGGTTGCCGACGAACTTCAGGCAATAGTAATAGACTTTTGACTGGTACCTCTCGTGGAGGTAAACGAAGCTTTTTTTATCGCCCTTAGCAAATTGTTGAAGGTGAAATTGTTCCTTTAAGTCCATCCCAAATTGGTTTCGATGCAAGGAATCTAATAACCACGCGAATAGTTATGAGCACCTTTTTTGTCTACGGTGTAATCGCAGCTTTTCGATGAATTAGAACATATTATTTCGAAATCCCTGTCCAAACTTAGATTTTTTTTTAAAAAAAAACGCAATCCGAATAGTATATTTTATGAATTCTTACGGACTTACTTATGAAACAAAGCGAAAAACGAACGAAACCAAACCACCGCATGACTAGTAAGGAACAGTTATTGGCTAAGTATTACCGAGGGGAATGTACCCGGGAAGAGATGGAATTACTCCTGGACCAACTTCGGGATGCTAAAGACGAAGACTATTCCGACATCATGGCCCGGTTGTGGAGGCAGCTCAATGATTTTCCGGATCTGGAAGACGGAGCTGCCTCCCGGATCATGGAAAAAACCCTCACTAAGATCGGGAACATGGAAGACGAACTGGGTAAAGCCGGTAGCAAACCATCCCGGCACTCCGGTAGTGGGCGCTTTTTTCGACGACTGAGTGCGGCGGCCGCCATTCTGGCTCTGATCGCGGCGGGTACCTGGTGGATCCGCTCCGCTGATTCGGTGGAACTACACACAGCTTACGGCGAACAACGCACGATAAGTCTGCCGGATCAGTCGACCGTGATCCTCAACGCCAATTCTAACATCAGTTTTCACCAGGACTGGTCTGAAGACGAAGTGCGGAAGGTATGGCTCGAAGGTGAGGCTTATTTCAAAGTTCGCAAAGACACGACCGACGGCCGGAAGTTTCAGGTAGTGACGCGTGATCTGACGGTTGAAGTACTGGGTACGGTGTTCAACGTGCATACGCGCGAAGAGGCTACCCAGGTATTTCTGGAGGAAGGAAAGATCAACGTCGACCTGGAAGACCAGGAAGAAGATATCCTGATGGACCCCGGAGAACTGGTCACCTATTCCGTAAAAACGCACATTCCCCAAAAAAGAAAAATAGTCGAGGAAGCACCTTCCTCCTGGAAGGACGGGACCATCATCCTGCAGGAGGTGACATTGAGAGCCATTATTCAAAAAATGGAAGAGATCTACGGGGTTTCCTCCCGGGTGGAAAGCCAGACCTTGCTGGATCGGACCTTTAACTTCCCGATGCCGGTCAATAACCTGGATACAGCCGTACTGCTGTTGATGGAATCCACCGGACTGATCATTGAGCAAGAAGATGATGAGTTGATCGTCAAATGACGGGGCTCCGGCCGGAAGCATCACTCCCGACTCCGCAGGGAAGTTCCGGCGATCCGCCTTCGATCATGCTAAGATAAAAAGACCGGAAAAACCTAAATAGCGGTAATTCCGGTGGTATTAATTTTTGCTAAAACACAAAAATATGAAATTTTGCCAACTATCCGCACGCCCCTGGGCGCTGCTCCTGCTTTGCTTTGCGCTGGGACAACCCCTGTTTGCCGGCGGAGCAGAGTACGAACTTCAACCCCGACTCCTGGTTGAAGTGCTCGAAGAAATGAGCGAACATTATCAGGTCTTTTTCTCCTACGACACCGAACTGGTAAAAAATATTGAAGTGGAATTCCATTTCAAGACCGGAGAAAGTCTGAATACGGCTATTGACCGGCTGCTGGGAAAAGTAGGCCTCATGTATAAAAGCATCGGGAACAAGTACTATGTAATACATCCCGAAACGAAAAAGGGCAAAAAGGGCGCCCGAAAACTGGAGCGCAAGATCCAGCAGATCCGGAAGTTGGAAAATCGTGAAAATCTGAGTCTGCAATCCAGAAAACAGGATAAATTCGACCAGCTGCGGTCCGTTGCCGAAAGCGCTATCCGCATGAAGGCGCTCTATCCGGTGAGCGGTACCGTCACCAGCGACGAAGGCGAACCCCTGATCGGGGTGAACATCCAGGTGAAAGGTACCGCCCGGGGTACGATCACCGATCTGGACGGAAAATATACGATCGAACTGTCCGGCTCCGAAGACGTGCTGGTCTTTTCCTACACCGGTTACCAGCGTCAGGAAGTAGTAGTGGCCAATCGCACGACGATCGACGTGACTATGGCTCCCGACAATACGCTGCTCGACGAAGTAGTGGTTGTCGGCTATGGTTCCCAGAAAAAATCAACGCTCGTAGGGTCGGTGGCCCAGGTGACGGCCGAAGAGATCAACGAACGTCCCGTTACGCAATTGCGGCAGGCCCTCACCGGGCAGATGCCGGGGGTAACTGTGATACAGCGTTCCGGCCAGCCCGGTAACCAGGGTGGTTCCATCCAGGTACGGGGGCTCAACTCGGTGCAGTCCGACAACTCACCGCTGATCCTGGTGGACGGTATTCCCACCCCTAACTTCAACGATATCGATCCGAATGCGATCGAAAGTATTTCCGTACTGAAAGACGCTTCTACCGCGGCGATCTACGGTTCTCGGGCGGCCAACGGGGTTATCCTGATCACCACCAAAACCGCCAAAGCGGATGATATTCAGGTGAGCTATAGCGGCTATTACGGTTTCCAGACGGCTACCGGTTATCCGCAATATGTAGATTCCTGGGAGTACGCCGATTTGCTGAACGAAGCGAATACCAATGACGGACTGTCTCCGGCTTATACCCAGGAAGAAGTCGAACTGTTCCGCAACGGCAGTGATCCGGACAATTATCCGAATAGCAAATTTGCCGATGAAGTGCTCAAAGATCGCTCCAATCAAACCGGTCATAATATCACCGTTGCCAACCGGAGCGGGAAGTCCAGCTACCTGCTTTCTCTGGGTTATATGTACCAGGACGGTATCATCGCCAACAACAACTACGATCGTTACAATGCGCGTTTGAATGTGGTATCGGACATTTCCGATCGCCTGAAACTGACCACCCGCCTGTCGGGCAAAGTCATCAACGACGACCAGCCGTCCGGCCCCGCCACACTGGGTAATGCCGGTAACATGCTCGGGATCATCGGACAGGCCGTACGGTATCCTGCCATTTACCCGATCCGTTTGTCGAACGGAGACTGGGGCGGTGGTTTCGAACAGAGCGGTACGCCGGTATCTTTCCTCGCCAGCGAATCTTTCTACCAGGGAAATAGTACGGACCTGGGCGCGAACTTCCAGTTGGACTGGACGGTGGTGCCCCACCTGAAATTCTCCCTGATCGGAGGTTATACCTATCTGGACGGCCGCAACGAACGCTTCTCGGCTACCCAGTCGATCACGCCGACCAACATCCTCGGCCCGGCTTCTCTGAACGTGACCAATTACAACGAGAAGTACCAAACCCTCCAGCAACTGCTGGAATACAATAAGATCTTCGGAGACCACGAGCTTACGGCTCTGGTGGGACACACCTTTGAAAATTCTTACTACGAAGCAGTTTCGGCTTCCCGCATCGGTTTCCCGGATAACAATATTACGCAGTTAAACGCCGGTTCGGCGGACGGACAGGCCAACTCGGGTACCGCCCGCGAATGGGCCATCGATTCCTATCTCGGTCGTCTGCGGTACAGCTTCAAGAATAAATACCTGCTGGAAGGGGTGGTGCGTTACGATGGTTCCTCCCGTTTCCCGGCAGCGAACAAGTATGCCCTGTTCCCCTCTTTTGCCGCCGGCTGGCGGATCTCGGAAGAACCCTTCCTGCGGGACGCCACCTGGCTGAATGAATTCAAATTAAAGGCATCCTGGGGACAGGTGGGTGCGCAGGCGCTTTCCGGCGCTGCCGGCTACTATCCTTACCAGGATCTGATCTACACCGGTTACAATTATCCGTTTGGCAACAACATTCAGACCGGAGTGGCGGCGACTACGCTCAACGATCCGAACCTCTCCTGGGAAACCACCGAGATCTTCGACCTGGGCTTTGAGGCCAGCCTGTTCAATAATGCTGTGACCGTCAATGCCACTTATTTCAATAAAGAGACTTTCAATCTGTTGCTGTCTCCGGGTAGCAGTATCTCTTCCGTCCTTGGTTTTGGTGTCGGTCCGCAGAACACTGGTACTTCCAGCAACAAAGGTCTGGAACTGGTGGTCGGCTACCGCAAAGGCGGCGAGAACTTCCGCTTCGGCATCACGACCAACGTGACCTTCCTGCAGAACGAAATGCTGGATCTCGGGGTCGCTAATATCCAACAACCCAACGGACTGATCGGTGACGGTAATCGCTTCATCGGTTACCCCATCAACATTTATTACGGGCTGGTAGCCGACGGACTTTTTGTGGACGAAGCGGATATCGAAGCTTCGGTGGATCAATCGGCCGTCAACCCGAGACCCGTTCCCGGTGACATTCGTTACGCGGACATCAGCGGACCGGACGGCGTGCCCGACGGTAAAGTGGACCTGACCTACGATCGGACGATCCTGGGCAGTACGATCCCCGAACTGAGCTACGGTATCAATCTGAGTGTCGGTTACCGGGGGCTGAACCTGAGTGCTCTGCTCCAGGGAGTAGGTGGTGCCAGCGGTCGTCTGGACAATGCTGCCGGTCTGGCATTTGTGAACCAGGGCGGTATCCAGCGCTGGCAGGCCGATGAACGCTGGTCGCCGGCCAATCCCAATCCGAACGCCGAATATCCCCGCCTGGAGATCATCCCCAACGGCGGTACGCCGAATTCCCAACTGTCCTCTTTCTGGGTGCTCGATGCCTCGTACCTCAAATTGCGTAACGTACGCCTGAGCTACGAACTGCCGAAAACCGTGGTGGAAAGTCTGGGACTGGGTCGGGTACAGTTGATGCTCAGCGGAGAGAACCTGCTGGCTTTCCATGGCTACCGCGAAGGCTGGGATCCGGAGATCAATGCCAGTTTGAACTACTATCCCATTCTGGCCAATTATACGTTCGGTGTAAATGTTAATTTTTAACGAAGCGTTCGACCGGTCGATCCTCGTACCAGTGGATCGATCGCGCTGCCGGGGATCGGATACTCCGGCCCGTAAATATCGAACCACCTGAAAATTAAAAAATCATGATCAATAAATTTCAAAACTATATAAAACCGGTACTTTTCGCGGTCTTCGCGATGAGTATCCCCATCTCCTGCTCCGACCGCCTGGATCTGGCTCCTTTGGATTCTTTTTCCAGTGAAGGTTTCTGGGTAAGCGAATCCAATGCGCTGCTGGCACTCGGAGGGGTTTACAAAGGGAATATCGGCACAAGCGTGCGGGGAGCGAACGGAGTAGACTGGTGGAGTTATTCTGCCCTGGTATTCCTGGAATTTGCGACGGATAATGCCTACGACCGGCGCGGGGATAATGCCGGCTGGAACCGCCTGAGTAACGGTACGATGAATTCCAGTAATGTAGCTTCCGTCCGCCTGGCCTGGCAATGGTCTTACGAAAGGATCGC
Source organism: Flavilitoribacter nigricans DSM 23189 = NBRC 102662 (assembly GCF_002646595.1). Taxonomy (GTDB): domain Bacteria; phylum Bacteroidota; class Bacteroidia; order Chitinophagales; family Saprospiraceae; genus Flavilitoribacter; species Flavilitoribacter nigricans. The sequence goes on from NZ_PDUD01000011.1 coordinate 30,120, forward strand.
CCGTGCCAATTACTTCATCGAAAATGTAGACCGGGTACCGGGAGATGCGGCCACCATCGCCCGTATGAAAGCGGAAGCCCGCTTTATCCGGGCTACCCAGTACTACTATCTGTCGCAATCCTTCGGATCGGTACCCCTGATCACGAATACCCTGGGATTGGACGAGGCCAATACCGTAGAAAAAGCTCCGGTTGAAACCATCATCCAGTACGTGATCGATGAACTGAGCGACGTGGTCAGCGATCTGCCGCAGGACGGCGACATTCCGGATAGTGAATACGGCCGAGCCAGTAAGCAGGCCGCGCTGGCCTTCCTGGGTAGAATGCAACTGGCCGACCAGCGTTTTGCCGCAGCGGCCACGACCTACAAGCAGATCATCGATTATGGTGACCACGATATCCATCCGGATTACGCCGGCCTTTTCAATGGCATGGCGGAAAATACGGCGGAAAACATCTTCACCAATGTGCACATCGCGGATGTGGCCGGTGGCGCTACCAACGGTATTTTGCAACATACTCTGCCGGCGATCAAAGGGGGCTGGCACATCGTCAACCCGCTGGGCGATCTGGTGGAAAGCTACGATTTTGCCGACGGTACGCCGTTCAGTTTTGATGATCCCCGTTTTGATCCGAGGGATTTTGCGGCCAACCGCGATCCCCGGCTGGATTACAACGTCTACGGGGATAATTCTTCCTTTGCCGGATTGACCATCATTACCCACCCGGACAGCACAAACTCTATCGACCGTCTGACTACCAACCGTCAGGCTACCCGGACAGGTTTTGGAATGCGTAAGTTCATGGATGAGACTTTCTCCGGCGACGTGCGCAATTCCGGTGGCGATATTCCCCTCATTCGCTACGCCGAAGTACTTTTGAGCTACCTGGAAGCCAAACTGGAAGCCGGAGATGCTATTGATCAGCAGTTACTGGACGAAACCATCAATAAGGTACGCGGCCGCGCTTCGGTCAATATGCCGCCGATCACGGAAACCAATCCGGATGCGCTGCGGCCCATCCTGCGCAAGGAAAGACGGATCGAGCTGGCTTTCGAAGGCATTCGCTACTGGGATCTCAAGCGCTGGGGGATCATGGCGGAAGTGCTGAACGGTCGTTTCTTTGGCCATTCTTTCCCGGATGCCGTAAATTTACGCCAGGACGGAAACTACGAAGATCCGTACAGCCGCTGGTTTGTGACCAAAAAGAATTTCCGGGAGGGCGTGGATGAGAATTGGTTCATTCCCCAACAGGAGATCGATATTAATCCTAGATTAGCGGAGTAAGAAATGTTGCGGTGGGCTGCCGGTACCGATCATCGGTAGCCCCCGCTCCTGCAAACCTGGGAAAAACTGAAAATATGTACAAAAACATTTTATTCCTCCTCTTCTTAAGTCTATTCGCAGCCTGTAAATCGGCACCGGAAACTGCTCCCGAAGATATGGAGCCCCTGGTGATCGCGCCTTTTGAGGATGTAGATACCCTGGCCATCAACGACTGGTGGAACCGGGGCGAGAACCCCATTATCAATATGAAAGTCCCGCGGAACGAGGTGGTCGCTTTCGGCATTTACACGCTGTCGAACGATATCCTCAAACTTTCCGCTCAATTGTTCCCCTTATATCCCAACGAGACCAGGGACGTTCGCCTGGAGGTGAAGGAAGGAGACGAATGGAAAGAGATCCAGACCCAACGGGTGAACGACCTGGGTTGGTCGGCATTGTTCCGGGTAGCGAACTGGGACAGTACCAAAGACACGCCCTACCGCCTGCGGCACGGGGAAGAGGCCACTTTCGAAGGGCTGATCCGCAAGGATCCCAAGGATAAGGATGAGATCGTGATCGCAGCCTTTTCCTGCAACAGTAATAAAGATCGCGGTGGACGGCCTAATTACGTGCGAAACGTAAATCACCAGGATCCGGATATCCTCTTCTTTGCCGGAGATCAATCTTATGACCACAAAGAACACACCGCTGCCTGGCTGAAATTCGGTATGCAGTTCCGCGAAACCTTTCGCAGCCGGCCCTGTATTACCATTCCCGACGACCACGATATCGGGCAGGGGAACCTCTGGGGCGAGTACGGAAAAAAGGCGTCTACTCCCGCCGGTTCGGACGGTGGATATTTCTACCATCCCGAATACGTAAAAATGGTGGAGCGCTGCCAGACGGCACACCTGCCCGATCCCTACGACCCCACACCGGTCAATCAGGGGATCGGCGTCTACTACACCAACCTGATCGTGGGTGGCGTCGATTTTGCCGTGATCGAGGACCGGAAATTCAAGTCCGGCCCGGAAGGAAAGATCCCCCAGCAGGGACCGCGTCCGGATCACGTTCGGGATCCGAGTTACGATCCCGCTACGGTTGATGTAGCCGGACTGGAATTGCTGGGGCAGCGCCAGTTGGATTTTCTCGACGCCTGGGGCCAACAGACCGAGGGCGTGGAAATGAAAGCAGTGCTTTCGCAGACCGGTTTTTGCGGTGGCGCTCACCTGCACGGCAAGAAAGACAACCGCCTGCACGCGGATATGGATTCCAACGGCTGGCCGCAAACGGGCCGCAACAAGGCGTTGAAAGCGATCCAGAAAGCAAATGCGGTGCATATCGCCGGAGACCAGCACCTGGCCACGATCATCAAGCACGGTACGGATGAATACGACGATGGCCCCTGGGCTTTCGTAGTTCCCGCATTGGTCAACAATTACTATAGCCGCTGGTGGTGGCCGGCCGATGAAAAGCCGGGGAAGAACAACAACGATCGCCTGCCGTGGACGGGGCAATACCTGGATGGTTTCAACAATAAGATCACCATGCACGCCTACGTGAACCCGGAGGCTCCCTCCAGTGGTGGTGGTTACGGTCTGGTCCGTTTCAATAAACCCGCAAAGGAAGTAACTTTTGAATGCTGGCCGCGGGATGTGGATGTGACCAAGGAAGACGCGGAGCAATTCCAGGGCTGGCCGATGACAGTAACGCCGACCTCCGGTCGGTGATCAACCAAGTAAGAACCGATCTGCCAGATTTCCAAATCTGGCAGATCGGTTCTTACTTAATAATCGGATAAGAATTCATTCCGTAATCGAATCACTTGATCAATGCAGCCAGTACTTTGTCTTTCCGGTGCCGTGACACATTCACCCTGGAATCGTCATTCATCAGCAGATAGCCACCATCAGATTTTACAAAGGAACGCACCTCCGCCATATTGACCAAATGCGACTGGTGACAACGCAGGAAGCTGTATTCGCCGAGCAGGTCCTCGAACTCCCGGAGTGTACGGGAAACCAGAATATGCCGTCCGTCCCGCAGGTAAAAGCCGGTGTAGTTATTTTCTCCCTGACAGCGGATGATCTCCGAAACTTTTACCAGAATGATCTCTTCCTGCGTGGGGAGGGCGATCCGCTTTTCCCGGGGATCCTGCTGACTGATATTGTTCAGCAACTGCCGGAGCAGCCGGTTTTCCTGCTGCTGCCCCTTTTGGCGGATGACCTTTTGTACTGCGGCCTTGAGGTGTTCCACCTTCAGTGGTTTCAGCAAATAATCAATGGCACAAAAGCGGATCGCGTCCAGGGCATAATGGTCGTAGGCAGTGACGAAAATGATCGAAAAGTCTTCGGCGGGCAATTGTTGGAGCAGATCGAATCCGGTACCATCCGGCATCTCCACGTCCAGAAAAAGGAGGTCCGGCTGGTGGGCTTCAATGGCCTTCAATCCGCTGCCAACATCCCGGGCCGCAGCCAGTAGCTGAATATCCGGGCAGTAGCGTTCCAGGAGTTTACCCAGATACTCCCGGTTGTGTTGTTCATCTTCAACGATCACTGCATTGATCATACCTGAGGGATTTGCAATTCTACGATGGTGCCCCGTTCGTTCCGGTTGTGGCCGCCCCGGTCGATCAGATGCACTTTGGCCCGCCCGCCAAAGAGCAGTTTCAGTCGCTCGGCGTTGGTGCTCAAACCGATTTGATTCCCGTTGGAGCCTTTGAGGGCGGCCTCCTGCAGGCCGATACCGTTATCGACGATCCGGATCACTATGCTCCGGCCGTTCGCTTCGATCACGATGTCTATTTTGGCTTCTCCGTTAATGGGCGCCAGCCCGTGTAAGATAGCGTTTTCCACATAAGGCTGCAGAATGAGGGCCGGCAGATCGACGTCGTTGGCGGCATGACCAAGCTCGTTGTAGATATTCAGTTCAAAAGGTTTGCGGAGGTATTCCAGGGCACAGTACTGACGGATCAGGTCCAGTTCTTCGGCCAGGGAAACCATACCGCGCTGGGTATAGCGGAGCACCTTACGCATCAGAGAGGCCAGATCGGCCAGATAATCGTTCGCCAGTTCCGGTCGTTCGGAAGCGATCAGATTCTGAATGGAACTCATCGTATTAAAGATGAAGTGGGGATTTAGCTGAGCCCGCAGGGAGCGGATCTCCAGTTCGATCATTTTGCGACGGCGTTTTTCGCGTTGGGTTTGCCAGTTTTTGAACAGCCACACCAGGAACCCGCCCAGCCCCAGACTGCCGATGATCAGGAGAAATGCCTGAGGGTTCAAACTGGACGGTGGCCGGTAGGCCATGAACTGATCGATCTTACTTTTCAATTCGACGAAGTTGATGCCGGGCGTGCCGTTTGCGGTCAGGTAGTTGTCGAATATTTCACCCTTATCGTCCACGAGATAGGCGCGGTTAAAACTGCCCCGGGGAAAGTTGAAGTTGTACAGGTGGAAATGATCGTGGACCCGGCGACGTTCGGCTTCATCCGGAATGAAATAGATCAGATCGGCGGGCATCTCCTGCTGGTAATTCGGTAACTCCTGCAACTCTGAGGGAGAAAGGAAACTGAGCAGCATTATGCGAAGGTCCGGATGCCACCGGCGCAGCGAGTCGAAGTTGATGCCGGTCAGGTAAATATCTTTTGGTCCAAAGGGGATCAGCAGCGTTTTATCTCGTAGGAAACTAGTTACACTTCCGGATTGGCCGGCGCTGTTTTGCAGCGTAAATTCCGGTAAGTGCCCGCCGGGTTCCAATTTCAGCAAATGGGCATAAGCCCGGTCCAGTTGCCGGTTGACAGTACTATCCGGATTATACTTCCGGAATTCTTCCAGGAATGGATAGGCGATACCGGGAGACACCATATCGTAGTAAAGCTGTTCCGTCAGGATCACGGATAAAGCCTCAAACAGAGGTTCTCCGGTGTAGATGTATTTGGACAGGGCGTATTCTTCGGCCAGACTCCGCGCGGCAGTTCCGCCCCGGAAGAAATTCCGGATGTTATCGGTCTTATAATCAAGATAAGCGTATTCCAGGAAATGGCGGTATTCCGCCAGCCCAACCGCCTGGTCATTGTTGACGGGTAGGTTTTTAAGGATCTCCAGCAGATCGGGCGGTGTTTCCCGTGAGAGACGGAGTACATTCCGGTACCGTGATTTCCAGTAAGCGAGTAAAGAATTGGCCGCTTGGTAACGAATATCTAACTGCGCTTTTTGTTGAAAAGTCGGGTCGGTCAGAAAGGCATTTTGGGCGAGATACAGCGAATCGGGCTGATAGTTACTTTGCACGGCGTATTTAAACTCCGGTAGGCTCAGGGAGTGAACTTTATCATAAACCTTTCGGCTATCCAGCTTGCGGGCCTGTTGTACGGTTATGCTTTGTTCCAGCGCTGCGTCACCGGAAATATCCATCAGATAAAGGTCCCGCTTATAATCCCGCACCAGATGCAGGCTGTCTCCGGGGCGCAAAAATAAAGGCGCGATCTGATTTTCCGGACTATACAGTACCTGGTCCGGGGTACAGCTGAGGCGGAAGTTTCCGTTTTCATCGATCTGAAAATCCACCGGCAGATGGTGCCAGAATTCCAGATAACGTTGGACGTAGTGCTCCATTTCTTCGGTGGATGCCGGTGCATTGATGATGCGGCCGGTGATCACAGCCGGGCGGTATTGTTCACTCCAGCCGGATAGGGTGATCTCCAGTTGGTGGTCGGGGGATTCGGATCGGATCCTCCCGTATTTGATCCAGCCGTTGCGATCGTCCAGTGCTAAGAGCGACTGATCGGGAAATAGGTAGCGGGAAATCCTGCCCCGTTTTTCGGTGTAGGCGTTTTCCTGCCTGGAGAGAAAATTGAAAAATCCGACCTTGTATTTTTCAGAGTCTACAAAGACCGAACCGGACCTGCTACCCTTAACGGAATTATAAAACGCCCGGGGCGAAAGCGTAGACCACAAATAGGCCGGTTGATCCGAAATATTTTCCAACTGGCCTCGGTTGGCGGCATCGTATCGATAGGAAAAGATCATGGGCGTCGCACTGACGCTGGGAGGCAGCCAGGCTCCGGAGGGAGCTTGTTTGCGATAATCCAGGATCTGTCCCTGCCGGTTGATGGTGATCCGGAAGCGCTGGTCCGAAGCCCAGTTCTCGGCTGAGCTGCTTGCCGTCTGATCATCCGGCAACTGGTACTCGCTATCCTTATAGTTGACGAAGCCGCTTTGGAAACGGGTAATGTTCAGCGTGCGTCTGACCTTCATTTCCAGCAAGTAGGTACTGGCGGTGGGCTGACTGAGCACCCGGTACTCATACCAGCATCTTTCAATTAATTCCCGGAGCCGGTTGGAACCCCATTTGCTTTCGTTTTCCGGATCGAGAATGGTTTCCGCCGCTCTGACGTCGAGATAGTAGGTTTCGCCGACCCGTAAATTCAGCGCAAAGGCAGTTGTCGTACGTTGGACTTCCTGGTCCCGGGTAAAAATGCGGGGTGTGTTGGGCAGTAAGGCGATCGCTAACCGCTGCGCGTCAATCCTTACGAAACTCAGGCGAATGCGCTGATTGCGCTCGTTCAGGGTCTCGACTTCGTAGTGATCACCCTGCGGTTCGACGGCCTGGATAGTGAGCAATCCTTCCGGTAGGAAGATCATGGGGGAATCCCCGAGCACTTCCAGACTGGAAAGCGGGTTTTCGGCGTCATACCATTTGCCGCTAAAGTCTTCCGGTAGGGACTGGGCGAACGACAGGCCAGGCAGTAAAAATAGAAAGAGCGCAAATTTTAGGGGCCAACTTTTCATGTTGATGGTAATTGGTACTTTTCAAAAATCCGTAAAATGAGTAGAAATAACAAGGTGGAATGAAGGCCTGGGGGATTTGGATGAGGAATTGGCAACGCTTGCCACCTATTAGGCCATGATCAGTGGTACCCGTGTTGCCAAAAATCATTTCGGAAAGTGCCGAATTTCATTTTTCATCTGATCGGAGCGATGCTTATTGTGACTGAATATTCAAAGCTCACAATTATGAAACGACTCTCGTTATTTGGATTACCTGTCTTTTTCCTGGCGCTTTTTGGAGGCACAGCCTTCGGTCAGAAATTACCGGCAGAAAAAACGTATAAAGCCTGGGTTACCAGTGGGATTGAAATGGAGATTCATCAGGGCTATCTTTACGAACTACAGGAAAATGCTATTCGCCTTTACGCGGAGCGAGGTGGGATGCATCCGGAAAATCCATTTATCGATGTTCCTTTTGAGGACGTAGAGTTGCTCCAGGTGCAGGGAAAAGGAGGTCGATTGATCGGTACTTTGCTGGGAGCCGCCGCCGGATTTGTTGTTGGGGTGGCCGCAAATGCTGCTCTTTGGAAGGGATACGATAGTAAAGGTAGAGCGATAAAAGACCCCGCAGGGAATGTCCGTATCGGTCTGATACTGGCCATTCCCGGTACATTTATTGGCCGGGCGATCGGGGGTAAAAAAACTACGATCCCTCTCAATAGCAATAAGCGGGAAGCGCTGGAGCGATACATCCTTACCCATTAATTGGAACTTTTTTCTTCAATTTCGTATATTCCATTCTATGGTTCAGAGCTCCGACATTATACAACAGATGAAACAACAGACCCGCACCTGGGAAGACGCTCAGGACCGGCGGGCCATTTTTTTGGAATGCTATACGCTCATGACGGGCAATATGCTGCGGGCCATCGACGACCGTCGGTTCAGGGACTGTACCTGGGCGAAGCAGCTGTTGCTGAGATTTGCCGATTACTACTTTGTGGCGCTGGATGCCTACGGTTGTACAGATAAGGAATGTGTGACGGTCTGGACTTTTGCTCACGACTGTAGCTGCGGAAAAGATCTGCATGTGCTGCAGCATCTGCTGCTGGGTATCAATGCCCACATCAACTACGACCTCGTCCTTTCCCTGGTCGACCTCCTCGACCCGGAATGGAACAACCTTTCCGATGCGGAACGGCAGGATCGTTACCACGACCATTGCCTGGTAAATGAGATCATTGCCGCTACCATCGATACCGTTCAGGATGATGTCGTGGAGCGCTACGATCCCCGAATGGATATCATCGATCGCCTCTTCGGTCGGCTGGACGAGCGACTGCTTTCTTCCCTGATCACCCACTGGCGGCAGCAAGTATGGGATAAAGCGATGCGTTTCCTGGAAACCAATTCGGAGCAACGGGAACCCCTGCGTCGGGAGCTGGAAGAGAGCGTCATGAAAAAGGCGCGGTGGATCTTGTTGACACGCAGTTGAAAATGGGGGAGGGGAGATCAGACGGCTGATTTTCAGTAAGTTTTCCGTGCATTTGATTGACGAATATCGTATCTTTTACGGGCCTTAACCAAAGACCGTAAAAATGATATTGCCAACTGTTTACCGGCAGGCCAGACCCATCGGCCTGCTGCTGACCCTGGCGGGTACAACAGTATTGGAACCCGCTGCCTTCGGTCCGCTTACCCTTCAAGTCCTACAGGCCACTCTCGGGATCGGCTTATTTTTACTAGCTATCAGTTGCTTGCGCAGCGGCCATAGACCTAAACTTTCCGGACTACTATTTGGCTCCTTACTACTTTGTTCCTTTACTGTGTTCAGAGGGAATGCTCAATCGGGTGGAGTAGAATCTTCCGCAACCGTCACTCCGGTGCCGGCTTATGCCCAAAAAATGGTGCGGTCACCCCAACCGGGTGCGCTGGCGGAGTTTTTCTCCTACGAAACGATCACCTTTAGATCGAAGGACGGGTTGTCGGTGACCGGTAACCTGTACGAGGTCGGTCCGGCCAATCCGATTATCCTGCTTTGCCATCAGGCGAATTACAACAAGTACGAATACGCCGATATTGCGCCCCGGCTAAACGGATTGGGATACAACGTGCTGGCTATCGATCAGCGTTCGGGAGGGACTTTTGCCGGAAACTCAAACGAAACGCTGCAAACTGCCCGGGCGGCGGGAATACAACACCCCGATTTTCTGGATGCGGAACAGGATATCGTGGCGGCTGTGGAATTTCTGGCCGCGCGTTACCAACGGCAGGTCATCGTCTGGGGGAGCTCCTATTCCTCCGCGCTGGCATTGTTTGTGGCGGTTCATCCCGATGTGAAAGCAGCGCTGGCCTTCAGTCCGGGCAATTATTTCCGCGACCAGAAGCCGGATCTGAAAATTTTTATGCACAAACTTAAAAAGCCGGTCTTCATTACCTCCTCCCGCGAAGAAGCAGAAGAGTTGGAACATACCGTTGGCAGGTCGCTCGACGGGCAGGTGCAGATCCAGTTCATTCCGGAAAGCGGGGGCTACCATGGCTCCAAGGCACTCTGGGAAGGCCAGGAAGGTGCGGAGGAATATTGGGGCGCGGTGTTGAATTTCCTGCTAATGATCCAATAACCCTGGGATCGCAGCATCAGATCATCAACCTCACCAACCCGAGGTTCCTTTGCCGCCCTTAAAAGGGCCCACAATATCCGAGGTGATCCAGCCGCCGTAAAAGTCGCCTTCCTGGGCCTGTACTTTTTCGTCATTGACATAGCAGGCCGTAACCCGACTGGGATAGAAGGCAAAATAATCCCGGATAGGAGCAAAACGGGCGTTGGGTGCCGGATAACTCCAGGCGGCCCGGGGGCTTTCTCCATGGCTGGAGACAACATTCCAGTACACGGCCATGCCTTTCCATTCACAAAAAGTCTGGTGCTTGGGTTCCTGTTCCAGAAATTCCATTTTTACCGCAATAGGCGGTAAATAGAAAACCGGCGGATGGCTGGTTTCAAGCACCCGGTACGCGGCATTGGTCTCGGCGATCAGATCCTCTCCCCAGTATATTTTGATGTGTTTTTTAGAAGGTTCCAGTTTTGGCGGGCGCGGATAATCCCATACACTTTCCTGGCCCGGTCCCGGTTTAATCTTGTCTTTCATGATTTTGTAACAGTGTGTCGGGTAAAGGGTTCTCCTTCCAAAAAGAAATAATGTTAAGTTTTTGTGATACTTGAGGAGATATATTCCGGTACTTTTGCTTACCGTCAAAGGGATAATGGAATGGAAAGATCTCTAAAAACCGGGGTATTTCTTTTCAACATACCGGACGATTTTCGGTTATAAAGGTGAGATCTTACCACTGACCATCAAAGGATCTCTTATTCATTTTAACGAATTAAAACCAATCATGAAAAAGATCATATTTTCTCTGTTCATCGTCTCTCTGTTTTCCATATCGGCCTGCAGCCAGCAGAAATCGATGTCGGGCAGCAAGGAGATGAAAGTAAGTGAAGAAGTCGTACCCGTTTCGGAATACATTGCCGCCAACAACCTGGGTGAGTATCCCGTGGCCACCTTTGCCGGTGGGTGCTTCTGGTGTACGGAGGCCTCTTTCGAACGGATCCAGGGCGTGGTGGACGTTATCTCCGGCTATTCCGGAGGAGAAAAAGCCTATCCCACCTATTACGAAGTAGGCGACGGCAAGACCGGGCACGCGGAAGCCATCGACATCTTTTACGATCCGGAAGTGATCGATTACCAGAAATTGCTCGAGATCTTCTTCGTGGCGCACGATCCGACTACCCTCAACCGCCAGGGCCCGGATGTGGGAGAAGAATACCGTTCGGCGATCTACTACCATAATCAGGAGCAGCAACAACTCACCGAGGCCTACATTAAAAAACTGAACGATTCGGGTAAATTTGCGAATCCCATCGTGACGGAAGTAGCGCCTTACAAGGAATTTTGGGTAGCGGAAGGTTACCACCAGAATTACTACGAGATCCATCCGGACAACAGCTACGTTCGCAGCGTGAGCCGCCCTAAGGTGGAAAAAGTAATGAAAACGTTTAAGGATCTGCTGAAACCAGAGTATCAGCAGTAAGACCCAAAAATGGGCAGCTAGGCCTTGTTCCTGGACAAAATGAGAAAGAGGGAGTGATGGAGTGTCCAGGAGATTCGGAGAAGGGGAGAGGACATTGCTTTTCTCCCCTTTTTCGCGTCTTTTAGTCTCACCCTCTGTCCATTTTGAAAAAAATGTCCAGTAGTGTAGAGGGAGGCCTACCTGCCCATTTTCTTTAGGGTAACGCAAACGCGACGTACTTATCGCCCGAATCCGTTCCCAGCTTTCCTCCACCGCAGGCGATCACCACGTACTGTTTGCCATCCACGGCATAAGTAGCCGGAGTGGCATAGCCCGCTGCCGGCAGATCCGTTTCCCAGAGCAATTTCCCGTCTCTTTTATCGAATACCCGGAATTTTTCATCAGCCGTAGCGGCAATGAAGATCACGTTACCGGCAGTAACCACCGGCCCTCCGTAATTTTCCGCTCCCGTCGGAGGATCATCCGCGGCCCGCGCCTCGGGAAAATCTCCCAGCGTTACCTGCCATTTGATGGAACCTTCGTTCAGGTCTACGGCTGTTAGCTGTCCCCAGGGAGGCGTGATGGCCGGGAACCCATCGGGTGCATAAAAACGGTTGTAGCCGTTAAAGCGGTACGGATACGGCCACAGCCGGATCTTTTTACCCGATTCATCCACCTCATCGGATTCCAGAAGAAATGCCGTTAAAGCGGAGAGTTCCGCATCGCTCAGACTGGCGAAGGAGGGCATAATCCCCCGACCTTCCCGGATCACTTTTACCACGGCATCCCGGTCCAGCCGTTCCTTAAGTCCCACCAGAGAGGGGGCATTTCCGTAAATGGCTCCTCCTTTAAGGTCGGGCCCGTGGCAGGCAATACAGGCTACATCGTACACCTGTTTTCCTTTGGAGGCCAGCAATTGGTTTTCCGGTGCCTCGTAGGGCAGCATTTTCACTACCCAGGGCATTTCACTCGAATTGACGTACAGAATGCCGTCCGGATCAACCGCCGCTCCGCCCCATTCGCCGCCACCGTCGAAACCGGGGAAGAGAAAGGTGCTGGTGGTCGCCGGCGGAGTATAGGCATCTACCGGCTGGAGCTGGGCCTCATCCCAGACGGATTTGGCATAATCGTAGACTTCCTGACTGCGATTGGCGAGATCCGCTTCTGTGATGGTCTGGCGGGAAAAGGGTGGGGGAGCCGTGATGTAGGGCTGGGTAGGGGAGGCCTTCTCTCCCTGAAGCGTGGAGGCGGGTACGGGCCGTTCCTCAATGGGGAAAAGCGGCTCGCCGGTCTCGCGATCGAGCAGGATCACGAAGCCGGCCTTGGTGATCTGAGCTACAGCGTCGATCTTTTTTCCCTCGTGGGTCACGGTCACCAGATTGGGGGGAGCGGGATGGTCCCGGTCCCAGAGATCGTGGTGAACGGACTGAAAATGCCAGATCCGTTCCCCGGTATCGGCATTCAGCGCCAGCACGCAATTGGCGAAAAGATTGTCTCCTTCCCGGTCACCGCCGTAAAAGTCAAAAGAGGCCGAGCCGGTAGGTGCGAATACGATGCCGCGCTCTTCATCAACGGTGAACCCGCTCCAGGCATTGGCCCCTCCGCTGCTCAACCAGGCATTCTCGGGCCAGGTATCGTAACCGTATTCTCCGGGGTGGGGAATAGTATGGAAGATCCATTCGATCTCACCGGTACGTACGTTGAACGCCCGGATATGGCCGGGCACCGGACCGGTATTTTCCGAAACCCGGGAGCCCATGATGAGTTTGTCCTTATAAACGCGACCGGGACTGTTGCTATTGATGAACAGGTTTTCCACCGGGCGTTCCAGGCCGTCGTGCAGATCTACGTAGCCACCCTTACCGAAGGCCGTATCGGGTTTGCCGGTGACGGCATCCAGGGCGTAAAGCAATGGTCCGGATGAATAGAAGACGCGTTTTGCTTCGCCTTCGCTCCAGTAAGCCAGTCCCCGGTTGACTCCCATGCCGGAAGTGGCGCCCTCCGCGGAAGAAGGATCGAACGTCCAGAGCTCTTCCCCGCTGGCGGCGTTCAGGGCGAAGACCTGCAGCCTCGGACTGGTACCGTAGAGAATACCGTCGATCACCAGCGGATTACACTGGATCTGCGTCCGGCCGGAAGTATCGGCTCCGGTAGAGGCGTATTCCCAGACCCGGGTGAGTTGGGCGGCATTGTCGGTATTGATCTCGTTGAGGGTGGAGAATTGGTTGGCGTCAGGTCCTCCCTGGTATCCGGGCCAGTCTACAGTGGGGCCGGAGGGCAGTTCGCCGGATTCCGGCCGGCAGGCAACGAGCAGCAGCCCCAGCAGGAATAAAAGTGGTAAGGATCGCATAGGATTTTCCGTTTTGTCCGGAAAAGATAGGGAATTTTTTCAACGGGTTGGTGCAGGAGGGTAGATGGTCTGCGATCGGTGGTCATCTACCCTCCGCACGATCTTTTACTGGAAAGCGATGCGGTGTACGCTGCGTTGCTCTTTACCCTGAATACTCAGGATGTAAAGTCCGCGCGGCAACTGGCTACCGTCAATTTCCAAACTGTTCTCCCCGTCGGGGATCCGGAAGCTGTCCACAACCTGGCCCTGTCCATTGAGCAGGTCGATCTGCTCGGGTACGTCCTGCGCCCAGACGGGGAGCTGAACGGTCATTTGATTTCTGGCCGGATTGGGAAAGATCAGCGTCTCCTGTTCAGCGCGGGCTACTTCGTAGGCCTGCAGCTGCAGCCGGTTATTCCCGGAGGCCGGATAGAATACCGTTCCGATCGGTCCGATATCGCCGCAGGCGTAGAATACGGATTTTGCACTGCTCGCACAGGCCGTATTCGGCACGTTCTGGAGATCCAGTAACTGTACATCGTCGATGAACCAGCCGTCACAACCCGGAGTGCTGCCGTCGCAAGTGGACGGGTCCGTTTGCAGATTAGATGCAAACCGGAACCGCAGCACGGTTAATCCTTCATAATTACTCAGGTCGATGATGGTCTGGCGGTATCCCTGACTGGAACCGCTGAAAACCCGACGTCGGCTCAAACTGGAAAACTTAACGGGTACGCCGATCGGAGTGGGCAGTTCGTCCAGTACGATGCTGGTATAGCCGTTCTGGATCATGTTCCGGCCCAGGTCCTGCCATTCGCCGCCAACCAGTACTTCCACTACACCGGCGTCGGCTCCCGGCTCGAGGTCATAAGCGTGCCAGAAGGACAGGTGATTGTTTTTCGAACCGTCCAGATTAAGCGTTAGCACCAGAGAACCTTCCAGCGCGGTGGGAGGATCCAGGTGGAACCAGGACATGGTCGAGTTGGAATTCGGATTGGGAAAATCGGAAGAAGCCAACCAGGCGCCGGCCGGCACAAAGCTCAGAATATCAGTAGGCTCAACCGGATATTCGCTGATCACCGTCGTTGGACTGGCGTTGCTGCTCAGGTGTCCGGTGATCGTCCGGGTGATGGTCCGTTTTTTGGGAATGGTCGTCTGCGGCCACTCCACGAGCCCGTCACTATTCTGGCTACCGTTGTCTGAAATGTATGTGACTACAAAATTTTCGGGTAACTGATCACTGATCAAAGTCTGGCGGAGCGGTTCATCCAGGTGATTGGTAATACTGAGTGTATAGGTAACCGGCTCGCCGATCTCCGCTTCGGTCTTATCCACGGTTTTGATCAACTGCATGTAGGGATCGTCAAAGGCAGCCTGGCCGTTGGGGGCAGCGCTGTATCCCAACCCGCGACGGGCGAAAGCCGCCCAGAGGATATCGTCGCCTTCACCGGCATAAATGGCATTGTTGGCCGCGAAAATAGCGTCGCGCATATCGATAAAACTGGGGCTACAGGCCGTCATTTTCAGCGCTTCGATGACGATCTTCAGCGCCCGGATGTTCCCGGCTGTACTGGACGTATTATACAGGTCATCCTCGAAGCCATACTCATCGATCAATCCCCAGGTCATATCCCAGAGCATGGTACACCACAGAAAGCCTACACCGTGGGGCGGAGCGAGCAGTTCGAGGTCCTGGTAAGTAAATTCATTACAGAGCCCATCGGCGCAGTCCATATTGGTGGTATAGTGCCGGGGGCGCAGTCCGGTTTCCGTTTCCTCCTGCGTCAGTACGAAGTGGCCGACGGCGCGTACGCCTTCACCCAGTACGTTTTCACTGATGCGGTTGTCCCCGTTGCGATCGGTCAGGGTCATCATCAAGCCGATAAAATCACTCCAGCCTTCACCGCCCTGTTCAAAATTGCTCAGGCAGGTGGTATTATTGGCTCCTCCCACCAGACGGAAAGAAAGTCCGTGTGCATATTCGTGGGAAATAATCAGGTTGTCGAAAGAACCGTCGCGGGTGGAGTTCGGCAAATCGGTATTCCAGAGGAACATCCGCATCCGGCCACTTTCTCCGTCCGCTGGAGTGAAGAAACTGGCCTGGTTAATACCCAATCCATCCTGAGCCTGGGCGAGCACATGGTCGTTACCCAGGCCCGCGCCACTCTGGTTGGTAGTTTGGAAATTACCGGCAGCTTCGTCAAAACCGTAATTAAAAAGGAGATCGTGCAGGAAGTTGTTCCTGACGAACAGATTGGTGACCGCATCTTCGATGAAGTTGTTGGCCGCCAATTGATCCAGATTACGTCGGTAATTGAAATTCAGGTTGCCTGGACTGGGTACGTTGCCAAACAGGTATGTTCCAGTGAAAGGAGCCCGGGTGATCGGAATAGGCGTTGGATTTTCCGTGCTCAACGGGGCGTAGTAGGCGTAAACGTTGTTGCCCTGCGTATGGGCAAACTCTACTCCATCCCCGGTCCCGTGCCAGCCGTAAGGCGAAGCGACCGGATCGATAATATCGCTGCCGGCCAGCAACTGCCGGTTCCCCTGGAGTGGAGATTCCACCGAAAGCGGGAAAGCGTAATAAGCCGGCGAGCCGGAAACAGTAGTGTTTTGGGTAGAAGTTTCAGAGATTTCCAGAACGTTTTCAGGGGCGGAAGCGGATAGAGGATGATCATCTGGCGCAAAGTGGCAGTACAGGGTGCGGTTGTATCGGCGGATCTCCCGGCCGTTCTCCGCATCTACCCAAAGTACCAGGCGATCATCACTCTCCGGATCAGCGGGAACCTCTACCTGGTAGGAAAGTACCAGTGTTCCCGATTCGTCCTCCACGTAGCGCAGTGCCGGTGGAGGCGTTTGGTGGATATGGTCATGTTTTTCGAACGAGGATTTTCCTTTACGCTCCGCAGCACCGCCGGTATTTCGCAAAGCGATGGCGCGGGCCCGTTCCGAATCAATGGCCGGACGTGTCGTTTTAATTTTCTGGTTTAATGCATCGTAAAATTGGAAATTCCGGTGCCGGATGTTTCCGGACGGATCTAAGTGTATACTGCCGATAGCGTTGTGGATGGGAATACCCTGGTAAGACTGTTGAAAATAAAAATGGGTGATGCCACTTATCTTACTGGTATGCTCACTGCTTAATTTGAGCTCTTCCAGGTCCTGGACCGTTTTCCCGGCAGCTACCCATTCCTGGGTGATCTGCTTACGGGCGAGCTCCGTGGAACTTTGGGCTAAACTGACTCCGGGCGTTCCAATGACCAGAGCCAGGACTATGAGTTTAATTCTTGTCATGGCGAAAAAATAACTGTAAGGAAATACCAAATCCAAAAGTCTTCTGAGACCGACTCTAAGCCTATATACGGTGAGGACCTCCGCTTTGGATTGGAGATTTCAAAAAAAAAATCAGGCGTCTGGAATTGGATGAGAGGTGAAAAAGTGGAAGAAGTGAGTTTACCCCAACTTCTTCCACGTGTCTTCGCTTTTCCGAAAAAATTTTCTGAACCGTTTTATTCTAAATCTGACACTAAATTACAGTGATCAGAGGGGAATATCCGGCTCAACTGATATTCGTCGGAATATGGGAAAAAAAATGAGCTTGCTAATTTTTGACGATCTTTTGCACCTTCGCCGCCGGGCCTTCTCCGACCCGCAGGAAGTAATTTCCGGCGCTCAGATCGCTGAGGTTCAGTTCCAGATAATCCTGGTCCTGAGCCAGCTGCGTGCGCTGGATCAAGCGACCGGCAGCATCGAACAGCGCTACCGGTAAGGTGCTTTGAACCAGCTCAGTGGTAGCCCGCTGCAAGCGTAGATAATTCGTTGCAGGGTTCGGGAATGCACTGATATTAATCTGATTGTCAGATAGTTGTTCGTTATTTGATCCACTTGCCTGGTATCCGAATAATCCACCGACTATGGCTCCGATAACACCACCTTCAAAAGTCTGGTTGGTATTCACGTCACCCGGGGTGAAGGTCAATGGCAGGGACCAGAGGAAGTCCAGTAATTCAACACCGGAACCGGTCATCTGCAGGGATTGATTTGGCAACAACTGGGTACCGGCGTGTTCGGAGGTCATACCGGCCGCAGGTCCTTCCGTAGCGGTAATTCCCGTAAGGGTACCGAGGCCTACACCGATAAATTGGACCACGTCTCCACTTGGGTTGACCAGGGCGATACCCTGTCCACCGGACAATTGTTCCATTTCGTACCATACGGTACCGTATCCGTTCTGTTGACTTGGGATTAATTTATACTCCAGGTCTTCTACCGTAGCCACGGCGCCGTCCAGTTCGTAGAGAACGACGGACCAACCCTGTAGGTTTTCACCTGATTCACCGGCGACTTCCAAACCTCTACCGGTCGGATCACTGGCCATATAGTTAACCTCGTTGATAAACGAAGATTGAGCGCTAAGGGTGCTCAGAGAAAATAAAACTGAGAAAATGAGAAGGAGTGGGTAACTCTTTTTCATGGCGATAACTCTTTTAAGTAGTAATTAATTATTTATTCTAAATACATGGATTTAGAAAAGAGTCGGTCACCAGAAATTTTTGATTTGGAAAAACGTATAAGCAAAAGTATCAAATGTTCTTCATATTTGCAAGAGGAACTGGAATTTTATAATACTCAACGATATCCAAAAGGTTTTTTCTGGTGCGCTCGAGGTTGTGTTTTTCATAAGTTTGTTCGATAATGTCGCGCAATTTCTTGATGTACTGGTTGCGACCGTTCTCCCGCCATTTTGCGGCGTAGTAATAGGCGTGAATGGTGAGGTCGTTTTCCGGATTGACAGTTTTACCTTT
This sequence comes from Flavilitoribacter nigricans DSM 23189 = NBRC 102662, assembly GCF_002646595.1. Classification (GTDB taxonomy): domain Bacteria; phylum Bacteroidota; class Bacteroidia; order Chitinophagales; family Saprospiraceae; genus Flavilitoribacter; species Flavilitoribacter nigricans. Next base: position 48,354 of record NZ_PDUD01000011.1, read on the forward strand.
TGTGGATTTTTTGTAACGCCGGTAACTTTTTTCCAGTTGTTCATAATCTTCCAGGCAGAAATTGGCCATGATCAGGTTCGTATAGATCGGGTCAATACTGGCGTGGAATGCTACCTGTTGATATACGGAAAGAATACCTTCCTGAACGCGAACGCATTCTTTAATATCTTTTTTGTCGCCAAGCAGCAGCAACCCCCCGTAAATGGTGGAGAGGTTGATGTAGCGAACGACGAATTTTTCTTCCAGCAGGCGATTATCGAGAATGATGCGGCAGCGCCGACGCAGCTGTTCCAGCCGGGTCAGTACTTCCTCCGGGATCAGTTCCAGATGATCCGGACGGTAGCTGGTGAAATAGGTGCTGACAAAGTGGCTCGTCTGGATCGCAATAGAACTCAATTCCGGTAGGTTGATAAAGCTGTTCCAGAACAGGTCGCCTTCACTGTCCTCCATCATGCGGGCGGCCTCGGCCAAAACCTCCTCAAAGCTCAGCTGCTGAATGGAGTAATTGAGCTTCAGGAAAGCCAGTCGCGGGCGCAGGTTGTGCAGAAAAGGAAAAATAATGTAATCGTATTTCTGCAGTTGCTCTTCGATATCCAACAGTTTTTCGTAGGTATTCGGAGCGTAAAAAGCCGGATCCCGGTAGAGGTAGAGCAGATTGTAGGTGTTCAGCAACGCGATCATCCGGATACTGAAGCTCGGGCTGTTGACAAACTGCTCCAGATAAGCCAGTTTTTCCTTCTTATCTTCCTCGGTGGCTTCTTTGCCTTTATTTTTCAGGTCCTTGACCAGAAAGTGGTTCAGGTTGTTCATATCCGACTGGAGCTGGGCCAGATGCTGGATACGGTCAAAATATTGCAGGGATTCCTTGGAAGCCTGTAACAGAAGTTCTTTTTGCGCCAGGATGTTGGATACATTGATCTCCGTACTGATGTCCTCCACTTTTTCGCATACATCCTGCAGGATCTCCGCCAGATGGGTCCCCTTTTCCAATTGGCCTTCGTTGATGTATTGCTGTACCCGGCTGATATTGTTCTGGAGATAATCCGGATAGTTACGGGCCAGTACATTGGTCAGTTTGAAAGTGTAGTGGGCGAGTTGGAAAAACTTCTTCAGATCCTTTTCCCCGTCGGCTTCCTCCCCGTAGACCTTGCGGAAAAGCTCTTCGGAAGACTGCTCCACCAGCACATCCCGGTCGATCACGTCGATCAGGGCCAACGGATAATAGGACCGCAGGCTGATGTTCTTGACATGCTCACGGAAAATCCCGAAATGGAAATCATCTAATAATTTGACTACTTTCTCGATTAACAACATAGCGATACACTTTGGAAAGTGTGCATTTTTCTCCAGTATGATTTAATCCAAAGGGGGAAGAACAAGATCAATCGACCTGTGTTCGAGAGCCAATTATAGTTGACTACCGGTTTTAGACGGGACAGCATAACCGATGATAGCCGCAGGGTATAGTAAAATACAGATGCAAATTTAAGCTGTCAGGCAATCCGGCCGGAACCGGATAGTTCAATAGTTTACGGATTTTAGAGTGGTAAGGATTCAAAATACAATATAAGGTTTTCTGCAAAACTTGCACTTTATTCTTTTGAATTTTCCTCATAATCACGCCAAAATCAGACACCACCGTTTTTTAGACTGAGAGTTTGCAGTTTTGTCACATCAATTTTTAATTACCAAATAGGACTAGTGTGAATTCAAACTCAAAACTCAACTACTTTTTAGGCCTCTGCTTTTTCAGCCTGGCCTTTCTTTCGGCAAACGGACAAACACCGGAAAGACAACAGCTACAACAATTGCAGGAATTGCGGAAAGATCAGCAGATCCGCTTATTCGAACTGGATGAAGATCGGCAGACTCCTGCTTCCATTCAATTCGAGACGACCGCTAAGGCAACCTACACCCAGGCCGACATTCCGGCACTACTGGGACGGGTACTGGCCCTGCGACCGGGGGTGGATGAACTCAAGCTCATCAAAAGGGACCGGCATCTGGAAGACATCCGGATCAACCGCTTCCAGCAGTACTTCCAGCAGGTGAAAGTGGAGCACGGCCAGTACGTCGCTTTGGCTAAGGGCGATCGCCCGGCCAGCCTGAGCGGTGCTTTTTACAGTCTCGACCAGCAACTAAAGACCCAACCTACCCTCGACGAAAAGGCTGCGCTGCGCCTGGCGCTGCAGAGCATCGGTGCCCGTCAGTACATGTGGGAGGCGGTCGATCAGTATCGCAACGGGATCAACGCTCCGCGCATTGCCGCCGAGCTGAACCGGGCCTACAACAGTTATTTTCCGCAGGGCGAACTGGTGATCGTCGATGATTACGATACGCCGGAGCTGGACCTCGACCTGGCTTATAAATTCAACATCTACGCCAGCGAACCGCTCAGCCGCGATTACGTCTACGTCAATGCCCACACCGGAAAGATCATGTTGAAGGACGCTATCATCAAACACGCTCAGGCTGATGTGCAGACCCGCTACAACGGCACCCAGATGATCGGAACCTCCCTGGTTACGGAGCTGAGTCTGGATCCCTTCTCCCTCGGTTCCACCGAACACTACGTACTCTGGGACCAGGAGCGTGGCAGCGGCATTCGCACCTACGATATGAACGCAGTGGGCGGCCTGCCGCTTTCCATTCCGCTTCTTTACGAAGCAGCGGTGGATTTTGTGGATGATGATAACAACTGGACCCTGGCCGAACACCAGCGCGATCCGGCGCCCACCCTGGAAGAAGCCATCAACGACGATATTGCCTGGGATGCTCACTGGGGCGCAGCTATGGTTTACGATTACTGGAAAGAACGGCACAATCGCCTGAGTTACGACGGTGATGATGCCGCTATCGACAGCTACGTACACTACGGTGAAGGTTATGACAACGCCTTCTGGAACGGTAGTGCCATGACCTACGGGGACGGCAGTTACAAAAATACAGGACTGGTGGAAGTACCCGGTTTCAGCCCGCTGACTTCTATGGACGTCTGTGCCCACGAGATCGGCCACGGTGTCTGCGAATTCACGTCCAACCTGGTCTACCAGAGAGAATCGGGTGCCATGAATGAAGGTTTCAGCGATATCTGGGCGGCAGCGGTAGAAGCCTACATCCAGGAGCGCTTCAGCAGCCAGAGCTTTGACTACAACGTCTGGGGCATCGGCGAGCAGATCGACCAGCGGGACGGATTCAATAACCTGGACCAGGCCCTGCGCTGGATGGATGATCCCAAAAGAGAAGGCGATCCGGATACCTACGGCGGTGCCGGCTGGACCAACCCGGAATGTGGAGAACCCACCCTGGCCAACGATTACTGCGGCGTACACACCAACAGCGGAGTGCTGAACAAATGGTTCTACCTGCTGACGGCCGGCTCGGGAACGGCTCCGGATGACGGTGTCAACGACCTGGGCGATGCGTATAGTGTAAACGGTCTGGGCTTCGGAAAATCAGAACTGATCGCGTTCGGTACGGAAGTACAGCTCACGCCCAATGCGACTTTCGCGGAGGCACGGGCGGCTTCCATTGCCTACACGCGCGCCGTATATGGGCCTTGCTCCGACGAAGAAGAGTCGGTTACCAATGCTTGGTATGCAGTTGGAGTGGGGCCCGCTTTTGGCTGCTCCAATGAGGCATCATCCGGCTTCCTGGTCACGCAGGCCAGTGTCAACGAAGCGGTGATGGATGCCGCCGGTTGTGGCGCCGAAAAAACCGTGACGGTTAGCCTGTTCGTCAGTGGTACCGACGGTTTTGATCTGGCCCTGTCCGGTACGGCCACCGAAGGTGCGGATTATTTTGTGGATAATACCACGATCGCCAGCAGCGGCAACGGCTTCAGCACGCAGGTCATCACCATTACGGTGCTCGATGATGCTACCGAAGAGGGAGATGAAACGATCATCCTGAGTATTCCGGCGGGTAGCGGCAGTGCGCCCGGTGCGGATACTTACACCCTCACCATCCGGGATGACGATGTAGCACCGATCATTGGTATCGGCCCGAAAAGCCTGCTGTTCGAGCGTTTCCTGACTACGGAAATGCCGGATTCCTGGGCGGTAGTGGAAAACATCGCCAGTTCCAACCAATGGTACTTCGGAAGTTACCAGGGAAGCGCGTACATCAGTTTGACCGGCGAGTTGCCCAACTACGAAGGCAATACGGCAGCCTGCGATATTATCCTGAGAACACCGCTGATCGATGCCCGCGGACTGACCTCCGTTGACCTGTCATTTGACTGGACTGCCGGTGGAGAAACGGATGTGGCACTGCAGGAAGCGGCCCTCTTTGATTACGCCAACCTGGTCTATTCATTCGACGGAGAACGTTTCTTCGATCTGGAAGATGTTTTTGTAGGGGATAACTTCGGCCTGACGCCGGCTTCCGGCGCTTATAGTGTTGACCTTTCGGAAACACTGGCCAATCAGCAATTCTATATCGGCTGGCGCTGGCGTAATGATGCCCTGCTTTCTTCGGCCTACAGCTTTACCGTGGATAACGTCCGGGTGAATGGCGATACCCGCCAGGTAGAATCCGAATTGCTGCATAGCTCGGAAGCTCCGCTCGGACCTTTTGAAACGGCCTATTTCTACAGCCTCGAAGACAAACAGCTGATCGCCGCGGTGACCAACAATACCGGACACGATTTCGGTTGCACCAGTCTGTCGATTGAACGCAGCGGTTCCGGAGCGGCCTCCTGGATGAACGGCGGCAGCGCTACCGAAAAGGCCATTCGCTTTAACGCAGAAAATACGACCCGGAAAGCGGATCTGGATATCAGCCTGTACTATACGGAGGCAGAAATGAGCGGTTGGGAGCAAGCCAGCGGCCTGAGCCGCGATGCCCTGGTGATGAACAATACCAAGGCGGGAGCGATCGGAGATGCGACCAAGGGGAATACGAGCTCCGGCGCAACGACTTATACGCCGATCTACAAATCAGGTAATACCCTGATCGCGGGAAGCTTTAGTGCATCGATCCAGGGGAGTATCGGCAGCCTGGTACTGGCCGCCGAAGATAGCGGCAGCAGCCTGATCCGCCCGGATGCCTTCACTACTGCACATGGAAATAATGAATTTAAGGTGTATCCGAATCCAAGTCGCGGACAGTCAACGGTAGAACTGCCCGAATGGACGGGCACGGAAACCGCCGAACTGAAACTGATGGATCTGCAGGGACGTATTCTGCAACGGCAGGCCATTCCGGCGGGAACCTATTCGATCCAGCTTAATGCTAACAATGTGCCTGCGGGCATGTATTGGATTAGTTTGCAAACCGGTGATGAGACCTACACCCGCAAATGGATCAAAGAATAAAACTATTGCATTGAAGAAAAACCGATAGGTACTTAAACCCGGTTGCAGGTATGCCGCCGGTGGGTGCTGTAGAAGATCAATACCGGAGATCAGGATAAAATATTTGCGTTTGGACTACTCATCCTGATCCCGGTTTATTTCAGCATTTTATTACCGGCAACATCGAACCCGCAAGCTGGGTTTTCAGGAAGGAGGCGACTTTCACGTTCTGTGGAAGCCGCCTTTTTTTTACCAATGATCGGCCCATATCATATGGCGAAAGTATAAGTTTAATGAATTGTAGATCAGTAAATTGAATGGATGAGGCAGGGGCAAAAAAAAAGAGGTAGAAGCCACTTTCTTGGAAAGCAACTCTACCTCATCGCCATGTTGTATTTAGAATAATTCTTTACTGACGCATGGCTATAAATGGGCGACAGAAAAAGCTTGTTGTGTTTATTTATTGGAAACGTCTGCAAGATAGTTGAGAATGGCCCGTTAGAGACGCTTATCTGATATCATTCGAAACATGCGGAAATTTACCCATTCGAATCATCATATCAGACTAGCCGCTATTCGCCATAGATAGTTCTCACCTTTGTATGGTCAGAAGAATTTTTTTTCAAGCAGCTTCTAAATGTCAAATAAACCAATAACTAGTATGAAGAATTTCGCCACTATGAGATCATCACTCGGACTGGAGAGGGTGAGCCTTTTTTTAATCCTTGTTTTTCTTTTTTCAGCAAACCTGAATGCACAGGAGAAAGTCAGCCCGGAAAAGGCACGTACCCTGTTGGAGGAGCAACGTGCGGACCTGGAGTTGACGCCCGATGATTTCGCAGATTTTGTGATAACCGATCAGTATACTGACGCTCACAATAACATTACCCACATTTATTTACAGCAACGCTACCGCGGCATCGATATCGAAGGAGCCGTGATCAGCATGCACCTGAAAAACGGAACGGACGTCGTGCATGTAGCCGACCGTTTCGAAAAGCGGATCGTCGGCCGGATCGGCGGCAGCCGCAGCCAGCTATCGGCCGTAGACGCCGTGCAGGCAGCTTCCCGTGACCTGGGACTGAAACCCGGTAAACCACTGAGCGTGCTTCAGGAAGCAAATTCCGCTGCCCGCGAAAGCGTGATCCGCAAAGATGGTATCGCGCAACGGGATATTCCGGCCAAACTGGTCTACCAGCGGCACCGCAGCGGACAACTGCGCCTGGTGTGGCAGGTAGAGATCTATACCAACGACGGAGAACACTACTGGCAGATGAAAGTCGATGCAGCCAGCGGTGAGATCCTGGAAAAACGCGATCTGGTCCTGCACTGTAGCTTTGGGCATCCCACGCTGGGCCCCGGCGTTTGCAGTGACGGTCACGGAGCCGTTAGCCCGGGGAAGGAGGGAACCGCCATTGAAGTCCCTTTTACGACAGCCGCCGAAAGCTCATCCGCAGCAAACTTCGTCGGCAACGCGTACCGAATTTATGATGCTCCTTTTGAGACGCCCAACCACGGTAATCGTAGCCTGGTATATACCAACGGTGACCCCGTTGCCTCTCCTTTCGGATGGCACAATGACGGTCTGGTTGGCTATACCATTACCAAGGGGAATAATGTATATGCCTACGAAGATCAGCTGGGAGCCAACGCGGGGCTGCCGGCAGTGGGTGGACTGCTACCTACCCAGCCGCTCAACTTTGATTTCCCGCTGGATCTGAATCAGGAGCCGGGTACCTATAAAGATGCCGCCGTCACGAACCTGTTTTACTGGAACAACCTGGTACACGACGTATTCTACCACTACGGTTTTACCGAAGCATCCGGTAACTTCCAGAATAACAACCTGGGCAAAGGCGGTCTGGGCAACGATGCCGTAATGGCGGAAGCACAGGACGGTGGCGGAACAAATAATGCCAACTTCCTGACCTTGCCCGACGGTATCCCGGGACGGATGCAGATGTATCTGTGGTCCAGCAACCAACCGGCAGAGCTGGTACATATTGACGGTTCCACGACTTATCCAAGCGGTGGCCCGAGCTTTACGGCGATCCAGGCGGCCTTCGGCGCGTCGGTTGATCAGACCGGAATTGCTGGCGAGCTGGTACTTATCGAAGCGAATGCCAATTCTTCCTCTACCTGCAACAGCTGCGGCTGTGGAACCGGCCAGGGTGTCGGCCTGCCGCCGAATAATGATGTAACCGGAAAAGTAGTACTGATCGATCGGGGTGATTGCTCCTTCATCGAGAAGATCATGGGCGCCCAACTCGGTGGCGCGGCCGGTGCTATCGTCGTAAACAACATTCCGGGCGACGGTCCGATTGCCATGGGTGGCGATGAAACGGGCGCTACCATTCTGATCCCTTCCGTTATGGTCAGCTACGCTGATGGACTGGAACTGAAAGACGAGATCGCACTGGGAAGCGTGCAGATCGGATTGCGCCGTCTGACGCCGGCTCCTCCGATGAAAGATGGTGACCTGGATAACGGCATCATTACCCACGAATACGGACACGGCATCTCTACCCGTCTGACGGGCGGCCCGAGCCAGACCTGCCTGAGCGGTGACGAACAGGCCGGAGAAGGCTGGAGTGATTTCTTTGCCCTGATGATGACCATGGATCAGGCGACCCTGGCGGATGCCGGATTCTCCGGTAGAGGCATCGGTACCTATGTATTCGATCAGGCGATCGACGGCAACGGTATCCGTCCGGCCCGCTACGCCCGTGACCTGAATGTAAACGATTATACTTACGCCAACATCAATAACGGAGAAATTACGGTGCCGCACGGTGTCGGTTTCATCTTCTGTACGGCACTCTGGGATATGACCTGGAACCTGATCGATGAATACGGCTACAATCCGGATCTGGTGAACGGAACCATTGCCAATGGTAACATCCTGGCGCTCCAGTTGGTGATCGACGGGCTGAAAATGCAGCCCTGCGGTCCTACTTTCCTAGACAGCCGCGACGCCATCTTGGCGGCCGATGTGGCCCTTACCGGCGGTGCCAACCAGTGTCTGATCTGGGAAGCGTTCGCCAAAAGAGGGATGGGCTTCAGTGCTCAGGCCGGTTCCAACAGCCGGGGAGACGAGGTAGAAGCATTCGATATGCCGCCCACCTGCCAGGCTGCCGTCAGCATTGAGCAACTGGCTACACCCCGGGTAAACAACGGTGGTGTGATCGACTACACGATCCGTCTGACCAACAGCGGCAACTTCCGCTCCAAAAAGATCACGGTTACCAGCCCGATCCCCGCTTTCACCAGTTACGTGAACGGATCGGCCAGCACCGGCGGCAAAGTTAAATCCGGCGTACTGACCTTCTCCAATATTCGCGTGGAAGGTGGAGAGACCAAAGACCTCACCTTCAGTGTGCGGGTAGATGCACCGGTAGCCGGTGAATTATTCTTCGACGACGACATGGAAGACGGTGTCAATAAGTGGAATCCAAGTATCGGCCTGAACGGCTGGGCCCTGGCCGATGATCAGGTGTACAGCGGTAATTTCTCCTGGTTTGCGGCTGATCCGGATCTGCTCAGCAACCAGCGGTTGAAACTGGCCCAGAGCATCACGCTGCCGGCCGGCGCAGAACTGCGTTTCCGCCATAAGTTTGAGACGGAAGCCGACTTTGACGGTGGAGTAGTGGAATTGTCTACCAACGGTGGCCTGACCTGGATCGACCTCGGCGGTCAGATGACCCGCAACGGATATAACAATTTCGTACCGGGTGCCAACAACCCGCTGATTAACGGATTCGCCTTCGGTGGCAGCAGTAACGGCTGGATAGAAACGGTGGTGAATCTCGGACTGTTCGCCAACCAGAGTGTGCAATTGCGTTACCGCCTCTCTTCCGATGCCGCAACTGCCGGCCAGGGATGGTGGGTAGACGATGTGATCATCGGTAAAGACCTGACTTACGTAGAGAATACGGTTAGCTACAGCATTCCCGGTGAGGATGCCGGATCTTCTACCGTAAGCACGCTGGTGTTGGAAGGCGCTGCCTCCGCTCAAAATATACAAGCAAGTTACCCCTCGCTCGATATTGACACTAACACCTCAAACAAATTTACGATGAAGGCATTTCCAAATCCTACGCGCGATCGGGTACAAATCAGATTTGACAACCTGGACTTCGGTGACATCCACATCGAAATAGCCAATCTGCAGGGCCAGCGCCTGATTGAGAGAGACTATTTCGCAAACGGAGCATCCGAAACCCTGGAAATGGACGTTTCCGAACTGCCGAGCGGCCTCTACATTATGATGGCCAGACAAAACGGTCTGCGGGAGATCTCCAGACTGATCATTGAGTAAACCAGTCGGGCCATCCCCGCGGGGAAACCACCCGGGCTCAATGTAATCTTTCCCTTCCGGTCAGTTCCGGGTACCGCTGGAGGTACCCGGAACTCCGGACCGGGAGGCGGAGATCACGGAGTCGTTTGCCGGAACCAGCTGATGTGTACCATTTTAGATTGTATTGACCGGGCGGGCGGGGGCAATTGCCGCTCCTTGCTGCGCTGAGTTACCGTCGAGTATACTACTCTCTACTTAATAACTGCCGGGGAATAGATTCAGAATCCCAAACGGATACGTAATATCCTCTCCGGCTTTGAGCAGAATTGGAGAAGAGTTGATGGGGCCGAAAGCGGCAGGAAGTCCCCTCTAACCTGTCGGTGAATCCCTTATCGCTTTATCTCCGTTCTGCTCATTTTTATGGTTGCAGATCCCGGTAGCAATTCGCTACTCCTTCCATTTTGGTCTGCAGGGCATCCCACGCCTTATTTTGGATCATTTCTTTATCAAACAACAGACTACCCAACCCAAACCCGCAGGCACCGGCCCGGTAATAATCCGCCATATTTTCCAGGCTGATCCCCCCGGTGGGCATCAGTTGGATCTCATCCAGCGGCGCCAGTACTTCCCTGATGTAGCCCGGGCCGAAAGCACTGGCCGGAAATACTTTCACCAGGGTTGCGCCCCAGGACCAGGCTTTGTAGATCTCACTGGGGGTAAGCGCTCCGGGAAAAACCGGCACCTTTGCTTCCACGCATTTGCGGATAACCTTTTCGTCCAGTACGGGGGTGACGATAAACTGGGCACCGGCGGCGAGCGCCGCATCCAGGTCCTCTTCGGTACACACCGTTCCGGCACCGATATTGAGCTGTTCACCGAAGGCCTCACTGGTATGCCGCAGGATGTGCAGAATATCCGGAGTGTTCATGGTGATCTCAATGGTCGTCAGGCCCGCCTCCAGGTAGCGGGGAATGATCTCGAGCAGGTCATCCAGGTGTACACCACGCAGAATGCCTACCAGGGGCATGGCCGAAAAGCTTTGCTGGGAAAAACTCATTTAAAGCAGGTTTTATACGGAATTACAGCGCAATAGAGGCCGCTGCAGATCACAAATAAACTGCTTTTTGCGGAAGCTACAAATTGCGCCAGAATAAAGCATGGGCTCTAGCTACCGCTCCTTCCACCTCATCCGCCCCGATCACCTCTACCTGCCGGATGCCCAGTATTTCCAGGGCCCGCTCGTAAGGAACCCTCAGCCGGCCGCCGCCGCAGAGGTATACGGGTACCCCAGTGGGCAGTTCCCGCAGCTCGCTGCCGATAAGCAGACCGCTGAGGTAATGGAAATTCTGCTCCGGGCCCAGTTGGTGCAGCAACTCGTTGGTGCGTACGTGGAAGCTGGTCGTCAGCAGGCTAAGTTCTTTGGCTGCCCGCACGCCTTTGGCAAAATAAACGGGATCGGCGGGAGGGACTTTGCCTTCCGGCAGTGAGTTTTTTAAAATACTGTGACTGCTGAGCAGGGCGAAGAACTCACCGGTCATATAGGTATGAAAATCCACGATGGTTTCCCCTTCCAGGAAAATATGTTTGGAGTGGGTGCCGGGAAGGATCGCCACCCCGGCACGGGAGGCAAAGCGGTCCGACAGGCCGATGATCTGACTTTCTTCTCCCCGCATGACATCGTGCTCGCTGCACAGGCCGGACCACAGGTAGATGGGTGGCCGTTGGGTTGCATCCGGCTCGATGATCGTGTATTCCAGCTTTCGACCGGAAAGAGGGAAAGGCAGTTGACTGTAGGGGAGTTCGAGCATACCGATGGACGAAGAGGCCATCCCGGAGATCAGCACCGGAATGCCGTCCAGTTTTCTCCCGGCCTTTTTGGATAGCAGGTAGATCCGAAAATCCAGATATTCCAGGAAGTATTCCAGGCGTGCGGGATTGCCGGGTTTACTCCAGTTGGTATACATTTCTTTTATGCCCAGGCCGTTATCCACCAGGTGAAGGATCTTTCCATCACTTACCCGCACCAGGTACAGCCGGAAACTACTGGTTCCCCAATCACAGGAAATGAGATAATCGGTTGCGATCATTTGCCTTTACCTTGAAGGAGTACGAAAAGCGTATAGAACATGATCTTGAAATCGAGCGCCAGGGACATATTCTCGATGTACAGGATATCGAATTTCAGGCGCTGGATCATCTGTTCCACATTGGAAGCATAGCCGTATTTGACCTGTCCCCAGGAAGTGATCCCCGGCCGTACCTTCAGCAGGTAGCGGTAGTGGGGCGCCCGTTCGGTGATCTGATCAATGTAAAACTGGCGCTCCGGACGGGGCCCGACCAGCGACATCTCTCCCTTCAGTACGTTCCAGAACTGCGGTAATTCATCCAGTCTCCACTTGCGCATGGTCGCTCCCCAGGGGGTACAGCGATCGTCGTCGTCGTGGGACAATTGCGGTCCGGCTTCTTCGGCATCCGTGTGCATGGACCGGAATTTATGGATCCTGAAAGGCTGGCCGTTCAGGCCGATCCGCTCCTGTTCGAATAAGATCGGGCCGGGGGAGGACAAACGTACCCGTAGCGCGATGTAGAGGTAAAGCGGCGACAGCAGTATCAGGCAACAGGCGGACACGTAGATGTCGATCAGCCGTTTGACCAGGCGTTGCCATTTGGGCATCAGGTCCTGGCGGATCTCGATGAGAACGGCGCCGTATACATGGTTCATCTTGACCGTACCCAGCATAATGTCGTACATATCGGGGATGATCTTGACCAGCAACTGATCACCAAAATCGAACAGGAGATTCAGGATCTCCCGGAGCCGGTTGTGCTCGGAAGTCTCAATGGCGATGATTACTTCTTCGATCTCGTTTTCCTCGATCACTTCCGAGATATTCTCGATCCGACCCAGGCGGGGCAGGTGAACGGCCAGTTTGTTGGCTTTTTTGCCGTTGGCATCGATGAAGCCGATGAAATCATAACCCAATTTTTTCTCCCGGCTGCTGATCTCCTTAAAGAGGTCCAGAGCATTCTGGTTGCCGCCGATGATCAGGGTACTGAAGGCGACCTCGCCGGATTTGAGCCGACGGCTGGCCCGGGTGAGCAGGATCATCCGCACGGTAGCGGTCAGGAAAAAGTGGAAGAGGAAAAGGGCCAGGAAAGAATTGTAGTAGGTAATGTAGTTGGTGACGAAGTCATCCAGGATCAGGGTGAAAAACAGGAAGGTGACACCGAAAAAACTCAGAAAAATGGTGCGCGCCAGCGTAGCCAGCCGGGAAAGCCGGTAAATATCCTTGTATTGGTCGAAGATGGCGTAGAACAGTACCCAGCCGGTGGGGATGAGTAAGATCCCGTACCAGAAATTGGGGTCATTCACCATCGACCAGTCTAATACGCTGCCTTCCAGCTTTTTGCGATATACAAAAAAACAAGCCCACGAAAGCATCGCACTCATAAAGTCCGCTACCTTATATACAAAAGTATCCGACTGACGCTTCCGGCTCATGCTGCTTCGGTAATAGTTGCTATTTAAAAATGGACAAGTTTAATATTATCTAGGCAAACCGTAGCATTATTTAATGTTAATTGCCCATCTTCTGTTGGTATGAATGCCCGCAATGCCAGTTTGTGGCTGTCGTAGGGACTGGTGGCCAGCAGTGCGCTCAGGTTGAAATAGATCTTATTCCAGCTGGCTTTCGGATTGAAACCCGGATCGAAAACGATATTGGGGTTACTGGTACCGGCCCCGCCCGCCAGGCCGAAGATCACCGGCGCATCGGACTGATAATTGACTTCCAGGTATACGAACGGACTGCGATCCGTCAGCTCGGTAAATGCACCGATCGTAGCGAGTTCGACCACCGGATCATCCGCCGAAAGCCGGATCTTGCCGCTGTAACTGCCTTCAAAGGGATCGGTACTGCTCACCTGCAGGCCTGAATTGCCGAGCAGGGTATCCCGGAATACGGAAGTCCCCGATTCGAAATTCTCGATCAGGGCAAAACGCGTATCTCGGCTGTAGGAGGTAGTGGGGGAGATGGTTGTCGTCTGGTCAGGCATCAACGTAACCGTGGTTTCGTACGGCTGGTAAAAGGGGTAGATCTCCGGGGTGGAACCGATGCCGTTGTCCTTTATTCCGGCCTCCAGAAAAATTTCCGCCTCCCCGCTCATCAGCACGGGAACGGTAGCCGGCAACTGGTAGGCTCCGAGGAACTCGTCGTTGACGGTCACCCATACTTCGGTGATCTTTTCACTGGCACTGCCCTGGACCAGTTCATCGGTCTGCAGGCTAAACGGTTCGATATAAAGAAAGGCCGGAACGGTTTCTTCCGGGTTGATGATATCGCACTGGAGGCAAAATGTTGCCGTCAAAATCAATATACAATAGGTAATATACCTCATATCTGTCCGATAAGTTTCGCGGGGATCTGGTTTGGGGCTGATCTTACTCCGGCCGGGCCGGAAGCAGGTTTAGATCAATACCGACCGTCTTTCGATCTCCCCGATAATTTCGTAGGCCAGCTTCAGCGCGTGGTATCCGTCCTGGATGCTGACCGGTGGCCGGCTGTCCTGCACGATACTGGTCGCCAGGCTTTCCAGCTCCATTTTGATGGAGTTGACCGGTTCGATATCCGGAGCCTGCATGTGCAGGAGTTTCTTGCCGCGCGGTGTATCGAGTTCCATCAGGTCGGTATCCGGCAGGTCCGTGGCCGACTGGTCGAACAGGCGAATGATCTGGGCCTGCTTATCCAGAAAATCCAGGCTGATATAGGCATCCTGCTGGAACAAGCGCACTTTGCGCATTTGTTTGATCGATATCCGGCTGGCGGTCAGATTGGCCACACAACCATTCGCAAATTCAATGCGGGCGTTGGCAATATCCGGCGTGTCACTCACCACGGCTACTCCGCTGGCGCTGATGTGGCTCACCTCGGAGGGGACCATGCTCAGCAGAATGTCCAGATCGTGGATCATCAGGTCCAGTACCACAGAGACATCCGTACCCCGTGGATTGAAGATCGCCAGGCGGTGGGCTTCGATAAACATGGGGTTAAGCGGCATATTTTCCAGGGCCAGCAGCGCCGGATTGAATCGCTCTACGTGTCCTACCTGTACTTTGACGCCGGTTTCCTCGCTCAGTTTAACGAGCGCTTCGGCTTCCTGAATAGTGTGGGTGAGTGGTTTTTCGATGAAGATGTGTTTCCCCTTTTCCATGGCTTTCCGGGCCAGTTCGAAGTGGGTGGTGGTTGGGGTGACGATATCGACTACTTCTACGGCTTCCATCAGGCTGTCCATATCGGGGAAGGAACGAATACCGTACGCTGCGGCCACTTTTTGGGCATTGGCCGGATCGGCATCATAGAAACCGACCAGTTCGTACGTTTCACTAGCCATCAGAATGCACTTGATGTGGATCTTGCCCAAGTGCCCGGCTCCCAACACACCTATTTTTAACATGGATATCGATTTGAAAATCCGGCTGCGGCCGGATCGGTTATTGTCTTGTTACGGATTGACCAGAACGGCCCGCGCCGATCAGCCATTGCTAGCGGTAGTACATCAGTATGGCGCCGAAAAGGGTGATCAGAGTGATCAGTACCGTGGCCATCTTAATGGAATAGCGCATGTGGTTAACAAAGGTCTCGATCTCTTCCCGGAACTGAGGATAACGCGGATAGATCTCTTCCTCCATCTTCTTGCGATTGAAGATATGTGACGCCCCGAATTCCACTTCGTTCTGAACCAGTATTTTGTAAGTTTTCAGAACGCGAACCCGAAAGTACACATTCACAAATAGCATGGCTATAAACAGACCGATCACTATGGTAATCAACAATACAAACATGAGTTATTCCATTTCGATCAACAATTGACCCTTTTCCACCGCATTTCCTTCCTCCGTATGAATACTCTTGATCTTACCGTCCGCCACCGCCTTGATCACGTTTTCCATTTTCATGGCTTCGAGTACTACCAGCAGATCGCCGGTCTGGACTTCCTGCCCCTCCGCCACTTCGATCTTCAACACCAGGCCCGGCATGGGAGCCTTGATGTCCTTCATCTGGTGCTGATTGGTCACCTGGAGGCCGAGCTGATCGATCAGTTGATCGTATTCGTCTTCCAGTCTGACGGTAAAGAGTTTTCCGTTGAGCTGCAGTTTGAGTACCCGTTTGTCCCAGTCGACAGCGTGTAAAACCGCTTCGTAGGCTTTCCGCCCGGCTAAAACGTGAAATCGCCCTTCACCGGTAGGGATCAGATCGATACCTTCGGAGGAAAGATCTGCAAACTCAAATTGTTCGTCAACGATAGCTTTGTACTTCATACCTTGGATTTGCCGAGTTTCATCATGAAGAACGTTTCGAAAGCGGTAAAGATCAGATATATACCGAAGAAAGGCAGAATGAAGGCTTTGCCTTCGGGTTTGGCCAGCTGCAGGTAGGCGTAGATCACCATGATGGCCATGAACATCTTACCGATGGTAAATCCCAGAACGACATTGGTGAAATCATTTTTATTCTCACTCCGGGCGCCGCGTTTTCCGGCGTAATACATCAAAACACTCAGCCCGATGAAACCCACCAGACTGATCCAGGACAGTGACGCGTGTGCCTGTAGCTGGGGCAGTTGATTCAGAAAATACAGCCCGGCGGCTACCGCTACGGACAGGATCAACAGCTGAATAAAAAAATGTTTAGCCTCCATATTTTTGCCGTCAGTTAGATAATACCGGCACAAAGCTAAACCGCCGGGGTTATAAATACAAACAGCCGGATAAAAATTACCCGGCTGTTGGTGGTGTGCATGCAGCTTTCAGAAGGAAATGATCACTGCATTGATTACTTATTAGTAAAGAGGTCCTTCAGGGAAACGTACAGGGCCGCAAAAATGGATAGCAACGCCAGCCCTACGGTAAACCAGGGTGTGTTGGTCTGGAATTTTTCATCCAGCCACATACCGGAGTAGGTACCGATGAGTATGATCACCCCCATTTGGATGGCCATACCGGAGTACTTCATATAATTCTGCGTACCCTTGCGGATCTTGTCCTTTTCGTCTTCCTGATTTTCCACGTCGGAACTTAGACTTTGCTGGGCTGCCCAACTTTGGACGCCGAAGGATTCATCGCTTTCTGGTCATTAGAATTCACTCTTTTTTCGCCAACCAGATTCAGGTTACCGCTGACCAGAGCGCCAGACTGTACAATGAGTTTATTGTAAGTGACATCACCACTTACTTTCGCGCTTTCGCGAATATTAAGTACTTCGCTCACGTTCAGGATACCTTCGAATTTACCCTCGATCATTGCATTCTTGCAACGGATCTCACCTTCTACCAGGCCGGTGGGACCAATGATCACTTTGGCATCACAGAACAATTTACCCTTGATGGTGCCGTCTACCCGGAAGTCGTTCTTGGAATTAACCGAACCGTCTACAACGGTGCCTTGCACCAGGCTGTTCAGGGAGTGGCTACCGCCACTGGATGAGGATGAAGAACTGGATTTGCTTTTTGTAGCCTCCTTGTCGTTACTGCTGCTGTTTCCAAACATCGCCATGTTTTCGATTTTTCTAGGTTAAGAATCGTGTTTACTCATAGAATAGAGGGGAAAATCCCCAGCAATATAGAAAAATTGGTCGGCAAAAATATACATTATCGCCCAATTTTCAGGTAGTGGGGTAGATGCAATTATCCTGCTTCCATTACGAATGGAAGCAGGATAGGCAATTAGATGAACCCGCCGGGCGGGTGCGATTGGGGTTGATAAGAAGAGCGAAAGAATTGATTACCAGGGGCAGTATACACCTCTGTTCTGAGGACCGCAGATCTTGTACTGCAGTGCGAATTCAAATCCGCCAACGCCTTTACTGGCCGGGCGCAGCGGTGAAACGTTTACGTCGTAGCTGAAGCCTAGTGTGAAATTATCGTAATCGAAGCGGGTAGACAGAATAACTGCATCCGTCAGGATCCCTTGCGGTACTTTATTGGCAATACGCGCCCAAACCCCCAACTGGAAGGACTGGACACTCTGTGCGGTACGGCCCATCCGGAAACGGAAACTGGTACCGGCGTTCACCTGAAAGGAAGGTCCCTGGCTCATTACAATTACTCCCGGCAGTACACCGATGTTGCCCCGGCGACCGGAGAACTCACCACCGGCATGTACAGTAAAGCGGCTGTAGATCAGGTCTTCCGCTTCCGTGCTGAAGGACTGGTTGGCGCGATTCAGGTGATGGAAAGCACCACCGAAATACAGGCTGTTGTGCTCATCAAAAACGCTGAACCACAACAAACCGGCAGCCAGATCGGCAAAGATAAAGTTGTCGCGATCGAAGCTGTTTTCCTGAGAAGGCAAATTGGGATCGAAGCCGCCCTCACCGTCGTGCTGGGTTCCCCAGCGTAGGTTGATGAAGTCGATACTGCGCTGGGCAACACCCCCTTCACCGCCGACCACCAGATAGTGGCTGCTCTTGCGATCACCTCCCATCCGCTTGGCGTAGGCCAGGGACAGTTTACCCGTCAGGGTGGAGAAATTGGATTCACCGGCACGGTCTCCCCAGAAAGTACCACCCACTCCGAAGTTGTCGTAGCGACCGACGGGGATCTTCTGATCGTAGGATACAGAATAAGTACTGTAAGCATTGGACCGCATTACGCTGGCCCATTGATTGCGGTAGTTGGCCGCTAATCGTATGTTACAGTTCATCACCCCGGTCATGGCTGGGTTCAGGTTCAAAGGTGATAGGTAGAACTGAGAAAAGTGGATATCCTGACCACTTAGTGACGTGATTCCAAAGGTCACTAAAGCCACCATCAGTAGGGACTTCAAATGATTCATACAAGTTTGGTTTGTATATCTTCTGCTCAAATGCTCCGATTTTGCCGGTTCGAGCTACAATAATAAGCAAAGCAAGGGAATTCCTCGCAAAAAATATGTTAAATACCCCTGCAATCTAGCAAGAGGTAGGTTTCCTAAAAGGACAGGTCTATTTCAGTAAGAATGTCAATCTCCTGACCCCATTATATTATTGTGTGCTTAAGGGCAGTTGTTGAAAAAATGAATATTTATGAGAGTAGTAGTTGGAGTTGCAAGATAAAGAACAATCCTCAAACGATAGGGGGCAAAAAATTATTTTCACAAAGATACAAAAGATATATTGATAGAGGAAGGCCGAAAGTGGAAGGAGTTGCAGATGAGGGGGGAATTGTGACAAGGAGACCTCGTGAGTGGGAGAGTTGGAGACAGGGAGATCGGGAGATTGGGAGACTGGGAGAGGGGGTGACTTGGTGACAGGGTGAGTATACCTGCGCCCCAGGTCGCCCACTCACCCAGTCACCCAGTCTCCCCGTCACCAAGTCACCGTGTCAAAACCGAAAGCTCACCTTTCCCCGCAAAAAGAAAGGCGTACCGGGGGTATAGTGCAGTTCCTCGATGGGAGCGTCCTCATTGCGCAGTCTGGATTCGGTGGCAAACTGGGCCTCATTCCACTCCGTATCGAAGAGGTTGTCGATGATCAGGCTGAAAGTGGTTTTATTCCAGGTATAATTGGCGTTGAGATCGGTAATGAAATACCCGATCGCCGTGATACTGCCGTCTTCGTTGGCCGGGCGGTCTTTGATGTACCGGTAGCGGAGGCCGCCGGAGAAGCCGCCTTTGGATTGGTAGACGATACCGCCCACGGCGGTCAGGTCCGGAGCCAGGGGAATGTAGTTGGCTCCTTCCGGCTCCTCGATGGCCCGCGCGAAGGTATAGTTGATATCCGAATCCAGGAAAAAGCGATCACTGATCTGGTACCGCAGCCCGAAATCGATACCCGTCCGGCGGGTTTTGCCACTGGGTTCCACGATGCCTGCATCGCCTACATATACGAATTCCTGCTGCAGGTAGAGATACCACAGGGCCGTATTGAACCACAGGCGGGGCAGGGGTTTCCAGACGGTACCCAGGTCTACGCCGTAAGCCGCCGGCAGGATCTGTTCGCCGCTGCGGGCCACTACCACGCGCGTATCATTGGAGTGGAAGCCCATCCCGGATTTCAGGAAGATCTGCCAGAAGGGACTTGGATTGTACATGAAGTTCAACTTGGGACTAACGATGGCTTTCCCTTCGGAAAGGGTGCGGTAGGCCGTTGTGAGATTATCGACGTAATCAAACTTGAGGTAATCCAGCCGAACTCCCGGATTGATCAGAAAATTTCCGATCTCGAACTCGGAATTGACGAAACCGTAGAGGTTGGATTCGTTGATGTCACCCCGGGCGATCTCTTCGAGTGTCGTTTTCCGGTTGGCAGTCCGGGCCAGTTGATTGTCGTTGATCTGATCGTAGCGCAGACCCAGTCCGGCCTGCAGATCGATATCCATATCACCGGGTTCGAACTGGCGGTGGTACACACTTTGTAAACCAAAAATATTACGGTCCTCTACCTGGCGGATCTGATCACCGTTTACCGGGTCTTCGAGGAAAAAGGTGAAATTGGAGAACAGCTCGAAGTCGTAATGGCTGTAGAAGGCATTACTTTTAATGAAGCTGTTGCCGTCGATATTGCGCGTGTGGTTTATGGCGATATTGGACCGGCTGGTGAAGCCCCCTTCCGTGTCGTCAATAGCACCGAACCGGGTGATGATCCCGGCATCCACGGCCCGCTGGGGGATCTGTCCGGAAGCATCCCATTTGCTGTCGAAATGTGAGGCCTGAATGGATAGTTTATCATTACCCGGCAGATTGACGGTGTATTTACCCATCAGGTTGATGCGGTTGAAGTGCTGGGAAGATTCAAAAGGACCGTCCGTAAGGATATATTCCCCGGCAATGTAGGCCTGGTGATCGCTGCCGGCGGGCAGGAGATCAAACATACCGACGGTCCGGGTGGAATTGAACTGGCCGTATTCTACACTGGCCATACTGCTGCCCAGTCTTTCTTTGGTCTGAAATTCGATGTAACCGGCAGTGGTGAAATTCCCCTTGTCCGCATAATAAGGCCCTTTGCTGAAATCCACCCGTTCGACGGTTTCCGGGATCAGGAAATGCAGATCGGAATATCCCTGTCCGTGCGCGTGTGACACCATATTAACGGGCATGCCGTCCACACTGATGTTGATATCTGTACCGTGATCGATGTCAAAACCGCGCAAAAAGATCTGCTCGGCCTTGCCGCCACCCGCGTGTTGGGCAATGAACAGACCAGGTATTTTCCGCAGGATCTCCTGGGAAGAATTAACGGGATTATTGCGCAGGTCGATCTGCGAGATCTGGTTCAGGGAATTGTTCTGGTTGGAAATGACCACCTGATCCAGATTGATGGGCGCCTCCCGCAGGGTGATGACCATCGGCTCGGAAAAATCCTTGGATTCCAGTACCAGCGATTGGGTGCTAAAGCCGATAAAACTGATCTTCAGGGTATCTCCGGGCTGGAAGCCGTCGTGCTTGAACGCACCCAGTTCATTGGTGTGGGTATGTTGGGAAACATCGTTGGAAAGAATGTAGGCATCCTGGACAGGTATGCCGTTCTTATCTACCACCTTACCTTGCAGGATCTGGGCATGGAGCGAACTAAAGGCCAATAAACTTAAGCATACTAAGAGTAGGTATTTATACATAATGATCACAATTATTCGGTACGCTTTCAATCGGCCGATAGTCAGCTCGGGAGCGTACACGGAAATAGAGGGGAGAAAACCGGCTGCGGCTTTTTCAATCCCCGGGAAAAGAAATAATGCCTGGATAATAGATAGCGCCGGGCGAACCGCCGCCGCGTTTATCCACAGCAAAATGAAAAATTGAAGGAAAAATGAGGCCCGTACCGGATGAGCTAAGGGTCAGGTCCGACCGGCTGAATGGTTAGGCCAGGGCCGAAAACTTTGGAGGCGGAGTAGGAATGGTGGAAAATACCTTAGAGACCGGATAAACCGGGTTTACCGGATTAGCCGGCCCCGAAGAGATGAAAAAGGCAATTGGATCGATAATGGATCTATGTTCAGGATTTTTTTTCTTGAGATGCTGTTGCTGGTCCTCCTGGGCCGGGGGGGCATCCTGTGCAGGATCTCCCAGCGAATCTTCAATAGTTTCCAGTACGACGTGCCGGTGGGTGTGTACCTCACCGTCCTCGTGTGCATGTTGGTAGTAGGAATGTTGAAATTCGGTACTAAACTCTTTCGCCAGGTGGACAACAGCGTGCAGGCCCTCCAACAGTAATCCCTGTACCGAACCGGCCAGGTATGCGGTAAGCAGACCGGTCAGAATAAGGATCTTATATTTTCGGATAGAGGTTACCATTGCATATCGCCGTTTGTAACATATACGATGCAAAGTTGTTTTTGGATCTTCGGATTAATTAAAATCCGTAATTCGCGATCGCAGTGTCATCTGCTCTTGCCGGCGTGCACCCGGGCACCGTGCCGGTTTACTTCCCAAAATCCGCAAATATTTTTTGGGTGTAGGCCAGACCGAGTTGGTGGGCTTCCAGCCCCGTCATCGTTTTCGGGCTGCCCTTTTCAATCGCCTGTTCCAGTACCAGATGCGGTTTTTGTTCGTTGGCAGCGAGTATCCCGGCCAGCTTTTCGTAGTCGATATCACCGGGCCCGAAAGCTTCGGTCCAGATGCCGTTCTTGGACTGGCGGAGGTGCAATTCCACAATGCGATCCTGGTAGAGCTTGACAATATCGAACAGTGCGACCTGGGAATTGCCCGACCCGCGGTAGATCCAGTGGGCATCGAGACACAGTCCGACATTTTCCGGATCGGTACCAAGCATCATATGGTGAAATTCCCGGGCGCTGTTGCGCATCTCGGCGTCGTGATTGTGGTAGGCGAGGCGGAGTCCGGCTGCGCGGAGCCCGGCACCCAGTTCGTTGAGCGCTTTGGCCTGTACCTGCAACTGGGCATCCGTTTTGTCTTCGTCTCCTCCCCAGCGGATGGGATCGGGGTTGGTGACGATGATCTCTACCCCCAGGGCTTTGGCCGTCTGGGCCAGCCGTACGATCGTATCTACATTCTTCTTGGATTCTTCGGGATCGTGCAGGGTCGAGTTCACGTAAATGGAAGGCGACTGCAGTTTGTTTTTACTGAGGAACGGCTGGATCATCCCGATGTCCACGATCGAATTAATAGAAGGTTCAAATCCCGTAAAGCCCGATGCGGCGACCTGCTCCATGGAAGCAGCCAGGTTCTTTTTCCATTCCTTCCCTTCCCGTTCCAGGAAAGTCTGCCAGGGATACTGCTGGCAGGAGATCGGAAGATCGGATAAAGGTTCCGTTTGTTTTTTCGGGAGATCAAAAGAGAGGCCAATAGCGCTCCCCACTACCGCGACATTGCGGAGAAAATAGCGTCGGTTCAACATCATGACGATTATAGGTTTAAGTAATTCCGGAAGATACGATTTTCTGCGATGATCAGGGCAAAGGTCTCCCGATCAGTGTGTATCCCAATTGCACCGGGCACTACGTGATGTGTGGTGCAGTTTAGGATGTATACTCCCGTTCATCCTGATCAATTGAGATACCGGAAACAGTCTCTCAGAGCTTAGGCGGTTTTACTTCAGGATAACCAGTTTTTCAAAATCACTCTCTCCCTTGAGTTTAACTTCTCCGAGGTCCGAGGTCCGCACTTTTATCCGGTAGAGATAAACGCCGCGGGCCAGTCGGTCGCCAAACTCGTCGCGACCATCCCAGGAAATGCAGTTGTCGAGCCGGATAGCACCGTCCGAAATGATCGTCTCCTCCAGGGTTTTGACCAAACGGCCGGATACCGTGTAGATCTGGACCAGAACTTCCAATTGCTGCCCGGACAGGTTGTGGTCAAACTGAAAGCAGGTATTGTCGGTAAACGGGTTGGGATAGTTGAGTACGTGCTCCAGCGCGATCTCGGCCGAGTTGGCTACCACGAATTCAGTATATCCTTCCGAGGAATTGTTGGCAATATCCCAGGCTTTAACCCGGATCTGATGCCGTCCGTTAGGCAGGTCATAGAGCGGGTAGCGCACAATACCCTTCCGGTAATCATCCTCCGCGGCTTCGTAGAAGTCGTTGAGCACATAGGTGTTTTCGGTATCCTCATTGAGGACGCCTTCCAGGTCGTGACCAATACTGTTGCCCACCACATTGATACCATTATCATCGGTAAGCCGGACCAGTAGGGTAGGGTCTTCCCCGGTGATCCCTCCGAAAGCAAAATCTTCGGTATTCATGAATACTTCCACCAGTGGCCCCTGGTCGTCATTGATGCCGTCCGGACTGGTACCACCGATGATGATGCGTTCGTAAGCGCCGTTGGCGTCGAGCATGTTATCCGGATCGGAAGCGTAGTAGCTGATCTTTCCCGGACCGAAGGAGAAGTTGATATCTTTCGGCACCACGAAGGTGAACCGGAATTTACCGTTGGTGACCGACGCTTTACCTTTGAAGATCACGTTTTTGCGTACGCCGAAGTCGTATATGCGGCTGCCGGCATCCTGGCCCAGTGTACGGATATTTAAGCGTTTGTCGAAGATGGTGGTAAAGACCGACCCGTTAAAAGATTCCAGCGGCTGGCCGTTTTGGTCGGCAACGATGCCCTCGATATTCACTTTCTGGAAAGCCCGCAGCGTATCGACGCTCTCCGTAGTGATGGCCTCCCCGTTGATGTTGGTGGTCATGACCTGGTATTCCGGGAGCGGGATCTGGATCGCCGGATCGCCGATCAGGGTAAATTTCCGGGAGTTATTAACGAAAAAACTACTGTTCAGGTCGCTGTTCTTGGCCTGCCGCATGGCCTGCCCCAAAGTCAGGGACCGGCCGTTTTGTTTCTGAAACAGATTGACCATCGTACTGTCGGTGAGCTCGGCATTGGCACTCGCATAAACCGGCCGCGTAGTGGTCATAAGGGCGATTGCACCACCGTCGGGGTTGAGAAAGGCCTCCTCACCGGCGCTGGTAAAAGCCGGATCGTCATAACCAGTGAAGGAGCAGGTAGCCGTTACCAGCAGGATCAGGTTGTCGTAATTCCGCCAGGAACGGATATCCGGAATATCCAGTACTCTTTCCTGTGCCCAACCTTTGGGGCCGCCGTGCCCGAGGTAGGTCATGGCCAGGGTACCTTTAAATATTGCGTTATTCAGCGCTTCGTTGGCCGCCGGGAAACGGTCGCCACCGGAAGAAGAGACCTGCGGATAAGCATCCAGAAAGATCTTATCCACATTGAAATCCGGATGTTGGTTCTGGACACCGTCGGCAATCCGGTTGGCATCGACCGTGTGGCGATTGTTGTCCTCATCATCACCGACGAAGACCAGGCGGTTGCGCCAGTCGCCCAGCACCTGGGGAGAAGTATCGTAATGAATGATCTTATCGACGGCAATCTGAGCGTCGTCCGCTGAGCCTACCGGCAACCGGCCGACGGCTACATTCAGGCGCCCGGCCAGCGGATTATTCGTTTCGTTGGTCAGGATCCCGTAGAAATCATCCGCCGGAAATGCCTGAATGGAGTTGAAAGAGTCTTGTTGGTAAGTGGGAATAAAATTGGTTCCCACGATATCTTCGATGATTCCCCGCGCATCGAACGAGCCGTCGCCGAAGAGCAGGAGATAATCAAATTCCGGGGAGCGTTCGAAAAGCATCAGCGTAAGATCGCGGATCGCGGTCGGATCCTGCCTCCCGGAAGAGAATTCATTGTAAACCTGCTCCGTAGAGGCGATGGCGACCTTCAGGCCGCTGAAGCTTTCCCGATGATCAGCCAGCATTCGCGCCGAAGCCTCGAACTCGGCCGGGTAAACGATCAGCATATTGATATCGGTGCCGAGCGCGTGCAGGTTCTGGTTGGCTACCGGACCTATCGCCTCCGGCGTATGCAGGGCAGCTTCCGGCCGAAAGGCGATGTACTGGTGCAGGGCCGCACCGTTTACGCCAAAGCTGGTTCGGCCGTTGGCGTTACTCACTTCCTGCAATCCGGGTTGCAGCGGATCACTGATGTTCCAGATGGCCAGGTTATTCAGGTTACTGCCATTCAGTTGGTAGGTGGTAGCGGGGTAGTCCAGACTGTTGATGTCCCGGAAATCCATCTGGTCCCCGCTCATGGTCAACTGTCGCCGGGCGTTGACCTCGATGTAATCCAGCCAGCCTTCGCTGGGAGCTCCGCCCGGATGAGGGTATTCCAGCAGAAAATCCAGCTCATCGGAATCGGCCAGGAATTCCTGCTCCAGAATGGCATTGTTGGCGTAATTGGCCAGGTAATCGTTGGCACTGCCGATACTGGTGTTGGTGGCCAGACCACTGTTTTTCTTTTGATTGTTGAGGGTCAGGCTAAAACGGGAAGACTGAGAGGCCCGCAAAGCCATAGCGGCCCGTACCCGTAGTGGTTCACTGGTCACCAGATTGGGGAAGGAGAACAGGTTGTTATAGTTTTTGGTTCGGGCCTCTTTGAAGTAGTCCCCAAACCAGCGTTGCCCCGCACCCGTACGGGTTACGTTCCACTGGTAGAGCAGATTGACCCGCTCTTCCTCGTAGCGATCGTAGTCGTCAAAGGTAGTGGTCGTGTAGGCGCCGCCGGACTCATTCGGTACCGTGGCCAGACGGCGTCCGTTGCTGCCGCCCACCTTTATAAAGTAGTAGTTCTTGGTGTCGTAGACATTTTGTTGCCGGATGAAGATGCGATCTTCTTCGTCAAACCGCCAGGAGTTGGGTCCTTCTCCGTAAAAGAGGAGATAATCGCCGCCGTCAAAGCGTCCGTCCGCTTCTCCCTGGATGTAAATGGCAAGTTCTTCGAGATCGTCCACCCGCTCTTTTTCGATACTGACCGGCACCATACCCCCTCCCTGACCCAATACCTGGATCGTTTTGGGATCGATGTTGTCGAGATTAATACCCAGCTGATCTTTTAAAAAACCGTAGGTGAGTTTGTGGATGCCGGTTTCGGTAACGGCGATCTTGTAAATACTGCCGTCGCGCAGCGCCGAACTGGTTTTAAATTCCGGCCCCCGGGATACCCCCCGGGCATTGGGTCGCCAGCTGACGGATAATTCAACATCGGTAAGCTTCCGGTAGCGGTCTCCCGTACGCACGATAGGCACGAATTCGACAACGGCGAAGAATCCGTTGCGGTCCCGGTCGATCCGGGTGAAAAAGCGGAGTTCGGAATCGATCAGTTCATCACCGGGGCCGGCCTCGCGGTCCAGATCGGCATAACTGGCCCGCACGACGTTGACGTCCAGTTGGCCGGGGCCGGGTACCTGCTGACTGTGGAGGAAGATGGCAACATCGGGATACTGTTCGCCGGTAATGCCTCCTTTGAATTTCCACAACTCCTGGCGGGCCGAACCCGACTGGATCACCTCCGGTTGCGCGGCCCATTCCAGTTGCCGGCTGATCGTATAGGAAGTCTGGGCGGAGAGGCCGACGGACCCCACCAACAGAGTTATTGCGCAAAGAAAGAGTAGTACTGATTGCCTCATGAACGCCTGAATATTTATACTGAGTTGGGAGAACCGATGACGTGCCGGCACTTACTTCCGGCCACTATCCCATCCGCGAAGATGCCCGCTGATCCACTGCTTTTGTCACCCGAAAAACCTCAACTCCTAATTTTAATTTTTTCTGCAATTTGAACCCCAATCAGAACGTTAGGATAAAACTCCTATTGCTTCTGGTAAAAGCCGTCCTGGCAAAAAGTCTTGTATTTAACAGTTTTTGATTGGGGGGATATACGCATAAAATAATACTTTTGATCTCGACTTCTATACAAAAGTACGGGATTGAGGGATACCATGGACATTAAATTTAAAGCTGTTGCAACAGCTTCTCAGCTACATATCCAAATATGAAGAGCAGTGTAAAAATTTTTACTTTATTGATATTCCTGGTGGGGACACAGTTGACTACAATGGCTCAGGACCCGGTCTTTAGCCAGTTTTTCGCCGCTCCCCTTCAATTGAATCCGGCTTTTACCGGTACCAGTTTTGCACCCCGGATCACCTTTAATTACCGCAATCAATACGCCAACTGGCTGGGTGGTGCGGCGTATTCGACCTACGCCGTGGCCTACGAGCAGCCGGTGGAAGCACTGAACAGCGGTTTCGGTCTGATGCTGATCGGCGATAGCGCCGGTCAGGGGATCTATAAGACCAACCGGGCGAGTGCCTTTTACAGCTACCAGGTACGCATGAACGACGACTTTGCCGTCAAGTTCGGGGTACAGGCCGGGCTGATCCAGACCCGCATCAACTGGGAGCGGCTGCTTTTCGGCGATCAGATCGACCCCATCAACGGGCCGGTCGGGCCGGACGGATCGGTGGATCCCTCGGCGGAGCAACGCCCCGATCAACTGACCAAAACCAGCTTTGATGTATCGGCGGGAATGCTGGTTTACAAGGGGGCTTTTTACGGCGGTGTGTCCCTCAAACACCTCAGCACACCGGATGAAAGTATCCTCGGTTTGAACCAAAATCTGAGTGCCGGATTGCCCATGCGAATGACTGTACACGCCGGTGCAGAAATTCCACTCTTAAGAGGCAATAATCTATCGGCACCCACGTTTATATCCCCGAATCTCATGTTTGTCAAACAGGGAGAATTCGGTCAGATCGATGCGGGTGCGTATGCAGGATTTGGAAAAATTTTTGCAGGTTCCTGGTATCGCCACACTTTTTCTAATCCGGATGCCGTTATTGTAATGATCGGCTACCGGGAAGGCGTACTTCGAATCGGCTATTCCTACGATCAGACAATATCGCGCCTGGCAGCAGCGCCGGGTGGTACGGGTGGAACCCACGAGATCTCGATCACGATCAACTTTGAAGACAGTTACGATCTGAAACGCAAGAGACGCTCCGCCCGCTACAACGATTGTTTCAATATGTTTAGGTAAAACAGTGTGGTATTTGACTATATTTGCTGGTCATTCTCAAAATCAAATTGAAGAAAAGTAATGAAAAATCTGTTGAAGCTCAGTGCCATTCTAGTGGTATCGACCCTAGTGATGACCTCCTGCGCCAAGAAAGAGCGTTCAGACGTCACGGGTTGGAAATTGAACGATACCAAATGGGGTGGTTTTGAAAAATTAGATTACGAAGGTCAGATCACGGGCCCTAATCTGGTTTTGATCGAAGGTGGTACATTCACCATGGGTCTTACCGGTCAGGATGTGACCTACGAATGGAACAACAACCCGCGCCGGGTAACCGTATCGTCTTTCTACATGGACGAAACGGAGGTTTCCAACCACAACTACCGGGAATACCTGTACTGGTTGGACCGCGTATTTGGTGAAACCTATCCTGAGGTCTTCCTCGATGCCCTTCCCGATACGCTGGTATGGCGCGAAGAATTGGGCTTCAACGAACCTTTAGTAGAAACATACTTCCGTCACCCCGCTTACGATGATTATCCCGTAGTTGGGGTTTCCTGGGTACAATCCAATGATTTCGCTCGCTGGCGTACCGACCGGGTGAACGAAATGTTGCTGATCGAAAAGGGTATCCTTAACCCGAACCCGGAGCAAAAAGACGAAGACAACTTTAATACGGAATCCTATCTGGTAGGTCAGTACGAAGGTAACGTACGGAAAAACCTGAAAGACTTCAAGACCGGTGGCGAGCGCCGCGTACGTTTTGAAGACGGTATCATGCTGCCGGAATACCGACTGCCGACGGAGGCAGAGTGGGAATACGCCGCACTGGCCCTGCAGGGTAACCAGGCTTCCGAAAAAGACGAATTGATCACAGACCGCCGGATCTATCCCTGGAATGGTAACACCGTTCGCTACCAGCGCCGGGATAAGAACCAAGGTAACATCCTGGCCAACTTCAAACGGTCACGTGGTGACTATATGGGTATGGCCGGTAAGCTGAACGATAATGCTTGCCCCACCGCACCGGTAAGAGCCTACCTGCCTAACGATTTCGGTCTGTACAACATGGCCGGTAACGTGAACGAATGGGTACTGGACCTTTACCGCCCACTGACCAGCCAAACACTGAGCGATTCTGAGAACCACGACTGGAACCCATACCGGGGTAACCGCTTCCGCCAAAAGGTACTGGATGAGAATGGAGTACCGGTAGAAAAGGACAGCCTTGGTCGTCTGCGCTACCGCTACGTAGAGGATGATGAAGCTGCCAACCGCGATAACTACAAAGTGGGTCAGCCGTTCAACTACCTGGATGGTGACAAGCAATCTCAGGCTTACTACGACTACGGTGTGCACACCCTGATCAGTGACAAAGCCCGCGTTTACAAGGGTGGCTCCTGGGCAGACCGTGCCTACTGGCTGTCGCCGGGTACCCGCCGCTTCCTGGATGAAGACAAATCTTCCAGAACGATCGGTTTCCGCTGCGCAATGATCCGTGTGGGTGCTCCTTCCGGTAACGACGAAGTGAGTGGTCACAACTACAAAACGAAAAGAAAGAGAAGAGACGATAGAAGATTCAAATAAGTCGTTTCTGATATCAATAGCAAAAAGCCCGCTGCATTCAGTTGCAGCGGGCTTTTTGTTTTAGCCCTGCGTCCGTTGGGAGCCGGTTTGGCATACAGGCACCGGCAGGACGGCAACTGCCGTTTTTTCTCTACATTGGTAAGCAAGTGCGAAGGGCCTGGTGATCATTTTGTGCCCTTGGATCAAGGATCCTGCTGCTGTGTTTTTTGGTACAGGATCACCAAAATACAGGAGGAATAAACTCTTTCCATGTGCCGGTGTTTTAGCCTTTTGGGCTGTAGGTGTTTATAATTTCGGTTTTATGTCCGATATTTCGGTGACGGAAGGAAAGCCCCAGATTGTGGTGATTCGGAGAGGAGCACTGGATTTTACTTCGTTTAGTCAGCAATCGTTCGACCGGAAGTGTGAATCATCAATCGTCTTTAGATAGAGCGGATAACGATCTCAAACTAAAGTTTGTAGAGTAAAAGAAAATTGGTTTTTAGAAAGTTGAATTGCACATAAATGCCTCAATTCATAGCTACTTAAGCACTCCCTGGTCTTAAAAAACTGCGCGACCAACTTAATCAGGTATAGTCACATTAGTAAATTAGTAAAAACCGGTAGCGGTCATAAATTCGCCCGGACCGGATGATGCCATGCAATGACGGGAGATGGAGCAAAGCAGCGTTATGTTGCCGGCCGACGATCTCTTAGTCCATGACTACCGTATTTTCCCCTTGCAAGACAATTTGCTGTTTGTAATTTTTAGATGAGACTTGATAAATTTTGATTTCTTGAATAAGGCAATTGATCATTTAGAAGGGTTATACCGCGATTTTTTCGCAAAAATGGAGCAGGGTTTCTGTATCCTGGATCTGATATTTGATCGGGATGGAAAGCCGGTAGACTATCGATTTTTGGCGGCTAATCCGGCCTTCAAGGACCAAAGCGGTCTGTCCTATCCCGTGGGAAAAACGATCAAGGAACTGGTCCCGAATATTGAAGAGAAATGGGTAGAGCGTTACGGTCATATTGCGCTCTCGGGGGAGTCCATGCAGTTTATTGAGGGATCCGAAGCCCTGGGGCGCTGGTTTGAAGTATCCGCTTACCGCCTGGGAGATGAGGATAGCCGTAAAGTCGCGCTGATCTTTACCGATATTACCATGCGAAAAAAGCAGGAATCGGAGTTGTGGCAACTGAAAGATCAATTGTCAAATATTGTAGATAATGCCGGTAGCGGATTAATGCTATTCGATTCAAAAGGCCACGTACTACAAGCCAATCATCTGGCCGCAATGTACCAGGGATACCAGTCCAGAGAAGAGTTGCTGAATATCTCCATGATCCAGAATAGCCGGCGTTTCTACGAAAAATTCGATGTGCTCGATGAGAACGGAGAACCCTTTAATCCCGACGACTCCCCGGTAAAGCGTGCCTTCTTTGGAGAAGAAAATCCACAGGTGACGATCATCCAGATCGACCGGACCACCGGAAAAAAACGCTGGTTTCTGGCCCGAAGCCGTCGGATCGAGGTGACGCCGGATGATATCCAGATCCTTTTCATCATCAACGATATCAGTCTACAGAAGAAACACCAGCAGGTGGAAGCCAGTCTGTTGGCCACCGAGAACCGGTTCCGGCACATGGCCGATAATATTTCCCAGCTGGCCTGGATGACGGATGAAAAGGGATCGATCTTCTGGTATAATGAGCGCTGGTTCAGCTATACCGGCACCACGCTGGACGAAATGAAAGGCTGGGGCTGGACCAAAGTGCATCATCCGGATCACGTCAATCGGGTAGTTAAAAAGATCAATCGGTGCTTTGCGGAGGGACGAAATTGGGAGGATACCTTCCCCCTGCGCAGCCGGAACGGCGAATACCGCTGGTTCCTTTCCCGGGCAGTGGTCATCCGCAATGTACGCGGCGAGATCACCAATTGGTTCGGTACGAATACGGATATTACCGATCAGTTGCAGGCCAGCGAAAAGCTTAGCTACCAGAAAGGTTTGCTGGAAGCGCAGCACAAAACCTCCCCGATGGGTATCCTGGTGGTGGATCCGGATCAGCGGATCCTGATGTACAACCAGCGGTTCGAAGAGATCCACCGGCTGGACGGGACGGTAGATCTGGTGGGCAAACACGAGAGCCTGTTGCGGGAGCTTACCCGCAGATTGTTCAAGGACAGATCCCGCCCCGAATCTACTCTGGAAAAGATCTATTCCACCCGAGCCCAAAGTCACGATAAAATGTACTTTAAAGACGGCCGGATCATTGAGTGGTTCGGTGCACCCGTCCTGGGAGAAAAGGGGGAATACTTCGGGTATGCCTTTTCCTACATTGACGTGACCGAACAGGAGAACCTACTGCGCCAGAAAGATGAATTCCTGGCCGTGGCCAGTCATGAGCTCAAGACGCCGGTTACCAGTATTCTGGCTTATACGCAGTTGTTGCAGCGGCAGTTCGAAAACTCGGACGATCTGCTGACCTACCAGATGCTGACGAAGATCAATCAACAGATCAACCGCCTGACCGTACTCATCAACGACCTGCTGGACGCTACCAAGATCGAACAGGGGAAACTCAGTTTGCGCAAGGAAGAGTTTGATTTTAATGAAATGGTCCAGGAAATGGTTGAGGAGGTGCAACGGATTTCTTCCAGTCATAAGATTTCGATCCGGTCGGAGGAAAACCGTTCCGTTTTTGCGGACCGGGATCGCCTTGGGCAGGTCGTTATCAACTTTCTTACCAACGCCATAAAGTATTCCCCGCAGGCCGACCGGGTGGATGTCGCCATCGAATACATGCCGGACAAAGTCCGCCTGTCGGTTACGGATTACGGTATGGGCCTCAGTGAAAAGGACGCCCAGATGGTTTTTGAGCGTTTCTTCCGCGTAGAAGGAAAAGATCGGGAGACCTTTTCCGGGCTGGGGCTGGGCCTCTTCATCTCTTCGGAGATCGTACAGCGGCACGGTGGTAAAATAGGGGTAGATAGTACTTTTGGCGAGGGCTCCTGCTTCTACTTTTTGTTGCCTCTTGGCTAAATTGACAAAAAATACACTACATTATATATGTACACACCCGGACCTTGTGATATTTTCCAATAAACAAATAGCCGGTAGGCCGGGTTACATTGATCATTGTGATCGCCGACCACAATGGCCTCCGTTCCGGGATTATTTTTCTCCACTGTACAGGTCGATCGCTCCGTCTGCAGGAGATCACAGCAGTATGGATGGCTATTCGAAACACTATTGAACAATCGGTTTAACGCTCTTAATCTATGGCTGCTAAAAAGAAAATTATAATTGCTGATGATGATGCGGATATACTGGAGGTAACCAAGATCATACTGGAAGGATACGGTGGCTACGAGGTCGTGGTGATCGACCGGGGAGACGAATTGCTGAAACTGCAAGCCCCCATGCCGGACCTGATCCTGCTGGATCTCTGGATGTCCGGCTCCAACGGGGAAGAGATCTGCCGCCAGTTAAAAAATAATGAATCGACCAGTTCTATTCCCATAATTATTTTTTCCGCCAATCGAGAACTGAAAGGCATTGCGGATGCCTGCGGGGCGAATGATTACCTGGCGAAACCCTACCAGATGGATGGTCTACTGGAGAAAATTGCCAGCTGGATCTAGGGAATTATCCACGGCCGAAACTCAGTCGGCCTCCACTGCTACCGTTGTAAAATCAAACTTGCTCACATCGAACAGACCAAGATCTGTGATCTTCAGATCGGGGATCACCGGCAGCGCGAGAAAAGACAGCACCATAAAAGGAGCCTGCAGACCACCCGATAGTTCGGATTTTACCCATTCGTCAATCGCGCTGTACTGCCGGGCCAGGGTATATCCATCTTCCGGGCTCATCAGCCCGGCAATCGGCAGCGGCAATACCCGAACCTCCGACTCGTCATCTACGGCACTGACTCCGCCCTGCGCTTCGATCACGGCATTTACCGCCCGACAGAGGGCAATATCATTCGTACCTACGGCTACGATATTGTGAGAATCATGCGCTACGCTGGAGGCAATGGCACCGGTTTGTAAACCGAAACCGTGGACCAGGCCGAGGGCTACCGGAGCCCGTTCGGTATAGCGGTTTACTACGGCTATCTTTAGAATATCCCGGCTGGTATCGGGTTCCAGCCGGCCGTTTATGGTCTGTAAGGTCTCTTCCCGGCTTTCGGTTACGATCTGTCCGTCCAGGGCTCCAATGATCCGGCACCGGGCGGTGGGCTGGTCGCAGGGTAGTGCAAAATCCTCCGGGCGACGTACCCGGGCTTTAAAGTGATTCAGGACCTTCCCGGTCTTCCTTGGAATAAGCGTTTTGCCATCTTTTGCTACGCATTGTCCGTCCAGCCAGGTTTCCCGCACGTGGAAGTCCTGGAGGTCCTGAACGATGATAAAATCGGCCGGATCGCCGACTTTGAGTTGGCCGACGGGCAAGCTGTAGTGGGCTACCGGATGGACACAGGCCGCCCGCAGTACGTCGAACAGATCACATCCTCGGCCGACTGCCCGGGCAACCAGTTGGTTGATGTGTCCCCGGATGAGATCGTCCGGATGTTTGTCATCACTGCAGAACATGATCTGTTCCGGGAATTCGTTGATGAGTGGCCACAGGGCTGCAAAATTGCGGGCCGCACTGCCTTCCCGGATCAGGATCTTCACCCCCAGCCTGGCCTTTTCCAGTCCTTCTTCGTAGGTGAAACATTCGTGGTCCGTCGTAATGCCGGCCCCGAAGTATTGTACGGCACCTTCACCCCTCAGACCCGGTGCGTGCCCGTCGATCGGTTTGTGCAGACGTTTGGCGGTAGCGATCTTGGCCATCACTTCCGGATCCTGCTGCAGGACCCCCGGAAAGTTCATCATTTCCGACAGGTACGCGATCTCCGGATGTTGTAATAATTCAGCTACCGCCCGGGCATCGATGGTGGCACCGGCAGTTTCAAAACCGGTAGCCGGCACACAGGAAGGAGCGCCGATGCAAAATTTGAACGGTACCTTACGTGCCTCCTCCAGCATATAGTGGACCCCTTCTACGCCCAGGACGTTGGCAATCTCGTGGGGATCCGAGACCGTAGCGACCGTTCCGTGGACGACCGCCAGGCGGGCAAATTCCGCGGGCGGCAACATGCTGCTTTCGATATGCACATGAGCGTCGACAAAACCGGGCAGCAGGTATCCGGCACCTTCTACCGGCCTTTCCAGCCTTTCGATGCTACTGATCCGGTCGCCCTCTACACGCACGCGGGCGGGATAGATCGTTCTTTGTTCCAGGTCGACGAGCTGTATTTGTAATTGCATCATTTAAATTCGGATAAAGATCTTCTTCTTATACAGGAAATAGCACAGATACCACATCACACCCAAGGCCAGAAAGCTATTGAAAATAGCTATCCAGGCTTCACTGAATCCGATCGGCGCCAGAAAGCCATTGGCGAAGATCATGGTCTTTTTGGTCAGCCACTGGTGTCCGATCGTCTCGGCGAAGAGATAGATGAAAATGGGATTCATACCCACTATAATGAACGTCCGGGCCCAGTCCTTATGGCCCTTGATATCGACAAACCAGTAAAAAAAGGCCAGTACGAGCAGACACCAGCCCCCGGATGCAAATACGAAGGAAGTGGTGGCGATGCGCTTAATGATCGGCGTTACTGCGGAAAAGTGCATGCCGTAACCGATGAACAGACCGATCGCTCCGGCGATAAGCAATGGTTTGACCGGATCCATTGAAGGGGCGGCCGGTGCCGATTGCTCCTTTCCTTCTATTTTGTTTTTACCTGACGGCGAAATATCGGAAAGTAAAAGTTTACCACAGATCGCGCCCCAGATCGTATGGGCCGCAGTTGGCAGGCAGTTGATCGTCACCCAGCCGCCTCCGGGATTGATCTTACCCATCAGGATCATATCCATATACGAACCGAAATTCTCATCCTTCACGAAAGGAGCGGCCGGGTCGTAGGTGCGGTACAATAATTCAGTGAGCAGGAGCAGTCCGATCGATACCGCCAATTGGGTTTGCCATTTGAGCCGCATCAGCAGGAAGGTCACCAGAATGGTAAAGGATAACTGGGTGAGTACATTCCAGAGTTCCCAGACGATCCGGTCGCGGTAGATGCAGTGCAGACCCACACCGAACAGCAGCAGCAGAAAACAACGGATCAGAATATGCCGGAAGGCTTCCGACCAGGTATCACCGCGTTTGAGCCGCGCGCGCAGGGAAAACGGCATCGCCACCCCTACGATGAACATGAAAAACGGCTGGATGAGATCCCAGAACCGCAGACCGGCCCAGGGATGGTGGTGGAACTGACGAATGATATGTCCGCCGAGGCTCTCTTCCGAAAAGTAGCCGCTGAAGGCCGCGTAAACGCCGGCCGCTTCGGCAACGAGTAAAAACATAGTGATGCCCCGGTAGGTGTCCAGCGAAGTGAGGCGGTTGCTTGGTAATGGTTGGCTCATGTTGTTTTGATGTTTAGTAGTATTGAGGTTCCGGTGTCTGCGGAGAAGACGCTAAACCGGCCGGGAATACTTAAAATGCCCGGAATTTGTCCTTACTTCGGTGGCGATAAGATCCTCAGGGCGTTATCCCGGTACACTTTTTCCAGTACTTCGGGCGGCAATCCGTAACCATTCATAGACCAGTGATAACTGGAAATATTGTGGTCGTAAAAGTGCTCATCCTCCGATTCCAGAATGCGGAAGGTCGTGCGGTACATTTCGGGGTCGGTACCCATATCCGTTCCGTAGACCAGCCGGTCTTGGTATTGTTGAAAAAAGCGGTTGACCGTACGCGGGATGGCTGCCGTTTCCGCGTAGCGGGCACCAATATCGGCGTAGAGGTTGGGATACCGGTCAAACATGCCCCCGAGGATGGAAAGGTCGTAGGAGCAATTCGCGTAGTGGCAGGCGATGAAGGTAGTATTGGGATTGGCTTTTACGGCATTATCGAGCGTTTGTACCGTCTCGCCGTGCCCGAGGATCCCCTCCTGGTTATCCAGGCGCCATTTGAAGGCATTCATCAATCCGTCATTTTGGGCGTTCATATCATCGTACATCCAGATCGGTTCGGCTACGTGGATACTGATGGGGATCCCCAATTCGCCGCATTTCTCGATAAGCGGCTTCATGCGCGGATCATCGATGTGCATGCCGTAGGCCGGAGTGGGTTTGGAGTAGAATAACCCCTTCCCTTTATCTCCCAGTTCACCCACGCCGCGGGCACCCGCCTGCACGCAACGCTCCAGTTCGGCGACGGCCGCCGGGCCGAAACCGGGATCTTCAAAACCGGTATAGTCAAAGCCGCAGAATAGAATGAAGCGATCGGGATATTTGGAAAAGAGCCGGGCCAGGGTATCGAAACGGGCACCGGTGGCATAGGTCATCACCACGCTTTTGTCGAGCCCGACCTCATCCATGATCTGTACCCACTCGTCCAGTTCCGCTTCATTGTCCACATAGGGATGAGCGTGCAGATCGATGGCCGGGAAGCGGGCTTTTTCCACCCGGGTGGCCGGCATCTGGTAGCGGGATACGGGTTTAAAATCACTGAGTTTAAGGGTCTCCACCGGATGGCTCTCTTCGGACGATCCGGCGGTTTCCGGTGGGGCCGGATCTCCGGCACAGGAAGTACCCATCCACAATACCAGGAGGATGAGCAGGGAGGTTGTTGGTATTTTTCGCATGTTAAAGGGCTTGAGGCATTTGGAGCTATACGTGGAGCGCTGCACGGGATAAGGGGATGGATGAGAGGGGGAATGTTACGATAACATTTGTTCCGGTAGTCGTAGTGGCCGGTTGCTGATCGTGTTATCTCCCTGGCATCCAGTCTCCTCCTTATTGGCCCCGGCCTAACCATAGCTGACGCGAATTGATCTAGCGCTGAGGTGTTTTGCACCGTCAGAATTATTAAATCGTTTCGGTCAATGTAGGCTGTACTCAAATTGGTTTGGCCCTGACTGGGTTTGACACGTCAGGACCCGAACCAGTTTTACGCCAGTATACAATGTATTGAAAAAATTGAAAAAGTAAGCGACTATTGCTTAAATTAAGCGCGGAAAACAAAGATCAACTAACAAGAATTGCAACACCTAACATGACCAACGAAAAGCGCCAAGCCTACTGGCGAAGGAACCTTCGCTATCTTTTTATTCTCTTATTTATTTGGTTTCTAGTTTCTTATGTTTTTGGGATCTTTCTGGTAGAACCACTCAACCAGATCCGGTTGGGAGGCTTCAAGTTGGGCTTCTGGTTCGCCCAACAAGGGTCGATCTACGTATTTGTCGTCCTGATCTTCGTGTACGTCCGCTGGATGAACAAGCTGGACAAGGAGTTCGATGTAGACGAAATCTAGCATTAGGTACCGGAAGGCGACCGCCGGCCTTATTGCACTAATCGAAAGCCCGGTTCCCGAAACCTTAAAAACAAAATTATGAGCGTCCTCACGTGGACTATTATACTAGTCAGTATCACCTTTGCCCTGTATATCGGAATTGCCATTTGGTCCAGGGCGGGATCTACCAAAGATTTTTATGTGGCCGGCGGCGGCGTTTCCCCGCTGGCTAACGGAATGGCTACGGCGGCCGACTGGATGTCGGCGGCCTCTTTTATTTCTATGGCCGGCCTGATCTCTTTTATGGGATACGATGGCGGCGTTTACCTGATGGGCTGGACGGGTGGCTATGTGCTGCTGGCCCTGCTCCTGGCACCCTATCTGCGCAAGTTTGGGAAGTTTACGGTACCGGATTTTATCGGGGACCGCTACTATTCGAATGTGGCGCGAACGGTGGCCGTCATTTGCGCGGTGATCGTTTCCTTTACCTACGTAGCCGGTCAGATGCGCGGGGTAGGGGTGGTCTTTTCGCGCTTTTTGGAGGTGGATATCAATACGGGGGTTTACATCGGTATGGCGCTGGTGTTTGTTTACGCCGTGCTGGGTGGCATGAAAGGTATTACCTACACCCAGGTGGCGCAGTACTGCGTGCTGATCTTCGCCTACATGG
This sequence comes from Flavilitoribacter nigricans DSM 23189 = NBRC 102662, assembly GCF_002646595.1. GTDB lineage: Bacteria > Bacteroidota > Bacteroidia > Chitinophagales > Saprospiraceae > Flavilitoribacter > Flavilitoribacter nigricans. The sequence goes on from NZ_PDUD01000011.1 coordinate 87,340, forward strand.
TCCCGGCGTTTTTCATTTCGATGATCATGACCGGGAATATCATTCCGCAGTTCGGTTTCGGAGATACGATAAACGACGGCTCCGGAATGTACCTGCTGGACAAACTGGATCAACTGCATACCGATCTAGGATTCGCCGAATATACGAGTGGTTCTAAATCCATGATCGATGTGTTTGCCATCACCTTTGCCCTGATGGTTGGTACGGCCGGACTGCCGCACGTGATCGTACGGTTCTTCACCGTACCCAAAGTGAGTGATGCCCGGAAATCGGCCGGTTACGCGCTCCTGTTTATTGCCGTGCTGTACACGATGGCCCCGGCGATTGCCGCTTTTGCCCGGACCAACCTGATCAATACGGTCAGCGAGCAACCCTACGCGGAAATGCCGCAATGGTTTACCAGTTGGGAAGAAACGGAACTCATCAAATTCAACGATAAAAACGGGGACGGTATCATTCAATATGTCGCTAATCCCGAAGCGAACGAACTTACCATCGATGCGGACATCATGGTACTGGCCAATCCCGAAATCGCCAACCTGCCCAACTGGGTGATCGCCCTTGTAGCGGCGGGTGGCCTGGCCGCAGCTTTGTCCACGGCAGCCGGTCTGCTCCTGGTAATCTCGGCGGCTATTTCCCACGATCTTATCAAGAAACAGATCAACCCGGATATCTCCGATAAAGCGGAGTTGTGGTGGGCCCGGGGCGGCGCCGTTTTTGCGGTGATCGTGGCCGGTTATTTCGGCATCAACCCGCCCGGGTTTGTGGCGGCAACGGTCGCGTTGGCCTTCGGTCTGGCCGCTTCGTCTTTCTTCCCCGCCATTATTCTGGGCATTTTTGACAAACGGATGAACCGGGAGGGCGCCGTGGCCGGTATGGTGGTCGGTATCCTGCTGATGCTCTTCTATATGGTCAAATACAAACTCCAGGGCTTCGGAGGCGGTACGCCTGACGACTGGTGGCTGGGTATCTCACCGGAAGGTTTCGGTACCGTGGCCATGGTTTTCAACCTGGTGGTTGCCGTAGTGGTGTCCCGCATGACCGCTGCTCCGCCGGAAGATGTACAGGAACTCGTGGAGGACATCCGGATCCCACAGGGTGCGGGTGATGCTTCGGCGCATTAAATGGTGGAAAGTTGAATTATGGACCGGGACCGGGAGTGGAACAGGCGGCTCGTACGCCATTTCACTCCCGATCTTTTGGGACATTATACAGAATAAAATTCCCAGGAAATTCGATCCGGGTCCTTAAAGGCTACGTAATCCTTTTGGAGCGTCGGATCCTTTTTGATGCCGGTATTTTCAATGGCGTGGTCCTTTAGGGCCTGCGCCACCCGTTGGAGTTCGGCCGGATCGTCACAACCCAGGGCTATATGATCGAGCCCGACCCGAAAAGGATTGAACTGATCGCCACTGGCCACCTTTCCTTCCGGTCCTTTCAGGGCAATGGCGGTATTGCCGGCAAAAAAGATCACCAGTTCCGGCTGATCCAGGATGATTTTAAAACCCAGTTTATCGATGTAAAATGCTTTGGAATTAGCCATATCACTGACGCGGATGGCTACATGGTGGACTCCGGGAGTCTTGATCTGGATGGGCATATCCATAATTGAACGGATTTGAGGGTTAGTTAATCAAGGTGTTTCGGTTGTACTGACAGCTCATAGGGTTTGCGTCAATATTCCTTCAATATCAACATTTTAGAGGGAAGTTGCAAGCGCTGCGGATTCCCCGGCAGAAGACGGGAGGAGTACGAATATTTTTTGGAGGCAGGACCGCTAAAGCGCAATAATGACCATTCTGCCCCGGGCCAGCTTACGCATGCCCCCTTCATCTGATAATTGAATCTTATGACAAATTGGAAACACCTCGGCTACCTGGCCATCCTGACGATCCTGCTTGCTTCCTGCGGGCGATCCTTACGGCCGGCGGCAACTTCTGATTTATACCGGCAGATCACTTACCGGAATCTCCAAACCACTTCCTTTTTCGACAGTCCCCAAAAGATCTCCATCGCCGAAATCCCCGAAGTGCTTCCCGGCAATGAGCAGTGGGGAGTGGCCTACGCCACGGATACCCTGATCCGGACCAGTGATTTCGCACAGAACGAGCGCGCACTCGTGGCCATCAACGGCGGCTTTTTCAATATGCAGGAGGGCGGCAGTGTAACTTACCTGGAAGTGGACGGTCAGGTGATCAATTTTACGGTAAATGAAGCCGAACGCTGGGCCAAGGACAGCCCGGTAGTAAAAGGAGCACTCATCGTTACGGGTGAAAATGAGCTCAGGATCGAGCCCAACCGGAGAGCGGACTACTACCAGCGATCTCCCAATGAGCGGGCCGTATTGATCACCGGACCGCTGCTTTTGCAAAAGGGCCGTCGCGTTGCCCTGGGGACTAGTGATTTTATCAACAAAAGACATCCCCGCAGTTGTGTTTGTACTACTACCGATCAACGTATCCTGCTGGTAGCCGTAGATGGCCGGAATGCGGATGCGGCCGGGATGAGCCTGCCCGAACTGCAGGAGTTCCTGCTGCTGCAAAATTGCCGCGAGGCCATCAATTTGGACGGGGGCGGCTCAACCGCACTGTGGATGGCCGGCCGTGGGATCATCAATTCCCCGAGTGATAAAACGGGGGAACGGCCGGTGGCTAATATTTTATACCTGAACCGGGAAAAGTAAGGTTACCAGGTAGCTTCGGGAGGAGATCAGGGACCTATTCAAGGATTACAAAAGAGCGCAGATAGAGCTGGCGCAGGCCTGCCGTAGCGGATCGTACAGATCTGTCGGATAAATTCCAAAACACTTGTTTTATTCCCAAAACTGGCAGTTTTAGGTCTGAAATCAGCGAAAAACCACCTAAATCTTTGGTTTTCAGTCATTTTTTTCGTATCATAGCAACTTTCGTAAAAGTGCCCTAAAGGGCGGTATTAGACTGATTGCATAATTGGAGGCTTTATCCGACACTTTTTGTTTAATTAACTGCACCTGGCATGCCTGGAACCCCGGGCCTGCGTTTCCAAAAATTAAACCAGATTTTGATCTTCAATCATTTCTATCCGGAGTATGAGCCGGTAGAAAGGGCTTTGATATTTGTTCACTAAACTATATACTAATGCGAGTAAAAAGGAATTTTGAGTGGGGAAAAGGCAAGTATTACTTCACCATTAAATCGTTCCCGACCAACATCACCATTTACCGTAAATCTAAAGACGCGGCTGCTTTGGCTTTCATGCGCTACAAGCAGGTGGGAAAAGACGTTGAATGGCACGGCAAATGGGATGGTAAGGAATTCGTAGAAACCAGCCTGGCTGATCAAGCAGCTACGGCCTAACGTTTAGATATTACCATTTTAAGGTACAGAAAGTAAAATGATATACGGCGTACCGTCCGACAGGGCGGTACGCCGTAGTCATTTGCGGCGGGTGGTCCAAAAAAGATTTTGAATTTTTTGGGCGAATCGGTCAAATACGGTAAGTTTCGTGCCGGCTTGCGGCCGATCGTAGAAGTACACCGGATACCGCCGGACTGAAATTGGCAGAACGGGGATCCGGATGATAACGGAATAAGCTACGATACCATCAGATTCTTAAAACAAAACAACAATGAACAGATCTATTTTTCTTTTCGCCTTATGCCTGGCCATGGTGAGCTGCGTCAGTGCGCAGAAGATCACCGATCCCAAGGTAACGGAAGTCTGGGAACCGGTACCGGAGAAGGTAACGCCGGCTATCTATCCCAATATGCCGCCTTCGGATGCCATTATCCTTTTTGACGGAACGGATCTCTCCCAATGGAGAAAATCAGCGCTCGGATATGGCGGTAAAATGGAAGATGTGGAAGCCATCGCTGCCAAATACGGCACCGTCACCGATTACGAAGAAGCGGGTTGGGAGATCGTAGACGGCGCACTGGTCGTAAAACCGGGAGCCGGACCCATTGAAACCAAGCAGGGCTTCGGCAACGTACAGCTGCATATCGAGTGGCTGGCTCCGGTGGATCCCGGCAAAGAAGGCCAGGGTTACAGCAACAGCGGAGTATTCCTGATGAGTAATTACGAGATCCAGGTGCTCAATTCTTACGATACCGAGACCTATCCCAACGGGCAGGCCGGTGCCATGTACAAGCAGTCTATTCCCATGGTGAACGCCAGCCGTCCTCCGGGAGAATGGCAGACGTACGATATCGTATTCATGGCTCCCGAATTCGATAAAAACGGGAAAGTGACCAAGCCGGCCTCGATTACGGCTTTCCACAATGGGGTACTGATCCAGAACCACTTCGAACTCAAAGGTCCCTGTATTTACATCGGTGAACCGTATTACGTTGCCCACCCGGATAAACTGCCGCTCATTCTGCAGGATCACGGGAATAAGGTGCGTTTCCGCAATATCTGGGTTCGGGAATTATAGACCGGTTTTCGGCCGGATTAGCGAGGTGTGGCCGAAATAATAAAACGATTAAAGAACAGGACCGCAAAGTTGTTTCCATGACTTTGCGGTCTTTTTTTGGGTGAATACTCATTGGAAATGGCTTCCGGGCTGGAATCTCTCTTTCCTTCAAACCGGATAGCTTTCGAATAATCACCATCCTTCCTTACGATCTTTCCTTTTTTCTGCTATTTTTGCCGCCTAATCAGTAGTTTAAAGTGATATGATCAACATAACGGTAATCGATCGGGAAGGAGAAGAGCACCAACTGGAGGCCCCCACCGATATGAATATGAACATGATGGAATTGTGCAAAGCCTATGAGTTGCCTGTGAAGGGTACCTGTGGCGGCATGGCCCTGTGTTCTACCTGCCATATGTATATCGAAAGTGATCACGATCTTCCGGAAATGAGTGAAGATGAAGAGGATATGTTGGATCAGGCTTTCTTCGTGGAAGACAACAGCCGTCTGGGCTGCCAGTTAAAACTGGCGGATGAGATGGAAGGCCTGGTCGTAAGACTGGCTCCGGAAGACACCGAGGAGTAAAGAACCGGGCGGTAGCGAAAAAGATTCGGTCTCAGCCTCTGCCCGGGACCGGAAGATTGTTGCCCCTCAGCAGTCTGAAAGGCCCGGATAACGGGAGACAATTGCTGTACTACCTCTGCGGACACCTATCGCATTTCCTAAAAAGTCATTACATTTAATTCTCCGCTTAGCCAAAAGAGGGAAACTGCTTCCTCTTCTGGCGAATGTATTTTACAAACGCAAAAATTATTTTCTGGGATACAGGCCGATCGTAGGTCGCTTCGAGGCGAACCGCGACTGGCCAATTCTTGTTTTTGAGTTACTTAGCGCGAGTTGCGCTGGAGGGCACAGAAAGAAAATTACCGTGAGACCCGCCTAACTCTACCGGAGCGGGCCGCTCGACGAAAGAGCCGATAAGCAGGTTCTTCCGCTTACTTTCCTCACCCTGTCCGGCAGGCAACGTCGCAATTTGAAACTTTATAAAACAACAAGCACGGCAGAGCCTCAATGGTAGTACCAGGAGTTATTCACCCGGACCGTCTGAAATGCAGTTGGTTTTGGTCCCCTTTCCCAACTCTGAGCCTTACCGGAAATCCTCTGTCAAATTCCGTCGCAAGTTGTATTACTTCTTCACTAAAACCTTAAAAATATGCGTTGGCAAGGCCGGGAAAAAAGCTCAAATGTAGACGATCGTCGCCGGCAGGCGACCAAAGTAGGAGGTGGCATCGGTATCGGTGCGATCATTATTTATCTGATCATGACCCTGCTCGGTCAGGACCCCAGTGGTATCCTGGATCAGGTGCAGGCACCCAGCAGTTCTACTACCCAGACCGAAACCGGACCGCGTCCGGATGACGAGTTGGCGGAATTTGTAAGCGTCGTACTGAACGATACCGAAGATGTGTGGAACCGTCTGTTCCCCGCACAACTGAACCGCCAGTACCAGGAACCTACGCTCGTCCTGTTTGATGGCCAGACCCGCTCGGCCTGTGGCTTCGCGAGTGCAGCTACGGGGCCGTTCTACTGCCCGGCCGATCAGGATGTATACATTGACCTGAGTTTTTATAAAGAATTACAGACCCGTTTCCGGGCGCCCGGTGATTTCGCCATGGCGTATATCGTAGCCCACGAGGTGGGGCACCACATTCAGTATCTGCTCGGTATTACCCAGCAAATGGAGCAACAGCGCCGTCGCCTGAGTAAAACGGAATTCAACAAATTATCCGTGCGCCTGGAACTGCAGGCCGATTTTCTGGCCGGCGCCTGGGCCCACCACGCCCAAAAAATGAAAAACATCCTCGAACAGGGAGATATTGACGAAGCGCTTAAAGCAGCAGCGGCCGTCGGTGATGACCGCATTCAGCGTCAGGCCCGCGGTTACGTGGTGCCGGAATCCTTTACCCACGGTACTTCCGAACAGCGGATGCGCTGGTTCCGGAAGGGGCTGGAAACCGGAGATCTTTCGCAGGGAGATACCTTCGGTGCGTCCTCGCTGTAGACCGGATCTTCATATTTCCGGACTTGGCTAAGCCAAAATAGCGCTGGAAAACGTCCTTGTTTACCGAATAGTTCAAGACCCGAAGGTACATCTATAGATCGACGGGTTTTGAGCTATCCCAAGCGGCAATATTGCCTAACCTCATTGTAAGCAAGAACGTATGCTCAATTTCCGACTGATGGCACCACAGCTCTGGTGCATTCTGACCATTTCCGCCTGCCAGGCGCAGCCCGAAGCGGCATCCTCCCACTTTACCTTAGCAAATTTTGACCAGAAGATCCTGACCTACGAGCCGGCACAACGTCCGGCGGTGACGGATAAAAACTACCGGAGAGCCGTATTTTACCTTTCCGAGACCCGCTCCGCTACCAAAAATGATCCGGCCAATCTCAATGCCGGTGACTACTGGAACATTACCATGGCTTTCCTGAAACTGCAGGAACCGCAGGAGCATATCGCCCTTGCCTTCCAAAAAGCTATTACCGATGATCCGGAGGCCATTTGCAGTTATATCGCTCATCTGGGCAAAGCGAGTCTGGACGAAGCCATCCCGGAACTCTTTCTGCCTTTCTACGGGCGCTGCGCGGAGCGTACTACCAGCCGGGAAGACTTCGATCTGACCGAATATCTGGCCGGAGGGAATTTCGATCCCCAACTTATCAACATCCTCTACCGGATCCAAAAAAAGGATCAACGCTACCGGAAGGGAGAGCAGGAGATGTCCAGACAGGGCCCGCTGGATCGGGAAAATCAGGCAACGATCGATTCTCTGTACAACATCCACGGCGCTTACATCGGGACATCAAGTGTGGGGCCCGAACTGGAATACGTCATGTGGGCCGTTATCCAGCATTCCAATCGGACAATGATGGAACGTTACCTGCCGGTCGTCGCCGAGGCGGTACGCACGGGAGAATTATCCAACAACGCTCCCCTGAAAATGCTGCTCGATCGCATCCACTGGCTAAAGAACGGTACACAGCTATTTGGCAGTCAGGTAGACGTTGATCTGGCGAGTGATGAAGAGATCCGGCGTATAAAAGAGAAGTATGGCCTGAATTAGAGTGCTGCTTACCAACCGAAAGATCCATGATTCACACCGAATTTTATAAAATGCGGTGTATGCCCTCAGAGAGGTCGAATATTCGTAGAATTTAGCCTGGATAAGCGTTTTCAGACCTCAGCGAGATCGCACATTTACCACATCGCTCCATGTAGTGCGACTTCGCTGAGGTCGAAACCAGCATTTCGACTATTTTTCTACGAATATTTAACCTTTACGAGGTCATTTTTGAGTCCTGAAAAAAACAGGACTCATGCTTATTTTTAGACCCTACAGGGTAATCTCCAGATCCCGCAACTGCACCGACATCAGGGTCTCAAAAGTGAGCACCTCACCTCCGGCCAAATTGACACCGGTGATCTGCCCGGTGAGATAGAGTGGGAAATACGGATCATTCTGCCCCAGGCCAACTTCCTGGCTCGGAGAGGGGCAGAACAGCACGTCCTGGGGAAAAGCTACCGTCGCTTCGCCCCGCATGCCCCGGGAAGGGGTGACGGTGTCCGGTACATCCCGGGGATCGAAGCGAAAAACGGCCTGTCCCTGAAATCGCAGGGAGGATGGGTCGGCGGAAGAAAAACTGGCCAGCACGATCGCATCGCCACTCTGCGTGGTACCCAGCCGGATGGCTTGCCAAAATATTTTTTCCATCTGAAAATAGTAGCCGGAATCCCGCCAGGTCTTGGCCTTGGGCGTTTCACTGAGCTCGCGGATAAGGGCTTCGTTTACCCGGAAAGGGACGGTATCCAGCGTAGTCAGCAGATCGTTAGCGACTTGTGGGCTATGATTGGTCCGTTCGCTAAAGTTATAGAACAGGACTACGGTAAATAGAAGTATGATGAGTCTGGTCATGGTAGTGTTGATTACGGTTTACTGGTTAATGATGATGCGCTGCAGGTGATGCAATTTTTGTCCGTCGTGGATGCGCAGCACGTACATGCCGGCAGCCGGTCGTTCGTTGATGGACAGGGCCTCACCGCTCTGAAAATCCAGTTGATAAACCGGGCGCCCCAGCATATCGTAAAGCTCCATTCGATAATTCCTCTGGGAAGGCGGTAGATCGCAGAAAAAGTACTGCCCTACCGGGTAGGGGTTGGGCACCGTACAGGAAAAGATCTCTTCCGCATCCGTCACGCTATTGACGATGGCTTCGGACCAGAAATAGGTATAGCGCTGGGTGTAATTGCGATTTTCCCACAGCATGGCCTCACCGTTCCAGGATTGCATACCCATTCGGGATTTGAGCAGGTTGAGCTCATCCAGTTCTACCTGGTAGCGCAGGAAATTATTCCAGTCGGATTCCACCTGATTCCAGACCTCGATCTCGGAAAGGAACTGCTTATTTTTAAAAGTAAAACTTACCTGTCCGCGGTTCTCCCACGCGCCGTCCCAGCTTTGGAGGGCTTGCCCGGCCGGTCGGCCGTTTTCATCGTAAGCGTAGAGCATCCGGTCGGTATTCACCCATTCCTGGGTATCGGCCTGCCAGGACTCAAAACGGGAACTGATCCACTGGCCGTCATCATTGTACTGGAATATCTTCCGGAGTTGATCCACCCAGTCACTGCTTTCCGGCGACCATACCCGTACGGTGGTCACTTTCACCCGGGAACGGGGACCGGCCGTTTCGTAATTCCACACCCGCGAGCGGACATTGCGCCAGCTACCATCGAACCAGACCTGCAGGACCTGGCTTTCCAGGTCACCGGCCTCGTTGTAGGTCACTACCTTTCGGCTCAGGTCTTCCCAGTCTGCGCCGTTCCATTGTTGTAATAACACACCGGTTTCCGCACCTTCTTCGGTATAGCTGTACTGCCAGCGTCGTTCGTTCTCCAGTTGTCCCTGGGGCGCTTTCTGCCGGATAAATTCCGTTTTCAAATCGTTCTCGTAGCGGTAAAGGTCTCGGCGCTGATCCAGCCACATCTGGTTGTTGATACTCCACAACTGGATGTGCATTTCCACCAGGTGATCGCCATCGTAGGTGAACATGCGCCGGCTTTGCGGTCTCCAAACACCATCCTCGCCCAGATGTTCCCGGACCTGCTGGAGCACCCGGCCCCGATCGTCGTAGCTGGGAAAATAGATCCGGGTTTCCTGCGCAAAATCAGTGGTGCCGCTAATGCCCCGATCCACATAAATGGAATCCCGGAGAAAGAAGCTGTTCTCCTGGCTGATCCCCGGTAGGGCCGTTGCGAAAAGCAAAAAAATAAGGTAAAAAGTGTACTTCATATTTGGGTTTTTTATCAGGATGAAATTTTTGCAAACTATGGTTCAGGCCTCAATGGTGCGGTTTTTCCCACAATGGATCCGGAAAATTTTCACGGTCGAGAGGGCCGATTCGTAAAGCGTTGCGTAAGGGTGGTTGCCGGGGCATTTTAGGACCGGCGGGCAGCAGCTGATCTTGACGCCTGTACGGAAATGCCCGAAGCATTCCGGGAAAGGCCTGGTTTTTTAGTAGTTGGTTGAATATCAGGTTGTTAATGCTGGTGCTACTCGCCGGTCACGGGGTATCCGTAACCAAATACCACTGATTAGACGATCAAAGCGTAAGATCGTTTAATTCACCGGTCTGGAATAGGGACGAAAAATAATCGAATTTCCATAAAATCCGGAAGCTTGAATTCAGATTTCAGGTTTGAGCGAACGAACATCAGCCCGAAAAAACTAATTTATCTAGTTGAACACTTTTTTTTAATAAACACGTAACTATGAAAAAGGGAATGGCAGTAGGGCTTTCCATCGTAGGTATGCTGATGATTATATTCGGCGTCATGGGAGCCTTCGGAAAAATGGACATGGGATCCTACACCTGGATCCTGCTGATTTTAGGTATCATCTTTTTCCCCACGGGAATTGGTTTGATGAAAACGACCCGAAGCAGCTAAACCGAACGGGCTAATTGAAACGCCTGATTTCAGGAAAGAATTTTAGCCCTCGCGCTCAACCAGGCGCTGTAACGCGCAGTCCCTTAACTAACCTAAGGACAAAAAGCAGCCTGTTGGGGCAAATAATAGTACACTTTCAATCTTACTATACATGATGCGAAGTGGTTTGGTCCTGACGTGCTAGTCACAGGCGGGATTCCCAGACCACTTCGGTCAGTATACAATCTAGTGCCCATTTACTCCCCGGTTCGGGAATCGGCTCCGCGTAAAACACCGGAACGAACTAACCTGATCCGAAGCAGCTGGTAAACCCATAGGCCGGGGAGTAAACAATACCTTCCTGAATTTTCCCCTCCACGATCCGTGAGGCATTATCATTTACTACACTGTCGCTGCGGCGAGATCACCGTGTTGGCTCCGGCGATATCCGAAGTCGACCAGCTTATCATCCGCCCACCAGTCCGGCTGAGGCAAAAGCCGCATATTCCAGAAAGAACAACACCCAGATGAATTGGTAATACTGGAAGACCGCTTCCCGTTGGAACAGGTCCACTTTTTGTCCGGCCCAAACCAGCAGCCCGCTAAAAGCAAGGTGACTGATCACCAATACCGGTGCTGATAAACCCAGATCAAATTGAATGGCAAAGATTATGACCAGCAGATAAGCGGTCAGGATCAGTCCGTTGCCGATCCGGAAAACCTTTTTCGGCCCTAAGCGCAAACTCAGAGTATTGATCTGATACTGCCGGTCTCCCTCCATATCGGGAATATCCTTAAACCAGGCAATTACGATACTGTAAATAAAAATGGTGCCGGTGAGCAGCCAGATAGCTGCCGGTAAAGCGGTCGAACCGTTAATGGTATACTGAAAATGTAGGAATAGGAGCAGGTTGACGATCAGCCCTCTGACCGCAATAATGCAAAAGGCTGCCCAGAAATGAAAACGTTTCAGCCGAAATGGAGGCAGGGAATAAGCGGTACCCAACAGCAGACTCAGGACTACGGTCAGCAAAAGATACCGGCCGAGATAGAGGGCAATACCCAACGAAAGCAATACGGAGATGCCGATGATCCAGTAGCCGGTACGCATGCTGTAAGCGCCGGAAGCCAGGGGCAGATAAGGTTTATTGATCCGGTCGATGGCTACATCCGTGATCTGATTGAGCCCCACAATATAGATGTTGGCCCCCAGGCAACTGATCAGACTTAGGCCGAAAATACCCAGATACCAGTCGGTACTGTCCGTGATACCCAGTGCCAGCAGATAGAGCGTACTGATGCTCAGAGTGGTACCGATAACGGTATGCGGCCGGGAAAAACGGATAAAGTTGATCATGGTGCACTGGATTTCAAATTATCATTTTACGGCTTTTAAGACCGCAAAGCGGATCAATCCGCGTCGGTATCCCTGATTCATGTAGCGCATGGCCCAGGCTCCCTTGATGGTAGCCCAGCCCGTTTGCATCAGCAGGCTAAAGTTGCGCACTTCCAGCGCAGAACGGATCACCGCTCCCCAGAAGGGGGCAACCGCCTGGCTCCAGTCATCGGTAGTGACTTGTTGGAAACCGGCTTTTCCCGCCAGCTCACCCAGTTGGGCCGGTGCGACCATAGGCGGCAGATTGTAGATCCGGTAAAGTTTATTCAGCAATTTTTCTTCGGAGGTACTCAGGGGCGGCGGCAGGTCCCGGTGGCACCAGGTAACCATCAGTAAGCGACCGCCCGGACGCAACATACGGTGGAAATTTTCCATTAAGCCCGCCTTGTCGGCAATATGCTCGGCACTTTCCATCGACCAGATCAGATCAAAAGGCCCGTCTTCCGGGCCCAGGGTCATCATATCCCGTACTTCGATGCGTACCTGATCTTCCAATCCCGCTTCCCGGTTGAAGCGCGCGGCGGCTTCACCCTGCACCGGACTGAGCGTTACGCCCAGGGCCTGGGCATCAAAACGTTTGGCCAAATAGCGGGCACTGCCGCCGACCCCGCAGCCGGCGTCCAGTATCCGCTCGGCCGATTCGACACCGCCCCAACGGAGGAGTTCTTCGATCAGGTCGATCTGGGCCTGTCTCCGGTCCTTTTTCGCCAGACCATCCGACCCATAGTGTCCGTGGTGCATGTGCTCCCCCCAGGTATCCAGCCAGAGGTTGGTAGATTCGTCGTAGAATTTTCGGATGCGGTCATTGAGAGATCCGGTTGGCATATTTTTTTGGCTTAAAACGATTAAGATAACCAGATGATCAGCACGATAATGGCCACGATTACCAATAGCGCAATGATCTGGTGTCGGTTCAGGCTTTTCTTAGCCGGATTGCCACTGAGGGCGCTATACAGGTAACCAAGCAACGCAATAGGAATAAAAATGAATCCACCGATCGATCCGATGATCACCCGGCCGATCATTTTGAGGCGGCGACCCCAGGTCATTTCTTCCTGTTTTACGACGGCCGGTTCCCGGGCCGCCGAAGCGGGGTTCGCGGTCGATTCCGGTTTGATGCCGGCAATCGCAATCCCGTATTGATTCGTTCTACTGCGGTGCCAGTGCGGTTTTACGTAAACCGATTCGATCTGTTGAAATCCGGCCCGCTCGAACCACTCGCGGTATTCCACTTCCTTGGGGAACAGCATCCAGAGCTCCGCGAAAAAGCGGGAGAACCAGTTGCCGGGTTCCAGTGGCCCGATCAACAGGGCGCGGCCACCCGGTTTAATGACGCGGTAGGCCTCTTCGATGCCTTTTTCCGGATTTGGCCAGTATTCAATGCTGCCCGCAGATACGTAGCGGTCAAAGCTATCGCTGGGAACGGGTAGATCTTCGGCATCTCCCAGTCGGAAGGTGCAGCCCTGCAGATCGGACTTGGCTTTTGCCTTGGCCATCTGGTGGGGGCTTTGATCAACACAGGTGATCCGGTCGGCCGGTACGGACCGCACAATACCCTGGGTGGTAAATCCGGTACCTGAACCGACATCGATCACGCTCAGACCCGGTTCGTCCAGTTGGGCAAGTTCCAGCGACTGATCGCGCATTTCTTCGGTCCAGAAAAGCGGATTGACGTAATTATCGTAAAAGATGGACAGGAAGCGGTAAAACCAGTAAGCTTCCCGTTTATGCTGCATTAATCTCATCGATCTGGAACTTTTGTACCTCGCGGTGGGTGATGGTGGTAACGGGGCAGATATCTTCACAAAGCATGCAGGCGATATCGCAGGGCCGGCCAACGGCGATGGTGTCAAAATCGCTGATAAACCCCGCCTCCTGCGGGCAGATCGCTACGCAGGCCCCGCAGTTGATACAGGCGTTCCAACCGATCTGAAAAATGACGGGATCTCTATGGCTCATGCTTTTAATTTTTATGTTTAAAACGAATACGCGGACCTTCACACCTGTGTTAGATCTTTTTGTATTCCGACTCCGGATGAAAATAAGAAGACATGGTCCGGTACAATTGCCGGTCCCGTTCTTCCAGGTCATTGGTCCGGAAGATCTGGGTTTTTTCTTCGTACAGCTGCCACATCTTATCACCCAGTTTTTCCAGCCAGGCATCCTGGTAGCTTTTCAGGTTGCCGGCGGTTGCCGGTTGGCCGGTGGTCAGGAATTTGGCCAGAAATCGCCCGGCGATCAGTCCACCGCTCAGGGCCGTATGGATACCGCCACCGGTGATCGGATTAACGTGCCGCGCGGCGTCCCCAACGAGGATCAAATGATCCGCATACTGGGTGCGCAGCGGTGCGGCCAGTGGTACCCCACCGCCCTGGATCTCCAGGATGCGCGAATCCGCGAACCGTTCCTTGAAAAATGATCGCTGCAGAAAATGATCGAGATGCCACTGGGCGTTTTTATCGGTCATGGTACAGATAACCCCCAGGCCCACTTCCGCGTATCCGTGGCCTTTGGGGAATACCCAGGCGTATCCGCCCGGTGCCCACTCGTGGCCGGTAATGATCTCCAGCAGGCCGCTGGTCTCTACCCGGTCTACCACGAATTGCAGGCAACTGGCCAGTTCCGTGATCTTGATGTGAGTACGAAGGCCGGCCCATTTACCCACCTGCGACTGGAGCCCGTCGGCACCTACCAATACCTTAGCCTTCACCGTGATATCCTCATTGAAGCGGCGCAACCGGATCTCGCAACTGTCCGATCCGTTGGGCGTGTATCCGAGTCCCTCGGTTTTCAGCCAGGTCTCTACCCCGGCCCGTTCGGCGAGCGTCATCAGGTAGCGGTCAAACCGTCGCCGGTCCACGACATAACCCAGTGGCTTTTTCCCGTCGCCGGTGCCGTATTCGTCCGGTTTCATCTGCCGGTAATCAATGATGGATGCCGATCCCTGGTGATCGTAAATACCAAATCCGTAAATAGGTTCCTGAATGAATTCTTCGGTGATGGGAACGCCTACCTCTTCGAGGGCGTGGCGGCTGACCGCTCCGGAGCACTGTATGGGAGCGCCGAGTTCCTGCCGTTTATCCACCAGCAGTACCCGGAGGCCATTTTCGGCGGCTACCCGGGCGGTGGTGGCACCGGCCGGTCCGGAACCGATCACGACGATATCGTAGGTGGAGGGCATGGGCGTTGCATTGTATTTGTCATTCAAACAGTGGGTAGGGGGCAATGTTCAGGTAAATCGAGGAATATTACGATCCGGATCGTCCAGGGCAGTTTCGCGAAAATTGACTTTTGGAGGCTGGTTACAAAAATTTAAATTTGAGCAAAAACATGAATATAGATCTTGCATCCTTACCGCCCCGTCGTACCGGTCCCACCACCTGGTCCGGTCCGGATATGGCCGCCCGCCGGCAGGAATGGATCTGGCGCTTAAGTCCCGCAGAGATCGGGGAACTGGAAGCTGCGGCCGAAGCCGTGCTGGATTCCGGCGCGGACCTGACCTCCATCCGCGCCGCCGACTTTGTACTGCCGGAACTTGCACCCCGTTTACTGGAACTGCGGCTGGAACTGATCAACGGTCGTGGTTTTGCTTTACTGCGCGGCTTGCCGGTGGCCGATTATTCCTACGAGAAGACCGCTGCGATCTTTTACGGACTGGGAACCCACCTCGGAAATACCCGGGCACAAAACGCCCAGGGTGACATTCTGGGCCACGTCCGGAATCTGGGGATGGACAGCCGGGACCCCAACGTCCGCATCTATCAGACTAAAGAACGACAGACTTTCCATACGGATTCCTGTGATGTGGTGGGCCTGCTTTGCCTGCAACCGGCGCTCAGCGGTGGTCGCTCCCTGCTGGTCAGTGCCGATACGGTATTCAACGAGATCCGGGACCGGCGACCGGATCTGCTCAAACTGTTGCTGGAACCCATCGCTACCGATCGCAGGGGAGAAGTGCCGGCGGGCATGTTGCCGTATTTGCTGATCCCGGTCTTCAGTTATTACGAAGGTCGCATTACGCCTTTCTACCAGCGGCAGTATATAGATTCCGCCCAGCGGTTCCCGGACGCTCCGCGTCTGACCGACCGGCACGTGGAGGCGCTGGATCTCTTTGACGCCTATTGCAACGATCCGGCGCTACATTTTTCGATGATGTTGGAAAAGGGAGATATGCAATTTGTCTATAACCACGCCATGCTGCACGACCGCACCGGTTTTGAAGATGCTGCCGAGCCGGAAAAAAGGCGGCATTTACTGCGGCTCTGGTTGTCTACACCGGGAGACCGGCCGCTGCCGCCGGAGTTTGCCACCCGCTACGGATCCGTGGAGATCGGTAACCGGGGTGGGGTAGGGCCGGTTGTCGCCCGCTAGTGTTTCCCGGAAAAGTGGTGCGTCCGGTAAAGGAAAGGGTGATCAGAAATCCGATCACCCTTTCCCGTGCAATTAGCGATGTATTGGTTAGCGCCCGGTGTAAATATGGAAGTAGATCACTTGATCCCCAGAAAAGCGATAACCGCATCGTCCCCCTGGAGCGAATTTCTCGGACGGGGATGCTTATCGTTGAAAACACTCAGTTCCTCCCGGGAAAGTACCCGGACAAAATCCTCCTGATAACCTTCGCTGTAGGGAATAGCGCCACTGTTTAGCTTAAGATGGTGTGCCAGGAAATTATAGGCTGCCGTTCTTTTGGAATAACCGTAATCGTGTCGCTCCATAGGAAGGTGGACATTCTCTACTTTGTGTTCGGCATTGTAGAGGGCATATACGCTCTGGATGTACGGATATTCGATCCGGGGCGTATTGCGGGTCCAGTCGTTCCCGTTGGAGATCATGAGCATCGGGCGCGGAGCGGCCAGGGCGGCTACTTCCACATTGTTGGTCTGATGGTCCGCACTTTTGTGGATCGGCATGCCGCTTTCGCAGACGCAACCACCGAAGAAGTGGGCCGAAACTTGCACCACCGGTACGGAAACTTTTACCCGGTCGTCGATAGCCGTGAGTACAAATGTCTGGGTGCCGCCACCGGATCCTCCCGTCATGCCGATACGTTCGGGATCGACATCCGGACGGGAAAGCAGGTAATCCAGCACCCGCTTGCTGTTCCAGGTCTGGAGGAGCAGCGCAATCGGCATCTTGTGGTTGATCTGGGTACTTTCCGCGTAGCCGACCATATCGTAGGCAAAAACGATGGCGCCCATGCGCGCCAGGGCTGCCGCCCGGATCTGGATGTAGTCCGTAAAGCGTTTATCGGTAAGGTGGCCGTGCGGGGACAGCACCGCTGCGTATTTATCCCGCTTGTCGGCAGGGCGGTAAAGGTTGCCGGTCACAAAGAACCCGGGAAAACTTTCAATGGCAATATTTTCCACAATATATCCGTCCATTTCCCGACTGCTGTGGATGATCGGGTTGAGGTCGGCCTTTTCGTATTTAGCCATTTTGTCCCACTGCATGCCCTCCCGGATCCCGGTTTTCAGCATCTTGGCCCGGTCCTCCCAGGAAGCCAGATCGTCCCATTCCGCAGCCATCTTTTTCATCATTAGGTTGGCTTCGTCTTCGGTCCAGTAACGGCCGACGCAGAGCATATCGTCCTGGGCTTGCAGGGCAAAACTTAGGCAGATGAACAGGAATGGAATCATTGGTCTCATGATCGTGGTTTGAAGGTTTTGGATTTTTTTGGTGCCAAAGTAATTGGCTTTCCTTCCAATGACGATGAGCGGTAAATTTTGTATTACAAGGAATATGGAGTTTTCCGCCGGTCGGGCTGGTTTCCTGCTATTTATAACACGCCCCGAATCCTCATCGGGACCCAACGCTGGCCGAAGTTTGCAACCCCCGTACGCTAGCCTCGTACGCTGGTCGAAGTTTGTAACTTCGGCTGAATATATTGATTGATATACTTTAAATTTTCTCAAAGCCTACTTCATATCCCTGACTATAGTTTAGCTTGTTGGATGGTACTTTTTCGATTGGATATGGTGTCGGCGTTACAAACGCCGACGAGCGGTCCTATTTTTTGATTTGATGCAGCTTTTGGTTGAAAGACAAACTGCCTCTTTCCCCAAACGCTGGCCGAAGTTTGCAACTTCGGCTGAATATATTGATAAACGAATAGATTTTACATTTCCTCAAATCTTACTTCATATTCAGACTCTAGTTTAGCTTGTTGAATGGCACTTTTTCGATTGGATATGGTGTCGGCGTTGCAAACGCCGACGAGTGGTCCTAATTTTAGTTTTGATGCAGCTATTGGTTGAAAGACAAACTGCCCGCTTTCCATATTATCAAGATCAACTTCCCATCCGTAGGATGTACTAAATCACTCTAACACTGGCCGAAGTTTGCAACTTCGGCTGAATATCCTGATAAACAAATAGATTTTACATTTCCTCAAATCTTACTTCATATTCAGACTCTAGTTTAGCTTGTTGAATGATACTTTTTCGATTGGATATGGTGTCGACGTTACAAACGCCGACGAGCGATCAAAATTTTAGTTTTGATGCAGCTGTTGGTTGAAAGACAAACTGCCTCTTTCCATATTATCAAAATTAACTCCCTATCCGTAGGATGTCCTAAATCACCCAAACGCTGGCCGAAGTTTGCAACTTCGGCTGAATATTCTGATAAACGAATAGATTTTACATTTCCTCAAATCTTACTTCATGTTCAGACTCTAGTTTAGCTTGTTGGATGGTACTTTTTCGATTGGATATGGTGTCGGCCTTACAAACGCCGACGAGCGGTCCTAATTTTAGTTTTGATGCAGCTGTTGGTTGAAAGACAAACTGCCCGCTTTCCATATTATCAAGATCAACTTCCCATCCGTAGTATGTCCTAAATCACTCAAACGCTGGCCGAAGTTTGCAACTTCGGCTGAATATTCTGATAAACGAATAGATTTTACATTTCCTCAAATCCTACTTCATATTCAGACTCTAGTTTAGCTTGTTGGATGGTACTATTTCGATTGGATATGGTGTCGGCGTTACAAACGCCGACGAGCGGTCTTATTTTTAGTTTTGATGCAGCTGTTGGTTGAAAGACAAACTGCCCGCTTTCCATATTATCAAGATCAACTTCCCATCCGTAGTATGTCCTAAATCACTCAAACGCTGGCCGAAGTTTGCAACTTCGGCTGAATATTCTGATAAACGAATAGATTTTACATTTCCTCAAATCTTACTTCATATTCAGACTCTAGTTTAGCTTGTTGAATGGTACTTTTTCGATTGGATATTGTGTCGGCGTTGCAAACGCCGACTAGCGGTCATGGTGTTGGTTTTGATGCGGCAATTCGTAGAAACCAAACTACGTAAGGGTAAGCAATTCGGTAAAACAAAAAAGCAAATACCGGTTGACTCAATCCCGTTTTTTCTGCACCTGAACGGGCATATTATCGGGATCCGGAACATCTAGCTCTTGGATGCGAAATTCATTATAAAAGCGGATGATGGACGGAATATTCTCGTAGCGAAATCCCGGTTTGCCCAGTCGGCGGTGGAGCGCCGGCGCGTTTGGCAGACATCTCCTCAGTATCCTTTTGTAATTGTAGGGTGATAATTTTTCGATCTGATCGCGAAACTTGAGAAAATACCGTTTGACGTAAACGATCTTCTGGTGCCGGTAGCGGGGACCGAATACTTTTTTCTTTTCGTATTGATTGCTGACGAATAAATTCAGGTTCCCTTTGACGAGTTGTCTGGCCAGGAAATCGGAACCTTTATAGTGGATCTTGACGAGATCGTCGTTGGCGAAAAGCAGGGGTTCAGGACAGGCTATGGCAAGGAATGCCATTACAAAAGTGAGTACTTTCATAGCAAAGATATTTGGTTAGGTCCTGACAATATAATGATTGCCCGAAAACTCCCGAAATACCTTCCCGGATTTCGTACCGAATTTTATAGATAACGGATGGTGAATTCCACCACCTTTTCTTTCCATTTCTGGTAGGGAGGCGCCAGCAGATCCAGGGGCGTAGGCCATACCTGGCGATAATAGGCGCGGGAGTTGGAAAAGGCCTCGAAGGTATAAAAACCGTGGGCTTTGCCGATGCCACTGTTGTTGGAACCACCGAAGGGCAACTCCGGATGAAAGTAGTGAATGCCGTTGTGGTTGATGCAAGTAGTACCGGCCCGGGTTTGCCGGCGAATGTACCGGATGTTGCGGCTACTTTTACTGAAGATATAGAGCGCCAGTGGTTTTTCCCCCGCGTTGATCTGTTTCAGTAACGTGTCCAGATCCCGGAAGGGGATAACGGGAAGTACCGGACCGAAGATCTCTTTTTGCATGAGGGCGGAATCGGGCGTGACGTTCGTCACTACCGTTGGCGCCATTCGGTTATTCTCCCGGTTGATCTGACCGCCGTAGACGATGCTTGCCCCTTTAGCCAGGCTATCATCGAGGTAGGATTTGACCCGCTCCAGATGTTCCCGATTGACCATTTCCGTGTAATCGGCGGACCGGGTGGCATCACCGCCGAAAAAATTATCCAGGTGGCGACTGAGGGCAGCGTTAAAATCATCGATCCGGGATTCGTGGACAAACACATGATCCGGCGCGATACAGATCTGGCCTGCATTGATCCATTTACCGGAAGCGGTCCGGCGGGCAGCGGTGTCGATATCCGCCGTTTCGTCCACAATGGTTGGGGATTTGCCGCCGAGTTCCAGGGTTATGGAGGTCAGGTTCCGGGCGGCAGCGGCCATCACGACTTTGCCCACTTTTGGAGAACCGGTGAAAAAAATATGGTCAAAGGGCAATTCCAGCAGTCTGGTAGAAGTTTCCACCGCCCCCTGCACCAGCGTTATTTCCTTTTCTGGAAACAGATCGGCAATGATCTTCGCCATCAGGCGCGAGCAGTGCGGCGTAAATTCCGAAGGTTTAACGATCACGGTATTCCCGGCGGCAATGGCTCCGACCAGAGGGCCAAAGGTCAGATTGATCGGGAAATTCCAGGGAGAGATCAGCAGGCATACGCCTTTAGGCTCGTATTCGACGTAAGATCGGGAACCGAGAAATGCGAGCGGGGTGGACACAAAGTGTTTTCCCGTCCAGCGCCCCAAATTGCTCAGGGCGTGTTTAATCTCCTTGATCACCGGAAAGATCTCGATGAGGTCCGCTTCGATCTGCGACTTGCCCATGTCGGCCTGCAGTGCATCGCGGATCTCCTGTCGGTAGGTGACCATTATCGCCTGTTTTAAAGCTTTGAGTTTGGCCTTGCGTTCGCGAATAGAGGCATCCGCTACTTGGAACTGGTGAGCGCGCTGAGCTTCGAATAGGCGTTGCAGTTCTTCCCGGCTGGCTTTATCCTGGATGGTGGTTACGGTCATGGCGAGGGCTGGTTTGGATGAAGGGAGGAGTTAAGAAGGGTAGGCGGTCTGTGAAATCTAAAGCTATAGGGAAATTGAAATGCCGCTTACGGATACTATAGATGGAGTTAGTTTCCGAATACTGTACACTTCAATTTCCCGTGATTTTTTAATAGCTGTCGAAACGAACTATTTTCCCTTCACCGATTCAATCGGTACCCGCACCCCGTCCTTGTAGGTAACGATCCAGGCATCCTTCAGGCCAATGCTTTTGAGGTGGTCCTGCAGTTTTTTGGCGTCATCGTAATTGCGGAAGCGACCCAGCGCGGTTTTTTGCAGATCATTTTGGGTCTCCAGACTCAGTTTATCGGTGGTTTCCAGGCTGTTATCAACCCGGCGTTGTTCAAAAGCACCGATCTGTACGCGGTACCAGGTACCGTAGCTGTCGGAAGAAGCCTGCATTTGCTGGGTCACCGTTGCCAGCTGGGCCTGGGTTTGGGTAAGCTGGTCGCGCAGGGCGCGATTCTCGTTCTGGATCTGGGTCATTTGATCGCCACGTCCGCCGAGCATATTTTTGGCCTGATCCAGTTCCTGGGTAGCGGCACTGAGATTCATCTGGGCGGTAGCGAGTTCGTCCTGACACTGCTGGAGAGAGGATCGGGTAGATTCGACCTCTGCGGTCAATTCTTTCGAAGATCCACAGGAGGAAAACACCAAAGTCACAATAGCGAACATAACCGGTGCAAAGTATTTCATTTCAGTATGTTTTAGATGATGGAATGTATGTTGTAAAATTTGTTTTCGAATAGGTTCTAAACCCAAATTAAAGACTTTTGTTAAAGTCGGCCTAAAGGAAGACGTAGAATCCGGTATAAATACCGTAATTAATTCCGTATGCTTCGGATAGAGGACCGCAATTCAAGGCCGCCGGATCTTGCCGCGTTCGGGCGCATCTGCCAGTAATTTTTCATTTTCCCACCATGCGATCCGGTTAATCATGAAACAATCGGGCAATGCGAACTGTTGGCCGCCATGCAATAAGTATCCGGAAATATTTGGGTGCTGCGATGTTTTATTTTTGAATATTCTCTATGAGGCGCCGCTCAATACCCGGCTTCCTCCCGGCGGTTCTCCACCAGCGTCTTCCAGCCGGCGCTGACATCGATCTTCGGCCGGGTCTCATAGTAGATCAGTCCGGGGTCCCGGGCGTAGGGACTTTCGATACTATCGATCAGTTGGATGGATTCGAAGTAGGGAGATGCCGATTGGGGCACATCGTCGATCTGGATGATCCGGTCAAATTCCACCCGTTCCGGCGCCCACATGATGAAGCTGGAATTGAGGCTGTAGGTTTCCGGCAAGTCGTATTTTTGGCGGTAGAAGTTCATCACCCCGGCCTGACCGTAATGCCCCGCGACGATCATCAGGCCGGCCTGTTCTTCCGGCGGCAGACTGTGGTAGAAGCGCGCCACCTTTTCCGGAATCTCCTCCCAGCCGTGCATATCCGCGTAGTCCTGCGGGAGCTCGCGAATACTACCGTCTTCCCAGCGCAGCGGTGCTTCCAGTCCGTATTGATCTTTCATGTGGGTAACGTAGGATTTCATCTTTTCAATGGATAGAACGGGTAGGGCGTAGGGAATGACCGGCATATTCAACAATATGATTATGGGTATCAGTAGAGCCGATCTCCAGCCCAGCCAGCGCTCCCAGGCGATCCCGCCGGCAGCAAAAAGCATACTGTAGGCACCGATGGAATAATAGTCTTTTCCGCTTAGCAGCAGCAGGATGGTGATCAGCGCGATAAAGGTCCAGCCGAGCAGGCGGTAGGGGCGGAGGGCTTCGGATCGCAGGAGGAAAGCCAAACCCGCTATCCAGACAAGGCTGCCGGCCGCATGGAACAGTAATTGTGGGACGAGAAAATTTAGCGGCGAAACATTCTTCAGCTGGGTGGAGGACAATTCCTGCATGTGGCGGACGACTGGGAAATCCAGGTCGTACTGCCAGTACAGATTGGGCAGGGCGATCAACAGCGCAACCCCGAGGCTGATCCAGGGGTATCTCGTCCGGAAAACCTGGCGGTGCGGACTGATCAAAAAACCGATGATAAGCGCCAGAAAGAAAAAGGCAATGGAATATTTGGTGAGAAAGCCCACCCCGGCTGCAATGCCCAGAAAGTACCAGTACTTCGGATCTCCGTAGCGAATGATCCGGACCGTGAAGAAAGCCGCCAGCAACCAGCAGAACTGGTTGAAGCTCACCGGCTGGAAAAGGGTATTGCTACCCAGATAGGCCGGTGAAAACAGGAAAGCGGTACCGGCCAGCAATTGCGCCCATTTTTTGCCGCCCATATCCCGGACCATAAACCCGATCAGGAGGATGGATACGGCTCCGATCAGGGCCGGAAAAAAGCGGGCTCCAAAGACCGTTTCGCCGAAAAGCAGACGGGAAAGCTTCCCGATCACCGCGATCATCGGCGGGACTTCCATGTAGCCCCAGCTCAGGTGTTCGGCCTGGGTGAGATAGAGGTATTCGTCCCGGTGGAGTCCGTAGTTGGTATTGGTGCTGAAATGGATAAGCAGTTTGGCAATACTCAGACCGGCCAGGATGGGCCAGTGGATCTTATTGGTGCGGATAGTAGGTGCTTCGGACATCTTGCAGTTGAATTAAAAGTCGGCGAAAAATAAAGTGCCGGGCGGATATTACGCCTATAAATTCGATGACCGGCAAGCGCCGGCGGATGGACCGGCCTATTGCAGCCGTTTGCCGGTGATAAACTCGTAGCCCAATAATCCGGTCTTTACGACCAGTTCCACCCGGACGGCCTGTTCAACGGCTTCGGTGGAATCGTGCGGGTAGACCAGCTCTTTTTCCAGGCCATTATAACGGATATAAACGGTGGGATGGGTTTCGTTTCTGCGTCCCTTGGGGCCACGCCGGCTGTCCTTGCGGATGATATTTCTGGATTGAGACCTTGCCGGAGGATCACCGAGATAGGTATTGGCTGCGAGGAAGAGCCCGGTGAACAGACTGCCGATCCCGACCGTAGCTACCAGGAAGGACAGGAGCAGGTCGGTTTTGCGGAAATATTTGGATCGAAGGATAAAGAAGGTAGCCACCAGGCCGATCCCTAACATCATCAGGATAAGGTCCTGGACGGCAATGAACGTTCTGCGATACAGGATAACGGTCAGATAGGCCATGCTGCCGGTGACCAGAATGCCAAGCACGGTCAGAAGAGATTGCAGATTCCTGCGGAGAGATTTACGCATCGGTTGGTGCCTTTGACTCCGCTCAATGGAGCGCTTCGGATTCGATCTCCTTGACAAAATAGGTATCACAGCTACAGTGGCCGGTATCGCCCAGGCGGCCGCAAAGGGCTTCGAAGCCCATCTTCCGGTACAGGAGGTTGGCGGTTTCCATACGCTCCACAGTTTCGAGATAACATTTTCGGTATTGCAGATCCCGGGCGGCTTCCAGGCACTGACTTACCATTTTGCGGCCCCAGCCCTGCCCCCGGGCTTCGGGCAGAAAATACATCTTACGTAATTCGCAGACGGCGGATTCTCCGTTGGCCAGCGGTCCGATGCCACCGCCGCCGACTACCTTACCGTCAATTTCCAATACGTAATAGCGGGAGGTGGCGGGGTCCCGATAGGCTTCGTACATGTGGTCCACTTCCGGGTCGTTGATGGAGTAGCCGGGCCCCACCGTATTGAATTCGGTCATCACCTCGCGGATGATCCGGGCCAGTGCCGGGTTGTCTTCCGGCCGGATCGGGCGCAATTGAGCATTTTTCATAAGCGTCAGGTTATTTTTCAGGATCTGGATCCGGTGGGTAAGTTAATCGAATACCGGAAAAAATGCTAGTGGCCCGCCGCTAAAATCCGGCTGCCGATCAATATTAGGGTCCGGTAAATTTCAGGAGTTCGGAAAAAAAAGGGAAATTAGAGGAAACCTCCTTTTAAAACCTAAAACGCTGATGGAAGAACAAATTATCGACGACGCCTCTTACGATCTGACCCTGAGCGATCAGATGCGCAACTACATCAAAGAAACTGCCAAATGGGCCCAGTTCATTGCCATAATGGCATTTATCGGATTGGGATTCATGGCGCTGGGTGCTTTTTTTATCGGAGCGGTATTCAGTATGATGACCATGCAGATGGGATACGGGATGAGCGGCGGCCTGGTCACGGTCATTTACCTCGCTCTCCTGTTGTTAATTTTTTTCCCGGTATTTTACCTCTATCGCTTTTCCAGCAAGACCCAGATCGCACTGCGCATCGGAAGTGACGCCCAGTTGACGGATGCTTTTCAAAATCTGAAATCCCACTACAAGTTCGTAGGCATCCTGATCATCGCCTCTTTTGCGCTGAACATTTTGATGTTCATTATCAGTCTGTTCTTTCCCTATATGTTCATGGGGGAGAACATGGGGGGATTTTAACTTCCCCGAGGGGCCTGACGGATTGCCCGGTTTTCGGGCACTTCAGGGGCATTTCAGTTCGGGCAGCAGGACTGCCGGTCCAATTTGTTGCCGTTTATGAGAACTAAACGCCCACCGTGTTGTTCTCACAGAAGTAAAAAACGATACAAATGGAGGAGCCAAGGATTCGCAAGGATATAATGGCCCAGATGTTGACCAACAGCGGGACTAATCTGCTGGCAGAATCGCAGGAAAGACCGGTAATGCTGGTTTTCCTTCGGCATTTTGGCTGTATGTTCTGTCGGGAAGCTTTGAGCGATATCTCCAAAAGAAAAGGGACGATTGAGGAGATGGGAACGAAGATCGTTTTCGTTCATATGTCCGATAACGAAACCGCCGAGAAATTTTTCAAAAAGTATAAACTTTCCAACTCGACCCATATCAGTGATCCGGACTGCAAATATTATGCAGAATTCGGGCTCACCAAGGGCAACTTTACCCAGCTCTTTGGCCTGAGGTCCTGGATGCGGGGTTTTCAGACCGCCATTGTGAAACAGCACGGTATGGCGCCCCCGATCGGAGACGGCTTTCAGATGCCGGGCGTTTTTGTCATTCAGGACGGTGAGATCCAGGAAGCCTTTATTCACAAGTTGTCTTCCGACCGGCCGGACTACGAAAAGCTGGTGCGCAACTGTTGCACCATTCCCTAATTTTTCAACACTAGACATTCTGCAAGCGGTTCTCGGATTTTCTGCGTAATTTAGTATCCCTGACCTCCGGGAATATACACCGGAAAACCAGCACCGAACACCAAGTACCGAATACCACGATTTATGATTGGATGGAGATATTCCGAGTTCGTCCCAGGTGACGAAACCGGATCAACTTTTGATAAATTACTTAAGATATTTCAGGAATTACTGGTCTACACCTCCGGTGATGTAAGCGAGGCATTGTCCTGGCTGACCCAACTGGATAAGGAATACGACCTGACGAACGATGAGTATGGGATGGCCGATTTTATCCAGGACCTCATCGATAAGGGGTATATCCAGCAGAAGGATTCGCGCGACCCGAATTTCGTGCCGTCGGCCAAGATGGAGATCGCGCTGCGCAAAAAAGCACTGGAGGATATCTTCGGTGACATCAAGAAGACCAAACGCGGCAATCACAATACACGCCACGGCGGCAAGGGGGATGAATTCACTTCGGACCTCCGTCCCTATGAATTTGGGGATCCGCTCGATAATCTGGCCATCTCCGAGACGCTGCGCAACGCGCAGATCAACCACGGGATCGACAATTTCCAACTGAGCCAGGACGATCTGGAGGTTTACGAGACCTACTATCAGAGTCAGACGAGCACCGTGCTGATGATCGATATTTCTCACTCCATGATCCTCTACGGGGAAGACCGGATCACACCGGCCAAAAAAGTGGCGATGGCCCTTTCGGAATTTATTACCACCCGCTATCCCAAGGACACCCTGGATATTCTCGTATTCGGTAACGACGCCTGGACGATCGATATCAAGGACCTTCCCTATCTGCAGGTCGGTCCCTACCACACCAACACGGTAGCCGGACTGGAACTGGCGATGGACCTGCTGCGCCGTCGGAAAAATCCGAACAAGCAGATCTTTATGATCACGGACGGGAAACCAACCTGTATCAAAAAAGGCAAGCGCTATTACAAGAACAGCTTTGGACTGGACCGCAAGATCCTGAACCGGACGCTGGCCCTGGCCGGTAGTTGCCGCAAGTTGCAGATCCCCATTACCACCTTTATGATCGCCCGCGATCCCTATCTGGTACAATTCGTGGATCAGTTCACCCGGGTGAACAACGGTAAAGCCTTCTACAGTAGCCTGCAGGGCCTCGGGGAGTTTATTTTCCGGGATTATAAAAATAATAAGAAGCGGGGACGCTAATCCACCGTCTTCCTGCCGCTGAACTACAATACAAAGCCCGGTATCAGCGTTTATAGCCCAGGAAAACAGTGTGATAAAATGAATTTAAAAAAGCTCCTTTTATATAGCTTCCTGCTGCTCGCCGCCCTGCCGGTATGTGCTCAGGAAGAAGCCGCTCTTCAGCCCCTCACGGAGAAGAGCGAGATGCAGTTGTTCGAAGACACTTTGGCCGTTTTGGGCTATGCTGTGGTCAATGATTCTTTGCCGGACAACCGTTTTCTGGCCTGCCGCGAGATGATCGTACGGCTCAAACAGGCGCTCAAAACGCCCGGCTCTTTTGATTATCCTTTCGAACGGCTGAAAAGCATTTCCATTCAATATCCGCAGGACAGCTCCTTCCGGATCTTTAGCTGGCAATTGTACGTCGACAAGGAAGAGTACCGCTATTTCGGTGCCATCCAGCTCAATACGCCGGAATTGAACCTGATCCCCCTGCAGGATCGTTCTTTCCAGATATCGGAAGATCCGGAAAAAGCGGTGCTGAAACCCGAAGAATGGTACGGGGCCGTCTACTACAACGTCAAACAGGTCGATACCCCGCAGGGCCCTTACTATCTGTTATTTGGGTTCGACGGCTATTCGTTTTACTACAAAAGGAAAGTGATCGATGTGCTGCGCATCCAGAACGGCCAGGCGACCTTCGGCGCTCCCGTTTTTTACCATCCCGCTACGCAGGATTCCCCCGAATTTGCCAAGGCCCGCATCGTTCGCGAATACTCCGCCGCGGCCACCGTTAAGGTGAATTACGATCCGACTTATGAGATCATTATGTTCGACCATCTGGTGCCCGGTGGCGGCCAGTACGGAGAGGGGATCACATATTATCCCGACGGTTCCTACGAAGGTTACAATCTGCAGAACGGACGCTGGCTCTACATCGAAAAAGTGTTTGACCAGATGTCGGCCGAAGCGCCGCGGGATTATCCGATCCTCGACCAGCGGGAAAAGAATATTTTCGGGAAGAAGGGAAAGAACCGCTAGGAAAAACCTTTCCGGTAACGATATCGCCTATCCGGGTGGGAAGAAGACCGGCCCGGAACCCCCCATTTATTTAAATTTGCTAATTTCGCCCTCGAATTGAACTGTTCTTCAGGAACGCCATTTAAACTGACATGGCTAAGAGAAAAAAGAAGGCGAAAGCGGGCGATGGTACGCGTCCCGGCGGGCAGCAGGCCGGTACCGAATCAGCAATCAAAAAAGACATTACCCAACTGGACAGCTCGAGTTTTCGGGTGTTCAGTGGATTAGTCGTTCTGTTCTTCCTGGCCGGCTTGCTGGCCATGAACGACACGACGAGCATCTGGCACGGTGCGGAAGCCTGGACGCTCTGGCAGTCCGTATCGGATCAGCCGAATAGCTGGCTGACGGCTTTCCTGCACGCGGCTTACGACGACGGACCCATCTCCGTATTTTATCTCCGTTTTTTCGGCATCTTCTTTTTCCTGCTTACCCTTGCGGGTACCTTCTTTATTGGTAAAAAACTTTTTGGAAAGAACACGATCTGGCTGGCCCTGCTGCTGGTGGGTGCTTCTCTGCTGGTGCCGAATATAGCCAAGCGGGCCACGGCGGATATTTACCTGTTCAGTGCCCAGGTACTGTTTGGTATGAGTACGCTGATCTATCTGAAAACTCCTTCCGATCCCTGGAAATTCCTGTGGTGGGCGGCACTCTGGGTATCCTTCATAATAGAACCGCTGGGCAGTTTGCTTTTTGCCATTCCTTTTCTCCTGGTGCTGATGCGCAGCCATTCGCAGGGTAAGATATTGCTCAACTGGCAGGTATGGCTGCCCGCTCTGGCTGGAGTATTGGTACTCACGGCGCTGCAACCGAGCCCCTGGTTCGATCCCGCCCTGTCGTTCGGCTGGTTGCGGTCCGGTTATCTGAAATACCTGAGCTGGCAGTTGATCGCTGTTTTACCTTTCATCGGATTCGCAATTGGAGGCATCCGGGATCTGTTCTATAAAGTAAAGCGGGGAGAGGAGTTTTCGCTGTTGCTCACCGCCTGGATCCTTTCGGCGCTCCTGTCCCAGTCACTGACCCTGAGTTGGGTGCTGGCGCTTCTGGCCGCCAAACAGATGCAACTGTTCTTCAATCCCAAATATCCCTTTGCGGCCTGGGTACGCGGCCCGGCCATTCTCCAACTGGTATTTGCTTTTTTCGTGATAGCGATGGGTATGATCTACGGCTTTTGGTCGTTCCGGGGCATCGGGTTCCGGTCCCTGCTGGCCGCCAGTGGTCTCTACTGGGGCATGTGCTTTTTGGGCGTGATCGGTCTGTACGGTTTTAATCACCGCTTGTTGATCGGCGGCCCGATCCTGGCCGGTGTACTGCTCACCATGCTGTCCTGGTTTCAGATCGGACCGATCCTGGAAAGTCAGCGGCACTGGTCGCCGGAAATAGTCAATATGGCGGAAAGCCGGCAGAGCGAAGACCAACCGGAAAGTTTGCAGTTGTATTACCGGCCCGGATTGGATCCCTTCCCGGGGATGGCGGTATACGGACAGGATCAGATGAGAAAGGTAGAGTTGCTGTCGACGGAAGCGGCCCTGCAATCCGCAATAAGCAGCCCGGCGGGAATTTTAGTACTGGAGCAAACTACCGCCGGGCAAATGAACATCCCCGCCAGCGCGGATACCTTATCCGGCTGGAATGATCAGTTGGAAGCAGTGCGTTATCAGCTTATTGTTCCTCAATAGTTTGTAGGCTTGTGCCGTATGCACTATGCATTTTGGTAGATAATATAGAGTAGCACCAATAAGACCGCGGTGGAAATAGCCACTACGGTGAAGAACTTTTTATTATCCCGCTTATCGAGTTGTTCTCTGCGCCGTCTTTTTTTAGACTTCCTTGCCATGTTTTTATTATTTAGAATTTAATACGGGGAAAGTACGATATTTCAAAATAAAAACATTGTAGCCCGCCGGAAAATTAGCGCAAAACTTCCTATAACGCTGGCTTTGAAGCAGTTCGTTTTTTGAGGAAGAGAGTTTTTTCGCGAATCCTGACCGGCAGATGATCCTCCGGTTTCCGGTGCACGGCCGGCAACTTCCGGATGCCGCTTCTAGCGATTGCCTTCCACCACCACATTCACCGGCTCTCCGGCCAGAAACGAGCGAATATTATTGGCCGATTCGTTCATCAGCCGTTGCCGTGCTTCGCGGCTGGCCCAGGCATTGTGGGGCGTGATCACGCAGTTTTTAACGCCGAATAAAAGATGGTCGGCCGGTGGTGGCTCCTGGGATAATACGTCCAACCCGGCTCCGGCGATGACCCGGTCTTCCAGAGCGGCTTTCAGATCGGGTTCGTTGATCAGACCGCCGCGACCGGTATTGATCAGGTAGGCGGTAGCTTTCATTTGTTGCAGGCGTTCCCGGTTGATCAGGCCGGCATTGTCTTCCGTCAGGGGGGCGTGCAAGGTCAAGAAATCACTCTCCTCAAAGAGTTCATCCAGATCGACGAAGCGCACCCAGGGCCGGGCATCCCGTTTGGGATGTTTGTGCTTGGAAATGACCTTCATCCCAAACGCATGACCGAGCTTACCCACATGCTGGCCGATCTGACCGAAACCGTAAATACCCAGCGTTTTGCCGGCCAGTTCGGTGATGGGGGAGAGGGTATAGGCGAAGTCCTCCTTAGCGGACCAGCCACCGGCGAGTACGTCTTCGTGGTGGGCCGCTACCTGATTGAGAAAGTGCAGCATCAGGGCAAAAACGTGTTGGGCAACTGCCGTCGTACCGTAACCGCTAACGTTGCAAACGGTGATCCCCAGTTCTTTGGCGGCTTCGGTGTCGATATTATTGTAACCCGTGGCGGTCACACTGATGCAGCGCAGCTCGGGTAAACCGGACAAGGTTTCGCGGGACAATTTCTGCTTATTGGCGAGCAGGATCTGTGCGTTTTTGGCACGGGGGATCACTTCTTCGGGTTTTGACCGGTCATAGACCGTGAGCCGTCCCAGGGCTTCCAGCTTTTCCCAGCTCAGGTCTCCGGGATTAAGGGTGTAACCATCTAAAACAACTATATTGGGCTTTTCCATTTTTTAGCTTTGGTGTTGGCAAGGCTGGAAATATAGAGACTTGATTTAAAATAAAAAAATGCAAAACCTGCTTAACGATTGGAAAATTATCCTGCTCGCTTGCTTAACTTTGGGATTGGCCCCCTTTACTCCCGAACCCCACCTATGGGGCAAACTGCGGTGGTTGTGGGGCGGAGCAGTAGGGATGCAGCCCATGGATTGGTTCGATCTGTTGCTGCACGGACTCCCCTGGCTGCTGCTGATCCGGTTGTTGATCGTAAAAATTGTGAATAAAAAACCAGCTAAACGATAAGCAAGATGGCAAAAAAGTACATTGGATTACACGAGTTATACGCCAAAGATCCCGAACTGGCCGACCGCTTACTGTGGGGCCGCCAATCCCATTCCAATTCCCGGCGTGGCTTCCTGCAAAGATCGGCACTTTTGGCCATGGGGGCTGTTTTAGGGGGCAATATGGTCTACGGTCGCAATTTCCCGGCCGGTATGATCCCCGCCGGTCTGGCCAATAGCTCCGAGGCATTTGCCCTGCCGGGCAAACATCCGGATCTGGTGGTGTTGAACGATCGCCCGGTCAATGCCGAGACGCCGGCCCATCTGCTGGACGATAAGGTGACGCCCGCTGATCTCCTGTTCGTACGCAATAACGGTTTGCCGCCCCAGGTGGAAGGCATTGATCCTAATACCTGGACCCTGACTATCGAAGGCGAATCCGCCCGTACATCCAAATCTTATACCCTGGCCGATCTGAAGTCCCGTTTCCGGGAATACACCTACCATCTTACCCTGGAATGCGGCGGCAACGGTCGCAGCGAATTCAACCCACCGGCCAAAGGCAACCAGTGGACGGTCGGTGCGGTAGGCTGTGCCGCCTGGACGGGCGTACGCCTCCGCGATGTGCTCGAAGATGTAGGCGTGGGGTCCGATGCGGTGTACATCGGTTATTACGGCAAAGACAGCCACCTCAGCGGTGATCCGGAAAAGGACCCGATCTCTCGTGGCGTGCCGATCTCCAAGGCCATGCAGAATGAATCTCTGATCGCCTGGGCGATCAACGGGGAAGCTATACCGGTACTTAATGGTTATCCCTTGCGACTGGTATTCGGAGGCTGGCCGGCTTCTACTTCCGGAAAATGGCTCAGCCGGATCGTCATCCGCAATAAGGTACACGATGGTGAAAAAATGACCGGGCAATCCTACCGCGTTCCCTGCAAACCGGTTGCCCCGGGTGTCTCGGTTGCCGACGAGGATATGTGCATTATCGAGAACATGCCGGTTAAATCCCTGATCACCTTCCCCCAGAGCGGGGCCACCATCCGTAAGGGACAGGCACTGCCCCTTCGCGGACACGCCTGGGCGGGTGAATTATCGATACAGAAAGTGGAATATTCCATTGATTTCGGCTCTACCTGGCGCACCTGCAAACTGGAAGGCCCCGTTAATAAAATGGCCTGGCAACACTGGAGCGCTACGGTGAGTGATTTTCCGGAAACGGGCTATTACGAGGTCTGGGCTCGCGCTACGGACAGTAACGGGATCGCCCAGCCGATGGTGCTGCCCGGCTGGAATCCGCGCGGTTATCTAAACAATGCCTGCCACCGGATCGCTGTGAAAGTGGTGAAATGATTCCTGATCATTGGGAAGGAACCGGTCCCAGGATCCTTCCCAATTTTCAAACCTCCTTCCTAAAAATCCATCCGCATCCGATCCAGATTAATCCGGATACCGCCACCCAGGTATTGGGTACGGAGATCCAGCGGATCCTGTTCGCTATTCTTATTGCGGTAGAAATAATTCAGGTCCAGATAGATATTGTGGGCCAGACGGTAACTGATATCCAGGCCAAATATTAGCGTTTGGGTGCTGATCCCCTGGCCGATCTCATTGCCGTATTCCGCAGTAGTCCGGGTGTTACTGGGCAGCAACAGATTACTGCCAAAATTAGAGTTCTCATCGTCCTCGCCGTAATTGGCGCTGATCAGCCGGGCTTCCCATTCAAAACGTTTCAGGAACTGATGCCGGAGCAGCAGTACCCATTCGCGGAAATTGGCGCCGAGCGGATGGGCGAGCTGCTGATTGTAATGTACGTAGTTGGCTAAAGCTTCGTTGTGCGTGTAGGTGAACGGCAAAACGCTGTTGTATTCGATCTGGGCATCCAGATGGTCGATCCCCAGAGCATTGATGTATTTCAGACCGAGTTGCGTGCCGACCTTATTTCCCCACCAACCCTGATTGTCGAGGACGAGTTCTTCGAATTTAAATTCATCAAATACCAGTTGGCCGTAGAGTTGGAAGCGTTTCCAGAGATTCAGTTTGGAGGTCAGGCCGATCATTACGTTGTCCGGACTGCCCAGTCCCTGTTCGAGCGTGCGGTAGAACATAACGGGGAGCAGGTAATGAAATTCAAAGCGATTCTCCCGGCTAAAAGTGACGGCTTCGAACAGACCGACATTGAAATTGCGGGTAATATTGTAACTCAGAAAGTGTGCCGCCATGTATTTCTTGGGTAACAGCCGGTCGCCCGCCACCGTTCGGGGCGTACCCTGGGTCAGCTCGGTAAACAGGTTCTGGTAGTGAAAGCGGCCCACCTGCCAGTTCAGTTTCAGGTACAGATAGTTATTGGCAAAATCAGAAAGCAGGAGCGAACGGTAGCCATCTCCGATGAAGTTGCGTCCGTAGCCGAATTGCAGTCCGACGTGGGGCGTAAAATTGAACCCGACGTAGCCCTGGCCGTTCAGGAAATCATATCCGCGGTCGATATCGAATACGACGGATCGATAGCTTTTCAGGAAACCCTGTCCGGGCAGCGCCCGGTATTTGTCGACATAATTATTGACGTAATTGGGGAATCGCGCCTGGGTTTCCAGGATGTCGAAACTGAAATAGATGCGGTCATCCACACCACCGCGCACGGCTACTCCCCGGCGGTTCAAAAAGATCGGCTGGGGATCATTCTGGGCATTGGCCAGACTGAAGTGGAACAGGGGATTGACCCGGAGATGAAAGTACTTTTCGTTGACCTCAAAGAGATTCGCCGGGCTGCGATAAAAATACTTGAGGATGGGTTTTCTGCTGAGGGTATAGTGGCTGTCTTCGTAGCTGGCCTCCACCTGAGTGAGTCCCTCCTGGTTGCTGATGGGTTCCCGTTGTCCGCCGATGCGGGTGGGGAAGGGAGCGGCGGCCAGCCATTCGTTATTATCCCGGAAAATATAGAACAGGTCGTAGCGATTGCTGAGTCCCAGCGCGATCTGGGCGGTATCCACGGCATTGGCGTAAGCGGTTACCTGACGCCGGGTGTAGGGCTTGAGAGTAGAGTGGAAGCTGGATTCTACCCCGGTGGTGATCTCCAGACGGTCGAGGATGTGGTAAGCGCGGTTTCCCAGGGGGAGAATACTGCTCTGTCCTGTAATGGTAAAGCACAGCGAAAACGCCAATAAAGAAAGGATAATATGTTTCATAAGGATTGTTTGGGCAAAGGTACAAATTAGGTTTGAACCAGTTTTTGGAAAACATTATCTTACAGAGCAGCTTTTTGTCCTTCGGAATTCCAAAAGGCCACTACCAAATAACTTACCATGAAACCTGGCCGCTTACTTCATTTGTTCGCTTGTATGCTGATCACCGCCTGCACTCCCGGACTGCCGGAAGCAGTGGAGGAGGCCTACGGTCAATTGCCGGAAAAGATAGATTTTAACTTTCACGTGCGGCCGATTCTATCCGACAATTGCTACGCCTGCCACGGTCCGGATGCAAAAGCACGAAAAGCGGATCTGCGACTCGATCTGGAAGAAACGGCTTTTGCCGCCCTGAAAAACGGACCGGGTTACGCCCTGGTTGCCGGGCATCCGCTGCAGAGCGATGCCATTCGCCGGATCCTGACCGACGATCCGGAAACCGTCATGCCGCCGCCGGAATCCAATATGCAGCTTACCCCGCTTCAGCAGGCTACTCTTGTCAAATGGCTGGAGCAGGGTGGCGAATGGAAACCGCACTGGTCGTTCATCCCACCCGAAAAGGCGCCGCTTCCGTCAGTAGAGCATGCGGACCGGGTGCAAAACCCGATCGATCATTTCGTGTTGGCGGAACTGGAGCGCGCCGGCCGTTCTTTTTCGGAAAGAGCATCCCGGGAGTCGCTCATCCGGCGGGTTAGTCTGGACCTTACCGGCCTGCCGCCCCGCCCGTCCGAAGTCGACGCTTTCCTGCAGGACAATGCTCCCGGTGCTTTCGAAAGGGTGGTTGACCGTTTGCTGGCCTCGTCCAAGTTCGGCGAACGCTGGGCCTGGGACTGGATGGATGCCGCCCGCTACGCCGATACCAACGGCTTTCAGGGCGATCCCGAGCGGAAGATGTGGCCCTGGCGCGATTGGGTGATCCGGGCTTTCAACGAAAATATGCCCTACGATCAGTTTACCGTTGAGCAACTGGCCGGCGACCTGCTGCCCGATGCCACTACGGAGCAGATCCTGGCTACGGCCTTTAACCGCAATCACATGTACAACGGCGAGGGCGGACGCATACCGGAAGAGACCCGGGTGGAAAACGTATTTGACCGGGTGGAGACCACGGGAGCCGTCTGGCTCGGACTTACCCTCAACTGTTCGCGTTGTCATGATCACAAATTTGATCCGATCACTCAGAAAGAATACTACCAGTTTTTTGATTATTTCAATCAGACTTCCGAAGAAGGCCTGAACGGCGGCGGACGGATACCTCCGGTTCTGGACCTGAGCCCCCCGGCGGATCGCGCTAAAGTGGAAGCCTTACAGGCCTTTGTAGAGCAGCTTGGCGATGAGGTCACTACCTACGAATCGGAAATATTCCCCCGGGAAACGGGGCCGGCCTCGGAATCTCCGGCGGCGGCCGATCTCAACGGGGATAATGTATACGCCCTGAGCTATCCGCCGGTGAAACGCAGCACCTACTACCTGGGCCTATTGATCGGCCACTACCGGGATCGGGATCCGAAATACACCGAAATGCTAACGGAACTCCGGACGGCGATGAACGATAAAAACCGGCAGTCGGCTCAGAACCTTCAGGTAATGGTCATGGACGAGCTACCGGAAGCACGGCCTACCTTTGTGCTCCAACGCGGCAGCTACGATCAACCCCTGGAAGCGGTCCGGCGCGATGTGCCGGAAGTATTGCCGGCTCTGCCCGACGAGCGTACTTTTGACCGTCTGGAACTGGCCCGCTGGCTGGTGGATGATAAAAACCCACTGACGGCCCGGGTGACCGTCAATCGGTTCTGGCAGACCTTTTTCGGTCAGGGTTTGGTAAAAACGCCCGAAGATTTCGGTGCCCAGGGTGCGAAACCTTCCCACCCGGCTTTGCTCGACTGGCTGGCCGTTCAATTCCGCGAAAGCGGCTGGGATATCAAAGCGCTGTGTAAGCTCATGGTGATGAGCGCTACCTACCAGCAGACCTCCAAAGTAGATCCGGAGTTGCTGGAATTTGATCCGAATAATGAGTTGCTGGGCCGCGGGCCACGATACCGCTTGCCGTCCTGGATGCTGCGCGATCAGGCGCTTTTCCTGAGTGGCCTCCTGCGGGATTCTATCGGCGGGCCTCCGGTAAAACCCTATCAGCCGGAGGGGATCTGGGCCGAAGCGACTTTTGGGCAGAAGCGTTACCAGCGGGATAGTGGCGCGGACCTCTACCGGCGGACGCTTTATACCTTCTGGCGCCGGATCGTTGGTCCGACCATGCTGTTTGATAATTCCGCCCGACAGGTTTGTGCGGTAAAACCGTTGCTGACCAACTCCCCGCAGCACGCCCTGACCACGCTTAACGAAGTAGCTTATGTGGAAGCCGCCCGGGTAATGGCGGAGCGTGTGCTGGCTGAACAGGAACGAGGCGCAGACCCGCTTGAATACGCTTTCCGACTGGCCACTTCCCGCTACCCGCGAGCGGCGGAAAAAAAGATCCTGCTGGACCGTCTCCACCAATTCCGGCAGGCTTTTATCGATGATCCGGAAGCCGCCGGTGAATTAATGACTGTGGGCGAATATCGTTCCGAGACCCCACCGGCTTCAGTGGACCAGGCAGCCTTCGCGGCCCTTTGTTTAATGATCCTGAACCTGGACGAAACCCTCAACAAACAATGAACCCATTTTTCGAACACCGGGCCGGACTTACCCGGCGTCATTTTTTTCGCAGATCCGCACTGGGTATCGGCAGTTTTGCGCTCGGTTCCCTCCTGAACCCTTCGCTGTTTGCGCGCAACGGCATGGTCGATCCCGAACTCCCGCACTTTGCACCCCGCGCCAAACGGGTCATTTATCTTTTTCAGAACGGTGCCCCTTCCCACGTGGATCTGTTCGATTATAAACCGAAACTGCGGGCCTGGCACGGCCGTCAGATCCCGGACGAATTGATCAACGGCAAAAGGTTCAGTACCATGACGGGCAAGCAGGTGAACCGGCCCGTGCTTTCCGAGATCACCCAATTTGCGCAGCACGGCCAGAGCGGGGCCTGGGTATCGGATTTTCTGCCCCATATCGCGTCCATTTCGGATGAGCTTTGCTTTGTGAAGTCGATGTATACCGAGCAGGTCAACCACGCGCCGGCCATCACCTATTTTCTGACCGGTTCGGAAATGCCGGGCCGTCCCAGTATGGGAGCCTGGCTGACCTACGGCCTGGGCAGTAGTTCGGACAATCTGCCGGCTTTCGTGGTGATGACTTCCCGGGATAAGGAACGCAGCTGTGGGCAGATTTTCTACGACTATTACTGGGGCAGTGGTTTTTTGCCTACTAAATTTCAGGGCGTCAAATTCCGGGGTGGAGGGGATCCGATCTTGTACCTGAGTAATCCTCCGGGCATGAGCCGGAAAATGCGGCGGGATCTGCTCGATGGACTGGAGCAAATGAACGAGATCAACCTGCAGGAGTACGGAGACCCGGAGATCAATACCCGGATCGCTCAGTACGAAATGGCCTATAAGATGCAGATGAGTGTACCCGAGCTGACCGATTTTTCGGGTGAGCCGCAGTACATTTTGGATATGTACGGGCCGGATGTATTGAAAAAGGGAAGCTATGCCTACAATTGCCTGATGGCCCGTCGACTGGTTGAGCGGGGTGTCCGTTTCGTTCAATGCATGCACGCCGGCTGGGATCAGCACAAAAACCTGAACCATCAGCTGAAGATCCAGTGCCAGGATACCGATGCCCCTACCGCCGCACTGATCAAAGACCTGAAACAAAGAGGATTGCTGGAAGATACCCTGGTCATCTGGGGCGGGGAATTCGGCCGCACGCCTTTCCTCCAGGGGCGTATCGAGGAGTTTGACGTATGGGGCCGGGATCACCATCCCTACGTGTTTACGATCTTTATGGCGGGAGCCGGGGTGAAACCGGGCATGAGTTACGGTTCCTCTGATGAATTCGGCTTCAATCCGGCCGAAAATAAAGTACACGTTCACGATTTTCAGGCAACGGTCATGCATCTGCTCGGTATTGACCACGAACGCTTTACCTTCAAACACCAGGGGCGTCACTATCGCCTGACCGACGTACACGGTCATCTGGTAAAGGGAATCCTGGCGTAAAATATTTTTCGGTACTACCACGGGCAATACGGCCGCCAGCAATACTTTTGAGCTTCCCATAGCGGGGAATAGACATTTCCTAAAGGGAAAAATTAGTCCGCTTGTGTGCTTTTTTTGGCAAAAAGTGCAGAGAATTGGTAAATTTAGTGTTCAAAGAACCTTCCGATCCGAATCTGAACCTGTACAACCTCCCTCTCTTATTGTCTTATGGTTACCCCGTTAACCAAAACAAATTTATAAATATGAAGGTCCGTTTATGGGTAAACTTATCGATTCATTTAACTTAAATTCTCTGGATTCCATCATCTTTGATCATGCTCCCGGGCCAATCCTGGTTTTGGATAAACACCAGCGTATCGTAAAGGCCAACCGATATACGGTGGAAGAATTGGGGTATACCCAAGAAGAGCTGATGTGTATGCGCTTACCCGATATTGAGGGTTTTTCGGAAACGTGGCTGCACGAAACACCGGATGCCCGTATTGAGAGACCCCTGGAGCTGCAACCCGAAGTGCTGTGTAAAAGGAAAGATGAAAGCAGGCTCTGGCTTTCTATCAGTAAAAATGTTGTACAAAGAGGCAACAGTCACTTTTACATATTATACTGCCGGAATATCAGCCGGCAAAAGCAGGATGAAAAGATCATCCGGGAAAATGAAGCCCAGTTGCAGGTCGCTACGAAGATCGCCAAACTGGGATATTGGGAATACGATAACTCCAGTGATACCCTGCGGCTTAACGATCAGTTCTTTAGGATATTTAAAACATCAATTGAAGAAGTCGGTAGTTATGAAATGAACCTGGAGCGGTATACCGAATTGTTCCTTCCGCCCGAAGAACTCGAGCTGATATCCCGGGAAACGGAACGGGGGTACCGGGATCCATCAACCAAATATCACCGCTATCTGGAGCACCAGGCTAATTATTGGGATGGAACACCAGCCTGGATGGGCGTGCACTTCATTATGGTGAAGGACGAGGAAGGTACGGACTTTAAGACCATTGGCGTTACTCAGGACATTACGGAGCGTAAAAAAACGGAACGTATGCTCCGTCAGAATGAGATTAGCCTAGACAAGGCATTCAAGATAGCTGCGATCGGGCCATGTAGTTACGATTTTGTAAATGATCGGATATTGTGGACATCCCGGGCCTTGCATGTAATCGGGCTTTCGGAGGATGAAGCTCCAACCGATCGGAAAAGTTTTCTGGAAATGGTTCATTCGGATGACCTGTCCGGGGCTCTGAAAGCTTACGAAAAGATCGCAGAATCTCCGAGGATCGATATCGAACTCCGAACGGTCATTAAAGGCCAGGTTAAATACTTTAGATTCAAATCCAATCTGGAGTTTGACGAGGAGGGAAGGCCAGTTCAGGCCATCGGGATTATCCAGGACATTACCGAGCGTAAACTGGCAGAAGCAGAACTGGAAAAGTACCGGGATCACCTGGAGCAACTGGTGCAGGAACGGACCCGGCAACTGGAATCGATCAACAAAGACCTGGAGGCATTCGCTTATTCCATCTCCCATGACCTGAGAGCCCCCATTCGGCATATCAACGGATTTACGAACCTATTGAACAGGCAGATCCAAACGGACAATGTCGACACCAGAAACTATCTGGAACTCATTATCGCCGCTTCCCGGAGAATGGGCGATATGATCGATGCGCTACTCAACTTTTCCAGGCTGGGCCGGCAGGAATTGATCAAATCCGAGATTGACCTCAATACGCTCGTCCGGGAAGTGATCCGGAACTTTGAGCCGGATTTCAAACATCGTTCCATTGAGTGGAAGTTGAGTACACTGCCGACAGTATCCGGCGATCAGGGGCTCCTGAAGATCGCTTTTGAGAATCTCATCTCCAATGCGATCAAATATACCCAGCCCCGGCGGGAAGCGGTCATTGAGATCGGACAACCCACCGATCATTGCAATGGCATTTTTGTCAGAGACAATGGCGTGGGATTTGACGGCGGGTACGACAACAAGCTTTTTGGCGTCTTCCAGCGCCTGCACAGAGACGAGGATTTTGATGGCACCGGCATCGGCCTGGCCAACGTCCAGCAGATCATCAAAAAACACGGATGGTCCATTCGGGCCGAAGGAGAGGTCGGCCGCGGGGCTACTTTCTACATCAAAATGTGAAAAGCGGGAAACCCGCGGAATTGCTGTTCGCTTC
Organism: Flavilitoribacter nigricans DSM 23189 = NBRC 102662; assembly: GCF_002646595.1. GTDB lineage: Bacteria > Bacteroidota > Bacteroidia > Chitinophagales > Saprospiraceae > Flavilitoribacter > Flavilitoribacter nigricans. The sequence goes on from NZ_PDUD01000011.1 coordinate 128,584, forward strand.
GGCTTCCCGCTTTTCGGGTTAGAGGGCGTATCCTTATACCTCAACGAGTTTCCACCGGCCCCGTTTGAACAGGATCAGACAGAGTACAGACATAATGGTCTCGGCCATCACCACGGCCCAGCAGACGCCGGCCAGTCCCCAGTCAAACTGTACCGCCAGGATATAACCCAGGGGGATCTCGATCAGCCAGAAACAAATGAAATTGATCAGGGTAGGGGTGCGGGTATCTCCGGCGCCATTAAATGCCTGACTGAAGATCATACCGTATCCAAAAAAGATATAGCCCAGACCGAAGATCTGCAAACTCGTCACGCCCGGTTCGAGAACGGCCGGGTTGCTATCGAAAGCCATGATCAGTTGTTCGCTGAAAAAGAAGTACAGGAGTCCGAAAAAAGCGAGGAGCGCGGCGGTAAAGTGAGCCGATCGCCAGACCGAAGTCTCGGCCCGTTCCGGCTTTTTGGCGCCCAGGTTTTGTCCCACCAGGGTGGCCGCGGCATTGCTCAGTCCCCAGGCCGGAAGCAGGGTGAAAATGACGAGTCGGATGGCAATTGTATATCCGGCTACTGCTTCACTGCCGAATTTGGCAATGATCCGCATCAGGAAGATCCAACTGGCGGAAGCAATGATGTACTGCCCCGCACCCGTAGCGGCGATCCGGCCCAGTCGGCGGATCATATTCCAGTCGAGCCCCCATTCGTTGAACAACAGCCGGACCCGGCTTCGCCCTCCAAACAGAATAAATAGCTGGTAACTGACACCAATACTCCGGCCGATGGTCGTGGCCACTGCCGCCCCCTGTACCCCCATTTCGGGGAAAGGACCGATACCGAAAATAAACAGCGGATCGAGCACGATGTTGATTAGGTTGGCGATCCAGAGGGCCCGCATCGCATGGGCCGCATCACCGGCCCCGCGGAAGATCCCGTTCAGCAGGAACAGCAGCATGATTACTACGTTGCTACCGAACATGATCCGGGTATAGCCCACTCCGGTAGCGATCAGTTCTTCGCTGCCGCCCATCATGCGGAGAATGTCATCGGCAAAGATCAGTCCGGGAATGCCCAGCGCCATTGAGACGAAAATGGCCAGATAAATGGCCTGCTTGGCCGCCCGGGATGCACTGGCGTCGTCCTTTTCGCCTACAAAACGGGCGATCATAGCCATCGGGGCCGTACTGATACCGATGGCCACGGCGTAGACCAGCGTGATCACCGATTCGGTTAGTCCAACGGTTGCCATGGCGTCGGCGCTGACCTGGGCCACAAAAAAAGCGTCGACCAGGGCAAACAGCGATTCCATAGCCATTTCCAGTATCATGGGAATGGAAAGCAGGACGATCGCTTTGTTGATACTGCCGGAAGTGTACTCTTGTTCATCCCCCCGGAGGGCGATCAGTATGGTTTTCCAAATTTTTTTTAACACGGTCTTATTTTTAAGTCAGGTGACAATGATCCCCTTCAGGATGGAACCTGGTGTAGCGGAGATCATTTTACAGGGGCATTGGATCGAAAGGATCGAAATGCAGCAAAACTGTGTTCAATTACCAAGTGGATCCCGGAAAAGTTCCGCAAGTGAAAAATTTTGTGGTCCTTTTGGTAAGAATGGTACGAAATTAATTGCTCCGGGAAAAGGACGTTATTAACAGGCTTTACTATTTTCGGCCTAAGAACACCTTATTGCCCCGGAAATGCGATCCTGAAGCAGGGTATTTAGAGCTAATTGTTCATTAACCTATCTCATTAATTCTGGAAAAAACGCTTATGTCTCACTACTTACGCCTCTGCACCTTTTTGGTCCCTTTCTTCTTTTCCGGTTTGCTTATTACCCCGGCTTTTGCCCAGCCGGCGGCCAAAAAGCAATTGGAGATCGAAGACCTGACCCAATGGAATAACATTACTTCCAACCGCATCTCGGCCGACGGCCGCTGGGTGGTGTATACCCTCGATTCGGAGGACGGCGATCCCACGACCATTGTTTACGACGGGCAGAAAAACGAGGACCATACCTTCGAAAGAGCGGATGATTTTCAGATCAGTTACGATGGCCAGTTCGTGGCTTTCCTGATCCACCCGGCGGAAGATACCGTCAAAGATATGCGACGCCGGAAGGTAGATAAAAATGCCTTGCCGGGGGATACCCTGGCTATCCTCAGTCTTACCGATCAGCAACTGACCAGGATACCGGAGGTAAAGAACTTCAAAATGCCCGAAAAGTGGGACGGCTGGATCGCCTATCTGACCGTGGAGAGTATGCCGGCGGATACCAGCGAGGCCAAACGTCCAAAAAAAGCTAAAAAGAAAAATTACGAACGCCTGGTGATCCGCAACCTGAAAAGCGGCCGGGAAACTATTGTCGATAAAGTAGAATCCTACGAGCTGGCCGAGAAGGGCAGCGCCATTGCCTGGGTTACGGAAGGGCAGGACTCCACTGTAGCGCCGGGCGTATACCGGCTGGATCCGAATGCCGGTAAAATTCAGCCCGTTTACAATGGCAAGGGAAAGTTTAAAAACCTGACCTTTGATGAAATGGGGAGCCAACTGGCCTTCGTCGGCGACCTGGATACCACCAAAGTCCGGGTACGGCCCTTCGGTCTTTTCCACTACGGCCCCGGTAAAACTACGGCTGATCTGGTACTGGAATCCGGAACCGGGATCATGGAATCCGGCTGGACGGTGAGTGAACACGCCCGACTGCGTTTTTCCGAAAATGGTGGAAAGCTGTTCTTCGGGCTGGCTCCGCCGCCTATTCTGCCGGATACCTCCCTGCTGGAAGAAGAGATCCCGCAGGTTGAGGTATGGTCTACCGGTGATGGAAGGCTGTACACCCAACAGGAGGTGCAGTTGAATCGGGATAAGCGGCAGGCCTATACCGCCGTGCTGGATACCCGCAGCGGCCAGCTGGCGAAACTGGGAAGCCTGGAAATACCCGATGTGGATGTCGGAGATGAAGGCAATGCCGCCGTCGCCCTGGGTAGCTCCGACCTGCCTTACGAGAAAATGGTTTCCTGGGTAGGCGATACCTACTACGACCTCTACCGCATCGATGTCAATACCGGCCGGCAGCGCAAACTGGACCTGGTGGCCAAGGGGAATCCCAATGTATCGCCCCGGGCAAAATATTTTTACTGGTACAGTGATCCCGATTCAGTCTGGATGGCCTATTCGCTGGCGGATGATCGCCTGCGGCAGATCACTTCCTCCGAGGTATCCATCTTTTACGATGAGCTCAACGACCGGCCGATGCACCCCTCTTCTTACCGACTGGCCGGGTGGCTGGCCGACGATGCGGCCGTTCTGCTTTACGATCGTTACGATATCTGGCAAATCGATCCGAGCGGCAGCCGGGCGCCCAAACGACTGACGCGTGGCCGGGAAAACGGGATCAGTTACCGCTACGTGCGCCTGGATCCGGAGCAACGGTTCATCGAACCGAATGCGAAGATCCTGCTTTACCAGTTTGACGATGCGACCAAAGAGTCCGGTTACGCCTGGATGGATCTGGCGAGTGGCAAACTGGACGTCATCCAGCAGGGTGCCTATTCTCTGGACCGCCGTCCGCTAAAGGCGGAAAAGGCCGAAAAATACGTTTACACCAAGGAAGATTTCCGAACCTTTCCGGATCTGATCTACGGTTCCGGATTGAAAGACGGCCGTACCATCAGCAACGCCAATCCGCAACAGTCCGAATTCAGCTGGGGTAATGTAGAACTGTACGAATGGACTTCATTGGATGGAGAAGTGCTGCAGGGACTGCTGGTTAAACCCGATAACTTCGATCCGAATAAAGAGTACCCGCTCATCGTCAATTTTTACGAACGAAGCAGCGACGGTCTGTACAGTCACCGGGCTCCGCAGGCGCATCGCTCCACCATCAATTACAGTTACTACGTCAGTCGGGGTTATGTGATCTTCAATCCGGATATTCCCTACCGGATCGGCTATCCCGGCGAAAGCTGTTACAACGCCGTGATCCCGGGCGTGACCAGCCTGATCGATGAAGGTTTTATCGACCGGGACCGCATTGGGGTGCAGGGCCACAGCTGGGGCGGTTATCAGATCGCTTATCTGGTGACCAAAACGGATCTGTTCCGCTGCGCAGAAGCCGGCGCGCCGGTGGTGAACATGATCTCGGCTTACGGCGGTATTCGCTGGGGAAGCGGCATGAGCCGGATGTTCCAGTACGAACACACCCAGAGCCGGATCGGTGGAACGCTCTGGGAATATCCGCTGCGCTACCTGGAGAATTCTCCCATCTTTTCGGTAGATAAGATCAATACGCCGGTCCTGATCATGCACAACGATGAAGACGGCGCGGTGCCCTGGTACCAGGGAATCGAGTTCTTTACCGCAATGCGCCGGCTGGATAAAAAAGCCTGGATGCTGAACTATAACGGTGAGCCGCACTGGCCGCTGAAACTGGCAAATCGCAAAGATTTTCAAAAGCGCATGTCCCAGTATTTTGATTACTATCTCCTGGACGGACCGTTGCCGAGCTGGATGGAGCGCGGGGTTCCGGCCATTGAGAAAGGGATCTTACAGGGATACTAATGATATTTCCGGGCTCGGAGAACAGCTGAACGGCGGTTCTCCGGTCCCGTACCCTTTAAAACCACACTATGGATTATCTTTTTTTTGTGTTAATGGGAGTGGTGGCCCTGCCCATTGTGTTTACCTTTCTCTTCATCTGGCTCTACAACCGGAACCGGGCCAGGAAATCGGCGGAAACCCAGAACCTGATCCAGGACCGGGAAATACTGAGATTTATCGGTAGCCAGCCCGATGGATTGATCTCCATTGATCAACTGGTGGAGCACTCGAAAATGACCCGCTCCCAGGCCCGGGTGCGACTCAATCTGCTGCGGGAATTCGGTGTGCTGGAGCCGCACTACGCTGCCGGGTTTCGGGCCTACTATTCGCTGGCGGGACCGCTGGACGAGCGGCCGGCGCCCAAATTGTCGCCCGAGCCTTTTCTCACCGTGGAAGATATGCTCACCTTGTTCAAACATTTCGATTTTCGGATCACACCGCAGCAACTGATCATGTCCACCGGGCTGCCGGTAACGATCCTCAGAAGAGAGATGAAGTATTTTCAAAAGCAGGGGATCCTGCAATCCCTTACGCCGTACGGGCAGATCGGAACTGCCGAAAGCCGGAGTTATGTATTGATGGAGCCCTATCGCTCTAATCCTGAGCGGTTTCTGGATCAGCGACTGGATCTGGACAGACAGATGGAAAGCATATTAAGGAAAGAAGATCTGGTTTGATAACTGTAAATTTTAACAGCAAGCGCCCCGCGTGCTTAGGCCCTGATTTTCAACTGATAAAAAGTCACTTGGCGAATTTTAACATATCTTCCGGCAATAATAAGAACCCTTCCGGGCGTTATTAGTGCACATTCACATCTACATTTTTGTTATAGGACCGATACAGTTATTTAGATACAAAGAAGGATTTTTTTCGGTTTATACTCTTCCCACAAAGATCTGATTACCCCTGATTATTTTTTTTCGTAAACACGAGTTGATAACACGCTACGCCTCAATTTAACGGTATTGATCACAGTTACAGGACCGGTTTGGGTAGAACCCGAACGCGGTTAGATGTTCCGTCATGCCCACCGGTGTAGCATTATCAGCAGCAAAAGCATTTTATCCAAAAACTATCATTATGATGCGTTATTTCAAATTGTTTAGCCTGGTTTTCGGGCTAATGTCCCTTATGGTTTTTAGTAGTTGTGATGAATCCAGCCTGGACGATCCTTCGAATGGCCGGGCTCAACTAGAGGTTCGGCTTATTGACGGGCCGGCCGACTACGATGCGGTTCTCGTTGATATCATCGATGTGCAGATCAAGTACGCCGATGGCGAATGGACGAGTCTGGATATGGTGAATCCCGATACCTACGATCTGCTGAAACTCACCGCCGGTGTGGATGCCCTGCTGGGCGAAACGGAGCTGCCTGCCGGTGAACTGCAGGAGATCCGCCTGATCCTGGGCGACGGCAACTTCCTGGAGATCGACGGCGAGATGATCGATCTGGACACGCCCAGTGCCCAACAGAGTGGCCTGAAAGTGAAAGTGGAAGAACCCCTGGAAGAAGGGGTGAGTTACACCCTGGTACTGGATTGGGAAGCCGGTCCGAGTATCGTGGAGGCCGGTGCCTCCGGCAAGTATATCCTCAAACCCGTGATCCGGGCCAGTCTGATGGAAACGGATGTACAGGAAGGTGCTGAGATCGCCGGTATTCTGACTCCGGCCGAAGCATTCTACCTCGAACTGATCCCGGAAATGGGAGACCCGCTGACCACCTACGCTAACGAAGAGACCGGTGCATTCCTGTTCACGGGCCTCGAACCGGGTACTTATAGCCTGGAGATCAACGGACCGAGCATGACTTCCTACGAGCAGAAGATTATTACCGATATCGTAGTGGAAGAAGGAGGAATGGTCGATCTCGGAGAGATTGAAATGAATCCGTAAGGTTTTCCGGACCAGGAGTTCGGGAAAACGGCCGAAGTTACCTGCTTTCGACGTCGTTTTCGGGACTCCTGGTTTTAAATACTGTAATCCTCAACACCATAATTGCCTTTCCTCAATCAAGTAAATTGATAGAGTATTGTCTTCTTTGCAGGCATGCAGTTTTGAGAAACGACCGCTTGTATACTTTCCGGGGGGATGTAAACAACCGCCGATGATCGATTGACTATTCGGGGCCGGATCAGTTCTGCTTTTTCAGCCTCGCAGCAATCAACTATCTTCCGCATAACTACAACGGTCTACGCGGTTACCACGCAACGGTCGTTTTGAAATACAAATGCACTGTTTGTCCACTACCGGCAATTTATGTTGAATTGACCAGTAGGCGGGGAGAAAGGGAGAAAGGTGTAAACCCGGTACAAAAACATATTGGTTTACACTGGGATCCCGGTCTTCCCGCTAACCATTTTAGAAGTACCTAGCCGGCTTCTTTGAGCGAAGCGGTGCACAAGAAATAAGAGCCTACCGCCCGAGCTTATTTTCAAACCACTGCTGCACGACCAGTTCCGCCGGCTTGCCGCTCGGCGTAAAACTCACCGGATTGCGTTCCTGATAATCTAGATAGCTGGGCCACTTCCAGATGAACAGCCCGTTCACCCATTTTTTATCCTCAATTCCTTCAAACAGTACCTCGTAACACACCCGCTGACATTCCGGATCGTAGGGGCGTCCGTCCGCTTCGGCGTGGGGATTTTTCCAGGTATGCGCCACGCTGCGAAAGCCAACTTCCGTAAAGACCAGCGGTTTGTTGAATTTCCGACTCACCTTTTCGGCTTTTTCCAGTATATCGGAGAAGTTGCGTCTGAGCTCGTTCTTACTCGGCTGATCGTCCTTACTGAGCGGATAATAGCAATTGAGGCCGATAAAATCCAGCTCATTCCAGAAGGCGAGTTGTTCAAACTCTTCACCCCAGTTGGCGGCGTAGGTGAGGGGCCCGGAGTAGAGTCCGCGAATTTTTCGGATCAATTCCCGCCAGGCTTCCGGATGGCTCAGGGTAGCTTTCGAAAACTCCACGCCGAGGCAGAACGCATCGAATTTCCGCATTTCGGCCATCAGGGCATAGTGCCGGATCCAGCGGTGGTAGTAATCAAAAAATGCGGTCCATTCGGCTTCGCTTTGCATGTTGACGTCGCCGGGCCAGCTACCGGATACCCAGAGCTGGGGTTTGAGCAAGGTGTACATGCCCAGGGCCTGCGCCTGCGCGTGGGAATAAATAACGGACTCATCGTTCTCGCCACCGGCGCCGTGGTGCACCCCCAGAAAAGCGGCCCGTTGGGGATCTCGCTGAAATCCATAGGGCACGATGGCGATGGCGTTGGTACCCAGTTGACTGAGTTTTTCCAGAGATTGCTGGGCCAGTGCGGAACCGTAGCCATTGTAGATCTGGTAACCTTCGTGCGCAAAATTGAAACCCCGGTAATAGGGGAGTCCGGATGCGGTGGAAGCAGCGGCCGGGGCCGGCATTGCCGCCAGGTACTGGTGCCATTTTTTTGCCAGTTCCCGGACCTGTTCGGTAGCTAATTCATCCCATTGACCATATTGTTCCAGGACCTTTTCCCGTCCCCAGTCTTTCACCAGGAAGCTAATTAGTGAGCCGGCCGTAGCGGTCATGACCAGCGGAGACTCCCGTTCAAATCGCTCGTCGTTGAGCAGTTCTTCCAGGTCCGGCAGGTTATCGGAATGATACAGGCGGGCGGCCCAGTGATCGGCCCCTTTCTCCTGCCAGTGCTCATTGAAAAAAGCCGCGAGCCCTTCTCTTAAAAAGGGTTTGGATGCCGGCCCCAGCAGATCGTGCAGAATCAGTTTGATGTCCTGATGCGTATGCTGACCCAAAAAGGTTTCATTGATAACCACGTGGATCTCCCGGTGCTCCTGCACCAGATGTCCTTCCTCGGTATTCATCAGCCTCAGCCCTTTCTCTTCGATGGTCGGGTAGATGTAATAATCGATCACCGGTACTTTTCGGCTACTGCCGGTAAAGGCGCGGAGTTCTTCCAGTTGCGCTTCACAGGCGGCAGCCAGATTTTCGATATAGGTTTTGCCCAGCCCGGAGAGGTCGTGAAAGCGAAAGTGCTCGGAATTGAAATTGACCACTTCCCGGCGGGTAAAATCAAAGTGGTTATCCGGTTCGAAAGTCCAGTCGCGATCCCGAAAATTACCCCGGACCAGGACATCGGTGCCGTCGTAGATCTCATACCCCCAGCTGCGCCAGAATATGTTGCTCCAGTCCTCGCCTTCCTGCGTAGAAAGCTGGGCGAGGATCGCATCCGAACTGTTGCCACCGATCAGAAAAACGGGCGTGCGGCTATTGGGGTTGGGATAGAGAAAAAGCCGGTAGGAATCGGTGTCCTGATCGTAAGTCTCCTCGTGAAAACGAAAATGATCCGCGGCTTCTTCAAAGGGCAACTGCTCCAGTAATTGCAGAATGTCCGATTGTTGAAATTCACGCCCCAGCAGTACCAGGGGGCTGTTCCGGAGGTCTTCGGCGGAAATGGCGTCCTCCGATTGGGTGGTTACCTTCCAGTCTTTAGGAAAGGCACCCGCCAGCTTTTCCGCTATCTCCCGGTAGGGATTCGGTTGGCCGGTTTGGAAAGTAGGGAATACGATATGGAGTTCTTTCGATTGCCGCATACTCCAGGCGAGGTCTCTGCGGCTGACGCGATCGTCAGTTTCTCCGGTAGTTTGCAAAGAAGTGTCCGGGGCATCAGATTCATATTGGCACACAAAAGCGCCAAATAATGCCCACATACACAGTACAGTCAGGTAGCGGTAGGTCATCATGCTTCAATTTGGGTGTTGGTAGGTACCAAAGTTAAGCTTTTTTATTTCCGGATCTGACTGGTCTGCCGGTTACCATCTGAAATTACGTATTCAGCATCGGTTTTATCTTTCCCGACAATTGTACCAACGAATTTCTGGTCAGTTATCCAATATTTTTGCCTTGACTAAACTTCTTTATGATGCTCTGTTTAGTTGCGTGTTGCGGAGGGTTAAATGACACCCAACGGCCCTGTAAACTGCCGCTTTTATGCCGATTATTTCTGCTTAGCGTTTTTTGAATTTCTTTCTGGTTTTATCATATTCCAGTTCAATTGACACGAAGTTGTTCGCGATGATTGACCAATCATCAGGGGGTATGTTGACTTCGTTGGTAGGAATATAATCGCAAACCCTCAGTGTGCTTATCAAATCAGTACCTCTTTGTGGGAGTAAGTAGACTATATCGTAAATTTCCGATAACACTTCATCAATTGTAGCACTTGGGCCCAGATAGCTCTTCTGAAGAGCTGGCAAATATTTGTTCAGGACAGAAAGCACACTGGTATCTTTTAAAAACGCTCTGATACTTAAATCAGGAAGGATATCTTCGGACATGAGCATCCGCATACTATCCCTTGATTTCGGTATTTCATAGAAATGAGTTTCATAATTATAGCAGACGAAATCATAGCTGGTTATGGAAATTCCAAGCGTTCTGGAACCGTCCTGATTATGGAATATCGCAGCTTGTCTGAGAATGGTTTTGTCGCCTGCTCCTAAAGATGCATATGCTTCATAATACCCGTTCCTGAGGTCAATGATGGTATCCGTAGATGTGGCCTCTCCTTCCACGTATTCGCCAAACAACTCATCTTTTAATGTTAGTGCTTCGAGTATGTTTTGAGAAAAACCTGGCGTATGGATCGAAAACAGAAGGATCAAAAAGATTGAAGTTTTCATATGCTGGGTGATAATGGTGGTGCATACGACGGCCTGACCGGATGCATTTAGTTCATGCAGTTAATTTATTTGTACTCGAAGCTTCCTCCCCAAGCCAGCTTCCACAATTTTTTTCAACGTCAGCATCTCTATATCTGACTTATTGTTTTCGATCCTTGAGATGTAATGCTTACTGGTTCCACTTCTTTCGGCTAATTCCTGTTGGGTCAAACCCTCCTCTTTCCTGGCTTGTTTGATCATCAGTCCAATTATAAGGCTCCTCTCTTTATCTAGCTTGCTATTTTGGTATAGTACGATTGGATCAAGATCATAGTGATAAAAAACTTGTTCTCCGTTTTCATCCTCGGAATAGAAGCCAATATTAGGCCAGCCTACTGTGTTTTCAATTATTTCAATCTGCTTAAATGTATTATAGTCTTCCAGCAACTCCAATGCAGGATCATTTCCCTTTATTTTAAATACATTCTCAAAGAGGTCTTTGAAATCAATAATTCTCGATTCCCCATTATTGAATAGACACGAGACCAGGTAGCCATCAATATTATTGATCTTCAATATTCTTGGTATACTTCTTAAACCTTTCATCTTTTACGAATTTGGGTTGAATTCAGTCCATTTCTTCATTAAGAATTCTTGATTGGAACCTGCCCAGTCCAATACTTTCTTCATTTGGCTTTTGGGCAGTTTTCCTGCATATACTTTAAGACTCCTAATTTCAATCAGCACTTCATATTCATTATAAATAGCATGAAAGTGTGGGGGAAGATGGTCATTAAAGTACATCAAGATCTTAATTGAGTCTATTATCTTAATTGTTGGCATTTTGGGGTGTTTTGATAACGCTCAAAAATAAGAAAAGTTGACTATTTAGTCAACTTTTCTTATTCCCATTAAGCATAAGAACGGTGTGCTCAGTAAGACCTTTTCTCTATGGTAATTGTTGGCAGCCGTAATTTTTTTAATGTTTCGATTGCCGCTTGATTTATAAATTTCCATTCACTTGTTTTTACAAAATTTTCTATATCTGGTAAATTCTTCAGAGTATTGTCACTTATATAGTTGAATTTTTTGTCAAAGTCAGTAAGTATTGCTCTTTCCTTTTCACTAAATGCCATTTTAAATTGAGTGGATTCAGGATGATATAAGTCGTCCGCCCATTGACAGAAAAGTTCAGCCGATACTTGAGCAATCGGTACACTCTCCTGATATTTTAACTGGTGATCTTTAGAAGCCCACAAGTCCAAAATATCCAAGACGTTTTGTCTGATTCTTTTAGCTAATCCTGTATCGTCAATTTCCATCTTCTTTCTTATGGCGCGGCAACGGACTGCGCATGTCGTATATTCGCAATGTTGTGAGCAGTTTTTTACAATAATTCGATTAATTCCTTATCAATCCAAATCTAATACCATCAGACTGTTTCCCTTTTTCAGGCACCACTCTAAAGTACCCAGGATTTCCACCCTCCATCCAACCATGAATAAATGATACTCATAATATGGTCATAGGTAATCGTTTGAATTGCTGGCACTTCATACCCATTAAAGAACTTTACACGTTCTTTGGTAGGTGGTTCATCATAATAAATTTCCGGAAGACCCAATTCGGGAAAATGGTGCTCACAATGTTTATTCAATTTAGCCTTACAGATATCGTCTTTTACCCATAAATGAAAATTTCCCCAGTCTATATTTTCTGCAATAATTATAATACAGATATAGTATTCCCGTTCGGAAATACTTTCTAGGAACTTTTTCAATTCAATAACATTCGGAAAATATCGGTCTTTAAAATTATTATCTCCGTTCTTAGACTCATAGTCCAAATAGAGTTCAGGAGAGGATGTCACCTCTTTACCTTTTTTCTTTTTAAATAATTGGTTAAAAATCCACATATTCTGACAATTTAAAACTTTTGAATCTGGATGATTTTGGCTAACTCTCACTAATCATCAAAATTTTGACCTTTTCGCTGAAATATTGACGCTTATGTCTTGTCAGGGAATTGCCCCGCAACATCTTTGCAACCAAAGATAGGTCGCGTTATTTCTTATAATCCGCCGTAAATTTCACAGTAAGTGGAAAGCCAATACCACGCTACAACAATTGAGAGAAGCGCATCAGTTCCCATCTCCGCATCTAACTGACCACTTAACTTCATGAAAATGCATTTAGCACCAAAATCTCGACAATCCTTCTATCCTGTTCCCATAAGCCGTCATTAGCATTCACAACCGTCCACCCTTAACCTTCGACCGTCAACCGTCGACCTTCGACCATCCACCATCCACCAATTTCTCCCTATCTTAGTAACCACATAAATCACCGGCCCAAAGCAACCGCCGGACAGCACCAGAAATCGAACTTATGAAGAAAGTAATCATTACCGGATCTACCGGCATGGTCGGCCAGGGTGTCCTGCTGGAATGCCTGGATCATCCGCAAATAGAAAAAGTATTGGTCGTCAACCGGAGTACGCTCGGCATGGAACATCCCAAACTGGCGGAAGTCCTGTTGGCAGATTTCATGGATGTTGCTTCCGTAAAGGAACAGTTGCGGGGTTACGACGGCTGTTTTTACTGTATGGGCGTATCTGCGGTAGGGATGGACGAACAGACCTACACCCACATTACTTACGATACTACCCGGGCTTTTGTGGAGGTGCTCTATGAACTCAATCCGGACATGGTATTCAACTACGTTTCCGGTACCGGCACGGATAGCTCCGAAAAAGGAAGACTCATGTGGGCGCGGGTGAAAGGCCGCACGGAGAACCTGGTGCTGCAACGGGGATTCAAGGATGCTTATGCCTTTCGTCCGGGTGTCATCTTACCGGAGAAAGGCATCCAATCCAAGACCGGTTGGTACAATACCATGTATTCTCTTACCCGGCCCATATTTCCCTGGCTGAAAAAACTAAGTGCCGTTACCACCACGACCAAGGTCGGATTGGCCATGATCCATACCCTTTTCACCCCTTCCGATCAAAAGATCCTGGAGAATGTAGACATCAACCGGCTGGCGGAGTCCTGATTCGGTAAGATGAGATCAAAAAATGCTTGGGGGAGTTTTTAATCGCAATGTCAATTGCAATTACAATAGCAAGGAGGAGGCAGTATCCTGGTCTATCACTGACCTGTTCGTCTGATCTGGAGGGATTGAAATTGCTATTGAATTTGAAATTGCCATCTTTCTATTCTACAATCTGAGAACTGTATCCCCCTGCGCTGTACAGTGGCACCCCAAAAGAAAAACCCCACAGATCAACGATCCGTGGGGCCCTGTGTTTGGGAATGGTGTATGTCTCCGCGCGGGGCTTAATCCAGCGTCACTTCGTGAAAGTGGGTCGGCGGCATACCGATCACGAATTTACCGTTCTTATTGGCCGCCAGCTCGCGCAGTACTTCCAGTTGTTTGAGTTTGATCAGTTCGGGATGCTCCGCCACGGCCCGGGCCGTTTCCAGTTCGCTTTCCAGCTCGGCGCGCAGCTTTTCCCGCTCGGTTTCGGCCCGCAGGCGTACTTCCTCCTTTTCGGCTTCCAGCCGGCGCAGCCGGTCCTCGGCCTCGGCGATAGAGCGCACCTTGGCCGCTTCCGCCTCCTTGCGGGCTTCGATCAGCCGGGCTTCACTGCGGCGTTCCGTTTCCAGAACCTGGTTCATGATGGCCCGGAGATTACCCGGGAAAACGAGGTCTTTCACATCGGCACGCAGGATCTCCACCCCGTAGCCGGCGGCGGATCCGCTGACATCCTGCTTTACGGCGTCAGAAATATCATTCCGGTCCCGCAGGATCAGTTCCAGTTTACGGGAGGCCAGGAAGCGGCGGGCGGATAGCTGCACATCTTCGTAGATCCGGTCTTCGTAATTGGCCACGCGGTGCACAGCGGCGGTTGGGTCGAATACCCGGAAGTAGACCAGCACGCTGACGCGGATGGCCACCTTATCCGCCGTCAGGATCTCCTGCCCCTTGATCGTCAGGGAGCGCTCCCGCATGTCCACCAGACGAACGTTGCGTTCTATCTGGCCGAACCAGGGATTGTGAAAGCGGTGGCGTCCGGGTTCCAGTATCTCGACGAAGGCTCCGTTCTCGTACAGCAGGCCGACATAAGATTCGTTTACGGTGAAAGTTTTCATGGTCTGAAAGGTTTAATTTTTGGGATGTAGCGTCTGTCCGAAATCCGTTTAAACGGATTTCGGACAGACTAAAAAAATGGGAGCCGACATCTTTGCAATGTGAAGTACGGCAACCGGAGGATAGCGCTTCAGATCTCTTGGATGAAGGAGACGAAACCGGTCCCGCTCCGGCAAAGCGGACTCCCTCCCCGGTAACCTCCGGGGATCTCTTTATAAATGGTACAGTTTAATTTTTCTGTATATCGTTATTGCGTTGGAAGAAAGGCCGCCGATCCGGAGCCTTCCTGAGGAAGGCGGTCAGGCGTAAATTTCTTCGGGGCCGGCAGCACTTTTATTCGCGGAAAGTCCGGAATGTAAACAGGCGATGCCAGCTGTAGTAATTGCTGATGTCAATAGCATAAGCAGGTAATTATACTGGACAACATTTGGTTTTGTGAATTTGGATCGGACACCTTTTTAATAATCAGGGCAATCCACACTGGTCATCCACAAAATCAGATGCATCCTGGTATGCGTTGTTTGCTCCAATAAACTCAGTGATCCGCGAAAGAGTTCCGGTGCCGGGAAAAAATTGTGCATCGGCTCCATTTCCGGGATCGGACCCCGACATGATTTACGATAGCCAAAATGCGGTTTAATTCCGCCCAATAGCCCGAACTCAAAGGGTTCCGGGGCCAATTAGATGGAGAAAATCGGGGATTGATGTAGATTTGTGACCGTTTTGGCCAAAAAAAGATTGGCCTGTCCCTTTAGTTCATTAATTATAAAAATTGCATGCCATGAAAATGGATAAGTTATTTGCTGGTTTACTGATCCTGTTATTCGCCGGCCTGATCGCCTGCGATAATGCACCTCAGAGTACCGAAGAAACGGAGGACGAGACCGCCGAAGAAATGGACGCATCGAGCGCACAGTTTGGTGGTTTAGCCTTGTATACGCTCCGGGATACGCTGGGGAAAGACCCGAAAGCGGTGCTGCGCGAAGTAGCCGAAGTAGGGTACAAGTACATCGAAGCTGCCGGTTATTCGGATGGTAAGTTCTACGGAATGGCACCGGCCGAATTCAAGAGCTTTTTGGATGAGATCGGCATCACGCCACTCAGCTCCCACCACGGAGACGTGACCCTCGACAATGCCGACGCCATGATCGCGGCGGTAAAGGAAGCGGGTTTCAAATATTTTGTAATCCCCGTTCCGCCCATGGGTCATTTCAAATTTGATCCCGAGACCCGTTCACTCAGCATGAGTGAAGATCTGGAAGAGGTCATGGGCATCATCAATACGATCGCCGAAAAGTGTACGGCGGCCGGACTGGAGTGCCTCTACCACAACCACAACTTCGAGTTTGAAGAAAATGCCAAAGGTATTGTTCCGATCGATTACTTCATCGAGAACTCCGATCCCGAGCACCTCAATTTCCAGATGGACCTGTACTGGGTGACCAAGGCCGGAGCGGATCCCATCGCCTATTTCAACAAAGCACCGGGCCGCTTCAAGTCCTGGCACGTAAAAGATATGGATGCCGAGGGGCGTTTCGCACCGGTCGGTACCGGTTCGATCGATTTCGGAAAGATCCTGGCCCAGAAGGACAAGGCTGGCATGGAGTATTACTTCGTGGAGCAGGATATGACCTTCAATGAGACGCCGATGGAGGCGATCGAGATCAGCCACGAAGCGCTGAAAGAGATCGGCTTTAAATAAACGGTCAAAAAACACGCCGGATAAGGCTAAAGGCTGTCCGGTGTCAGGAACTAAACCTCAGTTATAAACTTTCCCTTTCTGCGGTCACTGTCCGGAAAAATTAACCCGAATGCAACGGGAGGATCGGCAGGACCTTCGGTATGCCCGGCATTTCGGGAACCCACCATTAGCTCATTACCAGCAATCCACCGTATACAGTCGGATAGCCGAGCCGCTATGCTTATCGTGTTATTGGTCCGAAAACCAGCAAGGGAAATACGGAAAGGAGATCCTGCAGCCGGGTTGTTTAGTTACTGCCCCCGGCTGATTCCAGTGCTTCGTCTTTACGGTCGTAGCGCTTCACGCGATTCCGTCCTTTAAAGGGAATGTAGCGGTAGGGACGTTCCTGAATATCCTCCATCAGCGAATCCGTACTGGTGCTGAGTTCCCTCAGATCGTAGTACAGCTGTTCGTCCTGGAGCAGTTTACCCAGGGTGCCTTCACCCGAGCTGAGCTTTTCCATGGTCATCGAAATGCCGCTCAGCGCCCGATCGGCGGTGGCCAGCGTGGCCTGCAGCCCGGCAATGGTGGCGTTCACTTCGGCCATAGTTTTGCGCAGGTCCGCTTCTACCAGTTGCCCGGACAGAGAATCCGCATTGGCGATAAAACTGGCCAGGGCTTCTTTCTGACTGTTCAGTTCACTGGTGAGCGAGTTGATATTGGCCATCGTACCTTCGATGGCTCCGGAGGAGCGACGCAGCAGGCCATCCACCTGGCGGGTGGAGGATTGCAGATTGGCTGTAGTCGCTTCGAGATTACGTAAACTTTTGGCGATCGGGGAGTTGCTGTTCTCGTCGAGCAGGGTCTGGTTCAGGGTATCAACCAGGGCGCCCATAACGTCTTTCAACTGTTCCATATAGGCTCCGAGATCATCGGTACCGATCATGGAGGCAAGCACACCGCGTATTTCTCCGTTCAGAAAAGCGCCGGATTCGGCGCAGTCATCACCCGAACAGGGGCGCTCGTACTCCAGGTATACTTTTTTGCCGCCCATGACACCGTCCGCCACGATCACTACATCCGTCTGTTTCGGGATCTTGTAATCAGCGCTCAGGGTCAGTTCGACCAATACCTGTTGATCATCATTGTCCAAAAGGGTAATACCGGTAACACTACCGACGGTTACACCATTGATCTGCACCGCAGTACCTTCCTGCAGGCCTGCGATATCATCGTATAATACCTGGAAGGTGTTGGATTTCTCCAAGATGTTATTGCCCAGGATAAATTTATAGCCCCAAAAAGCTAACAATAAGGCTGCGATAGCCAGCAGGGCCACTTTAAGTTCATTAGACATGCCTGATTCGGGTTTTTTCGACCTGCAAAAGTAATCTTTCTACCTTTGCCTGCAGCATAATACTTAGGATTTGTTCACAAAAGCTTACTTACAAACATTATAATGGTAAGATGAGTTGTGTCCGGAGTAAGTATTTGTTAGATCACCGGTTCGGATTGAGGCATTACGGAGGTATCCGCTTTCCTTTCGAACCGGTGATTATTCGGTAGGGTGTTGGTCGATTTTTCGTTCAGGCAGACTGGTAAGTGCTAAAAAACGGCGGCAGGAAACCCTACCGCAGTCCTTCGATCATCCGCTTACTGGCATCCGGTGACAACCGCTCTCCGTTGCGGTAGATCACGATAAAGGCATCCAGAAAGCCCTGATGCTGCAGGCGCATCCGCGCCTTATCGGCTTCTTCCAGATTCATGAAACTTCTCGCCTGGTATTTAAAGTAGTTGCCTTCCCGCACTACTTCTATCCGGTAATCGATATCCGCCCAGCGGGGGTGTTGGGTGTTGAGCGGTTTCGGAGAGGCCGCCAGCTGAACACAGAACAACAGGTCTTCGTCCGCATTCTGAGCGGCCGGCGTGACCGGTGGCGGCGGTAGATCTTCCACTGATTTCCGGGTGATCTGCGTGGTTCTGGCCGTATTTTGGTTCACGGGTACCGGGCTGGCACTGGGTGGCGCCGCCTGGGTTGGTGTGACATCCGTTTCATCCCCGTAGGGCGAGCGGATCATTACTCTTTTATCCGATGCTTCCGTTTTGTTCACCACCTTTTGGGCTACCGGCTTGTTGGCCGGCGGTGCCGGGGCAGCCGGGGCCGGATAGCGGACCGGGGCCTGATTGACCTGCCGGGGCACATCTTTGTTCAGGGGCTGATCGATGGCGATCACCGGTTGGCGGTTGCCGGCGGACGGGTCGCTGTTCACCGTTCGGCCGTCCAGCAGCGCGGCGGCGATCACATCGCTGTTGCCCACCGTGAAGGCTTCGTTCTCGATGATCTGTTTGTATTCGGCAAAGGCCAGTACCAGTGCATTGACAATAGCGCCCTGGCCTTCGTCGGATTTCAGGAAAGTCTCTTCCCGGTAGCTGCTCAGGAAACCGATCTCGGCCAGGATACTGGGCATGGTCGTTTCCTTCAGCACCACGAAGCCGGCCTGCTTGACCCCGCGGCTGCGGCGGCCGGCGGTATTGGCGGCGTGGGCTTCAAATTTTTCGGCCAGTAAAATGCTTTGTTCCAGATAAGCGTTCTGAAACATACTCAGCATAATGTGCCCCTCCGGAGAGTTCGGATCGTAATCGTAATTTTTTTCGTAATCTTCCTCCAGTAAGATGGAGGAGTTCTCCCGTTTCGCTACATTCAGGTTGTGATCGGCGGTATGGAGCCCCATGACGTAGGTCTCGGTGCCCCGGGTGGCCGAGCTGCCCGGCATATAGTTACAGTGGATGGAAATGAAAAGATCGGCATCCGCCCGGTTGGCAATCGCCGCCCGTTCGTAGAGGGGGATAAAAACATCTTTATCCCGTGTGAGGATCACCCGGATATCGGGAAATTTAGCCCGGATCTCTTCGGCCAGTTGCAGGCTTACGGACAGGGCAATATGCTTCTCCCGGGAGTTGGAACCGGAGCATCCGGGGTCCTTCCCACCGTGCCCTGCATCAATAACAATTGTTTTTATACGGTAAGGTACTTCGGGAAGTGCCAGCTCTTGGTTAACTTTGCCGCCCGAATGAACAAGATCAAATGATAACGAACTGTTAAACCCCTTAACGAACAGAGGCAAAAGGCAGATAAGTATCGTTTGGATGAAAACTGTGTACTTAATCATAGTTTGTTTTCCTGGGTTATTAAACGCAGTTCCGCCCCGAATGGGCACAAAATAAAGTAATTAATTACTTGAAAGCAAAAGTATTATATACAATTTTGTTCTTCCTGCTTGGGGGCTTTCATTTGATCGGCCAGCAACCGGATACTTTGGTTTTGCCCAAAACGGATCTGCTGTCGAATCCAGATACCCTGCCGCCCGGTGCTGATTCTCTGCTATTGAGCGCGGACTCCATTCCTCCGAGGTTTTCCGGCATACGTTTATCCAAGGATTCTCTGGATGCACCGGTGGAGTATTCTAGTGAAGACTCTATGATATACGATATTGCCGGACAAAAGATACATCTCTACGGCCAGGCGGAGGTCGCATATCAGACCATAACGCTGAAAGCGGCCCATATCGTTTTTGACTGGAGTACAAATATCGTCACGGCTGCCGGAATGCCCGATAGTTTGGGGCGCCGGTCGGGAATTCCCGAATTTGCCGACGGCGATCAGCAGTTTACCGCCGATAGCATGCGTTATAACTTCGATACCCGCAAAGGTATTGTGTACGATGTACGAACAGAATATACTGATATCGTGGTACACGGTTCGAAAGCGAAGTTCGTCAGCGGTACGCCCACTTCGGATACTACCAGTACCGATGATATCATTTACAATCAGGATGCCATATTCACTACCTGCACCGATCCGGACCCTCACTTCGGCATTCGCAGTAAAAAACAAAAGGTAGTACCCGATAAGTTGGTCGTGGTGGGGCCTTCCAATCTGGAGATCATGGGCGTGCCGACGCCGCTGTGGCTGCCCTTCGGGTTTTTCCCGATCTCGAAGGGGCGCAGTACGGGTCTGCTTTTCCCCAGGGATTACGAATATTCCCCGCAGTGGGGATTCGGATTGCGGGATATCGGCTGGTATTTCCCACTGGGCGAACATTTCAATGTTTCTCTGAAGGGGAATATCTACGTGAAAGGGACCTGGGGACTCGGCGCCGAAACCCAGTACGCCAAGCGCTATAAATACAGCGGTAGTGCCAGTATCGCCTTTGATAAAAGACGGGTGGAGAACGCCGAAGGGCTGATCGATAAGCAGAAATCCTTCTCCCTGCGCTGGACACACAACCAGGCGGCTACCGCCCATCCTACCAGTCGCTTCGGTGGATCGATCAATTTCCAGACCAACGATTACCAGAGTCGGGTGTACAACGATGCGGACAACGTACTGCAGAGTCAGTTGAGCTCAAACTTCAGTTATTCCAAGAACTGGGCGGATAAACCCATCAGCCTCAGTGTAGCCTTCAACCACTCGCAGAACACCCAGTCCAGAGAGGTAACGGTCAACTTCCCGACCATCGACTTTCAAACCCGGACCATCTATCCCTTCCGGAGCAAGAACAGCGTGGGCGGCAAACGGCCCTGGTATCAGGATATCACCATGCGGTATAAGATGCAGGCGAAAAGTACTTTCCGCGGCATCGATACGACCTTCTTTGAGCAGGAAACCTGGGATCAGGCCCAATTTGGTGTGCAGCAGGATGTATCGACGGGGACGTCGTTCAAGATCCTGCGGTATTTCAACCTGAACCCCAACGTATCCTACAAGGAAGTTTCCTATTTCCGCTCGCTGCGCAAGGATTACCTGGACGGCGTAGATGTGGAAGCCGATACCACTTTCAACCCCATCACCGGCGAACAGGAGATCGATATCTCCAAATACGGAACGGTGCTGGATACCATCGTCACCGGCTACGAAAGTTACCGGACCTTATCGGCCGGGGTGAGCCTGACCACGCAGGTATTCGGTACCATGCGCTTTAAAAAAGGCTGGCTGCGGGGCGTACGCCACGTGATCAAACCGACTTTTACCCTGGGATACCAACCGGATTACCTCAATAATCCGAATTATTACCGCTTTGTCCGGGATCCGTATTCATCGCCGGATGATCCCGAATTCGACCAGTACAGTATCTTCGAGAACGGGATCTACGGTCGCCCGCCGGCCAGCGAACAGCAGATGGCGCTGAGCTATTCCTTCACCAATATTTTTGAGGGGAAATATTTTTCCAGAAGGGATTCGACGGAAAAGAAATTCAAATTCTTCGATAACATCTACATCAACGGGCAGTACAACTTCGCCGCGGATACCCTCAAGTGGAGCCGGGTGAATATGAGCGGTACCACCCGTTTTTTCAAAGGCATTACCACCCTGAGTGCCCGGGCGATCTTTGATCCCTACATCCAGGAGCGCAACGAAAATGACGTTTTTGTCCGTGTGAATAAATCGGCCTGGCGGCAACGCGGCAAACTGCTGGACTTCGTCAATGCCTCCGCCAGCCTGAACACGCGCCTGACCGTGAGCAAGATCCGTGCCCTGTTCCAGGGGCAGGAAGAGGAAGTGGTGGAGAACGTGCAGGAGGAGGAAGAGCGACAGCGCAGCCGGCGACGGGAGGAAACGGATTTTCTCAGTCTGTTCGAAAATTTCAGCATCAGCCACAATATCGTCTTTAACCTGGATCGTGTCTACAAGGACGACAATGTGTTTAAAGATACCTTCAATATCCGGACCCACTCCATCGACCTGCGTGGCAATATCGATCTGACCGAAAAATGGCGGATCAACATCTCGCGGATCGGTTACGATTTTGTCCGGAAACAACTCACCTATCCTTCTCTCGGGTTCAGCCGGGACCTGCACTGCTGGGAAATGACGATGAACTGGGCACCCACGCGGGGTACTTACAGCTTTTCCATTCGCGTGAAACCGGGTACGCTGGATTTCATCAAACTACCGTACGAACGGAACAATGCTGATGCGATAAGGGCATTCCAGTAAGCTGGGCGGGATCCGAAGCTTGATCCCGCAGCCACCGCTATGTCCCGTCCGGATCGCCGGATAGCATATCTGATACCAATCAGGGGTTAAAACTGGAAGGAATGTGCCTTTGGGCACAAAACGTAAGTAGCAAAATGACCATTTCCCGGCTTAGCGTGTTGTAGGTACGCTATGTAAACCTACGGCACGCTGAACTTACACCTACAGGACTTTTGGCCCCTGATTAGCATATCTACTACCCATCAAGGAAGTGAAAATAGCCGGCGGATCTACAAATAAGATTGATCATATTCATGAATATTTTATTTTTACGGGAAACCCGCCGGAAGCGTTCTCTCTGATCCGGCTAAACCTGTTATACCATGAAATCTGCGTGCTCCGCTCTTAAAACTTTCAGCCTGCTCCTGCTTTTAGCTGGCCCGGGCGACCTCTACGGGCAAACCATAGAATGGCTCATCGAGCCGACTTATCCCTACGGAGAAATGCTGAACTATCAGTATCCCGTTCTCGGCAACCGGGAAGAAGCCTATACTTACCAAAATGGGGAGGTAGTGCCATTCAAAGGGGCGTTTTTCAGGCCACTGGATGTGCACGATAATGAAAAATACGACTACTATGTCCTGGGCGGTGACTCTTTGTACCTGAAAGAAAGAGGCACCCTGAACCTGAGCAAGGGGATCTACTGGTCCGATGCCGCTTATTCGCACCAGACGGATATCAGCGCTTATAACGATCACGTGCTTTACCAGCGCAACGATAGTGTATTTTACAACAATGTAGGGCAAATAGCAGAGCGTTACATCGGCCCTTCGTTTTATATTGGGCCCATCAATTCCCGCTACATTACCAAGATCGTTCACGGAGAGAAAAACAAGACCATTTTATTGGATTTTACTGGCCGGATCATCGCTGAGGAAGGCGAAGGAGAACAGTATTTAGACAATTATCCCCACCTGATCATCGTAAAAACGGGAGAGCGTTTCAGAATACTCAATCTGGAGGGAGAGGAAGTCATGCCCACTCGGGGCTTCAGTAGCTACGCTCCCCGTTGCGTGTACAATGATTCGGTACTGATCGTCCAGGAAGGTATCGCGAGTGTTTTTTTTAAATGGGATAAAGTCGTTGATCCCGGCACCGTATTTACCCAGGTAGATCATTTCCCGATCGCGGTCTCCGGCGTTTCGCACAGTTTGTTCAAGGTCCGTAAAGGATCGAAATACGGGATCATGGATTCCAATTTCGAACTGATCGTGCCGCTGAAGTTCAAGTCCATCAGTGCTGCCCTGAGCGAGGACGGCTATATTTACGGTAATGCACCGGGGCAGAGCACCCTTTTTAATCGTCTGGGAGAAGAGATCATTACGCTGCCGTATGATGGAATTAGATTTGTTTGTGAAGACCGTTACGCCGTCATGAAAAACAATAGATGGGGCGTAGTAAATGGTCAGAACGAGGTGATTATTGATCTTGATCTTTACTTTGAAACCAGTTACCCGAATATTCAGAGTATGGAGGTGAACGGCCATCCGCTGATATTCGTGTCCGTAGATAGAACGAAGGTCCGGAAAATATACGATCGGGATGGAAACCTGCTGGGACAATTCGTTTACACCGATGAAACCGGGGAACCCCGCCTGTTTTACGATTTCGTCTGGCACGCCAGAGCCCTGACCCCGTCTGTTATAGAAGGTGCCGTTGCGCAGGGATTGGATCTGAATGCCTACTGGATAAGATCAGTTCAGTTTGGGGAAAATGATCGTTGGTGGGGGATTGTTGACCGTGCGGGCAATGAAGTGCTGCCCGCCAAATACGATAAGATACATCGAATCCCCGGCACCCAGGTTTTTATCTGCCGGAATAGCAGCAAACAGTACGGACTTTTCCGTATCCGCTAGCTATACCCATCAGGCCGCAGGGCTGTTCAGTTCTATAAAAACGCAATGGGAATTTTTCAATTACAATGTCAAGCACAATAGCAATAGCAAGCAAAAGGCAGCTTTCTGCTCCGATTTTGACCTTTTCGCCTGATTTTGAGTTATTGAAATTGCTATTGCCATTGAAATTGCCATTTTTTATATTCAATAATTTGAGAACTGAACAGCCCTACCCATCAGGTCGGGATCCCGGTAGAGAAAAAAATCCAGGGCCCGGTTGCCCGATATCGCAAAACCTTATATATTTGCGCAACTATTTTGCCACCCTAGCTCAGTTGGTAGAGCAACGCATTCGTAATGCGTGGGTCGGCGGTTCGAGTCCGCTGGGTGGCTCCGGAAAGCCCGTTCCCTTTTTGGGATAACGGGCTTTTAATTTTCCCAGGCTTCTCGAAAAGAACGATCTGAACTAATGAACTTCGACTAAGAGGAAGACCTGTTTTGGGAAGCATCCCGGGCACCGGATCATTTATGAATATTTGATCGAATATTAATATGGAAAGGATTGGGTAAGGAAAGAGGCATAAATTGAGGAAAAATGTAAAATGCTTTTCAATTATATACTTATTTGGTTCTTACGATCCCTCAGGAATTCCTTACTTTTACTAAATCATAAGTATAATAGAATAATCGCCTTTTTAATCCTTCTGATCGAACCCTTAACTTAAGTCCAAGAGCCGCTTAATTTTTTGATCACTATCAAAATTAAGTCTCTTCTTTGATGGTAAACTGTACAACTTCTTAGGTATACTGACGTAAAATTGGTTTGAGCCTGACCGGTCACGGATCGTCGGGATCAAACGGATTGGAGTAAAGTATATAGTAACCGAAATGGTTGGAGAAGATCTTAACCCACTTCGCGTTGCGTACAAAAGATTTGATTAGTTTCCTATATACAAAACAAAAAACATTGTAATGAAAGCAGATCTACTTGGACACCCCCTAAAGACCGGAAAACCCATATTCCGAAAATTACTAACCAGCCTGATTGCAGTACTTTTCCTGGCTACTTCTTTTTCGCTTTCCGCACAGGAGCACTCCGTTGCCCGCGAATGGAATGAAGTGTTGCTGGAAGGTATCCGCAATGACCTGGCGCGACCAACGGTACACGCCCGTAACCTCTTTCATGTTTCGACGGCGATGTACGATTTGTGGGCGGTTTATGACGACGAGGCTATCCCCTTTTTCCTGGGGCAGGAGATCGACGGGTTTAATTTCGATTTTGATCCGGAAACACTGCCCGTTCCCGAAGATATCGAGGCGGCACGCGAAATGGCCATCAGTTATGCCAGTTACCGGATGATCAAACACCGCTTTCAGCGGAGCCCCGGCCGCAATTATATTTTTGGACTGGCTGATGATAAGATGATTGAACTGGGCTACGACCTCAATTTCATCTCCACGGATTACGCCACTGGCGGCGCGGCGGCCCTCGGAAATTACCTGGCGGAGAAGATCATCGCCTTTGGCCTGCAGGACGGGTCCAACGAGCAGATCAATTACGCCAACCGCTTTTACCAGCCGGTGAACGATCCGCTGGTCACCAAATTCCCGGGTAATCCGAATATCGAAGATCCCAACCGCTGGCAACCGCTCACCCTCGATCTGGTGATCGATCAGAGCGGTAACGTAATCCCCGTGAATACTCCGCCCTTTCTGAGTCCGGAATGGGGTCAGGTGGTACCCTTCGCCCTCAAGGCGGAAGATCTGACGGTGCACAATCGCGGTGGATTTGATTACTGGGTCTACCACGATCCGGGCCAGCCGCCGCAGATTGACCTGGAAAACTCTACCGGTATTACCGACTACCACTGGACCTTCTCGCTGGTGGGGCTCTGGTCCAGTCATCTCGACCATAATGATGGTATAATGTGGGATATTTCTCCCGGTGGACTCGGCAACTTCAATATTGATGACATACCCCGCACCTTCGAAGATTATCCTACTTTTTACAATCAACTGGACGGTGGGGATCCCGGTATTGGCCGGGAGGTGAATCCCTACACCGGCCAAGCCTACGAACCTCAGCTCGTTCCGCGGGGTGACTATACGCGGGTACTGGCTGAATTCTGGGCTGACGGACCCGATTCCGAAACGCCTCCGGGGCACTGGTTTACGATCCTGAATTACGTACACGATCATCCTGAGTTCGAACCGCGGTTCGAAGGAAAAGGAGAACTGCTGGACCTGCTGGAATGGGATGTGAAAGCTTATTTCACACTGGGTGGTGCCGTACACGATGCGGCCGTAACCGCCTGGGGGATCAAAGGCTATTACGATTATCTGCGTCCGATCTCCGCGATCCGCCTGATGGCCGATCAGGGGCAGTGTACCGATCCGGGCCGCACCAACTTCCATCCGGGAGGACTTCCGTTGGTAGACAATTATATCGAATTGGTGGAAGCCGGTGATGCACTGGCCGGAGCGAGCGGCGAAAATGTAGGTAAAATAAAGATCAAGGCCTGGCGCGGACCGGATTACGTACAGAATCCCAAGACGGATTACGCCGGAGTGGGCTGGATACTGGCCGAGAACTGGTGGCCCTACCAGCGGCCAACTTTCGTGTCGCCTCCTTTTGCCGGGTTCATTTCCGGGCACTCTACCTTTTCCCGGGCGGCGGCGGAAGTGCTGACCTACCTGACCGGAGATGAGTATTTTCCCGGTGGAATGGGCGAATTTGTCGCTAAGAAAAACGAATTTCTCGTATTTGAAATAGGCCCGAGCGTAGACGTTACGCTACAGTGGGCGACCTACCGGGATGCATCCGATCAGACGAGCCTCTCCCGCATCTGGGGGGGCATTCACCCGCCGGCCGACGATCTGCCGGGACGGATCATCGGGGTGGAGATCGGACAGGATGCTTTCGAACTGGCCAGTCAGTATTTCCGGGGAGGACCGACCGGTATTTTTGAAAAACGTCCGGCCCGCGAACAGGTAGCCGCCCAGGTCTATCCGAATCCCGCACCGGTGGATCAGCAGATCACGGTGAAGATCGACCGCCCGGATGCCGAAGTGACCTTTGAACTGATGAATCTTCAGGGACAGCTACTGCAGGCGCAAAAGATCTCCGCCGCACAATTGCAGAACGGTTTCAATCTGCAGGCCGGTAAAGATCTGCCCGCGGGTACCTACCTGTTGCGGATCAGCGGCCGCAACTGGGAATCCAGTCAGCAGATCGTACTGCATTAAATAGATAGGCTGCGATTATGATCACGGTGATGCCGTGGTGCACAGGTAGCACCACGGCATCGCCGTTTTAAAACATTCTGTCCGTCTTCGGGTTACAATAGAAAAGCCTCTACATGCGCATTTTATTGACCGGAGCGAACGGATATATTGGAAAACGGCTGCTGCCGGTATTGGTGGAAGCCGGTCACGAGGTAATTGCCTGTGTACGAACCCCTTCCAGTTTTGAATGGAAGAAAGGATGGAAGGACCAGGTGACGCTCTTCCAGGTAGATTTTCTGGAAGAGATTGACCTCGATACAGCGCCGCTCGATTTCGATATTGCTTATTATCTGATCCACTCCATGTCCAGCTCCGTGGACGATTTTGCCGCTCTCGAAGAAAAAGCGGCCCGAAATTTCCTGCAACTTACCGATGCCAGTCAGGCCCGCCAGATCATTTACCTGACGGGCATGGTGAACGACGATCATCTTTCCCGTCACCTTGCTTCCCGTCACCAGGTAGAACAGCTCCTGAATGAGGGTAAAGTGCCCCTGACCGCCCTGCGGGCCGGGATCGTGATCGGGTCCGGTAGTGCCTCCTTTGAGATCATTCGGGATCTGGTGGAGAAACTACCGGTTATGGTGGCTCCCCGCTGGATCAATACCCGGTGCCAGCCTATCGCTATTCGCGATGTGATCCGTTTTCTCGTCGAAGTGCAGTTGCGGGAGGATACCTACCACGAGAACTTTGATATCGGTTGTACGGAGATCCTTACCTACCGGGAAATGCTGCTGGGCTACGCCGAGGTGCGCGACCTGCAGCGCTGGATCGTCAGTGTACCGGTGATGACGCCCCGCTTGTCTTCCTACTGGTTGTACTTTGTGACTTCCACTACCTATTCGTTGGCGGTCAATCTGGTCAACAGTATGAAGATAGATGTGATCTGCCGGGACAATCGCCTGGCCAAAATGCTGGGCATTGAAACCATCGGTTACCGGGAAGCGGTGCAACTGGCTTTTGATAAGATCGAACAGAATCTGGTGGTTTCTTCCTGGAAGGATGCACTGGTTACCACTTCCCGCCTGGGGTCACTGGAGCAATATATCAAAGTCCCCAAATTTGGCTGCTTTGAGGATTACAAAGAGCTAAGCGTTCCCGGAGACCAAAGTTCGGAGATCTGGAAAAATATTCTTTCCATCGGCGGGGACCGTGGCTGGTATTACGGCAACTGGCTCTGGAAGGTGCGCGGCTATATGGATAAGATGGTCGGCGGCATCGGATTGCGCCGCGGGCGTACACATCCCTACCGGGTATATCCGGGAGATGCCCTGGATTTCTGGCGGGTACTGGTTGCCGACCACGAGGAAAAACGCCTGCTGCTGTACGCCGAAATGAAACTACCGGGAGAAGCCTGGCTGGAGTTTTGCGTGGAGGAGCAGGCCGATGAAACGGTGATCCGCCAAAAAGCGATTTTCCGACCCCACGGTATTTTCGGCCGACTGTACTGGTACGCCGTGTTGCCGTTTCACTACTTTATCTTCAACGGGATGATCCGGAATATCGCCAGCTACCGGTCCGACAGCAAGGCCGGACTGGAATGGAAGGAGGTTGAAGGATAAATGGGATATCCAGCATTTGTATCTTGCGAATTTAAGACCGGAATAAGCGGTGATCTTTACACCATGATCAGTGCTGTAGCTCGGATCGTATACCCGCTTCCGGCAAACTATCAATCATCAGACTTTTTACTCTCCAAGTAAGGATGTATCTTTGCTAACGAACATTCATTCGTATGACAACATCAATAAAAGAAGGAACAGTAGAGACGGAAATTAAGGACGGCATTGCCAGCATCACTTTTGCTCATCCATCGAGCAATGCGATGCCGGGGCAGCAGCTCAAAGCACTGGCCGAAGCCATCCATGCGGCCGGCCGGGATACTGCGGTCAAAGTCGTGATCATCAGGAGTGGCGGTGAGCGTGCATTTTGTGCCGGCGCCAGTTTCGATGAACTACTGGCCATCAGGGATCTGGAAGGCGGCAAGGCTTTCTTCAGGGGATTTGCCGGGGTGATCAATGCTATGCGGAGCTGTCCGAAATTCATCATCGTACGCCTGCAGGGCAAAGCGGTAGGCGGCGGTGTGGGGATTGCAGCGGCCGCGGACTACTGCATTGCTAGCGAGTATGCATCCGTTAAACTGAGTGAACTCGCCATCGGCATCGGTCCGTTTGTGATCGGGCCCGCCGTGGAAAGAAAGATCGGGAAAGCCGCATTTACCCAACTGGCCATTGCCGCTACCGAGTGGCAGACTGCGGCCTGGGCGAAAGACAAAGGGCTGTACCAGGATGTTTTCCCGACCATTGAACGTACGGATGCCTACGTGGAATACCTGGCCAAACAACTGGCGGCTTACAGCCCGGAAGCCATGGCCAAAATGAAGGCTATGTTCTGGGAAGGAACGGATCACTGGCCGGAACTGCTGGAAGAACGGGCAAAAATTAGCGGACAATTGGTACTTTCGGATTTTACTTCCGCGGCAATCGCGGCATTTAAGAACAAAAAGAAATAACCAAATCTGCTATGGATCCGAAAAAAATACTGCGGCAACAGTTCATGGAAACCGTAGGCAAGCAGCTACGGGACGGCGATCCGCCGGAAACGGCCGTTACGCTCAAACGCCTGCAGGAAGAGGGGTACAGTGAGCAGCAGGCCCGGGAACTGATCAGCGCCTGTGTAGCCGCAGAAATGTTCACCGTGATGGAAACCAACGCTCCTTTTAACCGGCAAAGCTTTGTCGCCCGGCTCAAAAAACTGCCCCAGTTACCGGAATAGACCAAACGGAAAGAAGTAGAATTTGTTTTAATTATACGCAAATCGCGTACCCTACAACCCCAAAGTCGGACTAACCAACCGATTCAACCAAATTAAAAATTTTGCCTAACCAATGATTCACATCAAACACAACATAGCTCGTTCGGTCCTGAAACGTGGGTTTCGGCTCATGGCTACCGCTAAGGCTATGACCAGGTGTTACGAACAGCATTTCCAGACTGTTTCCAAATACGTACATGCGACCAGCCGCGGGCACGAAGCGGTGCAGATCGGACTGGGGCTCCACCTCGGGCCGGAGGATTGGGTATCTCCCTACTACCGCGATGACGCTCTGTTGCTGTCGATCGGCATGAGTCCGTACGATCTGATGCTGCAACTGCTGGCGAAAAAAGACGATCCCTTTTCGGGCGGTCGTACCTATTACGCCCATCCCAGCCTGAACGATCCGGACAAACCGAAGATCATCCACCAGTCTTCCGCTACGGGTATGCAGGCCATCCCCACCACGGGTGTGGCCATGGGCCTGCAGTACCGGGAAAAAGAGCAGCTGCCGCTTACGGAAAGCAAGGTGCCGCCGGTTGTGGTCTGTTCGCTGGGAGATGCCTCCGTCACGGAAGGCGAGGTGGCCGAAGCCTTTCAGATGGCCGCGCTCTGGCAACTACCGATCCTTTTTCTGGTGCAGGACAACGAATGGGATATCTCGGCCCACGCCGCCGAGATCCGCGCCCAGAATGCCCGGGAATACGCCCGGGGATTCCACGGTCTGGAAAGTCTCAGTATTGACGGCAGTGATTTTGTCGAGTGCTACTCCAAGCTGGGAGAAGTGATCCATACCATCCGGGATGAACGACGCCCTTTTTTGGTCCACGCCTCCGTACCGCTCCTGAACCACCATACTTCCGGTGTGCGGAAAGAGTGGTACCGGGATGATCTCGAAGAACAATCCTTACGGGACCCCTATCCATTGCTGCGGACCTATCTGGAAGAGGAAGGATTCTCCGATGCCGTACTCGATAAAATTGAAAATGAAGTACAGGAAGAAGTGGACCGGGCCTACGAGATCGCACTGACGGCGGAGGATCCGGAACCGGAAGACCTGTTTACCCACGATTTTGCCTCAACCCCGGTAACGGAGGAAAAGGGCCGGCGTACCGGTGATCAGCAATCGGCCATTGTGATGGTGGATTGCGCCCTGCACGCCATGGAAGAGATCCTGCGCGAGCACCCGGAAGCCCTGTTTTACGGGCAGGACGTCGGAGCCCGATTGGGCGGAGTGTTCCGCGAAGCGGCTAATCTGGCCAAAAAATTCGGGGATAATCGCGTCTTCAATACCGCGATCCAGGAAGCCTTTATCATCGGGAGTACGGTCGGCATGTCGGCCG
This sequence comes from Flavilitoribacter nigricans DSM 23189 = NBRC 102662, assembly GCF_002646595.1. GTDB lineage: Bacteria > Bacteroidota > Bacteroidia > Chitinophagales > Saprospiraceae > Flavilitoribacter > Flavilitoribacter nigricans. The sequence continues at coordinate 159,962 of NZ_PDUD01000011.1, forward strand.
TGGGGCTCAAACCGATCGTAGAAGTCCAATTTGCCGATTATCTGTGGCCGGGGCTCAATCAGTTGTTCTCCGAAGTGAGCCGGTCCTGTTATCTGTCCAATGGGAAATGGCCGGTCAGCATGGTGCTGCGGGTGCCGGTTGGCGCTTACGGTGGGGGAGGACCCTACCACTCCTCCAGTATGGAATCCGTATTGACCAATATCCAGGGCATCAAGATCGCCTATCCCAGCAACGGAGCGGACCTGAAAGGATTGCTGAAGGCAGCCTTTTACGATCCAAATCCCGTCGTGGTATTTGAACACAAAGGCCTGTACTGGTCCAAAGTGCCCGGTACGGAAACGGCCCGCTGTGTAGAACCGGATGCGGATTATATCCTGCCGCTCGGAAAGGGCAGGATGGTGCAGACCGCCGATACCGACCGGATCGAAACGGGAGAAAGTGCGCTGATCGTCACTTACGGTATGGGTGTGCATTGGGCGCTGGGTGCTTCTAAGCAGTTGCCCGGCCAGTTGAGTATTCTGGATCTGCGCAGTTTATATCCACTGGATGAGGACCTGATCTACGAGCAGGCCCGCCGGCACGGTCGCATCCTGGTCGTTACGGAAGAATCGGTCGATCAGAGTTTTGCCCGTAGCCTGGCCGCCCGCATCCAGGAAAATTGTTTTGAATCGCTGGACGCTCCGGTGCGTACGGTGGGTTCGGAAAACGTTCCGGCTATCCCACTGAACGAAAAGCTGGAAAAGGCCATGTTGCTCTCTTCCGGGAAAGTAGCGGAGGCCGCGCAGCAGTTGTTGGCCTATTAAGCGTTTCGATGCTATTCCTCAGCCGCCACGCATACGACCGAAAAATCATTTTTCAAGCGTATGCGTGGCCAACCCGTTTCGTACCGGTACTGCCCTCCTGTTTACCCGCCGTGGTAGGCTACCAATTCCGTGATATACGCTCCCCGGTAGCCGAGTTTCTCCATTTCAGCCTGTAATTTTTTGGCGTCATTTTTATCGGTAAAACTTTCTCTGGATTCCACTACCCATACCTCTTCGCAGGGGCGGTAGCGGGCAACCAGTTTGGGGTGGAACGGGAAATCCTTGGGATCGGTAAATCGCAGGATGGCTACCTGCACTTTGTATTCCGTGGTGGGAGCCGTGGCAAAGCGGGGAAGCGCCTGCCGGGAGCTACCGCCCCGGGGAAAGGCGACCTTTTCGTAGGTGACGGGCAGTTCGTCACAGTAATTAGGCCTTTCTTCATTTTGGTCCTGAGTGAAACAGAGTAAGGGAACGAATAATAAAGTAAGGATAATGGTGACCCTCATGATGGCTGTAAAGTTTTAATCATTTACACGAAAAATACGGTCCCGGGTTGCAGGAGCTTCGGTTTATTCCTAAGCCTGCTGCGGGAGGTCCCGGGAGGTGGGGTTCGACTTGGTTTTTAATCGCCCGGGAAGAACAAGAAGCTGTTAAATGTTTAATTTCAAAGTTGCTGTAAAGCAGTAGTTTGGGCCGGATAGTATCCGGCAAGTTATAAATTTTGGTCCAATAAAAGCGAACCCCAAGCTTATTATTTTATAGCTTACACCGACAAGCAAATACGACTGTGGAATTTCCTTTGATTTTCAAGTTTGGAGCGATTACGGTATCCGCACACCTGCTCTTTGAGTTACTGGCATTTAGTGCGGGATTTCAGTATTTCCTGCGGTTGAGACGCCAGCAGGAAGACCGTATTTCCGATATGAACCGATTGTGGGTACTGGTGGGCGCTACTGCGGGCGCGCTGATCGGTTCCCGTTTGCTGGGAGCACTGGAAGATCCGGAATTATTCTTCAGCGGTCGGGCCGGATGGCTGTACTACTACCAGAGTAAAACCATCGTCGGTGGATTACTGGGAGGACTGATTGGAGTGGAAATGACCAAAAAGATGATCGGGGAAAAACATTCTTCCGGTGACCTGTTCACCTTTCCGCTGATCCTGGCGATGATCATCGGTCGGATCGGATGTTTAAGCTCCGGTATAGCCGAACCGACTTATGGCCTGCCCAGCGGGCTGCCCTGGGCGCTGGATCTGGGGGACGGCATTCCGCGGCATCCAACCGCTTTATACGAGATCGTATTCCTGCTTTTGCTTTGGGCCAGCCTGCGGTATCTCCAACGGCATTACCGGCTCGTTCCCGGGGCGTATTTCCAACTCTTTATGACCGCTTATCTGTTTTATCGGCTCCTGGTAGAATTCATCCGACCGGGAACGGAGGTGCTCTGGGGACTCAATGTATTGCAACTGGCCTGTATCGGTGGACTGATCTATTACCGGCGGGTCTGGCTCCGGCCGCGGAGTCTGTTACTCCCGGGAATAATTACCGGATAAGCTCTGGAATTTTTGTACCTTGATCAACCAAAAACCACCTAAATGCCCGTCAGTAAATACGTCTATTACGACTTCACGCTCAGCCTTTGCCCCGAATGCCTGCGACGGATCGAAGCCAAGATCATTTTTGAGGACGAAAAGGTCTACATGGTCAAACGCTGCCCCGAGCACGGCCGGCAGAAGGTACTCATTGCCACCGACGTGGCGTATTATAAGAACATCCGCAATTACAATAAAGCTTCCGAATATCCGCTTCGGTTCAATACCAAAACTCACTACGGCTGCCCATACGACTGTGGCCTTTGCCCGGATCACGAGCAGCACAGTTGCCTGAGCCTGATCGAAGTAACCGATCGCTGCAACCTGACGTGCCCGACCTGCTACGCGGAATCCTCTCCGACCCACGGACATCATCGCAGTCTGGAGGAGATCGAGCGGATGCTCGACGTTATTGTGCGAAACGAAGGCGAGCCCGATGTGGTGCAGATCAGTGGGGGAGAGCCGACCGTTCATCCTCATTTCTTCGAGATCCTGGACCTCGCCAAGGCCCGGCCCATCCGCCACCTGATGGTCAATACCAATGGGATCCGCATTGCCAAAGACCGGGAATTTACCCGTCGGCTAGCTTCCTATATGCCGGATTTTGAGATCTATCTGCAGTTTGACTCCTTCCGGCCGGAGGTACTGGAATCCATGCGGGGCAAAGATCTGCTGGAGACCCGCCTGCAGGCCCTGGCTCATCTAAATGAGTTTAACCTGTCGACGACCCTGGTGGTCACCCTGCAAAAGGGCATGAACGACGATGAGATCGGTACCATCATTGATTTTGCACTCAAACAGCCCTGCGTGCGGGGCATTACTTTCCAGCCAACCCAGGTGGCCGGGCGTACGGAAAATTTTGATCCGGCTACGGACCGGCTGACGCCCACGGAAGTCCGGCAGGCCATTTTGGATCAGAGCGATATCTTTCAGGAAAATGACCTGATCCCGGTTCCCTGCAACCCGGATGCCCTCACGATGGCTTACGCTCTGAAGGTGGACGGCCAGGTGCAGCCCCTGACCCGCTTTATCGATCCGGCCCGTTTGCTGGATAACAGCCGTAATACCATTGTGTACGAACAGGATCCGCATCTGCACGAACAGGTGCTGAAGATCTTCAGTACCGCTCACTCCGTGGATGCCATTGAAGGGGATATGCACGAACTGCTGTGTTGCCTGCCGCAGATCCAGGCGCCCGGGCTGGGGTACGACAACCTGTTCCGGATCATTATCATGAATTTTATGGACGCTTATGATTTTGATGTACGGGCCATCCGGAAAAGCTGCGTTCACATCGTGCATCCGGACGGTCGGATCATCCCGTTTGAGACGATGAACCTGTTCTACCGGGATGCTTTCAAGGAAGCGCATCTGAATTATCTGCGTTCCGAATTGCCGGTTGTAAATCCCTTATAATGCTGGTCTGAAAACGCCTAAAAACTCAAATTATGAAATACCTCGGTAAAGTATTGCGTATTCACCTCCTGGTCCTCCTGGCTTATTCCATTCTGATCATGCTCTTCAGCTACCTTACGGCGCGGGGCGGCAGTGGTTATGACACTCCGGCCCTCTACTACGCATTCATCATGCTGTACGCCGTAGGTGCCCATGCGGTGATTACACTGATCATTATGATCATAAAATTTGTTAAAGGGGAGAAAGAGTTGGGAGTCTCTCATCTCATAAGTCTTTTTATCGTGGGAGTCATCGGATTTTCCTCTTGTCTGGGTGGAGGCGCCTTGTTGGGAGGTTGATAAAAACAGCTTCAAATTCCGGTAGATAATCCCTACTTTTGTACTCTGCAACGACATTGGGCGCCACCTGTTTATGGAGTTTGCTGCATATCTGATCCAAAAAAATTGGATTAGCTGCACTTTTCTCCTTAATCTTGCGCGGTAGTCTTTCACCAGGATTTGTTATGGCAAAAAAGAAAAAAGGGCAATTACAGCTTAAGTTGGGGTTAAATGATGAGCGGGTTCCAAAGTTGTTGGGCGTGTTGTCGCTTTTCTTTGCGCTATACTTATTCATTGCTTTTACTTCCTATCTCTTTACCTGGAAAATTGACCAGGATAAGGTTTTTGACTTTTCCTGGGAACTGCTGCGCACCGATCTGGAAATGGCCAACTGGCTGGGCCGGCTCGGGGCCATCATATCTGATAAGTTCTTTTACTGGGGATTTGGACTGGCTTCTTTCGGCTTCGTTTACGTGCTGGTTCGCCTGGGTATCCATCTGATCCACCGGCGGCCGATGGCCCGCTTTGTACCGCTTTTATCCAGAGCGGTCCTGCTGATCCTGCTGGCGGCGATCTTTCTGGACTTCGTTCTCGGACAAAGAGAATTTCCCTGGGGCGGCGCTTTCGGGGAAGGAGTAGCCGGCTGGCTGGAAAATTTTGTCGGTACGATCGGGCTGATCTTCCTCTTCCTGCTGCTCATCAGCATGGTGCTGATCTGGAAACTCAATCCGAACTTCAGCGAACTTACCTTCGATCAGGCCGTGGAAGAATTGAAAAATTACCTGACCGGACTGATCTCCCGCAAACCGGCCCGCAGTACCAGCCGAGCGGAAAATACCGCTACTAACAATCCGCCTACATTGCGACCGGGTAACAATAATACGCCCTCATCCTTACCCGAACCCAAACCCATGACGGCCCGCGGCGAACAACTCGCCTTTGAACTGGAAGAGAAAAAGGAAGCAGCCCGGAAAAAAGCGGAAGCGCTCCGCACGGGAGACGCAGAACTCGAGATCCAGGAAGCGGAGGAAGCTACGCCCCAACTGGAAGAGCAGAACGGTCCGGCACCGCAGCCGGGAGCGGCCAATATTGCCGCGTCTATGGAAAATAAGGATCATTCCGAACCCTACGATCCAACGCTGGAACTGTCTTCCTACGAGTACCCGGTATTGCCGCTGCTGAAGGATTATTCCGACCAGAAAGTGGAGATTGACCGGGCGGAACTCGAGCAGAATAAGGACCAGATCATTGAAACCCTGCTGAACTACAAGATCGAGATCACCAAGATCCGGGCAACCATCGGGCCCACCGTTACCCTCTACGAGATCGTACCGGCACCGGGCGTGCGTATTTCCCGGATCAAGAACCTCGAAGACGATATCGCTCTGAGTCTGGCCGCTCTGGGCATCCGGATCATTGCGCCCATTCCCGGTAAGGGTACCATCGGTATTGAAGTACCGAATAAGAAAAAACAGATGGTGTCCATGCGCGAGGTGCTGGCCCACGATAAGTTCAAGCGGGCCAAAATGGACCTCCCCATCGGTCTGGGAAAAACCATTTCGAACGAGGTGTTCGTCGTGGATCTGGCGAAAATGCCCCACTTGCTGGTAGCGGGTGCTACCGGTCAGGGTAAGTCCGTTGGTATCAACGCCATTCTGGTGTCCCTGCTGTACAAAAAGCACCCCTCGCAGGTGAAACTGGTCCTGATCGATCCGAAGAAGGTGGAATTGTTCCCCTACAGCCGGCTGGAACACCATTTTCTGGCCTTCCTGCCCGGTCAGGACGAACCGATCACCACGGAGACCAATCGGGTGATCCATACCCTGAACTCGCTCTGTATCGAGATGGACACCCGCTACGATCTGTTGAAAAAAGGCGGGGCCCGGAACATCAAGGAATACAACGAGAAATTTGTCAAACGACAACTCAATCCGCATAAGGGACACCGCTTCCTGCCGTTCATCGTACTGGTGATCGACGAATTTGCGGACCTTATTATGACCGCCGGTAAGGAAGTGGAATTACCGATCGGCCGTTTGGCACAGTTGGCCCGGGCCGTTGGTATTCACCTGATCATCGCTACCCAGCGTCCGTCGGTGAACATCATCACCGGGGTGATCAAAGCCAACTTCCCGGCCCGTATCGCCTACAAGGTGACGGCCAAGGTGGATTCCCGGACTATTCTGGACAGCGGTGGTGCGGACCAGTTGATCGGTCAGGGGGATATGCTCCTGTCCGTCGGCGGCGAAATGGTACGTCTGCAGGGCGCTTTTGTGGATACCCCGGAAGTAGAACAGGTGATCGACTTTATCGCTGAGCAAAAAGGCTATCCGGAGCCGTTCTTCCTGCCGGAATACCACGGTGACGATGAGGAAATACCGGGTGCCGGTAGCCTTACTTATGCCGATCTGGACGAAGAATTTGAAAATGCCGCCCGCCTGATCGTCTCCAATCAGCACGGATCTACCTCGATGATCCAGCGTCGTCTGAAACTGGGGTACAACCGGGCCGGCCGGATCATGGATCAACTGGAAGCAATGGGTATCGTAGGTCCTTCCGAAGGCAGTAAAGCCCGGGAAGTACTGGTCTACGATGAGATCGAACTGGAAAGGTTCCTGAAAGACCTGCGGGAGCGGAAATAATACCGCAAACCGATCATCTGCTACCTCTACGATAAACCTGGCCGGTACCGCCATACCGGCGTATACAAATAGACTTTCTCAAATTTCTACATCGCAAGTATGACGCTGACCAACCGACAATTCGATGAAATCCAGTACCTGGCCGAAGAGATCGAGCAGGGTGATAACTTCGATGCCGACGTGCGCCTGTTTGCGCGCCTGAGCAAAGCGCTCGAGCAGGATATTTACGATCAGGTCTTCGATGTGCAGGTACTGCGTGTACTGAGCAAGTTGAAACCGATCAAGGCGGAGGAAGAAAAGCGAACCATCTGGAATACGGTCTTGCCGAAATCTTCTTTTGGCATGTACGACCGCTACCAGCGCAAAGAACATTTTCGCGAGCAGGTCAGGGACTCTGCGGCTATTTTTGCCCGTATTCAGGATCTGTTGTCGGAAGATCTGGTTTGAATATTGAATGGGCTGCCTTCACAGTCGTCAAGAACGCTAAGTTTTTATGATTTTGCAGAAGGCAAAATCATAAAAACTTAGCGTCTCAGCACCTTCGCGGTGAATCCTTTGTTACTTATTGCGCTAAACACACACTTGCCAACGGCAAATCCAACACTGATTTAGGGTAAATTATGTCAGCACCGCCACGGCGGTGAATTCAGACCTTAATCCACCTTTTCGAAAAAGGCCTCCGTGTATTCCAGACCACTCAGTTTCCCCGCTTCGTCATAAACGAACTTGATCACTTCGCCACGGTAGGGGATCAGTTCCACCCGGGCGGTTTCTTCCTGGGTGAAGGGCGTTGCTTCGCAGTGCAGATTACCCAGACTTGCCTTGAGCGTTTTAGCTTTCCCGTCAATCTTTAAAGTGCCGTAAAGGTCATTTTGGTAAACGCCGCTGTAAAATGTAAATGGATTAGCCAATTGCCAGCTTCTTTCCTTGCGCTTCTCGAGTCCGGCTTTGAAATCCGCCCGTCTTTTTTCCAGGGATCCGGCCAGCTCCGTGATCTTTTCCCGGTAAGCCGGTACAATGCTTTCTCCTTTCTCCAGGAAATCGTAGGCGAAATTGGCGAATATGTTCATCAACTGGTAGCCGGATGCCGCATCGTTGATGAAAACCGCCACTCCGGTATTGGTTTCCGGAATAAAGGAAATGTGGGTCAATGCGCCGGGAAAACCACCGTAATGCCAGACCACGGCCTTATCCTCATAAGTACCCCGGTGCCAACCCAGACCGTAACCTTCGGAAGGGAAGGGTTCCCGGTCTTCTTCGTTGCTGACCAGGGCCTGCTGACTGTGTTTGATCATACTTTCGGGAAAAACCTGCTTCCCGTCCAGCTGGCCGGCACTCAATTGCATGATCAGCCACCGGCCGAGATCCGATGCATTGGTGATCAGACCTCCGGCGGACTGCATAGTATTGTCCTCTTTGCGCAAATAGACCCGCTGGGCTTCGTCCGGACTCATCGCCACGTAGGGGGCGGCCAGCGGCCACTGGTGTTTGTCCGCCCTGGACATATAGGCTGTCGTCCGGTCCATACCCAGGGGATCGAATACTTTTTCTTCGAGCACTGCCTGCCAGGGGCGACCCGTTACTTTTTCCACGACCAGGGTGTAAATATTGTAGCCGATGTTGGTATAGCGGAAGTTGCCGTACCCTTCCCGGTTCGGTTCACTTACCCGCAGCAGATCGATCAGCTTTTCCAGATCGTGTTCTCCGGAATAGGCTACCCGGAAGCCGATCGGATCGTTGGCCAGCCCCGAGCTGTGGGTCAGCAGGTCCTTAAGCCGGATCTTATCCATCGGCAGATCGGGGTGGAAGTCGATTTCGGGGAAATGGTCGGCGAGTTTGTCATCGAGACTTAGGATGCCTTCGTGGTCCAGTTGGGCCGCCATCAGTCCGGTAAAGGCCTTGGTACAGGAGGCGATGTAGAAATTGGTTTCGTGGGTAAAGGGAAGCTGATCTTCCACGTCGGCGTAGCCAAATCCTTTTTGATAACGGATCGCTCCGTCCTGAACGACGACTACGGATGCTCCGGGAACCCCTTTGAGCAGGGCCATGGATTCGGCGTAAAATTGATCAGCGTTGGTCACAAAAGTATCTTTTTCCAGATGGTCGGGTTTAACCAGGCGGGCTGCCGACAAAAGCAGCGTAACCAATACTAAACCCCAAAGTTTTGAACGGTGCATAGTTTTTTTGAGCGCAAGATAGAGGCATTCGGCACCGGAGTCTTGAACAAATGAAACCTCCGCCCCGCTAAAGTTAATCCCATGCGAATAAAAAAAAGCCCCGCCGTAGGACGTTCCTCATACTACCGGATATTTTGTCAAAATGGGCAGAGCGGGAGACCAGAAGATTCAGAGAAAGAGAGAGAAGCAATGCGCTCCCACCTTCTCCCGATCTCTGGATCACCCGGTCTTTCTCATTTTGTCCAGTAGTATGGGCGTTTCTACGGCAGGGCCGGATACTTAATGTCTACCAATATGTTTTGGCAGTAAGCAGCGACTAATAGTTCGTTTCCTGGCTGCGACCTGTATTCTAGGCGCGAGGTACCACTACGATCTTTTCGGTAACAAATTGATCACCCTGGCGAATTTGCAGGTAATAGCTACCCGGAGCAATATCGGTCAGATCGATCTGTTGGTTGTAGTAGCCGTCAAACTGGTTCATGTTTTCCCGGTAAACGGCCCGGCCTCTGGCGTCGATCAGCCTTACCGTGGTGGGTACCGCTTCGGCCTGGAATTGAACATTCAGCGTACCGAAGGCCGGGTTGGGATAGGCTTTCCACTGTTCCACCTTCAGGGAATTATCAATGATAATATCCTGCGGCGCTTCGATCTCTTCCTCTACCTCTTCTTCGGGATTTTCCGGACTGGGTTCTTCTTTCGCACAGGTCTTAAAACGGGCATCGATGTCGATCGTTACTCCTTCGCGCAGTACGGTCAGGGTAAAGAAGTCATCGGGCTGATGTTTGTTACGTTCGTGGAGCAATTCATTGAAGGTATTGACGAAAACATCGTCCATGGCGAGGATCGCATCTCCGCTTTTCACGCCGGATTCTTTTGCCGGCGTATCATCGATAATGTTGCTGACCTGTACGCCGCGGCCGTCGGGACCGTTACCGCTCAGGGAAACGCCGATGAAGACGGCACAGGGATCGCGGTCGCGGGACCAGCTGGTGTTGCGGTTTTCCGTGCGTTTTTTCAGGCTTACCTGGGTTTGCCGGGCCTGTCCGTCGCGCAGGTATTCCACATTTACTTCATCGCCGCCTTCGTATTTGGAAAGCTCGGCTTTCAGGTCGGTCAGGCTGTTGATCGCATTGTTGTTGATCTTGGTGATCACATCTCCGGACCGGATACCGGCGCTCACGGCCCCACCTTCAGCGGAAATATCGTCTACCCGCACACCCTGGCCTTCGTTATCTTCCGGATAGATACCGATCAACGGCCGGTCGGCGCGGATGTTGGGTTTGGCTTTCAGCGTTACGTTCGCCTGCCGGGCCTGTCCGTTTCGCTGGTAAGTAACGGCGATCTGCTGGCCACCCTGGTATTTGGAAAGTTCCACCTGCAGGTCGCGTACATTGCGCAATTCCTGGCCGTTGATCGCGGTGATCACATCTCCGGCTTCCAGGCCGGCCGCCGCCGCGCCACCACCGCCGACAGTACTGCTGATCTCCACGCCCTGATCCGAATGACCGGTGTAAATACCGATCAGGGGGCGATCGGCGCGAACATCACTGTGGTGCATCTGCTCCATCATCGCGTGATGTTTCATCTCCTTGATCTCTTTTATTTTTTTGAGTTCGCGGATCTCGACTTGTTGTTTTTCCTGGGCAAAGAGGCCGTTCGTTCCGAGTAGGCATAGGAATAGCAGCCCCAAACAGAGTCGGGTAAAAATTTTCATAGAATCCTGATTTTGTGTGAAAAAATGTTCTGAGGATACAATGCTAAAGACCACTACTTTTAGCTGATGTTGCACGAAGCAACAAAAATTTTAATTCGAGTGCGTCGTCGGTAACTCACGATTGCTGTATCCTGAACACTAATTTCCGGAAGCTGCCCGGGCTCATTCCTATACTGGATTTGAACAGCCGGGTAAAATGGCTTTGGTCGGCAAACCCATTGTCCAGCGCTACGTGGACCAGGGGTTTTTGCTGGGTCAAATGATCGAGCGCCCGGCGCAGGCGAAAGTGGGACTGGTACTGTTTGGGATTACAATGAAAATACCGGCGGAAGATGCGGGCCAGGTAGACCGGATGCACATCGGAAGCTGCGGCCAGTTGGCGGATCTGGATCGTTTCATCGTATTGGTCTTCGAGCTGTTCGGCCACCCGTTGCAACCAGGAAGGCGGATCTTTATGCGGACTTTGTTCTTCGGACAAGCCGGCCACCAGCTGGATCAGGGCGGTTTCCAACTGGGATTCGTTTTTCAGATCGACAAGTTCCTGCAGAAAATCACTGGCTGCACTGATGGTTGGCCGGCCGTGGAACCAGGCATACTGGTTCAGGAAATGTTCCGCCAGATAATCTGGCCAGCCATTCGGGGCAATAATGGAAATGATCCGGGCACCGCCGGGACCAAATTGATTGGCGTGCAATGCATCGGCCGGTTTAATGACCACACTCATCGGACTGGCCCAGGCTTCCTGGGTTTGGAGGCGCTCCTGCAGTTGTCCCCGCAGCAAAATACTGATCCGGGGGATCCGGTCTTTGTGAAAGTCAGTGCGTTCTCCAGGATCGTATTCGTAATCCAACAGTCGCAGTTGTGAAAAGCGACGATAGGACCTTAAACCGGCGGGCGGAGTATGTTTTTTCATGTCGGGTCTTTTGCAATGTACAGGGAGCTGGAGGCGTAATTGGCCATTGGGTTTACTCTATCTTTTATACAAGGACGCGGGCCAAACAAAAAAGTCTATTATAAAAGAAAAAATCCCAACCTTTTTCGGCAGAAGACCGGTCTTTTTAGAAAAAATACCATGAAAAAAATTAGCCTGATAGTCGCCCTGTTGATGGTAGTCCTGGCTTTAGGCCTGGGAAGCTGCAAAAAAGATAAGATGGTGCTGATCCGGATCGAGAACGGGACCGGCCACGATATGACCGCCATTACGGTGGGCGGCCCGGAGGATACTCACGAGTACGAAGACCTGAAAGAAGGGGACAAGTCGGACTACAAGGTTTACCAGAAGGCGTACCGTTACGCTTATCTCTCCTTCAAGATCGGTGACTCGGATTTCGTAGTCCAGCCGATTGATTACGTAGGAGAAAGTTTGCTGGAACCCGGCAAGTACACCTACCTGGTTACGATAAGTGATCTGGATACGCCCTGGGCGAATATTGATCTGAAGTAATGAATCACGGTCCTTTTACCGGCGGGCGTGGATCGCTTCGGTAAGTCCTTCGCCGATCAGGTTGAATGACAACACCGTGATGAAGATGAAAAAGCCCGGGAAGATGGCCAGCCACCAGGCGTAGGGGGCAAAACGGGCCGCAAACAGCATGGTCCCCCAGGTGACCTGGTCGGGTGGCATGCCGATACCGATGAAGGAAAGGGACGCTTCGGTCAGGATGGCTCCGGCGATACCGAACGCGATCGTGACCAATACCGGAGTAAGACCGTTGGGAATGGCGTGGCGGAACAGGATCCGGCGATTGGAATATCCCAAAGCCCGGGTGGCCTCCATGTAATCCAGAGCGCGAATACGCAACATCTCGGCCCGCATGAAACGGGCAATGCTGGTCCACCCGAGGAGACCGATGATCGCCATGACGTAAAAGATATTCGGACGGGAGATTAGCGCCAATATGGCCAGCAATAGCAACAGCGTTGGTATGGACCGTTTGATCTCAATGGCACGCATTACCAGCAGGTCCACCGGTACGCGAAGTTTTTTGCCCGCCACGGACCACCGCTCCAGTAGCCAGGCCAGACCGTTGAACAGCACCAGGATCGCACCGAAGATGCCCAGACTGATCAGCAGGTCGACAAACAGATGTTCACTTTCCTGCAGGGCATAGGTCCGAACGGTGAATCCGTAAAATATCCCGAGTACCACCCCGAGCACATTCAGCATCACTCTCGCCCGGGACCAGCGTAGCCGGTCATCGCCGAAATATCCGGCGATCGCTCCCAGACTGATACCGATCAGTGCCGCTATGCCCATCGCGATGATCCCTACGAGCATGGCCGTACGCGTACCGTTGACGAGGCCGGCAGCAACATCCCGGCCCAGGTTATCGGTGCCCAGCCAGTGGCGATAACGCCAGGAGCTGACCTCCTGTTCTTCCAGCGGACCTTTATAATTGCGGTTGTCGGGATCCTGGGTATCGAAGGAGTAGGGGATGAGCGGGAGCAGTACGGCTTCGTACTCCTTTTTTACATCGAGCCAGGACCGCGTCAGAAAACGCGGATAAGGTTTGGCAAGGTCGAGATCTACCAGGAATTCCCGGAAAACGGGAAAATAGGTGGTGCCTTCCACTTTGCAGTAGATGGGGCGCTCATTGGCGATGAAGTCACCGAAAATGGCAATAAATCCGAGGACGTATAAGGTGCGCAACGCCCATACTGCCGGACGGTTTTTCCGGAATCGCTGTTTGACCAGGGCCCAATACCGCTGATCGCCGGAAGTTTGTTCCAGTTCTTCAGCTAATTGGTCGGTATGTTTCTTTCCGAATATCATCTGGTGATCTGCACCTTATTTTTTTTGTTTACCAAATTTCACCCGGGGATCCACGACTGCGTAGAGAACATCGGCGATCAGGATCCCGAGGATCGTAACCACCGCGGCCATCATTAAAATGGCGTAGACCACCTGCCAGTCTTTGGAGTTGATGGAATTAATGAGTAACAGCCCCATTCCGGGTATATTAAAGATCCGTTCGATGACCACCGAACCGGCGATCAGCAGGGGGAAAACCGATGCAAATAGGGTGATCAGCGGGAAGAGCGCATTCCGGAAGGCATGCTTCCAGATGATCTTGTTTTCGGGAAGCCCCTTGGCCCGAGCGGTCCGGATATAATCGGAACTGATCACTTCCAGTACGCTGGCCCGCATCTGCCGACTGATGAACGCCAGAGCGCCGTAGGCCAGGCTAAATACGGGCAGCACAATGTGCCAGGCCGTATCCCAGAAGCGATCCCAGAAGGAAGCCATTGACCCCATATTACCCAAGCCGGTTGCCGGGAACCAGTCCATACCGTAGGTTGGATTGGTCAAAAAGATCACCAGCATGGTGGCTACCCAGAAACTGGGCAGGGAGTACAACAGAAATAATACCATCGTAGTGATCCGGTCAAAGCGGGAATCCCGGTAAAATGCCGCGTACACGCCAATGGGGATCGAAAGCAGATAGGCGATCAGGATCGCCAGTCCGTTGATGATCAGCGTCCACTGTAGGTGGTCCGTGATCTTATCGAATATAGGACGTCCGTCCTTGCAGGAGCGCCCCAGGTCGCCGGAAACGAAATTGCCCAACCAGTCGTGGTATTGATTATCAAAACCGTACCAGTGAAAACCGGGAAGATACAGCAAGTGCGGAGTGGCCGTCGCCTTAATGTTATCGTAGCGCTGAACGAGTTCCTGCACGGAAGGGCCGATATTACGGTTGACCCGAGCGTCCTGAGCGGTATAGTACTGAAGAGTGTCCAGTAGGCTGGTAATGGCCCGATCGTTGTGCCGCAGGTGCAGCTGACCGGGAAGATTCCGGATCCGGATCAATGCATCCGAATTCAGGGAATCCGGCAGTTGACTGATCTCCTGGTGGGTTTTTATCAATTGCCGCGAATAGGCCTGGATCTGGGGCCAGTTGCCGTACTGGGCGATCAGGTTTTCCAGATTTTTTCGCTGCCCCCGGATCAGTATGCGGTAGAGCGTATCGGGATAGGCGGCCGGACCGAGCCGAAAATAAAAGGCGGGTTTGTCCCACCCAAGTTTTTTCGCTTCCCGGGAATAGGCCCGTTCGTACTGGGCCGGACTCATGGCGAATTGCCCGTCAATATTGTCCGGAAGGTAGCACTGGATCGGATCGCCGGGGGTGCAGCGACTCAGGCCAAAGGCCAAAAGGCTGATCACCAGTAAGGTGGGTAAGAACAGGAACAGCCTTTTGATCAGATACCGCAGCATAAATCAGTTTTACAATCTACTTCAGCTTTACCAGGTTTGGTAAAAATCCCGGTGCTATCGGGATCAACGGCGTTTCAAAACGTTTATGGATGGCGATCCGGGCCCGGGGGGCAAAAAGGAAGATTTCCGGTTGTTCCTCGTAAATGATCCCCTGCAGTTCGCGATACAGATCATAGCGTTCACGCTCGTCGAATGTAGTGAGTATACGGTCGATCAGCGCATCGGTTTCAGCATTTCCGAAACCGGTGCGATTATCGCCCTGAGAGTGGTAATTCTGCCGGGGGTTCCACACGGTAGGAGAGGGGAAGGTGCGCCCCATGGGAACGATCTCAAAATCTCCGCTGCGATGGCGACCCATGATCTCGTTCCAGTCGCCGGGTTCGATCTCCAGGCCGATACCTGCTGCCTGCATTTGTTCTTTAAGCAATAGGCCGAGTTGCTGGGTAGATTCTCGTCCGGCCGGTATTTCGAAGCTCAGTTCCATTTCGGTAAGGGTGCCGTTGATCGTTTTATCGACGGTACCGTTGCCGTTGGTGTCTTCCCAGCCGGCTTCCGTCAGTAGATTTTTGGCTTGTTCCGGATCATAATCCAGCAGGGCCAGTTTCTTGTTGGCGAATGCAACGGAGGGCGGTACCGGCCCGTTAATCCGGTCGCCGAAACCCTGATAGAGGTCTCTGATCACTTCTTCTACATCGATGGACAGAGCGATGGCCCGTCGTACCCGCTTATCCGCCAGTTTGGGAGAGCGGGTATTCAGGCTGAGAAACGAACGGACCAGTTGCGGGAAGGATTCCATGTTGTAACAGGCCTGGACCAGACTGTCGTTTTCCAGGCGGACAAAACTTTCCACATCCAGTTCGGGCACCATATCTATCTCTTCACCCTGTACAACGGCTACGGCCGTAGCACCGTCGGCCACCAGCTGAAAAGAGATGCGGTCGGGATAGGCGTCCAGAGCCGGGTAATCGTCTACCAGATCTTCCCCCCACCAGTTGTCTTTTTTTACCAGATTCACGCGTTGGCCCGTTTCCCAGCTTTCCAGCCGATAAGGACCACCGCCGATCACCCCATCTGCTTCCCGCGAAAGCCGCTGGTCCGAGAACTGCGCCGCAAAATCTTCCAGAGCAGTGGTATGGGCTTTCAATTGCGCCTCATCGGCGAAGGCTTCCAGTGGGATATCGCGGAGCAAACCATTGGGATCGTAATGATATTCCGGCATGATCATCAGTACATTACTGACGAACTCTTCCCCAAGTTGATCCTGATCACGGGTGGTGACCGTAAAGTGTTTGGGATTGTCCGGATCAATATCTATGGAGGAAATGATGCCGATATAGGGCCGATAACGATCGGCATTCAAGCCCGGATGTAAAGAGGTCTTCACGGTAAATACATAATCGTGCGCCGTAATCGGACTGCCGTCATCCCAACTGGCTTCTTCGAGGATATCAAAGGTAAAACGCATACCGCCGGATTCGGTCGTTTCTACTGCCGGCCGCTGCTTTATCAGCATAGGCGCCAGTTCCAGATTCTCCGGGTCCAGGGTTTCCAACGTTAGAAAAATGAGCTGATTGATCTGGTTGGCGTAACCGGAGGAGGTCAGCAACGGATTGAGACGGTCGGGCTCCACCTGCTGGCGGATGATCAGTTCATTACCGGTACGCTGGCAGGAATCATCAGCTACAGTCGAGTCATTATTACAGGAAACCAGCGCAAGTAAAAGGCCGAAAGTCAGCAACAACCGGCCGTACGGGGTATCGGATCTCATATAGAAAGGGCTGTTAAATTGGATTGCAAAAGGTTTAAGTCGATACGGGATAAGTTAGTCTTTTTTTAGCTGAAAATCATTAACAAAGAAACCGGGGCGCAGCGGGGTAGCTTCGCCGTCGAATTTTTTGTGGATAACGATACGCTCCTGCGGGGCAAAAAGGAAGATACCGGGCTGAGCATCAAAAATGATCTCCTGGAGTCTCCGCATCATTTGATTGCGCAGATCGGGGTCCAGGGTGGAGCGGATCTCTGCGATCAACTCATCGGTTTCGGCATTGCCGAATCCCATGCGGTTACTGCCTCCGGGAGCAGCATTTTCCGTATGCCAGAGCTGTTTGGGATCATCGGGGATGGGTTCCAGGGCCCAGGCACCGGCGAATACCTCGAAATCGAGGCGGCGGAAATCATCCCGCACTGCGCCGAATTCCTTGGCGTCGATCACCAGTTCCACACCGATATTCTTCAGGGCTTCCTGGTAGAACAGGGCCATATCCCGTCCGAACTGACTGCTGGTAGAGGTCAGAAAACTCAGGCTCAGTTCCGTCAGTTGTCCGTCGATGACTTTGTCGACGGTACCATTGCCGTTGGTATCTTCCCAACCGGCTTCGGCCAGTAATTCCTTGGAAGTGTCGAAGTTGAAATCGATCAGCGGCAGATCGCTGTGGTAGTAGGGCTGGGAGGGGTGGAACGGAGCCACGATCCTCTCGGCCAGACCGCCAAATAGATTCTCGATCACATTATCCACATCCAAAGCGTGGGCCAGGGCCTTACGTACTTTGGGATCCGCCAGTTTCGGGAGGCGGGTATTGAAACCGATGTAATAGATCTGAAAGGCCAGGGGCGTGAACAGATTGAACCGGTTGGTGAAGGAAGTATCTTCCTGTAAACGGACGAAAGAACGGCTGTCCACCTGGGCGGCTACCTCTACTTCCTCGGCCTGCAGGGCATTCACCGCGGTCGTCTGATCGGTGATGATCTTAAAGATCAGTTCTGTTGGATAAGCCGTGATGGTCAGATTTTTGTCCTTGGCGTCGTCGGCCCACCAGTCCTGCTTACGCTCCAGGCGAATGAACTGACCGGATTCCCACTCCGCCAGCCGGTAAGGACCGGAACCGTTGATCAGTGCCGGATCGTGACTCCGCTCGGTGGAGGTAAATGATGCGGCGAAATCCGACAGAGCGGAATTAGATCCCAGCAATTCGGTGGCTTTGGCTTCGTCGGACATGTCCGAAAGCGGAATATCCTTCAACACTCCGGCTTCGTCGTATATGTGGGCCGGCATTACCGCTATCCCTCCCAAGGCAGCTTCGCCCAGCATGTAGGTCTGGTTGGAATAGATCGTAAACTTTTTGGGGTTGTCCGGATCGATCTCTATATGTTTAAAAGCATCAAAATAGGAACGAATGGCCGGAGGGGTGATCTCCGGATGGAATAATGCTTTGAGGCTAAACGCTACGTCCTCTGCGGTGACCGGCTGGCCGTCGTCCCAACGGGCTTCGGGGCGGATCTCAAAAGTATAGGCAACACCGCCGACGTAGGGGCCTTCGGTATTCTCACTCACTTCGGCCCGGCTGGTTGCTAATTGGGGCACCATTTGCAGGGTTTCCGGGTCAAATTGCAGCAGATATTGGAAAAGCTGTTCGTTGACTACGCGGCTGTACGCCTGGAAGGTGATCAGTGGATTTAACTTGTCCGGTTCGGCGGGGATCCGGGCGGTCACACTGAACGGCTGATCGTCGGGAACACTGGTTTCATCTTTACAGGCCGTAAAGATCAGGATAGTTAGAAGCGCTATGAAAAATGACCTTAGAGGGGATTGGATCATGGTGTTCATGGTTTTACGATAAAGGCACTAAATTAATAGTTTTCCCGACTAAAGTATAATTCCGCTGGGCCGAATTTTGAATAGATGCAGGGCCCTTCTCAGATCAGGAAATATAGGCATACTTCCTGCAGGACTTCCTCCACCCCGAAAACCAGACTGGATAAGCCGGCCTTTTTGATAGCGGCTGCGAAGGAGAAGCGAAAAGTCCAGGCGGCACGGGCGATCCGCAGCAGTCCCTCACCCTGGAAAACATTTTGAAAGAAATCTTCCTCGGTAGGCAACATATAGATGATCAGGACGGGCAGCAACAAGCGCAACGCAAATCCCGCCGGAGTGGTCAGGCGTGATAGATTTACCGTCGAATAAAAGGATTTGCTGAACATTTGCGCTTGAATTTTAATCTTTTTACTAATAGATTAGTCAAACGCTGTGCCATTATTTTAATTGACTGTTATTCAGTTAATTACAAAAGCGGGTGGTGAAGGTAGTGTCTCATTTCCTGTGCGAACGCGAACGAAAAGTGTTCGATATCGAACACCTGGAAGCGCGGCCCGGCGGGGAAATGTGAAGAAGTGTTAAGAAGAAGAAATTGCGAAAAATTGCGGGAGCTGACCAAACGATCAGGAGCTGTATCCCACCGGATTGGCAGCGGCCTGGCCGGGATGATATTCCCGGAAAAACCAACTATCGATCAGATAAGTGGAATACAGCTCCTGTGTGATTTTGCAATGCGGTTTCCAATAGAGCCGCTGGATAGATGTGGGTCCGGCTGGTAATTATTCTTCGGAAACGACCCCGCGGATGTTCCAGTTGATCCGGTCACCGGTGCGGTTAGCGAAGGTCTCCCACTGTCCAACGGTAGGCTGGAACAGCCAGTCTCCTTCACCGGTATAGTTTTGCCCGGCATCGCAGCCCAGTGATTGTTGCAGGCCGGCGTGGGTGACGCCAATGGTGATCCAGAGGTCTTCTTCCGCAATATCCACCGGGGTGCTTAGCGTATGTTCACTCCAGCGCAGGGTACGGATCTCATCGGTAATATCGGCTGAGTAGAGTAGGGTGCCGGGGAAGTTCGGCGCATTTTCACCGTAGATACGGATCTCCGCCGCTTGGGGCTTCAAACCCATAAAATACTGAACGCTGATCAGTTGACGACCGGCGAACGGCCCCGTCATATCGGGGGTGAAGCGGGCTCCCAGCTCGTGGTATCCGGCGGACAGTTCCGGACCGGTAACATTATCTCCGTCGTAGTTCAGGATGTTATCGATCTCATCTTTTTTACAACCGGCGGCCAGGATCAGCAGCCCGGCCAGACATAAGTAGAAAAGTTGTTTCATTGGTAGTTGATTGAAATTTAGGATCGAAAATAGGGAAAAAGGCCGTGCGCCGGGGTTAAAGCCGGATTAAAGCGTGTTAAAAGATTGCTAAAACCAGGTAACCATCACCGGTCCGACCAAATACACTTCCTGAGTACAATAATCAAACCCTAAATGTTCATGCTATGAAAACGTTGATCATCCTTTATGCGCTGAGTATTTCGCTTTCCTTTAATGCCTTTGACCCGGTAGACTCCCCATCCGCTCAGGATCTCTCCGAAACTACGGCGATTCCCTCCGATACTGCCGAATACATTCCCTTTTTTCTCTTTGCGGATCAATTGCCAAAGTACCCCGGTGGTGAAAAAGAAATGGTGCGCTTCATCCAGGAAAGCATCGAGTATCCGGAATTGGCCTACAGCCATGGTCACGAAGGTACGGTGGTGGTAGAGTTCGTGGTGGAAAATGACGGCCGGATCACCCAGATGAAAATCCTGAGAAGTGTCGGATTAGGCTGTGATGAAGCAGCTTTGGCCGTGTTCCGGAAAATGCCGCGTTGGCAGCCGGCTTTACAGGGCGGTCGCAACATTGCCGTTCGCTACGTTACCCCGGTAAAATTCAGCTTGTTTTGAATAGACCTGATGCACAGTGGTTTTGGTGCTGAGGTGCTTTTGATAGCCAGGATGCCTAAACCCATGTTACGTCAGTGTAGCTGTTCTTCCGCGTGGTTCCGTCTCCCAAAGGCGGAACCACGCGGGCTTTTGATCCGCTGGATAAATATCCAAGCCCCGTATGCGTCGGAACTGTTGGGACAAGCCACCATTCGGAAAAATCACTTTTCAGCCCTCCAGATCTTACCCTTCCTTTTTTGAAAACTCCTCCAAATTAAGATCAATTCTCATTTCTGTATTGTAATTGGCTGACAGTCAAATATATTAGTTGATCTGGGTTTAATTGGTTACTTTAAGAGCTATAAGCACCATCCTGGAGTCTCCAGGTAGGTTGCACAACCTTCGGGCCCCACCTTTGGATCACTTGATAATCTTGCCTGTCGATGAAAAAATTATGCTTGCTGCTGACCGCTACGCTATTCTTGCTGACCGCAAAAGCCCAGGAAGAAGCGGTATTGGTCGTGAACGAGATCTATTGCCTCGGTACGCGGGCCTGTACCCCGCACACCAGTGTCGCTTTTGAACTGCCGCCGAATACTACCCGGTGGTTCTACACCCTGAGCACGACCCAAAAGTTGAAAAAAGCCAAACGCATCAGGAAGAATCCCCAACTGCTCGCTATGGTCTCCGCGCCAGGCGTAGAGAGAGAAAAAATGGATGAATACGAGGAGCCGGTTTTCGGTGGGGATGCAAATTGCTCCGTTTACTTGCTGAAACACTACACGGATCAGGAAAACTTCGGTAAGCCCGGAGGGGTCTACTTTTACTATCCGGAATATTCTCAAAAAGAAACCCCCTCACTGGGGATGGTGATCGATGAGTCCGTCATTTGCCACGGTAAGCAGTATATCGGACTGGAGAACCCGAATGCCTATACGGACCTCGTGAATATCTACGCCGTGCTGACGGTGGTAGCAATTACCCAGAAGAAGGAAAAGCAGAATGATCAATAAACAGATTCGCTACTGATCCGTAAAACCAAACGCAGTCTTCATTTTCTGATAGATCGCCGTGTTTTCGTAAATCCCACTGAAAAGACTGGAACCCGGGCCGTAGGCAAACACCGGGATGAGGGTGCCCGTATGGTAATCGGTGGTAAAACCGGGTTTGATCTTTTCCATCGTCGATCCCGGGTTGATCGCAAAGCCCCCAGTCTCGTGATCGGCGGTTACAATGATGAGTGTTTCCCCGTCTTCTTTGGCGAAATCCAGTACGGCTCCGATCGTCTCGTCAAAATCGATCATCTCACTGATAATGTAATTGGAGCTGTTGGCGTGGCCGCCCCAGTCGATCTGAGCGCCTTCGATCATCAGGAAAAACCCTTTGTCCGGACTCCGGTTATCGAGGAAATAAGTAGCGGCCATTGCGGCCGGCCGGAGGAAATCCCGGCCTTTACTCTGCGGTTTGGGATCGGTGCGATCCGTCAGATAAGCCAGATTTTTGCTGTAATCCATCACCAGTTCGGTAACGCCCTCCTCGGAATAGTCCGAAACGTAATAGCCTTTTTGTTTCAATTCCTCCAGCAGGTTCCGTCCGTCCTTGCGTTCGGTAAAGTATTTCTTGCCGCCTCCGATAAAAAGATCGATCTCCGTTTCCAGGAATGATTTGGCAATGTCTTCCATGTTGTTGCGGGAACTCGTATGGGCGATGAAGGCGGCCGGCGTAGCGTGTACGATGGTGGAAGTAGCCAGCAGACCGGTAGCCAGCCCCTGTTCCTCGGCTTCTTCCAAAATGGTTCTGGCCGCGCTGGTATCCGGGCTCACCCCGATTGCGCCGTTATAGGTTTTTACTCCGGAGGCAAAAGCGGTAGCGCCCGCCGCGGAATCGGTGATCAGGTTGCTGGAGGAGTAGGGTTTGTGGAGACCTACTATGGGGAATTCTTCCAGGTACAGCCGGTTACCGTTGCTGTACATACCCGCTGTGATCTGGGTGATACCCATCCCGTCCCCGATCATGAGGATTATATTTTTCGGATGCTTCTCCAGTTTGACCTCCGAGGTGGCGGGAGCCGGTTCGGCAACGGCTGCTGTATTCAGGGCGGGTTGCCGTGATGTACAGGACCACACCAGGAATACCAGTAAAAAAGACAATAGCCTATGGATCATGCCAAGCATTTTAGATGAGGGTGTAGCGTTTACCGGGAAGGGTTTTAATCATGCCTTTAAATTCGAGGTTTAGCAACAGGCCGGCCAGGGTACTGCCTTTCAATTGGGACGCGAATGTTAAATGGTCAATGTCAATACCCTCGTGCTCCTGTAGCAAATTTACAATTAATTTTTCTTCCTCCGTCAATTCTACAAATAACTGTGTTTGTTTGGGCTGCGACTGATCCGGTTCTTCCCAGCGCATCACGTAGGCAATATCGGCGGCCTGTTCGATGAGGGCGGCGCGGTGACTTTTGATCAACAGATTACAACCCTGCACGTTGTGGTCCCGGGCCCGTCCGGGAAAAGCAAAAACGTCGCGATGGTAATCATTGGCCATATAGGCGGTGATCATAGAGCCTCCCTTGCGGGCGGTTTCTACCACGACCAGGGCGTCGCACAAGCCGGCTACGATCCGGTTACGCATGGGAAAATGTTCGCGTTCCGGGGCGGTACCGCTGGTAAATTCCGTAAGCAATCCGCCCTCCATGCTCATTTTTTCGGCAATTTGCCGGTGTTGGGCCGGATAGATCCGTCCCAGGCCGTGCCCCAGAACGCCGATGGTTGGTATACCCACCTCCAGACACTGCCGGTGGGCACAGATATCGATCCCGTAGGCCAGGCCGCTGATGATCTGTACGCCGTATCCCCGGAGTTCTTCCACCAATTGCTCACAGGATCTGATACCCTGCGGACTGGGTTGACGGGTACCCACGATCGCAACCGTACGGGGATGGTTCAGATCGGCATTACCCCGGTAGTACAACAATATGGGCGCATCGCTTAGGTGCTTCAGTCGGGTGGGAAATGCAGGATCCAGATAAAAAAGCGGTCGGATGTCGAATTGCTCAACAAAGCGACATTCCCGCTCTGCAGCCAGCAGGGCTTCTTTGTTCAGTACCCCGGCGGCGGTTTGGACCCCAATGCCGGGGATTTGCAGTAATTCCTTGCGGCGGGCTTCGAAAACGGCCTGCGGGCTGCCGCAGTAGGCCACCAGTTGGCGGGCCAGTACCGGACCGACATTGGGGATCTGGGTCAGCCCGATCTTGTACAGTAGATCACTCATCAGAAAAGTTCGCGTTTGCTATGTCCAACCGGGACATAGTTAGAGTTTGAAAATGAAAAAGACCGGGAAATGATGATGTTAAAATCTACGATGAAATGGAGTACTACAAAAACAACTTCGATGGGTAGGATTAAGCCGCTGATCGGTCCCGAATACGGGAACTAAGTTAGTTTTATTTCAGAAAAATAGCAATCTTTGTTAAAAAAAACGGCTCTGTTATGGCAAAGGAATCTTCATTGCTTCCCAAGATGGAGGTGCTTATCATCATTATATTTTTTATCGGGATCGTCATCTGGGCGTTCGATAAATGCGGTGATACGAAGCGGTCTTACAGTGAACAGGCCAATTCTGATACCGATGTGGTTGAGGATCTGATCAACCGCAATGTCGATGCGGTAGAACTCCCTCCGGAAGATTCCCTGGGCGATCTGCTGCCTCCCGCTGCTACTCCTTCGCCGGCGAGACCGGCAAGTCCGGCGGGCACGGGCTATGCTCCACTTTACGTGACCATCGACGGTCTTAATCTGCGGGATGAGCCCAAACTCAGCGGCAAAGTCTTGACCAGCCTGAAACTTTTCGAAGAAGTCGCCTTTATGGGCGAAGTGACGGATTCCACCGAGCAGATCAACCTCGGACGGATCACCCCGGACGAACCCTGGATCAAAGTGCGCGGGCGCGGGCACGTCGGCTGGGTCTACGGTGCGGGAGTGGAGTATTATAAAAAGAAACTGGAGGGCGCGTATTAGATTAGAGTATTCAGCAATGGTTATAGGAGCGTACTTTCGGAATACGGTGATGCCCGATGCAGCCAGACATCACCGTATTCGGAGATTAATCGATCTCGTAAAGCCGCCACTTCTCGATCACCTCGATTAACTGATCGGCCAGATCATCACTTTTCGTGTATTCTTTTTTCTCCATGGCTTTGGCCCAGCCTTTGTAATCTTTGGAGTCCAGCCGGCGCAGATCAGCAAAGGTACCGGTGGTCA
The DNA here is from genome assembly GCF_002646595.1 of Flavilitoribacter nigricans DSM 23189 = NBRC 102662. Classification (GTDB taxonomy): domain Bacteria; phylum Bacteroidota; class Bacteroidia; order Chitinophagales; family Saprospiraceae; genus Flavilitoribacter; species Flavilitoribacter nigricans. The sequence continues at coordinate 184,616 of NZ_PDUD01000011.1, forward strand.
GGAAAAAGCTGTGGTCCCGGAAACTGGTCCAGGCATTTTCGTATACCCGGTAACAATCGCCATCCTTCTCCCATTTTTCCCCGATCCAGTCGTCTGTACACGCGAGGCCAAAATGATTGTTGGTCCGGCTGGAAGATTCATTTTTACCGGCCTGACTGTGAAGCAGCGCATTGGCCAGAATGATGGATGCGGGAATACCGAATTTTTTCTGTTCGGATCGGGCCACACGACCGAAGCGCTCGATATAGGCCACGACCGTTTCGGAGTCGATCCGGTACAGCTCGTCTTTCAACTGTTCGTTGGAACCACCGAGGATAGAGGAAAAGTCAAAGCGGTCCAATACACCCTGTTCCGGCGGCGGGGTCATACTTTGTTGTTTGGCCTGTTCGGTGAAGGTCTCCCGTTTGGGCGGCGGCTCCTGCTGTACCGGTTGACGGGACGGCGGCATGGTAGTTTCCGTAGGAGCCGGAGCGTTCAGATTGATCGTAAAACTGAAGTCTTTTTTGAAGATTAAAAACAACAAAAAAGCAACCAGTGAGATCTTGAACCAGTGCATTTTTACAAATCGGGCCAGGTGAGAAGTAGTATCTTTTCCGCTCATAACACAATGTTTTTCAAACAAAAATAGTGATATGAACAAAAATAAAACTTTTTGTATCTAAATAAAACTTTTTGTGTCCGGATTTAAAAATTTTCACCAAATCCTACCTACAGGCCCGCCGCCGTGGGAATTTTGGTCCCGAATTTCAAACAAAAATGTTGGATTTGGGCGGCTGATGGGAACCGCCCCTTAGGTAAGATTACGATAATACTGCAGCAAAAACTGACTATTTACCGATAAATTTCATCCGGTAATCGGCCTTCACCTTACCCTTCCGGATATTTTCCAGTTTTCTTTTGATCAGCCGCTTTTTGATCGGCTTCAGATGCTCAGTGAAAAGGATACCGTCAATGTGGTCGTATTCATGCTGGATGACCCGGGCATTGATACCGGTGAATACCTCTTCGTGTTCTTCGAAATTTTCGTCCTGATAACGGATGCGCAACTGGGGCAGACGTTCCACATCACCGCGCACGTCCGGAATGCTGAGGCAGCCTTCCTCGTAAGCCCAGGGCTCACCAACTTCTTCGATCTTCTGCGCGTTGATCAGTACTTTTTTAATCCCCATTTCCTTTTGTCCTTCTTCCATTATCTGTACCGTATCCACCAGGAACAGGCGGATCGGCAGACCGATCTGTGGGGCCGCCAGGCCAACGCCGGAGGCTTTGTACATAGTTTCCCACATATTCTCGATCAATTGCTCCAGTTCGGGATAATCTTTGCTGATGGGTTCTGCTTCTTTCTTCAATACCGGATAACCGTATCCGTAGATAGGTAAGATCATTACCAAAGTCTTTTACTTTCCAAATAATCACTTAATATCAGGGCCGCACTCACTTTGTCTACCAGGCTTTTGTCCCGGCGTTTTTTCTTTCTGGTACCACTCTGCAGGATCACTTTTTTAGCATCTTCCGACGTAAAACTCTCATCGTGTAATTCTACGGTGATCTCCGGATAGGTCTTGCGAAGTTTGCGAACCAGCCCCACTACGAGGTGGTGGATCTGGGTCGGATTGCCGTCCGCATGCAGCGGTTCACCAACAACGATCGCCTCCACACTTTCGTCCGTTAGATACGCTCCGAGAAAATCCAGCAGGGTCGCGGTCGACACTGTTTCCAGCGGACTAGCGATCAACTTCAGCGGATCCGTAACAGCGATCCCCGTTCGTTTGGTACCATAATCAATAGCGAGTACTCTTGCCACGCCGCAAAGATAGACTTTATACCGGAAATAAGGTGGTGAATTGAATTCGGACAGGCGCAAAAAAATGTTGCCGGTCATAAATCATTATGCCGGCAACTATCCTCCGCAGTCGTTGAAAACTAAACGTATTCAAAAGAATGCGTTTTCGTCTTCAAACTGTCCACAATTTAAAAGGTGCTTTTGGAAGTACCCAATCAAAGGTGATCAAGGGAGCAGAAAAGGTGATTAATGGAGCTTTCTTCATGTGTTTTTAGTTGGGAATGGCCGGATTCATTGAGAATTGTTCAAAAAAGCAGCCCGAAAATTGGAAGGAAAGAAAAACAGAAGCGAAATTACTTTCGCCAGCTCAGGCCATAAAAGAGGGCCAGAATGAGGGATACCCCCAGGAACGGAAGCAGGAACCAGTGCCAGGTGGCCCGCTGTGCATCGAGTTCGATCTTTTCCTGGTTGCCGATCAGGATAAAATTAGCCCAGAAAGAAGGCGCGGCACTCAGGCTACGGAGATTGGGTGCGTTCAGGAAGTCCAGTTTAGCCCGCTGGAGAGCGCGGTCTTTGGGCAGGCCTTCTTTGAGGTAACGGTTGAATTGTACCATCAGGGTCTGGGTGGCATAATCATCGGCGGGCCAGAGGCTGGTCACGATATTGGCGCTCCCGGCGTAGTAAAAACCCCGGGACAAGCTCATGATCCCTTCGCCCTCCAGCAGGTCACCGTTGCCGGTCTCGCAGGCACTGAGGATGATCAGATCCGCCCGCATGGGAATATCGAAGATCTCGTAGGTCGCCAGCGTGGTATCGTGGAAATAGATCACGTTAAAAAGCGCATCCTGCTCGTCGACGCAGGCGTGGGTAGCGAGCTGAAGGATCCGGTATTTATCGGCGGATGCCTTAAAGTTCTGCAAACTCGCCTGCTCGTTAAGATATGCGGTTCCTTCCAGTATTTCCTGGGTTTCCTGTACACTTTTTTCGCTGTACGGCAGATACATCAGACTGCCCGTTGTGCAGTCGCGACTTATCGCCCGTCCAACGTCGCCCTCCCTGAATACCGGCGCAAAGCCCCCGTAATCACTGCGCTCATCCGGACCGTCCGTCCGGTGAATACTTTCCAGCAATAAAGTGGCCGAATAACCGTAAGCCAGCGCGTGGTGCTCGATCAGGTAATCCTGCTGAGCGGGCGCATAACTGATCTGATCCCCGCTGGGAGGAGAGACCAGTAAGGACTCGAAAGCGAGGAATCCGAGAATATCATCCGGTATCAGGTACAAACGCAGTTCGTCCGCTGCGTCTTCTGGCAGGAGTTGGCGGAGCAGAACGTCGTACAGCCGGGAAGCCGAATGCACATAAGACTCGTAAGTAGCGGGCTCCAGCAGGGCCTTGCCCTGGGTGCGGAGGGCTTTTTGGTAGGACTTGAAATCGTTTTCCCAGCGGGCCAGCTCCGGAAGCTGTTGAAAAACGGCTCCCTCCGGCCTAATGAGCATCGCAAAACTCTGGTCCCCGAAAATGAAATAGGAAACCAGCCGTGTGCCCTTATCCCGGAGCAATTCTTCCCGGATCTGGCCAATGCCCGCCAGGGCATCACCGTAGCTCGCCCGGTAGTACTGAGGAAAGCTGTCGGAAAGCGCCGATTTGATGGTCTGGTACTGGCCGTAGACCTTTTGCAGTTCCCGTTCAAGATTATCCAGCTTTTCACCGGACTGTTCTCCGGCGTTCTTTTGCAGATCCTCGATCGTTCTTTGCAGGAGGATCAGGTCCAGTTTGGCGTTTTTTTCTTCTTCCAGCAATTCGGTGAAGCGGTCGCCACGATCCTTCGGAGCGGATCGCTGCAGCCGGATATTCCGCCATTTTCGGATATTTTCCAGCAAGAGCAGCGCCTTGCTTTTTTCCATGTATTGGAAGGCTTCCTCCAGCAATGCCGGATCCTGCTGCTGCTGGTACTGCCGGTAGAGCAATTCCAGTGCCGACGCAAAAACCGATTTGGCCTCTTTGCTGAGCAGCAGTTTGGAGGCGTCGGATTCATACAATAAGCGCAAACTATCAATGGCCCGGATTGCCGTTCGGAAAGTAGGCAGAATACGTTCCGACGCTTCGGGGTACAGACGCTTCAGGGTAGATCCGCGATGGTTCAGCAATTGGATCAGGAGGTAGTAATCACTGATCTTTTCCAGCCGGGGGACGGCGTAGTAGTCGGTCGAATCCAGCTGCCGGTCAAAGATCTGCAGGCCTCGCTGAAAAGCGCGCAGTGCCGCCCGCTCGTCCTGCATTTGGTGGGAAAGCTGCCCGATCGCCAGCTGGACTTTCGCCACACTGGGATGGTCTGCTCCCCGGGCCTCTTTTCTCGCCTCGAACGACGCCCGGTAGTTGCTTAGGGCCTCCGGTAAACGCGACTGTTGCTCCTGCAACTGAGCCATAAGGGAATACCAGTGGTGAAGGTCCTGCGGATGATCCCGAAGGATCTCCCGGGCCAGGTTCAGATATTTTTGAGCCGCAGGCAGTTGTTTCCGGAGCAGGTAAGCACGGATCAGGTTAAAATAGGTCTGGAGAAAATCTTCGTATTCTTTACGGGGATCCAGGTCCGGTAAAATGTCGAGGCTTTTCTGTAGGTAATCCATCCCCTGACTGAGTTGCCCCATTTCGATCATGGCCAGCCCGAGATTGTTGTAGATGCCGACCTGTTTTTCCGGATCCGGCCGGGTGACCGGAAAAATGGCCAACGCGGCCTGGTAGTGATTGATCGCCATTTCAAAATCCCGGCGTTCGTAATAAATGGAACCCGAAGCGGATTTGTGGGAGGACAGATAAGCGGAATCCAGCGCGATGAGCTTTTCGAGCCGGGTAAGAATGGAGGTTGCCCGGTCCAGCATTTTGGAAGCGGCCTGGTACTGGGCGGTCTTTTCGAGATACAGTGCTCGGAAGTAATAGATCCGTTCCTGTTTGAAATTTTCTTCCGAAAGGGTTTCGCGATCGATGATCCGCTGGGCTTCTTCCAGGATCACCCGCATGCTGTCCAGCCGGTCCAGGTCGTAATTGATCTGACTGCGGTAAATGGCGGAGGAAACGATGATGCTCCAATCCGCCAGTTGCCGGTAATATTGCTGGGCCTGGGAGAAATGCCGGTCGGCCGCTTCCAGTTGGCCATCCAGCCGCAACTCCCGGGCCAGATTGAAATGATTGCGGGCCACTTCCCGGATCTCTTCCGGGTCATTCTGGTATACTCCCAGCGCCGAAAGCCCGTGGTGGTAACCCACAGAGAGCAGCAAGGTGAGTAAAACGGCGTACAGCTCCCGGGGGAGCTTCGGAGAAATTGCGGGAGTAAGCAAGTGACCTTGTATTAATTCAAATTGCTTCTCAAAGGTAGCCTTCTTTCTCCACAAATGAAATCAATCCAATCCTAATTCGCTCCTTTTGTCCATATCCGCCAGACTGTTGTGGCTCCAGTAAGCATCCATTACGGAATGTGTACGTTTGGCAATGGTAGACCGTGGCTGTTTGTCGAACATGCTCGGATAGGTATCTTTCCAGCCGGCGATCCGGTAGGGTGCTGCTGCTTCAAAAACGATCTCCAGTGTGCGGTTCAGTTCCGGGTAGCGGATGGTATATACCTGAAGGTTCTCGCCCGTAAATTCTTCACCCTGGTAGTCGGCCAGGCTGAAGGTGGCCGGAGTGGGAGCATAGGGCCGGTGGGTGAGACGGGTAAATTCGGCGGACGGCAGTATATCCAGGTCTTCGGCGGGCAGGGATGCCGGGTTGATCCGGATGCGATTGAAAAGTTCTTCCTCCATAACGGTGGCCGTTACGTTCCCGGTTTTATCCGCTTCGTTCTCAAAATAGGAATGCAGCAGGTAGTCGTAGCGGTCTTTCCGCTCGTTGTAATTGATCTGCATGTAGGTCTGGCCACACCATTCCTGAGAAGAGTTGCTCACTTTCAGCGTCATGGGATGCGCGTCCGGCTGCACCGGAGTGAATACGGAGGTCATGATATTATAGGTATAGATTCCGGTCGGAAAGGTCTTAACGATATTGTTTTTCAGGATGGGAATAGAGTTCGAGTTGGTATAATTATCATTCTTAACCTGCTTATCGGTCAGAAAATCCTCGGTAACGAAGATCATCACTACTTCACCGGGATGGTTATCCTTGTACCGGTTTTGGGACAATTCGTACCGGCTGATCTCAGCCTTACCCTGGTACCAGTAATCATCCAGCCGGTCCGGTGCCGTTCCGTTCAGGGAAACTTTGAGTGCATTAGTGGGCTCGTCTTCACCGGGAGCGGCTGCATGGTTGCAGGCACTAAAAAAAATGAAGAGGGCCAGTAGAGATAGAAGATGAGTTTTCATTGCAAGCTTTTTTCTTTTAACAAAAAAAGACCGGCAATTGGTTTACCCGTTGGAGGAATGACCTGGAAAGTTTCAAAAACTTTCCAGGTCTTTTGTCCGCATCGCTACTGCAAAATGCTTTCGATCATTTGCAGTTCCTCATCGGAAAATGCCTGCTGCTCCAGGGATGCCACATTTTCGGCCAGTTGCTCCGGCGAACTGGCACCGATCAGCACGGAGGTGACCCGTGGATCGCGCAGTAACCAGACCAGCGCCATTTGCGCCAGTTCCTGACCGCGCTTTTGGGCCAGATCGTTCAGGGCTTTGATCTTGGGCTGTTTGGCTTCAACCTGCTCCTTTGCAAGATAGGTCATGTTCTTGCCGGCCCGGGAATCTTCGGGAATACCGTCCACGTACTTTTTGGTAAGCATCCCCTGGGCGAGCGGGGAAAAAGTAATACAGCCGATCCCGTTCTCTTCCAGGGTATCGAGCAGTTTGTCTTCCGGTTCCCGGTCGAACATGGAGTACTTAACCTGGTGGATCAGACAGGGCGTACCCAGGTCCTTCAGAATAGCGGCCGCATTGGCGGTCTCATCGGCCGGATAGTTGGAGATGCCGACATACAGCGCCTTGCCCTGGCGCACAATCTGGTCCAGTGCTCCCATGGTTTCTTCCAGAGGCGTATCCGGATCCGGCCGGTGGTGGTAGAAGAGGTCCACATAGTCCAGTCCCATCCGCTGCAAACTCTGATCCAGACTGGCGATCAGATATTTGCGGGAACCGAAATTGCCGTAAGGCCCGGGCCACATATCGTAGCCGGCCTTGGAAGAAATGAACAATTCATCCCGGTAGGGGAGAAAGTCCCTTTTCATAATGGTACCGAAATTCTCTTCGGCCGAACCGAAGGGCGGGCCGTAATTATTAGCCAGGTCAAAATGGGTGATGCCCAGATCAAAGGCTTTTTTTAGGATATTTCGTCCGTTTTCGATCCGGTCGATATGGCCGAAGTTGTGCCAAAGGCCAATAGATATTGCCGGTAGCAGAATGCCGCTTTTACCACTGCGGCGGTAGGTCATGTCGTCGTACCGGTCCTCTGCGGGGCGGTAATCAATGGGATTGGTCTTGTCTCCAATACGCATAGGTGCTTTATTTTTAGAATGTCGAAAGTTGGTGATTAGCTCTTTGCCGTGTTGCAAATGTAGTAAATTGCCAATGATCCAGAAGTTTACAGCTATAACCGAAAATAAGTATGCATACTCCCATCCTGATCATCGGAGCCGGTCCGGCCGGACTGGCGGTAGCGGGCCGTCTGCGGAAGATGGGCCTCGATTTTGAGATCCTGGAGAAGACGGATCAGATCGCCTCCTCCTGGCACGGTCATTACGATCGCCTGCATCTGCACACCGTCAAGCAGTTATCGCATCTGCCCCATCAGCCCTTTCCGGAACAGTACGAACTGTACGTTGCCCGTCGGGATCTGGTGCAGTACTACGAAGATTACGCCCGGAATTTTAATATCCAACCGCATTTTAATGAGACCGTCTCGAAGGTGAAAAAAGTAGACGTCACCTGGACGGTCGCCTGCAAAAGCGGTAAAACCTTCACCGCCGATCGGGTAGTGATCGCCTCCGGTGCGAACCATGTGCCCAATCGGCCCCATTGGGATGGCGAAGATGTGTATACCGGACGGATCGTCCACAGTCGGGACTATAAGAATACGGAACCCTACCGGGGCCAAAAAGTGCTGATCGTCGGCATGGGCAATACCGGTGCGGAAATCGCCCTGGACCTGGCCGAGCACGATATCGACACGACCATTTCCGTACGCAGCCCGGTGACCATCGTCCCCCGTGATGTTTTTGGGCGGCCGGTACAACTGACGGCCAAAAAACTGGAAAAGATTCCCTTTGGGATTGGCGACTGGCTGGGCACCATGGTACGGAAAGTCGTGATCGGCGACCTGAGCAAATACGGCGTGCCGATGTCCAAGGTGCACCCGGCCGTTCAATTAAAGGAGACGGGCAAAACCCCGCTGATCGATCTGGGCACGGTGGACTATATTAAATCGGGTCAAATAAAGATCATCGGCGATTTCACCCGCTTCACTACTACCGGCGTACAAATGCCGGACGGTAAAGCGCTGGATTTCGACGCCGTGATCCTGGCGACCGGATACCGACCCCAACTGGAAAATTTTGTGGAGCAGGTAGCCCCGGAACTGGATCGCTTCGGTTTTCCACGCGGTCCGCTGGCCGGCGCTGCCGAAAACGAAGGCCTCTATTTTGTCGGATTTGATAATTATAAACTCGGGGGTATTCTGGGCACGATCTATAAGGATTCGGAAGTGGTGGCTAAGGCGATCGCGGAAGGGTAGGGAAGAGGTCCGGAACGTGCCCAATAAGACCTGGAAAGTTTTTAAAACTTTCCAGGTCTCCGCTCTTGCTGGCCATCCGTCCGTTATATCTACGCCCGAAAAGACAAAATTTATGCATTACCTTAACCTGAAGCAAGCACAAAACACTTAGAATTATGGCATTTAGCAAAGTTTCATCCGCCTGGTGGGGCCCGCCCAAAAAATTCGATGCGCCCGAAGAAGATCGCCGGGTGAGTTGGCTGGAACTTTTTTATGATCTGGTATACGTGATCGCTATTGCCCGGATCACGCACCATCTGTCCCAACACCTTAGCCTGGAAAGTTTTTTCGAATACGCCGCTTTGTTTATGCTGATCTTCTGGGGCTGGCTCAACGGTAGCCTCTACCACGATCTGCACGGCAATGAAGGCCTGCGGACCCGCCTGATGACGCTCTGGCAAATGATGATCATTGCGGCCTTGTCGATTACGCTGGATCACCTGTCGCCCGAGGACTACGCCAGTATTACGGTCGTTTTTATGATCATGCAATTCTACATCACTTATCTGTGGTGGAGTGTCGGTTTTTACGATCCTTCGCACCGGAAGTACAATTTACCTTACACGGTGCTTTATTTGATCTCTCTGGCCCTTATGGGTTTGAGCCTTGTTCTGTCACCGGCCTGGCTGAAGGTGCTCGTTCCCCTGATCATCATCTGCAATTATGCCCCTCCGTTTATTTCCCAGTTTTTACTTCGCCGCACGAATACGGATCTCAACCTTTCTTCCAGTATGTTTGAGCGACTGGGTCTGTTCACGATCATCGTTTTTGGAGAATTGGTTATCGGTGTGGTGAACGGGATCGGGGAAAAAGAAGTGCTGGACTTTTCCGCCTGGGTGGATTTTGGGCTGGCCCTGGCCGTGGTATTTGCTCTGTGGTGGATATTTTTCACCCTGGTTTCCCAGCGTGAACCTAAAAACGGCTTTTTGAACGCTTCGCTGTTGGAGCTGCTGTATGTGCCGGCACTGATCTCTTTGGGACTGATCGCCGTTAGTTTCACGTCCTTATTTGTCGATAACCACGAGGCCTATGTATCCGAAAATATTTTTGGGTACGCCGTAACGATCTTTTTGATCTCCGTGAGTCTGATGATCGGGCTACTGGAATTTCCGGGAGCGTTTCAAAAGATCAAACGCCCCATAAGGGTATCCTTGCTGCTGACGGCATTGTTATTCCTGATCGCTACTTTTTTCCATATCGAATGGAATGTCCGGACCTACCTGCTGGGCGTGCTGATCCTGCTGCTGGCCGAAATAACTTATCTCAATACGCAGTATTACGGCATTAGAGCGAAGCTGGAGGAATAATGATCTTTCCGAAAAAATAAAGCCGGAGTAGATGCCTCCACTTACTTTAGTGGCAACACCTACTCCGGCCAGGACGTCCGGCTCAATATCCGGACCTGTACTGGGATAAACCTTATCGTTCGGCCAGTTCCCGATCGTGGAAATATTCGCAATCGTAGAAATGGTCGTCCATGTAATCCGAGTCGCGATGCCGGTCGGGATGGTAACCCATCCGGTCGTATTTACCGCTGCGTTCCAGATAGTTGCGGTCGTAATAGGTGACCACATCGGCCTCGTAAGCCGGAGTGATCAGCGTTCCGTGCCGGTGGCGCGGCAGCAGGTAATACGTACTGATACTCAGGCCCGGCACCCATACCTTATGTTGTTCTTCATCGATCTGGGCCAGGCCGATCGGGATCAATACATTTTTATCGTCTTCGTTAAAGGTAGCGGGGGCGTCGCGCTCATCCACGCCTCTAAGCCTTCGCATCATGTCCCGGAAGGCATTGGTAACTTCGTGATCCAGTTCCACATCCAGATAGCGAACCCGGAGTTGGGCCGGAGCGACGACCATGCGTTTGATCTTACCGACTATCTCTCCGTTGGCGGTGTAAACCATCCAACCTCGCACGTCGGTGTCGTCCTGGCTTACCTGCCATTCTTCGAGATCGTCCAGGTAGGCCAGTTGATTTCTTTCGTAACTCGTAGTTTGCTCATTAACATTATTCGGTTCCATGACTTTAGTTGGGTTTTTTGAGAAATTTTATAAAAGGGTTATTCCGGATGCTTAGCTCACTTTCTGGTAAGTAAATGAGGGCGTGTAGGTGTCGAGCTGTGCCTTTAGCTCCTGATGGGGCTGGATGACCATTCCGGTTTCTTCCAGTTCCAGGTTATCGTCGTCACGATCGGAATCATCGAGAATGAACCAAACCAATGCTGCAATCAGCAAGATTACGAATATGAGAATGAAGGGCATGTACGACCTGGTGGCCGAATTTTTCTTTTCAATTTTAATTTCTGCCATGACTTTTGGTTTTAGAGGTTCGGGAAAATAGCAATAGACGACGGGGCGGCTCGTAAAGCCGGAGTACGCAGCTATTGTATTTAATATAAACAGCAACCAATAAGTCCGTGTTTGGTAAGGAAGTGTAGGGGTAAGTAGGGAAAAGACGATACCGTTCGTTTGGCTAACCTTTTAAAAGTCAGCCTATTTTGCTGCGATTTGGCGGGAATGCTCAGGATCTATCCGGCTGCCGCCGCGGTGTCCGGGTAGGTGAAGGCAGCCGAATGTTAACCTATAGACTCCAGGCTAGCAGGTGGTGTATATCTAGGGCATTCCGGAGGATAATTACCGGAAAGTAACCAACTTATTGGGCACCATATCCATCAAAGCAACTCCCGAATACGGTCGTAAAGGGCTTTGGTCGAGCTCGGCCGCAACGCGTCGTAATTGACCACCGCTCCCGATTTGTCGATCAGAACGTAAGTCGGAAAGGCATCCACCTGGTAGGTAGCGGAAAGCAGATAGAATTCTTCATTGGTCAGGAAGTAATTTTCCCCTTCCAGCGCATATTGTTTTTTCATATTCTCCCAGTCCTGCTCTTTGGATTGGGCGCAAAGGTTTAGAAAAACCACCGCTTCGTCCTTAAATTCCTGATGGAGGCGTTTGGCGTGCGGGATCTCCTGGCGGCAGGGCCCGCACCAGGTCGCGTAAAAATCGATATAGATGACTTTGCCTTTGTATTTATCGATGTATTTCTCCCGGACAGCTTCCAGATTGACCTCCACAGCCTCCCCGCCGGCGTCCGCCACGGTCTCCGGATCCTTAATCTCCATTTGTTCCGGACTTTGCGCTTTCAGGTGTTCCAGAATAGAAGGGTAGTGGATGTGCCCGGCAATTTGCGCCCACTCTTCATCAGTCGGAACGAGGCTGTTCTCATAATAGTGCTCGGCAATGCCCTGACCGATGACCAGATCCCTGGCCAGTGCCGTCGGTACTTGCTGAACGTTCTGCAAAAGCGCGTGCAGCCGGTATTTTATATCCAGTTCCCGGAGGGCATCATTGTGTTCCCGGGCCAAGTCTTTAAATTCCTGCTTGTTGGTGACGCTTCGATCTCCCTCAAAAAGCCGGCGTATCAATTCTAATTCTTCCGGGGAAAGGTTAGTATTGTTCTTGAAATAGAGCACCTTATCATCCGGATCAATAGATTCGCGGGACAATACGGACATGATATTCGCCAGATAATCGATACAGACGCGGGTTTGAATATCTTCGAGATTGGATACCGGATAAGCTGTGAATAGATCGGAGTAGAAGTTTTCGGGCAAAGATTTACGTGGTCGGGGCGCACCACTCTCATAAGTATACCGATAATTGATCCAGGCGTGGGCCGTTTTGAATCTAATCTCACTGCGTAAAGCGGCCAGAACAGCTTCGGATAGTTGGTGTTCTTCCCGGTAATTCTCCAAAAAAGCCATCTTTTCGGCTTCCAGTTCCTTTTGATCATCTATATAATCGGAAATGGAAAGGCCCGCATTGTGAAGGGTGTCAGCCCGCTCCAGTTTTTCTCCCATGGCAGCGTGTAAGGCTTCTTTAAAATCGCTCATTTCCCGGTTATCCGCCCCGGATGCTCCGTTGAACACCAACTCCTGGCCCCGGAAAGTGAGGCTGTAATCGGTATTCGGCCGCACCAGGAAATCATTGTAATAACCACCTTCCAGATCGAAATAAATACTGTTGATGACGGGATGGGTCAACGGAAATGAGATCGCAAAATTTCCCAGGCTGTCAATCGGAAAGATCTCGTCCTTTATAGTTCGGGTAACCGCATCGAAATAGGTCATTTTACCGGTATTGTAAATACCCTGGTAGTTTTCGATCTTACCGCTGATATTGACGGGTTGAGCCTGGATCTCCACCGGATCTTCGGTGGAACGACAGGTAAACAATAGGGTGGATAATAACAGGAGAAAAACGCATTTGTAGTTCAAGATCAATACTTTTTAAATGAGCGCAATCAATTGTAATGACAAGATTACCAAGTTCTGAGCAAATACTCTTGCCGGGTTAAAACCATTCTGCCCGAATTACCCGGATAGTCTGAAAAACGGATACAGGAGCACTTTTACACCGTACGGAGCGCATGCTGTAAGTTCGCCATACTTTACCGGACCTGCCACAATTTGCGGACAGAAATCATAATTTTTCATGAGGTATAAAGCTATGTAAGCTGTTGACGAAGGAATTATGGCCTTGCTGATAGTTATTGCTCACGGTCTTCCAATGTGGGCATAGACTGGTACCATTGGGTTACCTGTTGGGTCAGATCCTGCACCCTTTCCGCATGCATGGCCGCGAGGTTGTGCTGCTCTCCCGGATCATTTTCGATATTGTACAGTTCCGGCCGCCCGCCGTCGTAATCGCACAGCAATTTCCACACGCCCTCCCGTACCGCCAGATCGGGAAGGTTTTCAAATCCGTAAAAATTCTTTCGGTCCGGAGGCCGGCTGTAAAAGATCGGGGCGCTGCGGGACGATTCGGATCCCCCTAACAGCACTTGCAGCAGGTTCTCCCCGTCGGATACCCCATTTTCGGGCGCTTCCGTCGAGGTGAAATCCAACAGGGATGGCCTCAGATCAATGGCGGAAAACACGGATGTATTGTTCCGCGTACCCCGCACTTTTTCGTCCATAAATCCCGGCCCCCAAACAATTAGAGAAGAGCGGATCCCTCCTTCGTAGAGGTGGGTTTTATAACCCTTGAGGGCACCGGCCCTGCCGGCCCCCAGTTCCGGACCATTATCCGAACAGAATAGGATCAGGGTATTGTCGCGTAGCTTTTCGTTGGACTGGACGAAATCAAATAGTTTTCCGAACTGCTGATCCATGGCTTCCAGTACGGCCAGATACAATCCGCGCTTTCCCGCCTCCTTGGCCAACCCGTACTCTTCGAAAGGGGGCCAGTAGGGGCTATGTACATCGTCCGGCCAGATATTGACGTAGAACGGATCTTCGGCTTTACTCATAAAATCGATCGCCGCATCGATAAAGCCGGTCGTGATCTCCGATCGCTGCATCCAGGTAAAGGGGCCGCCCAGGATCTCGGCTTTTTCCCAGATCCGGCCGACTTCCCCGGTCTCATCCTTAGTGAGAGGAAGCAATTTGGCGCCCATGCCTTCAAAATTGGTCAGCGACTCATCAAAACCGTATTCGGTGATGGGAGGCGCATCCGCAACGTCGCGCTGGCCGCCCATGTGCCATTTCCCGAAATGCCCGGTAGCGTAGCCGGCCTTTTTCAGGTCGCGGGCCAGCATTGGGGCCGCGGGGTCCAGCCAGTTGGCGATACCCCGTTCTTCGTTTCGCTCCCGGCGATCCAGGTAAGAAGTGATGTTCCACCGTTGGGGATAGGTTCCGGTGGATATCGCTACCCGGGAGGGAGAACAAATGGGCGAATTGACGTAGAACTGATCAAAACAGATGCCTTCCGCCGCCAGCCGGTCAATATTCGGGGTCTGAGCGTCGGTATTGCCGAAGCAGGACAGGTCGGCCCAACCCATATCATCAATGAAGATCAAAATGACGTTGGGTTGGCGATCGGCATCATTGCGGGAGCAGCCCCAGCAAATAAGGAAGAGAAAGGGCAGGTATAGATAGCGTGCTTTTTTCATAAGGGTATTTTATCTGACGGTAAAAAAGGGTAGATCATCCGGGCTGCGTCCTTGACAGGGAGAGCATTCCGATACGCGGCAACATCGCCTGAATGGCTCGGTTCACTTTTCCTATGGCCCTTACCAAAAACAATGATCATGAAATTATCGGGAAAGATAACATTCCTATTGCTGCTGGCTGGCTTTTCGCTCCTGACGGTAAAAACTTCAGTCATGGCCCAAACGACACCCCAAAAATTACAAAATCCGATATCAGCCGCATTTCTCCAAAATAATTTGCGAAATGAGCTGCCGCGCCTGGTCCTGAACCGGGAGATCGAGGCCGGGCTGAAAGAAAAAGTACGGACAGATCCGGTCATCCAGAATGTCTATGAAGCTATCCGGCTAAATGCGGAAAAGGTCTTTGCGCTGCCGATCATCAATCTGGATATTCCGCTGGAAGAAAGATCACAGAACAATCAGTTGGATATATCGCGGGACATGCTCTACCGGATGAATATGCTGGCGATGGTGTACCGGATGGAGAAGGAGCCCCGGATATTGCAGCGGATCAACGAAGAGGTCATCGCTGCCTGCAACTTCCCGAGTTGGAACCCCAAGCATTTTCTCGACGTGGGAGAGATGTCCCTGGCTATTGCCCTGGCTCTCGACTGGACGGCCGGCGACCTGCCTTCGTCCACCATTGAGCTGGCCAAAAGATCCTTGATCGAAAAGGGTATCAAACCCAGCTGGCCGGAAGGCGGGAACCAGAACCACTGGGTCTACCGGGAAAACAACTGGAACCAGGTTTGTAACGGCGGTATGGTTGCGGCGGCCCTGGCCGTCGCCGAAATGGCCCCGGAACTGGCGGCCAGAACTATTCGCAGGGCGATTGACGGAATGGTCTACGCTTTGCACGCGTACGGCCCCGACGGGGTCTATCCGGAAGGAGCCACCTATTGGAACTACGGCACTTCCTTTTCCGTGGTGACCGCCGCCATGTTCGAAAGCGCTTTCGGAACGGATTTTGGCATCGCTGATTATCCGGCATTTCGGGAGAGTGCTATTTTCCGGGTGCTGTCCAATGCGCCGACGGGCCTGGTCTACAATTTTGGCGATTGCGGAGAAAGCCGGAGCGAGAATGGCGATCTTACGTTGGCCTGGTTTGCGGCAAAAACGGGTAATAAGACGTTTTTCGAAAAAGAGCGTTTTTTAAAACCGCCCGATGAGATGGGCCTATTGAACCGACTGGCCGGAATTTCCCTGGTCTGGATGTCGCAGTACGAGGAGCGGGGAGCGGAACGGGTGCCTCTTTCCTGGAAAGGCGACGGCATCAATCCGGTGGTGTTCTTTACCGGTGGTGCAGAGGATTCCCGGCAGTACTACTTCGGGGGCAAGGGCGGGCGCGGAGGTATGAGCCACGGCAATATGGATGCGGGTTCTTTTGTGTTTGAACTGGACGGCGTACGCTGGAGCCTGGATCTCGGAAAGTTCAAAAATTATGGAGTGGTGGAACGTACCGGATTCAACCTGTGGGCCCGCTGCCAGGAATGCGACCGCTGGAAATTATTGAACACCAATAACTTCGGGCACAGTACGTTTACGGTCAACGATCAGCTTCACGTCGTGGAAGGTAAAGCGACTATTGTTGATTTTAGGGAGGGAGCCCAACCGGAAGCTACCATCGATCTGACGCCCGCTTTTGCGGGGCAGTTGAAAAGCGCCAGTCGGCGGTTTGTCAAAGATAGCGCCACCAGCCTGCTGATCGAAGATGAGATTGAGTGTACCGCGGCGACCGAACTCATCACCTGGCAACTTATGACCCAGGCGGAGGTGGAAATGGTGAAAGGAGGTGCCGTACTCCGGCAAGACGGCAAAAGTTTAAAACTGGAGATCCTTTCTCACCCCGAACTCCAGGTATCGGTAGTATCGCTGGATCCCCCGCCCCTGTATCTCGATCTCACCAAAGCTAAGCTGAAACGTCTGGAGATCAGGATACCGGCCTGGACGCTCCGGGACGGGACTACGAAGATCCGGGTGCGCCTGTCCGGTGAATGAGAGCGATCGCTTAGTTAATTCTAAGTGTCCTTTTGCTGTGCTTAAACTGGTTTGATCCCAACGTGAATATCACGCCAGGATCAAACCAATTTTACTTCAGTAGGTAGGTAAATTTTAGCTATGTTTCTTCATCCTTTTCCTTTTGATTGCGCATGTTGCCGATGGCGAATCCCATCACTACGCCTAAACTGAGCCATAAACCGAAATTATCCGTGGCGACACCAATCGCCGTACCGATGGCCAGGCCGATGGCCATTCCTGAGCCGGTGTTATTTTTCTTATTCATATCTTTTACTTAAAAGTTATTTGTCTCTTGATCTCCCTAAAGCAAAGAAATTGCCCCGGTACCTGATCCCAATATCTGGTTGCAGGAAGCCGGGGCAGACCAAAACTATATCCAGGATATTTTAACCCGACAATTCGTCCAGTCCTGATCCGGCCGGAGGCTTAGAGCAGACCGGAGATCTGCTGCTCACCCAGGCCGTACTGTTTAACCGCGTCCATCAGTTTGCTGATGGCTCCTTTATCCTCGCTGCCGGACTGATTGTACAGTTTCAGCAGCAGGGCGGCCAGGGACAGGTTCTTGACGTCTTCACTTTTGAATCCGGCGGATTTTACCATGCCGTGGATCTGGTTGAGCAGTCCGGGGGTGCCGTTGCCGTTACCCAGCAGGGTGGTTTTGAGGTCACCCAGGGTATCGCTGCTGCTCACCAGGCGGTCAACCGTTTTACCACGGTTGATGGCGTTCATGATGTTGTCCACAAAGGTGGATTCACCACCGACGATGTCGATCTTGGCATTTTTGAAGGCCTCGCTGAGGGCCATGGCCTGAGCCTCGGCTACATAGCGCTGTACTTCAATATTGGCCAGTTCTACATCACGCTCTTTTTCCAGGCGCAGTTTGAACTCCTCGTGCTCTTTGCCTACACCATCCAGTTTCTGCATGGCTTTGGCTTTCTCCTCTACACCTTTGGCTTCGGCCAGTAGTTTTTCCTGCAGGACTTTGGCTTCGGCCATTCCCTGCTCGGAAGCGCCTTTGGCGGTGGCCAGACTCTTCAGTTCGATCACTTTAGCCTCGCTGGTACCTTTTTCGGCCAGTACTTCGGCTTCCAGGATACCCTGCTTGTGGGTAGCGGATGCTCTGGCTTCGATGCCTTTAGCTTCCGCAATGGCTTTCTTCTCGAGTACGGCGGCCTCGATCAGGCCTTCCTGCTCTTTCGCCCGGGCTTTGGCTTCGATCACCTGTGCTTCGGACAAACCGATGGTCGCTTCTTCCGCCGCTTTGGCTTCGGCCTGGATCTTGCGGGCTTCGGCTTCTTTCTCGGCTGCGTTTTTCTCCGCTTCGGCGTCGATCAGCAGCTTCTGGGCGTTGATCTCGGCGGCCAGGCGCTCGGCTTCTGCCGTTTTCGTTTGCTGAATGATGGCGGATTCTCCGCTCTCTTCGGCTTTGATAATGGCTACGTCCTTGGCCCGGCGGGCGGTTGCCAGTTCGCGGGTATCTTTGATCTTCTCTTCTTCTTCCACCGTCTTTTTCTCCACCATCACGCGCTCGCGGATCACATCCTGGATGTTCTTCTGCTCCTGCTCGATGGCCCGCTGCTTTTCGATCTCGGCGAGGGTAACGATGCGCTCGCGCTCGGTCAGTTCCAGCAAACGGTCTTTCTCCACTCTTTCGGTTTCCACCGCTTCGGTGCGTTCGCGGTTTTTGGCCGCTACCACCACCTGGCGGGCTTTGTTCTCCTCGGCGATAGCGATCTCCTCTTCGGTGCGAATGCGGACCATTTCGGAGCGCAGTCTTTCCTCTTCGTTGATCTTGGCGATCTCGGCGTTTTCACGGGCGCGGATGTTCGCGATCTCCCGCTTCTGACGCTCTTCCTTTTCGGTCAGCTGGCGCTCGTATTCCAGAATGGCTTCCTGCGCTTCCACGTCCTGCTCTTTGATCGTTTTTTCTTCCTCGCGGCGGATGAAGTTCGCCTTGATCTTCTGGGTAGCCGTCAGCTCGGTAATCTTTTTGATACCTTCTGAATCCAGGATATTATCCACTTTCAGAAATTCGATCGGGGTTTGTTCCAGGTAGTCGATGGCACAGTCGTCCAGCACGTACCCGTTGAGGTCCAGACCGATGATATTGATGATCTCCTGCTTGAACTTTTCGCGGTTGTCGTACAACTCCACAAATTCAAAGCGCTTGCCCACCGTTTTCAGGGCTTCGGAAAATTTTGCCTCAAATAACTGCCGGAGGATCTCCGGATCGGAGGCACGCTTACAACCGATGGTCTGCGCCACCCGGCTGATGTCTTTGGTCTCCTGATTGACCCGTACGAAGAAAACCACTTTGATGTCGGCCCGGAGGTTGTCCTTACAGAGTAGTCCATCCTCTTTCAGACGGCCGATCTCTATGGTTTTTACCGAAAGATCCATGGATTCCACCATGTGCAGTACCGGCACGACCAGCATACCGCGGTCGAAGGCGACCTTGGTGCCGCCGCTACCGGTGCGGACCAGTGCCTGGCCCTGCGGGATCTTTTTGTACCAGCTGGCCAACATGGCCACTACCAGCAGGATGATAACGCCACCTGCTATGGCGACGAATAACATGACATTTGAGAGCATAGTGTATAAGTTTTGTGTGTTAATTTTTTAATCAGTGCTAAGCTGCATTGCAGCTTTTTTCGGACTTTTTGTAATTCCCGGCTATTCGAGACATAGTTCTTCCGGGCCGATCCGGGGCGCTTCGCGCGCCAATCGGTAATTATTTGCTGCTATCGATTACCATTTTTGTTGGGACAATTCCAACAGAACCCGGTCTATTCCCCGGCTAATGCTTTGACGATGTAATACCGTCCGTCGGCAGATTCATTGACTACCAGAGCTTTGGAGCCCCGTTCCAGCAGGGCTTCTCCGTCCAGTTTGACATTGATCAGCAGGGGCGTATCGTCTATCAAAACTTCGGCCTGCCCCATGGCGCTGCCGGATGCCGGCAGGGTCAGTGTACATTCCTGACCGATATATTCCACCGGTAAGGCGCTGCCGTCAAAGTGGCGAAACACGGGGATCAGCGGGGTTGTAATGATCTTGGTGATCAACAGACTGATCGCCAGGTTGGGCAGGAAAAGGACCGTTGCCGTTCCCCAACTGCCGTGACCGAAGTAGTGGTTTGCCAGCAGGCTCAGGGCCCACATACACAGTGTTAGGAAAGAAAAAACCACCATGAAGGGCACCCGCCCGAAGTTGAAGAACTGCAGGCTGCTACTGAACCAGCCGCTGCTGCCGCTCTCCATTTCGGTATCAGAGTCGATATCGAGCTCAGTGTCAACCTCCGCTTCAACCTCCAGGTCAATATCCATTGCGCTGATATCGATCAGGCCCAGGATCACCGTCAGCCAATACAGCATGACGAAGGCCAACAGGATCGTAAAAACCATATTAACGGGCAATAATGCCTCCTGAAGTAATGCTTGCATGACTGAGATCTTTTTGTCGAATACTCGACGGTTATGTGGTCCGGTAGCCGGATGCCCGGCAGCTAAGGCCTGGTCAGATCCGGCTTCGTGCCGGCAGGGATATTATCCAACTGCTCACTATTTCCCAGGGGAGTAATGCTCCCCTGAACCGGAAACCGGCCGGGCAATAAACTCCCGGGCCACTGATTGTGGCCAAAGTGATTAAGCGAAAAAATTAAAGCATGAAAGCGATTAGGATTAAAAGCGGATTGGCTTTTGTAATTGTACTTTGATCTTAGCCAATAAATGCATCTTTGATCTGTCGATCATTGGAGCCTGCGGTTGCAGGGGATTATTGGTGTCAAACCAGATCGCTTTGCGTTTTAGGGACCGCTGTTCCTCTCTGTGTGTCCAGAAAGTCTCAGCACTTCTTAATTGTCTTTCTACCTGGGTGTCAGGTAAGTAAACCTGAAGACTTTGTCTGGCCGCCCTTGCGACGCTTTCAAAATCATCCCAGAGCAAACGGATCAATTCCGGCACGGTACTTTTGTCGCGAACCTTCCCCAGACCGAGGACGGCCGCTTTGCGTACCCGATACGAGCCGAAGCGGATGATCAGTTTCAATAAACTGATGTCTTTTTCCCGGATGCCCTGGGCTACATCTTGTTGGCTGATCCGCTTTAAACCGATGCGGATCAGCAGGTTTTGCAGAATGGTCATGGTACTGGGGTTTAGTTGGTCAATTGAATGCGCTGATAACCCAATGCTGGATCATATAGTCCCGTACCGGCGATGGCTTACCTGCTTACAGAATATCGCCGCCGCCTTCGAGGCGTTGTTTCCGGCCGATCGCGAAGTAAAGTATGGTTCCGATGAAAGGGACCAGGATCACCAGCAGCAACCAGACCAGACGTTCATTTTTATCTTGAAATTCACTGCGCACGATCTCGATCAAAGCTAATACCCAGATCAGGGTGAGACCCAGACCGATCAACATGCTGAAAAAACCGAATATAATTCCCATTGTAGTAAATTGTTTTAATTTTTGTTAGGTGATCAATTGTTGTATTGTATTGATCGAATACTACAATATTGCCGGTTTTACCGACGAAATTCCACTTTCCTCGGCTAACCTAGGGCAAATCTCGACTAACCTAGGAGGAAATGAACGAAAGCCACCAACCGCAATATCCGCCGCTCAGTCAAACTGAATGTAGGGCGCGATCCTTTGAATAAATTCCTTGTTTAGTGCGAGGACCTTCTCCAGATCGGCTACCGTGGCAAAAGGTCCGTGGTTGCTCCGGTAGGCTACGATCACATTCGCCTGTTTCCACTGAATATAGGGATGAGCTTGCAGTTCCCGCGCATCCGCCCGGTTGATGGCGATCCGCTCCCGAATGGGCGAGAAGCGGAGTTGATCCTGAATGGATTGAAAGGTACTGTCCGGTAGGCCATAAGTTTCTGCGACCTGTTCGATCCGGACAAAACCGCCCAGTTTATCCCGGAACCGGACAATCCGCTGCGAAAGCACCGGGCCGATACCGTACAGTAGTTGCCATTCTTCCGCAGTAGCCTGGTTAATATCAATACTGACCGGGGCGGGAGCGGCGTAACTGGCCGGAACTGCTCTGGCAGGTTGCTCTGGTTGCAGATCGTCAGCGAACCGATCTGACCGGATCGCAGCATCGGCCAGGGGAAGCGTAATAAAAGCCTCCAGACGCTGGTAATCCTGCTCCCGCAGACCGTATATCTTTTTCATATCTTCTTTTTTCCGAAAAGTTCCGCCCTTTTCCCGGTAGCGGATCAGGGTAGCGGCGGTTTTTTCCGGCAGACCCAGTCGGACCAACTCCCGGTAAGTAGCGGCATTGGGATCAAAGGGAAATTCTTCCGGTTGAACAGTTGCCCGTGGAGTGGCCTGAGGAGCTGCCTTCTTCGGAGCGGCCGCTATTTTTATATAAGGTGCCAGTCGCTGAAAATCCTCCTCACGGAGATTGTAGATCTTTTGGAGATCCTCGACGGAATGAAACCTACCGACTTTCTCGCGGTATTTGATGATCGTTCGGGCGGTAGCCGCCGGCAGGCCAAGCTGTTCCAACGTTTCCAGATCAGCTGCATTGGGATCAAAGTAAAACGCAGCCGCTACCCGTAGGGGCGCTGCTTTTTCCTGCATTTGTTCCAATTCCTCGATCGCCTGTAAAAAATCTCGGCGGTCGACGGAAGTTTCTCCGGCCGGTCGAAATTGATAAACAGCGGGAAACAGGAAGACCAAAATAGCCAAGATCAGCAGGGCCAGCGTAGCCTGCCTTTCGCGACGGGTGTAATACCAAAAATCAGTTTTTTTGTCGGACATGATCCATTGTTTTGAGTGTGTGAAAAAAGCGGATCATTTATCCAATACTCAAGTGTTCAGATCTCTTCTGCGGGAATTTCCGAAAGCCAGGCTCCCTGGCGACCGATATCCCGGCAGGGGATTCCCAATTGCCGGCTTTCCTCCAGCCACCGATCCACGCGTTGCCGGTAGTTTGATGCGTCCAGCAGGATCAGATCGGGCGAAAAAAAACGGATCAGCTCGTGTAGATCCAGCCGGGCATTGTTGCGGAGGATCAGCAGGTCGATCTCGATGGGAGCCGGAGGTAGACGTTCGGGCAGCGCCTCCACGATCAGTCCGCTAAACCGGCCAAACCGAAAATAGCGGTCTTGGTAATAAAAGTGCTGCTTCTGAATAGTCGTATCCTGAATCGGGATGCTTGCCACCGAACGGGCCTGGTAATAAGCCCGGTTGTTGGCAGCAGCCATGGTGAGCTTGGGATCGTCAGCGGGGAGATCGCTGAGGCAATAGACCTGCCGGCCTTCGAAAATATCAATAGCAGTATGGCCGTACAGATGATAAACAGTGATCACTTGCTGCGTCTGGGCCCGCCAGATGCGGACATTCCACCAGATGCCCACTACGATCATTCCTAGTAGGGCTGCCTGTACCGGGCGCAGCCGGCGATCGTGCAGGCCCCGCATCAGGTTCAGGATCACGACGTAGAGTAGCAGAATGATGCCGCTACCGAGCCAGATACCATTAAGTAGAGCCAGTGGCAGTTGCTGAATGGCGAAGATGAGTTCATTCATGGTATTGATCACCACTTCCAGTACCTCACCCAACAAATCCGGGATCCAGGGGAAGTGGTGCAACAGCAACAATCCCAAACCCAGACTGAGAATAACGAGGGCCGCCGGGACAACTACCCAACCCGACAGCCAGAAATAAAGGGGGAACTGGTGAAAGTAGAACAGGCTGATGGGTAATGTGGTCAATTGAGCCGCCAGAGAAACCGAGGCGAGTTTCCAGAAAAAATCTCCGACCCGGTTGGGAATATACCAAAGCCGGTAGATCCGCCCCTGAAAAAAGACGATGCCGATCACCGCGAGGTAAGACAATTGAAAACCGACGTCGAATAAAAGGTACGGCTGCATACACAAAAGCAAAAAGGCAGAGGCGGCCAGCGTATTGTAGATATTGTGACGGCGGTAAAGTGCTTCCCCGATGATCAGCAGCGAGAACATGCTGGCGGCTCTAAGCACCGAAGCGGATCCACCCGTGAAGAGTGCATAAAACCAAATGGCCACGATCAGTAATACCGCTCTCGGCCAGCGCCGTGATCGTCCCTTCAATCCCACTAAAGTCAGCAGCCAACCAAACCCCAGGTAAATGATCCCGACGTGCAGACCGGAAACGGCCAGTACGTGGATCGATCCCGTATCCGTGTAGGCCTTTCGTACTTCTTCACTGATCAGTTCGCGTTCCCCCATGATCAGCGCCGCGCCAATGGCAACGGCTGCTTCTCCCTTGATGTATTTGCGGAGTTGACCGAGGCAATATTGCTGCAGGCGATAGAGGTGTGCCTGCCCCCCGTTGGTGTTCGCTTCCGTCCGGACCCAATCTTTCCCGGAAGCGAAAGCCCGGTGGTATACGCCCTTTTTGGCCATATAGGCTGCAAAGTCGAAAGCGTGGGGATTTATGGCCGGACTAAGTTGTTCTACCGGAGCGCGAAACCACAATCGGTCGCCGGGAACCAGCGATCGGGCCAGGCTATCCGGATCGAGGTAAAGGAGCACTTGACCACTAGCCGGGAATACGGATCGGCCGGAATCAGCTGCCGCCAGTACGGTCCCCAGAGCACGGATGCTCTTATCCACGTTTCTGATCTGATCTACCCGGAAATCCCAGTAGGATGCCTGGTCGGTAAGGTGCATCAGATGATCCGGATGGTAACGGGGCGTATGGTATCGAAGTAATCCGAACCCGAAGACGGTGAGGCTACAGAAAAGCAATCCACCAAACCAGCGTCGATAGCGGTACGTAAGCCTGGAACGGGAAAGGTAGAACAGTAAAAAGAGGAAAGATCCAAGACCAATAAGCAAAATATGCCCGGGAACGGGAAATGAAGCAGTACCCAATAGGATACCCAGACCCATAGGCAGGATCAACCGCACGAAAGGTAGTGCAGGCCAGTTCATCAGAGCGCGTTTTAGAGTAACATATAATAAAAACACTACATGTTATAATTTTTTTTTGATAAATCCTAGAAAAACAAAAAGTAATATGGCGTGTTTAGATGTTGTACTTTTTACACTAATTATCCTAATCCGTTGGAAAAAGCTGTCAAAATGAGTAACTTGCCGAACCAAATCATATTACTGAGCTGCTGTGTGTTATGACGGAATTGAACAATTTCTTTAAGTCGGCATTCACGGTCGACAACGTCATTTTTGGATTTGATGAAGGAGACCTCAAGGTATTATTGATCAAAAGGGGAGAAGAACCCTTTAAGAACAGATGGGCTTTACCCGGATATTTTGTGTATCCCAACGAAGATCTGGATACGGCTGCCAAGCGTGTTCTGGAAGAAATGACGGGAATTCGCAACGTTTTCCTCGAACAGGTAAAGACTTTCGGTGCGGTGAACCGGCACCCTTTCGGGCGGGTGATCACCGTTGCTTATTTTTCCCTCATCCGTATTGATAATTACGAAGTACAGACCAGCTCTGCCGTAGCCCGCAAGGCCGAATGGCATTCCGTTTCCAAGTTAAAGAATCTGCCTTTTGACCACCAGGAGATCCTCGATGCCTGCTTTCAGCGACTGAAATGGATGGTTCGTTATCGCCCGGTCGGATTCGAGCTCCTGCCGAATAAATTTACCCTGACCGAGCTACAGCACCTCTACGAAGCCATACTCGAAACAGAACTGGAAAAACGGAATTTCCGCAAAAAGATCCTCTCCATGAATCTGCTCATCGATCTGGATGAGACCCAGGAGGGCGTGGCGCACCGTCCGGCGCGCCTGTATAAATTCGATAAGGATAAATACGAGCAATTGCTCGCCGATGGCTTCAACTTCGAGTTGAAGGAAGGTAAAAAGAAAATGGAAGGCGTATCGTAGATCACCTCCCGTTCGGAGCCCATCTCGCTCCGAACGATCTTACAAAAAATACTGTACTGCTAATTCATACCCGCGCAGGCCGAATCCGATAATACAACCTTCGCAGTTCCGGGATAAATAGGACTTGTGCCGGAAAGGTTCCCGGGCGTAGACATTGGAGATATGTACTTCGATCACCGGCGTTTCAATGGCCGCAATCGCGTCACCCATCGCTACGGAAGTATGGGTATAACCTCCCGCATTGAGAATGATCCCGTCGTAATCGAAACCTACCTCGTGCAGTTTGTCAATGATCTCTCCCTCGTGGTTACTTTGGAAATAATGAAGATCTACGGAAGGAAATAATCCCTGCAGGTGTAGCAGAAAATCTTCAAAGGTATCTTCCCCGTAGATGCCCGGCTCCCTTCTCCCCAGGAGATTGAGATTGGGACCGTTGATGATGATAATTTCCATAGAAATATGGGGACTAAGAGGGCCGGCGTCGGCACGGAGATCGAAACGAACTTCCTAAGCACAGACTCCCGCCCCCTCAGCGCCTCTTTTAATTAGCGTAATCAGATAGGAATTTAATCCGCATGATCTCGATCTCCTCACGGGTAATGTCATCCTCGTTCAGTTCGGCGTAAGCCTCTTCGACGGAATCGGTCTTGGCCTCTCTGAAATAATCTAAGATATCTTCCCGGGAGTATTCGTCGACATTTTCGTCGATGTAATAATCGATGTTCACTTTCGTGCCCGAATTGACGATCGCGTAGAGTTCTTCCAGCAATTCCTCCATGCTGAGGCTATTGGAACCGGCCAGGTCTTCCAAGGGCATCTTGCGGTCAATACCCTGAATGATATTCACTTTTACCTTGGATTTATTGGCGACCTGCTTTACGACAAACTCCGTCGGACGGATAATTTCGTTCTCCTCAACGTAGTTCGCGATCAGTTCGATAAAAGGACGGCCGTAGCGTTTGGCCTTACCCTTGCTCACGCCCTGCACCTGGATCATATCATCCAGTGTGATGGGATACTGCGTGGCCATATCCTCCAGCGAAGGATCCTGGAAGATCACGAAGGGCGGCACATCCCGGCGTTTAGCCTCCTTGCGACGCAGGTCCTTGAGCATCCCCATCAGATTTTCGTCCAGCACGGCGGTACGAACGGGAGCATCGTTACTCTCGGCCAGTTCCGCTTCAAAATCGTGGTTGATCGGGATCATGAAGGAATGCGGATGCTTAATGAACTCGTGGCCTTTATCGGTCATCTTCAGGAGGCCGTAGGTCTCGATGTCCTTGTAGACGAGGTCTTCGAGAATGCCCTGACGGAATACGGAACTCCAGAAAGTATCATCTTTTCCTTTCCCTTTTCCGAATAGGGGGCGTTTATTGAAGCGGAAATCCTTGATCTGCTTGGTCTCATTGCCCGTCACGAAATCGATCAGGGTCTTGATGCCGTAGTTCTCATCGAGATCCAGAATGGTTTCGAGCGCCAATTTCATTTCGTCCTTCACCTCAACTTTTTCCTTGGGGTGGCGGCAATTGTCGCACATTTTCCCACAGTCCTCATCGTTGAAGTCTTCACCGAAATAGTGTAGCAGGAACCGGCGGCGGCAGGCGGTAGTTTCGGCGTAGGCCATCACCTCCTGCATGAGTTGGGCGCCCATTTCACGCTCTGCAACCGGTTTGTCCCGGAGGAACTTCTCCAGTTTCAGGATATCCTTATAGGCATAGAAAGCAATACAGCGGCCTTCGAGTCCGTCCCGGCCGGCGCGACCGGTTTCCTGGTAGTAGTTCTCGATACTTTTGGGAATATCGTAGTGGATCACAAAACGCACATCCGGTTTGTCGATCCCCATCCCGAAAGCGATGGTAGCGACGATCACATCAATATCCTCCATCAGGAAACCGTCCTGGGTCTGGCTGCGGGTTTTGGCATCCAGACCGGCGTGGTAAGGCGCGGCCTTGATATCGTTGACCACCAGCATTTGGGCAATCTCTTCCGCAGATTTGCGGCTTTGCACGTAGATGATGCCGGATTGGTTGGGAATGGTCTTGATGATCTGAATAATCTGCTTGATCGTCTGTTCCTTCTTTCCTTTGGGCCGGACTTCGTAGTAAAGATTTTCCCGGTTGAAGGACGACACAAAGGTATTGTGATCATCCATATTCAGGTTCTTTACGATGTCGGACTGGACTTTCGGCGTGGCCGTTGCCGTGAGGGCGATCACCGGAATGTCTTCTCCGATCGCATCGAGCATGGAGCGGATGCGGCGGTATTCCGGGCGAAAATCGTGGCCCCATTCGGAAATACAGTGGGCTTCATCCACTGCAACGAAGGAAATATTAACCTGTTTGAAAAATTCTATATTTTCTTCCTTGGTCAGGGTCTCCGGAGCGATGAACAGCAATTTGGTTTTGCCGTCCATAATATCCTGCTTGACCTGCTTCATTTGCGCTTTGGTCAGGGAAGAGTTCAGGAAGTGAGCAACTTCGTCGTCCTGGCTGTACCCCCGGATGGAGTCAACCTGGTTTTTCATAAGCGCAATGAGTGGAGAAATAATAAGTGCGGTGCCATCCAGCATCAGGGCCGGAAGTTGATAACAGAGGGATTTTCCTCCGCCGGTAGGCATGATAACAAAAGTATCGTTACCGTTCAAGACACTTTTTATAATAGCCTCTTGATTCCCCTTAAACTTATCAAATCCAAAATAACGATCTAAGGCTACATGCAAGTTTTCTTTGGACACGGTCATGGTTGGAATTCTTTGTACTGATTTTTAACGATTACCCAGAAATTGGCATTCATTACAATTTGTGGCAAACGTAATTGGTCATAAAACTATAGTCGGTGTTTGTACCTTTTATACGGTTTTTTCTTTGGGAATGGCTGTAGTTTGCAAAAGCAGAGAAAAATGATGCGGATGGACTTCCTTAAATTTAAAGAAATTTCCGCTTTTTTCGCTTTTCTGCTGCATTTTTTTTGAATTTTGCCTTTTTACAGCCACCCTAGGCATAAAAAGCCGTCAAAGATAAAAAAACTTGCTGTGGATTCCGAAAATATTATAGTTAAAACGGCCCTCCAAACCATTGATATAGAAGCCAGGACATTGCGTCGTCTCAAAAAGAGTATTGACGATTCTTTCGTGCAATGTGTGGAGGCAATTTATACCTCTCCCGGCCGGCTGGTAGTCACCGGTGTGGGCAAAAGTGCCCTGATCGCTCAGAAAATTGTAGCCACTTTGAATTCCACCGGAACCCCGGCCGTATTCATGCACGCAGCGGATGCCATCCACGGCGATCTGGGTATGATCCGGTCGGCAGATCTGGTCATGTGTCTATCCAAAAGCGGGGAAACCGCCGAGATTAAAGTGCTGGTGCCGCTGGTCAAATATCTGGGGAGCAAACTCATCGCGATGGTCGGCAAAAAGAAGTCCTATCTCGGTACGCAGGCCGATTATCTGCTGCATACCCCGGTCGCCCAGGAAGCGGATCCCAATAACCTGGCGCCTACGGCCAGTACCACGGCCCAGGCGGCTATGGGGGATGCCCTGGCTACCGCACTGCTGGCCCTGCGGGGATTTTCTCCGGAGGATTTTGCCCAGTTCCATCCCGGAGGTTCCCTGGGCAAGCAGATGTATCTGCGGGTAGGGGACCTCTATCCCCGCAATGAAGTGCCGGCTGTACGGGAAACGGCCAGTCTACAGGAGGTAATCCTGGAAATGACGGCCAAATGCCTCGGTGGAACGGCCGTCACCGGAGTCAACGGGCAACTGCTGGGCATCATCACGGACGGCGACCTGCGGCGTATGCTGGAAAAAAGCCCGCGACTGGACCATCTGCAGGCGAAAGATATTATGACCGCCAAACCCAAGACTATCGAGCACGATGCGCTCGCGGTGAAAGCCATGGAGATCCTCCGCCGCCACAGCATTACCCAATTGATCGTTTTGAAGGACCAACAGTACGTCGGCATGATCCATCTACACGATCTGGTCAAAGAAGGGCTCGTCTGACGATGCTTTCCGCTGCGGATATCCACCGAAACCCGGGCGTAGGTGCATCTCTTGGGTATTGGATAGCTCAAAACGGTGGATCAAATGAAATGGGTACAAAGGTTTTTTATCATCCTATCGGTTGCTCTTGGGATACTGCTTACGCTTGATCTCCGATATACGCGGGGATATTTTTTGGGAAGGCTCGTTCCACTGACCCAGATGTATGCTTCGGCCGGAACAATGTCTTCCGTAAGTTACCGGGTGGAGCGGGTTCGGCCGGGTGTACTCCGCTTTCAACTTACCAACCGTTCTTTCTTTCCTAAATTTTTCTGGATCTACCGGGACAATGACCTGCAGTTCAAGCTGACGGATTCCACGCTCTTTGAATACGCGGGAAGAATTGTATTTGACTCCCCCTACAAAAAGAGTGTGGAAAGCTATGGATTCGATTGTGGTACCGGATTGGGACTGGCGAGCATTAATCCGTGGGAAAATTTCAGTCTGGAAAAAACGGAGCGGTCTATTTATCATCGCTTTCAATTCGACAGGATGCTTAGCGTTCGCCGGGATTCGATCTTTTACGATCCGATCCACCTCGAACCCCTGATGACTATCAAAAAGGGAGCAGGATGGGTCTGGCACCCAGCGGCTTCGCTGGATCCACAGGATTCGGTGAGTGTTCGCTTTTATTTGCCCGTCCATGCTCCCTTTTCCGGTAAGCGCTACGATGTAGTGTCCAATCCGGTAAAATTCTCTTACCTGGATCTGATAGACGGCTGGAGAGAGCAGTAAAGCCGCCTTTCCAGTCGGATTTATCGAAAGATAGTGTAGCCGGTACAGGAATCGAACCTATATCTCCTGATTCGTACTCAGGTGTCCTTCCAGTTGAACGAACCGGCCGTATTGCCGACTTCCCAGTCGGCCGTTGCAACCGACCGGAGGTCGGATTTACGAATGGAGGTCGGTGTTACGTTGTGTCGCCAGGATTCGAACCTGGAACCGCTGCCATATCAGAGCAGTGCTCTACCGTTGAGCTACGACACAATTTGTACGGATATCCGATAAAATGAGGGAATCCGACCTGGAGGTCGGATTTACGAAAAAGCCCCCATAAGAAAATTCCTATGAGGGCTTTTAGCATTGCAGTTGCTTTTTGGTTGACCGTCATCTACGGCACCGTCCCCCATAGTCGGCGCTACGGATAATAATGGATCGGCGAATCGTACGGTAAACAGTATTTTTCATCATTTTTTTGATGGTGGAGGCGGACGGGCTTTTATTTACCCGCCTGCCGCCGGTTCTGGAGCAAGTGAACGGAATCGAACCGTCATCGCCTGAGTGGAAGTCAGGCATAATTGCCGTTATACTACACTTGCATGGAGATAAACTGAAGGAGCGGAAAAGAAGTTCCCAAGGGGGCGTTTTTGTATAAATTCTCCCTGGCTTAGGCGAACTAAGGGGAAGGGTGGTGAAGAATTGAAGAAATTATACGATCACCAAAACAGACAAGTTATGCAGGTAGTAGAATCGACCGATTTCTACCTTCGGGTGATCAAACTGGATTTCAGCAGCCGGGATCCTGAACTGCGTCTGCAATTCCGGATCCTTCCGATGTTCCACATTGGAACAGAGCAGTATTACCGGCAGGTTTTTGACCAGCTCCGTAGTTGTCACGAAATCATTTACGAAGGAGTAGCATCTAAAAAGAGTAATGATGTAACCAGGCATTACCGGCGGTTTGCCGGCAATCTAGGTCTCGTCACCCAAAATGAGGTCCTGAAAATGAATGAGCTGCCCGGTAAACTCATCCATGCCGATTTTACGCATGAGACCGGCGCGGAGGAATGGCGCAAATTGAGGTTTTACGATAAATTGAAAATGCGAGTATTACACCCGCTCAAAATGTACTATTACAGCCGAAACATGGATCGCCGTAAACTGGTCAAAGAATTTATGCCTTCCGCGGAGGAGAACTGGATGGCTTACGGCCCCTTGGAAGATGAAGCCGGCAGCATGTGGAATTACATCATCACTGCCCGGGATAATATCCTGCGGAATACGGTACGGCAAAAGCTGGAGCAGGAAGGCAGAGCGGAAAAGCTCATCGGCGTAGTTTACGGAGCTGCCCATATGAAGGTCGTGATCCGGCTGCTGATCGATCAATATCGCTACGTACCGGAAAAGCCCGAATTTCTGGAGGTCTTTCAGGTACGTTAGAAAGCTCCCGTTCAGCCATTCAGAAAATGTTGCTTTTCTTTAGAAAGATCGATAAAGGGGAATTGAGCTTCCAGTTCGGCAATTTTTTCCAACTGCTGCGTACAGAATTTACGAAAAGCTGCCGTATCCGTATGAAAAGGACGGTGCCGGGCGGCCCGAAGCACCGGATCGATGCGAGCGTCAATCGCCTGAGCTTCCGGACTGAAGCAGGCCCGCCGGAAATAATCCCACACATAATCCACCGCCACGCTATTCGGATGCGCCAGATCGCGGTCGTAGAACCGGTAATCCCGCAGATCGTCCAGAACCAGTTCGTAGGCGGGGAAATAGTGGACGAAATCGAGTTCCTGGGAAAGAGTTTCTGCGGCCAGCAGGAGAACGGCCTTACTACGTTGGTTGTCCACCAGTCCATCCCGCAGGTGACGAACCGGACTAACACTGATCAGGACCTGTAATCCCGGTTTGTCCTTTTTCAGGCGGGATAAAAATTCTGTATACGTCTCTACAATAGATTCACCCTTCAGGCGGAAACGCTCAAAGGTCTCTCCCGGTAATTTGTGGCAATTGGCAACGATCTCGTCTTGGCCTAGATGGCGATAAGCGTAGGCAGTGCCCCAGGTAAGGATCAGTCGGTCGATCGCTTCCCAGTTGCGGTGTACTTCTGTGATGGATGCATTCATCTGCTCCAGGGCAGTCGGAGCATCGGGATGAGAAAAGCGACTGTGAAAGCTGAAATGATGCCAGAGGTCCTGATGTTGGAACAACTCCCCGCGTTCTACCGGCCGGCCGGCTTCCAGCAGGCGGAGCGATCCCAGAATAGAGGCCGGATTGTAAAGTATACCGAAGGGATTAAGCGTCAGCCCGAATTTGCGATCGATCAGCCGCTGGCCGATATGCTCGGCAAAACAGGAACCCAGGGCCAGGACCGATTGCCGGTGATGGAGCTGAAATGGACTTTGCGAAAAGGGTAGGGTAGTGCGAAAATCCAAAGTAGTAGAGTAGGATAAATAGTAGTCCCGGATCCGGATCAAGCGATCCGGATCCGGGACTTATCGATAAGGAGATTAATTTTTCTTAAAGCCAACGATCTTGATCTCTACACGCTGGTTCTGCTGGCGTCCCTGGAGAGATTCGTTGCTGGCAATGGGTTGGGTCTTACCGTAGCCCCGGGAATACAAGCGATCCCGGCTCACGCCCTTTTCGGCGAGATAATCCGCTACCGCCCTCGCCCTGTCGGTCGACAGCTTATTGGCAAAACTGGTACCGGCCAGACCGTTCGAGTGTCCTCCGATCTCCACAATCACTTCGGGCAGACTCTGCAGGAAGTCGTAGACCTCATCGAGCGTTTCGTAAGATTCGGTCTTGATGATGGCCTTATTGGATTCGAAAAACAACTTGTCGATCCGGATGGTAGCCCCTTCCCGGACTTCCCCGACTTCTTTACCACCCAGTACGATCTTTTTGCGATCGGGCTGCGGTGTAGCCGGTTCCGTTTCCTGGGGAGGATCTTTCGGCGGCGTAGTCACTACCCGGGGTTCCTTTACTACCGGTGGATCCGGGCGGGTATCCGGGGTGGCCGGTGTTTGCGGAACGTTTTCTTTTACGATCTCCTGCGGTTCGGCCGGAGTTTCCTCGTTGCAGGGGATCTCCCGGACGCCGGAAGCATTATCCAGCAACACGTTACCGTTGTAGGGGAACAGGGTCGGTGTCTGGTAAAATACTTCGAAGATCAGGTAAGTATAGTCAGCGGGTGGTTCGAAACGGAAGTTGTACTGCAACCAGCGGTGGTTGATGATCAGTTTACTTTCCGCCAGTAAAAATTGCTTGTCACAATAGCCGTAACCTCCGTAGATCCGTAGCTTCGCGGGAGTGGCGTAGTTGGCGGTCTCCTCGCTTACCCGGCTGACGCTGATGTACAGCTCCGAACGGGCGAGGTCCATACTGAATTCGTAACATTTACCTTTTTTCAGCGGGCGCTCCAGTCGCTGGGAAACGGATTCCCAGGTGTCATTGTCCCTGACCACCATTCCCATATAGCTATCGCCGTGGGAAGCTGGTTTCGAAACGGAAAAGGTGGCATCGGGTTGGACATCCGGAGGTGTTTCTCCGGGAAAACCACAGTCATACCAGCCAGTTGGCGGTTTGCCGGGTCTAGGGTAATCTTCAAACGAGGGATTAGTCAGGTAGATCGTATCTTTTGCCTGCATGGCTGCCTGCGAGGCTTGTCCCTTCATAGTATGTTGCATGCCTAGTACGGCTAACACGCAAAAGGTTATGGATTTCCACATCTTTCTGCTTTTTGCTTTTTTCGGATAAGTTGCTGGTGAAAGGCTTGAAGCGGGTGATTGGTTGTTCCATGCTTTGATACTTTCTGCCCAACAACAATACTACTAACGATTTTTCGGGGGGCATTTGTTTTATCTTCCGTTAAATTAACCGATAAACCCGGCTATTGAGGAGATAAACTGCGAAATTTTATATAAATGTTTGGTTGACGGTTGACGGTTGACGGTTGACGGTTGACGGTTGATGGTTGATGGCCTGACCGTCCACCATCGACCATCGACCGTCTACCGTCTACCACCAATCACTTAAACGCATTCAGGCCCGTCACATCCATACCGGTGATCAGGAGATGAATGTCGTGAGTACCTTCGTAGGTCAGCACCGTTTCCAGGTTCATCATATGGCGCATCACCGGATATTCGTTGGTGATACCCATACCGCCGTGGATCTGCCGGGCTTCCCGGGCCACTTCCAGGGCCATGTGAACGTTGTTGCGTTTGGCCATGGATATCTGGGCCGGACTGGCTTTCCCTTCGTTTGCCAGTGTGCCCAGCCGCCAGGCCAGTAATTGGGCTTTGGTGATCTCCGTGATCATCTCCGCCAGTTTCTTTTGGGTCAGCTGGAACCCTCCGATCGGCCGGTCGAACTGGATGCGTTCCTGAGAATACCGCAGGGCCGAATCGTAGCAGTCCAGTGCCGCACCGATCGCTCCCCAGGCGATCCCGTAACGTGCCTTGGACAAGCAGCTCAGCGGACCTTTCAGTCCCTGTACATTCGGCAGCACCTGGGATTTCGGCACCCGCACATCTTCAAAGACCAGTTCACCGGTAATGGAAGCCCGTAGCGACCATTTTCCGTGGATCTCCGGTGCGGAGAATCCCTTCATATCTTTCTCGACGATCAGGCCGCGCACGATCCCTTCTTCGTCCTTGGCCCACACCACGGCAATGTCGGCCATCGGTGAATTGGTGATCCACATTTTGGCCCCGTTCAGGATATAGGCATCGCCGTCATCCTTAATGTTGGTAACCATGC
The DNA here is from genome assembly GCF_002646595.1 of Flavilitoribacter nigricans DSM 23189 = NBRC 102662. Taxonomy (GTDB): domain Bacteria; phylum Bacteroidota; class Bacteroidia; order Chitinophagales; family Saprospiraceae; genus Flavilitoribacter; species Flavilitoribacter nigricans. The sequence goes on from NZ_PDUD01000011.1 coordinate 219,528, forward strand.
CGCTGGGATTCGATCCGTGATCCGGCTCGGTAAGACCGAAACAACCAATGAGGTCGCCGGTTGCCAGTTTGGGCAAATATTTTCTTTTTTGTTCCTCAGAGCCGAAGCGGTAAATGGGATACATCACCAGTGAACCCTGAACGGAAGCCATGGAACGGATCCCGGAATCCCCGCGCTCCAGCTCCTGCATGATGATCCCGTAGGCGATCTCATCCATACCGCCGCCGCCGTAGGTTTCCGGCAGGCTCGGGCCGTAAGCTCCGATCTCCCCCAGTTGCTTGAACAGGTGGGTCGGGCACTGGGCTTTATCGGCGTATTCTTCAATGATCGGGCTGACTTCCTGTTTTACCCAGGCGCGCACCGCCTCGCGGGCCAGCAGGTGATCTTCCTGCAGGAGGTCGTCGATCTGATAGTAGTCGTGATACTGAAAGCGATCTTCTTTCGCTTTTTTCTTTATTTCGGCTTGCTTGGCGCCATTAGCGTGCATATACTCCTTTGATTTTGGTTTTGGTTAGGAATTTGGTAAAGCAAAGTTAAGTATATTTCAGAAAGCATTGTTCATGCTTTGGGAGGATTAATCACTAGACACAAAATACCTATCTTACCGGCAAAAAAATGGCGATCATAGCACTGGAAGGGATCCGTTTATATGGATACCACGGGTTTTATCCGGAGGAGGAGACCCTGGGGCGGGAATTCATTGTGGATGTTCAGGTAGTGGCCGATATCGAAGATGCTGCGGAGGAGGACGAGCTGTCCAGCTCCGTAAATTACGAAACCCTGTACCACATTTGCCACGCGGAGTTTCGTGAGCCGGCCCGACTGCTGGAGACCGTAGCCCAACGCATACTGGACCGGATCGACCGGCAATTCGACAACGTGCAGGGGGCGAAGGTGAAAGTACGCAAAATGAACCCACCCCTGGCGGGCCCGGTCGATGAAGCTTCGGTGGAGGTATCCAGTGGTTCGCTCGGCTTTTCCGTCGGCGATCTGGTCCGGATCCTGACCGGAGGTTAAAAGGGGGCGTGCAGGCAGCGAACAATAATATTACCATAACGTTTTTCTAACGTTATTTCACCCTTTGATTTCGTCTTTACTATAGCAGCGAAGTGACCGGACTTATTGCCCCGGGTCCTAATCAGGAATAAGTTGGGATCTCTCCTGCGATTTACACATATTCTTGACGATGACCGGCCATGACTGTCGGCATCGCTTTCTACCTTTAAAATGAATGCAATGAAAAACTTTAGATTTCTGGTGTTGCTGACTTTTTTGGCCGCCTGTACCCCCCAGGAAATACAAAATGCCCTCGGCACCATTACCGGAAGCGGAGCCCTCACTTCCGCCGAGATCGGAGCCGGACTGAAACAGGCCCTGGAATTCGGGATTAGTGAAGGCGCCCAGCGACTGTCCGCCAAGGATGGTTATTTCAAGAGTCAATACAAGATCCTGCTGCCGGCCGAGGCGCGTAAGGTCACCGATAAACTGCAAAATATTCCCGGCTTCAGCGATGTGGAGAACGTCATTCTGGAAAAGATCAACCGCGGAGCCGAAGATGCCGCCAAAAAGGCTGCACCTATTTTCGTGGATGCCATTAAAGCCATGACCTTTCAGGACGCTCTGGGTATCCTGATGGGGGAGAAAAATGCCGCCACCACCTATCTGAACAATGCGACTTACAACAAACTCTACGCAGAATTCAGTCCGGTGATCGTCGAATCGCTGGATAAATTCAATGCCCGCCAGTACTGGGGCGATGCGGTGAATTCCTACAACAAACTGCCCTTCGTGGAAAAGGTGAATCCGGACCTGGGTGACTACGTTACCAGCCAGGCGCTGGACGGCCTGTTCTCCATGGTCGCCAAAAAGGAACTGTCGATCCGCAACGACGTGAGCGCGCGTACAACCGATCTGTTGAAAAAAGTATTTGCCAAGCAGGATAGTTAAGAGAACGGGATGTTGGGAGGTTTGGATTTTGTGACTTTTTAGCATAATCGTCCAGGTCCTAACCACCCAATAGCCTACCTACCAAAAGCCCTGACCCACCAATCATCTACCCTCAAGCCCCCAATCAGAAATATGAATATAGATACCCGAATAGGAATTGTCGGCAGTGGCGCCATGGGCAGCGGAATTGCCCAGGTAGCGGCTCTGGCCGGTCATGAAGTCTGTCTATACGACAACAACCCCAAAGCCCTGCGACGGGCAAAAGAAAAACTGGAATATTTCCTGCAGCGACTGGTGGAAAAGGGCAGCCTGACGGAAGCCGAGGCCAATAATGCCAACGGGCGCATCCACTACGAGGATAGTCGGTATGCGCTCCAGAAGTGTGGTCTGCTGATCGAGGCTGTAATTGAAGAGCTGGATGTGAAAAAGCGACTCTTCGAAGAGTTTGAAGATATCGTGGACGACCATTGTGTATTGGCCACCAATACGTCTTCGCTGTCCATTGCCGGAATTGCGGCCGCCTGCAAGAAGCCGGAACGGGTGCTGGGAATGCACTTCTTCAATCCGGCCCCCCTGATGAAACTGGTGGAAGTGATCCCGGCCGTGCAGACGGAAAGCGGCCTGGCCGAACAACTCTGTGATCTCATCCGAAGCTGGGGAAAAACCCCGGTGATCGCCAAAGATACGCCGGGTTTCATCGTCAACCGGGTAGCCCGGCCTTTTTATGGAGAAGCCATTCGTATCCTGGAAGAAGGAATTGCTGATGCGGCGACCATCGACTGGGCGATGACGGAGCTGGGCGGTTTTAAAATGGGACCGTTCGCGCTGATGGATTATATCGGGCACGATGTGAACTACGCCGTTACCGAATCTGTCTTTCAGGCCTTCTTTTACGATCCGAGATACCGTCCTTCCTTTACGCAGAAACGACTGGTGGAAGCCGGCTTTCTGGGACGGAAAACGGGGCGCGGCTTTTATCGCTACGATGAAAATGCCCAACTACCCGAGCCGGTGAAGGATACGGAACTGGGTGAGAAAATACTCTGGCGGATCGTGCTGATGCTGATCAACGAAGCGGCGGATGCTCTGTATCTGAATATTGCCAGTCGGGAAGATCTGGAACTGGCGATGACCCAGGGCGTCAACTATCCCAAAGGGCTTTTTGCCTGGGCGGAAGAGAAGGGGTATGCTCACTGCGTCGATTCCATGGACGCCTTGTACGATATGTACCGGGAGGATCGCTATCGCTGCAGCCCGTGGTTGAGAAAGCAGAAAGGAAATGCTTAATTACAGAAAGGAAGTACGTTGGGAATAATCATCCCAACGTACTTCATCCCGTCTTTAATCCACAATGATCTTCTGAGTGGCCACCTCACCGGCGGTGCTCAATCGCAGAATATACATGCCGGTCGGCAGATCACTGACGTTCATCCGGGTGCGGTTGAAGCCGGTATGGATCATCTGCTCCTGACTTTGCAGCAACTTGCCCTCCAGACTCAGCAGGCTCAGAGACAACTGACCGCTGCGCTGGGCTTCAATCGCTACCTGTAGCTCATCTTTGACCGGATTCGGGAATACCCGGACTTCGGCCCCCAATGCCTCGATCTCACTTACTGCCGTAGTCGAACGGGAGTCCACAACCGTACCGCGTTCGTCGGGACGGTCGCAGGCCATACCACCGTTTTCCGAACTGATACAGGCTTCGGTTTCGTAGTTCAACATATCGAGGATCTCAAAATCATCGACGTACCAGCCCTCGTACGGATGCACGGCATTCGGATCTTCACCGTCCGATCCGAAGCGGAAACGCACCTGGATATTCTCCCCCTGGTACGCGCTCAGATCGATATAGGACGGCGTGAATTCCTGAAGGCTACCCCAGAAACCACCGATACCCGGTATGGCGAAAGCGCTGTAGTCGATCTTCCGGCGGTATTTGTGTTTGAAAAATTTATCGTCGAGGAAATCCCAATTCAATCCGCCATCAGTGGAGATCTGCACGATACCGCCATCTTCTACCGGTTCGGTTTCGTATTTGTGGTAAAAACGCAGGACGGGCTGACTGCCGGTAACGGGCAACGGATCGAACAACATGAGGCCCTGGTCATTATCGTTTTTGGAGTCGCGAACAAACCAGGATTGCTCGCCGCTGTTGGCTGCATCCTGGCTGAGGTCCCAGATCTCGGTACCTTCCAGGTTTTGCTGGATCCAGTTGTCTCCAAAACTTTCCATATTGTCGTAAAACAGCTGTTCGGAAGCAAGCTCCGTGCTGGTCGTGATGCTATATTTCAGAGAGAATTCCTGACCGGAAGGAATGTCTCCGGCTTCCCACACAATGGTATTATCCGTGATCGTGAAAGGAAACAGGTCGGAAACAGATGCGGCGTTTACCACGGCGCCGTCGGGAATGATATCGCTGATCATCACACCGGTAGCTACAGCGTCGGTATGATTGGCAATACGCAGGGTATATTCCAGATCTTCTCCGGGATTGATCAGGTCTTTATCTACGGTCTTTACGATCTTCAGTTCCTTGACGCATTGCGGCATTTTCAGGAAGCTTTCGTAATTATCATTCTGGTTGGTAGTGAGTCCCTGCACGGCATCCCAGCCGATACCCCGGCGGGCGAATACCTCCCAGATCATACATTCGTGAGCTCCGTCAAATAAGATGGCGTCCGCAGCAATGATCGCATCGCGGCCATCCACGAAACCCGGATTACAGGCCTGCAGTTTGAGGCCATCCATCATCAGCTGGATCGCTTTATTATTACCACCGGTACCGAAGTACAGGTCATCGTCAAATCCGTAGAGGTCCACCATCTCCCAGTAGAGATCCCAGAGGGTAAGGGTCCAGACTTCGCCCAGACTGTGGGTACCCTGACCGATCACATCGTCGTAAGCAAAGTTGTTGATCTCCATATCCGTAGAGTAGGGAAGGCGGCGGAAACCGACCCCATCGGCGCGACGGTTCCAAACGTAACTGCCCATACCAACGGGAGTTGATCCCTGATCACCTTCCTTGGCAACCAGCACCAGACTGAAGAAATCACTCCAGCCTTCGGCCATGGCTTCATCGTTGAACAGACAATCGACCTGAGAACCGCCTCCCGTCAGACGGGTCGTGATTCCGTGGCCGTATTCGTGGGCGATCAGACCGTTGTCGAGACCGCCGTCCAGATAGGTCGGCCCGGAATTATCGGGCAGTACCAGCCGGATATCCACTCCGGCATTCAGGAACTGGCGGATCAGGCGGCAGTCCGAGCTTTTCAGCATCACCGTGGGAATATTCACGTCCGGCACATCATCCGTATCGCCCATACCGACGACTGATTCTTCGAAGTTGCAGATCACCAGGGCAATCGCGCCGGCCTCTTCCACATTGTAAGTCTTTTCCTTGAAAAAGCAGCTACCGCGGTCTACCAGTGCAATACTACCGGTAACTTCCTCAATATTCACGATGGTGTTACAAGCCAGATTGGGTTGAGTGGAGTTGTCGTATGCTTCCACCACCCGGCCTTCCAGCGGTTCGTTATCAATCGACGGGCCGAAACTGGCCGTGCTGGATTCGTATCCGCCCTCGATGGCATCGGGTGCCAGTACGGTCAGCAGATTGTTGGTGGTTGTGTTCCAGAGGTAAACCTGCATACGTCCGGAAAAACCATCGGGAGGCGTAAAGAAGTTGGCGTTATTGATGTGATCATCGTCTTTGATGTTCCCACCGTCCTGGGCCTGCCCCTCTACCATATCGTCATTTTCACCGCTGCGTCCGTAGGTATTCACCTGAAAATTACCGGATGCTTCATCAAAGCCGTAGTGATAGGCAAAGTCGTGCATGACGTTGAGCATGTAGAACAATTGCGTATTGGCGGCGTCCTGATATTCTTCCGGTTCCAGGCTGAGATCCAGTGGGAAATCGAATACCATGTCCTCACCACCGTCGGTCTCATCCCCTTCGGTTTCGTCTTTATCATCGAGGTCGAGGAATACGTGGGCGTTATTGCCACGAGTAATGGAATACTCCGGTCCTTCCTGGCCATCCGTATCGTGCCAGCCGTACGGGGAAGCGATCGGATCGTGCGGATCCACCAGCAATACCCGCTCTCCTTCCAGCGGATTTTCCAGCGGTAGCGGGAATACATTGTAGGAAGCCGTGCCGGAAGTGGTATTACTTTTCTCCAGCAGCGCCCGTTGCAGCGGCTGGAATTTCGCCGGACCGGCGGCAGGGGTGTAGCTACAGTTCTGGCCGTGCTGGTGTTCTTTTTTACGGGCGGAACAATAAACCGTCCGGTTATTTTTTTCCAGGATCTTGCCCGTCAGCGCGTCTACCCGAATACTCCAGTTATCGGGAGAGTCGATCTGATCGACCAGCAAATTCCAGACGAGGCGAACCTCATCCGTGCCGGCGATCGGCTGAAAAAATAATTTTACCGGAATATCCGAAGCGGAAACGGAGCCGCCGTGGAAGGTGATCTCCCGACTTCCGTTGCGCTCTACTACCCGCAGCGGTTCGGTAATGGCCAGGCTTAGATCGGAAGCGACGCGCCGAACGGCATCGTAGGGCGTCAGGGCCGGTTGTACGGTGTTGATCTTATCGGCCAGGTTCGGTACGAAACGACTGGTAGCGAAACCCAGTTTCCCCGTCGCGGTGACGTGGATACCCAAAATGGCATTGTGGACTTCGATCCCCTGGTAGCGCTGGATAAAATAGAAGTGATTCACTCCATTGTGCTGGGAAACAAACTGGTCGCTGACTACCATATCGCCGATATCCTCACGGCTGAGTTCCCATTGTTCCCTCTTCTGCTCCACAAACCGCATCGCTGCATCCAGGTAAGACTGGCGCTGTGCGTGGAGGGAAGATGCCGTCAAAATGCTGAACAATACCAGAAGCGGAAAAAAACGCAGACTAGAATTAAAATTCATGTTTAAGTTTTTGATTTAGGATGACCTGGATCGGGGCATCACGGAAAATGATAAAGACGCTGAAGGGTGGTTTTTTTTAGGTTGCTTAGGCGATGTTGCATCCGGGATAGCAAATTTATAGAAAAAATTATTTCCAATTTGTCTGTTCGCTACCTTTTGATGAGATTGGAAGCCGGCTCGTGTGGGGGCAGTGATGGGGTATTGTATTATCTTTGCCCGGCAAGTGTAAGATTTTGGGGGCTTGCAGATTTGATGGGCCGAAGGTTAAATGCTTATTTATTTTGCTGGTTTTTGATGGCTAATATGAATGAGACCCGGCGAAAGCAGGAAACAACAGGACCATTGATCCATCAGCAATGGAAAGGACCGTCTCCTTCTTTGGGAATAATCCCTCCAAATTCAAGCTCTCTGAAAACGACTTTCAGTTTATATTCTAAAAAATAAATAGTGGCGAAAACGGCATCCAATAATGTGATCTTCGGTCGGCATCCCGTGGTGGAAGCAGTCCGGTCCGGCGTGAATTTTGACAAACTGATCTTGCAGAAGGGCGTACGCGGCGACTTTGAGAAGGAGATCCGGCAATTGAGCCGTGAGTTTGATATCCCGCTACAGGTGGCCCCAAAGGAGCGTTTGCGGAAATGGACCAGCGCCAATCACCAGGGGATCATCGGTTTACAATCCCTGATCCCTTACCATCGCCTGGAAAATATCCTTCCTTTGGTCTACGAACGTTCCGAAATGCCCCTACTGGTCATTCTGGACGGAGTAACGGATGTGCGCAATCTCGGCGCGATCGCCCGATCGGCGGAATGTGTCGGCGCCCATGCGCTGATCATCCCCCAGAAGGGGAGTGCCCTGATCAACGGGGAAGCGATCAAGACCAGTGCCGGAGCACTCAACCGCATACCGGTTTGCCGGGAATCCAGTCTGGTCAATGTGATCGAGCTGTTACAGCAATCCGGTGTACAGGTGCTGGTCAGTGATCTGCAGGCCGAAAAATATATTTACGATCTGGATATGCGCGGTCCGGTTGCGCTGGTAGTTGGTTCGGAAGATACGGGCATTAGTCAGGGCGTGGCCGACCGGGCGGATGAACGTTTCATCATTCCCCAGGCGGGCAGCACCGATTCTTTCAATGTTTCCGTCGCCGCGGGTATAATGTTGTACGAAGCGCTGCGACAGCGCCTACAGGGGTGAGAGCATGGTTGATTTTCTGGGCTTTTAATTAATATTTTTTCGCTCCAACTTCGCCGGGCACTTCTGAAATCTTACTCCTCGTGTTGTTAAGGAGCTCGAAATGCCATCGTCAGAACCTAATATCCAGCCATTTCCGCCATCAAAAAAAAACTCCCATGGACTGATCTCTCAGCCTGGGAGCCCAACAAAAAACAGCAGGATAAAATTTTTTTAAGGGTTAAGTTCTTACATAGGTCGAACCGGGGCACCCGGAGTCTACCGGTGCCAATACCGAATTACCTACTTGATCTTGAAAACTAATTACCGAAAGCCGCTCCGATACGATGGGTGGCCCTACAGGGCACTGATCCGCCGGATTACCTGAAACAGCCGGGTATATTCATTAACCTCCTCCAGGAACGGATCGTATTCCAGGTGGTTGGCGGAGATCATCTTCAGATGGGTCGTACGCCCTTTGTTGTTGATCACCCGTTGTACGTACTTCACCCAGAGAGAACCATTACTTTTTACGGCATAGATCTTGTTATCCCGTAATTCTCCGACACCGTCGATCTCCCGGCAGATAACGATATCACTATCCTGGATCACGGGTTCCATACTATTCCCTTTGATCGGGAAGGCAACCAAACCGTTGCCGCTCAGGCCGGGAATATTGAAGAAATCGAGATCCTCCCGGGCGAAACTGCCCACATCAACGGCGCTACCGGCAAAAGCCTCGGTAGTGGTGAAAAGAATGTTGGGAGCGGGCATATCGCTTTCTTCGATAATGGGAGGCTCGGGGAGTTCCATTCCGAAAGGTGTGCCTTCTCCGTCGATCAGATAGGATTCATTGACGCCGTATTCCCGACAGATGATGCGGGCCTGACGGTAATCGATACAGCGTTTATCATCTTCATTCAGATAAGCCCGAACGATATGACCATAAGCGCGGTTGCCCAGGATCTTTTTGGCAAAATCTCCGAGGCCCTTGCCGTTGCGATCGTTTTTGATAATGTCGCCGCGATCCTCCAGCAGTTTGAATACCTTTATAAAGCGCCTATTGAGCTGAATCCGGTCCTCTCTGATCATTGTTGTAATTTTATCTTATTTAAACAAAATTCAATCATTTGTTTCGCAATTTAAAACAAATTTATGGGGCAAACAAAATATTTTAAACTTTTTTTTAAATAGTTTTTTAATTCCATCAGGTTTGTTGGAATAGCAGGTTGGGCGTGAAGGATTTAGATCCTGTGATCCCATTTTCGGGAAGGCTCGGTTTGACGAGACGACGCGTTCAGCACTCCAAAACGACTGCCAGCGAGGACCAGAAAAACACCAACGGTAGTGCCGAACATTGAAAATTAATAAAGCTTGTTTTCACCGCGAAGGCCGCGAAGCCGCGAAGTTTTACAATGACTTCTTTCGAGAAAATTTGCTGAAGCAAATTTTTCGATCTTTTGCGACATTAACGGTTACGTACGCAAAGGTTAGTGGATTTGCCGTCGGCAAATTCACTAAAAAGCTTAGCGTCTTTCCGCCTCGCGGTAAATTTCAGTCATTTCTGGTTTTCGACTTTTAACAATCAATGTTACTCACCAGAGTTGGTATATTTTTAAAGCAAAACGTAATTCGGTTTTGCCTTTCAACTACCGTTCCGCAGTGTTATAAACGGCCGGCTTTCAGTTCCTTTACCGCATAATTTGCCGCTCTGGCCGTCAGGGCCATGTACGTCAGGGAAGGATTCTGGGTACCGGTGGAGGTCATGCAGGCGCCGTCCGTCACAAACACATTGGGGCAGGCGTGCAACTGGTTCCAGCGGTTGAGCATGGAGGTAGCGGGATCGTGCCCCATCCGGACCCCGCCCATCTCGTGGATATCGAGCCCCGGCGCCTGCCCGCTATCGCCGGCGTGGATGTCCCGGCATCCCGATTTTTCGAGCATCTGCGTACTTTGTTCCAGAAAATCCTGCAGTAGTTTTTCATCGTTTTCCTGGTAGCCGACCGAAGTGATCAGCCGGGGAACACCCCATTCGTCGGTCTGGTCTTCGCTCAACCGAACGTGATTTTCCGCAATGGGGATCGTTTCGCCCTGCATCATCATGTAGATGCTCCATTCGCCCGGTTCGGAGATCTTCTTTTTGAAATCGGCCCCGATGCGGTGTTCTTTTTCGGGGCGACTCCAGGTTTTGCGGGTGGCCGTGTAGAAACACATATAGCCCCGCATGAAATCCATTTCCTGTCGCTGCACATTGCGGAAATTGGGCATCATGATGGCGGTGGGCCTGCGGCCGTAGTAATAGGAATCCGGCAGACCGTCCCAACTAGCCGTAACGGAACCCCGATAATTGTGGAAGGCTATGTATTTGCCCAGGATTCCGTGATCATTCCCCAGTCCCTGCGGGAAGCGATCGGAAGTGGAATTGAGCAGGATCAGATTGGTATTCAGACAGGAGGCATTGACGAAGATGACGCGGGCGAAATACTCCGTCGTTTCGTGGGTCAGACGGTGTACGACCCGCACCCCGTTTGCCCGTCCTGAGTCTTCATCGTAAATGATGGAATGGACCACCGAGTCGGGCTGCACGGTTAAATTACCCGTTTTTTGAGCCCAGGGCAGGGTAGAGGAATTGGAACTGAAATAAGCTCCGAACGGACAACCCCGGTAGCAAAGATTCCGGGCCTGGCACTGGCCGCGACCCTGCTGACTGTGGATTTCCCGGGGCTGCGTCAGGTGGGCGCAGCGGCCGATGACCGCCCGCCTATCCGGATAGTGCTCCTGGATGCGCTGCTGCAATTCTTTTTCCACATCATTCATTTCCCAGGCCGGCAGGAACTCGCCGTCCGGCAGGGCATCCAGCCCGTCTTTATTACCGCTGATGCCGACAAAATTTTCCACATGGCTGTACCAGGGAGCGATGTCAGGGTAGCGGATCGGCCAGTCTACGGCATAACCGTCCCGGGCGGGTCCGGCAAAATCGTATTCACTCCAGCGCTGGGTTTGCCGCGCCCAGATCAGGGACTTTCCGCCTACCTGATAGCCACGGATCCAGTCAAAGGGTTTTTCCTGAATGTAGGGATGTTCCTGATCCCTGACGAAAAAATGCTCGGTATCTTCCCGGTAGGCATAGCAGCGGGAGGTTACGGGACTTTCTTCCCGCATCTGGCGGGTGAGCTGGTTACGGTGTTCGAAATCCCAGGGATTATAGAGGGCAGTGGGGTAGTCTTCGACGTGTTTGACGTCCCGTCCCCGTTCCAGCACTAGGGTTTTCACACCCTGCTCGCAGAGTTCTTTGGCGGCCCAGCCTCCACTGATACCGGAGCCGATAACGATAGCGTCGAAAGTATGATCATTCTGTTGGGTCATGGATCAATGTTTTGGTGCCGACTCCGGGCCGGCGTAAGTCAAAGTGCCCAGGCTTTATCGCCGGCTTCGTAGGGAATGGAACCATCATATTTTCCCGGTACGGGAACGTATCGCAACGCCTGGGTAGCACCGGCTTCGGAGGTGAAATACCCCAGCAGGGTCAGGCCTTTCAGCAGTGAAAAATAATGAGGACCGCCGGCGGGTTGCTGTTCTTCGGCCTCCATATCCAGCTTTACCAGCAGTTCGTGACGTTGATCGGGAGATAATGCTAAAAATGATCTTCCGCCCGCTTCCCGGCTCCGCTGATCCAGTATAGCCAATCCGCTGCGCAAAACCTCCTGTGCACTTACCTCCAGACAGTCGCCTACGTAGCGATCCATAAACGGACCAATGCCGGCCGCTTTGGCTCCCGGTGAATCCGGCGTGTCCGGCAGAATGGTATCCGCTACCTCTTCGACTACCTGAAGTTCATCCGGCGTAAAAAAAATGAGTTGATCCGGCGTGGCCGCCTCTTTACAAGCGGTTAGCCAGGTGGGAAGGCCGGCCATCGTCCCTCCGGCAATGGCCATCAACAAACCTGTGGCGTCTCTTCGGTTCATAGCGGTACAGATTTTAATAAATTGTCTTTACTCCCGGAGAAGGACAACGTTCATCCGGGCGCAGGTCGAAAAATACAAAACTTCCGCTTAGCTCCACGCCGAATTCAAATCCATCAACTCTTTTTGTATCTTTCCCAACAGCAGTATCCATTAAAAATTTCCGGTATGATCTTATCCATGAAAGTAAGCAGACGATCTGCTTGCCAATCCCTTATTTGCGGAGTCATTTTGCTGATTTTTGGCTGTCTGACGCCCTCTGTCTTAAGCGGCCAGTCTGCGGATGAACTGGCCAAACAGGTCCAGATACGCCGCACCCAGTACGGCGTGCCGCACATTCTGGCACCGAGTCTGCGGGGTGCCGCGTTTGGCCTGGCTTACTGTGAGCTGGAAGATTACGGAGAGCGGGTGATCCGCCCACTGGTCTCCGCCCGGGGTGATCTGGCCGTACTGGACGGTTATGCGGCCATCGAAAGTGATCTCATCAATCAGCAGGGTTACGAAAGGGCCGCGGCCACTTATCATCTGCTCGACCACGAAACCCGGGAGATGATGGAAGGTTTTGCCCAGGGAATCAACTTTTACCTGCGGCAATATCCCGATGCCTTCCCGGTTTACAAAGACTGGACTTTTACCGGGTACGATGTAGCGGCTCTGACCACGGGCGTGGTCACGGAGGCGAACGGCCGTCGCTTTGTGGAACGATTGAAACGGGAAAAAGCCGAACGGGAATTACAGCTCACGGAGGCCGGCTCCAATTCCTGGGCATTTGCCCCCTCCCGTACTGCCTCCGGTAAGGCCATTCTGGTACGCAATCCTCACCTTTCCTGGTCGGCAGGCTATTATGAAGCCCAGCTTACCGTGCCGGGGCAGCTCAACTTTTACGGCGATTTTCGGATCGGAGGGGTATTTGCCATCATTGGTGGTTTTAGCGAATATCTGGGTTGGTCCACCACGAATAACCACCCGGATCTGGACGAGATTTACGCCCTGGAAGCCGATCCTGAACGTGCCGACCACTATCTGATCGATGGCCTTTCCCTGCCACTGGAGAGAAAAATGGTGCGTGCGGAATTTAAGAACGGCCAGGCCCTGGCCTACGAAACCCGGGAATTCCTGTTCACCCCCTACGGCCCCGTTATCCACCGGGAAGACGGAAAGATCTACATCCTGAAAGCAGCCGGAGACGGGGAATACCGGCGCGGGCAGCAATTCACCCGCATGTTGCTGGCCCGCAATCTGGAAGAATGGAAAGCAGCCATGCGGATGCAGGCCATCACCGCTTCCAATTATATGTACGCCGATGCCGAGGGCAATATTTTCTACGTTTGGAACGCCATGACCCCGGAGTTGCCGGTAGCGTCCGGTGGGGATACGGCTGCCGTAGCGGTACAGCGATCCGCCCAGATCTGGAGTAAGATCGTTCCGTTCGATGATCTGCCCCAGCTGCATAATCCCAAAGGAGGTTATCTGCATAATGAAAACGATCCGTTCCATTTTACCAATCTGCAGGAGATCCTGCGGCCGGACCAGTTTCCCGCACATTTTCCCCAACCCCGTCTGCGTCAGCGCAGTCAGCACAGTCTGCAACTGATCGACAACGAGGATAAGCTGAGTCTGGAAGAGGTGGTCAAGCGCAAACACAGCATGCGGATGCTACTGGCCGACCAACTGAAAGACGACCTCATCCGGGCCGTGCGGGCTGCAAAACCGAAACGGGAGATCCGGCAGGCCATCGATCATCTGGAAGCCTGGGACAATAGTGTAGCCGCTGAAAGCCGGGGCGGTGTGCTGTTTGAAAGCTGGTTCGTCAATTACGCCCGGCAGATGAAAGAACGCGAACTCTACGCCACGCCCTGGTCATTCGACGATCCGATGGCCACCCCGCGCGGTCTGGCGGATCCGGCCACGGCTGTCACCGCTTTTGGCGCTGCGGTAGATTCGCTGAAAGCGGCCTACGGACAGTGGGATCTGGCCTGGGGCGATGTGCACCGCCTGCGTCTGGGCGATGTGGACCTGCCGGTTGGCGGCGGCCCCGGTGGTCTGGGATGTTTCCGCGTACTGTGGTTCAACGAGGATAAGGACGGAAAAATGCGCGTGCGGGGCGGCGACGGCTGGCAACTGGCCGTGGAGTTCAGTGATCCACCGCGTGCCTATTCCATACTGGCTTACGGACAGACCAATAACGAAGATTCACCGCACCATACCGAGCAGGCGGAAATGTTTGCCCGAAATCAGATGAAAAAGGTGGCCTATACGGAAGAAGATATCCAAAGTAAGCTGCTGCGGGCGTACCATCCCGGAGAGGAGTAAGCTGCCGGAAGAGCCGTGGGTATTCACGAATATTTCCTCCGGCTCACTGGACTTCCCGCAATCGTTCCAGCACATATTCGCGGCGGTGCCGGGATACGCTCAGCCGCGTACCGTCCCGCAATTTCAGATAGCCGCCTTCCTGTTTGTAATAGGCCGCGATACAACGGATCTGTACGAGGTGAGACTGGTGGATCCGAACGAAACCCGCCGCCGAGAGCAGCTCTTCGTATTCCCGCAGGGTTTTAGCTACCGTAATTTTCCGGTCGGGCAGCAGGATATGGGTGTAGTTGCCGTCTCCCTGGCATCGGATGATGTCCCGGATAAGAATGAATTCAATCTTATCCTTCTGGGGAATAGCGAGGCGTTTTTCTTCCGGTTCGGCCTCCAGGTTGTGGAGCAGTTCTCGCAGGCGGCTGTTTTCTTCGTGTTCCTGTTGCCGGGCTTTAACTTTGCCGATCGCTCCGGTGAGGTCTTCCGCCTGGATGGGTTTCAGCAGGTAATCAATGGCACTGTGGCGAATAGCCTGAATGGCGTAGTGATCGTAGGCGGTAATAAAGATAAGGTGGAAATCGGTGGCCGGTAGTTGGGTGAGCCAGTCAAAAGCGCTGCCATCTTTTAATTCCACATCCAGCAAAGCCAGGTCGAACGACCGGCCGACGGCACAGCGCAAACCATCGGCAACCGAAGTAGCGGTACCCACCACCTCAACGTTGGGGCAGTACTCGGCCAATAAATCCTGCAAGTACGCCAGGTTATTCGCTTCGTCTTCGAGAATGATGGTTTTGAGCATAAGTGAATTTGATGAAATGATTGCTCCGGTAGCTTTCTTAAATCGGCTGAAAAGTAACGCATAATCGCCGAAACCATTTCAGGTATTCCGATCTTTTGCGGCTAAACGTCGATCGGCATGGCGATCTGCACTTCCGTACCCAAGCCCAGATTTTCCTCATCGGTAGGCGAGGGGCTGTAAATGTGGACCTGGGCGGCGTCCCCGTAGACTAATTTCAAGCGTTCGGCATTGAGGGTCAGGCCGATCCCATTGCCCCGATGATTGCCGTTGCGGGATGCTTTCATTCCCTGTCCATTGTCCCGAATACAGATCCAGAGTTGCCGGCTTTGTTCGCGGATATCCACCCAGAGTTTGCCCCGTTCCCGCAGGGGTGCAATACCGTGCAGGACCGCATTCTCCACGTAGGGCTGTAGAAGGAGCGGGGGTACGGAAATAGCCCGGGTGTCCAGTTGGTGGTCGATCTTCAGATCGTAGGTGAAATTGAAACGCAGCGCTTCCAGTTCGCAGTACTGGCCGACTACCTCGAGTTCTTCCTGTAGAGAAATGAAGTTTTCCCGCGTATGGCGCAGAGAGGCCCGCAGCAGGCTGGCCAGTTTCCCGAGATAGGACTGCGCCCGGTCCGATTGTCCCGAACGGATGAGGTGCTGGATGGAATTCATACTATTAAACATGAAGTGGGGATTGAGCTGGGAGCGGATCGTCTGCAACTGGGATTCCACTCGCTGACGCCGGTTCAATTCCCGGAGCCGCAGCCGGCGTTGCCACCAGAGCGTTAGCAGTCCGATGACCAGCCCCCCGCCGAGCAATCCCAATAAGAGCAGCAGGATGTTCTTCCGTTGCTGTTTATCGATCAGGGGCGGCCCGGCTTCCAGTGCCTGAAGCCGCGGCAGCATTTCTTCGGAATAGTGCTCCGCTCCACTCAGCGTGCTGCTTATTTTGCCGCTTCGGTCCATGAGGTAGACCCGTGGATGCCGGTAATCATTAGTCTGTAAAAAAGTAGTCGCTACGGCCGGGCTGTTGATCCGGGCGTGCCAGTGCCGGATATTTTCTCCTCTGGTGATCGGGCTATTTCCCGGCGGGCCCAAATGGAGAAATACGAATTGTACTCCGGGAACGAGACCGGGAGTTTTTTCCATCACCAGGGTTTTATCCCAATAATTATAGCCGCGAACGATCACGATTACCGACGGTTGGCCGTGCAGGTCGTACAGCGATACCGGCTGTCCGTCTTCGTCGTAAAGAGAAAGGTCGGGAAACATCGTTCCGGGTTTCTGGATGTCCTGCATTTTTTGAAAATGCTCCTGCAGTCGCCGGGTCAGTTTTCCTTCGGTGAAGATCGTTTGAAAATGTTGGAACAGGTGCTCCACCTGAGCGGGTTTGCTGCTTTGGTCCATCAATGACTTCAGGTTGTCAAAAGCGGTCTGGTAGAGCGGCCCGCCCGAATAGGTCAGCAGGGAAAAGTAATAAATGGGTTCGGAGGAACGGTAAATGAGGTTACCCATATTATTGCTCATGGAATCGAACATTTTACGTTGCAAATGGAGGTGTTGCAGCGCCCGGTAGCCCGGTAGTGAGCGTCCGTAACCATCATACATGATTTGATCATCGACGTATTCCTGATAATGCGGCGGTACCGGTTGGGGCGCTTCGGAACGGAATTGGAAAATATAGTGGAAAGAAAGGTTCAGATTGAGCGTTCCGGTCCGGAGAAAATCGATCTGCCGTTGTTGGAGAGCCACGAAATCGGGGGATAGTTGGTCCGCCAGTTCCGTGAGTTCCGCCTTGGCTTGTTTCGATTCTGCGAGGCGGTCCTGCCAGAATTGTTCCAGATCCGCTTCGTAGGGGCTATCCGGCTCGTTGGATTCCATCAGATCGAGATAGCGCGGATAGGTCTCAAAAAATCGGGTGAGATAATGGCATTCCTCCCGGGTGTTTCCGCTGATCTGCCATTGATCCTTATTCAGGAGATGGAGATCTAGATCATTGCCGGGTTGCAGGTAGCCCCATAGCGTCGTTCCATAGAGATCAGTCAGTTGGAAAAAGGTCGCTTCGCGGATGGTATCCTGCCATTCGAAGTTACCCTGCTCATCCACCCGTACCAGGTATTCGGCGTCTTCTCCCTGAAAATAGGGCGTTGTACGTAATAAAAAGGAACCGTTCTTGTGGGAAGGAGCCGAACCTTGGATCCGAGTGGTTATCTTACTGGCATCCATCCGGCCCTGCACCAAGGTATGAATGTCAAAGAAATAGTCCGGTCGTTTTACATCCTTCTTTAGCAGTTCGTGCTGCTCCATGTACCGGATCCAGTTGGTTTCCGGATCGATATACAGGTCCCGCTGATCGTTAGCGCGGATGTGCCAGAGCCCGGCCTGTTTTTTTACCAGGGTCAGACGCGTGCCGTCGGGCGCTACCCAGGAAGTACCCGGCTCCACCGTTTTGGGGTGCAGATAGGACAAAAAGTGGGTGAATTTTTCGGTCAATTCGGGCATCACTACCCGCGTCTCCAACTGGTACCCGTCCGGTACGGCGTATCCCGTCCGGATGCTGTCCGGATTTTCCTGCCCGATCACCTGTCCGTAAAAGTCCATTTCAAAACGGACGGTATCTCCCTGGGGAGTCCGGTTCATGCGTTTGCCGATATTGTAGTTGCCGACCCGGATGCTTTTCCCGTCCGTGGAATTGTAGGCATAAATGTGCAGCCGGACCAGTTCCACGGAGTATCGGTCATCGGAACGGTCGAGTACTTCGAGCTGGTACTTTAAGGCCTGTTTGTAAAGCGTGGGAAAGCGGTAACTATTTTTTTGCGAAGGTGGCTGTTTGGGGTCGGGATAATAATCGCGTTGAAGATCGACCTCTATTTCGTAAGTCTGTCCCGGTTCGAGTTGAAGTTTAAACGTAGTGCCTGCCGACTGGCCGGTAAGCTGAGTTAACAGGGAGAGCGAGCAGAATAATAAAAGGATAATTCTCATGAGCGCCAGGATTTGGTCATTTGCTGTAATTTATCGCATTTGACCTACCCGCGCAAGCCCGGTTGACAGCCTGGTAGGCGTCATTTATTAACTGGTAAGCTATCCGTTGGAACAGTGGAGGCGATCAATTGTCCACCTCCACCGTTCCATCCTTACCGGATCAACTGGGCGACCGTACGATCGAGTTCTTCCACCGTATTGTAATAATGCGGTGAGAGTCGCAGGGCCCATTCAACACCTTTCTCATCAAAATCGATCAGCGCCGATCCACGGAAAACCAAAGAGCTGTTGATCCCCGCCTCTCGCAGGCGCGATTTGATCATCCCCGGTTTTTTGCCGGGAATATGGACAGTGACGATGCCACCGAGGTGTTCGCCCCGGTCCAGTACCCGGATCTGATCGTAGGGTGCGAATCTGTCCCGCAGATACGCGGCATTGTTCTTTACCTGCCGGGCGATATTGTCCATCCCGACCTTCAGTGCGTATTCCACAGCTGCTTTAGCTCCGAGCACCAGGGCGTAGGCCCGTTCCCAGTTCTCAAATCGTTTGGCGCTGTCCACCAGTTCGTAGCGGTCGGCATCCGGCCAGGTGGCGCTGTGCAGATCGAGAAACAGTGGGGCCATCGCCCGCTCCAACACCCGGTCGGAAACGTAGAGAAAACCGGCTCCCCGCGGCCCCCGCAGAAACTTGCGGAAGGTCGCCGTCAGATAATCACATTGGATCTCCTGTACGTCGAGCGGCAGCTGCCCTGCCGACTGGCAGGCATCCACCAGGTAAAGGCAGTCGTACTGCCGGCAGAGCGCTCCGATCTCCGCCACGGGCTGGATCAGTCCGGAATTGGTCGGGATATGCGTGACGGCAACCAGGCGCGGCCGGTGCGCTTTGATCAGATCCTCCACGGAAGACGGATCGACCCCACCGGCGGGCAGGTCCGCCGCCCGCACCAGCTGGACGCCGAAGCGATCCTGCAATTGCAGAAAAGCGATCTGGTTGGAAACGTAGTCGTTGTTGGTCGTGAGGATCACGTCTCCCCGTTCAAAAGGGATGGAAGACAAAGCGCGATTGTAGGAATCCGTAGCACTGGCCGTAAAGGCAATATTGTGGGCTTCAGTGTTCAGCAGGCGGGCTACTGCGGGATAAAATTCCTCAATTTCCTTGCGGGCCATGGCCGCCGCTTCGTAGCCGCCGTTGAGCAGTTCGAGTTCCAGATGATCGCGCATGGCTTCGATCACCGGTTTGGGCATGAGGGCTGCGCCGGCGTTGTTGAGATGGATAAAATTGGCTATCCCGGGAGTGTCTACCCGGAATTGCTGGATGTTCATATTGACCATAAGGTTAATAATTTCGGGGAATTGAATATGGATTGTGGGTTATTGAAAGTACTGACGTAAACTGGTTGGAGCCGGACTGTCTTTGAAACGTCAGCGTCAAATCACTTCGCGTCAAGTATAGAAGGTTTACTTAACAAAACATTTCAGCGGTAATTGGTTCGAAGACAGGTGGGATTTCTGCCGTATCCCCCGGATCGGCGACAAAATAGAGCAGGTAATAACGGTCAGCGTGGGAGAGGAGCCGACTGTCTGTCGGGTCAATCCAGCCCCTTGAGGAAAGGTACAAAGCGAAAGGTATTGAATTTTTCCGTCTGGAAATCATCCGCTCCCTTGCGGGTAATGCGGTACATGGTCTGTACTTTTTTCCCGACAGGGATCACGAGCATGCCGCCGACTTCGAGCTGATCCAGCAGGGCCTGCGGCACTTCCGCCGCTCCGGCCGTAACCAGTATTTTAGCGTAGGGAGCAAATTCCGGGAGCCCGTTGAACCCATCCCGGTGAAAACAGCGGATATTTCCCAGCTTGAGGTGGCGCAGCAGTTTTTTGGCATTTTCGTGCAGTTGGGCGTGGCGCTCTACCGTAAATACCCGGGCGCCCATGATGGCCAGAATAGCGGCCTGATAACCCGAACCGGTACCGATCTCCAGGATCTTTTCGCGTTTTTTTACTTCCAGCAACTCGGTTTGGTAAGCTACGGTGAAGGGCTGGGAGATCGTCTGGCCCTTCCCGATCTGGAAGGGTTTGTCGGTATAGGCCCATTCCGCGAAAGCGTCGTCCAGAAAGAAATGCCGGGGCAGTACTTCCATGGCCGATAATACCCGTTCATCCTGTATCCCTTTCCGGCGCAATGATTCTACCAACTTTCGCCGTAACCCCTTATGTTTATAGCTGTCTTCCACTACAACGAGTATTAATTTATTCCTAGTTGCGATACCTGCATTGTCGAGCGTAGATGGTAGAGCGTAGAGAGACTGCAAGCGTTAAAATGAGTGATTTTGCTCCATTTTAACGATAGGTAATCCCTCTACCCGCTACTCTAAACCCTCTACCTATTTTACATCACAACTTAGATTAATTTGATTTTAATCCGTACGGTCCTTTGAATAAGTAAGATCGCCCAATATTACTATTTTTGCTCAGAAGCCCTCGGGAATTTTTCAACTTAATGCTAACACATGGTGGATTCGGGGTGTTTGGGGAATGGGAGTGTGGGGAGATGAGGAGAAGGGGTGAGTGGGAGAGGGGGTGATGGGGTCCAATGCAGTCCTTGCAAAAAAAATATCGTTGTTTTAGCGGTATGAGCAATAAACCAGTTCATGTTCTAACACTAAAAACCAATAGAAGCAATTCGAATGACAAAAATTAAATTTGGAACCGACGGTTGGCGAGCCATCATCGCCAGGGATTACACGGTTGACAATGTAAAACGCGTGGCGGAAGCGACGGCTATCTGGCTGAAAAATCAGTCGGCCACCCAGGTGGTGATCGGTCATGACTGCCGTTTCGGTGGTGAAATGTTTGCGGAAACTGCGACGGGCATTATGGGAGCGTACGGACTGAAGGTCTTTCTGGCCAAGGGGTTTGTTTCTACGCCCATGGTATCGCTGGGCGTGGTGAAAACCGGATCGGATCTGGGGATCGTGATCACGGCGAGTCACAATCCTCCGTCTTATAACGGATTTAAACTCAAATCCCGGCTCGGCGGTCCGACAATCCCTTCCGATGTGGCGGCGGTTGAAGCTGAGATCCCGGAGGTGTGCAGTGTGGAGCCGATGGACCTGGAAACAATGGAAGCAAAGGGTTTGCTGGAATACACCGATCTGGAAAATATCTACATCGAGCACATCAAGGATAGTTTTGATATGGATGCGATCCGTTCGTATGGTAACCGGATCGCCTACGATGCGATGTACGGAGCCGGCATGAATGCCATGCGGGCCCTGCTGCCGGATGCGAATTTCCTGCACGCGGAATACAATCCGTCCTTCATGGGCCAGGCGCCGGAACCCATCCACCGGAACCTGACGGAACTGTCGGAATTCATTGCCAAGCACGATCACATTGCCCTGGGGATCGCCAATGACGGGGATGCCGACCGGATCGGGATGTACGATAGCAGCGGGAATTTTGTGGATTCCCACCATATCCTATTACTGTTGCTGTTGTACCAGCGGAAATACCGCAACATGGACGGCAAGGTGGTGATCACCTTTTCCGTGACCGAAAAAATGAAAAAGATGGCCCGGCTGTTCGGGCTGCCTGTAGAGGTGACGCCCATCGGGTTTAAATACATCGCCGAGATCATGGCCCGGGAAGATGTGATCGTGGGGGGAGAAGAATCCGGTGGCCTCGCGGTCAAGGGGCATATCCCCGAGCGCGACGGGATCTACATTGCCTTTATCATTCTCGAATTTATGGCCAAAACCGGAAAATCCATTGAGGAACTGATCCAGGAAGTTTACGATATGGTGGGCCCCTTTGCTTACGACCGGGATGATGTCCACGTTGCTGAAGAACGCAAGCAGGAGATCATCAAAGTCTGCAAGACGGAGCCCTATAAGAAATTCGGTTCCTACAAGGTGGATAGCGTGGAAACCATCGACGGATTTAAGTTTATCATCGGAGACGATCGTTGGTTACTGATCCGTCCGTCGGGAACGGAACCGGTGTTGCGGGTATACGCTCAGGCACCTGATCTGGCGGAAACCCGGCAGCTCCTGGATGCCGCCCGGGCCGAACTGGGTATTTAAAAATGCCCCTGCCTGTATATTGCCGGATAGCAGTCTGCTCGTCGAAATCCCGGAAAAGATGACCACTCCGGCCGGCATCCGACTGCTATCCTAAATCATAACATCATTACCTCCGCTATGAGAAGTTTAAATTATTGCCTTTTCGCCTTATTGTTAAGCCTGACTTACGCCTGTGGCAGCGGTGAAACCACCGCCGATGATCCGGAGACTATGGACGCAGATCCTTCCGCTACAATTTCGGTGCAGGATCGGGATTCCCTCCGGGACCTCTACCACGAGTTGATGGCCGCCATGGATGATACCCTGCCGCTAAATCTGATCCGGGAAGCGGGTAAGCTTTATCCGGTGGACGAAGCGCCGAAGGATACGGCTTTTTTCATCTTCCGGCAGCAGTTGATCGATGCCATCGACCGGCGGGACGTATTTGCGCTGATGGATGTGATCCATCCCGATATCAAAGTGAGCTTTGGCGGCGAAGGCGGTGTTGCCGACTTTGTGAGTACCTGGGAACTGGAAACTCCGGATAAAGCTCAGAACTCCCGGGTATGGAGCATCCTGAAACGGGTACTCGTAAACGGAGGGATCTTCGAAAACGGCGGAAAAACCTTCATTGCACCCTATATCTATGCCGTCTGGCCGGACGCTCACGATGCCTTTGAGCACGTGGCGATCACCGGATCGGGGGTCCGTCTGCGGTCGGCACCCAACCTGCAGAGTCAAACCCTCACCATGGTTTCTTACGATGTGGTGAAACGACTGGAAACGACTCCGAAGGAAGAAACCATCGGTGGGGAAACTCACCCCTGGGAGAAGGTCCAGTTGCTGGGTGAGGAGGGCAAAGAAGGATACATTTACGGAAAATATATTGCCTCTTCCATCGATTACCGGGCGGCTTTCGAGCGGCAGCCCGACGGGAAGTGGCTGATGAACTTTCTGGTTGCCGGCGACTGATCATTACAGGATCCGATCCAGATCTGCCGCAATATCCTGCTGCAGCCGGGCCCGCAGGCGGGCGGTCATCTCCGGAAATTCGGCGGCCTCGTAGGTATGGCGAATGCTGCCTTCGGACAAGTGGCTGATCCGGTCGCAATTGCGGGTCAGCGTTTCCAGGATGTGGGAAGCGATCAGGATGGTCTTGTTCTTTTTGCCGAGTTCCTGAATGATGATCGATAGCTTTTCACTGCTTTCCAGATCCAATCCGTTAAAGGGTTCATCCAGTATCAGGATGGGCCGGCCCTGCGCCAGCGCTCCCAAAAAAGCCAGTTGCTTTTTCATGCCCGTGGAATAGGTGTCGACCAGTTGGTCGAGCGGAAGTTTGAAGATACTGTTCCAGTCCGCAATGGAGAAGTCGGTACCGGCCGAACGGCACAATTGCAGGTATTCCCCACCGGTAATGTAACTGTAGAAATAATTACCCGTTTCGAGGAAAGCGATCTGCTGATAATTCAGCGGAAGCCCCTGCCAGGTGATGTGGCCGGAATCCGGCTGAAAGGTGCCGTAGATACATTTGAAAAGACTGGTTTTACCCGCTCCGTTGGTACCGAGTATGCCGTGGATGCTCCCGGACTGTACCCGGAGATCCAGCTGGGATAAAACAAGCGGTTCAGCGTAGGAAAAGTTTAGGTCTTTAATTTCCAGCATGATCAAAAAAGTATTGTAAGCGACGCCGGGCTTTCCGGTGCAGAATAAAGAGGGCAAATAAACTCAGGGGAGCCAGGAAGGGAATGATCAACGTCAGCGATAACAAAGACACGGGCGTCTGACTGTTGGACGACCGCCGCCCCGGCAAATAGGCACTGTATTTGTAAAAGATGGCACATCCCAATAGGATACCGGCATTTGCGAGAATAAAGAGCAGCAAATACCAGTATTGAAAATGGAAGATCAGGAACAGTGTGATCTGCGGCAAAAGCAACAAGCAAAATAAACGATAGTGTTCCCACCATTTCTTCAGCAGGAAACGCGAGCGCAGCGCACTTTCCAGCATCATTCGACTTTCCAGTTCATCGTAGAAGCCCAAGGCGATCAATAAAATAAAACTGATGCTTAAAAGCGGACCCGGGATGTAGCCGGAAAGCAGAATACCCGCCAGGTAGATCGGTACCAAAATCAACCACTGCTTCCGGACTCCACTGAGCCATTCAAACTGTTTGCTCGGTAGAAAAGTCAGTTGGAAGGTCCGTCCGTTGTCTTTGGATTTGCGGGCGGGCAGGAAAGCGATCAAGGCAACGGCTGTATGACTCCAGAGCAGGATCTCCGCTGAACCGCTGAGCCAGGCTACCGGAATACTCATCGGTAGTAAGGCCAGCTGATATTCCATGCCGACAATCAAGGGAACCGACCGGTGACATTTTCGCAAAAAAGCAAGGTCTTTTCTTTGAATGTGCAGGGCCAGGAACATTACGCCCAGTAGCAATGACGCTTGCCAGGCTGCAAGACCCGCCAGTTTATCCCAGATCACAAAAAGAAAAATACCCGCCATGGGGAGGGCAACTACCAGCATCCAGCCAACGCCCCGCAGGGCACGGGCGGCCTGTTTGAGCCGTATCTGTAAAAGCAAAAGCAGGAAAGCTGGCATAATAGTTTGGTTCGGTGCGTATTCGCCGCGCTAAAATGGGATGCCACCGCTATCGGGTAAAAATTAAATGCCAAAATTCGAAATTATACCGATGAATTTCCCAGTTCCAGCGCCCCCAGGGCTTTAAATTCCCGGAACCATCGCTGCAGACTTTCGTGGTAGTGATGCTTCCAGTAGCCGGCACCGTTGTAGAATTTGGCAACGGCGTGAAAATCTTCGTCTTTGGGGTTGCTCTTGGCGAATACCGGGCGAAGTGAAGAACGGGCCCGGGAGAGAAAACGGGCAACATTATAGACCTGCTTCTCCAGCGGACTGAAGAACATGCCTTTGGCGGATCCCTCATCGATCAGGAGGTAATTGAAACCCATCACCTGACCAAGTCCGAAACTCATGGAGCGATAACGCAGTTCGCTGAAGTCGAGATCCGGATCATCTTTTACCCGGGAAGAAAGTATATGTTGCTCAAAGCGGGGCCGCACCACTCCGGCGGTCTCCTGCCGAATGATACTCAGCACCCAGATGGGCAGTACGGTAACCTCCTTGTCTTCCTGTAGTTTCTGGGTAGCCTGTACGGCCAGTTCGCCGTATTTTTCCAGGATCTGTCGGCAGGTCATCAGCTTGCGTCGATGGAGCAGGTTGAGTTGATTCAGGGCTTCGTCAAAATCCCCGCAACTTACTTCCTGCTTATCGATGGCTGCGATGCAGACTTCGAGCATTTTTTCCATAGTCGCAATATCCAGAGTGACGTCGGGAATACCGACGATGCGGGAGCGGGCATTGTTCCAGCTACAGGGGTAGGCAAGGATATCACGTCCGATGGCCGGGTTGAGTCCGTGTTCCAACTGGAATTGGGCTACGGCCCGGTTGGTGCCCCGCCCGAAATCGCCGTCAATGAGAAAGGAGCCGCTGCTGGCGGTGGAATATCCCAGAAAGATCAGCATGCGCTGTACGGCCTTGATGGTATTCTCGCCGGCCGTACGGCGGTTGAGCGTAACGTCTCCGCTGCGCAGTCTTTCCAGGTCTTTTTCCCACTGTTTGGTGCCGTCTTCCGGCAGGGTCAGAATTTGTTGGATGCGTTGGTCGGTAATGTTGGTCAGCATAGATGGGGTTTTTGGGTCTTGGAATATATAACGAGCTAACGGACGCCAACCGAACCGAAAGTGGCCCATAGCCGGTGCCGAAACTATGAATAAAAATAGCAATAAATCGGGAATGGCTATCGCGGAGGGTTGGAGAAGGGTGTCTCCCAACTTGACACTCAGTGAACGGTGCGCTGCACCTACCACCTGGACGATTGGGGATACACCATTTTGTGCAACCTGACGGATTGGGAAAATCCGTCAGGTCCAACTGTATATTTAATGCCTGAATAGCTTCCAGTTATCCTAACCGGATCAGGCAACTACTTTTTTACCCACCAAAGGCTGCAGGAGCCAGGCAAAGAGCATCACCGCCAGACAGCCGATCGGGTTGAGCCACAGGTACTCCAGGTTGATCACTTCCTGTTTGTCCAGTATGAACAGCAGGATCACAACGGCCTCTCCCAGACCGGCAGCCAGAAAGACCGCCCGCCCGCCGATGCTTTTCATGGCAAAGGCCACGGCAAAGATCCCGAGGATCGGCCCGTAGAACAACGACCCGATGATATTTACGGCCTGTATAAGATTCTCAAACAGACTGGCCGTAGTGGCAAAGAACAGGGCTAAAGCTCCCCATAAAAGGGTGAATCCTTTAGAGGCGTTTAGATAGTGATGATCGGACTTATTCTTGACCACGGATCGTCGATAAATATCAATGACCGTAGTGGTGGCCAGGGCGTTGAGTTCCGACGAAGTAGAAGACATCGCCGCCGAGAAAATGACCGCCAGCAGTAGTCCGATCAGACCGTGCGGCAGGTAGTTCATGATGAACGTAATGAATACATAATCCCGGTCCTCGACCTGGGCTTCGGGAGCCTGGTGCAGGATCAGGCTGTCTACCTGACCGCGCAACATCTCTTCCCGTTGCATAAGCACATTCAGTTGTTCTTTAGACGTCTCGATGGTATTGGGGTTTTCCTCCCGGATCCCCATCAGCATTTCCTGCATTTCCGACCGGCGCTCTTCGAACAGCAGGTCGTACTGGGTCTGCAGTTGGGCCAGACTGTCCTCGTATACCGTACCTTCAAAACGTTGTAGGTTGGCATCATTGAAGTGGATCGGCGGCTGCTGGAACTGGAAAAACACGAACACCAGGATACCTACAAAGAGCACCAAAAACTGCATCGGTACTTTAAAAATACCGTTGAACAGCAGCCCCAGGCGACTTTCGGACAGAGACTTTCCTGATAGGTAGCGCTGTACCTGCGACTGGTCCGTACCGAAATAGGAGAGGAATAGAAAAGTACCTCCCAATATACCCGACCAGAAATTGTACCGGCTGGAAGGATCAAAGTCAAAACTGATCACATCGAGCTTACCGGATTTTCCGGCAATACTCAGGGCATCATTGAAACTGATATCCGGTGGTAGCTTGAAAATAACCACCATCGCCGCGATGAACATGCCCGTCAGGATCACGATCATCTGTTGCTTCTGCGTAACGCTCACCGCTTTGGTACCCCCAAATACGGTGTAGAAGATCACGATCAGCCCGATAAAAAAGATGGTATTATTCAGCGGCCAGCCCAGTATGGACGAGAGAATAATGGCCGGCGCGTAGATCGTGATCCCCGCCGCGAGGCCCCGCTGGATCAGGAACAGGATCGCCGTGAGCGTACGGGTACGCAGGTCGAAGCGCCCCTCCAGATACTCGTAGGCCGTATAGATGTTGAGCCGGTAATAAATTGGCAGCACAAAAATACAAAGGATCACCATCGCTATCGGCAGTCCGATGTAGAACTGGGCGAAGTCCATACCACTCTGGTAGGCCTGGCCCGGTGTCGATAAAAAGGTGATAGCGCTGGCCTGAGTGGCCATTACGGATAAACCGATGGTCCACCAGGGGAGATCCTTGTCTCCCATCAAATAACTTTTAACACTGGTAACACTGCGGGTCTTCCAAACGCCATATGCGACAATAGCCGTTAGGGTACCCAGCATGACCGTCCAATCAATGAAATCCATAGTTTAGGCGTAGGCGTGAGTAAACAAATAAAACATGAGAATGATCAGTGCGTGTAAGATCAGTACAATTGCATAGATCTGTTTCCAGGAGGAAAGTATCGGTGGCCGTTCGTCGGCATCAGCGTTTTCTGCCATATTACCGGACGGCTTCGGTGGTATTGCCATCTTAAAAGTTTTGTTATTTGACAGGAATCCAATGGACGTTTTTTGTGGGAAGTTGCGCTAAGATAGCTTTTTATTCCATGTTTTGAGAATTATCTGGAATCCGTTTGGCGGGCCCGGCTTTTGCGCTTCGCATCGGCAGTGGGGGAGGGGGTGTGGAGAACCAGCGGGGAGTTAGCAGCGGCCTTCGGTTATCGAATTACGGGCTCTTGAGAAATAGCAAATTCAGCGACCAGTTCAATCAGGGAAGAATGGAATGGTATTATGGCCGGAGTGTGGGCCTATTCATTAGAAGGGCAAGTGCAGCGATTGAATATTGATCCTATTGTATAGCGGACGGATGGCGCCGGGCACCATCCGTCCGATCTGTTAGGGCAGTTTGGCGAGCACGGTTCGGTTGCCCTGCACCTTATCCCCGATACTCACTTCGATCTCGGCATCAACGGGTAAATACACATCCACCCGGGAACCGAAACTAATAAAACCCATTTCCGACCCCTGCTCCACCTGTTGGCCGACTTTCAGGTAATTTTTTATCCGTTTGGCCATCGCGCCGGCAATCTGCCGGAAGAGCACCTGGTGTTTGCCGCTATCGATAACGACGGTAGTCCGTTCGTTTTCGGTGGATGATTTGGGATGCCAGGCCACCAGGTATTTGCCCGGGTGATATTCACTGTAGATCACTTCGCCGCCGATGGGGTTGCGATTCACATGTACATTGACCGGCGACATGAAAATGGAAACCTGGATCCGCTGATCGTTGAAAAATTCGTTTTCCCGGGTTTCCTCGATCACGACTACCTTGCCGTCCGCCGGCGCGTAAACCTTTTCGTTATCCGGAGAATCGATCAGGCGACTGGGATTGCGAAAGAATTGCAGTACCAGCAGAAAAAGTACAATAGCCGCTACCAATACGAATGGGAAAACGACCGGTACCCAAACGGCAAATACCACCGTCAGGATCGTCAGCAGTACGAAGAGGGAGATGAGGATCTTATAGCCTTCCTTGTGTATCATGAATTGATTGATTGTGAGTTATCGGGCGAAATTGATAGTACAGATGGTTTATCTAAAATTACAGCGTCCTTACCCGCTGATCACCGGAGAAAACCAGAGGCAGGCTCCTCCCGGATTACATTTAGCGGTTCGGTCACTATTACTAATTGACGTTATTGGGGATCTAAATTAAAATAATGCGAATAGCTGCATTGTTCGATCGGACCGTTATTTGGGCTCCGGGTATTACCGGATCCATAACAGATAGGCCGCAACGAACGGCAGGATAAAAATAAAGCCGTCAAAGCGATCCAGCATGCCACCGTGGCCGGGTAGTAGGGTGCCGGAATCCTTGATCTGCACGCTGCGTTTCAGCATGGATTCCACCAGGTCCCCCAGCGTGCCGAAAATGGCAACAATGGAACCGATGATGAGCCAGTCGACCATACGGAGTTCATCAAAAATAAAATGCAGCCCGAAGGCCAGCAGAATGGTGATCACGATGCCGCCGATCGTTCCTTCCCAGGTCTTTTTGGGGGAGATCCTTTCAAAGAGGCGGTGCTTTCCGAACTGAGATCCCACCAGATAAGCTCCCGTATCATTGGCCCAGGACATCAGCAACAGGCCGAAAACCGTATTGGCGTAAAAATATTCCCCGTTGAAAGCGATCAGGTCCAGGAGGGCAAACGGCACTCCGATGTAGATCATTCCGAGAAAAATAAAAGCAATATTGGTAAACGGCTGATCCGAACCGGTATACAGTTCATAAATAAATGCCGTAAAAATGAACGGAGAAAATAACAGGGCGGAAATAAGGATAAAGTCTTCCGGATTATCCACCAGATTAAGCTGGACCACCGTGGCCAGGATAAAAGGGACCAGGCCCATACCTACTCCGAGTAATTTTCGCCAGTAATCCCTGCGGGTGTGTTTGTCCAGTACCATACTCAGGTATTCCCAGAGGCAAAGTGCGGTAATAACGGAAAACAACAAGGCGAATGAGTAGCGGCCACCAAATAGCCCGCCCAACATAACTAAGACAAAGATTAACGCGGTAAATGCTCGCTTCAACAAACCTTCCATAAGGCAAACATAATCATTCTAGGCCAGGATTTACTGGATTTCATTATTATCAAATAGGTGTCGTACGGTAGATCAGCCCGGATACGGACCGCGATCGGTTCGCGTGGGGCATCCACCAATACTTGGCAATCGCTTTTTATAGCTATCCCCTTCCTCGCGGTAGAGAATAGACTCAGGTTTATTAAAATCGGGACCCCAATAATGAGACAATTCTTTTTTATCACCAAACTTCCTCAGCGCAAATCACCCGCCGGCTATTCTTTCCCGCCGTCTTCCGGAGCGTTTGGATAATTCCGGATCCCGTAGATCAGACCCGCCAGCAGGACGGCCGACACGAGGGTGGCGATCCAGTTGGGGCTCAGACCCTGTTCCGGATCGGGAGCAATGAGTTCTTCCCCCAGCAGGTATTGACCGAGGATCTGGGAGCCGTTAAAAACGAAATGCCCGGCAATGGGCACCCACAGGCTGCGCGTCCACACCAGCAGATAACCCAGCAGCGCGCCCAGAAGCATCCGGGGCAGGAAGCCGGCAAACTGCATGTGGAACGCACTGAAAATGAGCGCGGCGATCCATACGGCCAGGTGGGCCCGGCCGTAGCGTTTTTCCAGTTGTTGCTGCAGCAGTCCCCGGAAAAGCAGTTCCTCTCCGATGGAAGGCAGCAGGGCGATCACGATCAGGTTGAACAGAAATACGCCCGGCGTCTCCATGGTCAGGAGCGCCTGAATCGTTTCATTGGCCTGGTCTTCCATGTTGGACATCCAGCCGGGTAGCGGGATCTGCTGATTGAGCCAGTAGGTAAATTGGGACAAAGGAAAGGAGACCAGGATGATCAGCATGCCGTAAAACACCAGTCCGATCGCCGGTGGCGGTGCCAGTCGCAGGTATCGCCACATTTGCCGCCGGTAAAAAAACCAGGCTACCAGTAAAGACGGAATGGCAAAGGTAAACGCCTGACTGATCAGGTGGGAAAGCCGGATGTAATTGCGTTTTTCCAGCGAACTTTCCGGATTCAGCTCCCGCAGTACCGTGGCGAGCTCCCAGCCTTTGAAATGACTGATCAGCTGGATGATCAGGGTACCGATCAGGCTACAGAGGATAACGCTGATCAATAAAAAGATGGCTTTCAGTAATAGCGAATTCGTCAGGCCATTATCGTCTCCCGGATCCGGTTCAAGAAATGGAAAAAGCTTCATGCAGTGCCTAATCTCAATTTTTTGCGGTGGAGAAGTCGTTGTTGCGGTTACCCGGTCCGCACGTTACCTATCGCCCGGCCTGGCTCCCAATTTCCGGGGCGATAGAGCGGGGAAAAGCCCGCCACTGATCGGTAGTCTGTGCTAAAAACTAAACGCAAACGACTTCTAAAGTCCCAAATATATTACTTTTGCGGCAACTTGATACGCCCGCCTGTCCGGTGGCTGCCGGCGACCCGGAATTTCTTCGGTTTCCGGCTGCAATTACCGATCATCGGCGGGCTATCCGGAAATTGATTTATTAATGGTTGGAGAAAATATTTGGTGGGAGTAATATTAACGCTGTTAGAAAGCCTGGCCGCGAGCCCATTAGTTCGGAAATTGCCAATACCGTTCCCGCAAGGGCTGCTGCTCACCGTTCCCTATTCTTCGATCCTTATTCCTGAATAATGACCCGATTAAGCGTAAATATTAATAAGGTGGCACTGATCCGGAATTCCCGGGGCAGTAACCAGCCGGACCTGGTCCAGGTTGCAAAAGATTGTGAAGCCTTCGGTGCCCAGGGCATCACGGTCCACCCGCGACCCGATCAACGGCATATCCGCTACGATGATGTACCGGCGCTGAAGCCGATCGTAACGACCGAGTTCAATATCGAGGGAAATCCTACTCCGGAGTTTTTGGACCTGGTGTTGGCCCATCGGCCCGACCAGTGTACGCTGGTGCCCGATACCCCGGGGCAATTGACCTCCGATCATGGCTGGGATACCGTTTCCGATGCTCCTTTCCTCAAGGACGTCACCGCCCGCCTGAAAGAAGCGGGTATCCGGGTATCCCTGTTTGTGGATGCAGATGAAAAAATGGTGGAAGGCGCCAAAGCCGTGGGAGCCGACCGGATCGAATTCTACACGGGGCATTATGCCCACGAATTCGCGGTGGATCCCGAGCAGGCCGTGGCTGCCCACCGGCGTGGGGCGAAGGTGGCCAATGAGGTCGGTATCGGTATCAATGCCGGTCACGATCTCAATCTGGACAACCTCCGGTATTACGCTCAGGAGGTGCCAGGTTTATTGGAAGTATCGATCGGGCACGCCCTGATCTGTGATGCCCTGTACTACGGCCTGCAGAATACCATCCAGATGTACCTGCGCCAGCTTTCCTAGCGGGAAAGGGGCCAAATACCGGATCTGGGATAGATGTATAGACAATTTTTTTTCTACCCCGGATCCGATTTTCCAGCCTTTGCTTAAGGTTTTATTATCAGAAAGTTAGGCGGAACAGCAAAGCGGGCCGGAGGTTCGCTGGCTTGTGACGAAATGCAAGCTTAGTGACAAACATCAAGCTAAAATTTTTATATGAGGCAGCGGATGCTTACTTTTGCCGTTATTATAAAAGGTATTGGATATTAATTTTTGAAATCATTAAAAAAAATTGGGTC
This sequence comes from Flavilitoribacter nigricans DSM 23189 = NBRC 102662, assembly GCF_002646595.1. Lineage (GTDB taxonomy): Bacteria > Bacteroidota > Bacteroidia > Chitinophagales > Saprospiraceae > Flavilitoribacter > Flavilitoribacter nigricans. The sequence goes on from NZ_PDUD01000011.1 coordinate 252,240, forward strand.
CTTTTTCGAAGAAATTAAATAAACACTAAATTTTTGACCCGCATTTTACTAAATCGTAAACTGTAGTACAGCAAATCTAGCCGTTATTTTTCCCATGAACTTATGTCTTTGACCATTCAGCTCCCAGACCCAAGAGAGCTGACGTAAACTGTAAAATATTAAGCTCCGAGCTCAGAACTGAGCGCTTGAATCAACAAACGAGACAAAAAATTTAAACGGTTTAACGAGCCTGCTCGTGGCCATAGGGGCTCCTGTGCCTCCTGGTCAGGGTATGCGCATTAAGCTGACGTTTGATTATATTTTTTTAACAATCACTTATTAGTATGAAAAAACTCTTATTAGCAATTGTGCTAGTATGCGGTGCCCTAGGTGCTGTGATAGCACAAACACGAACTGTGACGGGAGTCGTCACCGATCAAAGCGGAGAGGGGCTCATCGGAGCCAGTATTGCAGTGAAGGGTACCACTACCGGTACCGTTTCTGACTTTGACGGTACTTACAGCATCCGGGTACCCGAAACGGGTGGAACCCTGGTATTTAGCTACACTGGTTTCTCTACGGAAGAAGTAGAGATCGGTAGCCAGAGTGTGATCAACATTTCCCTCCAGGAAGGGGTCGTATTATCCGAAGCGGTCGTTACCGCCCTGGGTGTACAACGGGAAGAAAAAGCACTTGGCTATGCGGTACAGGAGATCGAATCCGACCAGCTTAACCTTTCACAGGATCCCAACGTTATTTCATCTCTTTCCGGTAAAGTAGCGGGTGTACAGATCATCAGCTCTTCCGGCGCCAGCCTCGGTGGTAGTGCCAAAGTGCGTATCCGGGGTGTGAGCGGTCTTACCGGCGGCGATCCACTGTATATCGTGGACGGTACGCCGATCTCCAATGATAACTTTTCCGGTTCTACTTCCGGTTCTGACTACGGTAACCTGGCTACGGACATCAACCCGAACGACGTTGAGAAAGTTTCCGTACTGAAAGGCCCGGCCGCAACCGCACTTTACGGTGAGCGTGCTTCTAACGGTGTGGTACTGATCACCACCAAAAAAGGCAACTACGGCAAAAAAGGTATCGGCGTTTCCGTTACGTCTTCCGTAACGGCTGATCGCGTTTACATTCTGCCGAACTACCAGAACGAATACGCCGGTGGTTACTCTCAGGAATTTGAAGAGTACGTAGATCCGGTTGACGGACAAACTTACAAAGGACTGCTTTACGCAGCGGACGAAAGCTGGGGCCCCCGCATGGACGGTACGCAGTATCGCCCCTGGTGGAGCTGGCTGCCCGGTGATGATTACGGTACGCAGATCCCGCTGGAAGCCCAGCCGGACAACGTGCGGGACTTCTTCGAAACCGGTCTTTCCAATATCAACACCGTAGCCATCAACGGCGGTGCGGAAAACATGGGTTACCGCTTTTCTTTCACCAACCAAAACCAGGGTGGTGTAATTCCGAACAGTGAGCTGGACAAAAACATTGTTCAGGTAAACCTGAACTCTGAGATCGTTAAGAACCTGAGCCTGGAAGTGAACGCCAACTTCAGTTCTATCTCTGGTCTGGGTCGTCCGGAATTCGGTTACAACGGTGATAACCCGCTGACTTCTTTCAACCAGTGGTTCCAGCGTCAGCTGAGCATGGACCGCCTGGCGGATTACAAAAACCCGGACGGAACTTTCCGCTCCTGGAACATGCGTAGCCCGACGAACACGCGTCCGCAGTACTGGGATAGCCCGTACTTCTCCGTATTCGAGAACTACAGCACGGATAGCCGTAGCCGTTACTACGGTAACATCGGCCTGACCTATCAGGTATCCGACAACCTGACCATCAAAGGTGCCATCCGTCGTGATGATTACACCCAGCGTCTGGAAGAGCGGAACGCTACCGGTGGTCTGGATCTGGATCGCTACCGCGAATTTGTGGCTCAGGGCCGCGAGGACAACTACGAATTGCTGGCTGTATTTGCTGACAACTTCGGTAAATTCTCTCTGGATGCAACTCTGGGTGGTAACATCCGGAACAACTCTTACCACTCGGATGACGTATCTACTGCCGGTGGTCTGACTGCTCCTAACCTGTTCAACATCGAAGCATCTGTTGACCGTCCGAACGTTGCCCGTACCATCAGAAACAAGAAAGTAAACTCTGTATTCGGTTCGGCTACGCTGGGATATAACTCTTTCGCTTACCTGGGTGTAACCCTGCGTAACGACTGGTCTTCTGCCCTGCCGGCCAACAACAACGGATACCTGTATCCTTCTATCTCCGGTAGTTTGGTATTCTCCGAGCTGTTGAACTCCAACGTGATCAGCTTCGGTAAACTGTACGGTAGTGTAGCCCAGGTAGGTGCTGACCTGAACCCGTACCAGACCAACCTGCTGTACAACTTCGGTGCTAACCCATACGGTAGCAATGCTACCTTCTCGGTACCGAACACGCTGCCTAACCAGGATCTGCTGCAAACGCTGTCAACTTCCTGGGAGACGGGTATCGACGTTCGCATGTTCAATGACCGCTTCGGTTTCAATGCGATCTACTACGAAGGAAACGTAGAGAACGACATTCTGACCGTTCAGATCCCGGGATCATCCGGATACTCTTCTGCACTGGTTAATGCCGGTCTGTTTACTTCCAAAGGTATCGAACTGGCTCTGTACGGTACTCCGGTACGTTCCGGTAACTTCAACTGGGATGTTCGCCTGAACTACGCAAGAAACAGAACGACGGTAGAAAAATTGTACCAGGATCTGGGCAACTACAAACTGGCTGACGGTATCGGTGGCCAGGGCTGGGGTGGTTTCACCATCAACGCTATCGTTGGTCAGGAGTGGGGTCTTGCCCGCGGCCGTGGTTTCACTTATGACGACGCAGGTAACTACGTGATCACCGAAGGTGGCCGTTATGTAATCGACAACAACAAAGATCTCGGTTCTATCCTTCCTGACTTCCAGGGTGGATTCCTGAATACGTTCACGATCGGCAACTTCTCCATCAACGCGATGATCGACTTCCAGGCGGGTGGCCAATTCTTCTCCGTGACCAAGATGTTCAACGCTTACTCCGGTCTGGGTGAAGACACCGTTGGCGACAACGCACTGGGTAACCCGGTTCGCGATCCGGTACTGAACACCAGTGGCGAAGCAGTAACTTCTGTACTGCGCGGTGACGCTGCCGCTAACTCCGGTGGTGTACTGGTAGAAGGGGTAAGCGAATCCGGTGAGCCTCTGTCTGTACTGGTTGACGCAGTAAGCTACTACGGACGTCTGTTCGGTGTACACGAAAGATGGCTGTACGACGCCAGCTACGTGAAGCTGCGCGAACTGAGCGTAGGATATACCCTGCCGAAAGAAAAACTGGGTAACCTGCCGGTTCAGAGCATCGGTTTCTCCCTGATCGGACGTAACCTGTGGCTGATCAACTCTAATGTTGACGGACTTGATCCTTCTGAGATCCTGCCTGGTGCCAACAACCTGGTATTCGAGGAAAGAGGTGGTCTGCCGGGTGTACGTTCATTCGGTGCCCGTCTGAACGTGACGTTCTAATGAACTTCAGAGATCAACAGTGAGGAACGGAAGATCTGACTCCGGTCATTCAGCCGGTTCCTCCTGTAAGAACTGAATTGCTTTTTAAAACTTAATTAAGAATTTTAGTTTTCCCCGGGGGCGCCTCAATAGCAGCAGGACCCATTCTTACTGTGGCTCCTGCGGGAAAGCAAAATTGATCAACATATGAAAAACTTCATTTATAAATCACTATTTGCCTTTATCTTACTCGGCTTTGTAGCCTGTGACGATTTTGGTGATATTGATATTGATCCGAATAAACCTACCCAGGTAGCTCCGGCTACGCTGCTGACCAACGCCGAACAGGTAGTGTCTTCAGTGGTAGGTTCTGCACTCGGTGAACTGTACGCTCAACACATGGCCGAGATCACCTATACGGAAGGTTCTCGCTACCAGGATATCCAGGCGGATTTCTCCGGTTGGTATACCGGCGCCCTGCAGGATCTGCAGCGGGTGATCGACCTGAACACCGATCCGGAAACCATGGACGCAGCTTCTATCAGCGGTCCTAACGAAAACCAGATCGCAGCGGCCAAGATCCTGCAATACTTCTTCCTGCACCACCTGACCGACCGTTGGGGACCACTGCCCTGGAGTGAAGCCCTGCAGGCTGAGATAGGCATCATCACGCCTACTTTCGACAGCCAGGAAGCGATCTACGATGCCATTTTCTCCGGACTGAAAGAGGCTACCGCAATGATCGACGAATCTGCCGGTTCAATTGATGGTGACTTCATCCTGGGTGGCGATATGGCTAAGTGGAAGCAGTTTGCCAACACGATCCGTATGGTTGCTGCCCTGCGTATTTCTGACGTAGCTGCGGGTAAAGCGGAAACGGAATTCAACTCGGCGGTTGCCGACGGTATTCTGACCGAGACCCTGTACTACCCGTACCTGGCCGAAACGGCTAACCAGAACCCCTGGTACGCTCGTTTCATCACGCGTTCTGATTACGCGCTGACCGAGATATTCGTGAACAACCTGATGGATCTGAACGATCCTCGTCTGGAGAGCTACGCTGATCCGGCTACCACTCCCGGTATCGGTATCGTTGGTATGCCTTACGGTTTGGCCAACTCTGACGTAAACCCGGAAAATGTGTCTTTCCCGAACTCTGTTTACGTGAAAGCACAGGACGCTCCGATCGCTATCTACTCTTTGGCTCAGATCAATTTCTCTCTGGCCGAGGCTGCTGCCCGCGGTTGGACCAACGGAGACGCCGAAGCGCTTTACAGAGAAGGTATCATGGCTTCCTGGGAGCAGTGGGGTGTTAGCGGTGCTGATTTCGATGCTTACTACGCTCAGCCGGAAGTAACCTACAGCGCTGATATGTGGAAAGAAAAGATCGGTTACCAGAAATGGGTTGCTCTGTACCTGCAGGGATACGAAGCCTGGGCGGAATACCGTCGCCTGGACGAGCCTTCTCAATACCTGATCGTACCGGAAGAACCTTTCAACGCCAGTGGAGAGATCCCGATGCGTAACGTATATGCGAACGATATCGCCAACCTGAACGCAAGTGGCTACGAAGAAGCCCTGCGTCTGTTGGGTGGTCCGGACAGTGACGGAACCCAACTTTGGTGGGACGTAAATTAAACCGGAAAAACGGGGTGAAGTGTGAGGAATGGTGACCCGTTCCTCATCCTTCATGCCGCTTTTTCGAACAGACAAACGACTAAAGAATCATACTAATCTTATCCCGATTGACCGTGGTTTTGACCACTAAAGCAAAAAGGGATCTTACATCCGGGGCGATAAGTGCAGCGCATTTATCGCCTCTTTTCGTTTTGATATTTGTTAAAAAGGTAATCCGTAAGAGAATTTAAAAAAAATATTTTTTGCCCTTTTTCTCTATGAATGCGCAAAAAAACACGATGAAAAATCGGAATTGTTAAAGAATTCTAAATTTTTTTTACTTTTGGAGCAGCAAAAGACATGCTTTCATCGATCTTTAATAAAGACAAACAATAATTGGTTGATCACAACATGACTGTTATTAATTATTCTCTCCCAAAGCCAATAGCATTTTTTTAGTAAAAAACGCTCCCGTTAAAAGTCAAAGTAAACTCCCTAAGACCAGCTCAGTAAATTCGGTGATTACGAAAATATTTAAGATTCTCTATGTGGTTTTTTTTAAAAACCATAATTTTGGATTTCGTTTGCTTTAATTGTCAAAACAAAATTGGATTAGTATGAAAAAACTCTCACTAGTTTTAATGCTAGTGGTGTTTGCCTGTGGTTTTGCCATAGCGCAAAGGACCATTAGTGGTACAATTTCCGATACCAGTGGCGAGCCACTGATCGGTGCCAGTATCCTGGTGAAAGGTACTACGTCCGGTACGGTTACTGATATCGATGGTAAATATACCCTCTCAGTTCCCGACGGAAGTAATACCCTGGTCGTCAGCTATACTGGTTTCTCTACCAAAGAGGTAGAGGTCGGTACTTCTACCGTGGTGGATATCGCCATGTCCGAATCGGCAGAGGTACTCAGTGAGGTAGTTGTAACCGGTTTGGGTATCAAGAAGGAGAAAAAAGCCCTCGGTTACGGTGTATCCACACTTGATCAAACTGACATTGCCAACCGGGTTGAATCCGACGTAGCCCGTATCCTTCGGGGTAAAGCTACCGGGGTAGACATCACCCAAACTTCCGGTCTGGCCGGTTCCGGTACCAACGTTATTATTCGTGGTTACTCTTCTATCACCGGTACCAACCAACCTCTTTTCGTGATCGACGGTATTCCTTTTAACACCGAAACCAACTCTATCGGTGGATTTACGAACGGTGGTGCTGCTGCTTCCAGCCGTTTCCTCGATCTCGATCCCAACAACATTGCTGAGGTATCCATCCTGAAAGGTCTGAGTGCAACGGTACTCTACGGTGAAGCCGGTCGTAACGGTGTGATCCTGATCACTACCAAGAACCGCGCTGCTTCCGACAACACGGCTGACAAGAAATTCGAAGTTAGTGTCACTCAGCAGATCTCTTCTTCTCAGGTAGCTAACCTGCCTGATTATCAGAACACTTACGGTAACGGTTTCTCCGGTGACTTCGGATGGTTCTTCTCTAACTGGGGACCTGAATTCTCCGCTCGCGGCCGTAACGGTATTGCGGAAGACGGTACGATCGATCACCCTTATGATCAGTCTCAGTACAATGACGACTTTCCGGAATACATCGGTGTTCGCTATCCTTACCAGCCTTACGAAAGTGTGGAGAACTTCTTCCAGCCGGGTCTGACCAGCAATACTTCTATTGCTATCTCCAACAACCTGGGTAACGGTTCTTCCATCAGTGCTACGTACAGCTACCTGTCTGACGAAGGCTTCCTTCCCGACCTGGACGAACAGCGCGGTGGCGGTCCTTCCAACTACCTAAACAAGCACAACTTCGGTTTGGGTGGTAGCACGGAGCTGGCTAACGGACTGAAGATCAACTCTACGTTCAACTACGTAGACTCTGAGAGCCGCCTGCTGCCGACTGCACCTGCCTTCGGTGGTGACGGTAACGGTTTCTACGCTGCCCTGGTATTTACGCCGCGTTCTATCGACCTGATGAACCTGCCTTACCAGAGCCCGCTGGACGGATCTAACGTTTACTACCGTCGTGGTTCTGCTATCCAGAACCCGCGCTGGACGCTGAACAACTCTTCTTTCAACGACCGCGTACGTCGTTTCTTCAGTACGGTTGAACTGAGCTACGAACTGGCTCCATGGCTGAACGCCCTGTACCGTCTGGGTCTTGACCAGTACACGCAAAACTCCGAAGAGGCTGTAAACCGCGGTGGTCCCCGTAACATCAACGGACAGCTGCAGTCTTACAACCGCTACAACAACATTACCGACCAGGTACTGAACCTGTTGTACAACTTCCGTCTGGGTGATAACTTCGATCTCGATGGTATCATCGGTGCCAACCTGAGAAGAGAAGTAGGTCGCTTCAACGGTACCAACAGTACCAACCAGTTCGTTTACGGACTGCTGAACCACAACAACTTCATCGATCATAACTCTTTCTCTTCCAGAGTAGAAGAGACTACGATCGGTTTGTACGCTACGACTACTTTGGGCTTCAAGAGCTTCGCTTACCTGAACCTGCAGGCTCGTAATGACTGGACGTCTACCCTGGAGCAGGCTAACCGCTCCCTGCTGTATCCTTCAGCCAGTTTCTCTTTCATTCCGACGGAAGCTATCCCCGGACTGCAAAGCCGGAACTTCCTGAACTACCTGAAACTGCGGGTTGGCTACGGTACTTCTGCCGGTTATCCCAACCCTTACCAGACGCGTAGCGTACTGGGTACTGCTACCAACACCTTCGTTACCGGTGGTGGTTCCGTGTTGAACATCAACACGGTATCTAACCGTCTGGGTAACGCCGCCCTGAAACCGGAGCTGCACAAGGAATTGGAATTCGGTCTGGAAGGTCGCTTCCTGGACAACCGCATCGGTGTTGAACTTTCTGTATACGACAAGAACTCTAGCGATATCATCATCGACCTGGATCTTGACCCGGCTACCGGTTTCACCAATACTACGGTGAACGCAGCCGAACTGACGAACAAAGGTATTGAGCTTGGATTGGACATCACTCCGATCCGCGGAGCTTTCACCTGGGATTTCAAGATCAACTATACGCGTAACCGCAGTGAGGTAGTGAAAATTGCCGACGGTGTAGATCAGGTAGGTATTGCCGGTTACACCAACCTCGGTAACATTGCCCGTGTAGGTGAGCCTTACGGTGTATTCTTTGGTTCTCCGTTCGTACGTACTGAAAGCGGCGCACTGTTGGTAAACAACGTGGGTAGCTACGTAGTAGGTTCTAACGATGACGTGATCGGTGACCCGAACCCGAACTATACGGCTAACTGGATCAACAACTTCTCCTGGAAAGGATTTTCTTTCGGCTTCCAGTGGGATTACACGGATGGTGGTGATATCTACTCTTCCACGGTTCAGGCCCTGTTGGCTCGTGGTAACACCGTCGATACGGACGTAGACCGCTTCCTGCCAATCATCCTGCCGGGTGAACTGGCGGACGGAACTCCGAACAACATTCAAACCTATATTGGTGATGCCTTCTTTGATGCCTATTTCGGTGCTAACGAGGGTGGTGTATTTGATGGTACCGTTATTCGTTTGCGCGAAGTATCCTTGTCTTACGTGTTGCCGGAATCATTGTTGGAGAACTCTCCTTTCGGACGGATCGGAATTACTTTCTCCGGTCAAAACTTATGGTATAATGCGCCTAACTTCCCGGTAGGTATCAACTTCGACCCCGAAGTACTGTCACTGGGTGTAGGTAACGGTAGAGGATTCGATTTTAGAACTGGTCCTACAGCTAAGAAAATTGGCTTCACTCTGAACGCCACTTTCTAAGAGAAAGCTATCAGGAACATTTCTATTATTTCATCAAAGAAAAATTATCAACATGAAGTTTTTTAATAAAATGCTGATTGTTGCACTAGTCCTTGGATTTTCTGCCTGTGACAACTTTGAGTTGGATCTTCAGGATAACCCAAACGCGGTTACACCGGAAAATGCTAGTGTTAACGATCTTTATAATAACGTTCAATTAAGTTTCAACGGATTTTTCAACAGTCTGTGGGGTTTTTCCGGAAGTCTCACCCGGATGATCGCCAACACTGGTGCATACGATTATCAGAACGCTTATTCTCCGACCAGCTTTGATGGTATCTGGACGAATGCCTACGCCGGCCTGCTGGCGGATATCGATGCCCTCATCGAACTGGCGGATTCCCGTGGTCTGGACATTCACGCCGGTTCGGCCAAAGTAATGAAAGCTTACACTTTCATGGCATTGGTTGATATCTTCGCGGATGTACCTTACACGGATGCACTGCAGGGATCGGAGGTGTTGAGCCCCTCTCTGGAATCCGGACAGACGGTCTACGCGGGAGCACTCGCTACCCTGGACGAAGCTATCGCCCAACTGGGTAGTACTTCTGCGGCGCGTCCGGTTACCAACCTTTACAATAACGGTAGTGCAGGTGCCTGGCTGAAAGTGGCCAATACCCTAAAGCTGAGAGCTGCCCTGACTACCCGCCTGGTCGATCCGAGTGGTTCTGCCAGCACGATCAACGCTTTGGTTTCCGGTGGCAACATCATCGACGAAGCCAGCGAAGATTTCCAGTTCAACTACGGTAACCAGCGGAATAACCCGAACTCTCGTCACCCATTCTACAACAACTCTTATGAGAATGCTGACGGAACTTACATGTCTACTTACTACATGTGGTTGCTGAGAGGAGAGAAGGAAACTGCTGATGGTATCGCTGTAATTGATCCCCGGATCCGTTACTATTTCTACCGTCAGGTGGAAGATGCCAATGCTTTCGGTACCAACGAATACTCCTGTCACTTCACCAACCTGCCCGATCAGGAATCCAAGCCGGCGCACTTTGCTCAGTTCAATCCGCGTTTGCCCTACTGTATCATTCCTAACGACGGTTACTGGGGACGGGATCACCTGAACAACGAAGGTATTCCGCCCGACGGAAACCTGCGTACCGTTTACGGTCTGTACCCGGGTGGTGGCCAGTTTGACGACAGCTCCTTCGACGAGGTTCAGCAACTGGGTACTACCGGAGGTTTGGGACAGGGTATCAGCCCGATCCTGCTGTCTTCTTTCACTGCTTTCATGCGGGCTGAAGCCGCTCTGACGATCGGTACCAATGATGACGCACGGGCGATGCTGGAAGAAGGTGTTCGTGCTTCTATCGCTAAAGTACAAAGCTTTGGCAGTCTGGTGCCGGCTACGTTGTCCCGTCAGGTTGACGTACGTGGTGAATTGATCCCGGTAGCCGACCTGTATGTTCCTACTTCGGATGATGTGGATGCCTATGTTGACTTTGTATTAGGCCAATACGATGCAGCTGCTAGTGACGATGAGCGCCTGAACGTTATTGCCAAGGAATACCTCATCGCCCTGTGGGGTAATGGTATCGAAGCTTACAACATGTACCGTCGTACAGGTAAGCCGGATGGTATTGCTCCTTCTCTGGAACCAGGTGCTGGTGCTTTCATCCGTTCTGCATTTTTGCCGGCAGTACACGTAAACCGTAACGCTACGACTTCTGGAAACAAACCGCTGACCCAGCAAGTATTCTGGGATACGAACCCGGCGGATTTCGTTTATTAATGATCGAGTATGGTGGTAGCGGGTTAGTTTAGAATGATGGTACCGCTGGAAGCGATCGTTTTCCGGCGGACTGTTCCAACGCTCGCTGCTCGAGAAGTTTTAGCTTACTATTTACCAAAAATTTACATTCATCATGAATAAAAAAATATTGTCAATATTGGCTCTGGCGGGACTGGGTTTGTTCGCAACATCCTGTGCCGACGAAGATCTGGGGCCAGTAGTAACATTTGATACGGCCGGTAAGGGAGCTTATGTTCGTTTGCTGGAAGACAACGGGAACCTGTTGGTGAACCTGTTGGACCTTTCTCAGTCAGAATATGTCTACTCTGTTGAATTTGTGGACCTGGAGCAGGGTGATCTGGTTAGTGAATACCGCATTGACCTGGTATACCAGGATCGTAACACGGACAACGGGGACAATTCTTCCGGCCCGAATGAAATCATGAGCTGGTCGGCCAGCGAATTTGTAGAATCCGAAAGAGGCTTCAAATCCGTAATGGATATCTCTATCACTCCGGACGATCTGTTCCGTACGGCCGGCGTTGACGCCAGCACCGTAAAGGCAGGTGACCGTTTCGTAGTGAAAGGTACCCTGACGCTGGAAGACGGTTCTACTTTCACGGCTGACAATTCTACTGCCGCTGTAAACGGATCTGCATTTGCCGGTCACTTCGATTTCGTACTGTCTGCCGGTTGTCCTTCCGACCTGACCGGTACTTTCGACTTCGTTGGATCTAACTTCTGGTGCGGCGCTGCCGATAACACCGGTTCCGTGACGATTAACGCACTGGGTGGTGGTTCTTACTCCTTCAGCGACTGGTCATTCGGCGCTTATCCGGCCTGCTACGGCGGTAACGCTGCCGGTTGGGGAACACTGGCCTTCACTGACGTATGTGAAGAAGTTTCCTTCACGGGTAGAACGGATAACTACGGTGATACCTGGACCTTCACTTCCAGCCTCAGCGATGATGGCACCGAGTGGACGATCAACTGGGTTAACACCTACGGTGAAGCCGGAACGGGTACGGTCATCAACCCTGCGGGTTGGGATTTCGTCCTGGCGGAATAAGTATAAAAACAGGGTAGTGGCTTACGGGCTGCTACCGTTTTACCTATAATTTTACAGGCCATATTTAAATGTACCTTAGTTGCATTTGAATATGGCCTTTTTAATTAGTTCCATGTTTTAAAACAAGTTTATGAAATTAGCGATACCCATATGCAGTGCCCTAATTTTATGGCAATTAACAGGTTTAGGTCTATTCGCACAAAATACCGTAGGGCTATTATCCATAGAAGCAGGAGAGACTTACGAAGGATACAATCTGATCTATCCGCACAATCAACCCAATGTCTATTTACTCGATCTCTGCGGAGAGGTGGTTCATACCTGGACGGATGACGATAATTTCCGGCCCGGTAATTCAGCCTACATTCTTCCCAACGGAAACCTGGTAAAAACCAAACGCGAGAACAGTTTCCTCAACGATCCGATCTGGGCCGGTGGGGGAGGAGCGATCGTGGAGATCCGCAACTGGGACAATCTGCCGCTGTTCAGTTTTGAGCTCAATGACAGCCTGTACCGCCTGCACCACGATGTGGCTCCTTTACCCAACGGCAACGTTCTGATGATCACCTGGGAACGCAAAACCGGAGCGGAAGCACGGGCGGCCGGGCGTGCTGCGGATCTGCTTCCCGAAGACGAGCTCTGGTCGGAAGCCATTCTGGAATGGGATCCCCGCAAGGATTCTATCGTCTGGAGCTGGAGCGTATTTGATCACCTCGTTCAGGATCTGGACGAGGAGGTCGCCAACTTTGGGGTCGTAGCGGACCATCCCGAGTTGATCGACATCAATTACGATGAACACGACGGCCATCCGGACTGGCTGCACGTCAATGCCATCGGCTACAATCCGGTATTGGATCAGATCGTTCTGAGTGTTCCCTATTTCAACGAGATGTGGGTGATCGACCACAGCACCACTACCGAAGAAGCGGCCGGACACAGCGGCGGCAATGCCGGTAAAGGTGGTGATCTGTTGTTTCGCTGGGGCAATCCGGCAGCCTACGATCAGGGCACCGAAGCGGACAAACAACTCTTTTTTCAGCACGATGTACACTGGGTAGCACCCCAGGCAACGGCGGAAGATCCGGCATTCGGCTCTATTGCCGTGTACAACAACCGGGCTCCCGGAGGCAGATCCCCCGGGCAGATCGTGGCGGCGGTGCCGGAAAGCGGCGGCTACACTTATCCCCTGACGGATGGAGTCTTCGAACCGGCTGATTTTGCGGTTACCGTTACGCATCCGGGGGACGAACAGCGTGTGAATTCCGCATCCGTCTCCAGCGTCCAGTTCCTCCCGAACGGCAACACCTTATTATTGGCCGGCCGGTGGGGTTTTGCCTACGAAATAGCTCCCGACCGAAGTGTCGTTTGGGAATACGTGGTACCACTGAAGAACGGTGGCCCGGCCGTACAGGGCGATACCCTCGGTATCAGTGATAATCTGACCTTCCGCATGGAGCGCTACGCTGCTGATTATGTGGCTTTTGAGGGTCGGGATCTGAGCCCGAAAGGCTATCTGGAGCAGGAACCAAACGAAGGCTACTGTGCGCTGCTACTACCGGCCCGCGAACCGCTGGCAGAAAGGACGGATATCCATATCTATCCCAACCCTGTCCGGCGAGATCTGACCATAGAATGGACCGAAAACGGCGTTCCCCTGCAAATGCAACTACACGACCTGAGCGGCAAAACGGTCGAACGCTTTTCCATACGAAGCGGAATGAACACGGTAGATCTCAGTCGCCTCGAGGCCGGTATCTACCTGCTGCGTGCACCGGGAATGATCGCCCGCAAGATCGTGGTATTACCCTGATCGATCTGATGGCCTTCCGGAGCGGTGGTATCCGGAAGGCCACTGGTCGATCTTACCATTCTATCGTATAGGAGTAGCCCGAATTGCCGGACTTTGGTGGCTGGTCGTCTGTCTTTTTTTCGGTTGGAACGAATTCGTACCGAATACCCGGAGCGGATTCCGGAGCGGCTTTTTTGGCGGTCTTTTTCGGCAGGCGAAAATGGATCTGGATGTTCCTGTGGAAGAGTACCTTCATCTTGCGATTTTTAGGCACTTCAAATTTCAGCAGCTTCACAATACGCACGGCCTCTTCATCACAACCGGCCCCCAGGCCCGATATGATCCGGGCTTCTATGACTTTACCCAGATGATTGATGGTATATTTTAAATAGACGGTCCCCTCCAGGCTTTCCGCCAGGGCCTGTTTCGGGTAACAAAGCTGTGCTTTCAAAAATTTGCGCATCGCCTTGATCCCTCCCGGATAGACGGGCTTGTGCAGAAAATCTTTTTCTCTCTTTTCTTTTTTCATACATTCGACATTGCAAAATTACTCAACCCTGACCCCCTTCGCCCCTGACACCTGCCACCCCTGACCCCTCACCCCTCTCTCCCGACACCTCCCACCTGACACCTCCCCCCTCTCACCTGACCCCTCCCACCTCCAACATAAAAAATAAAATCGAAATCCCCCCCCCGAACAACCCGCCCGGATGAATTTTCAAGAAAATATTCCTCGGCG
>NZ_PDUD01000110.1 GCF_002646595.1 Flavilitoribacter nigricans DSM 23189 = NBRC 102662
GCTTGCTAATCGCACTCACTTACCTTGTGCGATAGGAGAACTTTCATCTCCCTAGAGTAGACTACTATCTCCGATTCGTTATCTTTGACAGTAGTGATGCCCATTCGGGGCACACACAATGCATACCTGCCCATAGCCAGCAAAAGCTGGCTACGTCAGGTATGCGGGACGTTGGGCGACATCCGGGGGAAACCGAGCGTGACAAGGGAAAATTCCGAGCGCCACTTGACAAATTGCCGAGCGAGGCAAAGAAAACCAATCAGTACAGCTAAACGGAACTTAGAAATATAGCCGAGCGAGATTGAAATTTAGCAGGGAAAGACATAACATGTAGTCGAGCGGGGCCTGGAAAATAAATATGGGACGATCGCCCAACATCCGCTAGCCGTCCAGCCTCCGCTGAAGCTTCGGCCGATCGTCTAGCGAAACGTTGGGCTCCATGCAAATAGAGAATCATGATATTGATAATTATTCAGATCCTGCTTTTAATCGGAATTGATGTTGAGCCTAAAAGAATCGATTGCAATAAGTGTGACATTGATAAAATTAAAATAGTCAATGAAAACCTTGAGCAACTTGATTATGAGATGGTAATGGAATTTCTTTGCACATTAGATGTTATCTGCCGGACCAATACTGAGTACTCTGAGTGGAGTAATGAAATGATTTTTCTATTGCTTGAAAATTCACCAGGTACATTTTTTCAAGCGCTCCAAGATGAAGGATTGGACGTTTTGAATGAAGTTTTGGACAAGATAAAATCGCCTGTTATGGAGTTTAATTATCAGGAAATACATAGCAAAATTGAAAATTTAGACCAACAAGGATCAGTCAAAAACAAAATCTTGAAAGCATTAGCAATAGCTGCAGGAAAGGCGGGATTTAAAATAAAAAAATAAAAGCACGAGAGCCCAACACCCCGCTAGTCGCCCAGCCTCTGCTTCGCTTCGGCCGATCGTCTAGCGAACCGTTAGTCACCATAAAAATAAAAAATGAGAATAACAATCATTATACTTATCCTGACAATTCAAGTAAGTTGTAAAAACCGCAATGAGACGAATATTAAGTCTGAAAATTCTGCCATCACTGAATTAGCGAAATGCAACTACAATAATGAAGCAATTACTAAATATCACATTCTAACTAATAAAGCTGAAATTGCAATTTGTGATGGTGATTTCGATAGAGCATCCAAAAATTACTCATTGGCATTTAGAGAAATCAAAAAACCTTTTGGCCCTGATGTTTATAATGCCGCACTTTCAAATCAACTCTCTAATAATTTAGATGAAAGAAATTTAAATCTTCAACTACTTATAAATAATTCTGATGATTTAAGTTCGCTAAAGTCAATTTTTGTCAACACATATATAGATGAAAACCTTTGGGATTCTTTTATAGAGAAAAGAACGACTGAATATGACTCAAGATTAAGAAATGAATTCAAATCAATTTGGGAAAAAGATCAATTGTTCAGACCAATGTACGATACTCATGATGACACTATTCAAGCTAATCGAATAATAAATATGAATAGGATACTTTCAATAACTGATTCTCTGGGCTTCCCTTCTCACATAGAGCTCGGTTTTAGAAAATCCTTAAGAGGGCAAAATCATGATGTGGTTTTAGTTCATACAGCTCAAAGAAGAAGCGGTGATAAAAACATAATTGATCTTGAACCAATTCTTTGCAAGGCAGTAAATGAGGGACGATTTGATCCTGAACAAGCAATCTCTTACCTCCATTTCCAAAATGATAAGGATAAAGGAAATTTTGAGGTTTACTCAACTTGGCAATATAGACATCACTTGTTGCCAGATTCTCTAAATAACAAAATATGGCTTCCCAATTTGAATAAGGAAAAATATGAGAGTGCCAATAGAATAAGAAAAAAATGGAATGGTGATCAATTAAATGACATTGCAACAAAATCTGATTTTAATTCAAAAAGCAACATACCGTTCATCTTTACATCAGTTATGACATTCGTTGAAAATATGCCACCAGATCTTACTCTGGAAGAGGCTTTGGAACAATATAAAATGACTACTTCAGATAAAAGACCATTTGAAAAGTCAAAAATACGGTGACTAATCGAGTAGACGGCCCCAGCCATAGTTGACTGGGGTGCGCCTCTCACACCACCGTACGTACGGATCTCGTATACGGCGGTTCACGGAACAATTCATCTTTTCTTGTTGGCCTTTTCC
>NZ_PDUD01000111.1 GCF_002646595.1 Flavilitoribacter nigricans DSM 23189 = NBRC 102662
TTTATGTACTTTCCACTTTTAGTTCCTCCCCCTAGATGTCCTTCACCTCTTAATGTATAGTTTCCGTACTGATCAAACTGATAGATCCATTCCGTCTCTCCCCAAAAACCAATGAATTTACGTTTTTTGGAAAATACCGAATCATCTCCAGCACAGCTAAGCTGTCCAAGTAGAAGTAAAATGATTATTTTCTTAATAAAATGCATCGATTTTTAAATGGCAGCTAACGGTTCGCTAGACGATCGGCCGAAGCAAAGCTGAGGCTGGGCGGCTAGCGGGGTGTTCCACACCGTTTCTATTTTTTTAATCTAATTTCCATGTCCTTTTCTTGGTCATAAATCGGTTCATGATTGATACCGTAAAAAATATTGTCCGAAGGAGTTGTCCATATGTGTATAAAATCTCCACTTTTCAAAGTTAACCTACATCCAGTTTGAATCTCTCTTTGTCCCCAAGTCGTAATTTCAATTTCGGTGCCTTGGATATAGCCAAATGCTTGCAATTCCTCTTTTCTTAAAAACTCCTTCTCTTTCCAATGGTATCTACCATCTTTAAAATCTTTCTCTAAAGAACTCTTATCTAAAAATCCTCCTCTTTGTATTCTTATTGATTCAGCATCTGCATCACAGCTTAAAGTAATTTGTTCTCCAGTTGAAAATTCAAGTTTAAGAGTTCCTCTTGATTCTTCCTGTAATTTACCTTCAAAAAAATATTGTTCTTCGATCGCTGATTTAATTTCTAATCCGATTATCGAATCCAAAATTTGACGATTTTCTTTGTAAACCTTTTCTACTCTTGGATTCATCGTTTTTTGTTTCTTAATGGTGTGGAACGGCCAGGCTATGCGATCGGCCGGAGCTTTGCGGAGGCTGATCGCATAGGCTTTTGTTGTAGCCAGTTAATTTTCTTTTTCAAAAGAATAAAGAGTACCATAGCCATTTTTACATTCTATAAAAAATTTTTCGGGTATACCATCTATAAATGAAATTTCGGTTATGGCATTTTCATCGCATCGTTCACTTTCTAAATTAAGAAATACTAACTTATTTTCTTCAATTTTATCAGGAAGCTCGTACATCATTCCTATATAGTAATTACCTATGTAGTCATTATTTGAAGTAAATACCAAAATCCGGTTCGTTGCCCTACCAGATAGCCCCCATATCCAGCTTGAAGTCATAATTTTGTAGGTCTCTTTATTCGATTCAATTGTACCTAGATATTTTAGGTGAGTCTCAGTTCCTCCTGCTTCACTCCATTCTCCAAATACAAAAGCGCTATCGGGAAGATTCATTTCTAGGACCTTCTGACGAATTGCATCATCATCAATCTGTCCAAACAGGTGCAAATTGAATAAATTCAGAACTAGTATTGTTAATATCGCTCTTGGCATCTATTAATTGGCTACAACGGTTCGCTAGACGATCGGCCGAAGCTTCAGCGGAGGCTGGGCGGCTAGCGGATGTTGGCTGCCGTCCTATTTATATTTTCAATGTCGAGCTCGGACACATGTTATGTCTTTCTCGGCTAAATTTCAATTTCGCTTGGCATTTTTCTGTCCTATTTTCCATGTTGTGCTCGGCTGACCTACATCTTGCCCCGCAGGGACGCGCTCCCGATCGGCCGTCGACGTCTCGCTTAGCTATTTTCTTAAGTACTGTTTGGCTGTAATAATTGGTTTTTCCGTGTCGCGCTCGGTTCCCCCGGATGGCTGCCAACATTAAGTCCGTTAACCGAAGGCGTAGCCCAAGCGGAGCTTTCGCTTAACGGACACGTTGGACGAAGGTGCCCGTCACACGAGACTATTATGGGCAAAGTATCTGATTCATCTGT
>NZ_PDUD01000112.1 GCF_002646595.1 Flavilitoribacter nigricans DSM 23189 = NBRC 102662
CTGGAAAAGCAAATGTAGGCATGAGTAACGATAAAATCCGTGAGAAACGGATTCGCCGCAAGACTAAGGTTTCCTCGATCGATGTTAATCAGATCAGGGTTAGTCGGGTCCTAAGGTATATCCGAGAGGAGAAGCCGATGGCAAACAGGTTAATATTCCTGTACCAGTGTATACTGCGATGTGGTGACGAAGGCGCGTAAGGCTCGCGTACTGACGGAATAGTACGTTGAAGTGCGTAGGCGTTGAAGGGGATAGGTAAATCCGTTCCTTGAGCTGAAACACGATAGTACACCAATTTCTTCGGAAAGCGGTGATAGTAGCCCCAAGCATACTTCCAAGAAAACCCACTAAGCTTCAGGTATATACTGCCCGTACCGTAAACCGACACAGGTAGTCGAGGAGAGTATCCTCAGGCGCTCGAGTGATCCGTGGCTAAGGAACTAGGCAAAATAGACGCGTAACTTCGGGAGAAGCGTCGCTCGCTCAGCGATGAGTGAGCCGCAGTGAAGAGGCCCAGGCGACTGTTTAGCAAAAACACAGGACTCTGCTAAATCGAAAGATGAAGTATAGGGTCTGACACCTGCCCGGTGCCGGAAGGTTAAGGAAGGGACTTAGGCTTAGGCCAAAGGTCTTAACTGAAGCCCCGGTAAACGGCGGCCGTAACTATAACGGTCCTAAGGTAGCGAAATTCCTTGTCGGGTAAGTTCCGACCTGCACGAATGGTGTAACGATCTGGGCACTGTCTCGGCCACGAGCTCGGTGAAATTGAAGTATCGGTGAAGATGCCGATTACCCGCAACGGGACGAAAAGACCCCGTGAACCTTTACTACAGCTTCACGTTGTGCTTGGGTATAAGATGTGTAGGATAGGTGGGAGACTATGAAGCGGCTGCGCCAGTGGCTGTGGAGTCATCCTTGAAATACCACCCTTCTTATACTTAGGTTCTAATCCCCTACCCTGGGGAGACATCGTGTGGTGGGTAGTTTGACTGGGGTGGTCGCCTCCTAAAGAGTAACGGAGGCTCGCAAAGGTACCCTCAGCACGGTTGGTAATCGTGCGCAGAGCGTATGAGTATAAGGGTGCTTGACTGAGAGAGGGACGCCTCGAACAGGGTCGAAAGACGGCTTAAGTGATCCGGTGGTTCCGCATGGAAGGGCCATCGCTCAAAGGATAAAAGGTACTCCGGGGATAACAGGCTGATCTCCCCCAAGAGCTCACATCGACGGGGAGGTTTGGCACCTCGATGTCGGCTCGTCACATCCTGGGGCTGGAGAAGGTCCCAAGGGTTGGGCTGTTCGCCCATTAAAGTGGCACGCGAGCTGGGTTCAGAACGTCGCAAGACAGTTCGGTCTCTATCTGTTGTGGGCGTAGGAGTATTGAGGAGATCTGTCTCCAGTACGAGAGGACCGGGATGGACGTACCTCTAGTGTACCAGTTGTGGCGCCAGCTGCATTGCTGGGTAGCTATGTACGGCACGGATAAGCGCTGAAAGCATCTAAGCGCGAAGCCAACTCCAAGATGAGTACTCCAAGTTCTACGGAACGAAAGGGTCCTGGAAGATGACCAGGTTGATAGGCTACAGGTGGAAGTGCAGTGATGTATGAAGCTGAGTAGTACTAATTACCCGAAAGCTTCCTTTATTTCTTCAACTTTACCATCACTTTAGACAACTGCAAACGATCTTTACCTTCAATGCTGACA
>NZ_PDUD01000114.1 GCF_002646595.1 Flavilitoribacter nigricans DSM 23189 = NBRC 102662
TTTTTTTTGGAGAAGTCAGCAGAAGCCATAGTAGCGACTGGCTGAGATGCCAACTCGTGAAGGGCTGAACATGGAACCGCCTTTTGGTCAATTGTTACTAGATCAATTTGGAAGCCGACCGGTGGATGTTGATTTACGCGAACTGTGGCAGATAAAGGCAAACGATTCTTTTTTTTTTAATGGTCAAGAAGTTCGACAAGTTGATGCGTTGGGTCGTTGGTGGACAAAGCTTCATCAATGCCTACCACGCGGTCAAACGGAACCAGGGCGCAGCCGGGGTGGATGGTGAGCAAACGCAAAACCTACCACGCTATCTGATGCGCCATTGGGAAAAGATCAAATCAGAGCTACTCGGTGGAACCTATCGTCCTCTGCCAGTCCGTGGAATAAAGATACCCAAACCAAGCGGCGGTCATCGCCAGTTGGGTATTCCTACGGTGATGGACAGGGTGATACAACAGGCTATGCACCAGGTATTGAGCCCGATTTGGGAGCCCGATTTTTCCGACTTCAGCTACGGATTTCGTCCAAAACGTAGTGCTCACCATGCCCTTCACCAAGCCACAGAGTACATAAACCAAGGTCGCCATTGGATCATTGATCTGGATTTAAAGTCGTTCTTCGACCGGGTCCATCATGACAAACTTATGGGACTAATCAGCCAAAGAATAAGTGATAAAACACTGCTTAGGCTGATACGGCGGTACTTACAAAGTGGCATTATGGAAGGCAATGTGGTACGAGCCAGAGCAGCGGGTACACCACAAGGCGGTCCGTTAAGTCCGTTACTTTCCAATATTCTGCTCCACGAACTGGATCAGGAACTGGAAAAACGCGGACATAAATTTGTCCGGTATGCGGATGACTGTAGCATTTTCCTCACCAGCCAAAGAGCTGCTCAACGAGTTCTACACAGCATTACCCGTTTTCTGGAAACCAAGCTTCACTTAGAAGTCAACACTCAGAAAACCCGGATCTGTCGCCCACTTCAATTTACTTTACTCGGGCACAGTTTTGTGTCCAGTTACAAGAAAGGAGCTCGGGGTCAGTATCGCTTATGTATCTCCAAAAGCAGTTGGAAAAGGCTGAAAGAGAAAATCAAGGTCATCACGCGCAAAACTAGTCCCATTCCTTTCCAAGAACGGGTCCAAAAGCTAAATCGCCTAATGGTAGGCTGGGTAAATTACTTTCAGTATGCTACAGGCTATCAGAAACTCAAGGACCTGGATGCTTGGATACGGTGTCGTCTTCGGTACTGTATTTGGAAGCAATGGAAGCGGCCAAAGCGTCGCTTACGAGCCTTCCGGCAGTTAGGAGTCGAGGAAAGCTGGGCAATACGATTCGCCTATTCCCGCAAAGGTGGATGGGCAATCGCTTGTAGTCCAATCATGGGGACTACCGTGACCGAGGACCGACTCCGGAAACGTGGCTACATTCCATTCCTGGAATACTATCTCAAAGTCAAATTCGGAAAATCCTTGGAGGAAAAGGCCAACAAGAAAAGATGAATTGTTCCGTGAACCGCCGTATACGAGATCCGTACGTACGGTGGTGTGAGAGGCGCACCCCAGTCAACTATGGCTGGGGCCGTCTACTCGATTA
>NZ_PDUD01000115.1 GCF_002646595.1 Flavilitoribacter nigricans DSM 23189 = NBRC 102662
TCTTCTATATTGCAAACCAAGGAAACCGACCAAAATTTCGTTAAAAGCGATAAATATCCTTTGCGTCAAGCTCAACGAGCTTTCCGTTAAGATGATTCCAACTGATTAGCGATACAGACAATCTTCTATAAGCAGTCGTCCATCCAGACGCTGCAAAGTACGATCAGTGATGAAGAGGAAGGGCCCCATACTCCAAAAGAGCGATCGCCAGGCGCCGCAAGACTGGGATTGGGGATGCCCTTCCAATTGACTTTTAGTCTCTTTCGCTAAATTAATTCATTTATTTTCACTGCTGGCTTATCGGGTCTCGGAGCTGGCTTCACTTGGAAGTCGGCCAGCACTGAGATCCGAGTAGGGAGACCGATAAGCTTCCTGTTTGAGCCACATGCTTCGAATGCGGCCCAACAACAGATTGGCCACTTTGACAATAGCTTTATGGTCATGGCTACACTGCTTACGCCATTGAGCATAGCGCATGGCGATTTCCGCATCTGAATCCATCACCCGTCGGGCCACCTGGATCAATGCCCAGCGCAAGATGCGATTACCTCGCTTGGTCATCGATCCGACACGCACCTGCTCTCCACTGCTAGTTTCTCCTGGGGTCAAGCCAATATAGCTACGTAGTTTATTAATGGAACTAAAACGCCTCATATCAATGATCTCCGTGACTAGGGTGGCCGACAGTATTTTTCCAACCCCTTTCAGCGTCTGGAGTAATTCATAGGGACATTGCAGAGGCGATTCCAAAAGCATCTGATCAATGTCCTGCCACATCTTTTGCTTGCATCCTAATAGCTGTTCTAATTGATCCAACCACAGATGTATAGCCAGATGACCTCCTGTCTGAGCTTGTTGTCGGATCTGCTCTCGGCTCGCCTGGGACCAACTTTCCCAGCCTCTGGCCGTACGAGGCATATTTAAGCCCAGGTAGTACAGATTCTGCTTAATGCGATGTTGTAAGCGACTTATGTCTGAATTTAAGCGCAAGGCGCCTCGAACATTTTGGCGCAGTTGTTCCGCCCAGGGGGCAATCTGATAATTGTAGTTCGAATAGGGATTCATTAATGCATAGGCTATCTTTTTGCTGTCTCGCTTATCGGTCTTGTACACCCGATCCTTGTTCGTACTGGGAATATCGGCCGGATTTAACACATGACATTCATAACCGGCCTCGCGTAAATGACGACTTAAACTCAGTCCGCTGAAGCCGGCTTCATAGCCGAATATTAGTTCCGCTCCTTTATACCTGTTGCGAGCCCATTTCAATAAAGCTCCAGCATGACCATCTATACGTACCGACTTGCCCAATACCTGACCTTCATGCAGCGAACTCACCTGATAGCTCTTGCGATGTACATCTACTCCTAGGTAGATCGTTTTTCCTTTGAAGATTTCTTCTGATCTTTGTTCTGATTTCATGGCTTCGGATTTTTGTGTAAGAGTTCTTTCTTTTCTCTTAACGTTTGATCCGAAGCCTTTTGCAATTATCGGTACTCCC
>NZ_PDUD01000116.1 GCF_002646595.1 Flavilitoribacter nigricans DSM 23189 = NBRC 102662
TATACACTCACCTATGTGGATACCCAAACCGGTACCTGTCCGGTAGTCATAACCAGGACCTTTACCGCGATTGACGAATGTCTCAACCAGGGCACCGATACCCAAACGATTACGATTGGCGATACGACCGATCCGGTGGTGACCGCTCCGGGCGATGATACGATTGAAGCGTGCGATGTAGCTACGGGCCTTGCTGATTATTCTGAAACTCCGGTAGATATTACTGGTCAGGAAGCGGCTTACGGGGTGACGGTTACCGAAGATTGCAACTATACCCTGACTTATGTAGATACGCAAACGGGGACTTGTCCGGTAGTGATTACCCGGACGTTTACGGCAATCGATGAATGTTTGAATCAAGGCACGGATACCCAAACGATCACGATTGGCGATACCACCGATCCGGTGGTAACGGCTCCGGGCGATGATACGATTGAGGCGTGTGATGTAGCTACGGGTCTTGCTGATTATTCTGAGACCCCAGTGGATATCACAGGCCAGGAAGCAGCCTACGGCGTGACGGTTACCGAAGATTGTAACTATACCCTTACCTATGTAGATACGCAAACCGGCACTTGCCCGGTAGTGATCACGCGTACGTTCACGGCCATCGATGAGTGCCTTAACCAGGGCACCGATACGCAAACCATCACCATTGGTGATACTACCGATCCGGTAGTAACGGCTCCGGGCGATGACACGATTGAGGCTTGCGATGTCGCTACAGGATTAGCGGATTATTCAGAAACACCGGTTGATATTACGGGCCAGGAAGCGGCCTACGGAGTGACGGTTACCGAAGACTGCAATTACACCCTTACTTATGTAGATACGCAAACGGGCACCTGTCCGGTAGTGATTACGCGGACGTTTACCGCGATTGATGAGTGTTTGAATGAAGGCACAGATACGCAAACCATCACAATTGGTGATACTACCGATCCGGTAGTAACGGCCCCGGGAGACGATACGATTGAGGCTTGCGATGTCGCTACGGGATTAGCGGATTATTCAGAAACACCGGTTGATATTACGGGCCAGGAAGCGGCCTACGGAGTTACGGTTACTGAAGATTGTAACTATACCCTTACTTATGTAGATACGCAAACGGGAACTTGCCCAGTGGTCATTACCCGTACCTTCACGGCTATTGATGAGTGCCTCAACCAGGGCACCGATACGCAAACGATCACCATTGGTGATACGACCGATCCGGTGGTTACTGCTCCGGGAGACGATACGATTGAAGCCTGCGATGTCGCTACGGGACTTGCCGATTATTCAGAAACCCCGGTAGATATTACGGGCCAGGA
>NZ_PDUD01000117.1 GCF_002646595.1 Flavilitoribacter nigricans DSM 23189 = NBRC 102662
AAGGTGCTGTGTAAAAAACCAAGAGTTCTTTGAAAAAAAAATATTAGTTTAAAGCTACCAAAGGAGGTTACTCTAGTAGTAATCATCCCGTGTAGGCAGGACTAGTTTCCTGCCTACTTATAAGTTTTTCTGTTAGACTTTGGGCATGTTTAGGGTCATAATCGGCATTGTTTTTAAACAGGGTATAGATCAGTAACAAGAGCTTACGTTGTACGGCTACATAGCCTTTCATTTTGATAGCTGTTCGATCATAAACCCGCTGATAGATCTGCTGAAAGTGGGGCTCATATTTAACCACCGTCAGAGCCGGGCAATGCAATGCTCGCCGGATATATCGGTTGCCTTTTTTGGATATTCGGGTTTTGCCTTTAATGGAAGATCCGGATTCTCGTTGGACCACATCATAGCCGGCGAAACTAGCCAACTGCTTTCTGGAGGTAAATAACTCAAAACCGCCAGTCTCAGCAATTATGGTGGCTACCGTTACCAGGCCCAGACCTTTAACCTGACAGATCTTGTCGATCAGCTTTTTCAATTTTGGGTCTTGTTCAATCACCTGCTTGATCTGCTGTTCGACCTGTTCAATTTGCGTATTGGTCCATTTCAGTCTTTTGTTCAACCTTTTGATTCCTTCTTTAGTTGGGGCATAGGCATGACTACGGGCATGAAGTTTGTTCATTAAGGCTACTCTCTCGTCCAAGAGACTGACTCTTTCTCTAGTCAACTGCTTGATTAACCTTAAGTTATTGCTCAAAGGCGCCCACTGCTTCAGGTTCCGCTCCAATCCCATTTGGCCCAGGAGCTTAGCATCGACTTTATCCGTTTTAGTCTTAATGTTTAGGCTTTTGGAGAAAGCTTTGGATATGTTGGGTAGCACCACACTGATGTAATACTGCTGCTGGTCATGTAAAAAATGTACCAATTGCTCATAGTAAACGCCAGTAGCTTCTACAGTAATGTGTATCAACAGATCCGCCGCAGCATGCTTAGCCACCCACTGAGTAAATCCTTTAAAGCCGGATAAGGTGTTTTTGAAGGTTCGACTAGCTTTAACCCGATGCTGATGATCCGATTTAAGTTGATAAAAACAAACCTTAAAATCATCCTTGGAAATGTCGATACCTACATTCTGCTTAATGATCTGAGTGGCCATGGTAAATTAGATTGCTGATGAAAAGAAAAAACGGTTCTCTCTTCGTTTAGTCTCGTAATGTTATGCCGGCTGTTGACGACTTATTGTTCAACGCCATAAGTGCTGTTCAAACTCTAGAGAACCTCCCAGGA
>NZ_PDUD01000118.1 GCF_002646595.1 Flavilitoribacter nigricans DSM 23189 = NBRC 102662
CGTGTGTATAACAAATTGCACAATCAAGCAGCCGCAGCGATAACTGCCTTGACCAGGTTCCAAGCGCCGCTATGCTTGTAGCACCTCAGGTTGGCGATGGCTTGAGCGCCTTGCACCGACCATTTCTGCCCAGACAGTTTCATGCGCTGTTGAATGACACTTCGATGGGCAGCCTCAATGGGTCCCGAACCAATCATTAATCCTTGTTCGCGATAGGTTTTGTACTGCATTCGATCATCATGCTCCACATAATAGTCAATGGCCTTTTGTTTGGCCAATTTAGCCTCCTGATTGTTAGCTCTACAAGAGCGTAGGCTGAGCAGGACTTCTTCTAAGCCATTGTCCAGTAGTTTTGCTGTTTGCTGTTCAATCCAATTCAAGCGAGTTTGCTCCTCCCGGTATTGCGCTCGGGCAAACAATACAAGTTTCTCTTTGGCATGGTAAAAGTCCAATATCTGTGTGGCTCCCGGATAGTTATCATCGGCCCAATTCCAGATCCATTTAGCCCCGTCACCAATGATCACTTTGTCAGTATACCCTACCAGATGCCGCTCAAATTTCGGGAAGAACTCTTCTACACTACCCAAGTGGCTCACATAGACTGATTCGAGCACTTCTCTTCTATGGGCCTGAATATTAACTACTTGGCTATCGTGAAACAGTCGCCCCAATTTCAACTCACGCCATCCCTGATCTCGGGTGTAGACCATTGACCCATCTACCATTACATACATCTTGTCCTGGCCTTTGCCTGATTCCAGGCGCGGAATAACTGCCTCACAATCGGCCTTTACCAAGGGATCTATAGCTTTACCATAGTACGTACACACCCGCTGGATCTGTGGCGTACAAATGTCAATACCCAGCATTGTTGCAAACAGCTCTGAGGCTTCTTCATACACCACCGATTGGCCAAGTAAACATAACAGCCCTCGCATCCGCTCACTAATACCAAATTTCAACGTCCCTTTACTCAAGGTATGATCTTTTCGCAATTCAACTCGACCCAGACTCGTCAGTACTTTTTTTTGAATTGCGACTCTTCGGTAGCTGACCCTGTGATTTAGAGATCAAGCCCCGGGCAAACTTTCTTGATAATTCTATTACTCGCTCTTCATATTCAGTGGACGAGGTGATCTGGGATTCCTCCTCCAAAAATTGCTGTACCTCTTCTCGCATTGATTCTAATATGGCATCTACTTTTTCTTCGGATTTCATAACTCAGGTTTTGTCGGTTCATTTACAAGTTACGATTTTGTGCAATTTGTTATACACAC
>NZ_PDUD01000119.1 GCF_002646595.1 Flavilitoribacter nigricans DSM 23189 = NBRC 102662
GTTGTAGTGCCCACCGTGGCACCATCGCCATCCAACAAGGTCACAGTAACGCCGCTAACACCCGGCTCACCCGCATCCTGGATGCCATCGCCGTTCAGGTCTTCCCAAACGTAATCACCCAGGCTCGCGCCAGTCAGAATACCAGCATCCAGATCCGTATAGTTATCGCCCGATTCCAGCGTAACTGTAGCCGTGCTGCCGTCCGCCGGATTCGCATCGCTATCCAAAGCATCATTGCCACCCGCATCCTGGTCGGTAAAATTGTAACCCATCGGCAGGTCGGAGAAAACGACTGAATAATCCCCCGGTTCCAGGTTAGTGAAGCTATAGGAACCATCCGCCGCGGTAGTCGTGGTGCCTACCGTGGCACCGTCGCCATCCAATAGGGTCACGGTAACGCCACCAACGCCCGGCTCACCCGCATCCTGGATGCCGTCGCCGTTCAGGTCTTCCCAAACGTAATCACCCAGGCTCGCGCCGGTCAGAATACCGGCATCCAGATCCGTATAATTATCGCCCGATTCCAGCGTAACCGTAGCTGTGCTACCGTCCACCGGATTAGCGTCACTATCCAATGCGTCATTGCCGCCCGCATCCTGGTCGGTGAAATCGTAACCCATCGGCAGATCGGAGAAAACGACTGAGTAGTCGCCCGGTTCCAGATCCGTGAAGCTGTAGGAACCATCCGCAGCGGTAGTCGTCGTACCTACCGTGGCACCGTCGCCGTCCAGTAAGGTCACGGTAACACCGCCAACACCCGGCTCACCCGCATCCTGGATACCATCACCGTTTAGGTCTTCCCAAACGTAGTCGCCAATAGAGGCGCCAGTCAGAATACCGGCATCCAGATCCGTATAATTATCGCCCGATTCCAGCGTAACTATAGCCGTGCTACCATCCGCAGGATTCGCATCGCTATCCAAAGTATCATCGCCACCTGCATCCTGATCGGTGAAGTTGTACCCCATCGGCAGATCGAAGAATACAACTGAATAGTCGCCCGGCTCCAGATCCGTGAAGCTGTAGGAACCGTCCGCAGCCGTGGTCGTTGTGCCTACGGTGGCGCCATCGCCATCCAACAGGGTCACGGTAACGCCACCAACGCCCGACTCACCTGCATCCTGGATGCCATCGCCGTTCAGGTCTTCCCAAACGTAATCGCCAATAGAGGCGCCAGTCAAAATACCGGCATCCAGATCCGTATA
>NZ_PDUD01000012.1 GCF_002646595.1 Flavilitoribacter nigricans DSM 23189 = NBRC 102662
GCCGGCCACCCGCCAATCGACATGATTTAGGTAAAATACCTGGTATTTGCGTTCTGGATAGCAGATTTCTTTTATCATTTCACCCAGTCAACTCATTCTTATTTAATGCGATTGCCCTATTGGGAAAACGCTTTCGTGAAAAGAATTACTAATTTTTCACTACCTTGTGTTCTATTAAATACTATCATTACATACTTCTTCCGCAACCCGTATAGGTCGATAACCAACTATGTAAGTTTAATATACCCTATCGGTCTATCTACTTGAATTCCCTACTATCTTTTCCGCGTAACCACTTTCTATTTTGCAGCGACATTGGTTAGTTCCTGACGTTTCGACACCGTCGGAATAAAGGCAATTTGAGTGTAGTGTATACAGACCGAAGTGGTTTAGGAAAAACCCTACATCATGGTATGTCGAGTATAACTTCTCCGCATTGATCACCTCCTTTTATTTTGGCATAGCGTATTGATCGCCCGACGGGATAAGCTTTAGGTAGCCCTTTCCGGGGAACCTGCTTTCCTACCGTGAAAATGGAGAGCGGAACCGATTAAATACCCTATCTACCTACCGGCAGCGAACAAATGAAACCGCCGGGTACTTATTGAGAAAGCGATAGGTAATGCTACAAAAATAAAGGGGGTAGATGAAAGGTATCAGAATTCCCAACTATCAAAAACAGGTGAGGATAATATCAGATATCCTCAGAACAAAATGATCGCAAAAGAAAAAATCAGTATTAAAAGGTTTTGGCAGCCGAGCATGATGCTCATCATCTCCTTACTTACCTTATTATTCGTTTTTCGCAAACAATCCAATATGGTGGATGAGGTCCATCACACCTGGGAAGTGAAGTCCCTGTTGTACGAGATCCAGAATAGTATCAAGAACGCGGAGACCGGGCAGCGGGGTTATCTGCTGACCAAAGAAACCGCTTATCTGGAGCCTTTCCATCAGGGCAAATTGGATTACGAATCATTCCGGAACGACGTGCAGGAGGTGATCAAAAATTCCCCCGATCAGTTGGCAAAGCTGTCCAAATTAGACAGTCTGGCGACCCTGAAGATGGAGGAATTAGAGGCCAGTATACAGTTGGCGGAGCAGGGGAAGGATTCCCTGGTCTTGGAATTACTCAAATCGGATGCCGGAAAATTGTACATGGATGATATCCGGACTTTACTCAGAGATATGCTGGATGAGGAGACGCGTCTGCTGGAAATACGCGAAGAGAATTTTCGACTCTGGCGATACGGCAGCTATACCCTGCTCTTCCTGTGTGCACTCCTTTCGGTCTATCTGGTAGTCCGCCTGTACAATTATGTCATGCCCTTTTTTGAAGAATTGGTTAATGCCCGGAAGGCCCTGCATAATTCAAATGCCAACATGTCGGAAACCATTGCCGTTCTAAAGGCCGAATTCAATGAAAAAGAAAATGAGCTACGGCAGAAAGAACAGCAACTGAAGAATTTGAGCGAAGAAATTGAGACCCTGAACCGGGATCTCAAAAAACGGAAGAAATGATGGTTACGGAAAAAGCTTCTATCTATTATTATTCCAACCTGCCGGTACATCAGCTTGCTCCCGAAGACCTGCTGTCCGAGGTCAGTAACTTTTCTGTAGTGCCCGAGGATTGGGTGTTGATTGTAATGGATATCGAAAAATCCACACAGGCCGTACGCTACAAGATGCACCGGGATATCAATCGCATCGCGACCGAAAGTATCATGGCCACCCTGAACGAAATGAAGTTGCTGAATCCCGATATAGCTATTCCATTTTTTTACGGTGGCGACGGAGCCTCCTTACTGATCCCCGGAGCCTATCTTCAGCAGATCCGGCTGATGCTGGATGATTTTCGCTACCACATCTATACCAATTATTTTCTCAATCTTCGGGTTGGTTTTCTCGCTATAAAGGATATTTACGAACGCGGCCACGCCATTAAGCTGGCCCGGCTTTCCCACCACCGGCATTTTTCCATTCCCGTGGCGCTGGGAGATGGATTAAAAGCCGGAGAAAGGTTGATCAAGGACCGCCTCGTTAACGAACGGAAAGAGCCCAGTCAAAGAATGTACGTGGATACCGAAGGCGTTTCCTGTTCCTGGCAAAGCATCAAATTCCAAAAGACGAGTAACCGGACACTGTGTTTTATCGTGTCGCTGCGGGATCTCTCCCAGCAGGCCTCCACCCTGGCCGGCATCAATCAAAAGATAGCCAGTATATTCGGGAACTACCCGGAGCGAACCATCTTTCCGATCAAATACCTGGAGCGAAAAAACAAGATCTCGGCTATTTATCTGCAACAGATGAAGTTTCCCAATCCATTGAACTGGGAGTATCTGGTAGTTAAGGTACTCGGGAAATACTATTTCAGATGGTTCCAGCGGGGACGGGATTTTGCCGAAAAGCTCTCGACGAGTATTTTGCCCACGCTTTACGATGGAGATTACGCCGACATCCTGATCGGGACCAAGGAACAGATCGCCACGTTTATCGGACATTTACAAATGCTGGAGAATAAAGGGATCCTGTTTTTCGGAAGTTTTATTTCCCACCAGGCGATCATCAAATGTTCTATGAACATTGACGAGAACAAGACCATTTACTTACTGGACGGCGGTGAAGGCGGTTTCACTTCTGCGGCAAAAGTGATAAAGCCCAAAATGCGCAAAGACTGAACTCCGGCGAAAGCATCCTCCGGAATGCTGCGAAGGCAGGCAACCAACAGGTTTGGAGAACTATACGTCAGTACATCCATCTCCAATGATCAACAACAATCAACTTACCTTTAAAATTTCACCAACCTGCACCCTGCCAGGCAGGTGTTTTTTAAACCTAGCATAAAAATAACAGCCCCTTTCCCAGCCGTAACGAACTCCAAAGACCTCATAGTAGTTTATTTTATAAGACAAAAACTAAAAGTTAATCTTTTTTCAAGCGTTTTCGCTGTGAAACCAGTTAACTACCCGAAAGCCATGCGTGAAGTAAATAATCCCCAAAAACTCAACTGTGTGCTACTGGTGGATGATGACCCGACCACCATTTTTCTGCACCGTTGGGTAATTGATCGGATGCAGTTGGCGCATCAGGTCAAAAGTGCGAACGACGGGCAGGAAGCGCTGAAACTGCTCGCTCAAAACGAGGAGCAGACCAACGATCAGGTTCCGGACCTTATCCTTTTGGATATCAATATGCCGGTAATGAACGGTTGGGAATTTTTGGATGCCTACGAGAAACAAAATATCGCAGGTTCCCTGCCGCTGGTGATAATGGTTTCCACGGCACTGCCCACCGAGGGGCAGCAAAAAGCTGCGAAGAAACGCGACATCCCGCTCGAGTTTTTGGAGAAACCCCTAAAAAAAGAGAATCTGCTAAAGGTTGTCCAACAACACTTTGCTATGAATACTCCGGGATAAGGTAGCATGATAACTTCTGCCGAGGCGAAAATTCCTCAAATTAATATGTATTCAGGATGATGGATTGACTTCAGCGGATTAATCCTCATTTCGCCTCCCTTCTTGTTCTAAAGTGAAGTAGTCGAGGCTTGAGCCGAATGCTCCTTACCAAAAGCTATAGTGAACCTGTTGTTTTGGTTAATTCTTTCCGGCTCGTACGGCAAAAATGTTGCACTGCCCCTCAGACCATTTCCCAGGAATCATCTTCATTGATGGCCAAAGTGTGCGTTTCCAATTCACCATTGACCATTATATCACAGGTAAACCAGGGACGTTCGAAATCATCAATGGTATATACTTCAACTACTGGATCCTGGGCAATGATCCGTTCTATGGTATCCGCCGTCCAACCGGGCTCCTCTACACCCTGAGCAATTTCCTGCTCTCTCTGCACCTTATCCTCCTCCGGAACTTTAAGGAGGCGAATTTTATCTCCGATCTTCAATTTTTTCCGGTCCGGCATAATAGTATTTTTCAGATGTTATACGAATTGACCTATTGCCATTACAGTTGCTGGTTCAGTAGAAAAACGTTGGATGATGGCCTCGACAAAGCCTGCAGCCAAATCCACTCCTTCCGACTTTCGCTATTTGCGCAAAATACCGCGCTTACGCCCAACCGCAAGAGTAACTGTTTGGGTAACCCAAACAGGCCGGTTTTAGTTTCCCCATTCCCTCCGCTATCTGCAGTTCATTTTCATTGGCAACAACCATCAGCGGTCCCGATATGGGTTTGGGATAGGCTACGGATCGCGGGGCTTAGGTCCTGAAGAACGGTAAAGCTTCAAACCAGCCCAATCTTTCCTCTCGATAATTCACCTGCTTACTTATCTATTTGAAAGTCAAATAACCAGTAAAATCAGCGGATATCCTTATCTTCAAAACATCTACACGCTGCTATCTGATAGTTTGGCTACCACGAAGTTGCCAGCCCATCCGAACACCTTTAACCAATTAAGCAACTATGATAAGATTTTTTCGGAAGATCAGACTAGAGAGTTTATCTCTTGGCAAAACAAAAAAATATCTCCAATACGCTCTGGGAGAAATAATCCTGGTAGTTATCGGGATCCTGATCGCGATACAAATAAACGAGTGGAACCAGAATCGTATTGAGAAAAAACAATATGCCATCATCCTGCAGAATCTCGAGGATGAATTTAATCAGACGAAAACGTTACTTACCACTCTAACTTCGCATTATACATCAGGTATCCAGGCCAGTAGTAAACTGATGCACCAATTCGGTTCAGATCAGAAGATCTACTCCGTTCCACAGATTGACACCTTGCTGGCCCTCTCTATGCAGCAACCTCCTTTTTATCCGCCTCAACCCGTACTGGCCGAGCTGATGAATTCGGGAAAGCTAAAATCTTTATCCAACAAGGAACTAAAGCAACACTTATTTGATTGGGAGGCTAACGTCCGTTGGCTTCATTTTGACTACGATCTTTTTATAAGTTTTAGTAACGATCAATTTCAGCCCTATATCAACAAAAAATGGTCCTGGAAAAATATTGACCTGGCGGAGGGAAATGAATTCCATGATGCCAGAAGCACCTTACTGGATACCGATATCTACGGCATTTTTCAGGAATTGGAATTTGAAAACCTGATCGACTCCAATTTATTCCACTCCAATAGGTTGTACAAAAGGCTGGTAAATATTGGAATTTTGATCGATAATATCCTGAAGCAAATTGAAGTGAGTTTGCAGGATTAGATAAAAAGCTCGTCGTTGCAAATGACGACCAGCGACCCCGATGTAGGTTTGGGATATGATTATGATAAGGAGAGCGGGAAAAAATCAAAGATCAATGAAATTAAAAAATTGGATCCAATTATTTTTACTAGTGGGTCTTATTTCGTTGGGTGTATTTTCTTCCATGAGGAGTAGAGCATTATTAAACAAATGTTCTAAAAGCACTAGTGCAGTGATCATCGATAAATATCGAATCAAAAGCAGAGGGTATTTTATAAAATATGCTTATAAAGTTAATGGATCTGATTATGAATCCAGTGAGTCAATTAAACAGAAAATTGAGGTAGAGTCTTTTCACATTGGAGATACTCTCGATATAAGCGTTAGTTGCTTAGATCCAAACGTGAGCAAGTTTAAACCTCTAAAATCAGGAGAGAAAAATAAAAATTGATCTATTGTCTATATGGATTGCTAATACAAAATTGGGGATGGTGAATCTCCATGCACCACCCCACAATTTTCACTAATTAATCTAAGTTGCGATGTAACTTAGGTAGCGGGTATAGAGTAGCGGGTAGAGGGATTACCTATCGTTAAAATGGAGCAAAATCGCTCATTTTAACGGTTGCAGTCTCTCTACGCTTTACCATCTACTCTCTACAATTCAAGTATCGCAACTTGAATAAATTACTTACAGATCTCTGCATACTCATAGATATGCTTTTCGAAATCTGCCCAGCGCGGATTGTCGCCGTATTTTTCGATCATTTCCGGACAGCCTTTGTAGATGAGGTTGAACTCATCTTCGTAGTGCTTTTTCTTCAGGCGAAAAGCGGTGTCCGTGCCTAACTTAAGGTAATAGGACTTTTTGTCACCGCCGACCAGATCGACCCCACCGATACCGAGCGAAGTAGTTTCCTTCGCTATCGGATCGTGGTAGACCCGTACTCTACCGGCTACGGTAGGGTTAGCCAGTTGCATGATCAGTTCATGGGTTTTCTTACCGATCCGTACCGGTGTTTTTTCCAGGTAGACGTAACCTTTCCCGATGATGTCCTTATCCAGGTCATTGCTACCGTCCCATTGCTTGGCATCAGTTAGAAACTCCATACCGGCGCTGAATTTGGCAAATCCGGAAGGCATTACGTAGAGGTGTTTGATCTGATCCGGTTTCATTTTTACTTTATTGCCGTTGAGATCCTCAAATTTGATCTTTTTGAGAAGCCCTTTTTTCCAATCGTAGTCTTTAATGTTCCCCTGGAGTTCGGTGCCATCTTCCAGTGTAAGATAGGCCGTTTGTTTCTTCGAAAAACGAATAAATGAAGGCGAAAATCGTTGTGCCTGCAAAAAGAGCGCAGCACCCAATAAGAGCGCGAATGTCATCAGAGTTTTCATGTAATTTGAAAATTTTATAGAAGGTTAATTAATTGATGATTTGATGGCCGGATGGTTTATTGCTTGATCGTTTACCAATCCCGTAGATTAACCGTAAGGCATATAGCCCTTGCCATGACAAAGTCTTACAGTTGATCAGGGTCTGAAAAATTTGCGGGTCTGCATCTGTCCGTTCAGTTCAAACTGCAGGAGCAGGAAACCATGGAGATGGCTGATATCGTAGCGCTGATGCGTCGGCGTCTGCAAAGATTCCAGTAAGCGACCATCCTGGGTGAACACGTGTACCCGAACCTGCCCGAACTCCTCCGCCAGAACCTCGAAAGTAGTGGGCGTTAGCTGCACTTCAAAAGCCGGTTCGATCCGGTTATCACGAACAGCGGTGGTCACCTCGATATCCAGATCTATATAATAGAGTTCCCGCCCGATGGAGGTATCCAGATTGCTGAGAAAATAAAGTCGGTCGTTTTGTACCCCCAGTAGCAGGATCGCATCTATGAAGACAGAGGATTGGTTAAAATTGTAAAAATTCTTATAGCTACCGTCTTCCAGATCGACGTAATACAATTCCGGTCGGAACCCGTTGGAAGTGCCGGAAGCAATAAATGCATACTGGCCCGCCGTCAGAATATTAGAGATATAAGAGCTGATCTCAAATAAGTTTTGGGTGCCGGCGGCTGTACCATCCGAGTAAACCAGAAAATCATCTCCGAAGAAACCTTCTGAAACCGCGAAAACCATTTTGTCCTGATAAGCAGCGTACTGGATACCCGTACCCTGGGTGGCCGAGAGATTACTGGAAGCGTACAGCAGTTCCTCTTCACCCGAGACACCATTGATGCCGTAATATCCCAGATTACCGAACCAGCCCAGAGCCTGACCGGTGGTAAAAGGATGGAGCCTATTGGCTGATGCACCACTGATGTCCAGTTTGGAGAGAATGCCATCCGATTTTTGGTAGACATAAGTACCATTAACCTCCCCGTTAAAGCTATCATCGACGCCAAAGACCAATCCGGCCTCAACTTCGCTGAGACCAAATACATCGGCAAAATTGGAAGTCTCTGTCGTCTGGGCGAGCAGTACGGCAGTTCCCTCGGCCACGGTGTAAAGTCGAACCGTATCGTCAGCCGCCTGGGTAAGAAAAGCGATCTCCTCCCCGTAGGTGGTATAATTGTTAGACGCCTGCACATAAGCAGAAGTAAACGCTACGCCGTCGAAGACACTTTCGTTTTCCTGACCATCCGTCCGGAACAGTTCCCCGTCGTATGTATAGTACAGATAACCGGAAGCTGAAACGATCAATCCCTGCGGAGTACTGGTCGGGTGCGTCCCGGGATCAAAAAACAGCGTAGTGCCATCCGGGGTACCGTCCGTCACCCAAAGGGCTCCGCCGTTGGTGGCATCAAAAGCCGAAAAGAAAACTTTCCCCTGGAATTCGGTGAAGTATTTCGGTTGGGATGATGCCATGCCTGGATTTACATCCTTCAGTACAGCTAATTCACCGTTTGTTACAACAGCTACTTCTTCTCCGATGTCGTCACCGACGATGGGAAAGATAAGATGATCCTGAAAGGTAATTCCCTGAAAGTTGAAAAAATTATAGCTGTCATTTTCGCCCGAATTGAAATCCTGCACCAGCACGGGGCTTTGGGCGAAAGCGCTTAGTGCAAGCCAAAAGAGTGTGAACGCGAGTAAAGTCTTTAATTGCATTTACTAAATGATTTTATTGATAATTATTGAGTTTGCGGCATACCGGGAACTAGTCTCCCGTCGATGTAGAGAATGGTGTCCCAAGCCAATTGAATGACCTGGTTAGCAAAAATGCTTCCATTGACAGCGCACTCGCGAGCGCGCTGAAGTCAGTGCCTGGTTACCTCTAATTGTCGTTAGCGTTTTTTGGAAAGATTAAATAAGTGTGGGATGGGGATCTTCAATGATGGTGCCCCTGGAACAGGAGCCGATAGTCCGGAAAGAAGGAATCAAATGTTTTTGCATGATCAGAGATTGAGCGTTTAGGTTTAAGAGATGCTATGTTAGCATTTCTTAGATTATTTTTGATCAGAGATGATTTAACCTAATATTTTCAAATGTAAAAATAATTGTTAGGTCTCATATTATAAAGCGAAATGGAGCCTAATTCCGGTGGCGTAATTTTTACCGCCGGAAGCGTTAATACTGCTAACACCCTATTCAACCGGTAAAGTTCCTCCAGACCAAAGATTTAGTAACTTTGGTAAGTTTTAATCACCGTTATTTTGTCGGTTGATAATGGGCGTCTTTGCAAACAATGACCAGCGGTTCCGATGAGGATTCGGGATTGGCCAGGGATAGCAGAAGCGAAATTTTCAACCCGGTAAATTGTCCGGTTGCTCATACCTGTTCGGATAAGTAAAATATACTAAGCTATGGAACTCTCCAACCATCACGCCAATACCTTACTGCTGGACATTCATCAGGATATTGAAGAATATGCCGATGCATTCGCCACGAAAGTGCTCGATGAAAAAAATCTTGATTTTCTAACTTATCCGCCCAATTGCGGCTTTACGGATCGGGAAAGAGCGGAACTTCAAAAACTTGCAGGGAACGACGATCTGAAAAATGCTTTCAGAAAGTTACTTGCCGACCATGCAGCCGGGATCGTATTCAATATCCTGAATTTATTCGACGGGACGGGATTCCCCAAAAATGATGAAGACGAATGGACCGGAATAAAGCTGGTGGACGAGGAACCGGTCGAGTCGGCAACACCGGTAGATGATTGGCTGCATGACAAATTCTATGAAACCTATTGGGACTGGAAAGCC
This sequence comes from Flavilitoribacter nigricans DSM 23189 = NBRC 102662, assembly GCF_002646595.1. GTDB lineage: Bacteria > Bacteroidota > Bacteroidia > Chitinophagales > Saprospiraceae > Flavilitoribacter > Flavilitoribacter nigricans. The sequence goes on from NZ_PDUD01000012.1 coordinate 9,359, forward strand.
ATTCGCGGCCATAAAGGGTGGCAATTAGACACAGAAACGTCATCCGACCAGGTCGATTAATTCTCCTCACTCCACCTTCCTGAACTCCAGCGTCTCCCCTCCCCTACTTTCCAGGAGCAGTACATCATTCTTTATGCTATACTTTTTGTTATCCTTTAGGATGCGATGAAATTTTTCGGACCATCCCGGATAACAACCGCGGGCGTCCGAGAACAATTCACCGCTGGTATAGTAGGTATCTTTCAGCTCGATATCGAGACCAAAGGCATTGCAACCGTTCCAGCCGCCCAGTTGCTTTTTTTCGAGATCGAAGCGAATCGTCGGTTGCGGTTCATTGGGGCTTTGGTAGACTTTTTTGATATCGAACAGGGTATCGTTAACTCTGGTGAGTTCCCAGTAATTCATTTCCAGCGGATGTAATTTTTTCCTCAGAAAAAGCATGGAGTTGTCACCATTTCCGTAGATCTGCAGGGTGTCTCCGTTGAGGGTATAGGCTTTGATCTGCATCAGTCTATCGAAGAAATCATTTTCCCAGACATTGCCCCCGCACCCCATTTGGGTGGCGACTACGGGCTCGGGAACGACGATCTTATCCGCCTCGAAATAGGCCGTTCCCCCGAACCCATTGCAACCGGAATGCCCGCCGATCTTATTTGAGGCGGGTGACAGTTGCAATTGAGGCTGCGGGGAAGTAAAACCGTACACTTCGGTCATATCGAAAAGGGTATCATTTACCTGATCCAAGATCCAGACTCCGGCAATAGTGGATGCTGTATCTAGATGCTCTACATCATTTTCCGCCGGAGGTACGGTATCTGCGGGGCGTTCGGGTCCGCATCCGGAAAGGATTAGCAATACTAATGCGATGAAGATTAATTTGTGCATAGTCTCATTTTAAGAAAGATCAGGGATGGATATTTCTACTTTTTTCCAGATGAACAGCTGGAGAAAAATGATGTATTGCATTTTGCCCCTGGGCATTGAGTAAAAGCCGCAACCACTGCAAATTCCCGGAAAGCAGTTGCCGGTTAGCAGAGCTGAGTACAGCTTCTGCTAACCGGCAACCTAAAGATGATTGAGATATAGTTGGGCTAGTTAATGGCGGTCGGGTTGTAGGTTGGGGTTCTTCTTTTAATAGGTTTTGTTTATAGGTTAGTGGACTGCATCTTATCGGATAACGTCTACTACTGTTTCCGGCAGACGATTTTTAGCCAGGATGATATCTTTGAGCTGCTGACGGGCAGTGTGCAGTCGGCTTTTGATGGTTCCGATCGGGATATTCAGTTCTTCGGCGATATCTTTGTATTCGTATCCCTGGAAGTGCATCATAAAGGGAATGCGGTAGATATCATTCAGTTGGTCCAGTGATTGGTAAAGTTCCTGGATCCGCATATTCATTTCTCCCTGATTGACGAGTGGGTTCTGTCCTTCCAGCGCGTAGGCCAGATTTTCGATCGGCTCGCTTACCGTCCGCTTTCTTTTGGCTGAACGGCACTTATTAATGAAAGTATTGCGAATGATGGTGGACATCCAGGCCCGGAAATTGGTGCCGGTCTCAAAACCGTTGCTGTAACGGAAACCGCGGGTAACCGCATCCTGGAAAAGATCCTGGGCGTCCTGGTAGTCTTTAGTTAGTTTCAGGGCAAATCCGAAAAGTTTGTCTTGGGTGTTCTTCAGCTCGCTGTTAAATTCTATACTCGTCATGGCAGTTTTATATTTAAGTAGTTTACTTTTTTATTCACATTCTACCTCTTACTAAACAAACGGCGTGCCAATTTTATAATATATTGAATATCAATGCTTTGTAAACAAATCACATTTTTCAGTATTTTATTTTTTGATTTTATTTAATCACTAGTATTTAATTTAATCCATTCTTAAACTTTTATGTTGCCTGATTCGGGCTAGAGTCATTGCGCTCAGAAAAAATAAGCATACTGTTTTGGAAAGGTGAAATTTTCGGTTAATCATCGATTTATTCACCTGATCTGGCATGCCTGAAGGTGCAACTGCCATTTCTCGCATATTGTAATTTGAAAACGGAGGAGTGAAGTCCTCAACCTTTGATTGCTGGAAATCCCGATAGTTCCTACAATTCTATCTAGCAGAACGGGGTGAGCGAATAGTAGCAACTTTGGGGTTACAGGATTGGATCATTGCCCCGAAAGCAGTCTTCAGAATATTGACGCAGCTTTCCGGTTTTTGGTGGTTGATCCCTAAAACTTCACTATTAAGTAGTCCATTCAAGCGTATCGTCGGGCGGGATTTTTAGTAAACGATTATTGTCTAGGTGGGGAAACAGCATTTTTTACGGTATTTATCTTAACTTTAGTACGCATTTAAAAGTTGTTTGAAGTTAGCTTCTGAAATTTGTTATGACCCCATAACGAATATAAAGAGCTGCTTTGAAATTTAAAGGGGCCCCAATTGAGACAGATCCGCATACAAACTATCTCTTATTTAGCGAAAAATGAAAAGCGAAAATTTGTCTTCTCCCCTTTCAATTCTGCTGTTGGAAGACCAGCGGACCGACGTTATGCTGGTCAGCCAGACTATCCGCAAAGAATTTCCGGATGCTTCGATTGAGGTTGCGCAGGACTGGGCGTCCTATGAAGAATTGATACAACAGGAGTCTTTTGACATCATACTTTCTGATTTCAATCTTCCCGCGCACAATGGCCTGGATGCTCTGGTGCTGGCCAGGAGCATACTTACGCATACGCCGTTCGTATTTGTTACCGGAGCATTGGACGATGAAGAACTCGTCGCCAAATCCATTCTCCGGGGGGCGACCGGCTATGTACTCAAGAAGAATCTTGGCAGATTGCCCTCCGCTATGACCAAAGCGATAGCTAAGAAACGGGCAAAACGGGCGAAAGCGAAACGCAAAGCCGAGTTAGCCGAAAAGGAACATTTGCTGCTGGACGAACTCCGCGCTATCCTAACCCGCGCCAATCTCTGCGGTCAGTCAGTAATAGGAAGGACCATGGATGAGCTATTGGCCATAAAGAAACAGGCGGATTGTTGTGAACAATGCAGCCGGAAAGAAACACCTGATTCATTCCCCTCTGTAAACAATTCTTTGGCCAAACCGACCAATCGGCCGGAGGATTAGTCGACTGAGGATAAGGCGCTGATCGGCCTGCCTGTTGCTTTGAAAGCAAGTTGAGACCGGGAATTATCTATGCTTACCAAAGTCTGTACCTAGCAATAGGCGTTTTAAAATTCAGTAGTGAAAAAGATACGCCGAATTAAGCCTTACCCGTGACCGTGCTTCAACACCCCGCTAGCTTCCCAGTCTCCGCATACGCTTCGGTCGATCGTCTAGCACAACGTTCGCTCCTGTTGGATCGCTTTTTTTTGATCTGTAGAAAGAAAAGAGGATCAGTAAAAAAGAGCTGAACGGAAAATCGATCTTTCCGGCGCAAATCAGCGTAGATTTTACATCTTTTAAAACTCCTTAGCAATATTTTACTTGGGATCAATATCCTATAGCAGTAGGTTTGTAAAAATTAATCTGACTGACTATTTATGAAATACATGCCCGTATTTGCCCTGTTCGTGCTGTTGGTTTTTCACACCGCCTGTGGACAAAACCAAACAAACCTTTCAAAAGTAAACACCAGCTTAGCAACCAAAGACATCTCCCCTTCCCCGGTAACTGATGATCCTAAAATTTACAGCAAGTACGAGTACCCGGATTCTACGGGTAAGCGCCTGATCATAGAAAACGGTTTTCCACGAGGCGGATCCCAATACATTACCCCTGATGGCGAAGCGTACGGTTATGCGATATTTTGGACCCGCATAATCAATGGAACCGACCATCCTCTGGAATTGAATATTGACTTTTTAGATACCTATGAGGTGCCGTCTGTTCCTGGCGAATACTTTAAGTTATCGGTTCCTCCCGATACCATGACTCTCGATCATCTCCCATTGTTTAACTACGGTCTGACCGATTTAGATGCTTTTTTGGATGATCACATCCATAAACCGTCAACGCTCAGAAGAACGGTTCCACCAAAAGGATCGAGTGGTTTTTATGTACTAAAACTTAGCCAAAGGTCTAAAGGAACCTATGGAGGTGGTGACATACTGCGAACTGAACTTATTCTAAAAGGGCAGGACCTTTTTTATACCGCTTCCTTATTTAACCGCCAGGCCCCACCATCAATCATCAGCGAAAAAGAAATTCCCTGTGGTAAGATTGATCTCACCCTGAAGTAATTCATAGATCATGAAATACATAAAGATTTATGCTTTCTTCTACATCGATAAGCTTTCGACATTTTTACGCGGCGGACTTTTTATTTTAGCTTTTGCAAGTCAAAAGATACATTGGTTAACGATAACTGAGCGATGAATAACGTGGGCGTACAACGATTCGCTACCAACAATAAACCATGAGACATTCCTCCTTGATCATTTTATCGCTATTACTAATCATTGGGTGTTCGGACAAGCGTGATCCGCAAGCATTACCAACTGCTACCAAACCGAATCCGGAGAACTGGCCCACTACGGCCTGGAAATACGATACCTTAAAAAGTTCCGCCCATTTTAGACCGTTGATCGACTCCTTCCCCGGAAAATATTCCCTGTTGATCGTAAACAATGGACAGATCGCATTCGAACATTACCAGGAACCGTATGCAAAAGATAGCCTCATCCATGTCAACTCCTGTACCAAAACCGTCATTTCCCTATTGTTTGGGGCCGTATTCAAAGAACAGTTGGACCTTAACGAAAACAGGGCGGCTATTGATTATTTTCCGGAATATGCGATTAACGATTCACTTATCCGGAAAATCAAGGTCCGGCATTTTCTTTCCATGAGTAGTGGATTGAACTGGAAGGGTGGCATTGATGCCACTGACGTCATCCGGATGTCCAATACCTCTGATTGGGCGAAGTATGTATTCGAGCGTGCAGTTGCCGAACCACCGGGAGAAAATTTCCACTACAATAGCGGAGGTACGCAGGTCATTTCAACAATCCTGCACAAGCAGACCAATGAGGGATTAATGGCCTTTGCCCAGGAACAGATATTCAATCCGTTAGGGATCTCAGCTTTCAAATGGGATCGCACCCCGAAGGGGATTCCTAAAGCGGGCTGGGGCCTCCACCTTAAAATGCAGGATATGGCCAGATTGGGTTATTTATTGCTCAAAAAAGGAAAATGGAACGATGCACAGATCCTATCCGATGAATGGGTCGCAAAAATGTCAGCCAAACACATTGCTGCAAACAGCGAATACGATTATGGCTACCAGGTCTGGATCCCCAAAACCATCGGGACGGAGGGTTTCCTGTTTCGCGGTAGTTATCCGCCATCCACAAAAATTGTGGCCGTATTACCGGAACTCAACTCAGTGGTAGTTTACGTAGGCGAAAATTACCACACCATTGATCTGCTTCGGGATTTCATTGTACCGGTGTTGAAGAAAGGCTGGTAGATTAATTTGCAGTATATCCGCATCTTTAGTTACTATAGCAATACCATATATCCATGATGAGGTGGCGGGGCGCATCTGCCGGCTTTACCCCGGCCGAATACCCCAGCTGTAAGTAGAAAAACAATACGGCTGCAGGGCTTCGCTTCTGGCCAATCTCCCCCAATTACCTTCTGCAACAGGAGAACTTTCAGCTCCCCTGAGTGCGCTACTGGGCCCGATTCACTATCTTTGACAGCAACCATGCCCATTTTGTGGGACACACCATGTGTATTTTTTCCACGGTGGCCGCATTAAACGCTTAATCATAAATCATGAAATTAAACACAAGTGTACTTGCCAGAAAGATCCGGCTTAATTTTACTAAGCCCCTCTACCTCCTACTGGCCATCCTGTTATTGTGCAGTCACGATCTGTACCTAAAAATGGAGACCTACTTCCTGCAGCCAGAACAGGAAGCGACCTTAAGCCTGTACAACGGTACTTTTGAGCGCAGCGAAAATACTATCACGCGCGATCGCATGTCGGACGCTTCGATTGTCGCTCGGGGAGAAAGAGTAGCCATCGATCCGGATCAATGGCAAGACCAGGACAGCACCATCACTCGGTTAACCTTTACACCCGGGGAAGCGGGAACTTATGTAGCAGGCGTTTCCACAAAAGCCAGAAACATAGAACTCTCCGCCGATGATTTCAATAGCTACCTCGAACATGATGGTGTTTCGGATATGCTCAAATACCGTACGGATAACGGCTTACTGGATGAGGATGCAGTAGAAAGTTATCAAAAACATGTAAAGGCCATCTATCAGGTCGGTGCGGTCAAAACCGACGACTGGAACACCGCCCTGGGTTACCCTATTGAGTTTGTTCCACAGGCAAATCCTTATGAAAAATACAGTGGTGACCAATTAGAAGTACAGCTACTGTTAGACGGAAAGCCGCTTCCCAACCAATTGGTGTATGCCGACTATATCAAAAGCGCTAACGCTCATACCCACAGCGACCCTGGCCAGGAACACGAACATGACGGGGAAGCCCATTCCCACGAAACTGCACAGAGTGACGGTGAACATGAACATGACGGGGAAACTCACTCCCACGAAACTGCACAGAGTACCGGTGAACACGAACATGACGGGGAAACTCATTCCCACGACCACCCACATGATGACGATGCACACGAGCACGATGGGGAAGCGCATTCGCACGACCACCCAGACGACGGCGATGCCCATGAGCATGCTCCCGAGGCGCAGGCCGGGGAAGCGCACACCCATACCAGCGGGCAGCAGTTGCGCACCAATGACCAGGGGATCGTCGCGGTCGAATTGCCGGGAGACGGCATCTACTATCTACGTACTATTCACATGGTCAATGTTATGGATAGCGATGAATTAACGCATCAATCTAAATGGGCAACCCTGACATTTGAGGTGACTCACAATCACGATAGTAGCACCCACACGCACGAGGAGCATGAACACGAGGCGGGCATTCCTACCTGGGTATTCATATTGGGTAGTTTGCTCACGATTGGCTTGTTATTCTTCGTCTTCAGCAAAAAGAATTCATGAGGCAAATAAATTTAAGGCAAGCACTACCGCTGTTATTATTGTTCGTTCCGTTCTTAGGGTTTGCCCATGATGTCACAAGTGCCGATCAGGAGCTTTTGCGCGACGGTGGTTTGTGGGCCTACATTCGGGTGGGCGCAACGCACATGCTTACCGGTTATGATCACTTACTTTTTTTGGCCGGTGTTATCTTCTACCTGAATAATTTCAAGGATATCCTGAAATTCATCACCGTGTTCACGATAGGGCATTGCATTACTTTGATAGGTGCGACCTACGCCGGAATTACGGCCAATGAACACTTAGTGGATGCGGTTATCGCCGGGAGCGTTCTGTACAAGGGTTTTGAAAATTTGGGTGGTTTTGAAAAGCTAAAGGTAAAGCCACCGGATCTGCTGCTCATGGTAGGTATTTTTGGTTTGATCCACGGCTTTGGGCTTTCTACCCGCTTGCAGTCTTTTGATACCGGGCAGGAACAATTTCTGGCAAAGATCCTGTGCTTCAACTTGGGCGTGGAAATAGGACAGGTGCTGGCGTTGATCCCAATTGTTTTCATCATTACGCTTTCGCGAAGACACAAACAATTTCCCGCTTTTTATAAGGCCGTGAACTGGTACCTGGTATTAGCCGGAATAGGTTTGCTCGGGTATCAACTATACGGCTACTTCAACGGGCATTAGCCATAAGGCAGACAGGATCATAATATCGGACATCCGGAAGTCTGGCGAATCCTAACCCCCGCCCGACAGTTTACTATTTTCCTGTGCACGGTTTGGACCCCTGACCGTCGTAAGTGCGTCAGGACTAAACTCATCATACATTATACTTACATCAGTCATCCCAAATTTTGAGTTGCCCCTGTAATCGGCGGGTTTCCTGCGGCAAACATCATGTATTTTGTTACGCGTTGCGGATTAGCTAACCCGCCTCGCAACAAATTGATATCCAGCCTCATAATCGAAGCTTTTTCGATTCTTCCGAATAAGACGAAAAAATTCGGGATGCTCCAGTTTTCTTCAGCTTAGGATTTACATTTTGCTTACATTTTTTTACGGGCGATCTGCCGGTCCGGAACAAAAATGTCGTAACCTTATTGTCTATAACCTTTAGGGCTCACCAACAAAAAATATCCCGTGCTTAAAAACCACTTCACTATCGCGATCCGCAATATACTCAGGCGAAAGTTTTTTGCGGGCATCAACCTATTGGGCATGACGGTAGGCATCACGGCCTGCTTGCTGATCGCCCTGTATATCATTGACGAATATAGTTACGATCGTTTCCATGCCGATGCCGACCGTATTTACCAGGTAGGCCTGCATAAAAAGATCGGAACGCAGGATGAGCGTAGCGCTTCCACCTGCCCGCCGCTGGGTGATGCGATGATATCCGAGATCCCCGAAGTGGAATCCACCCTCCGGATCCATCCCTGGTCGAAAGTGGATATGCATTACGGAGAAAAGGCCCTGACCGTAGATAAAGCGTTTTTTACGGAAAGTAACTTTTTCAACTTCTTTTCCTACCAACTGATCGCCGGCCATCCCGGGACCGCCCTGAGTGAACCCAATAGTATGGTGCTTACCGAACGGACCGCCCGCAAATTGTTCGGTGATGAGGATCCCCTGGGGAAATTGGTGGTCATCGATCAGGTGGACAAGATAACGTATCGAGTGACGGGAGTAGCCGCCGATAGCCCGGGTAATTCCCATTTTAAATTTAATGTATTGCTTTCGCCTGGTGCGGATAGCTATTTCAAAGTAAATGCGTGGCTCAACAGTGGCGTGTTCACCTATTTTTTATTGAGAGAAGACGCCACCGTTTCCGCAGTAGAGCGAAAACTGGACGATTTGGTAACGCGTTACGTAGCTCCCGAACTGCAGAAGTTTCTGGGCAATAGCCTGGAGCAGATGCGCGAAGCGGGTGGCATTTACAGTTACTATACGACCAATATTACCGACATCCATTTAAGATCAACCTCCCGGCATGATATAGAACCGGGCGGTAGCCTGATGTATATGTTGATATTTGGCAGTATCGGGATCTTTATCCTGGCCATTGCCTGTATCAATTTCATTAACCTGTCTACTGCCCAGTCTGCCCGTCGGGCAAAAGAAGTTGGCCTGCGCAAGACGCTGGGTGCACTGCGTAGCCAGATGATCGGGCAATTTCTTACCGAGTCCATGCTGTACAGTTTGCTGGCGGTGGCCCTCGCCTTGGCGTTTTGTGGCTTTTTATTGCCCTTTTTTAACCTGCTTTCCGGTAAGGAATTGTCGATGGTCAATTTACTGGACAGCAAATTCATGCTGGGAGCCGGCCTGATGTTGTTGATCGTGGGTTTACTGGCGGGGAGTTATCCGGCATTTTACCTCACCGCTTTCCGGCCCGTCGAAGTCCTGAAAGGGAAAGTCACGGCCGGACTGCGGAGCAAAGGCATCCGGAGCACATTGGTCGTCTTTCAATTTGCCATTTCTATTTTCCTCATCATTGTTACCTCGGTGGTGTACCGGCAGATCCATTTCATGCAGGAACGGCAACTGGGTATGGACAAGGAGAATGTGTTGTTGATCGAAGATATGTATAAACTTGGCAACAAAGGGGAAGCATTCCGGAATGCGGTTGCCCAGCAAACCGGAGTTTCCAGGGTCAGTTTTACCGCCGTCAAATTCCCCGGCACCTACATCTCTACGGTCATGCGCTCCGGACAATCGCCAGTAGAGCATACAATTGCCAATTACTATGCGGACTTTGAGTCGCAGGAGGTACTGAAGTTTGAGATGAAGGAGGGCCGTTATTTTTCAAAAGACTTTCCTTCGGATTCATCGGCAGTCGTCATCAACGAGGCCGCCGCCAAACTATTTGGATTTGACAAACCGGAAGGCCAGGAAATTCAAAACAGTCCCAATGCCTATACCTTTGTCCCCTTCCACCTTATCGGCATCATGAAAGATTTTAATTTCGACAGCTATCGCGACCAGGTGCGCCCGCTCGCGGTCTTTTTAGATCGTGGCCCGTCCCCCATTCTGATGGTGCGCTACGATGGCAACGCCAAAAAACTGATCGACAATACCTCAAAACTGTGGAAGGAATATACCGGCAGCGAACTCTTCACCTACTCTTTTATGGATGAGAATTTTGACCAGCTTTATCGTTCCGAGGAAAGGATCGGTCGGGTATTAGGTGTATTCTCCGGCCTGGCCATTTTCATTGCCTGCCTCGGCCTGTTCGCGCTTGCCGCATTCACGGCTGAACAGCGCACCAAAGAGATCGGCATTCGCAAAGTATTGGGCGCATCGGTGCGCTCGCTTTCCCTGGCGCTGACGAAGGAATTTATCGTGTTGGTGGTCATCGCCTTCGTACCCGCAGCCGCGATAAGTTGGTGGGCCTCCTCCCAATGGCTCAACGGATTCGCCTATCGGGTAGACATCAACCTGTTTATTTTTGTGGCAGCCGGTTTTTCGGCCATGGCTATTGCCTGGCTTACGGTAGCATATCGCTCGATCCAGGTGGCGCGTGCCAATCCGGTAGATTCATTACGCCATGAGTAGGGCAGCGGAGCTGGAGACTAGGAGATCGGGAGACGGGGAGATCGGGGGACGGAGAGAGCGGGAGACCACTAAAAATTTACTCATGAAAATATTCAAAGTCAATGGCCTGAAATATACGGCTATCCTACTGCTTACCATTTCTACTTTTGCATCCTGCATGCAAATGCAAAACCGATCAGAAATAACCACTGCAACCAAAGCCGATAAATACGGGGCATATTTGTCTGAATTACACGCCAGAGGGCAATTTAATGGGAACGCCCTCATCATCGAAAATGGGGAAATGGTGTTCCAGGGAACCTTTGGAATAGGCAATTTCGACCCTGTTGATTCACTGGAACTGAATTCGGTATTCAGGTTAGGCTCCGTGAGTAAACAATTTACGGCGATGGGGATTATGATCTTAAAAGAGGAGGGTAAACTATCCTATGATCAGGATATCAGAGCATTCATTCCCGAGCTTCCCTATCCGGGAATAACGATAAGACACCTGCTCCATCACACATCTGGGTTGCCGGACTATTCGAGAATTATGAATGAGCACTGGAAAACAGATTTAGCATACGATGACCCGGAAAAATTTATTGCTGGTAATGAAGATATCCTTAAGATGTTGGTTGTCTACCAACCCCCTGTTCATTTTAAACCCGGAGAAAAATGGGAATATAGCAATACTGGATACAATTTGCTTGCTACCATTGTTTCCAGAGCATCTGGGGAGCCATTCCATAAATACCTACAAGAACAGATCTTTATACCGGCCGGGATGGCTAACACTTCCGTCTATCACTATATCCCCAGTTTTGATGAACAAATGCCGAACCGGGTCTTTGGATTTGGCACGAAATTCAATGGAGTTGATCGGTTCTCTACGGACGCCCATTACCTGAATGCAGCCTACGGAGAAGGTGGCATCTATTCCACGCTGGAAGATCTTATGAAGTGGGACAACATATTGTATACAGATGTGCTGGTCTCCGCGTCCACCATAGAGGAAGCCTTTTCCCCGGGAACCTTGAACAACGGAGATAAGACGGATTACGGCTTTGGTTGGTTTATTGATACCTCACCAAACGGTAAAAAAGTGGTCAGGCACATGGGTGGCTGGGCTGGCTTCTTAATCAATATTTACCGGGAGATAGAAGAAAACAACTGCATAATAACCTTAACTAATAACAATAGCCGGTATTTCAATATGGATGATGGTTTAATCGACATCCTTCACAACCAACCACCTAAATTCCCAAGAACATTTATTGCCGATGTAATTGGAAAAAAAGTTCAGAATGAAGGGATCACAGCCGCCATAGCTTACTATCAAAAATTAAAAACGGAGCAACCGGATCACTATATCTTTAATGAATATGAGCTTAATTTTCTGGGATATGAGTTGCTGGGGGATCAAAAGATAGATGAGGCCATCGGTATCTTTAAGTTGAATCAGGAGGAGTACCCCCAATCGGCCAATGTCTATGATAGTTACGGTGATGCATTACTGGCGCAAGGAGATACGGCCCATGCCCTGTCAAATTTCAAAAAGGTGGAAGCCATAGACTCCACGTTTTTTGGTATAAAGAAAAAAATAGACGCGCTTGAAGCAAATGCTATACCTGGCAAAGCATCTAACAAGTAGATGGGGGTGAATAATAGAATTGAAATTCCTATTTTTATTAGAAATAAGGCAAGCTGAAAAGTCCGCAGATCAGAACCGCTACTTTTTCTAAACAAGACCGTTGGCAGTAATACGAGCAACACTAAACTTCCAAAATGAAAAAGAACCTTCCATACGTTGCTATCATTGGAATAGCAGCATTCGCTGGTAACATGATTAACATAGGATTAAGCTATGGAATTCATTGGCAAAGTCTTGGCCCCTCGGAATTTATGAAAAGCTTTGCGATTGACTTTCCATTGCTCCTGTATCCTACAGTTGCGACTTTATTGCCGGCATTTGTTGCTACCTTGGTCCTATACTTTTCAACTACTGCAGGAACAGATGCAAAGCGGAATTGGCTTTATGCATTAATCGGACTGCTACTAATAAATGTAAAGACCGTTGCCTATCACTTACCGATGAACTTAGCATTTATTGATCAGGCAATTGAATTGACCGAAGTGAGTGGCAAACTAAATACCTGGTTGATCTTTCATTGGATAAGAATTGTTGTTGCAATCGCAGCAGCCATTTATGCAATGAAAGGATGGAAATGCATGATAGAGAATAGGTAAAAAACTACTGCTAAAGGCTAAGGATTATTCCAATGAAAAAAGCACTTGCATTTTCCTTTTTAACTGTTCTGGCAGCGCTGGTTCTGTGTCTGTGCTTATATCCGGTTCCTTTTGACCCTGTCTCCTCTGATTATCCCAGTAATCCGGGATCCACCGGTCCTTATAAGAATAATGAACTTCCTACGGCTAATCATCTACTCTTGGATATGGGAAAAGGACCTGAAGATGTAACCATTCACCCTCCGCAAAAGCAATGAAAAATTGAGACGTAAGATCCTGATTTCGATTTCATCACGATAGGATCATGAATCACCCCGGATTTTATAAAAGGCGGTGTATGACCTCAGAGAGGTCAAATATTCGTAGAATTTAGCCTGGATAAGCGTTTTCCGACCTCAGGGAGGTCGCACATTTACCACATTCCTCCATGTTGTGCGACCTCCCTGAGGTCGAAACCAGCATTTCGACTATTTTTCTACGAATGTTTAACCTCTACGAGGTTATTTTTGAGTCCTAAAAAAATTCAGGATGACTCATGTTTCAGCTAGTTGCGGATCGATCAGACGGTATGCGCCAAAAGAGGGCACTTTACATCGAGTACAATAAAATTGCGGGCCTGCAACCGGCAAACCCGCAACATTTCAAATAAATTTCAGATGATCTTTTCTATCCTAGACGATACTAGGGTATCTTCTAGGGCTCAACGCACCACTACCATTCGTTTCGTGCTGACCGGTTTCCCGTTGGCGTAAAGGGTATAAAAGTAGATGCCGGCGTTCAGATCCAAAGTCATTTCGTGTACGAATTCTCCACGTTCTGCGATCACGGTCCTGCCCATCGAACGGCCATTCAGATCGGAGATCTCCAAATGGACCCGTTGAATAGTCATTGGAATATTCAGCGGGATGGCAGTTTGGTTCCGGGCCGGATTAGGATAATTTTGCCCAAGATGTACTTGCCCGATAGCAACGGTCGGTTTCACTTTGGCCGCCGGGTTGGGTGTCGGCAGCGTTGGGAAGCCAGAACGCCCCAGGGAAAGTGCTCTGATCTCCTCCAGGCAGATATTGTCCAGGAAGAAGTCGGCATCGGCAATTGCGTAAAAATCGAGGGCACCCAGTTGGTTCACGCCGCCAGCAGCCTGTACCGTATTACTGATCTGCCATTGGTAGATACCGGAACCGTTCAGGTACAGGATCACTTTGTCCTGTTCGAAATCGAAAGTAAAGGAAATGTTGAACCACTCCCCCACCGGATAACTGAATTCACCGCTGGCACCTCCCGTTTCTACCCGGGCCGTCCCCTGTTCAAAGAAGATCTGAAATCCAAAAGCGGCCCCGGGTTCGTCCTGAAATTTTTGGGTATTGAAATAGGCGGTTTTCCCTTCGGCCACTTTCATATCCCATTGCAGTTGGTAGGTGCCGGTATTCAGATCTCCCAGCAGGAGTAGCATATCCTGTTGTAGTTCACCGAAGTCTTCCCGGTATTGCAGATGAACAGCCTGGTTACCATTCTCCTCAACGATCTGGGCATCCGCTCCTTCCTCGGACCACTTGCTCCAGCGGTCGGATTGTTCGCTCAAATTGCCGGGGGTCAATGCTTCGAGATCCTGGCAACCCAGTGCCGTATTGACGGCCGGACTGCCCGACTGGGTGACCGTTCTGGTCACTACGGTGCCGTCGGCGCCGGTAAACGTGATGGTCAGCGAGCGTTCCGCTTCGGTTTCATTGGCCGTATAGAAGAGGGTCAGAGCCCCCTCGGTCAGGGTTCTTTCCAGGGCATAGGTGGCCCATTCCGCTTCGGGTACCACTACTTCCCAGTTCATATTGCCGGTCACGGAAAATACCAGTTCTCCGGCATCCGCACCGACGGTCTGGTCTTCCGGGGTAACGGCCATAAACGTGGCCACTGACGGCTGGGTGAACAACTGTTCAGTTGGGATGATCGTTTTGGGCTGACTGGCGCTCGACCAGCTCAATTGCGCTACAGCCGTCCCTGCATTTTCGTAGTATTCCATGCGGATCGGTACCCGATGGCCCGCCTGGAGGTCCACACTGCCCGTATATTCGGTCGGGGCCTGATCGATCCACCGGTCAATGATCAGCTGACCGTCTATCCAGAGTCGGACCCCGTCGTCGGTGGTGGTATAGAAGGTGAAGTTTTCGGTAATAGGAGCTTCCACGTATCCTTCCCAGACTACCGCGAAGTTATCTTCCGGCATGCAGGCTTCGGGGGCTCCGTAGGCCCAGTCGAAATTGACTGCGGGATCCACTCTGCGGAAGGCTTCGACGGTCATTTCCTTATCCTGATAGTAGGTGGCCAGCAGCCCGTTTTCAAGATCTGTCGCTTCGTCGGGGCAACTGATGGTACACGGGCCGCATTCGTTGAAACAGACAATACCGGGCCGTCCTTCCAGATCATTAACGGTGAGCTCGGGGATGGCATAGGATCGGTTGGTAAACCCGAATTCCTCCAATCCGCAGTCCGTCGGCACCGTTTCCCAGGTGGATCCGTTAATGAATTTGTACCGGAAAAGCGTCGGCGTACTTACCTGACTGAGCAGGAATCGGCCCTGGTAAATGCCGTCCCCGTCCTCATCGGTCAATGGGGCCACGCCGGGGATCCAGTCGCCTCCGAAGCCCGCTTCGTCCTGCCAGTCGCCGGCCACAAATACGCCCTCCGGTGATACTTCCTGGTTCCGCATATCCACCTGAAAATTCAGGTAGAGGTCAACGGTGTTACTGGCGGCTTCCTGGAAGGATACACTGAATACAACTTCCGAAGAGATATCTTCCTCCCCGGCTACCGTTGAGCAATTATCCGTCAGTTGCAGGCGAATGCCCTCGTAGGCGAGTTGTCCGGGCGTATGCTGATCGACGGTGATCTCCACTTGTTTACAGGTCCCCGGTTCAATATCACGCACCGGAACGCCCTCATCGACGATCGCCTTACCGGAATAACTCACAATGGCATCCTGAGTGACTAAGGCCCGCAGTCGATACGTTCTGACTTCATTGCTTTCACTGTAGTTACAAACGTTGAGCGCAATGGTCGCTTTATCAGCGGATCCGTCACCGACGGGAATACCGGTGAAAACGGCCGACGGCTGCTGCTCCTCACCAATCGTCAGGTTTAACTTATCCCGTCTCAGTCCGCCTTCGTAGGGGCAGCTGGTTTGCGTACCGTTCTGCAATTCAAAATAATGGGAGCCCGAGCGGGTATCTCTTCGGGTCCGGATGTTGAAAAGATCACCGGGCGTGCTATCGGCCAGCGAATAACCGATCAGTACCGAGTTGCCGTTCGTCTGGGCACTTCCGTTACTCACTTCGGTGCTGAAATTCACCCCAATACTAGCTTCTACGGAGGAGCCGGCTGCACTGATCCCGGCTTCTACCAGTAAGGAAGCGTCGAAAAAGATAGTAGAGGCGGTAGCGTAGGTACCCGTTCGGCTCACCTGCGTTTCGCTTTGGGTCGCATTTTTAGCGCCTTCGATGGTTACCGCATTATT
This sequence comes from Flavilitoribacter nigricans DSM 23189 = NBRC 102662, assembly GCF_002646595.1. GTDB lineage: Bacteria > Bacteroidota > Bacteroidia > Chitinophagales > Saprospiraceae > Flavilitoribacter > Flavilitoribacter nigricans. Next base: position 25,668 of record NZ_PDUD01000012.1, read on the forward strand.
GCTTTCGTAAGGGGCTTTGGAAAACTGACTCTCATTGTCGGCTATGATCTTTTTCCAGTCGTTGATCTGACCTTGAATGAGCTGATAGTCTTTCGTATTAGCCGGCGTATTGGCTAAGATCTGTTCCAGTTTGGGAATTTCTGATTCTTTGATCCGTTTTTGGGTATAGGTAAAATGTTTGATCGTTTTGGGAACCATTGCGATCGATTTCCGGGTAACCGCAGGCCGGCAATTCTGGTATACCAGCGAAATAGCCGGACCGTAATCGTAAGTCGTGGCCGCCCCGATGATCAGATCACCGTCCAGGCCGTCATCCGAGTGGTAATTCTCGTAGCGCGCGCTGGTCTCGTAGCAAATTTCGGTCGATATGCTTTTGGCATTGTTCGTACTCTGGCTGGCGGAAACCGTCGCTTTGACGCTGGATTCCACCTCCACGATAAACTCGGCGGAAGCACCGACTTCCAGACCGAGGGAAGCATTTACACCACTCGTTTCCGCATAACTCATGTTCACCTCCTTACACAGGGAGACACCTCTTTCGAGATAAGTGAAACTGTTGTCACCGGGAGGGTTATGCAGGATGGCTTGCGGCAGGATCGGGCCGGTCGTTTCTCCCACGATATCCGTTTGCTGACCGGTGACCAGCAGGGGAATGATCAGGGTACGGTAGGGGTACTGGTGATTACCACTGCGATAAAACTTAACGGTTGCCAGCTGGCAGTAGTTGTTATCCTTATTCAGGTACAATTGCCAGGGGTATAACGGGAAGCTTACATTACCGTCTTTGATCCCGGGACTGCCCGCATAGAAGGACAGATCATGGGTCTTGAAGATATCCTGCTTTTCGTAACCACCTACTTCGTAGGTTACCTTGCTGATAAATGCTGACCACGGGATACTTACTTTCATGTTGATCTTTTTCCCGATGTCTTTTTTGTGAATAAAATAAGAGCCGGTATTGTTGATGATGTCCGTCTTTACCTGTCCGGCGGAGGGCAATCCTTCGTACAGGAAAGTCTCGCTCCGGCAGCCGTTCGCTTTCAGTTCGGCGGAAGTCACGGTAAATCCATTACTGAAATTCTGCTGCAGAGGAAGATAAAAGGTTTTGGTTGTACGGCGGTACAGGGAATTACTTCGGTTGCCGTCACAATCCACCGAGTAGGTATCTACCTGGATCGTATGGTTTTTGCCGGTCTCGAAATTGCCCATCCCTTTGGCAAAAGCATAGGTAATGCCTCTCCAGTCATCGTAGCGGTTGTTGCCTTTTTCTCCGACTAGGGCACCGTCAATGTACACGTATACTTTATACGAGCGGTAACCCTGTAAAAAACAGTAGTCCGTAGTCTGCGGGCTGTAATTTACCTGGATCGTTTTCCCGGAGTTGGATACCTGCAGACAGCTGGCACAACTCCCCTGCCCGAAGGTAGGGACCGTAAAAGCCATTACCAGAAATAGGATATTCAGGAGGGTGAAGGTTAGTCCATTTGGATAATTTGAATGTCTCATCTTATAAAGTTTTAGGTACATCTGAAATTAAGGTCCAGTACGAATTTTTAGGGGTCGCTACTGTTACAGCAAAGATGTACCCGAGCGGCCGTCGAGGGCATTCAATTATTTTTCAAAAGGCAGAAATTATATTGCAGGGAGCAGAAATTATCAGTAATTATATTTCATTGGGATGAACAATAAATACTAACACGCTGTACTTCAGATACTTACAAATCTGCGCTCATGATACCAGCATTTTTTCAAAACTGGCGAAGGAGGTGACCATGTGATGGGGAGACCATGCGATGGGGAGACAAGGTGACAAGGTGACTGGGAGACAAGGAGATCGAGAATTATTAACTTTATAGCCCTAAACACCGGGAATCCTTTCGGCCTTCCGCCGTCATCCGGCGCAACCTTATGTAAACTTTAAAATCAAGACAGTTGGGAGAGATATCAATCATACACGGTCGGATCATCATGAACGATCAGGAAAGTGGAAATGAATTCTTTAAAAATTACGAGGACCAGAATCATCCACTGCTGCCCAAAGAGGCATTCAATCTGGAATTGCTCAATTCCAGTCACTTCAGATACAATCCGATCCTGACTTTTGGCAGAACATTTAAGTATTTAGAGGGAGGGTACGAATGGAAGCAGCTGATCCTGAAATTCGAACACATTTTGCTGAACTTAAACTTCGACAATGCAAAAATGTACCTAGAAACTGAATTTTTAGGGAATTACGAGTTTTTTTGGAAACCAGAACCATCCGAAAATACCAAGAAACTCTTCTTTGGAACCGGTAGGTATTCCATGTTCGGAACGAGAATTGAGGAAGCTGATAGTGGTTTGCCGATGAATACGAGCTATCCGATTCGATTCAACGAAGCTATATTGGCCGGATTCAATTCCATGGTAAGTGAACTAAATACCATTCCGATCGATTCTAAGCACGTTTTCTCAAAACCCTATGCTTACGATTTTCTAGGACATGATGGTATTCGTTTGATCCTAACCAAGCTTCAATTAGAAGGCATACTTGAATGGGGATATGGAACGAAAGAAGAGGATTATGCACTCTATATAATCAGGAGAAGCGAAATCAGGAAATTGGAAAACTTAAGGTAGGGAGTGAGCTTAAAAAATCGCTAAAGATCCGATGAGTAAGTACCAAAAAGTCTGGCTTATTGCCTTCATTTCAATTGCGGGAACAATTGGGGGGCACTTATTTACGGTAGGATAGTAAGTGATGACTGGAAAGATGTTGCCAAAGTAATGAAGGAATTAGAATCTTACAACATTACAGAAATACGAATTTTGCCCAAAAAACCCGATTATCCAATTAATTTAACACTAGACCCGATCATTGTAAAAGTGTCTGATCAAATTGAGGCAATTGTGTCAAATTTGAAGAACTCCGAATTGGCCGCTCATGGAAAAAATCCCAATAGATACTGGGAAATGGTACTCTTTCTAGGAATTCTAAGCCCGGATGAACTGGATATTAAGAACAAGAAAAACATCGTTCTAGAATTTGAATATATTGATTCGGGCCTATATTTTGAAATGTCAGGAGTAATGGGCTATCAAACTTTTTTGTGTTCCATGAAACTTAGGCAAATTTTTGAAGAGATCGCATTTTTTAAAGAACCTTTGGGAGGAAATCGATAATTCATTTCCCAGCTAAAAATGAAAGGAAGTTTATAATATCAATCACACCATGCCATATAGTTAACCAATGACTCAAATAAAGGAATATAGCGCGACCGGTTGTAAAAGGTAGTTAGTTTAAGAAGACAAACCTATACTCGTACAATAGATGTTTTTTTGTCGCTTTTACCCCAGAAATTGTCGTATTTGCACCGTGCCGGATCCCCGTGCAATTCCCATCTTTGGAGCACCGATAATGGGTAAAATACGTACTGCGTTAAATCAAATACGGCTATGAATGCTTTGGTTAGCACCCCTTATTTTTTTAGATCAATAATCTTAATTGTAATATTCCTTATGGCCACAACTAATCAATCCAGCGCTCAGCAAAACAAGCCTACCGAGAGCGGCTATGCCCCCGTCAACGGCATTGAAATGTACTATGAGATCTACGGCGAAGGCATGCCCATCGTGCTGTTGCACGGTGCGTATTATACTATTGAAATGAACTGGAGTTCCCTGATCGCCGAATTGTCCAAAACAAGGAAGGTAATTGCCCTTGAAATGCAAGGCCATGGGCATACCCCGTATTCGGACCGGCAATTGACCCGCGCTACTTTAGCCCGTGATGTGGAAAGTCTGATGGATTATCTGAAAATTGACAGCGCGGACGTCGTAGGATACAGCTTCGGTGGCTCGGTAGCTTACCAATTCGCTATTCAAAGTCCGAAACGGCTAAGAAAATTGGTAATTATTTCCGCTGTGCACAAAAGCAGCAGTTGGCTGCCGGAAGTGAATGAAGCATTCAAAGGCATGAAGCCTGAGTTTTTTGATAACTCGCCTCTGCATACGGCCTACGATGCGGTAGCCCCTGATAAAACGAAATGGACGAAATTCCTGGAGCAAATGATCGCCTCCGCGATTACGCCCTACGACCTGGGAGACGCCAATATTGCCAAGATAAGCGCTCCTGTATTAATGATCGCAGGCGACAATGACGGGATCGATAAAGTAGAGTTGGTCAAAACGTATCAATTACTAAAAGGTAATAAAACGGTTGATTTGGGCGCCATTCCGGAGTCGCAACTGGCAATTATTCCCGGGCAGGGGCACGTTAGCCTGATGATGCAGACCCAGACGCTCTTTGGGTTTATAAACGGCTTTTTACAATAAGCTATGCGTTTCCATAACCAATACGAATTGGGGGGAATGAATCTTTCGCTTCGGAAGTACCGGTGGGGTTATGTCCCGTATAGTTGCGATTAAATCCATTGATGAGTTGCGCAGTGCACCAATTGAAGATAATTTGCATCTATACTAAACGTATATACCGAGATAGATCATAGTGAGTGGGACATGAAATTTAGAGTGATAATCTTAATACTTCTCTCAATTTTCAATTTTTTAAACCTGAGGAGTCAATCGAATACTGGACCAGGATTGAAATCAAGAGCGGTAATCTGTGGCCCTTTACCTAAAGCGAGTTTTCCGGGGGGAACAGATAGTTTAATTGTCTTTTTAGCCGAAAACGCAAAGTGGCCATCACCGGACTTTTACGGAGCAGGCACGGTGCTTGTTAGTTTTACGGTTGAAAGATCTGGAAAATTATCAGATGTCAAATTATTAAACAGATTATATGAGTCGTGTGATAAGGAAGCTCTAAGAATTGTGAATTTAATGCCGAATTGGGTTCCGGCAAAGCAGGACGCCAGAACAATAAGATCTAACATCATTTTTCCAGTAAGGTTTGGATTTGAATAATCCGGGAATCACTTAAAAGTCTGAATATAAAAACATACCAATCGATTCCCGGTTCCCTTACTAATCTCCATCTATTCCTCCGATCATTCTTTGTCATATCTAGATGGTCCGGCCACATTCGTCGGAATTTTCGGCCCGGTCTCCATGGGGTTGGCTAATTTGGACCGCAATTATACTTTTACTAATTACGCTGTTAAAAAAAGCGGATTAAGCTTCGGTTACAGCATTCTGAAGAGTGCATTCGGAAAATTAAGGGTGCAAAACTCTTCAGGACCAAACCATTCGCGTCAGGTATACCAGTCTACACTCCACCGGATTTACGGACCTGTAGCAAGCCAATAACTGCCCGTCATTGATATGAGACCAAACATTCTTTACCTGGTAATAGCGTTTTTCATCCTTGCCTGTTCTAGTCAAGATCGGCAGGAAGAAAATTTAGTCGTAGAGAATAGACCGGAAGCTGCTATTGTACCCAAGGATACCATTGGTGTAAACGACCGGATAATAGCGTACGCAACATTCCGCTCAGAGCGGAATGAAATCCCTCCGGATGGCACCTATAGATTTGACATAGCATTTGCTGAATGGCAGGGAAAGTCAATGGGAGAAGGCGTAACCGTTGCAATTGCCGGAGACTCGATTAAAGTAATTTACGAAGGTGATGGAAGCCTGACTAACACCAAAAAGGGAACAATGATGGATCAGGGACTGATCATGAAACACAAATCCGGGGATTGGATAATCGGAACCCGTCCGGAGGATAAAGAAATGGAAGAAGTCGGCGGTTGTACCGGAGGCCCTGCCATCATAGATTTTAAGCATAAGAGATACTGGATGTGCTAATATGAAAAAAGAGAAATTTTATATAGTTGTAATAAATACTTCGGTAAACTTGGATGAGGTAATAGCAAAAGGTGGAATTACTCCCAATTTATCCATAAATGAAGGTAAACTTAAGGCGATCGAGTTTATCAATTATGAAGATGCACAAAAAGTTTATCAAAAAATAGTTCAGCCTTTAGGGCTCAATAACCCAGATACAAATTATTGGAATTTTTTGCTTTTAAATGAAATTGGTTTCAAAGAATACATTGAGTTAAAAGATGATCAGAAATTCACACTGCAGGATTTAAGGAATAAAGAAGAGGAAATAATAGACTTAACAAAGCTTGTAGTTCAAACGAAAGAACCGTTTGGAGGAGGAGTGATCAAAGGAAATAAATCTGAATTTACATCCCCATTCAACTTTTGGGTAAATAGTGTTACCAAGATCATCAAAGATAATTTTGAAATTGATGCAGATCTGTACGGAGGCACCTATAATCCGATAAGCTTAAGTACGCTTGAGAAATTAGTTACCGGTTCTTGTGGTAGCCTAAACCTTTATTTGAACACCAAAGAATTCGTCTCAGCGATAGAGTTGCAAAACAACTCAAAGAAATCAGGTTGCTTTTTTGTCGAAACTGAAAATGATTATTTTTTGATTGATATCCACTGCCATTAGGGATTTGGAGAAATGGGCCCAAAGTTAGTACACTTAGTCTCCCATGAAGCTTCGGCCGATTCAGTGGTGAAACCATAGCCTTAATAAAAACATGATCGAGGAAAAATATTTAAAGTCAAGAATGAACAAATTAATCTTTCCATTTATAGTGCTGGTAATTTTGAGTTCCTGCTCCTCCCAGTCCGGGGATTCGGGCACCAGCCTCGATAGTACCACCTGCATCACCCAAACCGGATCGGCGGAAAGGAGGACTGAACTGGAGGGAGGAATACGCGGACAAGTGAAGTTTTTGGGAGAATCGGAAAATTTAAGCTCCATCACCGATAAGATGTCCACCTACCATATTCCGGCCTTATCCCTTGCCGTAATCCATCGGGGCGAGATCGCCTGGGCGGAAACTTATACAAATCCGGATTTTCCCGAAGTACAACAACTGGATTGTACGAGCATTTTCCAGGCGGCCTCCCTGTCCAAGCCCGTAACTTTTCTGGCCGCATTACGCATGCAGGCCGCCGGAGTAATAGATCTGGATAAAGATGTCCAGGAGTATCTACAGGATTTTGCACTACCCGAGGGTAAACAAACCGCAACGCATCCAGTCACCTTGCGGAATCTTTTTTCCCATACTTCGGGGATCACTCCCGGTGGATACCAGGGATACGCTCAGGATCTCGACATGCCCTCTGATCTGGCTGTTTTAGAAGGCCGTCCCGGGGTCAATTCCCCCGCTATTGAAGTCGTCACGGTGCCTGATGAAACCCTGGCGTATTCCGGCGGGGGCTACACCCTGGCTGAAGTGGCCCTGCAGGACCACTTCGGGGAGGAGTTTTCGAACATCATGCAGCAATGGATACTCGAACCGGCCGGAATGCAATACTCGGAATTCACGCAACCACTGCCGGCCTCCAGATCAAGTCAGGTGGCCCGGGCCTATACCGCAACGGGAGAAGCAATAGCGGGTGGCTGGCGAAACCATCCGGAACAGGCTGCGGCCGGGCTTTGGAGCAACGCCCTTGATCTGTCTAAATTTCTAATCGAGATCTATAATGCCTATCAGGGAAAAAGCGCCATATTTTCCCAGTCCGATATCCAGTCGATCCTGAGTCAGGAACGGGACGGCCACGTGTATGGATTCCTGGTCAACCGTTCGGGAGATGATATTGCACTCACCCACTATGGCGGCAACGAAGGCTACCGTACCGGTATGACCATTAGCCTAAGCAGCGGTAATGGGCTGGTTTATCTGATCAATTCGGATAATGGCGTAGCACTGGGTAATGAACTGCTTTTATCCGCGTCCCGGGTGTACAACTGGCAACACTTTGAGCAAAGCCAGGTCACCCGGAAGCAGGTCAATGCCGATGACTTAAAGCCGTTGGCAGGAGAATATAAATGGAACGGTCAAATCGATCTTTCCATCCGCTACGAGGAAAGCGATCAGCAGATCATCCTAATTTTCCCTAATGGAGACGAATATAAAATGACCCCGATCGTTGGTGATGGTCTGGCTTTCATTCATCCGAATACGGGGGTTGAGCTTACTTTTTTAACGGAGGATAAGTTTGAGTCTTTCAGACTTTACGGACAAACGGCGGTTAAGTTGACCGGGAATGCAGCGGATATGCAGCAATAGATAACCCACAGTAAATCAGTGAAATTTTCAAAAAAATGCCCGTAACAAGAAATACCAGTCAGGCAAAAATAAGCTTTGAAGAATTCAGTGAATAGCTAATTGCAAGTAGGGAGCATACTGCGAAGGAATATGATTTCAATGTGAGAATAGGGATCAGGAGGAAACAGATTCTCAGGATGAGATCTAAATACAAACGCTCAAAATGCCGCTAGCTATTCAGTGCGGAGGCTACCGCCGATCTTCTGGCTCGTTAAACACAGTAAAAGCAAAAATTAATGGCAATCGAAATAGAATGCATAATTGAAAATGAATTTGACAAATCGAAGATTATCGAATTACCATTTCTGATTGATAACAAATGGAAAGATTTACGGCGTTTTATTGAACAAGAATCAAAGGACTTTTATAACCCATTAAAAAATAAAGATTTACAAAAAGAGGCAAAATGGGATTTCAAGATAGATGAAGATGATCTAGAAAACTGCTGGAGTTTTTTTGAAACTGGAAATTCAGATATCCTGCAACCAAAAAATGATATTAGATTTATCTGCTATTTTGGAATGGTGCATGTTTACAGAAAAACTATTGTTATAAATCCCTTCTGCAGAAGGTTTAAAGCATTTAAAGATAATGAAAATGCTAAGAAAGGATTTATTAAAATAGTAAGAGAAATTGCCAGGTTGTTCGGGGCTACAAAAGTATTGTATTGTGCTGATAGCACTACAAAAACAGAGATTTTATCAAATATGGCATTGGAAGGAAATAGTTTACAAAAATTAATTGAGCATGGGGAATTGAGATTTGGTAAACCTAATCCTAATTACCTCCTGGCATTTGAAGAAACCTATTTTATTGATGAATACAACTTTGAAATCAAATAGAAAATAGATGTGGTGCCTAAACCAAAGCATGGCGTTCAACACCTACCCCAGCTAGTTGGTCCATCGCGGGCATCAATTGTAGCGGGTATCGACAAATTACCGAATAAACTAATCTGGGAAATGGATCATTCGATAAAGGAAATTTTATGGAATCAATTTGGAGCCAGCATCGATATGCTCATCAACGTGATCCTTCACTGCCCCAACGATTATTTTTTGACCAATAGACGCTTTTTCTACATGGCCTTTCACAGTGCGATCTTTTTGGATTACTATCTGACTATACCGCCGGAAGATTTTTCGCCTTTGCTTGCTTTTACCTCCAAAGTACCTGAGGACAGACCCGCAGAAGCAATTGATGATCTGATTCCCGACCGGATTTACAGCAAGCGGGAGTTGGTGGATTACCTCAAAAAAAGTCGGATAAAATGTAAAAAGCTAATCGATGCTTTAACGGAAAAAACGATGAATAAAAGATTTACCGAAGGCAATGGACCGAATGATATGGACTATCCGATTTTGGAGATACTATTGTACAATCTGCGGCATACCCAACATCATGCCGCACAGTTAAACCTGTTCATCCGCCAGGACCTTGACCAGCACATGGAATGGTCTTTTAGAGCAGGTGACATTATTCAAAAGGTATAAAAAAGCCAGCTGACAACGGCTATAATTAATTGTCGCTATTCTCCTACCCGGAAAATTTCGTAGGAAATTACGGCTATCTTTGAACAGATTAAGAGCCGGGCGCTGCACCACAACACAACTAAAATGCAACAGAGAGATTTGCTAAAAGATCAAATTGAGCAGTTGGGAAAGGTCCTGGCCAAAATCCTGGCGGACTTTCTGGGATGGAAGTCAACCGGCAACCCGGCACCGGGGATAGAAGCCGCCAATGAACGTTTCCAAAATGAGTTGGGGATCGACATTGAACAATTAATCACCCTCGACCGAACGGAGATAAAGGCATATTTCCGTACCCACCAATTGGCGGAGCCGCATTTGGAAATGTTATCTGAATATCTGGCAGCAGTTGGGAAACTGAAAAATGAGACAAAGCAAGTATCCGGGCAACTATATTTGAAAAAGGCCATCGAGGTCTTGGACATTGCTGATGTTGTGTCGGAAACGTTGTCCTTTGTGCGTATGAATAAAAAACGTGAGATTGAAAAACTGCTATAGTTTGTAAGGAAGCGTGTACTGTGGATACTGCTATTCGCAGGCAGATTCTAATGGTAAGCAAAGGAAAAATGATTTTTACAGGAATAGACCAACAAACAGTTGAGTTGAGCATAACCAACTACGAGTTCCCGGACATTAATAACCATTGGGACGCTAATTGGCTTTTAGTTTATCTTAAGGTGCAAAGCAAACTTGGTAACTGGCAAACCATTGATCCATCGTTGACAACCTGGGAATTGCAGGAATTAATTGAATGGTTTCTGGACTTAGCCGATGACCAAAAACCAGAGTTGAATCCTATGGAGTTTACGGAGCCCAATTTGTCTTTTCACCACTTATACGCACTTGATAACAAAAAAATAATAAGAATACGTTTTGAACTGGAATCAAGACCCCAATCCGCGAGTGATGACAGAGAATATTTTGTTGATTGTGACTTGACAAACTCAGACTTACAGGAAATAGCGGAAGAGTTGACTAAAGAGTTAGCTAGATTCCCGAAACGACCTTTGTAGTCAGGATCCAAAAATTCATGCTTCTGCATTTCCCTTTTTGCACAATAATTCACGAGCCGAAGAGGTATTCACCAATAACTCATGGGCGCCCGATTTTCCGCTGCCGCCAGTAGGCCGGTGGGTCGTTGTTCTGCAATTACGATAACTTCCAAAATAAAACCCAAAATGAAAACACCTATTACTCTGATGCTCGCCGTTTTATCCCTTACTGCACTTTCCGTTAAGGGCCAAACGCAAAAAGACTCTCTGGATGTGAGACAAGCCGCATTGGATTATATCGAATCTCAACACCAGGTACAGCCCGAGCAATTTGCCCGGTCGGCTCATCCCCGAATGGTCAAAAGAACGTTTTGGACGGATAAAAAAACCGGAAAGGAATACTTGCGGGAAACCTTTACCGATGCGATGGTCTTGCTGACCGAAACCTATAACCTGGAAGGAGATAAATTCCCAAAGGAACCCAGGAAGGAAGTGATCATTCTGGATATGTACGATAAAACCGCTTCCGTAAAACTCATTGCGGATGACTGGATCGATTATATGCATATCGTAAAGTTGAACGGCAAATGGCAGATCGTGAATGTATTGTGGCAATTCAATGATTCTGAAAAACAATAAAGAAACCGTCGTAATATCCCCCCATGACCACCAAACCGGAACCGATGCAACCCAAGATCATACAAGTGCGTGGCGCAGCCATTGAAAAAGTTTATGATACCATAAACGATGAGTTTAGAAATGATATAAGAAAAGACCTGGAAATAGTGGAGGAGTTAAATTTTGTGGATGCTTACAAGACCAACAAGCGGGGTTGCCATCACGATGTTTATTTAGGCAAGACCGGAACCATCATTTTCAGACCTTTCAATTTTGTGGACGGACTGGACAACTTTTGCTATTTCGATCTGGCACATTACGCACAAAACGATATCCATGCCCTGGAATTCTACCAGTGGTCCAGTAAACGGGAAAGTAAACTGGAACTGTGGTTTGACGGCGCCCATCAGATCACCGCTTCCCAAAAAAAGTCGATCCGGTCGAATGGGAAAAAAGAGCTGATCAGAAACGGAGACGTTTATGAAACAACCGATTATTATTTGCGGTATATAGTCGGAAAAACTGTCGGAGATCTCACTGTCAATGACAAAATATTAAGATGTGTATCCAGAAGGAAACGACTGCAAAAAATAATATCCATGTGAGTATCTGGAAATCCTCCCTGCCCGTCCTTTTTCTGATCCTGTTAGGGTCCTGCCACCGGGATGCCTACCACTATTTGAAAAAAAGAAAATATGTGGAGTGTGAACTTGTGGGTATTACCGCCTGGAAAAGTGATTCCTATCCCCGGTACGAACAATTTAGAGATCAGACCGATCAAGAGCAGCTGAAAAAGTATCTTTTTAGTAAAAACGTGATTCTTAAGACTTATTCCTATTGGGCACTGATTGAAAAATCAGCGCATGGCTACCTACAGCTATTTGACCGTGCATTGCAGGAGACCAGCAAAATCTCGCAGAAATGTGGCTGCCGAGGCGAAACGACCAGCATCGCTAGCTCAGCCTACTTCAATTTCTGGTACAGTCAGATGGTAGAAGAGGGTGATTCATTGGTCTTTTCAGCACCGCAAAAGCTATATCGGCTGGACAGTATGATCTTCCATCACTCCATTCAGGATCAGGAATTGCTGGAGGTGGTGAAGATGAATGGCCTGTACAAGGGTAAATGAAAATGTAACGTTTCTCCACTGGCCGTCACTTTTACCCCTTGTAACTCCTATTTACGCACTTAAGAAATATGGCGGCAGAACTTTTGCGATTGGCGGGGTAATACCGGTGCTATATATATTATCAGAACCAGACGCTTGACCGGATTCGGTTTTTCCGCTAAATTGATCCGCCGAATGATTGGCGCAAATCAATACGACAGCTTATGGTCACCAAGATCCACACGACTAAAAAACTGGAAAAACTGGCTAAAAAATTAATTTCTTACGATCAGGACGAGCCAGATGGGAAACTGGGGAAGTGGAATGCGACCTACTTTCTTCTGGACCGAAAGAAATGCTGGCTGATCACCAACGGGCCGACCAAGTACAACCTGATCCTGCCTAATATCAAAGCTCCCGATCTAAAAAATATAGATTCCATATTCATACTTGCGCTCTCTGAACAACTAGCCTACGATGGGATCGTCCTGGATCCTGCATCTCTATCCTCAATGATCGGAGCGCTCCGGTTTTTACCCACCGACAACGATCGAAGTACCACGGGATTTCAAAATCAAAGGCTTTTTGAAATAGACTGTTGGAAGCAGCGGTTTAATACCTTCGAAACCATGCCGATAAAAGTTATAAACAATCGGCTGAATTCAGTCCCCATACAGCTCGGGAAGCAAAAAAACAGGCATGATTATACCGACTCTATTTCCGAAATGAAAAATCTATTGGTGCAACTATAGATCGTTACCCGGCCAACTGGTTAGGTTTAGGCACGATCATCTACCTTACAATCGAGTGAGGTATTAATCCTTCCCCATCACCTATTTGCTTTTTATCCGGAATCTCACCCAACAATTTCACGGCACAACGGTATTATAGTAAAACTATTAAATAAAATAGGTTTACATAAAATCTTAGAATTTGACCGTATGACCGTTTTCAACAAAATTAAATGGGTATTGGGCATTTTACTGGTCTTTGTACTGGTGGTGGCGACCAACCTGATTGACCGGGATAATTTCCGGCGGATCACCGATTCCGTGGTCAGCATTTACGAGGATCGGCTCGTAGCCAAAGACCTGATATTTGAGTTTTCTTTACTCGTACAGGAAAAGGAAATCGCCTGGCGAACGACTAACACAAACTTTTTTACCAGCCGGAATCCGGCCGTTAATCAAGAGATCAGCGCCCTGATGGCGAGATACCTGGAAACCGAACTGACACCCACCGAAGCAAGAATTTTTGATGATCTGCAAACTAATCTGAAAGCGCTGGAAGCACTGCCGGGTTTTCGGTCTGTCGGCTCGACAGGTCCCCCGGATGCGGTAGAAGATGCCTTACGCCACGTAAAGCAAAATCTCCACGACCTGTCCAAGCTACAACTGGAAGAAGGCAAAAGACAGCTGGCGATCAGTGAACAGGCTATGGCCACCGTTGAGTTATTTACCCGGCTGGAAGTGTATTTTTTAATTTTACTCGCCGTTCTCATTCAGATCATTATTCTTTATAAACCGAAGGATGTTGCCACGGCGGATGATTGAATATGTGGAAACGTTAAGTACCCGAACGGTGATCGGTAAATCTCATCAGTTCGTATCCCGGCATCTGTGGAAATGTGTTAAGGTTTGAACGGGTGAAAGTGGATACGTTGGGTATCCGGCTGGTGATCGGTAAACTATACCCGCCCATATCCCGGCATCTGTGGAAAAGTGTGAAGGTTTGAACGGGTGAAAGTGGATACGTTGGGTATCCGGCTGGTGATTGGTAACTATACCCGCTCGTATCCCGGCATCAGTGGAAAGGTACGAAGATGTGGTGGTGTTAACGTTAATTGCCCGGAAGCCAACATTCACACATTTCCACATTCAAACGTTTCCACGTTTCAACGTTCAAACATCCATAATCAGCCGAATCTTTGTAATTTTAGAAAAACTGCCTGAGCATTCCTTATTTTCAGGTAGTCCCGCAGATAACTTCAAACACTAATTTCTTCAATTAATTCTCTGATTGTATGCAAGCGAAAATTAACTTATCCTTCCTGCTCCTGTTTTTTGCCTCCCTTTTGCTGGTTAGCTGTAAAAAAGACGATGATGATTCCATGGGATCATCTTCCAGTGAACTGCTGACTAATGGCGACCTGGAAATTGGTTCCGGCACTCCCAACGGCTGGTTTACCGGCCCCAGTTGTACGGATATCGATCTTTCGTGGACCGATGAAGAATCGTTTTCTCCCAGTAAATCGGTAAAGATCTCCAACACCACGCTGGAAAGCGATTGTTTTACCTACTGGGGGCAACACCGGAATACCGACATCCCAACGGGAAAATCACTCACCTTACGGGCCATGATCAAAGGTCAACTGGAGGGCAACGGTGTGGGCATCGTTATTCGGGGCGATGATACCCCTGATATTTCGGGAACAGCCGAGCAATTTGCTACCACGCAGGGTGTTTCTCCCATCAGCGGCACTTTTGACTGGACGGAATACAGCCTGAGTTTAGGCCCGATAGAAGCTACGACCAAGAGTCTGACGGTTTATTTGGTATACCATCCCGGAACTACCGGCGACGTCTATTTTGATGACGTTTCCCTGGAATTTGAATAGAAGCCATCTCAAAGATGTTTTTGCTGGTGAAAAAATAGTCTGGGTGGAGCTGTCGGTCAAAAGCAGGCAGCTCCCCGGATCATTAATTTTGCGGCGGCCACGGGGCGGCTGCGGAATTTCCCATGACGTTATTCCTATCTTCCCTAAAAGCGATCCGCCGGCTTCGCTTATTCATCAAGCCTACCTTTAGCCCTTCCTGATCTAATTCATCTAAGGTGCGACGCAACTGAGGTAGAGGGTAGAGGGATTACCTATCGTTAAAATGGAGCAAAATCGCTCATTTTATCGGTTGCAGTCTCTCTACGCTCTAACATCCACCCTCTACAATTCAAGTATCCACTTGAATTAATCTTCTGCGCCGGTTCGGAGCAATGCTTCTTCGCCAATTGAGTGTATTTGCCCGTTGCGCGTTTACGAATAAGGTGCCATGGCGTAAATTTCGTCAAATGTAACGTACGCCGTGGATGGGAGACCGAAGCGTTGGGAATACTATTAGCAACCTCTCCCTTTCTTTCCGTATTCCCCGGCACAAAACCAACTAAGAAAGTACTACGGTCACAAAAAAGTGCCTAAATCCCCCGGCCGGTAAGCTTATAGGTGCTATGTTAGCATTTGGACGCAAATTCAAACAGCATTTAACAAACGTGAGAAAAATGACAAAACTGAAAACACTTTTATGGCTTGGAGTTCCACTAGTACTAATGGGTGTTGGCTTTTCGAGTTGTAAAGGCAGTCCCGAAGAAGGGGCGTCAAAGGAAAAAGCCGATCTGGATCAGGAGTACGTTCGTGGAGAGATGCCCGTGCAGCACGGAATGGAACTGTTCAATCAATACTGTGCGAGTTGCCATAATTTTTCAGAAAACGGCATTGGGCCCAACCTCAGCGGGGTAACCGCCGAGGTAGATAAGGAGTGGTTGAAAACGTTTATCCACAACCCCGTGGAGGTCATCGAAAGTGGGGATACCCGTGCCGTTGCATTGTTCGAAAAATACCAGCAGTATATGCCGCCTTTCCCGATGATCGAGGGCGAGGATCTGGAAGATATCCTCGGCTTCATTCATAAGTTTTCGGAAGGAGAAAAACGGAATAAGAACAATCGGGCGGGCGGACTGATCAATCCGGTAGCCGACAAGATCCCGACGTCTGATCTGGGGCTGGAACTGCAAGCGCAATTTACCGTTCCCGCCAGTGCCGAGGTCACGCCGATCACACGGATCAACAAAATGGCCGCTACCGCCAACGACCGTCTGTTCCTGCACGATCTGCGCGGAAAGCTCTACGAGGTAAAAAATGACGGCGATCTTTCCGTCTATCTCGATCTGACGGAAACCCTTCCTGATTTCGTCGATCATCCGGGTAAAGGTACCGGCTTCGGAAGCTGGGCGTTTCATCCCGACTTTGAGCAGAACGGCCTGTTCTATACTACCCACAACGAACCACCGGGAACTGCTACGGCCGATTTCCCCGTACCGGACAGTGTCCGATCGAGCCTGCAGGCGATCATAACGGAGTGGAAAGCAGATGATCCGCAGGCGCTCAACTTTTCGGGTTCCCACCGGGAACTGTTGCGGGCGGACATGGTCTCCGGTGGGCACGGTTTTCAGGAGTTGACCTTTAATCCTCTCGCGAAGCCCGGTACGGCCGATTACGGTATGCTCTATCTGGGTATCGGTGACGGTGGGGCGGCCCTGGGCGGTTATCCGTTTCTGTGTGATAATAATGGAAGTATCTGGGGCAGCGTGATCCGCATTGACCCCGCAGGTAACAATAGTGCCAACGGACAATACGGCATCCCGACGGACAATCCCTTTGTAGATCAGGCCGGTGCTGTGGGCGAAATCTGGGCCAGAGGGTTTCGGAACCCGCACCGGATCAGTTGGGATGAAGGCGGCTCCGGCAAAATGCTGATCACCAATATCGGTCAGCACAGTCTGGAGGAAGTAAATCTGGGCAAAGCCGGCGCGGATTACGGCTGGCCGCAACGGGAAGGGACCTTCTTATTCGATGTAGACGCCAATCCGGAACTGGTCTATCCGCTGCCTGATGATGATGCCACCGCCGCTTATACCTATCCGGTTGTCCAGTACGACCATGATGAAGGTAATGCCGTTTCCGGAGGGTTTGTCTATAACGGCCAGCTACCGTTGCTGCGGGGCAAGTATATTTTTGGGGATATTTCCCGCGGCACCCTCTTCTACTCCGAGATAGCCGACATGATCGAAGGGCAGCAGGCTCCCGTGTATCGCTTACAGGTACTGTTCGACGGACAACCATCGGACCTAGAAACCATTACCCAAAACAAACGGGTGGACCTCCGACTGGGTACGGATCAGGCCGGAGAACTTTACGTGCTGACCAAAAGTAATGGAACGGTTTATAAGGTGGTGGATTGTCGGGGGGTTGAGGATCCGGTGGTTCAGTGATTGGATGGTCGACGGTCGACGGTCGACGGTCGACGGTTGACGGTCGATGGTTGAGGGTCGACGGTCGATGGTGGAGGGTTGATGGGTTGATGGGTTGATGGTAAATCACAAATATTCTGCGTCTCCTCATGCGGGAAAGGTCTATTCTATCGTTTAGAATGCGAACTTTTTGCATATACCTAAGGTATTGAATAAACGATAATGTACTATATATGAAGTTCGCTCGTCGATTATTGCTGTTTATTTTTGGTTTGATGGTCGTAGTTGCCGGAGGATTTGCCTTCTGGCTGTACAATTCCGTGCACACTGCGGTATCCCACGACCACGCCGCTGACTATATTACCATTGATAATGGTTTGGCTTCGAATCGGATCCTGGATATCCTGGAGTCAAAGCAGGTCATACAGGCTCCCCTGGCGACCAAAATATATCTGCGGGTTTTCCATCGGGACGAACGGATGGAAGCCGGAGATTATCGGTTCCCCTCCCCCATCACGCCGTTGGAGGTGTTGGAACTTTTAAAGGATGGAAAAAAACGCACGCAAACCGTTACGATCCCGGAGGGTTGGACCCGCTTCGATATCGCCGAACGGGTAGCGTCCCAATTCCCGGCCGAGCCGCCGGTGACCGATGAGGAAGTTCTGGCTATGATGGATGATGTCAGCCTGATCCGGGATATTGACCCGGAGGCCGGCAATCTGGAAGGATACCTCTACCCTACTACTTATGAGTTTGCGCTCGAAACGCCACCCAAAGCCGTGATCAATAAAATGGTGGAGCAATTCCGATCCGTCTGGCGCCCAGAGTGGGATGAGTTGGCCCGCAAGATCGGTCGGACCAAACGGGAGATCGTCGTCATTGCCAGTCTGATCGAAAAGGAATCGAAAGTCGATTCGGAGCGGGCGTTGGTATCCTCGGTCATTTATAATCGCCTGGAACAGGGGATTCCCCTGGGCATCGATGCGACCAATGTCTACATCGCCAAAATGCTCGGCCGCTGGGATAAGATCCTGCACAAAAGTGACCTCGAGATTGATCATCCCTACAATACGCGGAAGATCCAGGGGCTGCCGCCCGGCCCCATCGGTTCTCCCGGCAAGTCAGCCTTTGAGGCAGCCCTACAGCCCGCTCAGACGGATTATATCTACTATGTGCTGAATGTAGAGGCCAATGACGGTTCGCATCATTTTTACGCCACCGCCTCCGAGTTTCTGAAAGGTAAAGCAGCTTACCAGAAGTGGCTGGCCGGGCAGCGGTAGCGCTGCTCCCGGAAAGTCCCAGGTCTACTGCCGGTAACGATATTTGACGCGAGGGGATTTGGGGATTACCCTGCGAATCAGGAGTTACATTTGGCAGAGATGTACCTTTAGTAGTACAATCCATTTCCCAGCTTAACGTGCCGTAGATACGTTCTGTAAAAACACATGGCGTACCTACAGCACGCCGAACCTACCAAGCTATTGGACGGGCTACCGATATTTCGTCCCTACAGGACTTTTACACTCTAATTTCTATTACCGCCAATCTAAAAGAAATAAGGCTTACCGAACCGAAACCAATGTTCCGGACGGTAAGCCCGTTCTAAAAATTACTCAACAGAACATTACAGTCGTGGAGTC
Source organism: Flavilitoribacter nigricans DSM 23189 = NBRC 102662 (assembly GCF_002646595.1). Taxonomy (GTDB): domain Bacteria; phylum Bacteroidota; class Bacteroidia; order Chitinophagales; family Saprospiraceae; genus Flavilitoribacter; species Flavilitoribacter nigricans. Next base: position 44,652 of record NZ_PDUD01000012.1, read on the forward strand.
GGAATCCAATAGTTCGTAATACACACCAGGCATTCACCTGCCGGAACTAATCCGGGTCAGTTAACGGACGCCTGCTGGGCCTGCTTGCCGGTCTGCGAGGTGGTTGGCGCATCCGTCATGGAAAGCAGGATCTCCGAGTTCACTTGCAGGTTTTTCCCCGTTAGCCGGGCGGTCCGCATAATTTCCAGCAGTGCCTCGTGGGTCGCTCTCAGTTCTTCGATCCGGTTTTTAGAATAGCTGTCTTCTTTACCGTAGCGTTCGTAGGTGGACAGGATCCGGCACTGGTGAAAATTGATCTTCTTTTCCAGCAGATGGCAGAGGATATCGGTAGCGTCTTCCACATTGAAAATTCCTTCTACCAGTTTAAGCGAGTTCTTATTTGACATAGTTATCGTGTTTTAAAGGTGATGATTTGAATTTAATGATCAGAAGCATGATGATGATGGAGCATGCGACCAGCAGGTCTTTGGAGCTTCCTGTTTGCTGGTAGCTGAGTGACTGTGTCCCCACCAGGAATAAGGTTTGCAGATCCATAAGGTTATGATCGTTTTATAGTGGTTTACTGGCCCTGCCCCATTGAGAAGGCAGGCGTGCCGTCAAAAGCATACAGGTTTTCGGTCTTTATCGCATCGATGGCCCGGTCCTCGGCATTTTTCAGTAACTGAATGATGTGTTGTTTACTGATGCCGTTCCCCGCAATGGTCTCAAACCGGCAGCGCCAGTGATCCGTGCAGAAGGTCTCTTCGAACCCGTTCGGCCATACTTTAATGCCCCGGTTGGTGATCATGGAAAGTTGTACCCCATCCACTTCAATATTCTTAAGCATCTCGGCCAATTCATCCGACTTTTTTCCCGGCCAGTCGACAAAGATGTCGACCCCCATCAATTCTTTCCGGGGTTGGGATTTCCGCTGGTATTCGGGTAGTTGGATGAGTTCCGGACTGGCCGGACTGGCCGCCGGCAACACCTCCGGCCGGCTACCCAGTCGGGCGATCACTGCATCGGCAAAAGCGGTAGTACCCAGCAGTTGCCGGCTGTATCCTTTCCGGAAGATATCGGCGGTATGCAGGCCCTCCTCCAGGGTTTTCAGCCAGGCATTTTTAATCCGGGCCGCTACTTCGGTCTCGCCCAGATGATCCAGCATCATCAGGGCCGCCTGCAGCAATCCGGAAGGATTGGCCTTATCCTCCCCGGCGATATCCGGAGCCGAGCCGTGAATGGCTTCGAACATGGCGAAACTCGTACCGATATTGGCCGATCCGGCCAGGCCGACCGAGCCCGTGATCTGGGCGACCACATCGGAGATGATATCGCCGTACAGGTTCGGGACCACGATGACGTCAAAACGTTCGGGGGTATCCGCCAGGCGGGCCGTACCGATATCGATGATCAGGTGTTCGGACTGAAATTCGGGGTACTCCGCAGCGATCTCCTGGAATACCCGGTGAAAAAGGCCGTCGGTCTGCTTCATGATATTATCCTTGGTGAAGCAGGTAACCTTCTTCCGGCCGTGCTGCCGGGCGTACTCAAAGGCGTAACGGATGATCTTTTCGCAGCCCGGACGGCTGATGAGTTTGAGGCACTGTACGACTTCCGGCGTCTGCTGGTGCTCGATGCCTGCGTACAGGTCTTCTTCGTTTTCACGGATAACCACTACATCGAGTTCCGGATGCCGGGTTTGGATACAGGGATGATAGCTCCGGCAGGGTCGCACATTCGCGAACAGGTTCAGTGTTTTTCGCAGCGTAACGTTCAGGCTTTTGTAGCCTCCTCCCTGCGGGGTGGTGATCGGCGCTTTGAGAAAGATCCGGTTCTGACGGATGATCTGCCAGGCCTGGGAAGAAATGCCGGACGTATTTCCGGCCCGGTAGACCTTTTCACCGATCTCGACTTCGTCAAACTCCAGCGGCGCGCCGGCCGCCTGCAGGATGCGGAGGGTGGCATCCATGATCTCGGGACCGATCCCGTCTCCTTTGGCAATAGTGATTCTGTGCATAATTTTTTTTTGTTGGCACAAAGGTAGCGGGAGTCGGTCATAAATTTTTATTTATATTTGTTATGTTAAGCATAAACAAAATTTATGAATTACACCTTACACCAACTGCAGGTCTTTGCTAAAATCGCTGATACACAAAGCATTACAAAAGCCGCCGAAGCCCTACATCTGACCCAACCGGCCGTCTCCATCCAGCTAAAAAAGCTGCAGGAACAGTTCGAAATTCCCCTCACGGAGGTGGTAGGTCGGCAATTATACATCACGGAATTTGGGCGGGAGATCGAGGTTGCGGCCCGTAACATTATTGACCAGGCGATCGCCATCCAGAATAAAACGATGGCCTACAAAGGACAGATGGTGGGAAAGGTGACCATCTCGGTCGTTTCTACGGGAAAATACGTTATGCCCTTTTTTCTGCGGGATTTTTTCCGCTTACACCCGGGGATCGAACTGGCCATGGACGTCACCAACAAATCTCAGGTAGTGGACAGCCTGTCGCGCAACCAGGTAGATTTTTCCCTGGTCTCCATCGTTCCGGACAATATGCAGCTGGGGCAGTTGGACCTGATCAAGAATAAGCTTTACCTGGTGGCCAATGCCGATTTTACCCGAAAGAAGGTCAAAAACCTGAATACTTTTTTTGAAAGTATACCGCTCATCCACCGGGAACCGGGATCGGGTACCCGCCAAACCATGGAAAGATTCATCCAGAGTCTGGATATCTCCGTTAACCGCAAACTGGAACTATCCTCAAATGAAGCCGTCAAACAGGCGGTTATTGCCGGCCTCGGTTTATCCATTATGCCCCTGATCGGGATCAAGAACGAGCTTACCCTCGGCCAGTTACAGATCATTCCCATTCCCGGTTTGCCCATCCAAACCACCTGGCGGCTGATCTGGCAGAAAGGCCGACGGCACGGTCCGGCCGCCAGCGCCCTGTTGGATTATCTGACCGCCAATAAGAGTCAGATCATCCGGCAGCATTTCGACTGGTACGAAGCCTACTGATCGGAATGGGAGATCTAGCGGGTCTGGCTTCATGCCAAACCTGATGTTTAAACCTCCAATACCACCTTACCGGTCGTTTTACCCGATTGGAAAAGCAGGATCGCCTCTTCCAGTTTTTCGAAAGGCAGTCGGTGGCCCACATAAGGCTTTTTCAGAGCCAGTTGCCCGATCTCTTCCAGCATCTCGTGCATGAGATCAACCTTGTGGAAAAGAAAAATGAGGTTAAAGGCCATCACGGATTTATTCTCGGAAGTCATCGTCTGAGGATCGATCTTCGGACGGGTGAGGTAGTAATACAGGAGTTTCAGGTAATTGGGGCGGTTGCCAACCGATGCGTAACGGGCGGATCCGTAGGAGATCATCCGTCCCATAGGGGCCAATTGGTTGAATCCAATCTTAAGGATCTTACCGCCGATACACTCCATGATCAGATGGAGATCCCTACCGTCCAGGGCCTGCTCCAGGTCATCCGCAAATTGTTTACTCCGGACGATCACCCGGTCGTATCCCTCTTCCCGCAGTAGTGCTTCTTTATCCGGGCGACCGATCGTACCGATGGTGAAGGTATTGTATTTTTTCGCGATCCGGTTGGCCATCAGACCTACCCCACCGCCGCCGCTGTGGATCAGGACGTTCTGGCCCTGCTGTAGATCGCCCAGTTTCACCAGGCCGTAGTAAGCCGTTAGGACGTGCACTAAAAAAGCGGCGCCTTCCACAAAATCCCAATCTTCGGGCAGGGGCACCACGTAGCGGTGATTAATATTCAAATGGGAAGTATAGGCGCCGAAGCGGGTAACGCCCATGACCCGGTCGCCCTTTTTCACTCCCTCTACCGCGGAGCCTACGGCGGCGATCTCCCCGGCGTATTCCAGTCCGGGCGTAAAAATGCCTTCCGGCGTGGCGGCGTACAGGCCCCAAATGGCAAAAATATCCGCGAAGTTGAGACCGATCGCTTTTACCGCTACGGTTACTTCATCGGGTTGGGGAGCGGGTAGTTCTTCCGTCACCAATTTCAGATTGGCCAGGCGGCCGGCTTTGAGTAGATAGACTTGTCTTTGCATAGGATCTGTAATCTAAGAACTTTAAATTACATTAAAAGCTTGGATGATCAGGCTGAATAGTATAAATTGACAATCCATACAGCATTTTGACCATTTCTATCATTAGTATTTAATTACGTGCGTTCTCTGGTATCTCACCGATATCCAGGAATATCTTAAAATCAAGGTTAGAAAGAGCTTACTTCGTTCTGCAAGTGTCAGATTCCCGGTAACGTTTTGGGACTGTTGATCCAGTCGGCAAGATTTGTTCGTTTTCCCGGATGCCGGGTACGAACAGATCCTGTATTTCATTCTCCGTTTATGGCAATGATCCAAATCGTTCTGATCAGGCATTCGCCTACCCGACCGAACGATAGTCTTTTACGGGGCAGGAGGTCATCTGGCCGGTTTTCTCATAGGATATTCGGCATAGATCGTCGCACTTCAGCAAAAGCAATACATTTCAATTAGTGGTGAGTTTGGGATGCCCGTGGGCAACTACGGGCATCCATTTCCGCGCCGCTGAAGCGCTATGGCCCCGAAAGTAGCATCGTTTTAACCGACCAGAGGAACTCGCTGAATTATTTCCGGGCGACGCCCGGCAAAAATGTATACCATGAAAAAATTCAGTTTGCTATTTCTGTGCCTATCACTTGGCCTGTCACTTGCAGCCCAAAGGTCGGCACTGGAGATCGGACTTAGCAACGTAGCCTCGGAGCCCGATATGGATGGTCCCGGAATTGGCATCCATTTTGCCCATCAGTTCCGGCCGTGGCTGGAAGCCGGGTTCGGACTGACCAGTTCGAGCGCTTACGACGAGCGCATTCAGCAACGCTTCCTGCAGGGATACCTTACCGGCAGGATCTACGCCTCCCTGATCCCCCTGCATTTTGCCCAAAAGGGCTACGTTCGTTTGGGTGCGGCTTATAATTTCACGCAGGAAAACAAGGTCTGGCTGATCACCGATACGGAGGGCCGGGAAATATTGGAAGAAGCCGTTCGCGGGTGGGACTGGATGGGCGGGACCGTGCACGCCGGTCTGGGATGGGCGCTGAACGATCACTGGGCCGTAGAGGCCCGGGCCAATTTGGGTGGATACACCGAAGCCCGGCTGCTCGGTGACTGGGGAATCTACCTGCGGCGATATTTTTGAATGGGTTCCGGATAACAGTCCGTACGCTATTAGCTCCTACTCCACCGGACGTCCCCGGAAAAGAACGGTATAGCTGTTACCTTTTCTCCGATTTGGCATTATATCTGGCAAAAGACATTTTTTAATTCCTCCGAAATTACGTTTATGTTCAGATCGATGCTGAAGATACTAGGTTATGCCAGTATGGTCCTTCTGGTTTCCCTATTGCTGGTGTTCTTCATTCCCCGGAACTACGATGTTTCCCCCTTCCGGGAAAGACCGGACACCCAATACTGGGAACTTGAGACCGGATCCAGGATAGGCTACACCTTACTCCGTGGAGATACCAGCCGGGTCCACGCACCGATCATTTACCTGCACGGAGGGCCGGGAGGTATGATCCAGGATGAGGTCGTCGAATTTTTCCGGCCGATAGCCGCAGCCGGCTACGATGTGTATTTATACGATCAGATCGGCAGCGGTCACTCCGACCGCCTGTCTGAGATCGGAGACTACTCGGTGGCCCGGCACCGGGCCGACCTGGAGGCTATCGTGGCACGGATCGGTGCCGAACGGGTTATTTTATTCGGGCATTCCTGGGGAAGCATGCTGGCTACGGAATTTTTGGCGGGCAACCGGGAAAAGGTCGAAAGCATGATCCTTTCGGGGCCGGGACCGATCCTGCCGATCAAAAATGAGCTGGCCGGTTTGAAAGCGCCGGATAGTCTGCAGCTTACAGCACCCAAGTATTCCAACCGGGAGGGAAACGAACGGGCGAATAATCTACGGAGTAAACTGGTTTATTACTGGGCCCGTATCTTTAAACGGAAACTAGCCTCCGATCGGGAAGCGGATCAGTTTTTCACCCATTTAAACAACCAATTGAGTAAATCGACCACCTGCAATGGAGAAGGGCTGCCGCCCTACCCGGGCGGTGGTGGCTATTACGTCCACATGATGACGGTCAACAGTTTTTATGAAGTTAAGGACAAACGTTCGGCCATTCGGGATAGCCCGACACCACTCCTGATCATTAAAGGGCAATGTGACAACCAGAAGTGGGGCTTTCTGGAGGAGTATCTCCGGCTTTTCCCTAACTCCAGGTATCAGATCATCCCCGCGGCGGGTCACCGGATCGACCCGGATCGGTTTGACGAATACCGGAAAATAGTGCTGGATTTTTTGCATATCCAGCTTGTATTTTAGTGAATCGGCAAAATCTGGTCACAAATTTAGCAACATTAGCTTTTTATATAGCGCGATGGGCATCATGCCCATCGCTCTCCTGCGCTCGTCCAGTTGGTCCGGGTCGGCCGTAGGGGCCAGTTCCACGATGCCGTTCGCCGGGTCCACATTTGCGAACTGGCTGCCGTAAAGCTGTTCTTCCCCGGCATTTACTTTAATTCTGTCGTATAAATACGCGTAGCTTTCTCCATCCAGATCGCTCGCTTTGACGGCCGATTCGATATGCGGCAATTGCGCCTTTTGCCAAGCGGTATCCGCATCGGCGTGCTGAATGATGAAAAAGATGCCCCGCATGGCTTGCCGCCCCACCAGTTTACGATCCGGAAATCCGTAGGCCGCAAAGATCTCCCGCAGGCGATCCCGGTTGAGTGCGTCTACGATATTGGTGAGATCCCTGGTCACTTCGTCGGCATTGAGGTCGTACTTTTCGATCATATCCTGCATGATATTTCCCCGGGTGGCCTGATCATCCACATACATTTTGATCAATTCCAGCTGGAGGGCCGGGTTTTCTACAACTTCCGGCGGTATTTGGGAACAGGGGGCCAGAGAGGAGGCAAATTTTCTCCTGCAGACCTCCTCCAACACTTCCCGGGGCTGCCGGCTGAGGATGTCGGCCACCGCATCGGACTGCCCGGCTTTTACTTTGAGTTCCAGCCCCGTACTGAGGAATTTGGGATCCAGTTCTTTTCCGGTAGCCAGCAATGAATCAAACTGAGCGGTGGCCGTTTCAAAATTTTCATTCCAGGAATTTTCGATCATATGCCAGCCGAGTCGCCAGATCTCTTCTTCGGAATTAAGCCCGGCACTTTTGTCCCGGCAGGAAAGGAGAGCCAGTAACAGAATGGTCTGGGTCAGGAGCGGTTTCAGTTTCATTTTCTTGTATTTTATCGATTTGGGTAATAACCGCCTTAGCGGGCCGGCTTTATCCCGTATTGTTCCAGCACGGCCGGCGGCGGGCAATCAGCGGCGCAATCCCCGTTTCGATCCAGTATGAATGTGTAATTTTCAAGCTTCACCTTAAAGCTCCGAAATTCCTGCGAACGGACACTTCCCGGCGGATCATCTCCCCCATCCGGCCGGTCATAACTTACTTTAATATCCGTAAAAACGATGGGAATGACTTCCTCTCCCCGATCGTTGACCATGCCGTATTTTCCGTCTTTTTCCACCATGCCGAAGCCTTTGAATATCGCCCGAACACCATCGTATTGGATAGCCGTGATCGATACGCCGGTGGTATCCACAAATCCCCATTGTTCACCCCTTCTGACACAGGCGATCCCGTCGGATACCCGGCCGATCTGATCGTAGGCGATGGGCACCAGGGTTTCGTGAAAGCGATTGACGATGCCCCACTTTCCGTCCTGACGGACGCGGGTATAGCCGCCACTGATTACCAATTCTTCGTACTCGAAGGGAATGCGGACCGTCTCGTCAATCGTGATCAGTCCCCAGCGACCATCCCGGCGGGCCCGGATAAAGGCGGGTTGCAGGAAATCCAGTTCCTCGTATTCCAGGGGGATCTTAATATTGCCCGCCCGATCGCTGAGGCCGCATTTTTCGCGGCACAGTACGATCCAGTTGTAATCCTCCTTCTCGATCATCCGACTGTATTCCAAAGGCAGGATCTCCGTTCCACGATAGTCGATCAGGCCATACTGCCCCTCAATCCGGGCGATCATGCCACCGTCGCGGATACTCCCGATGGATTGGAAGCGAAACGGAGGTTCTTCCGCCTGTTCTACATTATAGATACCGTATACCGTTCCCTTATTCACCCGAAAGTGAGCGGGATAACCGCTGCCGAACCGATAGCCAAGGTTACGCACCCCATCGTATTCCAATGGAATAGCCGGCTTTCCGGAAAAGAAGTATAGACCGAATTTACCATCTTTTTCCGCCAGGATATGTCCCGTCTTTTCTTCTGCCAGGTAATTGTATTCCAGCGGTAATATCCATTCGCCTCCAAAGTTTATCAGCCCATTTTTTCTATCCTTTCCCACGATGAAGCCCACCTCATCCACGGTTTTGATCTGATCGTAAATAAATTCCGTGACCACTTCGCCCCGCCGGTTGATCAATCCCCAGGCGTCGCCCCGTTTCACCGGCATGATGCCCAGGTGGGAGTAATGGGCATCATCAAAAGGCTCCGGATGAATGGGATCGCCCCGGCGATCGATAAGGTAATGCTGACCGTCCCGGACCACCCAGGCCAGGCCGTCGAAAAAAGATTGCACCCGGTCGTATTCCGGGGGGATGATAACCTCCAGGTCCCGATTAACGGCCCCGTAGCGATCACCTTCCCGTAAAAATGCAACCCCATCGCGGAAATGTTGGATATGGGAATAAGGAAGTGGCGTGATCTGCCCGCTTTGCAGATCCAGCAAAACGCTCTGCCGGTTATTCATAAGTAGCAAAGTTTCCGGACCAACAGGCGAAACCCAGTTATAAACCGTATCGGTCCAGTATTCCAGCTTTTGATTGAGAAATTGGTATCCTCCATCTTTCTTTACCCGGAAATACCGGCCACTATCACGGGGATAGATCTCATCGTAAATAAATGGCAACAACACATCCTGCTCCAGATTGATCAGGCCCCACTTCCCTTCCTTTTTAGCCGAGAGCAGCGGAGGCCCCTCCCGGTTGACCTGCAGGGATTCATAAATGAACGGGATCAGGGTATCGTTCCGGTAATTGAGTAAACCGGATCGGGCACCGGACCGGGCGATCAGCAGATCTTCCCGGTGAGCGAGCAAAAAATCGTACTGGATAGGTACGACGAGCTGCTTATCGGGGCGCATGATCCCAAATTTACCGTTGCGCACCACCGGTAGATACTGTCGGTTGCCCAGCAGCAGGGTATACCAATCGTAGTCGATGGGATCGAAGCGGAGATCGGATCGACGGATCAGGCCACTTTGTCCATCCCGGGCGGCCCGGGCCCGACCGTGGATGAACCGGGCTCCCGTTGAGAACTGCGGAGCGATGATCTCTCTTCCCCGGCGGTCGATGTAGCCGTATCGGCCGTCCTTTCGCACGTTGACCAGGCCATCGTGGAAATTTATCCGTTTGCTGTCGTAAGGGTTATCAAAGAGTCTTCGGCCATCCCGGCCGATCACAAAAAAATCCGCACCGATACGGGCCGGGGCCAGTCCTTCCGAAAAGGAACCGATCCAATCGTAATTAAACTGTGCGTATATTTTTTCCCGCGAAATGAACGGTTCATCCGGTGGTAGGGCCGATCTTTTACTGCAGGCGGTGAGGATGATCATCAGAAAAAAAGCGCAGGCTGGGTAGGTATTTTGCATAGTAGGTTCTTGGGGAGAAAGCATATTCAGCCACCGGCAGAGCCGTTTGCCGGGTATTCCTTATCCCTGTTTTATGGAGAGCGATGATAGATTACAAAAATAACAAATTGGCAGTATTCAACAAGTACGTGTAGCGTAGCGAATGTATACTAAATGGCATCCCGTCATAGGTGCAGTGCATTGTCATAGCTTCAGGATAGGAGGCACCAATGTTTCCAAGTGCAGCGGATCCTTGCATCCTCCACCCTATTCCTCGTTTGTTCTCATCGTCGGAATCAATTTTTTTTGCAAAAATCGCTACAGAATACTTGCGCAGCCACATGACTGCATGTATATTTGCAGTCAAATAGCTGCATAAATGGAATTAAGACGAGATGTATTTCAGGCTATAGCCGATCCTACCCGCAGAGCGATCATCACGCTGGTGGCGTTGCAGGCCATGACGCCGAGTGCTATCGCGGAAAATTTTGACTCTTCGCGGCAGACCATTTCCAAACACATCCAGATCCTGCGGGAGTGCGAATTACTGGAGCAGGAACAGAACGGCCGGGAGATCTATTACCAACTTAATCCCCATAAGATGAAAGAGATAGCGGATTTCATCGAGCCCTTCCGGAAATTGTGGGATGACCGGTTCAACAAGCTGGAAGCTATTATGAAAAATTACCAGCCCGGTACCCCGAAGGATTAGATCCGGAATTCACCAAAAAACGTCAATTCATGCAACTGAAAACCAAGATCGACGCGGAGGATGGCAGGCAGGAACTACGGATCAGCCGAAAATTTGAGCTGCCGCTGGAATTGCTGTTCAAAGCCTACACCGAACCCGAAATCCTGGAGCAATGGATGGGGACGAAAGTGCTAAAGCTCGAGAACGAAAAATACGGAAGCTGGCAATTCGAGACTACCGATCCCCGGGGGAACAAGCACCGGTTCAGCGGAGTCATTCACGAATTTGTACCCGATCGGCAGATCATCCGCACCTTTGAGATGGTGGGGACCGGTTTTGGGGTCCAGCTCGAGTTCCTTGAATTTGAATCGATTACCGAAGAAACCAGTCGGCTCGATATGCATATCGTGTACCGTTCCGCAGAGCTCCGGGATCAGTATTTAAAAATAGGCATGCCGCGGGGTCTGAGTATGGCTCACGATCGCCTGCAGGAAGCAGCCGAAAAATATAAATAGATGCACCCGCAACGAAGAAGCAAGATCATCTACTGGATCGCCACGGGCTGGCTGGCCCTGGGCATGTTTTCGACCGGCATTGTCCAGTTGCTGCAAATGGAGGAGGAAATAGCCTTTGTGGTCCTTTTAGGCTATCCCATTTATTTTCTAAGCCTGCTCGGCGCCTGGAAACTACTCGGAGTGATCGCCATTCTCCTGCCCCGGTTGCCCCTGCTCAAGGAATGGGCCTATGCCGGATTTTTCTTTGCCATGTCGGGTGCGATATTTTCGCATATTGCCGTGGGTAATCCGGTGGGTGAGATCCTTCCTGCTACCCTACTGCTCGTCCTCACGGTGGTGTCGTGGTATTTCCGGCCCGCCGAACGGCGGTTGATTTTTGATCACCAAGATGTTTAGACTATGAATCCCAAGGTTGATTTCTTTTTCACCAAGGCCAAAAAATGGCGCGAAGAATTTGAGCAATTGCGCACGATCATTCTCGATTGCGGACTGACCGAAGAACTGAAGTGGGGCGTCCCCTGTTATACCTACCAGGGTAACAATATCGTTTTGATCCACGGTTTCAAGGACTACTGCGCCCTGTTGTTTCATAAAGGAGTCCTGCTCAACGACGCCGATAGCCTGCTCATCCAGCAAACGGAAAATGTGCAGTCGGCCCGTCAGATCCGCTTTACCGGATTACCGGAGATCCTGAAGCTGGAAGATACCCTGAAAGCCTATATATTTGAGGCCATAGAAGTGGAAAAAGCCGGCTTGAAGGTGGTTTTGAAGAAAACGCGGGAATATACCGTACCGGAAGAACTGCAAAATAAATTTGGGGAGGACCCGGAACTGAAAGCGGCGTTCGAAGCGCTGACGCCGGGTCGGCAGCGCGGCTATCTGTTATACTTTTCTGACGCCAAACAATCCAAGACCCGGACGTCGAGGATTGAAAAACACCGACCGGATATCCTGGCCGGGAAAGGCTTAAATGACCGGTAGCAGGGCACGATCATTGGAGGTATATGTTGGGAGCTTTTGTGGTGCCCCCGGACTCTACCGGATATCTCATGCCAATCAGGGGTAAAAAATCCCGTAGGGACGAAATATAGGTAGTCCGTCTAGTAATTCGGCAGACTTAGCGTGCCGTAGGTACGCAATACCGTTTTACATGGCGTACCCACGGCACGTTAAGGTGGGAAATGGTCATTTTACTACCTTTATTTTGTGCCTAACGGCACATTTTATCCAAATTTAAATTCTGATTCGCATATCTCATGGTCTACTGTGAGTTTTAAATCAATGCAATGAATCCAAAAGTTGATCTGTACTTCGAAGAAGGCTGCGGCCGCTGCCCGCTGGGAGGCACCCCGGACTGTAAGGTGCACAACTGGACGGAAGAAATGGCGGAGCTAAGGGCCATCATTCTGGACTGCGGCCTCGACGAAGAGGTGAAATGGAGTGTTCCCTGCTACACCTTTCAGGGTAACAATATTTTAATCCTGAGTGCATTTAAAGAATATTGCTGTATCAGTTTTTTCAAGGGAGCGCTCCTACAGGACGCCCAGGGATTGCTGGACAAACCCGGAGCAAATACCCAGGCGGCCCGTTTGCTGCGCTTTACGAACCTGGAAGAGGTCAGCGCCCTGAAATCAACCGTGGAAGCCTATATCTACGAGGCCATTGAAATTGAAAAGGCGGGTTTGCAAGTCAATTTCAAAAAAGAATCGGAACCGATCCCCGAAGAACTGCAGGCGAAACTGGAGGAAGATCCGGTCCTGAAAACGGCCTTTGAGGCTTTGACACCGGGTCGGCAACGGGGTTATCTGCTCTATTTCTTGGCCCCCAAGCAATCGAAAACCCGAACCTCCAGAGTGGAAAAATACATTCCTCAGATCCTGGCGGGGAAGGGGATGCATGATCGATGATTTGACTATCTGATGATTTGACCATCAGATGATCATTAAACGCAGTCTTATGACGCTTTATATCAAAAACATGGTGTGTAACCGCTGCCGGACGGTAGTCAGGTCCGAATTCGACAAACTGGGCATCGAGACCCTTTCCGTCGATCTGGGAGAAGTAAGCACCGCGGCTGATATTCCGGAAGCAGACCTGGAACGACTGCAGCAAAACTTACGGCACCACGGGTTCGAAATCCTGCAGGATCGGGACAAAAAAACCATTGAGAAGGTCAGGAATTCGCTCGTCCGGGTAGTTTACGAGGAGGATTATCCCGCCAATCGGAACCTGTCGGATATTCTGGTGCGGGAGATCGGGCAGGATTACTCCACCATCAGTAAACTCTTCTCGGAAACGGAAGGCATTACGATCGAAAAGTACCTCATTAACCTGAGGATCGAACGGGTTAAAGAATTACTGATCTACGATGAGCTGTCGCTCAGTGAAATTGCTTTTAAGTTAAACTATTCCAGTACCGCCTATCTGAGTAATCAATTCAAAAAGGTCACCGGGCTGAGTCCGTCATTCTTTAAAAAGCTCAAGGAAAAGAAACGAAAGCCGATCGATGAGGTCTAGGAGCACCATTTCCGAAATCTTATAAGCTTTACCCAGAATAGTGTAACAGCCGGGCCCGCCCGACCCGCTATTTTTGTGTCATTGTTCATCCAAAAATTCAACGATCATGACACATACTTATCAATTGGAGGGAATGACCTGTGGGAGCTGCGAAAACAAGGTAAGATCCGCGCTACTACAAATGGAATCCGTCGAATCCGTCGATGTCTCCAAAGAAAACAACAGCGCTACCATCAGCATGGCGAAACATATCCCGCTCGCGAAATTACAGTCCCAGCTTGCCGGTGTAGGCGCTCAATACCGGATAAATGCCCAACAGCACAGCGAAACGGTGGAAACGGCCAGATCATGGCTCGCGACCTACAAACCGGTATTACTGATCTTTGTCTACATATTTACGGTAACCGGTCTCATCGAACTGACCTCCGCGGATCTCCAATGGGGAAGATGGATGCGGCACTTTATGGCCGGGTTTTTTCTGGTGTTCTCCTTTTTCAAAATGCTCAACCTACAAGGTTTCAAGGACAGCTACCGGATGTACGACGTAATCGCCCGGAAGTTTCCCGCCTGGGGATACATCTACGCCTTCACAGAACTGCTGCTGGGCATTGCCTTTCTGGTGAATTTCAACCCCGTGATCACCAATACCGTCACCCTTATTGTGATGTCCGTGAGCATCGTTGGCGTGCTGCAAACCGTATTGAACAAAAAAGCGATAAAATGCGCCTGTCTGGGCGATGTATTTAATCTGCCGATGAGTACCGTCACCATCATCGAGGATGGTTTGATGATCGCCATGAGTGCGGGCATGCTGGTGCTGGCCATCTAAGGAACCGGGTGATGCGGACATCCACCCGGAAAAGGTGAGTTAACAAAATGGAGGGCCCGGGCAGGTGCGTTTGCACAACGATCCTGTCCGGGCCCTTGCTGTGCTCCTACCCCAGTACATCCTGATCACTGACAAAGGGCTGGCTGTAGAGGCGTTCGCCCGTGGCGCGGGCCAGGGCATTGGCCAGAGCCGCCGCTACGGGTGGCAGGGAGGGCTCTCCCAGACCGGTCGGATCGATCCCGTTGTCTACGAAAAAGACCTCGATCGCTTTTGGTGCCTCCGAGTGCCGGATCAGGCGGTAGGTGTCAAAATTACTTTGTTCGGGACGGCCCTCACGGAAGCTCATTCTGCCGTACAGGGCGTGACCGATACCATCCACGATACCGCCTTCGATCTGGTTGAGTGCCCCTTCCGGATTGACCACGATGCCGCAGTCGACAGCGCACCAGACCTTTTCGATACTGGGTTTATTACCGTTCATAACCACATCCACCACCTGGGCCACGTAGGAATTGTGGCAGAAATACGCCGAGACCCCGCGGTGTACACCGGCTTTTTCCGATCCCCATCCGGCCTTTTCCTTGACCAGTTTCAATACGCCGGCGTAGCGTTCGGGATCGTAGTCGTTCTTTTCGCCGACGGGATCGCTGCTGGCCCGTTCGAAGAGCTCCAGCCGGAAGTCGATGGGGTCCTTACCCGCGGCTTCGGCTACTTCGTCTAAAAAGGATTGCTCGGCGAAGGCGATGAAATTGGAACGCGGAGCCCGCCAGGCGCCGGAAGTAATGTTGGATTCCAGGCTATTGTTTTCCGCCAGATAATTATCCACCGTACCCGCCGGATAACGATTGGAGAATACCGGACTTTCGTGCGCGCCGGTGCCTTTTACGTGAAAGCCAATGAGTTTATTATCCGCATCCAGCGCCGCCCGGTAAGTCACCTTATAGGAAGGGCGGTAAGTCCCCTGGGTCATATCATCCGCCCGGGAATAGATCAGTTTTACCGGAGCGTTCACCTGCTGGGAGATCAGGGCCGCTTCCACCCCAAAGTGTCCGTACAAACGGCGACCGAATCCGCCGCCCATGCGGGTCATCATCACGGATACATTCTCTTCGGGAATATTAAGACGGACCGATACCATATTCTGCAGGGCAGCCGGCGTTTGTACCGGCCCGGCGAGTTCGGCCCGATCTGCGGTCACGTGGGCGAAGAAGTTCATCGGCTCCATCGTGTTGTGGGCCAGAAACGGGCCGCTATAGGTGCGTTCGATCACCTGCGCTGCATTGCGAAAAGCCGCCTCCGGGTCGCCATCTTTGCGGGAAGGCTCTTCCACACCAGTTGCCAGCAATTTATCGAGTTCATTATTGATCAGATCCGTCGTCTCACCCGGCGTATCTACCTCCCATTCCAGTTCGAGGGCTTCCTTCGCTTTCATCACTTCCCAGGTCGATCTGCCCACGACGGCCACCAGATCCGAAAAGGCGAGATTATTCAATCGCCGGTGTTCCATACCTTCCGGTTTGGTCTCGATCTTAAAGACATCGACAATACCCGGCATGGCTTTAGCCGCTTCGATGTTCATGGATCTCAGTTTCATACCGAAAGCCGGGGCGTGTTGGGCCATGGCGATCAGCATGCCTTCTTTTTCGTAATCCAGACCGAAGAGCGGCGCGCCCGTGGCAATCTTCCGGCCGTCCACGTTTTTGGTCGGCACACCGATGATCTTAAAATCCTGGGGTGCTTTCAATTCGATCTCCTCCGGCACTTCAATTCCCGCTGCGGCCGAGGCCACCTCCCCGTACCCGATCGACCGGCCACTGGCTTCGTGCAGGATCCGGCCGGACGCGGTCGTCAGTTCAGACAGCGGGACTTCCCACTGTTGGGCCGCCGCTTCCAGCAACATGCGCCGGGCGGTAGCGCCGGCCATACGCAGGCTTTTCCACCCCTGGCGGATAGACTGGCTGCCTCCGGCCACCTGCCGCGAAAAGTTTTCCGTATCCAATCCGGCCTGTTCCACCACCACATCCTTCCAGTCGACGTCCAGTTCCTCGGCCACGATCATCGGCATGGCCGTCTTCACGTTCTGGCCGATCTCAGGATTAGGCGACATAATGGTCACGATGCCATTGTCTCCGATCTTCAGGAATCCGTTGATATCGAACCATTCTTCCGGCATGGTCATGGTCTCCGCCGCGGTGGCGTCAGCTTCGGGTTTACAGCCGGCCAGCCAGCTGAAACCCAGTACCATGCCGCCGCCGGCGAGGGTTGAAACTTTGAGAAAGGATCTTCGGTTGTGATTTGTTTTTAAGACCGTCATGATGTTTTTTTAAGGATGAAGGGAAATTGGGATGTTGGAATGTGCACGTTTGGGAATTGAGATTTTGGAAGGGGTTTGTGCGAACGCCTTTCAAATTACGGAAGTCTCGGAAATTAACCAAATGGAGCGGGAGAAACAAAAGGTGCAGCGAGGTACCGATCGGTTGCCGAAAATCGGCACGGTATCCCGCTACACCAGGAAATGCTGACGAATGATTGCCCTTTCCGGAGTACTTACCGGGAAAAGGCGCTTTTTTCTTTACGAGTAGTTTGGCCCTGATACGCTTGTGACGGACCGATTACCAAACCACTTCGGTCGGTATGAATTTACCGGATGAAAGGATCGCTGAAGCGTTCGGCGTACATCAGATCCTCGTCCGTCAAAGTGTGCAAAAAACTAACGAGCGCCTCCTTTTCTTCCCGACTGAAGTTCAGCCGCTTCGGTTGCTCCGGATCTTCCGGATACCGGAACCGTACGTCCAGCGTAGGCTGCATTTCGATGCCGGTGCTGTAGTGCTCGATCACCTCCTCCAGCGTGGCAAAGCGACCGTCGTGCATATAGGGCGCCGTAATCGCGATATTTCGGAGAAAAGGCACTTTAAATTTTCCGGCTTCAATGGGCAGTCCGGAAATGCCTCCCACGCCGAGATCCCCGTTGAGCAGCGGCAAGCCATTATTCGCAATCCGTTCCTCTGCGGTAACCATATCGCTACCGTGACAGGAAGCACAGTGGGTCATGAACAGACTTTTTCCGAGGTTTTCCTGCGCACTGAAATGACGAAAATCGGGAAACGGGATCCGCTGCCGGTTGATCCCCGTATCAAATCGGGAATTGTGCGACACCAGCGAATTGACGAAGGCCTCCAGCGCCTCCAGGATCTCCTCCTCCTGCACGTCCGCTGAGCCGTAGGCTTTGCGGAACAACACCTGGTAATAATCCACCCGGCCCAGCTTTTGCGCAAGCACGTCCAGGGGCATGCCCATCTCGATCTCATCCTCAATGGTTTGCCGGCTTTGTTCTCTGAGATCCAGCGCCCGTTCGTCCCAGAAAAAGCCGGCGACCGGTTCGGTTGCATCGGTATCTCCGGGGGATTTTGTACCGTAGGAAGAGGAAAAATTGGCCGTTGCCCCCAGCGCCAGGGTATTGCGTTTGGTGAGTTCACCCCCAAAACCCCGGCTGTGGGCTACATTATCGGCAAAGGCAAATTCCTGCTTGTGGCAGGAAGCACAGGCAACGGCGTCATTGCGCGAAAGCCGGGCGTCATAAAACAGGACCCGCCCGAGCAGGGCTTTCGCGTCGCTTATTTCCGGAGGCATCATCCCGTTGAATTCCATATGCGGCGCCAATTCTACCTGATAGCTGATCAGGTGATTGGGTAAATGGAGGCTGCGCTCGAGGGTGGCGTACTCTTCCGGCGTGTACCAGTTGGGGGTGATATCTCCTTCATTCCGGGTGCAGGAAAAAAGCAGGAACCAACAGGCGATGAACGTCAAGGCAATGGTTTGGATCTTGGGTATCATTGGGAATGGTTTTGTTTTCTTAGCCTAGACTCGGGGAAATGGGATTTTGGTTGCCTGCTCTTTTTTTAAAGTGCTAAGGTGGAGGGTGCTAATGTGTGAATGTTTTACGCACGACAACACCTCAACACATTTCCACCTTAGCACTTTGATCAGTATGGCTTTATTTTAGACTTCATCAACATTTTTATTTAATTTGAACAATTGCCCGGAGAATGCCGGATTAATGGCTTTAGAGCAGGTATTTGGCCTTCTGGAGGCGTGTTTGCCGGGCCGTAGACGAGAAAGCATCATTGTAGATCTAATGAAAATAGTACATGACTGATACGTTTAAAATGAACTGGATTGCCGGCACTTTGCTGCTGGCTATAATTGCCATTGGAACTTCCTGCCAGGAATCGAAAGCGGTGGACCAGCAGGATGACCTCTCCGTTACTTCAACTGAAGAGAAAAGCGAACTAGTCCGGCAAATGGAAGGTATATTCTACGCCGAAGGCTTTGCATCAATTCCAGATAAAAGCTTTGATGCCGCCGATTACGGCGCGGTGGGTGATGGGAAAACGCTCAATACCCAGGCCATTCAACAGGCTATCGATGCCGCTGCGGAGGCCGGTGGAGGTAAAGTGATCTTCCCCGCGGGGACCTATGTTTCCGGGGCCTTGTTCCTGAAATCCAATGTCGAACTGCATCTGGCCGAGGATGTCGTGATCCAGGCCATTCAGGATGACGCCCATTTTCCCGACAAGTGGACCCGCGTGGCCGGCATTGAAATGGACTGGCCCGCCGCCCTGGTCAACATTTACGAGCAGGAGAACGTCCGCATTAGCGGCAAGGGGGTCATTGACGGCAACGGCAAATACTGGTGGGATAAATTCTGGGGAGATCCTCCCCGCAGTGGCGGCATGTGGGTCGACTATACCGAAAGGGATATCCGGTGGGCCGTCGACTATGATTGTAAACGGGTACGTCCGGTAGTGGTGTACAAATCGAAGGAAGTAGTGCTGGAAGATTTTACGGTGAAGCGAGCCGGCTTCTGGACCATCAGTCTCACCTTCTCCAATCAGGTTTACGTGAACGGCGTAACGATCCGGAACAATATCGGCGGCTTCGGTCCGAGTTCGGATGGGATCAACACCGATTCCTCAAAAGATATCCTGGTGGAAAATTGCGATATCGACTGTAATGACGATAATCTTTGCATCAAAGCCGGTCGGGATTCCGACGGACTGCGCGTTAATCGCCCAGCCGAAAACATTGTCTACCGGAACTGCATTACCCGCTCCGGGCACGGATTATTCACCATCGGCAGTGAAACCTCCGGCGGCATGCGCAACGTGGAAGTGTACGGGCTGGAAGCACAGGGAACCAATACCGGCATCCGGTTCAAATCCGCGAAAGTGCGGGGTGGACTGATCGAAAATATTTCCTTTCACGATATCAAAATGACCGATGTTGCCCGTCCTTTCCAGTTCGAGCTCAACTGGTATCCGGAATACAGCTATCCTACCATTCCCGACAAGGAGCTTAAAGACGGGATACCGCGCCACTGGAAAGTAATGACCACTCCGGTAGAGCCGCCGGAGAAAGGCATCCCGGAATTTCGGAATATTCAGTTGAAGAACATCACCGTAGAGGGAGCAGAACGCGGTTTCTACGCCAATGCGTTTATCGAAAAACCCATCCACGATCTGCACTGGGAAAACATCACCATCGAAGCCAAGGAAGGCGGCAGCCTGAACGGTGCGGCCAACTGGACGATGGAAAATGTGGTATTGAAAACGAACAACGACGAGTTTATCCAGATGACCAATACCGAGTCGATCGAACTGCCGGAATGGATCCCGGCCTCCGGGAAAAGCGCTGAGGCCAAAGCGCCCGTGGCGGAACAAATTACCCGGCTGACGGCCGCGACGACCTCCACCGTACTGATCCCGGTCAATCCGGCCAGTCAGTCTTTGATCCAGGCGAACGACACCACTACTTTTTCCGAGAACATGGAGGTCTACATTCTAAAAGATGAGGCCCAGCAGATCCAGTATTACGAACCCCTGGGCGATGGCTTTTACTTTTCTCCGGTGACTATTAGTCAGCAGGGGGGCAGCATCAGTGTGAAGGGCGAAAGGAAACACGGGTGGACTTTCCGTATCCGTACGGCCGATCCCCCGAAAACGGTAAATGGTGCGGACGAATGGGCCTACGATGCGCAGGAAAAACTTCTCGTCGTGCAAAAAACGGGTATGCAATTTGAAATCGTGATGAGCGACTAGATCCAATGCGCAGGGGAAGATTTTAATCGCCACCACGGATGCGGGAAATACGCTGGAAATAGTCAGGAACATCGGGGAAAGATCAACCCTGCCACTCCGGGCAATAGTGTTTAACGATTGAACTACCTGCTTATGACTAACATTTTGATCGTTGATGACCACCAAATGTTTGTAGATGGGTTATCCGATATTCTGGCCCAGGAGCAAGAACTTCGGATCGCAGGCATTTGCACAACGGGTAAAACCATTCACCGTCAACTTGCGGAAAAGCAGATAGATCTCGTGCTGCTCGACCTCCAGATCGGATCGGTGAACGGGCTGGATATCTGTACCTTCATCAAGGAAAACCACCCTGACGTCAGCGTCCTGATCTTATCCATGTTCGGCGAGGGCAGTGTGATTACCAAAGCAGCCCAGCGGGGTGTGGACGGCTATATCCTGAAAAATTCCGGGAAGGAAGAATTACTGAGAGCCATTCATATGATCCGAAATGGCCAGGAGTATTTCAGTCGGGAAGTAAGCCGGATCATGCTGACCAGTTTGCGGGGAAATACTTCCGGCAACTCTCCGGGCTCCGGTTTCCAGCCACCCCGGCTGTCCAAGCGCGAAAAACAGGTATTGCACCTCATCGCGAACGAGCACACTACCGCCGAGATCGCCGATCAACTGCACATCAGTGAAAAAACGGTAGAATCCCACCGCAGCAATTTGTTCGTAAAACTGGATGTACGCAATGTCGCCGGACTGGTGCGGAAGGCCATGGAATGGAACCTTCTGAACGGGGAATAATCCGGGTATACCCTGTGGGAATTTCAAAAAAATGTGATGAAATTACGCGTATGGACTGCTTTCACCTATCTCGATTTGCATTGCTTCTGCTATTGATCCGGCCTGCGCTACAACTCCCCGGTCAAGCGATCGACACCCTGGACCTGGGGGTAGCCGAGAATTATTCGCTGGCAGAGGTTCAGGCCTATTACGAAAAATCGAGACTGGAGCGGGACACCTTCAGTATGGCTCAATCCGAACAATGGTTCTACTGGTTCCATACCTATCAGGAAGAAGGCACAGGACCGGGGGTAGCCTACGAACACCTCCGGAATGCCCATGATCTCTACGCTGCAATTGGCAATAAAGTCAACCTGCGCTACATTCTGGTAATATTGGCCGATTTTCAGTTGAAACGGGGTTTTCACCACGAAGCGATGCAGTTGTTCCACCGGGCCATCGACCTAAACCGGGAGCTGGGAGATATGCGAAGTTTGTCGCACTGCTACTCTGAGCTCAGCCGCACCTACCTGCTGATGGTCGACACGGCCAATTACCTGTTCTATCTCGATCTGGCTACCGACCTGGCCCTGACGGAAAAGGACTCCTTCCTACTCGGCATCCTGTACACCGAACGGGGCACTTTCGATATGGACGAGGGAGATTTCGGGTCGGCTATCGACTACTCCCGCAAGGCAGTAGCTATCGGAAAAGACGTTTTCATTCCCTGCATAGGTTGGAGTATTGCGCTGGAAGGGGTTGCCCGCCAGTACCGGGGAGAATACGCAGCCGCCATTCCCATTCTCAAATCCGCCATCCCCTATCATCGGAAACTCCGGGAAATGGAAGCCGTCCAAAAATACTACGGCAACATCAGTGAATGCTTCCGGAATCTCCACCAAATGGATAGCGCTTACCATTACCTGATGGAAAGTAAGCTGCTGGGAGATAGTCTGGCACTGGCCAATGTTGAAAGTCGCATGAACGAACTGCTGGTAGAATACAACACCCGGGAGAAAGAAGCGGAGATCAGTCGCCAGCAGGCTGAGCTGGACGCCCGGGAAGCCCGGGCCAGACAGCAGAAACAGGCGATCACCGTATTGATCGGCGGCATCATCATCGCGATATTTGTACTGCTTGGCGTGTACAAATACTTCATCGAGCGGGTCCGGGCCCAAAAGCAACTGGCAGCCCAGGAGCGCCTGATCAATCAGCAGGAAAAAACCCGCCTGGCCCAGGAAAATGAGTTGGAGACCGTAAAATCCCTCGTAGAAGGTCAGGAGATCGAACGGCAGCGATTTGCCCGGGAGTTACACGACGGCCTGGGCGGTATGCTTTCCGCGCTGCGTCTGCAACTGGACCAGTTGAATCCATACCTTCCACCCAACCAGGAGCAGCTCAATCAAAAAGCACTCCACATTCTCAAACATTCCGTTGAGGAAGTCCGGGCGATCTCCCGCAATTCTCTGCCCAAGGCACTTGAACGCTCCGGCCTCATCACTGCCCTGCAGGATTACAGCAGCTCCCTAACGGCCGAAAGAGGCCCCCTGATCGACGTACAGCAGTACGGCCGGATCGCCCTGAGCGCCGATGAAGAACTTTCGGTCTACCGGATTATCCAGGAGTTGATCAACAATGCCGTCAAACACGCTGCCTGCCGGGAGATCATGGTGTTGATCGTTCAGGCCGGACAGGATGTGAGCATCAGTGTGGAAGATGACGGGCGGGGATTTGATCATTTATCCGCAAAAACGGGCAGCGGTTTATACCTGCTTCGCCAGCGCGTGAATGTACTTAAGGGCGAATTGATCATTGATTCTTCTCCTCTGGCGGGCAGTTCCTTTATGGTGAATTTTCGGTGTAAGTAGGTGAGGTGTTGGGGTGTTGGGTAAATTAGAATTCAAATGCCATTTCTGGGGGAAAACCCCCATTTTTTCATTTCAGGGTTTACCCGGTTTATTACCGGTATCGGAAAGCTGAACTTTGTTCTATGGAGTTTAAATACTCTTTTTCTGATAAGAGCATTAACCAAACCTAAATCCTGGACCATGAAAAATCTACTGCCCCCAAGGGATGCGCAGCGAGCTGCTTCGATCTCAGTGAAAATCTTATTTTCCGGCTTTCTTTTCCTGCTTTGTCTTTATGTCCCAACAGAGCTTAAAGCTCAGGCCTGTTTCCCGGGCACTACCGTAAAAGGCGCCATTCTCCAAAAATACAATCAACTGGGTGCCTGTAAAGGTTTCCTCGGTCGCCCCAATACCGCGGAAATGACCACCCCCGACCGAAAGGGGCGTTACAATCATTTCCAGGGCGGCTCCATTTACTGGACACCCCAGACCGGCGCCCACGAAGTACACGGGGCGATCCGGGATAAATGGTCCGCCATGGGTTGGGAAAGATCTTTCCTCGGTTATCCGACCAGTGATGAATTGAAAGGTGCCAACGGGCTGCGGTACAGCGAATTTCAAGGAGGTCGGATCTGCTGGACAGCCCAGCGGGGTGCCTGGGTGGAAAAAAGCGGACAAACTTCCAGTGCGCCGAACCTCAACACCTCCTACAATGATCTGATCGTCTATTTCAACGGATATACCGCCGACGGTATCCTTTACGTCAAACATCCCAGTAGCGGCCGTATTCAGAAGCGCGCTCCGATTACGCTCAACGGGCGGCGGGCGTATCATTTCAAGCTTTCGCCCGACGGAGGGTCTTACCTGCTGATGACCGACAGTTGCCCGCCTAAGGCCGATTGCCCCGGACCAACGCTTTCCAAACTACATTACTTCAATCTGAAAAAGAACCAGGATCGCACGATCAACCTCTAAGTAGGAGGTGTGCGGGCCGCTGAAGTTCGACGGGCTGAGGTACCATTTATACTGGCCTCATATCAGTTTGGATTTGCCAAATTAATCTGATTACAGCATGTAAAGCCCTAAACGGTTTGGGTTCTGACGTGGGAAACACACGAAACCCTTAGCATCGAGTATACCTGGACACAAAGTCATTCACTCCTGATCAGATAAAATCTATCAATTATATCCTTTAAACCCCATTAAATCAGGACCGTTCCAGTATCACTTTTTCGCCGGAACGGTCCACTCCCCTAAAACCTAGACCATGAGAAAGCTATGCATCCCCGGATTGTTCTTCACATTTTTATGGAGCAGTTTGTGTCTGGCTCAGCCCACACTTAACAGTGGTAGTTTTGCGGATCCCAATTCAGCCGGCCTTAAATCCTTTTACGCCGGTAATGACGGTGGGCTGTATTATTTCGTTCGAAACGGATCGGATATCTACTGGGCCATGGAGCATCCCGGCCGCGACTATGGGCACGTTTTCCAGGGTCGCCTGGAGGGATCCACCATCAGCGGAAGCTGGTGGGACATTCCCAAATACGGTCGTTCCCGCAGCGGGGAGGTCACCCTGGCGGTAAATCAGAACGGGGATCGCCTGTCGGTAACGTCTTCGAGCGGCGGATTTCCTTCCAACCGGTTGCAGACCGTTTCCTTAAAGCAGGTCATCAACCAATTACCCCGTCAACGCAATCCCGGCTTCACGACCAATACCATCAGCAACCTCAACGGAGCCTGGCGCAGTGAAAAGCGCACGGTGATGTATATCCGACAGTTTGGCCTTCGCGTGATCGCATTTGGAGAAACGCCTTTCAGCAACGATCAGCAGCCGGCTACCGCTTTCCTGATGGTCGGCTTCCGGAACGGGAATGACCTCAATGTGCAGATCGTACACCTGCCCAAAGGCCGTACCAGAGACCAGGGTCGCGGACGGTTCCGGGTAACGGGGGTAAACTCCATCCAGAAGCTCAGTGGCACCAACACCGAGGGGGTCAACTGGAGCCGCTACTTCCCGAATATATCCATCCCGCTGACTACTGTCCTCAATCTGATGGAAGGCCCCTTCTTCAACCGCCTGGATATTGTCCTGGATAACCTAAATGACGACAACCGCAATCCGCAGCAGAACAGTAGTGTCAACCTGAGGAATATAATGCGCGATCCCTACCGTTTTGATCTTCCCTACGTGCAGGGCGCATTTACGCGCTACCATCTGAGTAATCTGACCAGTATCGGAAGTACGGACCTACGCATTGATCCGAACAATCCCCGCCGGATCACCTTATCCGCGGAATTTGAAGAGGATGGCCGGGAACTGGCCGGAGTGGTCCGGCGGACCAACGAGATCGCAGCCGCCCGCAGCGGGCATATTTTTCATCCCCAGGTAGATATTCGCCTGCGACTGATCAATCAAAATGGAGCGATCTCCTACGAAGTGGAAAGTGTCCGCTTTACCGGAGATTTTGACCCCAACTTCACTCCATTTGACGTCATGGACCAGACGGTCAACCACTACCTGCGGCCGGCTCTGCAGGAAGCCCTCCGGGAAATGTTCAATGCAGCTCCGGTTAAGAACGCCTTTTCCAACGCGTTGCGGACGATGGTCACCTCCGCAAACACCAATATCAACAATCAGCTCAATGCGGCGGGACTGGGAAATGTGGAGATCACCGGGCTGGTCCTGCAGGGCAATAACATTGTATTGCAGTTTGATTAACGAAGAGAAAAGGCCCGGTGCACCAATTTCCCGGAGTTCATGAACACTACGGGATATAACCGATTCCTTACTTCTTAATTTAAAAATTGAGCCTTATGAAATATGCAGCATTATTGATCCTTTTGGCAAACCTCGCCCTGGGGCCTACCTCACTAAGCGGTCAGATCAACATGAAATCCAATTCGGTTGGTTTTTTCACCGACGCTCCAGAATATGATGTTGATATCCGGGGGCATTTCTTTATTCGCTCTAATTCAGGCAACTTTCATATCGGCATCCCCAACAATGGCAACCAATGGAAACTAACGACTTCCGGTGTGGGAAAAGTTCTCCAGTTCCGCTTCAAACCGGAAGGCACCAACCTGAACGATATCAAAATGTCAATGTCCGGTGAAGGGGATGTAAGTATCGGCGGCTTACATGCACAGGCCAGTGCCCGCCTGAAGCTTTTTTTGAATTCGAGTATCGGTTATCCGCATTTGTTACTGACCGAAGACGATGGGGATTATTCGCGGCTTTCTTTTGAAAACACCTCTTTCCCCGACAGTCGGTGGACGATCGCCGCTTATCCGACGGGCAGTGCAACTACCAGCCGGGTTAATTTCTGGTTCCAGGATACCGACGGCGGCCAGGACGTCATGACGGTCCGGGGCAACGGCAATGTCGGGATCATGGGTATCAGTCCTACTGCCAGACTACATCTGCACCAGCAAGGTCAGGTGGTAGGTCAGGGGCTCCGGTTTGATGACGGCATCAATCAGGATTGGGATATCACCCACGGCTATGCCTTGCGACTGCATTACGGGGGCAATCTACGCGGCACCTTCCTGGCCACCACCGGTGAATACGTACAGGCTTCCGACGGACGGCTAAAGAAAAATGTTAAAGCGATGCCGGATGCCCTCTCCAGGGTAATGGAATTAAAACCGTCGACCTACCAGTTCCAGGAGACTAAGGCGAAGAAAAAAACACTGGGCTTTATTGCACAGGAAGCCGCCCCCCTCTTCCCGGAACTTGTCCACTACATTGAGGCCGATGCACTCTACGGCGTGAACTACGCAGGTTTCAGTGTAGTAGCCATTAAAGCCATTCAGGAGCTAAAACTGGAAATGGATGCCAAAGATGAAATCATTACCGAACTGAAGGAGAAAATGGCCCGGCTGGAAAAACTACTGACCGAAGGAAATACCGCTCAGAATTACCTGCGGCTGAACGGAAAGGCCGTACCTGCCGAAAAAGCGACGCTGGATCAAAATGTCCCGAATCCTTTCGCGCTCATCACCACGATCTCCTACCACATCCCGGAAGACGCACAACGGGCCGTTTTACAGATCTCGAATGAAAACGGACAGGTATTGCAACAGCTTACGATCAATCAGCGGGGACCGGTCCGGACAACGGTCGATGCGGCCGAGCTTCCGGCCGGCACCTACATCTATTCCCTTTGGGTGGACGGACAGGTGGTGGGGACGAAGAAGATGCTGTTGCAAAAATAATGGTCACGGAGCAGCGGGAAGTTTGGAAGTTCGTTAGAAACTAGAATTTGCGCGGTATAAATTTTATTTTAGCTCGACTTTAGCATTTTCTGTTGTATCCAGAAAACGGACATTCTAGATCAATACATGGCCAGGGCTACGCCCTTCAATGTAAAACCCGTTACTGATCTACCAATATTTTCGCAGCTACGCCGCTTATATGGGTAAGGGCATAGCTCTATGATTTTGTAGCCGCATAATGGAGATCAGATTGGGGAAGGGCAGAGCCCTGGAGATAAAATGGGACGCCTCCATCAAGTGAGACGGCGAATTCAAAGTGCGATTTTAAGACATCCGGTTTACGATAGGACGTCTTAAATTAGATTACAGCTTCGCGAGGGCGCTGAATCCTATCATTGAAAATACTAAAGTCTAGCTTAGAGTCTACTCAAATTCAACGCGCTGTATTATAATTTCTACAAATCGCTCATAATCTTTCTGATGAAATTCCTACTGCTCCTGGTCCTGTCGGTACTGTTACCGTATCGTTTAATTGCTCAATTTGAAAAAGGGACCATCACGCTGCCCACCGGCGAAGAGGTCAACGGGTATCTTCGTCAGGACGGGGATATTGAACTCCTGGAAAAACTCTACTTTAAAACTGCACCGGACCAAGCCGATGCCCGGATCTACGAACCGAACGAACTCAAAGCCTTTCGCTTTGAAGAGGGCGCCGAGTTCCAACAGATCCCGGTAAGTTTTGTCGAGCAGGGGTTGTTGATGAGTAAAAAACAATTTGCTAAGGTCATGGCACAGGGTACGATCGACCTGTATCTCAGCTACGGCAGTCTGCAAAAGGGTACTTTCGTTTTCTACGCCCGCAAAGACGGCACCTTACACAAGCTGAGTGAGAAACCACTGCTACTGGCTTCCGGAAATTATACCCAACCCAATTCCTATCGGGGCGTACTTAAAGCGCTGACTTTTGATTGCGGGGAACTCAGCGAACCGGATCAGGTTGCCTTTCGGATCAGAGCGATCACCGAGTTCATCAATACTTACAACGGTTGCCGGGATGCCGGTTATCAGGCCATGGTAACCGATTTTAAAACCAGGTTGGAGAAACAGTACTTTGGGGAGGCTATGGTCGGGATCAATTTTAGTCATTTTTTCGTCACTCCATCCACCACCGGTCCCGACCGGCTTGAACGAGTCATCTTCGGCCAGGCAGGTATCGCTCTACAAATGGAAACTGTTAATCCCTCTTTCTCCCGCAAGTTGGTCACCCACTACAGTATCGGGCTTTACAAATGGGCCGGATTAGCAAGAATTGGGGGTATCCTGGATGAGACCCCTCCTACCGCCACGCTGACGGCTACCGTTGCGGCTCACTTTATTTTTAATCCTCTTGCCCGATTAAAATGGTATACCAGACTGGGGGCCGCAGCCAACTACGATTTCGGAGCCCAGGCAGCTTTACGACCGGGCTATTCTTTCGGTTTCGGCGCCTATCTTCCTTCGGGAGTCCGATTGGGAGTGCAATTAATCAGCTGGCAGTTTCGGGTGGCGGTGCCTTTTGGGGGGTGAAACGTTTCAACGTGGAAATGTTTGAACGTGGGAATGTTTGGAGGGGTTTAGTTGGATTTGATCAGTTTGATCTTTTGTGACCGGTTCAGTGCTTTGATCTCAATTTCTCGCCGGGACGCCTGGCTGCGGTCGGTACAGGTTTCACGGTATACCAGCGTCAAGGGGCCTCGTCCGCGGGTGTATTTGGCTCCTTTCCCGGCATTGTGCTGCGCCAGTCGGCGCGACAGATCATTGGTGATCCCCGTGTATAGGGTCCGGTCGGCACACTCGAGGATATAGACTATCCACTCCATTTTCAGGCTTTTACGCGTTAATATCGGGAAAAGAGGTTAATTGGTTGCTTGTCGGGTGGTTTTTTGGTTGATGGTTGACGGTCGACGGTCGATGGTTGACGGCTGATGGTCGATGGTTGACGGTGGATGGTTGACGGTGTATCGCGGGTCTTTCGGATTGGGCAAGTGGTGATTGGATGAAGTGGGAATATTTTTTAGAAGCATTGGAGGGCCCGAAAGAATTCAGGGATATCCGAAAGGCGGTGTCCTGGCAGGATGCATGGAGTAGCGATTTGATCTTATAGGACGTGAATAGTCGAAACCGCACGGGAGCTTTGACACTTCCGGAAAATAGTAGTGTTCCTGAAATCTCCAGGAACACTACGTTAAAAACAACCTCTGCCAAGGTAGTTTACATTAGTATCCGTTTTTAGCCTCGATGCCGGGCGGCAGGTCTTTTTGCCCAGTAACTGGCGCAGATCAATTTTTATGGTTTTGCAAAGGGAAGGCATGGGGATGTCGTTGGCCATTCCCTGGAAAGGATTTTCGTAATAATCGCAGATGATCTTTTTGGTCACCTACAACCATCCGACCGGCGCAGTAGTCGGATTGGCCTATTGATGTTGGCAGGAAACTTCTTCATGCATTCGTTCCCCCTTAGGCTATAAACTCCAGGTCCATATGCCGGAGCGATCCCAGCAAAAAGACATTGGGCCGACCGCCGAGAATGAACCAGGAACCAAAAGTTATAAGTGTTGTTGTATCGGCGGAATCAGTTCCAATCGGGAACTGATCTGCAGAAAGATAGTGTCGTTCTAAATTTCCAGTTCAATTTTCGACGGCCCTTTGGCCCAATGTTTTGTTTAGTTCAGCGAGGCGACCGATTAAAGGAGCGCCCCGCAAAAAGAAAACTAATTACTATCCAGTTGTGTGTTTGTTGTCAATTTTCGGCAGAGGCAAGTTTTCACCTCATCCATAGCTATCCTGTCCCTTCTTGATCTCAATCCTGTTCTTTTGCCATAAAAACCAGCGACCCATCCGGACCGGAGCCCCTATCGCCGGTTCACTCAACAATTGTAATACTAAGACAATGTGGTTTAGATCTGTGGTACCAACCCCTAAGTGCTTCGACCTGCAGCTGCCCGTCCAAAAAATTGGATCTCGATAATGTCTTGCTTCGTTTAACTCCTGGAAAACCGGATGAGTGCAAGTCCCATTTGCACAGGAGCAGAGTTAAACACCGATAGACAGCATTATAAGGTCGATTTCCTTAAGGTATACCTCTCAAATGTCTAAAGATCAGCCTATCCACCGGCAAGTTAAGGTCATACGGCAGCTTTCTATTAAGTGCCCGGGATGAACGCCCTCATTTGGCGTTTAACCCGCCTTTTGGGCCATATGAACAAAAAATGGATATTTATTCGGGTGGGATTTCCCTCATTACAGTAAGGGAGCAAAAAGCCGGATAAGCTTTTCGATAAACTGGATGACAAAAGAGCGCTCCTGCCAATTTTCCAGGGTGATCCGCCGGGAAACTGCCAGGTCCTCCATAAAGGCATTTTTCAGAGCCGCAGTGATCTGCTCATCAAATACCATGGCGTTTACTTCGAAATTAAGATCGAAGCTCCGGTGATCCAGGTTGGCGGTGCCAACCACCGAAAGTTGATCATCACATACCAGGGTTTTGGCGTGCACGAAGCCCTTTTCGTAGAGATAGATCTCCACCCCTACGGCCAGCAGGTCCTCGTAATGCGACTTGGAGGCCGCATTGACGAATTGGGAATCCGCAACCCCGGGCACCAGTAGCTGTACTTTCACACCGCGCAGGGCGGCCATTTTCAGGGCACTCAGGAATTCCTGACCGGGAATAAAATAGGGCGTGGTGATCATCAATTCCTTCCGGGCCAGGTGAATGGCCTGCAGATAGCTGTATAGGATAGAGGGATGGGGCGAATCGGGACCGCTGGCGATGATCTGGGTCCATGTCTTTTCCGGATAGTCATCAGCGGTAAAGCGGGGAAAGAAACGCAGAAAGAAACGGGTGTTCAATTCCAGCTTTTGCCCGGAGCAAAAATTCCAATCGGCAATAAAGATGTGCTGCAGGGTCCAGACTGCCTCTCCGGTAATTTTGAGATGGGTGTCCCGCCAGAAAAGTTCATTCCCAACATCATTGCGGTACTTATCGCAAATATTGATACCGCCGACAAAAGCCGTAGTGCCGTCAATGACCACGATCTTCCGGTGGTTCCGGTAATTCAGGCGGTTGGCCAGTTTGACGAAGCGAACTTCGTAGAAGGGATGTACTTCCACTCCACTCTCCCGGAGTTTTAGCACCAGGTTGTTGCGAATTCCACTGCTGCCGAAATCATCGTAAATAAACCGCACCTGCACCCCTTCGGCCGCTTTTCGCATGAGCAATTCGGCGACCTGATTACCGATGCGGTCATTCTCGTAAATGTAGTAGGCGATATGGATGTGATGGGTAGCCTGTTCGAGGCTTTCCAGCAGCGAAGGGAATTTTTTTTCACCATTGATCAGTACTTCCACCCGATTGTGCCGGGTCAGGAGGCTGAGGTTGTCCGAGAACACCATTTCGGCGATGCCACTGTAGGCCTCGAATTGTTGGGCAAACAGGTCCGCATTCTCTTCCTTTAATTTGTGGATCGCTTCCAGCAGATTTTTGGCCTGCTCGCGGTCGGTCATTAATTTTTTGGAATAGATCTTATACTTGCGGTAATTCAATCCGACCGAGAGGTAGATGATGATCCCGATAAGCGGCAACAAAACGATCAATAACAGGTACGCAGATGCCTTTACCGACGAACGGGTATCGAATAGTACCCGCATTCCCACGCCAATGAGCAGCAAGGCATATACGATCTCCGAAATGATCACCCAATCCATATTGTTTTTAATTGAAATACATCCGGTGCTGACCGGAAACGCTCCATTAGGGCTATAAATGGCTCTAAAATAAAAAAAGCCGAGATAGCACCTACCCCGGCCTTACACATGAAACAAATTTACAAGTTTTTAAAAAGAGCCGTATGGATAATTGGTGCCTCCCTGCCAACACCGGCAGGGACATTTTTGCAGTTGTAATTGAATCCGGAAAAGCACTGAAAGCTACAATTTTGGAAGTAGCGACAATGCGTTCGATCGCCTCATGTGTTTCAACTCGTTCATTCTTTTTTATATTCATAAAATCTGGGGTTTTGGTAATCGGCCGGTCGGCTAACGGATCGGTCCAATTCATCACATTCAATACTTTATAAAGACTATAAGCGGTGCTACGGTCACATTTCTCTCTTTATTTCGCCGCCGAAAAACTGGTTGCCCAAATCACAGGCCGGAAGGGATTTCCGGACGCCGGAAAATTTGACTTTTCAGACTGCACCTATATCCTTTGCTCAATCGCTAAAATGACAACATATATTAGGGCTCTTTTAGCGTTCCGGTTTCCAGGCCGAAAACCTGTTCCCAAATCCTGATACTTCCGGCCGGAAGTCCAGGATTGGGAAAGGCGCATTATCAATCAGTCCATAATTTACGCTGTGATTCTTCTTTCTGTTTTTTGAGCCTGAATGTCCTTTTGGTTTCCTCCCGGCGTCGGTCATCCTCTGTAAAAAAGAACAGTGCCTCCATTTTTTCCGGCAGGAGGACGATGTTCTCATTTCTGGTGCTCGTGATGATCAGTTTATGCAGGCTATCCTGAAGCTGCAGGAACTGGAACAGATCAGCGGTGAGCATTTGCTCTTCCACAATCAAAAAGGTTGTCGGCAACCAGGTAAACTTCCTTTTAAATTCTGTTACTGTTGATGAACAAATAAACACTACCGATGAAGCCTGCCTGGATATATTCATTTTTAATATCCGATGTTGCTCGGGGGAAGGCGCCAGCAATCCTACCGATATGTCATTGTTGATCATGGCTTATCGTTTAGGAGTTATCTAAATTGGATCCAAAAGGTTTTCGCTCCAGCCGTTTACTAAAGCCCGTAAGCATATCCGGGTGGCCAAGCACCGGTAATTGGAGGCTGCGCTTGCAGCGTTTCACACTTACTAATAGCTCCTGATGCATAGTGGTCATTTTGTACGGGAATATCACGGGTCTTTATGATCTAACCCGATGGATCCCCTGATTATGAAAAGATAGAAAGTTTCCAACCTTATCGACCAATTCGGTTTCCAGAGGTCACCCACGCACGATAAGCCTTCCCGAATGCCGGCATGCAGTTTCATCAAAATGAAATTCCGATGCGGACGGATAGCGTTTCGGTACGGGCCTTGGTCACCGGCAAAAGCGATGGTCGGTTGGCCCGACAGACAGCTTGTCTACCGGATGACTGCATCCCTCCGGGCTAACGAATGGCCCTGCCAAAAGTCAAATTGGCCGAATCCAAAATCTTGTACAAAAGTGTAATGCGGAATTGATCAATGAAGTGATGGGCGAACAGTAAAAAGAATGCTCACTTCACACCTGGTTGTTTAGGAAAGGAGGATTAGCGGAGATTTCCTCATTCCTCCATTGCGGATAGTACTGTAGTTTGCGGATAAGTTAAAGGATAACAAGCGAAGGTTCAATAAGTTGCTGCTAAGCTAGAATAAAATTTTTCAAAAACGAAAATTCAAAGGAGTAAATGAAACTAAAAAATTGCCGGAAAATCCGGTAGTAATAAACAGCTGACAACCGGGACCGATCTACCCCAGGGTGTGCTCCAGATGCCGGTGCAGACTTCGCAATTTCCCGGCCAGGTAAATATTAAACCCACCGGTTATGATCAGGGCCATTGCCGTCCAGAATACGATGGTCATTCCGGCAAATAATGGATTCCAGAGCAGAATAAACGAAAACAGCGCCCCCAGGGTACCGATGATCATGAGATTACCCCAGTCCAGGACGCCGTAATTCTTTAATTCCAGAGCCCAGCCGATAGCCATGATGGACCGGAAAAGCACCCCAAACCCGACATACAGCGGCAGCGTGATCATGCTCAGTTCGGGACGGGTTAGCAAGACAAAACCGATGATCGCAGTAAATATTCCCAATACCAGAGACCAGCCCCAGTTATCCAGTTCATGCCGATGGGAAATAGCGAAATACACATCCATCAAGCCGGAAACCAGAAAGGAAATACTAAACAGCAGCGATAAAGCCAGAAAGGACTCTTCAAAAGAGAACAGGGTCCAGATCCCAGTCACCAACAGCAGCAGGCCAACGATCAAAGGTACATACCAGTATTTGATCGCCCGGTCTATTGTTTTAAATATTCTTTTGGTCATGATCTTAAAGATTTAGAAAAAGTGATTCAATTTGATTCAAAACTTATTTACGGTTCAGTATTATAAAGACTGTCAATTGGGTAATGGTCATCCGACGCCAGCTAATTAAATACCGCAGCAGTTCGAAAAACTTAGGACCGCTATCTGCCCATCCTTCCTGCCTTGCCACAAAGTTATGGTGGTGTTTCCTCCAGGTCATACCCCAAAAGGTTTATGGGGTACTCCTGGACGGTCGATGATTGACGGTCGACGGTTGACGGTTGATGGTCGAGGGTCGACGGTTGACGGTTCATTTTTTCCAGGTATTATAAAAGATGATGAGGGAGCGCGCTTTTCACTTTTGACCGTAGTGACCAGTGATCCCCAAAAAGTTGTTAGTGTGCTAATAATGCTGAAAAGGATAGTATATCTATGCAGATGGCTGTGGCTACCGATCGTTCGATGGAACCGAACCGAAAAAATCCGGGATGGACTATCGAATACGGACGTATTGGTCTGCCCAAAAGTTAAAAAGGGCAGGGTTGTCTCCTTTCCCTGCCCCCAAACACGAAACAAAATACCAGATTTACCTCCTGATGAAAGTCAGGCAGGCAAAAACTCGGCTTTGTTTGCTTGACACAAACCGTTTCGGAGGCTAATCACTTTCCCTGAATTTAGCGGTCCCGAAACGATGTGGTCCTACATGATTTGCCGGACTGTCTACCGGACAGGTCAATAGACAGACCTTCTGCGCACAAAAGCCCGCAGAAAAGATGTTTAGTTTATTAAATGGTAGTTAGGCTTAGAGCCGATCCCAGTACAATCCGCCGGCCCGTTCGGGTTACGGATATTTAGGGAGCCCATTCCTGTGGGGCACGGGAACGACTCTAATTGGCAGAGGTAATACACTTAGCAGAGAAGGTTGGTGCTGTACAAAAGCACAGACGTAAATATAGAAAAAAAGTCTTGGCATTTGCAAGGTGTATCCGGGTTGGTTTTTTTTGTAAAACACCTTCCCAGCTGTCGTAACCTGCAGCCTATTTTCTCCACCGGAAACGCGAGGTATCGATCTTAAAAAGACTGGACAAACGAAAACGGTGGTGATTGTACCACTTAAATTTGTCCTTTCGCTGGCCCAGTTCATTGCTCATCAACAGCGCTACCGGTTTTAGCCAGTCGATCTCCATACAGATCACGCGCAGGGTGGCGGCCACCGGCAGCGATAGGATCAATCCGTACATGCCCCACATATAGCCCCCGACGATCAGGGCAAGAATGGCGATCATCGGATTGATGTTGATGGAATTACCGATCACTTTGGGTGTAATGAAATTACCTTCAATTTGCTGGATGGCGATGTAGTAGCACGCCACGGCCGCCGGTTGCCAGAAGGTAGTGGTGGTGGCGATCGCGTACAGGAAAGGTAGCAGACCTCCAAGAGTAGTACCGATATAGGGGATGACGGTCAGACAAGCGGCCAGGAAGCCCCACAGGAGTGAATACTGGATCCCGATCAGATACAGCCCCAGGCTGTTGAGGGAACCCATGATCAGGATGACCATACCTAGTCCGTACAGATACCGCTGGGAGATCTCCTGTATCTTTCCAATCGTTGCTTTGACGTCCATTCTGGACCGGCCTTCGAATTGTACCAGTAAAAAGATCTTCAGCCCTTTGCGGTACAACAGAAAGAAAAAAGTGTACACCAGCGAAATGGCGGCGGTCGCCAGCATGGCGGTGCCCGAGCTTAGGCCCGATTTGAGGAACTCCACCGGAGCATCAAACAGCCCTTTTATCAGGGTATCGGGATCTCCGCCATCCATCAGAGGCTTTCGTACGGACAGGTCGTAAAACCAGTCGACTACACGATCCATCGCCGACTGCAGCTTCTCCCCTATCGAGCCGAGGTTGTTGAATACATCAAGTACGCTGACGGAAAAGAAATAGACCAGCAAAGCAACCGGCAGCAGGACCGATAACAAACTGAGAATAATGGCCAGGATCTCGGATCCGGTATGCCTTTCAAAAAAGTCGCACAGTGGTTTCAACATTAAAGACAGGAAGAAGGCGAAGGTAAGCGGCACCAGGATCTCCTGGGCGATCACCAAAAAACAGACGAGAATGGAAACTACAATTAAAAAGTAAGCTAATCGCTGGATACTGAATGTGGATAGTTCTTTTGCATCTGATTCCATGGCAATATTGGAATTGTAGAGCACGACGGGGAGTTGTTGACGGGACGATCTGCGGTACGGAGCACCACTCTCCCAACCTGCTCAAAGTTAGTGAAACCGATCCGGTAGTACACTCCGGTCAAGAGACCGAACGGCAGGGAATAATACCCGGCGCCGGATCGTAATTTTACCTATTGCGTATAGAAAAATGCGGGAACGTAACATATGGTGGCTGGCCCGAAGGGCCCCACCGGTCAGAACAGATGGTACGGATAATGTTGCGGAGAAAAGTTAATGGCAAAACACCGATTCGAATAAAATGTTCTGCGAAGGTACAAAATCCTGGTGGCGAAATTCGGCTGGTAAATATACTTTAAACTGTTTCGGTTTTCGGTTGCTCTCTGCAGAAAGGCTATAGATACTCCTGCATAGCAATTAAATAAGGCTCACCTCAGCGGTGAACCTTACAAAAAGATTTCTCCGTACTAAATAGAGATATCGCCTTAGGGGGAACAGTTGCCAATAGTACAGTAGAAATCACGGTAATCAAATATAAAGCTACGGCTTACAGTACAATCACCTGTTCGATCTATGTAAAAGCAACTGTTTTAAAGGCGTGTCTTTTAGTAGAAGACAGCATATTAGCAATAGAGCTTATTATTCTTTGAGCGCGCACAGGATACCGGTTGTTGGGGCCGGATCCTTTAGGGGCCTGCCTGTCACAAAATTGATCGGTGAAAATGTAGGGTAGAGAGACTGTTGTTGTTAAACCCTGAATATCTTTCCCTTTTCCAGTCTCCCTAGCCCTACGTTCTTTCCTCTTAACCTACGCAAGCGGAAATCCAGTAAAATGCTATACTTTATTCGCGCCTTTCGTTCCGTATTGCGTTCACACCAATGTTTAAAACCCGGCGTTGAATGGTCCCAAATGTCGGATATTCAGACGCTTGATGTTTTACTCTATGACCAGAAGATTTTTCCTTATGATCTAAATACCCGGAAACCGGGCCAAAAAAGGCAATAAGGGCAGGCAAAGAGAGAAGCCCCCTATCTGGCAAGATAGTTATACCGGGTGATCCGGATCGATCCGTTTCTAATTTTTGTAATAGGATCTAAGCAGGGAACTCGGGCTGACGCCGAATTCTTCCTTAAAGGTCTTGGAAAACTGCGAGGCATTAAAATATCCGACCCGATAGGCAACCTCCGATACATTCCCGGCCTGTTGCGTCAGTAACTCGTGGGCTTTTTTCATCCGGTATTTACGCAGGAACATGGTAGGCGAATGTCCGGTCAGCGATTTCACTTTATTGTAAAGATTGGAGCGGCTCATGGCCACCGCCTGACTGATCTGTTCTACATTCAGTTCTTCGTCCAGATGCTGATCGAAAAAGCCGGTAAGGTCGGTCAGGAATACCTTATCGATCGCATTCAGGGGGGCTTCGGTGAGCGCTGCAGACAGGTCTTCCTTAAAAAGCTTCGCTTTAAAATCCTCCCTGGAACGCAGCAGATTAACGATCTTGAACTGAAGGATATTGAGATCGAAAGGTTTGTGGACAAAATCGATGATGCCGTCTTTCCAGAGTTTCATCCCGTGGGTATCGCTTTCGAGTGCGCTCACCACGATCACCGGAATATGGGAGTAGTTGATATTCTGCATCTGCTGCTCGACGAATTCGAAGCCGTTCATCTCCGGCATCATAAGATCCGTCAGGATCAGATCCGGCGTGATCTGTTCCAGTTTTTGTAATGCTTCCCGGCCGTTATAGGCCCGGATAACCTGGTAGTTATCCTTCAATTTATCAAAGAGCAAAGTATTCAGATCCGGATTGTCCTCCACGATGAGGATCTGGGGTTTTCCGGATTCCCGGATCAGTGGTATTTCCAGTTCCTGATCAACGTTCAGGATCTGCTGCCGACTGAAATTATGCATACTGATGCGGATCTCTTCCCGTTCCCCGTACCGGGTGCCGATCTCCCGCATCTGGCCGTACGGGATGCTCACGGTAAAGGTAGTACCCCGCTCCGGTTCACTTTCTACCGCTATATCCCCGTTGTGTAAGTCAACGAGTTGTTTGGTGAGCGCCAGACCGAGCCCTCCGGTTTCCGGCCGGCTCTTATCCATAACTTCCCGGAAATAGCGATCGAAAATGTGGGTCAGCTTTTCTCGCTCCATTCCCTTTCCGTTATCCGCTACCATCAGTTGCCAGTCTTTTTCCCGGACATTCAGTTTCACTTGGATGGTACCGCCTTCCGGAGTGAACTTTATCGCATTGTAGACCAGGTTCTGAACGATCTTGAACAAAGCGTCCCGGTCCATCTCAAACTCAAAAGAATGAACGGGCCGCTCGAGATAGAGCTCCACGTCCTTGTGATCGGACAGGGCGGAAAGCTGCTCCAGTACCGCATTGATAAATTCGCCCAGTACCAGTGGCTCCGGGCGCAGTACGAGGCTCTGCTCACTCATTTTGGCCAGATCAAGCATTTGACCGGTCAGATTAGTCAGGCTTTCCGTATTGCGGAGCAACATGGCCGAATAATCCTGGTAAGAGCCCGTAAATTCACCCTGGCTCATATCCTGCAGGGTGGTTTTCATCACGGTGAGCGGCGTTCTGAATTCGTGGGAAAGGTTGGCAAAAAGATTGTTCCGCATTTCCCGGAATTTCACTTCATTATCCACCAGTTCCTGGTTCTTCTCCGCCAGAAGCCGGTTCTTTTTACTATTCTGAAAGATCAGCAGCGTGATGAAGGCGATCAGGAGGATGATGCCGACCGCAAAAAGGAGCACCTGATTGGTGTAATCCAACTGGGAATGCAGCGCTTCCCGCTCACTCTCCATTTCGGTGAAGCTCCTCTTGAACAGATCATCGATCTTTTGTTTTTCGTCGAGTCTTTTGGAGGCAGCCACCGATTTCTGAAACACATCCTGAGCGTAGGGGCTCAATTCTCCCCGCTTGCCCAGGCTCCGCATCAGTCGCTCCGAGATATTGATGATCAGTTTGTTCTCCCGGATTTCTTCGGCCAGATTGAAGGCCTGAAGGTATTCCTCCAGAGCCGCAGCATCTTCGCCTTTACCTTCCAGGGTGATCCCCAGTAGATAACGGTACTCGGCTTCTCCCCGATTGTAGATGGCTGCGTGTTCCTCCAGGTAGCGAAAGTAGGGCTCCGCTTCTTCGTAGGCTTTCAGTTCGATCAGGCTCAGGATCATTTCCTTGGCCAAATAGGACCTGATGGTGATGGGTTCGGCAATGGCCCCGCGGGCTACTTCCAAACCGAGTCGGGCGTATTCGATCGATTGCTCGTACTGTCCTTCCAGTCTTTTGAGATTACTTAAATGCAGGTAAGTGTATCCTTTGATATTGGGCGAAAAAAGGGTTTCCTGGTAGGCCAGAGATAGGGCCAGTACCGAATCCGCCTGCGGGTATTCTTTCATTTCCCGGTAGATCCGCCCGAACACCATATAACTTTCGGCGATCTTGATCGAATCGCCCAGAGAAAGGGCCATTTCCAGTTGCTCGCCAGCATGCTCTTTGGCGTAATTGTACATCCCGTTGGACGTAAAAAGCGACACCATCATACTTTTGGCCCGTAGGTAAAGATCGTTGAATCCGTGCTCTTTGGAGATCTTTTCGCTTTCCTCCAGATATCCGATGAGATGATAAAAAGCCGAATCGCTCGGGTACCAGTCGGGGTAACGGTAAGAAAGCTTAAGAAGCGTACTGGCCTCCAATTTTGGATGGCCGGTCCTTTTAGCAAAGCAATACTGGCTCTGGAGCGTATCTATGGAAAATAAAAAGTCCGAATAGCTGGCCTCGTCTTTCAGGATCTTTTCGGCGTCAAAGGAGAGTTGCTCAATGGTATCACAATTGGGGAAAGAGACGAACCTTTCAAAGTTTTGCCCGAACAGCAAGACTTTAGATCCCGATAAAAAAAAGAAAACGAATAATATGGGATATAAGGCCCATTTTTTCATGATATCCAATTTAGCAAATCTTTTCGTACCCGGCCCCTATGATGGTGTAAACAGCCGAATATACTTCGACCTGGTCCGTGTGCCTGGGTGTTTGGAGGCTTAGAGATGCCAGGTTAGCGTCTCTAAATATTTTCTGATCGGTTTCAGTAGTTGAATAGGTGTTAGTGATAGAACTGGTTTAAACCAGTTCATAGACTTAAGTCGTTAACTGCCTCCGTTATACCGAGGCAATTGAGTGGTTCTATCTGAAGAGCTAGGTAAGATGAGTATTTTTTTTGAAAGCGCGATCAGGGGGTTGTGCGGTATCTAAATTAAAACATACCGCTAGGGCAGTTACAGTTTACCGGATTAATTTTAAAAATTAGGGTTAGCTGGAGGTACGGCCAGGATCGTTGCCGTCCAATCTTTCGATCAGCTCGCAAAACGATCTATACAACGCACCTTAAATATAGGCGTTTATGCATAATCCCGGTAAAGGTAAAGGTATTTATTTAATGGTGGGCTCGTGCGCGATGGGTTGGCCGATAAATAGGTGTTGGGGTTACCGGAACAGGGATCGTTTACCCCCTAACTAGGCACCTCGGAAGGACTGAGTGGGAGGGTAAAGAAAAAAGTGGCTCCCTCACCCGGCTGGGATTCTACCCAGATCCCGCCCGACAGCTTTTCGATGATCCTTTGGCAATTCGCCAGTCCCAGTCCACTACCCAGATTATTCTGGTTAGGATGGAATTTCTGGAATGGTTGAAAGATCGCCTCGTGATACATAGGATCAATACCGACACCGTTATCGGCTACCGAAAGGATCAGGAAATGTTCGTTTGAAGTGTCACATGCAATGGTAATCACCAATGGCTCTTTCGACTTTTTAAATTTGATCGCATTATCGATCAGGTTTTGGAACAACCGGATCAGCGGGGTTTGCTGACTCCATACGATGGGAAGATCGCCCACGATATTAATGGTGGCACCGGATTCGAGAATATCCAACTGCAAATGAGCCTTTACAATAGCCAGAATATCGCCCAGATCAACCCTGGAATTTTCAAAATGTTGATTCAGACTGCTGGAAAAGCTCAGCAAATCACCGGCGAGCTGGATCAGGCTGGAGCAATTATCCATGATGTGATCAAAAAGTTTTTGGTCGTCTTCCTTCAGCAGTACGCTGTATCGCTCGTTCAGGATCCGGCAGAGGCCGGAGATCGTCGCAATGGGAACTTTAAGATCGTGAGCGGCCGAAGCCGAGAATTGTTCCAGTAATTTCACCCTGCTCTCTAATGTTTCCACTTTGTCCTGCAGTTCCTGCTGCCTCCTGAGGGCCCCTCCGAAAGGCCCTATATTTTCCTGGTCTAAGTGTTTCATGCGGTAGTGTGTAGTTGTACAAGCTTCAAATGAGATCATAGTTGAGTTCGTTGTTGGTAAAGAGCAAGGAGGTTGCCTTTAGAATAACTAGTTGGCAACCCCTCACTTCTTTGTGGTCTTACCAGCTGGTAGCAGCAGTTGGTAGGGACCGGGACTCTTTTGCATTCAGATCCTGTTGAAAAACTTCGGATTATACCATCCCAGGATCTGATACAAATATTTATAGAATCGCCAAATGATGCTTTACTCTATGACCTGATTACTTTGCTTCATGTACACCCGTCATCAGCCCGCCGAAATGGAATGCTAAAAAAAGGGGAGAATCACTTTACTCTATGTCTAAATTGTTTGCGGTATGTCCAAAACAGCTGGATTGGCGCCCAAAAAGCGTCGTCACAGGCTGACCTAACCACCTGCACCCGGGCGGATCACTTTGGATGGAGAAAATATTTCAGGCAGGATTTTGGGTGCTTTCCCAACAGCTGGGTTGCACAAAAACGACCACTTCGTGCACTTCCGGCGCCGGATCAGAGGCAGGCACTGTTTTTCTCTGCTGAATTCAGGATATTCCCTTTAACCTGCGATTTTTTACGGTTATTCCCGAATTCCGACACTTTACAAACTATTATACGCTGGTTCTCAACAAAAAAGATGAATTACCTACGGCTTGTCGGGTTTGTTTGTTAACTTCGTTTGAGTTTAAAATCAATCAAACAGGGTTTGCATTAGTAAGTGATATACCCTTTTCATTGATTAAAGAACTATCAAAAAACACTCAACCAAAATCCGTTTCTTTCGATCTGAATCCCGGGAATTACACAGTTTGTGATCACAAACTGTTGACCAGTACTACGCCGCCTAAACATCTGAGACATAATGGTACTGTGCAAACGCTGAGTTTGCACATTCCCGCGTATTGTCCTTATTCAAATACAACCTACCCATACCTAAAATACATATTCATATTTCGCAAGCTGCCGACATCATAGGCCGACAGCCCTGATTGTTCCTTTTTATGCGTGAATTCAGTGTACACGCCTTAGGGATCCGCTTTTGATTGGTATCAACAGTTTTTGCGTTCATCGATAAGGATGCTGTAGAGCGCATGTGCCAAAATAGCATTTGGCATAAATTCAGTTTAAAAACACAAAACGCTACATACACCCCAGATACAAAACAAAAATTGACTAAACCCATCGTATGGTTTGTTTTTGCATTTGACCTCAATACGCTGTAACGGCAATATTAAATGCAATGTATCCCATAATTTCATCCCGTTTTAACACGTGCTCCACCTGCTTATAATCTGAATTTTGGGCCGGCAACATTGGTCCCAGGTATTGGAATGTGCCGGCTGGAATTGTCATTAACTATTATGCCCAAACAGAACTACTCAACAAAAAAGGTATTGGTTGTAGAAGACAACCTCGGATTCATTAATCTTTTAACGATACTACTCCATGAGATTGATATTCATCTGATTGAATCGGCTACCGATCTGAGGTCAGGCCTGGAAGCCTTCCGGAAATTCCAGCCGGACCTGTGCCTGCTGGACATCAATCTGGGCAACGGCCTGAAAGATAATGGGGTTTTACTCGCGGAAGAGATCAGGTCTACCAATGAATCCATTCCCATCATTTTCCTGACTGCCAATTACACGGACGATTACTACATGCTTTGCCGACATGTGCGTCCCAGCGGGTTTATGAACAAGGAGCTGTCCCGCTCCAAACTCTTTCATACCATCGATATGGCATTTTTGAATATCCCTCAGCAAAATGGTCAGGTCAATGGGAATGGCGAAGCGATAAACGGCAGTGGACCGGAGGAATCTCCCCAGCTACACTATGATTCCAAGAATTTTTTCTTCAAGATCGGGGATCAGTACAAGGGGATTGAAAAGGACAAGATCGCTTACTTCTACTCCAAGGATAAACTGACCTATGCCAAAGTAGGTAAACGGAATTATCCGACCAGTGTCCAGCTCAAATCGCTGGAGGAAAAGTTGTTCCCCCATTTCCAAAGAGTGCACAAAAGCTTTCTGGTCAATATCGATTACATTGCATCGATCAACCCCAAGGAAGACAAGATTGAGGTAGGTGCCGAAACGATACCCATTGGCTATGCCTACCGGAAATCATTTTTGCAGGGGGTTAATCTATTGAAGTAATGTATGGCCCTACCGAACGGGATCAGCATATCCCCCCTCTCCTACTCTGGGTACTGCACTTCGCTACCGGCGACTAAGGTGCGATCGTAAGGGCTTTTCCCGGTTTGGGATCTCGTTGCTTATCGTACGATTTCCCGACTTCCATTTTTCAGAATGGAAAATTGCAATGAGCCAGGAAAGAAACTTCTTGCGGACGGTAGGTCGATAGTGCCTGATCGAGATCAGACGCTTTTATGGGTTTGAGTAAATAATGATCAATGCTTCGCTGGAAACAATCAAAAGCATAGCGTTTTTTCCGGGCCAGCGCTATTCGGTGATCCGCAAGCTGGATGAAGTTTTGCTCCACCAGAACATTCAACGGACAGCCGGGCAATTGGTCTCCCAAAAGCAAAATACTCGGTTTTCCCAGTACGATCATGCGTTTGGCAGCTTCGAAATCAGTCGCAATC
Organism: Flavilitoribacter nigricans DSM 23189 = NBRC 102662; assembly: GCF_002646595.1. Classification (GTDB taxonomy): domain Bacteria; phylum Bacteroidota; class Bacteroidia; order Chitinophagales; family Saprospiraceae; genus Flavilitoribacter; species Flavilitoribacter nigricans. The sequence goes on from NZ_PDUD01000012.1 coordinate 89,065, forward strand.
CCGGATAAGCGGAACATTTCGTTGTAGGATGTTCGTAAAACCATGCTTACCATTTTCTCCACCTGAGGATCCTGATCCACAATCAATAAATCTCGGTACATATTTAACTGGCTGATTGTTTATTCAATTTAGAGCGTGTTTTCGAATCTTTCCAAAAGAGCATTTGACAACTCCTGACTAAAGGTGGGTTCCAGGTAGCGTATTCGAAGCAAAGAGATTTGGGATTTTCTCAAACCGTTCCGGTCCGTGTGTACTACCCTTATTCTGACTGATTTGGCTAGGCCGGTCTTAGGTCGGTATAAATGCAAAAGAAGAGCCCTTAAGCATTCGCTTAAGAGCCAATCCAATGAATACATTTTCACATTTAAAAACACTACAAACAATTTTATTTACAGAACTGGTTTAAGATTTGTTTTGATGGCGAAAACGGCCAGATTGAGGTGCTCATGATGGCGTTCCCGGACTTGGTCGTACTTAGAGTATGGTTGCCCGATTTAATATTACTAATTTAAAGAAAAGCTTCCCGAAATCACATTGTGTTCCGGACAAACACCCGGTATTGGGAATAAACGACCGGATACAACGGACCATCAAAATAATCACCGTCCCGGATCCGGATTAGGTTGATCCAGACCTGGGTGATCAGCAATTCAATACGCAAATCAAACTCCATCAATACGAATTGAAAATCAATTCTTTAAACATTATTTTTATTTGCATAAAATCACATTTGGAATATTTCCGCAAGCTATCCGATCTACCGCAGGCTTCTCACTTTTTTAATCCATTTTTATCCCTCTAAAAGTCTCTTTTATCCGGGAAAATGGCTATCTTATCATACACAATGATCCCTAGGATCAACCGCTCTCCCTAAAGCGAAAAAAAATGTTTTTATTTGTCAAAGAACAAGGGTAAAATGCATTGAAGGCCCCAGACTATCTGGGGAACCAACAACCTGCAAACGAACCATTTTCAAGAATTTTATCAGCATTTATCGCATGTAGTACAACTGCCGTCGGCAGCTGCACTACGGGGATTACTTTTCCCTGTATTCATGCCTGAAAATGGTCGGCCCGGCTGCATCCCAGAATACTTAAGACGGTCCGACTACCTTACAGTGATCCGAACAGATCTAAGAGCTCCGTTTCTTCCTGAGCCCCTACCTTAGATCTATCCCGGAAAGGGCTCGTCTTGGGAGGTGTCGATAAAATCACCTCCCGTTCCGTTCGACCGCTTTCCGGATCCTACCTATGCGTGCGCAGTGGCAAAAGCTACCGCGTTTTCACCGATCCAGAAGTTATTGATGTCCTATTACTCAACACATTGTAGTTTAACTAATGGTAAAATTTTCCTTATTCCCAATAGTTGCGCTCCTATCTACAACCGTAATACATGCTCAGCCCGAAACCGCTGACAGTCTGATCAATATTTGGAAGGATGAGCAGCAGATACCTTCTTTGCGGTACCAGGCACTTTATCAGTTTTTTCAAGATCACTACTACATTAAGCCGAAAAGACTGGATACCCTGGCCGTACAGTTGGAAACCTCGGCTGGTATAGACATCAATACCCGGCATAGCGGTGCCCTGCTTTTAAAAGCTACTGCCGCGCACTCCCGGGATTCCGTGCTCAGATCTATTGAACTGTTGGCACGGGCGCTGGATGATTATGCCGACCGATCGATCATTACTTTCCACATTAATCAGCAAATTATCCGATCCCAGAACGATCTGGGGAATATAGATGGGGCGATACCTTATGCGCTGGATAATCTTATACTGGCCTACTTCCTCAAAGAGGAATATCCTCTTCAAGAAGTTATCGCCCTGAATACCATCGGCTACCTGTACGACAAAATGGGATATACGGAGAAAGCGTTGGGATACCTGAACGATGCGCTAAAAGTCGTCAGTGAGCACGAAGCCATTCCGCCGGTAGCAGCCATCGGTCCCAAAACCAATATCTGCCGGATATACACCCGGACACATCGCTTTCCCGAAGCCGAAATGAATTGTAAGGAAAGTATTGATCTGGCTAATCAGTACGGCCGATCCTTCCCTCTTACCAATCTGTACGGCATGCTGATCGATATTTACCTGCAGGAGGGTAAAATTGAAGACGCAAAAGCCCTAATTCCCAGACTGAAAGCATCCTCCATACGGGTAGAAAGTGTATACAATGAACTTATTTCGCTCAAATGGGAGGGGCAGGTAGCGCTGCGGGAAGGGCGGTCGCGGGAAGCCATCTCAATTTGCCGGGAGGGATTTGACCTGGCGCACACCCATCACTATTTTGAACTTTTCCGGGATATGTGCGACTGCCTGGTCCAATCTTACCGAGAGGAAGATCAACTGGATCAGGTCGTTTATTACCTCAGTCAGCGCATTGCCATAGCAGATTCTCTGGAAAACGTTCTGATGGCTAGTAAACTGGCCAGCTTCGAGGGGCGGATGAAGCAGCAGGAAGAACAGATAGCGCGGGAAAAGAACTACAGGCAGGAAGCTTTCCGGGCCCGGAGAAATCAGAATATTGCGATGGCCGCGCTATTGGTGATCGCCTTTTTACTGCTCATCTTTTTTTCCGAATTCCGGGCGAGAAAACGCATGTCCCTGGTGAACGACAAACTGCGGAAACTCCACCAGAAAGCGGATCTGTTACTGAAAAGCCTTTCCCACGATATTTTATCCAATCTCGACTACATCCTTTCCACGGGAAGCGTGATGGTTGAGCAGGATGCTTCACCAAAAAACCTGGGTCATTTCTACGAAACTACAACCGAATCTGTCCGCCGGATCAAGCACTACTGCCTGGGACTACTCCATTCTTTTCGAGACAAACCGGAAGCATCCCTTGTGGAAGATACGGATGCCAATGAGATCCTGAATGAAATTTTGGCCCAACTGGACTCGGTAATCCGTTTCTACGGCATCGAGGTCGAACGAACTACGCTGCCTCTCCTGCCGGTGGAAAGAGCCGAACTGTCCATCATTTTTTACAACCTGCTGGATAATGCGATCCAGGTGATCAAAAACCGGAAGCCGGGACGAATAGCGGTAATTACGCAATCCGAAGTCCACTACGACCGGCCGGAAAAAATTTGGCGGATCGGGATCATGGACAATGGACCGGGAGTCAGAGATTCTGAAAAAATTGCTGTTTTTGAAATGTGGAATAGCACCAAAGCGGGAGGCGGTTTGGGGCTTTGGCTGGTTTCCAATATTATGGAAAGGCGAAATGGAGAGGTCTGGATCGAAGATAACGACTGGGGCGGCGCGACTTTCTGGTTCTCGTTTAAGGTATAATAGATTTTTAGTAAAATAAAAGAGGCGCATTAAAGTTTCGGGCGCTGCGGTGTTTATGTGCAATTCACTTAGCTCGACTTTAGCATTTTAAGCAGCCTTGGAAATGAGCGCTAGCAAATGCTCAGTAAAGCCATTACCTAATTTATATACAGGCGGTTTGGATCGAATGTTTGAAAATGTATTGGAGACCAGGTTTACCTTCGAACCGGGGCAGTAACATCCAAAAAAGCCGGGTATCTCCAGGGCGATGCCCTTATAGCCGTCAGCGGCGTAGCTGCGAAAATATTTGTAGATCCATTATGGATTTTGCAGCGAAGGGCGTAGCCCTGGCCATTCGATTGCCCAGAACGCACCTTTTTCTCATTATTGATTGAACCAAACATAAAAATGCTAAAGTCGAGCTAAGCTGGAGATTGCTATCCGATAGATCTTACACAATTAATATACACTTCCTAAAAAATCACTCCCCTACTCCAAATCTGGCCTTACATCAGCCTTGATAACGACTTTTTGGATACTGAATTACTTACTGACAATACCCTTTCCCTACTTCAGTATCGATTGCCTTACCGGATATAAACCGTGCCGGGGACGAGGAACTGAGGGATGATTTCCAAGCAAAACATCGCCATACCTTACCCTCCTAAAATAGGAAAGGTGACCATCCAAAATTTATCCGGATAGTCCCTTTCCAGCATACAGTAATTTGTAAAAAGGGAAGTACTTCGAGCATCTTTGGCCTTAAAGAGAGAAGTACTTCCTATACAAACACTATAAACGAGTCGTTTAGGTGTTGGGGTGTTAAAGTGTTGAGGTGTGAATGGGTGAATGTTTTAGATTCGTCTAGTAACCTGTGTCTGCCTAAGAGGCATTGAAGTGCATTCAAATGAAGTAGAGACAAGCCCATCGACACAAGGCGATTTGAACATTCCTTCAAAATGAAAAAAGTAGGAAAAGAGCAATCCGGCTGATTCAGGAGAATGCCCCGGCCCTTAAGGCCGGGACAATCCCTTTTGCATATCCGGATCGCTCTCTCCAATGCAATACAAATCGCGTTCAGTACCCGGGAAAGGAGAACTGAACTTTATCTATCCTCTATTCTATCAGTATCATTTTCTTCGTTGCGGTATACGTGCCGGTAGTCAGCGTATAGTACAGTACGCCGGATTTGCCGAGGTCGGCCCGTTTCAACTGTAGTTGGTTGTTGCCGGGAGCAAAAGTGCCACGGATCAGTTTGATCACCCGTCCATCCGCATCGTGGATGCTGAGCGTTGCCTCCCCTCCTTCCGGCAGGTAGAACCCGATATTGGTAACTTCCCGGAATGGGTTGGGCACGTTCTGATACAGTTCCACGGCTACGCTGGCCAGGGTGCCGGAATTGAATTCGATACCGACATCCATCAAGCCGTCCTGTAGATCGTATGCTTCCGCTGCGGTAACCCGACTGCTGACGCCCAGGATCTCACTCAATCGGACATCGGCGCGGGCCCGTATCTCCAGACTAAAGAGGACACTGTCCTCATGGTCGGCATCGATCTCCACTCCCGGTCTGCTCCAACTGTTAGCGATCAGTCCGTCCTTCAGATATCTCAGTCCAAAGTGCTCGGCGGTAGCCAGGCCGTACTGGATGTCCGTAACCGAAGCCATCTCCGGATCCAGCTTCAGGGTCAGTTGGTATCCCTGGATCTTCCGGATATCTGCCGCCCGGAAATCGATCCGGTAGCTGGTGCCGGCCGCCAGTTCCCGATCAGCAACCTGTAGTAAGAAGCTACCTTTCAGATTCCGTTGTTCGGCCTGCAGCGCATTGGCTTTCGCACTCAGATTCAGGTCACCGATCTTCACGGCAATGAAGTCTTCATCAGCCAGGCTGGTCTGCAGGTTGTTGACGTTGATCAATTCGGGGAACTCTTCCTGCCAGGGATTTTCCGGATTCGGGAATACATAATCCGCCGGGATGAACCGCCAGCTGGTGTTGCTCTTGAATTTCAGATCAATATTAAGGATCAGCTTTCTGAGAGCAACCGCATCCATTACGGTAATGCGACCGTCCCGGTTGATATCGGCAGCGATGCGTTTGTAAGGACTATCCACCGGCTGGATACCCAGTACATGCTTGCTGATCAGGATCAGGTCAAAGGTAGTCACCCCGTTGAGTGGGAAAATATCGTGTTCCGGCGTAATGGTGTAGTCAAATCCGGTTTCCATACCTTCGAAGAGGTAGTGCCCATCGAACTTGGTCTGCATGGTCTGGAATTGGTTTCCACTCAATTCGACCATTACATTTTCTACCGGTGCAGCTTCCTCCGTTTCGATAAAGCCGGCAATAGAAGCCGCTTCGCTATCCGCGCAGCTCACATTGTTATCCTGGACCAGCACGTACGTCTCACAGAAGTCTCCGTTGCCCAGTCCGTCCCACGCCCAGATCTCCACCAGCAGGCTGGCGTCATCATCACAAGTCAGGGTCAGACCTGTTTGGTCAGCGTCAACTTCTTCACCAACGCGGTTGATGGAGTACTTCACTTCACCGGTGCAATCCGTCATCGGGCTGGCGATGAAGTCAGAAGCCCAGATTGCCATAGCACCTGTGTCATCATCACCGTCGCCGTCTACGTCAGCAGCAGGAATTACCGGCATCAGTTCGATAGCCAGACCGTTGATACAGATCGG
>NZ_PDUD01000120.1 GCF_002646595.1 Flavilitoribacter nigricans DSM 23189 = NBRC 102662
CAAACTGCAGCCGTTTTAATGGATGCCACCTGCTATGAGGTGGGCATTCGTTATCCGACGGATGTGAAACTATTGTGGGAGTCTTGTGAATGGATCTGGTCGCTAATCGATACGTGGAATAGGCTATTGGGGCAACGCCGAATGCGGCGTAAACAAAAACAGATCTACGAACGCTATGTGACCTTTCAAAAGCTCAAACGAAAACCCACCAGGCGGCGTATTGGTATTACCCGTTCCCTATTGCGGTTATTAAGAAAAGGGCTTGAAACCTGGGCCAAGATGAAGCGCCATCATGGTCAGGCGATTGTCCTGTCACAAAAAGGAATGGAGCGCAAACAACTCATTGAACAGGTCTATGAACAGCAATTGCTCCACTTCCAGGATCCCGAGGCCAAAATAGCGAACCGCATACTGAGTCTGGCTCAGCCTTGGGTTCGTCCCATTGTGCGGGGTAAGGAAACCAAGAAGGTCGAATTTGGTCCCAAGGTACATCTGTTCAATGTGGATGGGATCAGCTTCGTAGAACACTTCAGTTTTGATGCTTTTAATGAATCGCAGCGTCTGCAAACTACCGTCTCACTGCACGAAAAATACTTTGGCAAATGTCGTTACCTGGCCGCTGACAAGATCTACGGCACCAATGCAAATCGGCGCTACTGCCTGGGTATGACAACCACCTTTGTTCCAAAAGGAAGAAAACCCAAGCACCCAGACCCGGTAAAGAAGCAGATCAAAGGTAGGCTTCGGGCAGCCCGGGCCGCACATATGGAAGGGGCTATCGGAAATGAAAAACAGCACTATGGACTGAATAAAATTAGAGCCACTCGCCCAGACACGCAGAAGCTCTGGATCTGTTTTGGTATCTGGACCGCTTCGGCTGTGAAAATCAGTAAGCGAATAACTCATTCCTCCTTAACTAAGGCCGCATAACAATCATTGCCTGACTTGATCAGTCGAAGCATGGGATAACTATGCCCTGTACCTTCAAAATCCAAAGTGTAGCAGTCAAAAAGGGACTGATTGGGACCGTATAGACCTAGAATCATCAATCTTCGGATTTACAACTCCACAAGGGAAACGGCCAATAGCCAAATTTTATATCGAAGACTATCTCCTGGAGAATTTACAGGGACGGCCT
>NZ_PDUD01000121.1 GCF_002646595.1 Flavilitoribacter nigricans DSM 23189 = NBRC 102662
GTAGCATCGCTTACGGTTTTAACCAGGCTCAGGTCAATAACCGGATTCGGATTGGTCTCCGCATTATCTTCATCGTCTTCACTCTGATCACCGTCGTCGTTATTCGGAGTGGAGTCGACATCATCTTCGTTAGCCGTAGTTACTTCGGCAACGTTGAAGTAGTCGCCGCTGGCCAGAACAGTTGCTGTGATATTCAGCGTCACTGTCTCACCAATACCGATGGTACCGATCGTCCACAAGCCACCTACGTAATCGCCATCACTGCTTACAAAGCTGTAGCCGCTTGGCAGATTATCCGTTACCGTTACTCCGGTAGCAACACTTGGACCGTCGTTGGTGACACTGATCGTGAAGATCACATCGTCGCCTACATTCGGTGTAGCGTCGCTTACGGTTTTGACCAGTGACAGGTCAATGACCGGGTTCGGGTTGGTCTCTGCGTTATCTTCATCATCTTCGCTCTGATCACCGTCGTCGTTATTAGGTGTAGAATCTACATCGTCTTCGTTGGCCGTCGTTACTTCGGCAACGTTGAAGTAATCGCCGCTGGCCAGGACAGTTGCTGTGATATTCAGCGTTACCGTCTCACCAATACCGATCGTACCAATCGTCCACAGACCACCTACGTAATCACCGTCGCTGCTCACAAAGCTGTAACCGCTCGGCAGGTTATCCGTTACCGTTACACCGGTAGCTACGCTCGGACCGTCGTTGGTTACGCTGATCGTGAAGATCACATCGTCGCCTACATTCGGTGTAGCGTCGCTTACGGTTTTAACCAGGCTCAGGTCAATGACCGGATTCGGATTGGTATCCGCATTATCTTCATCATCTTCGCTCTGATCGCCGTCGTCGTTGTTTGGAGTAGAATCCGTATCATCTTCGTTGGCCGTGGTCACTTCGGATACGTTGAAGTAGTCGCCGCTGGCCAGGACAGTTGCTGTGATATTCAGCGTTACCGTCTCACCGATACCGATCGTACCAATTGTCCACAGACCACCTACGTAATCGCCGTCACTGCTTACAAAGCTGTAGCCGCTCGGCAGATTATCCGTTACCGTTACTCCCGTAGCAACACTTGGGCCATCGTTGGTGACACTGATCGTGAAGATCACGTC
>NZ_PDUD01000122.1 GCF_002646595.1 Flavilitoribacter nigricans DSM 23189 = NBRC 102662
AATTTAATGAACTGTGGCATCCGTTTTTCGAGTTGACAAACCGAGTTGACACCCCAGGGGATGAGATATTGATTTTTTGCGGTACTGTGAAATCGCTCCACATGAGGATTTTCGTAAACGCACTCAGCCATTGAGGAGACGATCTGGTATTGACGCAGTAGTTTCAGGAAGCCTTTATCATAATATTGGCCACCACCATCTGAGTGAAAGATCAGTTGCTGATCGAAATTATGCTTCCCTCTGGTTTTTAGAGCCATTTTCAAAGCTTTCATGGTGGTTTGCTCGGTTTCCAGGGTTTGAGATAACGCATATCCCAGGCAACGCCGGGAATAGAGATCTAGAATAAAAGTGAGATAGGCCCATCCGTCCAAGAGTCGGTAATAGGTCAGATCACTAATCCAGACTCGGTTGATATCGTTAATTTCCAGCCCTTCGGTTAAATTAGGGAACCTGAAGGCACCACTGTAGGTGGTAATATGAAAAACCCGGATCGGCTTTATGCCTAAACCGTTGGTAATCAATATCGATTCAAACTTATCTCTCCCCAAATGCTCGATCAGTTGTTGATCACTTTTATGGGCACTCATCAGTTGATAGATGGGCCTGGCTCCCATTCGGGGATGGAATTTGCGATAATGCTTCACCCGTTCAATAATGGGATCCACTTGCTGTTCTTGCCACTGAAGGCGGCGACAATGTTGATGGAAGCCCTGACGGCTGATCCCCACAACCTGGTATAGTGATTCCATACTCATTTGGTGTTGGGATCGGTGTGTGAAAAACCATTCGAGGACTTCCAGTCGGAGTTTTTTTCCAGTTCAATATTATATCGTTGTTCAGCCGTGGCTAACAACCTCTCATAATAACTGAGCTGAACCTGCTGACGGCCAATAAATTGTTCTAATTCTTTGATTTTTTGCTCTAAAGCCAGGCGTTTTTGCGTCTCGCTTTTTTCCTCAACTACCTTGGTAATGCTTCTTTGGTAGTGAGGCGAATATTTCTT
>NZ_PDUD01000123.1 GCF_002646595.1 Flavilitoribacter nigricans DSM 23189 = NBRC 102662
ACGCCCTTATTTGCTTCCTAATCTTTGTTCTGCCGAAGCAGAACGTAACTTTGCCTATATTAGACGTATCTTCAAACGCTCTTTACTCTTGTTTATTGATATTAATCCGTCCGGTACAAGTACCTTCCAAATTAATATCCTTACGCTTCCCACATTGTCAATGAACTTTTTCGATAGTTAATGACGCTACTTATCCGTTTGAATCAGCTTTTTCAAACCGACAGCGATAGCATCCTACCAAAGTAGATATACACGGAGTCGAACCGTAGACAAACCAACGTCTGTCAGCGCCCCCGACGGGCCTATATCTTGTGTATTTCAATCGATAAAGCTACTTTTTAGCTTTAAAAATGGTGGAGGATATCGGAGTCGAACCGATGACCTCTAGAATGCAAATCTAGCGCTCTAGCCAGCTGAGCTAATCCCCCGACGTGTTGATGATGTGATTATTTGATGGTGTAATGACCGGATAAACTGTTTTATCAAATCATTAGCGGATCAAATCATCAGCATGGTAGTCCCGGGCAGACTTGAACTGCCGACCTCTACATTATCAGTGTAGCGCTCTAACCAGCTGAGCTACGGGACTATAATAATGTCAAATCATCCCGATAAAAGCTGCATTAAGGCGTGTGTTTTCAGAAATTAAGGGAAATACCCGGTCACCACTGAAAAGCAAAACTCGTCTTGCAGTAGAAGGCCTTAGCGATCAACATTTTGATCAAACAGCCGGAACAGCTTTATAATAAAGGGTTATTTCAATTCATGCAGTTGGGAATTTACGTTCTTCCAAGATCTCGGAAGATCGAGCAAATTCCGTTAGGACTTTGCACTGGGTAGCGAGCAGAGTTTGGAGAAGAGGTGCACAACACAGCTACTTATCCATGTACTCTTAAAAGGAGGTATTCCAGCCGCACCTTCCGGTACGGCTACCTTGTTACGACTTAGCCCTAGTTACTAGTTTTACCCTAGATAGCTCCT
>NZ_PDUD01000124.1 GCF_002646595.1 Flavilitoribacter nigricans DSM 23189 = NBRC 102662
CCTGGTTATGACTACCGGACAGGTACCGGTTTGGGTATCCACATAGGTGAGTGTATAGTTGCAATCTTCGGTAACCGTTACCCCGTAAGCTGCTTCCTGACCCGTGATATCTACTGGCGTCTCAGAATAATCAGCTAATCCCGTAGCGACATCACAAGCCTCAATCGTATCATCGCCCGGAGCCGTAACTACCGGATCGGTCGTATGACCAATCGTAATCGTTTGGGTATCCGTGCCCTGGTTAAGACACTCATCAATCGCGGTAAACGTCCTGGTTATGACTACCGGACAGGTACCGGTTTGGGTATCCACATAGGTGAGTGTATAGTTGCAATCTTCGGTAACCGTTACCCCGTAAGCTGCTTCCTGACCCGTGATATCTACTGGCGCCTCAGAATAATCAGCTAATCCCGTAGCGACATCGCACGCTTCAATCGTGTCATCGCCCGGAGCCGTAACTACCGGATCGGTCGTATCACCAATCGTGATCGTTTGGGTATCCGTGCCCTGGTTAAGACACTCATCAATAGCCGTGAAGGTACGCGTAATCACTACCGGGCAGGTGCCGGTTTGCGTATCAACATAAGTAAGGGTATAGTTGCAATCTTCGGTAACCGTCACTCCGTAAGCCGCTTCCTGCCCCGTAATATCTACCGGCGTCTCAGAGTAATCTGCCAGACCCGTAGCTACATCGCACGCTTCAATCGTATCATCGCCCGGAGCCGTTACTACCGGATCGGTGGTATCACCGATGGTTATCGTTTGGGTATCGGTACCCTGGTTGAGGCATTCATCAATGGCCGTGAACGTCCTAGTGATCACGACCGGACAGGTACCGGTTTGGGTATCCACATAGGTGAGTGTATAGTTGCAATCTTCGGTAACCGTCACTCCGTAAGCCGCTTCCTGCCCCGTAATATCTACCGGCGTTTCTGAATAATC
>NZ_PDUD01000125.1 GCF_002646595.1 Flavilitoribacter nigricans DSM 23189 = NBRC 102662
AGAGACTGTTTTAAAACCTAATAATTACGCCGCATCAATAATCTGATAGAGGCAATATAAATCATACTTCGACTATGTTTTGGATTATATTCATAATCCTTACTCAAACGCCTAGCATGATGCAACCACCCAAACGTTCTTTCTACGACCCATCTGCGTGGTAATAGCACAAAGCCTTTGGTATCCTCCTGGCGCAAAACCACCTGCCAAATCCATCCCCAGATTTTCATTACCCAATCGGACAGTTCTTCGCCTCGGTAGCCGCCATCAACCCAAACCAGCTTTATTCTTGTGCATAAGTGTCGAAGGCATTTTACCTTTTTAATACGTTTGAGGAATTTCATAGCTCCGGCCTTTTCCGAAACACTGGCGGCACAAACCATTGCGGCCAATAGCAGTCCTTGGGAATCAGTCAGAATGAAACGTTTACGCCCTTTGGTCTTTTTACCTGCATCAAATCCTCGATCTGGCCCGCCCACAGAAGTACTTTTGACGGATTGAGAATCTAGGCTGGCTGCACTCGGACGGTTTTTTCTACCGCTCCTGCGACGAGTTTTCTTTACAAACCAGGCATTAATCCATTCCCAGGTCCCATTTAAACTCCAGTTTCGAAAGTAACCATAGACGGTATTCCAATTTGGAAAGTCATGAGGAAGACTGCGCCAAGTACAGCCATTTTTGACCACATAAAAAATACCGTTAATCACTTCTTTGAGCTCTACTGGCGGACGACCACCCTTCGCCGTACCTGAGTTGGAGGCTGGGAGTAACTCCTTAAGTTTTTTCCAGCCATGCTTGGTCATGTCACTTGGATACTTGGCCCGTTTGGCCTTATATTGTGATGTACTCATTTCGGATTGTTTTATGATTCAGCACCACAAAATTCTCCGTTTTGAGTACATCTTGTATTATTTACGAGTAGGTTTTAAAACAGTCTCT
>NZ_PDUD01000126.1 GCF_002646595.1 Flavilitoribacter nigricans DSM 23189 = NBRC 102662
TAGAGGGTGAAAGTCCCGTACATGTAAGCTTATAATTGATAGGAGTATCCTGAGTAGGGCGGGACCGGTGAAATCCTGTCTGAATCTGGCGGCACCATCCGCTAAGGCTAAATACTTCTGAGAGACCGATAGTGAACCAGTACCGTGAGGGAAAGGTGAAAAGAACCCCAAGAAGGGGAGTGAAAAGAACCTGAAACCGTGCGCCTACAAGCGGTCGGAGTCCTTCGGGATGACGGCGTGCCTTTTGCATAATGAGCCTACGAGTTACTCCTGACTAGCAAGTTTAAGGTTTTAAGGACTGTAAGCGAAGCGAAAGCGAGTCTGAATAGGGCGATAGCTAGTTGGGGTAGACGCGAAACCGAGTGATCTACCCATGGGCAGGTTGAAGGATGGATAGTCTCTGTCTGGAGGACCGAACCAGTACATGTTGAAAAATGTTTGGATGACCTGTGGGTAGGGGTGAAAGGCCAATCAAACTCGGAGATAGCTCGTACTCCCCGAAATGCATTTAGGTGCAGCGTTGTGAAGAGTATCATGGAGGTAGAGCTACCAATAGGGCTAGGGGGCTTCACCGCCTACCAACCCCTGATGAACTCCGAATGCCATGATATTGCAACAGCAGTGAGGGCGCGGGTGCTAAGGTCCGCGTCCGAGAGGGGAACAACCCAGACCATCAGCTAAGGTCCCGAAGTACTAACTAAGTTGAATGAACGAGGTGGGGATGCTAAGACAGCTAGGATGTTGGCTTGGAAGCAGCCATTCATTTAAAGAGTGCGTAACAGCTCACTAGTCGAGCGTTCCTGCGCGGAAAATAATCGGGCATCAAGTTAGTCACCGAAGCTATGGACTCTACGGAGTGGTAGGGGAGCATTCCAGTTGCGCAGAAGTTTTGCTGTGAGGCAAGGTGGAGCG
>NZ_PDUD01000127.1 GCF_002646595.1 Flavilitoribacter nigricans DSM 23189 = NBRC 102662
AATTCTAATAAAAAAATTAAAATTTCTTGTTTTGAGCAATTTCGGAAAGAACTTAAGAGCCTTAAGAAAGGCACGAGGATTATCTCAAAATGAGATGGCCGATCTACTGGATGTCACCAGTGGGACAATAAGTAACTATGAACAAGGTACTAGCAATCCAGACATACCTAAACTACTTTATATTTCAACGTTCTTCAATGTATCCATTGATGACATACTAAAAATTGACTTGAGTAAATCCTCATTAAAAAGAGGGGATTTAGACACACCTAATGACACACCTAATGACACACCTAAAGGCACACCTAAAGGTCGATCTAATGAGGATCTTATCCCCGAAAACTCCAAGGAATCTAAAAACAAAACCGTTGATGAGGATGCTCGGGCCAACGTTGTACTGAAGATGCTGGACGATTTTGCCAACGTAGAGATCGACAGATCTGCGCCGGTAGTCCGGTTTCAGGTCTACAACGACAACATGGCCCCTACGATGGACAAAAATGACAATACGCTTGGGCACAGAATTAGCCTTGAAAAATTGAAGACCAACGAGTTATGCGCCTTGGTGGGAGAGAATGAGTTCTATTGGATAGGTAGGGTTACCTGGAAGGAAGACGGCTTTTATGTGGTCAATTACGATGATAAAACAGTGCCCCCGGACTTAATTCCAGCCGTTAAGGTTAAAGAGATCTACAAGCTGCTTTACTTATTTAAGCCACTATAACCCACCGTTCACCTACTGTTCACGTAAATCCGTGCAATTATCCGTTTTTTTGAATCAATCTGTATGAAGTGAGTGTTTTGATTTGAGTTGCAAAATCCGCTAAAATCCACGCAAGTGTATGAATAACAGCTACTTAAACAAAAAATCGCAGTTTTTTGAAGGTGAGCCTTTTGTTTTTAGCCCCTTA
>NZ_PDUD01000128.1 GCF_002646595.1 Flavilitoribacter nigricans DSM 23189 = NBRC 102662
GGTGCTACCGGAGCAATCTCATCTTTTACCTTAATGGTTTGAGAAACACTGGAGGTGTTACCACAGATATCGACAAAGGTCCACGTGCGCACAATCGTGAAGTCGTTGGCACAGGCCCCCTCCGTAGTCACGGAGGTCGGACCAACCGTAATATCGCCGTCGCAGTTATCCGTAGCCGTCAGTTCAACTTCCGCCGGTACATCTGATGCACAAGAAACTCTTACATCTGCCGGAGGATTCGGCGCTACCGGAGCCGTCTCGTCTTTGACCGTAATGGTTTGAGAAACACTGGAAGTGTTACCGCAAATATCCACAAAGGTCCACATGCGCACGATCGTGAAGTCGTTGGCACATGCGCCTTCCGTGGTTACCGAAGTGGGGCCTACCGTAATATCGCCGTCGCAATTATCTGTAGCCGTTAATTCGACTTCCGCCGGAACATCTGAGGCGCAAGAAACCGTCACATCTGCCGGAGGATTCGGCGCTACGGGAGCAATCTCATCTTTGACCGTAATGGTTTGAGAAACGCTGGAAGTGTTTCCGCAAATATCAACAAAGGTCCACGTGCGCACAATCGTGAAGTCGTTGGCACAGGCTCCTTCCGTAGTTACCGAAGTGGGGCCAACCGTAATATCGCCGTCGCAGTTATCCGTAGCCGTTAATTCCACTTCCGCAGGAACGTCCGAGGCGCAAGAAACAGTCACATTGGCCGGAGGATTGGGTGCTACCGGAGCTGTCTCGTCTTTGACCGTAATGGTTTGGGAGACACTAGAGGTATTACCGCAAATATCCACAAAGGTCCAGGTACGCACGATCGTGAAGTCGTTGGCGCACGCCCCTTCCGTAGTCACGGAGGTCGGACCGACCGTGATGTCCCCGTCGCAATTATCCGTAGCCGTCAGTTCAACTTC
>NZ_PDUD01000129.1 GCF_002646595.1 Flavilitoribacter nigricans DSM 23189 = NBRC 102662
GGGCCGTTATTGTGTGATTAATTAAACTTCGCAAATTTCCATTTCCCCGGACATTACCTTTTCTGTCTTGGGATCTATCAGGTTTGCGAAATCAACCTGACAGAATATGCCGCAACTTGGTATTACTGCCGTAGGTATGCGGCCTTGCTCCGGTTCCAGTTCATCCAGAAAAACGGGTTTTGAACCACCCTCTGGCAGATCCTCTTTAATACAGGCATGACCGGCATTCCGCTCGGCCTTCGCCATATCCGAGAACACTTCCGGGAAGTCCTGCCGGATCTTATTCCAGTAACCTTTCTTGCCTTTCACGCAGCCGATACAGTTGTTGTTACTGTATCCTAGCTTGTACATTTCAGGTAGTTCGATACCGGCCATGCGGACAAGCCCGGCGCATTCATCCTTAGTCAGTCGCTTTTCGATCAGCGGGTAAATCGGATTGGTGTGCGGGTTCTGCTCCTTGAACCGGATGGCCCGGTTGATCTCCGCCTTTGAGTATTCAAAACCAAATATCTGATTATCTGGCTGTAACACTTTTTCGGTTTCCCGTCTCACTTCCTTTTTTAATTCCAGAGTGCAACGTGCGCCGGTCGGTCCGTTCACGTATCCGGTTTTCTCTATTACGTCCAGGTGATCCCGGTAGCCTTTCGAGTTCTGGACGATGTTGATTTTCTGACCAAACCAATTTTCACAATCTGCGATGTACCGCAAGTTGTCCGGGTGATGTGCGCCGGTTTCGATGTAATATATCTGTACGTCATCGAATTGCTCTAAGGCTAGCTTACACGCCACCGTCGAAGTAATTCCCGCGCTAAACCAAGCTAGTCTCATAAAACGTCCATTT